>JAWKRC010000032.1:0-90294 GCA_041389825.1 Polyangiales bacterium | reverse complement strand
TGTGCACCACGCCCCCGGTCTGCCCCGACTGCATGGCGGGCTTCATGGCCTCGGGCTCGCCGACCTACAACGCGAGCGCGTGCACCTACGACACGAGCTCGTGCATGTGCGCGCCGCTGCCTCCCCTCTCGGTGGGCGCGGTGGGCTCGCACCTGCACGCCGCCGCGGGGAGCGACAACGCCCTGTGGCTCTCGGCCTACTCGCCCGGCGACCCCACCGAGAACTCGCGCTACGGCGACCTCGTCGTGGGCCGCTGGAACACCAGCACGATGCGGGTCGACTGGGTGCACGTCGACGGCGTGCCCGCCGACGGGATGGTCACGGGCGACACCACGGGCTGGCGCGGCGGGATCAGCACCCCCGGCGACGACGTGGGGCGCTTCAACAGCATCGCCGTCGACGCGATGGGCCGGCCGCGCGTCGCGTACTGGGACACCACGCACGACAAGCTCAAGTTCGCGAGCTTCGACGGCACCCGGTGGACGAGCCACACCGTCGACGCCAACGGCAGCAACGGCCGCTACGCGTCGCTGGTGCTCCTCGCCGACGGCACCCCGGTGATCGCGTACCGCGCGGTCGACGTGGGGATGGACGGCGCGGTGCGCGCGGTGGTGCGCGTCGCCCGCGCGAACGGCGCCGCCCCCGGCCGCAGCGCCGACTGGACCATCGCCGACGTGGGCGCGCTCGCGAGCGCGTGCCGCGCCGCCGACTGCGCGATGGGCCAGGCCTGCGTCGAGAGCACGGGCCGCTGCACCGCGACCACCTCGGGCTGCTCTCCCGCGTGCGGCAGCGGGTCGGCCTGCGTCGGCGGCCGCTGCGCCGACGTGTTCGACGCGAACTACATCGAGGGCGTCAGCCCCGGCGCGCTCTACATCAACCTCCTCGCCGACGCGATGGGGCGGCTCTCGCTGGTCTGGTACCACCGCGACCGCGGCAACCTGATGTACGCGCGCAGCAACGCGATGGGCACCTTCGCGGCGCCCACGATCCTCGACGGCGAGGGCGCGATGCGGGCCGACACCGGCGACCGCGGGATCTACGCCTCGGCGCGGCTCGACGCGATGGGCAACCTGCACGTGGCCTACGTCGACGGCTGGGCCGAGCGCTTGATGTACCTCCGCGTGGTCGACGGCACCCCGATGGGCGCGCCGCGCGAGGTCGACGACGGCGCGGGCCTGGGCACCACGCCCTTCGACGACGGCAAGCACATCGTCGGCGACAGCGCCGCGATCGACGTGGCCTCAGACGGCACCGTGCGCGTCGCCTACCAGGACAGCACCGCGGGCACGCTGCGCCTCGCGACCCTCGCCCCGATGGGCATGGCCTTCACCCGCTCGGTGATCGACCTGAACAACCACACGGGCTACTGGGCGGCGATCGCGGGCGGGCAGGTGGCGACCTACTGGCGCGACCTCTCTGACGCGTCGATGCGCCAGTGGGGCGTGCGCGTCGCGCCGCTACGCTGACCCGCGCTCCAGGCCGTCGAAGCCGACGCGGCGGGTCGCTGGGCCCGCCGCGAGTGCCCTCTCCTCCCCCACCATCGCCAGGACCTCTCGGGCCGTGAACGACCCGTCGCGCACGAGCGCGTCGGAGTAGCTGTCGGCGTCGCGCCGCGCGCGGTCGAGCCCGTCGCGCAGCCCTCCGCGGGACTGGGCCTCGAAGAGAACCCGGAGACGTCGTCGGAGCTCCTGCGCCGCGGCGGCGCGGTCGGTGGGTCGCTGCATCGCCCCACGGATGCACCCGGCGCGGGGCGCGAACCAAATTCCAGGCGCGGATCGCGCGGGGCGGTGCTAGCGTCGGGCCGCGTCGCCGACGTGGCGGAATGGCATACGCAGGGGGCTTAAAACCCTCGGAGGCTTCGCGCCTCGTGCGGGTTCGAGTCCCGCGGTCGGCACCAGAGGGAGGGGGCGGAGGGTCAGGGCGCGTACTCGTCGCCCAGGGCCGCGCGGAGGAGCGCCTCGGGCAGACGCCGCACCGCGCCGTCGAAGGTGACGGCGGCGCAGCGCACGCGGGCGTGGTGGATGCGCTCCTCGCCGCGGAGGATGTCGTGGGCGAACCACACCCACGCGCTGCGGTGCGACTCGACGCGGGTGGTGACCGTGAGCACGTCGTCGAAGCGCGCGGGGCGGAGGTACCGCATCTGCACCTCGACGACGGGGAGGCCGGTGTTGGTCTCGGCCTCCCAGCGGCCGTAGTCGAAGCCGTTCTCGCGCAGGAACTCGATGCGCGCGGCCTCGTGGTACCGGAGGTAGGTGGAGTGGTGGACGACCCTCGCCGCGTCGGTGTCGACGTAGCCGACCCGCACGCGGTGGGCGCCCTCGGGGCGCGCCATCAGGCCGTGGCGGCGGAGAGCTTGCCCTCGACGATGCGGTGCACGCTCGCGAGGGTGGTGATGCTGCGGAGCTCGCTCTCGGCGATCTTCAGCTTGAACGCGCGCTCGATCTCGGCCGCGATCTCGACGGCCTGCATCGAGTCGACGCCGAGGTCCTTGAGGGGGGTCTCGTCGCCGATGGCCGACGCGTCGCGCTCGATGATCTCGGCGATGAGGTTGCGGAGGTCGTCCTTGAGGTTCTGCATGTGATCGCTCCGTCGCGGTGGGTGACGTCGGTGTCGCGGCGCGGTCGGCTCAGGCCGACGGCTGCACGCGCTTCTGCACCAGGTCGACGAGCTGCGAGACGGTGCTGATCCCCACGAGCTGGTCGTCGGGGATGCGGATGTTGAGCTCGCGCTCGAGGTCCCCGATGATCTCCAGCATCCCCAGGGAGTCGATCCCCAGGTCGGCGATCGCCGTCGACTCGCTCATCGCCGGCAGGTCCTTCTCCGCCACCTTGCTCGCGATCTCGCGGAAGGTCTTCAGCAGTTCGTCGCGCTTCATGACTCCTGGTGCTCCGTTCGCCCGCGCCGTCTCACGTTGCGTGCCGCGCGGTTCTCCCCGCGCGATCGGCGCTCGTCGGGGCGCTTCATCGCAGCAATTCCCGCGGGGTGTCAAGGCGCGCCAAACCGCTTTCCACAAGCGGTTTGCGACGCTTCGACCCGGCCCCTTCGCCGTGCGAATCGCCGGTGACGCCGCGCACGCGCTTACGCACCTCAGACCCGCCGCCTTGCTGCTCTTTGTGCTTCGGGGTAATGGGCGCCGCGATGCCTCCTCGGGTCTTCGTCACCGGCGTGGGAGCGGTGAGCTCCCTCGGCCTCGGCCGCGCCGCCTTCTGGTCCGCGATCCGCGAGGGCCGCAGCGGCAGCGCCTCGCGGAAGTGAGTCCTTCGACACCGCGCGCCGCATCGGCCGCGGCGTGGGCGCCGAGGTGAAGGGCTTCGTCGCCCGCGATCCTCGCGAGGCCGAGTCGAAGCGCGCGGGCCTTCGCACCGGCCTTCGCCATCGCCGCCGCGCGCATGGCCGTCGCCGACCGGCCTCTCGACCCGCCACCTCCGCTCCGACCGCGCCTCGGTGATCCTCGGCACGACCATGGGCGAGGCCGACGTGATCACCGCGCTCGACGCCGCGTGGATGCACCGCGGCCCCGACGCGATGAGCCCCCGCGTGCTCCCAAGTACGCGCCCTACCTCCTCTCGATGGCCGTGGCCCGCCGCCTGCGTACGCGCGGCCAGGTGCTCACGCTCCCCGCCGCCTGCGCCGCGGGCAACTACGCCATCGGCTACGCCTCCGACCTCCTGCGCGCGGACCGCGCCGACGTGGTCGTCACCGGCGCCTCCGAGATGCTGCAAGAGGTCGGTACAGCAAGCGCGCCTCGGCGCCCTCGCGCCGAGCGCTGCCAGCCCTTCGACCTCAACCGCCCGCAGGCTCACCCTCGGCGGCGCGAGCGTCGCTCGTGCTCGAGACCGAAGACCACGCCGCGGCCCGCGGCGCGACAGCATCGCCGAGGTAGGCGGCTACGGCCTCGGCTGCGACGCGCACCACATCACCCGCCCCGAGCCCGCGGGGGCGCATCGTCCGCCATGCGCGAGGCCATCGCCCGCAGCGGGCTCTCCCCCGACGAGGTCGACTTCGTGAACGCGCACGGCACGGGCACCCGCGCCAACGACTCCGTCGAGCATGGCCGTGCGCGAGGTCTTCGGCGAGCCAAGCGCGTCCCCGTCTCGTCGGTGAAGAGCATGCTCGGCCACACCATGGGCGCGTCGGCGCGTCGAAGGCCGTCACCTGCGTCGAGACGATCCAGAGCGGAGTCTGCCCGCCGACCATCTCGTACGAGACCCCGACCCCGAGTGCGATGCGTCGACCTCGTCGCCAACGCCGCGCGCAGCGGCCCCGCCGACGTGGTGATCAACAACGCCCTCGCCTTCTACCGGCCAGCTACGACGCCGTGTTGCTCTTCGCTGAAGCTGGCGCCTGCCCGCCCCCGGTGAGGCCCGCGCGTGAGGCCGCTCGCCATCACGGGCCTCGGCGTTGTGAGCGCCGCGGGCGTCGGCTACGACCGCTTCCGCGAGGCCGCGGGCGCCGCCGAGGTCGACCTCTTCACCGCCGCGCCGACGACCTTCGCCCACGCGCCGCACCCCGCGCTGCGCGTCGCCGAGGTGCCCGCCTTCGACCCCAAGGCCGTCGTCGGAGACAAGGGCCTTCGCAACAACGACCGCCTCACGCGGCTGCTCCTCGTGGCGTCGCGGCTCGGGCTCGCCCACGCGGGCATCAAGGTCGACGGGGCCTTCACTGCCCTCGGCGCCGACGCGGTGGGGGTGTGCGCCTCCACGGCCTACGGGAGCATCAAGGGCCATCTCGGAGCTCGACCGCGTCGGCGGCTCGAAGACCCGCGCTACCTCAACCCCGGCAAGTTCCCCAACACCGTCATCAACAGCGCCGCGGGCTACGTCTCGATCTGGGACGACCTGCGCGCCCGCAACGCCTGTCTGGTGACCAACGGCCCCACGGGCGGCGTCGACGTCTTCGACTGCGCTGCCACCTACCTCGGCGCGGGGGCGGGCGAAGGCGATCCTCGCGGGGCGGAGAGGCCCTGAGCGAGGGGGCTCTGGCAGGGCCTTCGCCGCGTGGGCGCTGGCGCTCGCGACCGAGGACGGCGGCCGAGGGCGACTCGGCTTGAGCGCGGCGCTCCTCGCGGTGGAGGACCTCGACGCGGCGCGGGCCGCGGCGCGCGGGTGCTCGCGCGGGTCACGAGCTGCGGGGCCGCGTTCAGGCCCACGCCGACGACGACGCCCCCATGGTGGCGCCGAGCGCGGAGGCCCTCTCGCGCGCAGTCGCCTCCGCGCTGCGCGAAGGCGGGGCTCTCGGCGCGCGACGTGTCGGTGGTCGCGAAGGCAGGCTGTCAGGCCTCGCGGCGGTCGACGCGGCCCGGAGCGCGAGGGCGTCGCGCGGGCCTCGGGCGACGTCGGTGTCGCGACGTTGAAGTCGCGCTTCGGCGAGACCCTCGGCAGCGGGCGCGCTCTCGGCGGCGGCGACGGCGTGGTTCGCAGGCGCGCCGGTCCAGGGACCTCGCGTCGGGCGCCGCGCCCGAGCGGGCGACGACGGTGGTGGTGACCGCGGTGGGCTTCTGCGGCAACGCGTCGGCGCTGGTGTGCGGCGTAGGAGTCGGCGATGACCTGGATCGAGGAGAAGGCGCACGCCGAGCTGGCGCGCGTGCGTGAGCGCAGTGGCGTGTGCCGTTCTTCCCGCCCCTTCGAGAGCGAGGGGCTGCGCACGACGGTGAACGGGCACGCCTTCGTGAACTCAGCTCGAACGACTACCTCGGGCTCACGACGCACCCGCGCGTGAAGGAGGCCGCCAAGCGCGCGGTGGACCGGTACGCCTGCGGGCTGTCGAGCTCGCGCGTGCAGGCGACCACGGTGGCGCACGTCGAGCTCGAGCAGCGCCTCGCGAAGTTCTTCGGCTTCGAGAGGCGCTCATCACGACCACGGGCACCAGGCGATGGTGGGCACCGTGATGTCGTAGCCGACCGCGACACCACGCTCATCCTCGACATGCTCTCGCGCGCCTGCATCCTCGACGGGACCTTCGTCGCGGCGGGCACTGGGCCGCGCGCCCGAGGTGAGTTCTTCAACCACAACTCGGCGAAGAGCCCGCAGAGCGCATCCTCAAGAGCCGCGAGCGAAAGAACGCCATGGTGCTCGTCGAGGGGGATCTACTCCTCGACGGCGACAAGGAGACGCTGCGCGAGATCGTCGAGGTGTGCGACCGCTACGGCGCCGCGCTGGTGGTCGACGACGCGCACGGCTCGGGCACGCTGGGCACCCACGGCCGGGGGATCCTCGAGGACCTGGGCCTCGAGGGCCGCGCGCCGGTGGTGATCTCGACCTTCTCGAAGGTCTTCGGCGGCATCGGCGGGATCATCCTGGGCTCCTCCGACGTGGTGGAGCACATCCAGCACACGGCGCGGAGCTTCGTGTTCAGCGCGACGCTGCCGGTGCCCATCGTGGCCGCCGCGGCCGAGATCCTCACGATGCTCGAAGAAGACGGCCCCGCGCTCGTGGCGGAGCTCCACGCGAACGCGGCGTACATGCGCGGGCAGCTCACGGCGCGGGGCTTCGACCTCGGCAAGAGCGACACGCACATCATGCCCGTGATGGTGCGCGACGAGCGCAAGGCGATGATGCTCCACCACCTGCTCTACGACCGGGGCGTTCACATGGTGCCGATCACCTACCCCGGCGTGAAGAACGGCGAGGAGCGGCTGCGCGTGAACGTGACGCGCGGCCACACCCGCGAGGAGATGGACCTCGCCCTCGACGCCCTCACCGAGCTCGGCACGGCCTGCGAGATCCGCTTCAACGCGCAGCAGGGCGAAGAGGCCCCCGCCTCGCCCTGACGCGAACCCGCGCGGCGCGTGGTTTTGCGCGACCCCGCGGATCCCTTATACGGTCCCGACGATATGCCGCCCGTGCGCGCGCGCGTCCCCTGGAGCGAGCTCGCCGCCCTCGCCGCCGCGTGGGTGGCCCTCGTCGCGTGGAACACCGCGCGACGTCCCATCGACATCGAGGGCGCCCTCGTCGCGCTCCTCGCCGTCTCCTGCGCGCTCCTGCCCCGCCGCGCCCACAAGGGCCCGCACGCCGCCTCCATCGAGGCCACGCGCGTCGTGGGCGCCCTCTCCGCCGTCGCGGCCGCGTGCACCGTCGCCGGGCCTCGCCCGCCCACGCCCACGCTCCAGCTCGTTCACGCCCTCACCGTGGCCGAGGCGCTCGGGCTCTCGGCGGGCTTCGCCTTCGCGTCTCCGCTGCGGCTCTCGACCCTTCGCCGCGCGCTCGTCCCCGGCGTGATCGTCGCGCTCGCCGCCGCGGTGGGCCTCTGGCCGCGCGTGGTCGACCCCTTCCCGGGCGCGCGCGCGCTGTCGGCCGTCGCGGGGTGGGTCACGGCGCTCCTCTACGTGCACGGCGTGCAACGGCCCGATCCCCCGCTGGAGCGCGCGCGGCTCGTGCCGCCGGGCCTCGGCGCGGGCCTCCTCGCGGCGGCGCTCAGCGTCCACGCGCTGATCCCGTCGCGGGTGTCGCCGCTCCTCCTCGCGGGCGGGCTCGTCGCGCAGGTCGCGGGCCTCACCATGGGCGTGGGAGGAGGTTCCCTCGCCGACGCGGGCCCCCTCGCCCGTCGCGCCGCCGCGGCCGTGGTCGCCCTCTGCGTCGCGATGCTGACCTGGGCGCTCCTGCCCGCGCTGCCCTTCGCCGCGCCGCTCGCGGGCCTCGTCGCGATGGTGCTCCTCGCGCCCGCCATCGACGCGCGCCTGCGCCCCGACGAGGGACGTCTCCTCGCCGCCTGCGACGAGATCGAGCGCGCGATCCCTCGCGCCGAGACGCTCTCCGACCTCGCGACGGCGGTGCTCGACCCGCTGCGCTCGGCCGCGCGAGACCTGCGCGCGCCCGCGGCGCTGTGGGTGCTCGACCGGCCGCGGGTGTTCCGCGTCGACGTCGCCGGCACCGCGTCGGTGAACGCGCTCGCGCTCACCTCGGCCAAGCCCCTCCTCGCGTGGCTGCGCGCGCGCCCGACGCCGGTGTTCATCGACGCGCTCACGCCTCACCTCGTGCGGCACCCCGACCTGCGCGCGGTGTCGGGCTGCCTCGACGCGCACGAGGCCTTCGGCGCGGTGCCGCTGCGCGAAGAGGGAGAGCTCGTGGGCGTCCTCCTCCTCGCGCGGGGGATGCGCCGCGACCCGCCGAGCTTCGAGGAGGAGGCGCGGCTCACCGAGGTGGCGAAGGTGGTCGAGGGGGCGGTGTCACGCCTCGCCGCGCTCGAGCGCGCGCAGCTCCGCGTCGCCGCCGCGCAGGACCAGTCGGCCCTCGACCGCGAGGCCCGCGAGCGCGCAGAGACGGCGCTCCTGCGGCTGAGAGAGCAGGTGGATGCGCGGCGACCCACCACGCCGCTCGGGGGCGCCGACCTCTCGTGGTTCGCGTACTCGCGGCCGATGCGCGCGCTCGACGAGGCGATCGCGCGCGTGGGCGCGGAGCGCGGCGCGGTGGCGGCGGTGGCCGAGCCCGGGTGCCCGACCGCGGCGGCGGCGTGGAGGGTCCACTGCGCGCGCGGCGCGGCGCGGGCCTTCGTGCGCGTCGACGCGGCCCGCTACGCGAGCGACGACGCGATGGCCGCGCTCCTCGGAGACGCGCGCGGCGTGAACGAGCCCGGTTGGCTGGAGCTCGCCGACGGCGGGACGCTGCTCATCGAGAACCTCCCCGCGCTGGGCCACGACGCGCTGGTCGCGCTCGCGACGGCGCTCGACGAGGGGCGCGCGCGGCGCGTGGGCGGCGCCGCGGCGTGGTCGCTCGACGTCGACCTCATCGCGACGATGCCCGCCGCGCCCGACGCGATGGACCTCCCCGCCTCGCTCATCGCGCGCTTCGGCGACCGGGTGTTGTCGGTGCCGCCGCTGCGCGAGCGCCGTGAGGACCTGGAGTCGCTCGCGCTCGCGTCCATCGACCGCGCGTGCCGCGCGCTGGGTCGCAGCGTGGTGTGCCTCAGCCCCGAGGCCCTCGCGGCGGTCGTGAGCTACCCCTGGCCGGGGAACCTCCCCGAGCTCGACGACGCCGTCGCGCGCGCGGTGCGGCGCACCCGTGGCTCTCGCGTGGCGCTCGACGCGCTGCCCCCGCAGGTGCGCGCCACGGTCATGCCCGACGACGACGAGTCCGACGATCGCTGGACCCGCCGCCACGACGACGCCTGAGCGTCAGTTCGGCAGGTCCTTGCCGCCGCGCACGACCTTGAGCCGCGGCGACGACACGGTGCGCGACCGCGGCGGAGGCGGTCGCTTGCGGCCGAAGACGAAGCCCGCGACGAGCCCGCCCACCGACGCGAGCGCCGCGCCGTTGCGCGCCACCAGCAGGCCCACGAGCACCAGCCCGACCATCACGTAGGTGAACTGCTTTCCCGTGAGCTTCACCACGCCGAAGAACGACATCGGCTGCTCGCCCACGCCGCGGCCCCACGCGACGGCCATCGCCGCGCCCGCCGCGCCCGGGCCCACCACCGCCGCGTAGGCGAGCGGCAGGTACAGCGCGCCCGCGAGGGTGACGAGCACCGACCCCATCAGCGTCGCCATCATCGCGAGGAGTCCGAGGCGCTTGAGGCCCATGCGGCGCTCGAGGTCTCCGCCGAAGAACCACAGCGTGAGCACGGTGAAGATCACCGAGACGATGGCGTGGGGGTCGTGCAGGAGCGCGTAGGTCGCCAGGCGCCAGACCTCTCCGCGCAGCACGCTCGCGGGCGTGAGCGCGAGCCACTGAAAGGGCCCGAGCGCGTTGCCCTGCGCCCCGAGGAAGCGCGTGCCGCTCAAGAGCGCCTCGAGGAGCCACACGACCCCGAACACCGCGGCCGCCACGCGCATCGCGCGGGTGAAGACCGGGAGCTGCACCTGCACGCCCTGCCCGTCGGGATCTCGCACGCTCACCCCGTGGCAGTAACCACGCCCGCCCCGGCGCGGCAACCGGCGTCGTCTACCGCGAGCCCGCGATGCGGAAGGGCACCGTGCACGCGTAGCCCGCTCGCGCGGCCGCGTCTCGACCCGAGCGCAGCCCCGCGCAGCGGCCCTCGTGCGTGAGCGACTCGCTCATGTCGTAGCCGCGCACCACGAGGCTGTAGTCGTCGTAGAGCGTGCGGTCCCAGCGGATCGTCGCGTACTGCGCGCAGGCCTCGAGGGTGGCGTGGTCTTCGACGACGACCCCGTTGGGCGCGACGAGCTGCCAGCGGAGCTTCGCGACGCCCGCCGCCGCGCAGTCGCCCGCGCCCTCGCGGGTCTGCCACTGGAGCGCCACCTGGAGCGGACCGGTGCCCGTCGCGAAGTTCGTCGGAACGCCCGGGAGCGTGGTGTCGGTGGTGTTCCCCCGGTCGAGGTCGAGGTGACCGCCCGAGGGGACCGTGAGCGCCTCGGGCGCGGGCACCACCGCCCCCGTCGCGTCACGCCGCCCCGGGGCGACCGAGAGGCGCGACCCGTCGGGCGCCACGGCCTCGATGTAGAACGCCCACGCGCCCGCTGGGAGCTCCGGGGTGGCCGAGCGGTAGGTGCCGAGCGAGCAGTCCCACTGCACGCGAAGGCGCTCGCGCGTGATGTCGTTCGGGTCGACCAGCACGAGCTGGAGGAACTGCACCCCCGCGTCGCGGCACGCCGTGGGGTTCGCGCGCGGGTCGAGGCCGTCGATGCGCCACGAGAACGAGAAGGTCGAGCCCGGCGTGCCCGAGGGCGAACCGCCGCCCCCGAGGCAGGCCGAGGTCGAGGCGGCGAGGCACAGCGCGAGGGCGGCGGCGCGGCGGAGCATCACCCGGTCAGTGTGAGCCTCGGCCCCGTGCGTGTCACCCGAGCGCGCGATTGACACCGACCGCGCGGCGGGGAGAAGGTCCGCGACCGAAGCCGACATGCAGCACGTGATCTACGGCTACCTCGTGCACTTCCAGCAGCACGCCCCGGGAGGGGGCGGGCGCTCACCCACCACCATGGAGCTCATCGCCAACGCGACGGCCCCCGTGAAGGCGGTGCTGGGCCTCCTGCTCCTGTTCTCGCTGATCTGCTGGTACATCATCGGCTACAAGTGGCTCTACCTCCGCAGGGCCTTCTCGGAGAACGAGTCCTTCCTCGCGCTCTTCGAGCAGACGCGGCAGTTGAACGTCGCCAACGACGCCGCCATCGCGCGGCCGCGCAGCCCCGTCGCGCAGATGTACCGCGCGGGCTACGACGAGCTCTTGAAGGTCAAGGCCGCCGCGGGCACCGACGACGCTGGCGGCATCGAGAACGTCGAGCGCGCCCTGCGCCGCGCCTTCTCGCGGCAGACCACCGTGCTCGAGAGCATGGTGCCCTTCCTCGCCACGACGGGCTCCACCGCGCCCTTCATCGGCCTCTTCGGCACGGTGTACGGCATCATGCACGCCTTCACCCTGCTCACGGCCTCGCACGACACGGCCACCATCGACCGGGTGGGCCCGGGCATCGCAGAGGCGCTCTTCACCACCGCCGTCGGCCTCGTCGCCGCCGTGCCCGCGGTGATCGCGTACAACCACTTCGTGCGGCAGATCCGCGTCCTCTCGAACGAGATGGACATCTTCGCGAACGACTTCCTCAACATCGTCCGCCGCCACATCCTCAAGTGAGGCGCTGATGGCCTTCTCCAGCGGCGGGGGCCAGGGCGGCCCCATGAGCGAGATCAACGTCACGCCCCTCGTCGACGTGATGCTCGTGCTCCTCATCATCTTCATGGTGACCGCGCCGCTCGTCCAGGCCGGCCTGCGCGTCGACCTGCCCAACGCCGAAGCGCCGCCCATGCCGGTGACCGAGCAGAAGCTCACCATCACCGTCGGGCACACCACGGCCACCGACCCCAACTCCCCCATCGCCGTCTGGATCGGTCAGGACCAGACCACCGTCGCGCGCCTCGGAGAGCAGCTCCGCGCCAACGCCATCGTGCAGCGTGACCACGAGGCCTTCATCCAGGCCGACGCCACCGTGCCCTACGGCACCGTCGTGCAGGTGCTCGCCATCATGCGCGCGTCGGGCGTCGAGAAGCTCGGCATCGTCACCGACCCCCTCACCTCGCAGTAGTCGCATGGGCAGGGCACTCGTCGCGCGCGCCAATCTCACGCACCCGACGCGGGTCGATGAGGTCGCGCGATGAGCGAGCACGAGCCCCCGCCCGCGATCCGTTCGGTGCCCCCCACGGGCGCCTCGACGCTCTCGTCGCGGGAGCGCTCGGGCGCCGACGAGCCCGCTGGCATGGCGATGGGCGTGACCGTCGCGCTCATCGTGCACCTCGGCGTGGTGGGCCTGAGCTTTCGCCTCGGCAAGAACGAAGGCAACGTCGCCGCCCGCCCCGCCGCGCAGCCTGAGCAGGTGATCGAGACGCACCTGATGAAGCGCGGCGGCGGCCTGGTCGACCCGCGGCAGGTGATCCACCGCGAGGCGCCGGTGCTCGCCGAGCGCGAGGCGCCGCGGCCCACGACGCCCACGCGCGACCCGAACCAGATCGTCATCCCGCGCGACGCGGGGGCCGAAGACTACATGGCCGCGATCACGGGCCGACGCGTGCGAGGCCGCGGCAACCAGGACCTCGCCGAGCGCACCACCCTCGACCGCATCGCCGCGATGGCCGCCGCGGAGCAGGCCGCCGACCCGACGGCCTCGGGGCCCGGCGACCCCAACGGCAGCGAGCGCGGAGACACCACCGACCCGAACCTCGCGACGCGCGGCGCGCCCACGAAGATCGACCGCTTCCTGCGCGAGCACATCCGGATCTCGACGGCGCTCACGGGGAGCGAGGCGCGCACCGTGACCTTCCGCATCAGGCTCGACGAGAACGGGGCCATCGTGCTGGCCGAGATGGCCTCGCCGTCGGGCAACGCGAGCCTCGACGGAGACATCCTCGGGCAGGCGCAGCGCCTCGCCGAGGACCACGCGCAGATCACCGAGCTGACGCCCGAGGAGCGCGCCGCCATCGCGGGCCGCAACATCAACGTGCGCGTGCCCATCGAGCGGATGTCCCACTGATGTCACCGCGCGCTTCGCCGCGCGGGGGTCGCTCCGGTAGACTCCGCGGCGTGAAGCGCAGCCACGCATCCTTCGTCGCCCTGGCGGCCGCCTCGGCGGCGCTGCTCCCGCCCCTCGTCACGCGCGCGCAGCCCGCGCCGCAGCCCGTCACCACCCAGCCCACCGTCGGCGACCTCACCATCACCCTGCAGGGCCTCGAAGCGCGGCTCCTCCCCATCGCGGTGCCCGAGCTTCGCGGCGCGGGCGGGGCCGAGGTCGCGCAGATCCTCTCGAACGACCTGCGCCTCTCGTCGCTCTTCCGCGTGCTCGACCCGCGCTCGTTCACCGCGAACCTCGAGGCCGAGGGGCTCACCATCAACCCGGGCTCGTGGGTGGGCGTGGGCGCGACCGCCGTGGTGAAGGGGCAGGCCTCGGGGTCGGGCGACGCGACCCGCGTAGAGCTGCGCGTCTGGGAGCCGGGCAACCCCGGCGCGCCGCGATTGACCCGGAGCTACGGCCCGGGCTCTCCGCGCGCGCTCGCGCACCGCATCGCGAACGACCTCATCGAGCTCTACACCAACCGCGCGGGCATCTTCGGGACGCGCATCGCCTTCGCGCGCCGCACCGCCCGCGGCCGCAAGGAGATCTTCACCGTCGACTGCGACGGCGGGAACCTCTCGCAGGTGAGCTCCGGCCGCCGGCTGAACTTCACGCCGGGCTGGGGCCCTGGGGGCCTCTACTGGTCGTCGCAGACGCCCGAGGGCTTCCTCGCGCTCTTCCGTCAGGGGCGCGTCGAGCCCGTGCTGCGGGCCGACGGGCTGGTGATGGGCGCGGCCTTCTCGGGCAGCCGCATGGCCGTGGTGCTCACCCGCGACGGCAACAGCGAGATCTACGTGGGCAGCGCCGACGGCGGGGGATTGCGCCGCCTCACCAACGACCCCGGCGCCGACGTCTCTCCCGTGTGGTCGCCCGACGGGTCAAAGATCGCGTTCGTGAGCGACCGCGCGGGCGGGCCGCAGGTGTACGTGATGGACGCGGGCGGCGGAGGGCAGCGCCGCGTGAGCTACGCGGGCAGCTACAACACCCACCCCACGTGGGCGCCCGACAACCAGACCGTGGCCTACGCGGGCCGCGCGGGCGGCGGGTCGGACATCTTCACCATCAACATCGGCTCGGGCGCCGTGCGTCGGCTCACCGAGGGCCAGGGGTCGAACAGCGACCCGACCTACTCCCCCGACGGGCGGCTCATCGCCTTCTCGTCGTCGCGCGGCGGCATCTTCTTGATGAACCAGGATGGGCTGAACCAGCAGCGCATCCTGCCCGGCGCCGCCGAGACGCTGCGCTGGGAGCCCCGCTGAAGCCCTACCGCGCCCCCGCGTCGGCCGCGGGGTGGAGCACGGCCACCACGTCGACGGGCTGACCGAAGCCCGTCGGCACCATCATCTCCCACGGCGCGTAGCCCGGCGCCTCGACGCGCACGCGGTGGCGCCCGCCCTCCATCACCACCTCGATGCCCGCCGCGCCCGACGGTCGCGGGGGGTCGTGGTCGATCCACACCCGCGCCGCGCGCGCTTGCGACTGCGGGAACACCCGCACCCGCAGCGAGGTCGCCATGCGTCGCAGCGCCTCTCTGCGCGCGAAGGCCGCGTCGCGCGCCGCGGGGTCGCCTGACAAGAGTCCGTAGCGCGTCCACACGCCCGCGGCCTCGCGCCAGCGGCCCTGCGCCTCCAGCAAGGTCGCGAGTTCTCGCAGCGCGGGCGGAGGCGCGCCGAGGTCCACCGACTCCTGCAAGAGCCTCACGCCCTCGTCGGTCTCGCCCCGCCGCAGCGCCGCGCGCGCCTGGCTCAAGCGAATCATCGACTGCATGTGCGGCGAGACGCCGTCCCTCGCGGGCTGCGCCCCTGCGTCGGCTGCGAGCGCGAGCGTCGCGGCGCACACAACGACCGTGCGGGTCTTCACGGCGCGTTGATGTACCATCCCGCTCGACCCGCCGTGAGAACGTCCGCCCCGCCACGACGCGCGCTCGCCGCTGTCTCCTTCGCGCTCCTCGCGCTGCCGGCCGTCGCGTCGGCCCAATGCGACGCGGGCGCCGACGCCGGGCCCGACCCCTCCCTCGACGGCGTGCTGCGCGACGTGTTCCCCGCCGCCGACGCGGTGAACGTGCCCACCGACACCGCCGTGCGGCTGCGCTACCTCGGCCGACCGCCCGAGCCCCCCACGCTCTGCGTGCGCGTGCGCAGCGGCGGCTCGTGCCTCCGGGGCTCCGCCGCGGTGGTGGGCAACGAGATCGTCTGGACGCCGCAGGGCGGCCAGCTCCCGGGCTTCACGGACTTCACCGTCACCTACGCCGACATCGCGGGCGGCTCGGTGCCCTTCACCTTCCGCACGGGCTCGGGGCCGAGCGCCGGCCCGCCCGTGTTCGACGGGGTCGAAGACGTCTCCGCGCGCGACGCCGAGGGCGAGACCTGCGAAGCGGGCGCGGTCGACGTGACGGTCACCTTCACCCGCGCGACCTCGTCGCCGACGTCGGCCGGCCTCGCGTGGCCCGACTCCGACGTCGAGTACGTGATCTTCCAGACCCGCGGGCCCGGGATCAGCGGGCCGCGGGTGCGCGACCGGGTGCGGCTGCAGCGCTCGGGCACGGCGTCGGACCGAAGCGCGCAGCGCACGTTCCGGCTGAGCGCGGCCGAGGCCGACGGGCCGGTGTGCTTCGCGGTGCAGGCCTACGACCCGCTCGGTCGCAGCGCCCTCAACGCGCAGGAGTCCTGCGCCAACCCCGCGCAAGGCAATTACTTCCAGTCGTGCGCGGCGCGGCCCTGGGCTCGCGCGGGCTCGGCGTGGTGGGCCGCGGTGATGGCGGCCGCGGCGATCGCCTTCGCGCGGCGACATCCTCTGGCGCGGCGGCGCGAGGGGCTGTAGTAGGCACGGCCCGTGTCGGTGCTCTTCATCGGCGTCGCGGGCGGCAGCGGCTCGGGCAAGACGACCATCGCGCGCGCCATCGTCGACGCGCTCCCTCCCGAAGACGTCGCGCTCCTCGAGCACGACGCCTACTACCGCGACCAGGCGCACCTCTCGTACGAGGACCGCTGCCGCATCAACTTCGACCACCCAGACTCCCTCGACAACGCGCTCTTCGTGCGTCACCTCGACGCGCTCCGTCGGGGCGAGGGCGTCGACAAGCCCCGCTACGACTTCGCCACGCACCGCAGGCTCGACGAGACCGACCGGGTCGAGCCCCGCGCCGTGGTGGTGGTCGAGGGGATCCTGGTGCTCGCGCTCGAGGGCATCCGTGAGCGGCTCGACGTGAAGCTCTTCGTCGACACCGACCCCGACATCCGGCTCATGCGGCGCATCCGTCGCGACCTCGAGCACCGCGGGCGCAGCTTCGCGCAGGTGCGGCAGCAGTACTACGAGACCGTGCGGCCCATGCACATGGCCTTCGTCGAGCCCTCGAAGCGCTCGGCCGACGTGATCATCCCCGAGGGCGGAGAGAACCGCGTCGCGCGGGAAATGATCCTCGCCCTGGTGCAGAAGTTCGTGCGGGAGCTCCCGGCGCGAACGCCCTGAATTCTCGCGGTCTTTGACGTAGCGCCGCCGCCGCGCGCGTTGACGCGGGCGCGCGCCGCGTGCCATTCCCCGTCCATGACCCGCATCGTCATCGCGGGGACCGGGGCGGTCTACGAAGGCCGACCTGGGGATTCCCTGCTCCAAGTGCTCCAGGGCGAGGGCCACCCCATCGCCACCACCTGCGGAGGCGTCGCGACCTGCTCGCTCTGCCGCGTGACCGTCAAGCGCGGCAAGGAGAACCTCTCCCCCATCGGCGAGAACGAGGTCACGCACCTCGGCTCCATCGCCAAGGTCGTCGGCCTTCGCCTCGCATGCCAGGCGAAATGCACGGGTGACGGAGAGGTCGAGGTCGACGTCCCCGCCCTCACCGACGTGGCCGCGCGCAAGGCCGAGAAGGCCCAGCGCTTCCGCCAGCAGCGCGCCGCGCCCCAGCGCAACGGCCGCTGACCCCACCGTCCGAATCCTTCCGCCCGTCGCCCCTGCGCGTTATCACCCTCCGGGTGCGCCCCCTCGCCCTCACCCTCGCGATCGTCACCGCCGCGAGCGCGGCGCAGGCCGACCCCGTGGCCGTCTTCGCCGCGCGGGGCATGACCAACGGACCCACCGCGCCGCAGGCGAGCGCCGTGGCCGACGCGGTGGCCGAGGTGTTGTCCGCCCAGTCTCCCGAGGTGCTCTCGGGGGTCGAGACCGCGACCCGCGTCGAGGCGCTCGCCCCCGCGTCGATGACCTGCGCGGCGCCCGCGTGCGCGCGCGACCTCGCGTCGGCGCTGCACGCGCGGGCGGTGGTGCTGGTCGACGCCACGCGAGAGGGGCGACACGGGACGGTGCGGCTCACGCTCGTGAGCGTAGCGGGGGAGTCGCTCGCGTCTCCCGTCGCGCGCGAGACCGTGGGCTCGTGGGACGACGTCGTCGCCCTCGCTCGCGTGCTCGCGCGAGAGCTCGTGACGCCGCTGCGCACGCTCGACCCGCCTGCGCCCACCGCGACGCCCGCGGTGGTGCCGACGACCGTGGAGCCCGTCACGGCGCCGCGTCAGGCGCCGATGGAGACGCGACGCTACCGGCGCTGGCCCGAGGCGATCACGGGGGGAGCGCTCCTCGCGGCGGGCGCGACGCTCGCAGTGATCGGGCTGGTGTCGGTCGCGCGCGACGGGACGGTCGCGAACGACCTGGGAGACGGTCGCGAGGAGGTCTATGTGACCTCGACGCGTGACTCGGTGTTCCTCGGGGTGGGCGTGGCGGCGGTGGCGGGGGGCGCGGCGCTGCTGATCGACGGGCTGCGCTGGCGGAGCGAGCCGGTGGAGCGCGCGGGGCGGGTGCGGCCGGTGTTCGCGGCGACGGGCGGCGGGGGGTACGTCGGGCTCAGCGGGCGGTGGTAGGTCAGAGTTGAACTGAGAGCGTCGCGCGGCCGACGCCGCGCGTCCGCCATCGATGGAGCAGCATCGCGAGAGAGGACGCGGCGCGACGGCGACGCGGCGCTCGCGATTCGACCGCCGACGTAGCGGGTCACGCCCCAGCCAGGCGTCGGAGCAGGTCGGCGCGCACGTCGTCCCAAGAACGACCGCGCTCCTCCGACCCATCCGCCGCGTCCACCCGGCGCTCCAACTCGGTGGACCACGCGGAGGACCACGCGGGATCGGTCGGCCCCTCGACGCTGGCGATCAGCTCCGACGCGAGCTGCAGCCGCTCAGCGGGGTCTAACTCCAACGCCGCCTGCGCGAGAGAACGGAAGCGAGCCGACATCATCAAAGCGTACCCCATGGCGTCGTGCCCGTCCGTCGAGCCGATGCCCCGACGGTCGCCGCGCTGACCACCACCGCGAGGCATCGCGGCAGGTCGCGCCCCCGCTCCGACGTCGAAGGCCCGTGCCCGCGCTTCGTCGCGCCGACACGGGCCTGTCGATCGCGGCTGGGATCACGCGCCCTTCGCGTCCGCCTCCTTCTCCGTCGTCGCGTCGGTCTCCTCCGTCGCGTCACCCTCCTCCGCTTCTTCGGCGGGGGCGGGCTTGCGGGCCGAGGCGGTCATGGCGCGCAGGGCGTCCATCACCGGGGCGAGCGGCGAGGCGAAGTCGCCGTGGAAGAGCGTGCGGGCGAGCTGGAGCGCTTGCTCGAAGGGCTTCGACAACCCCTCCGCCCGCGCAAGCGAGTCGTCGCGCAACCGACGCGCGATGAGCTCCAGCCGGTCGGCCAGGGCCTGCTGCGCGCGGATGCGCCGGACCCGCGCGTGGAGCGACTCGGCCTCGAAGCGCTCGGGGTCGTCGCCGCCGTCCTGACCGCCGATGGCGTCGAAGGCGCCGCGCAGGCGCTTCCACTCGCGGTGCTGCGCGCTGCCCTCAGGCTCGGGCGCGGTGACCAGCACGTCGAGCAGAACCCCCATGGGCTTCGCGAGGATCAGCGCGGTGCGCTTGCTCGCGTCGCGGCGCCGTACGGCGTCGAGCCGGACCAGCGGCGGCCACGAGGTCATCAACCCGTCGAGCTGCGCGGTGACGCCTCGGGCGCGGTCGTCGATGTCGACCTCGGCGGTGGTGTGGATGGTGACGGACACGGAAGAGACAGGCTTGCGAGTGGACATGGTGCGTGGACCTCGAGCGCGCTCCTGGGGCGACCGACCACCGGCCGCCGCGCGTCGCGCTCACTCCCCCTGGGCGCGACGAGGAGACTTCTCGGACGAAATCGACGTCGCGACCTCGGATTCGGTCGTCGGCCGGAGACCACCGCGCAGACACGCCGCGCGCAGCGAGGCCAGCACGCGGTCGAGGCTGTGCTGGAGAACGTGCGCGGGCCGTTCGAGCTCCGCGGAGAGTTCGGCCCAGGAGCGCTCCTCGATGGTCCGTCCCACGACCAGCGCGCGGTCGAGCGGGTCGAGCGCGTCGAGGCAGCGCTCCAGCGCGAGGAGCGCGAGGACGTCCCGCGCGTTGTCGTTCGCCCCCACTGCGAGGGGGTCGAGTGCTTCGCTCGGGTGGCGCTGGCGGTCGCGCCGCGCGGAGAGGAGCTCGAGGCGCGTGAGCTCGGTGAGCCACGCGGCGGCGTTCCCCGCGCGGGGTCGAAGCGCTCGGGGCGCGCGAGGGCCTCACCATGGCGTCTTGCACGGCGTCGTCGGCGTGGGCGTCGGTGGGCGCGCGACGGCGGGCGTAGCGGGTGATCTCCGCGAGGGCGGCGGCGAAGGTCGCGGCGGGTGCGTGCTGGTCGTGGGGCATGGCGCGGACTCCGGTGGGGTTCGCGCGTGTCCTCGAAGCGGGGTGTCGCGGGGTTTCTCGAATTCGTCCGCGGGCTACCCGGGAGGGGTACCCGACGACCAGGGAGGGGTATGCCGACGACCAGGGAGGGGTCGGTCGACCTCCAGCCTTGGAGGTACGGGACCTCCAGGCATGAAGGCGCTGGGCTCCAGGCCGGGACGACTCCGGCACCGGCGAAGGGTGGCGCGACCTCCAGGGCTGGTGCTGGAGGAGCACCAGGGCTGGTGGTGGTTGCGTTCAGCCCTGGACGCGCACTACACGCGGGGCGTGACGATCGACGAGGCCATCGAGCGCGCCAGCGACGAGGTCGGGCTCCAGCGCTGGTACCGCTCTCTGGTGCGACCGCTGTTGACCATGCCGCGCGCGCAGTGGCCGCGGTGCTGCGGGGGCGGGTGCGAGCCGTGCTCGCTCACGCTCATCGCCGTCGCCAAGCGGGTGCAGGCGCTCACGGCCACCCAGGACTGAAGTCCGCGCCACGGACTATCCTCACCGCCCGATGACCGCCGCTCCCCGCCCTTCGCTCCCTGTGCTCACCGTCGACGGCGCGCGCGACCTCGTCCTCGGCGCGCCCGACGGCTTCACCCGGGTCATCGCCACCGACGCCGACGGCACCCTCTGGGAAGGCGACGTCGGCGACACCCTCTTCATGCAGGTCGCCCGCGACCGCGACTTTCGCGGCGAGGGCCTCGACGCCCTCCGCGCCGCGGGAGCGCACTACCTCACCGCCCCCCCCGACGACCCCCTCGCGCTCGCCGAGGCGCTCATGGAGCGCTACGCCGCCGGGCACATCGCCGTCGAGGCCATGTGCGTCCTGCAAGCGGTCTCCGTCGCCGACCGTCCCCTCGCCGACCTGGAGCTTCTCTACGCCCGCGCCGCCGACGCCGTGATCGACCGCGTCCGCCCCGCCGTGCGCGCGCTCATGGACGCCCTCGCTCGCGACGGCTTCGTCGTGCACGTCGTGACGGCGAGCCTCGGGTCGCTCGTGCGCGTGGCCCTCGCTCGCGCGGGGCTCTCCGCGGCGCGCGTCTCGGGCGGGGAGCTCGACGCGGTCGACGGATGGGCGAGGCCCACCCTCGCGGTGCAGATCCCGGTCTTTCACCGCAAGGTCGAGGCCCTCACCGCGGCGGGAGACTGGCCCCTGCCCTGGGCATGGGCGACGGCGGGTGGGACGCGCCCTTCCTCGCGGGGAGCCACCTGCCGCTGTTGATCCACCCCAAGCCCGCGCTCGTCGATGCGCTCTCGCACCCTCGGGTGACGAAACTCGACCTCGACGCCGTCTGAGCGCTCCGTTGGCGGCGCGTCCACCGACTGCGCTAGCGTCGCCCATCGCCCTTACGGAGGTCCTTTCCCGCCATGCGTGCCCTCGCCCTCGCCCTCGCCCTCGTCGCGCTCCCCGCGGTCTCCTCCGCGCAGGAGTCGGCCCTCGACGGGCTCCGTTCCTCCACCGACCCGGCCTCGCGCCTGCGCCTCGGTCGCGCCCTGCGCCGCGCTGGTCGCTTCGACGAGGCCGTGCGCGTGCTCAACGCCATCCGTGACCGGGCGGTGCGCCCCGACGCGATGTGGGAGATCGCCCAGGTGCGCTTCGACCAGGGCAGCTTTCGCCCCGCCGAAGCCGCGTGCCGCAACGTCACGCCGGCCTTCCGTCAGCGCGTGTGCCGCGCCCGCGCCGACCTCGTCTGGAACCGCGTCGCCCTCGCCAACCGCGAGCTCAACGCCGCCCAGTCGCAGGGGTCGAGCGACGGCGAGTACCAGCTCGCCCTCGCCGACGCCCGGCGCTTGATGTCCGACGTGAGCGCGGCGACGAACGCCTACAACGCCGCGTCGCAGCTCCTCCCCGGCCGCGCCGAGCCCTTCCTAGGTCTCGCTGCGTTGCAGGAGATCGCGCAGCGCCCCGACGACGCCGAGGCCCAGTACCGACGCGCGGTCGCGACCGACCCGACCGACCCCGCCGCGGCGCTCGCGCTCGGGCGCTTCCTCTTGCGTCGTCGAGGGAACGCGACCGAGGCGCTGCCCTTTCTCCAGCGCGCGTCGGCGGACCGGCCGCACTGGGCCGAGGCCCTCGGCGCGTACGGCGAGGCGCTCGTCGGAACGGGCGCGCACGCGCAGGCGCTTCCCATCCTCGAAGAGGCCGCGCGCTTGTCTCCCACGCAGCCGGGCGTGCAGACCGCGCTGGGCCAGGCGCTCGCGGGCGCCGAGCGGTGGACCGACGCCGAGGCGCACTTCCGTCGCGCCATCGAGCAGGTGGGCACCGACGCGCAGGCGTACATGGGCCTCGCCGACGTGATGGAGCACACCGACCGCGACACCGAGGCGATGGAGCAGTGGGACCACGCCATCGACCGCGCGCCGGGGAGCCAGTACGCCCGGATGCGCGCCGCCCGCCTCGCGCACCGCACGCACCAGAACGCGCTCGCGCGCGCCTACCTCGACCGGATCCTGAGCGACAACCCGCAGATGGCCGAGGCCCTCGCGCTGCGCGGGATGGTCGCGGCCGACGAGAACGACCGCCCCTCGGCGCGGCGCTTCCTGAACGCGGCCCTCGGCGGCAACGGCCCCATCGACCGCAACGCGGTGCAAGAGGCCCTGCGCGCGCTGGAGCAGCCGGTGCGGCAGCGGCGGCGGTAGCGGAGAGAGGGGGAGAGCGGCGCGCGGCGGGTCACCGCGCGCTCGCTCCGGGGGGTGCGAGGTCAGACCGTCGCGAAGGCGGCGTCGGGGATGTCGAGCGCGCTGGAGTCGGCGTCGGCGAGGATCTGCGCCTTGTGCGCCACGCCCGGCAGGACGTTGCGGGCGTAGTAGAGCGCCGCGTGGCGCTTGCCCTCGTAGAACGCGCGGTCGGGGTGACCCTCGGCGACGTTCGGCAGCGCGTCCTCGGCGATCTTCGCCGCGTCGAGGAGCAGCCAGCCCACCACCACCTCGGAGAGCATCTCGAGGAAGCGCGTCGACACCAGCGGCACCATCTGGATCTGCCCGCTCTGGAACCACCCGAGCAGCCGCATCACCGACCCGCCCAGGGCCTCGAGCGCCTCGCCGAGCACCTTCACGCCCGGGCCCAGCGTCGGGTGGTCGCTGTTCGCGCCCACGAAGTTCGCGATGTCGCTCTGGAGCTGCTGCGTGTGCGCGCCGCCGTTCTGCCCGAGCTTGCGCCCCACGAGGTCCATCGACTGGATGTGGTTGGTGCCCTCGTAGATCGAGAAGATCTTCGCGTCGCGGCAGTACTGCTCCACCGGGTAGTCCTTGGTGTAGCCCGCGCCGCCGTAGGTCTGGATCGCCATCTCGCACACGCGGAAGGCCTGGTCCGACGCGTAGGCCTTCACGATCGGGGTCAGGAGCTCGACCTGACCCATGTGGTAGGCGTGCTGCTCGTCGTCGACGCCCTTCGTGAGGTGCGCCCGGTCGACGTGCGTCGCGAGCTTCACGATCAGCGCGCGGATGCCCTCGACCTTGGCCTTCATCTCCAGGAGCATCCGGCGGACGTCGGCGTGCTCGATGATCGACGCGCGCGGGGCGGTCGGGTCCTTCCAGCGGGTGATGCTGGCGCCCTGCTTCCTGTCCTTCGCGTATTCCAGCGCGTTGAGGTACGCCGTGCTCGCGAGCGCGAGGCCCTGGATGCCCACCGCGATGCGCGCGCCGTTCATCATCTTGAACATCTGGCTCATGCCGATGTTCTCGACGCCGCCCACCAGCTCGCCGGTGCACCGGCCGTCTTCGCCGAAGTTCAGCACGCAGGTCGACGAGCCGTTGATCCCCATCTTGTGCTCGATGGAGCCGACCTTCACGTCGTTGTCTTCGCCCAGCGAGCCGTCGGCGTTCACCTTCACCTTGGGGACGATGAACAGCGACAGGCCCCTCGTGCCCTCGGGCGCGCCCTCGACGCGCGCGAGCACCAGGTGCACCACGTTGTCGGTGATGTCCTGGTCACCCGACGAGATGAAGATCTTCGTGCCGCGGATCGAGTAGGTGCCGTCGGCGTTCTTCTTCGCCGACGAGCGCGCCATGCCGACGTCGCTGCCCGCGTGCGGCTCCGTGAGGCACATCGTTCCGCCCCAGGTGCCGTTGAACATCTTCTCGGCGTAGCGCGCGCGCTGCTCGTCCGTCGCGCACTGCCAGATCAGCTCCGCCGCGCCGAAGGAGAGCCCCGGGTACATGTTGAACGCGCAGTTGGAGCCCGACAGAAGCTCCTCGCCCATCGCCACCACCGCGTGCGGCGCGCCCATCCCGCCGACCTCGACGGGTACGCCCAGCGCCTTCCAGCCCTGCTCGTAGAGCGCCTTCCACGCCTCTTTGAAGCCCGGCGGGGTCACCACCCGACCGTCGACCAGCTTGCAGCCCTGGTCACCGACACCGTTGAGCGGACCGAGCACCTCGGTGGCGAAGCGGTACACGCCCTTGAGCGTCTCCTTCACCTCCTCTTCGCCCCAGTGCGCGAAGGGCTCCTTGCCCAGCGTCTCTCCGATGCGGAACTGCTCGAACAGCACGAACGTGATCTCGCGAAGGTCGGCCTTGTAGCGGTTGATCGCCTGCGACACGGGTGTCCTCCAGAAAGCGGTGCGGTGTGACGGTGCGACGCGCGCGGAACGGCGCGCGCTGAATGGCGATTCAGTGGTTAGTGCCCCCGACGCGACGCGTCAAGCACGATCAGGGCCACGCGAAGCCCGTCGCGCGACTCTGCACCCCTCGTGTACCGTGCGCGCCGCCCGCGAAGGGCTCACGCACGGAGGATCCCGCGATGATGGCTCACGGTGGACGTCTGGTGGCCGAGGCGCTGAAGCGAGAGGGCGTCTCTCACATCTTCACCCTGTGCGGAGGGCACATCCAGAACATCTACGACGGCTGCCTCGACGTGGGCATCAGGGTCGTCGACGTGCGCCACGAACAGACCGCGGGCCACGCGGCCGACGGCTGGGCGCGCGTGACGGGCCAGCCCGGCGTGTGCGCGGTGACCGCGGGGCCGGGCGTGACCGACGTGGTGACGGGGCTCGCCAACGCGCAGCGCGCGGGCGTGCCGCTGGTGTGCATCGGCGGCGCGGGGCCGCGATCCTCACCGACCGGGGATCGCTCCAGGACATGAACCACATCGACCTGGTGAAGAGCGTCACCAAGGCCTCGTACCGGGTGCTCCAGACCGACCGCCTGCCCGAGTACGTGAGCACGGCCTTTCGCGTGGCGATGTCGGGCGTGCCGGGGCCCGTGTACCTCGAGATGCCCCTCGACGTGCTGATGGGCTTCGCCGACGTCGAGGACTGGGCCGACCCCACGATGAGCCGCACGCTCGCGCAGCCCGCGCCCGACCCGACGGAGCTCGCGCGCGCCATCGAGCTCCTCGACAAGGCCGAGCGGCCCGCGCTCATCGTCGGCAGCCAGCTCCACTGGAGCCGGGATCAGAAGGCCCTCCTCGACCTCCTGGAGCGCGCGCCGATGCCGACCTTCGTGAACGGCATGGCCCGCGGAGCGCTTCCGCCCGATCACCCCTGCGGCTTCAGCCGCTCGCGCCGCGCGGCGCTCGCGTCGGCCGATGTAGTGCTGATGTGCGGCACGCCCTTCGACTTCCGCGTCGACTACGGGCGCGAGCCCACGTGGGGGGCGAGCACCAAGGTCATCAAGGTCGACCGCGACGCGACCACCATCGGTCACAACCGCGGCGTCGAGGTGGGGCTGGTCTCTGACACCGGCCTCGCGCTGCGCGCCATCGCCGAGGGCCTGTCGAAGTCGCAGCCCGACCGCTCGGGCTGGATCGCGGGCATCCGCGCGGCGGAGGACAAGTCGCGGGCGAAGATGGCCAAGGAGATGGAGGTCGAGAGCGACCCGCCGAACCCCTTGCGCGTGTGCAAGGAGCTCGACCGCTACGTCGACGACGACACGCTGGTGATCGGCGACGGCGGAGACTTCGTCGCGACGGCCGCCTACGTGCTGCGCGTGCGCCGACCGGGCCTCTGGATGGACCCGGGTCCGCTCGGGACGCTCGGCGTGGGACCGGGCTACGCGATGGCGGCGAAGCTCGCGCGGCCGAAGTCTCGCGTGGTGGTGGTCTACGGCGACGGGGCGTTCGGGCTGCACGCGATGGAGCTCGAGGCGATGGCGCGGCAGGGCATCGCCGTGGTGTGCCTCATCGGCAACGACGCCGCGTGGACGCAGATCCGCCGCGGTCAGGTGGAGTTCTTCGGCGAGGAGCGCGCGGTGGCGACGGGCCTCGCGTACACGCACTACGAAGACGTCGCGAAGGCGCTCGGGTGCCACGGCGAGTGGGTCGAGACGACCGCGGGTCTCGGGCCCGCGCTCGACCGCGCCTTCGAGGCGGCCGACACGCGCGGTCAGCCCGCGGTGGTGAACGTGAAGATCGCGTCGAGCGAGTTCCGCAAGGGCGCGATCTCGGTGTGAGCGTGACGCCGCGCGGGTGAGGTCACGGGGTCGGGGTTTCACCACCCCGACCCGCGTAGGGTTCGCTCCGCGCCGGTGGCGCAGGAGCCTTCGATGCCCGTCGTCCTCGCTGGTTGCTTCTCACGTCACTGTTCGTCGTCGGGTGCGGGGCCGACCTGGCCGCCCTCGACGGCGACGCGGGCGCGCTCCCCATCAGCGGCGAAGACGTGGTCGACGTCGACGCGGGGCGAGACGCGGGCGCGTTCCCCTCGACCGTGGGGCGGTCGACGCGCGCGCGGACGTTCCGCTGATGGTGGTCGACGCCGCGAACGACGGCGGGGTCGCGGTGCTCGACGCGCCCATCGTGATCGCCGACGCGACCGACATCGACGCGCGGGACCGCTCGACGTCGGCGTCGCCGACGCGGACGCCTTCGACGCTGGTCCCATCGACACAGGTCCGATGGACACGGGGCCGATGGACGCCAAAGCGCGCGACACGGCCCCCTCGACACCGGACCGCGCGACACCGGGCCGATGGATACGGGACCGCGCGACGCGGGACCCATGGACACGGGCCCCCGAGACACCGGGCCGATGGACACCGGACCGCGCGACACGGGCCCCTCGATACCGGCCCCCTCGACACCGGTCCTATCGACACCGGGCCGTTGGACACCGGCCCGATCGACTCGGGCATGGGCACGCCCAGCGACGACCCCGTCGCCTACTCCGGCACCTTCACCGTTCGCACCGGGCGCTTCACGCGCAACCTCAACGTCGCCGGGCAGAGCCGCCAGGTGGTGCTCAACGTGCCCACGTCGGCGCCCGCGAGCCCCGCGCTCATCGTGCTCTTCCACGGCACCAACGGAGACGGCTCCGTCGCGATGACCGAGTCGAACGCGGTGCCGCTGTCGAACGCCGAGGGGGTCATCGTCGCGGCGCCCACCTCGCGCTGGATCGGCCACGGCGACTTCGACCACGCCACCGAAGAGACCTACTGGGAGACCGAGACGGACCCCGACCCGAACCACAACCCCGACGTGCTGCTGGTGCGCGCGATCCTCGTCGAGGCGCGGCGCGTGTACAACGTCGACCCCGAGCGCGTGTACCTCATGGGGCACTCGTCGGGGGGCTTCTTCGCTCAGTTCGCCGCCACGCTCCTGCGCGACCGCGTCGCGGCCTTCGCGGAGAACTCCGCGGGCCTCGTGCGCTGCGCGCGCCGCGCGTCGTGCTCGTTCCAGGGCAACGGCACCACCTGCGCGACCCTCGCCACCCGCGGCGGGTGGTGCGGGTGCTCGGGCGCCGAGCTGCCCATCGCCGTCGCCACCGACGGGCGGATGCCCCCGGGCTACCTCTCGCACGGCACCTCCGACCCGCTGGTGTCGGTCTATTACACCTGCACCCTCGAGTCGCGACTGCGCGCCGTGGGCGCCGACGTGACCACCGAGCTCTTCAACGGCGAGGGCCACGCCGTCCCCACGAACTGGGCGCAGCGGGTGTGGCCCTTCTTCTCCGGCCGCACGCTCTCGGGTCGCTGACCGTAGGGCCGCGCGCGTTGCGGCGGGCGTGGGGCATCGGGTAGGTTCCCGCGCGATGTCCACCGCCCGTCGGGCAGGGCGCGGCCGCTTCGTGCTGGTCTGCGCGCTCGCCCTCGAAGCCTGCGCCTCGACCCAACAGCCCCGCTCGGCCATGCGCTACGCCGACGAGGCCCGGCAGGCCTACGAGTCGGCGATGGAGCGCTTCCGCGACGAGGAGTGGCCCGAGGCCCAAGAGCTCTTCGAGGCCGTGAAGCGCGACTACTCCTCCTCGCGCTGGGGCTGGATGGCCGAGCTCCGCCTCGCCGACGTGGCCTTTCACCAGGAGCGCTACAGCGACGCGCTCAGCGCGTACCGGAGCTGGATCCGCTACCACCCGACGCAGACCGAGGTGGCCCACGCGCAGTTCATGATCGCGAAGTGCTACGTCGCGCAGATGCCCGACGACTGGCTCCTCGTGCCGCCCAGCTACGAGCGCGACCTCTCGTCGGCGCGCGACGCCGACAGCGCCCTCGCGAGGTTCATCCGCGACCACGAAGACAGCGACCACATCGCCGAGGCCCGCAGGCTGCACCGCCAGGTGCGCGAGACCCTCGCCAACCACGAGCTCTACGTCGCCAGCTTCTACGCCTCGCGCGACCGGTGGACCGCCGCGATCCACCGCCTGCTCGGCGTGATCGCGGTGAACTTCGAGGGCTCGGGCCGCGAGCCCGCGCGCTCGTGCAGCTCGGGGAGATCTACCTCCGCACGGGCCAGCAGCCGCGAGGCCCGCGAGGCCTTTCAGCAGGTCGTCGAGGATGCACCTGCGCACGCCCGAGGCCGAGGCGGCGCGGGCTTTCTCGCGCGCGTCGGCGCGGGCCCGACGGTGCCCGTCGACGCGTCGGCGTACCGCCGCGGGACGTCGACGACCCCTCGGCCTCGACCCCGAGCGCACGCGCCCCGCGCCCACCCGGCGCGGCGGTCAGCTGACCACCGCCCTGCGGGGAAGACGGAGCCGCGACCGTGGACGAAGCCATCAAGACGCACCTCGCCCTCGCCCGAGAGCACTTCTCGCAGCGACGACTGGTCCGCGGCGGAGCCTCACGTGCGCGCGGTGCTCGCGGCCCGCGACGACCTGCCCGACGCCCACTACATGCTCGGCGTGGTGCTGCACGACAAGGACGATTCGCCGAGGCCCGCGCGCAGTTCGAGGCCGCGCTGAAGCTCAACCCCGACTACACCGAGGCGGCGCTCAACCTCGCGATCACCTGCAACGAGCTCGGGCGCTACCGCGAGGCGCGCAAGGTCGTGCGCGCGATCACCACGCGCTCCCGCGTCGGCGAGCGGGTCGACCCCTACGCGCGCGGCAAGCTCGCGAACCTCCACGCGGGCGTGGCCCGCGCCTACGAGGCCCTCAACCTCTGGACCGAGGCCGCCGAGGAGTACCTCAAGGCCCTGAACCTCTGCCCCGAGTTCAGCGACCTGCGCACGCGCCTCGCGCTGGCGCTGCGCGCTGACGGAGACCCCGCCGCGGCGGTGCAGCAGCTCGAGGTCGCGGTGACCATCGCGCCGAAGTACGTCCCCGCGCGCGTGGCGCTGGGGCTGTCGTACTTCGGTCTGCGCCGCAACGACGACGCCGAGGCCGCGTGGAAGAGCGCCCTGGAGCTCGACCCCGACTGCCGCCCCGCCCAGGTGTACCTCCGCATGCTCACCGAGGGCCTCGCCACGCCGTCGCAGTTCCCGCCCCCCGACCGGGTCCCCGCGAGCGAAGACGAAGTGCGCTTCACCCTCCTCGACGACGAGGACGACGCCGACGACGGCTCAACGTCGTAGCGCGCGCCACCAGTCCCTCACCACGTGCGCCGCCGCGGTCCACGCCGCGAGGGCGAGCATCGCGACGCCCACCCACGGGAGCCTGCCCGACGCGAGCACCAGCGCGCCGCCCAGCACCAGCGACGCGACGGTGAGCCCGACGTAGACCCTGCGCCCCAACCGGTCGAGCGCCATGGGCTGCGACGGGTCGGTGGTCTTGAACGAGAGGTGCCCCTTGCGCAGGTCTTCGAGGATCTCGCTCAACTGCTCGGGCGCCTGACCCGCCATCCCGGTCATGCGCAGCGCGGTCTTCACGAAATCGTCGGCGAGGCGCTCGGGCGAGTACCTCCGCGCGACGAGCCTGAAGAAATAGGGCTTGGCCTCGGCGAGCACGTCGAGGTCGGGGCAGAGCTGACGTCCCGTGCCCTCCATGGTCATCAGCGAGCGGCCCACGAGCATGAAGTCGGGCGGCATGTCGATGCCGTGCTTCACCGCGCCCCAGATGAGGTCGCGCACCAGCGCCGCGAGCTCGATCTCGCCCAGCGGGCGGCCCATGTACTTGCGCCCCAGGGTCTCGACGTCCTTGCGGAACTCGTTCATGTCGACCTTGCGCGTGGGTCGACCGAGGGCGTGCAGGGCGTCGGCCACGGCGGAGAAGTCTTCGCGCGCGGCGGCCACCATGAGGTCGAGCGCGCGGTCGCGCATCGGGCCCGAGAGGTGCCCGACGAGCCCGAGGTCGAGGAGGCCGATCACGGGCTCCGACGGATCGCCCAGGAGCATGATGTTCCCGGGGTGCGGGTCGGCGTGGAAGAAGCCGTCTTCGAAGATCATCTTGATGACCACGCCGACGGAGGCGTGCGCCACCGCGCGGCCGTCGACGCTCCCGTCGCGCATCGCGTCGGAGAGGCGCTTGCCGTCGAAGAACTCCAGGGTGAGCAGGCGCTTGCCCGAGAGCGCCCGGTACACCTTCGGGAAGCGCACCCGAGGGTCGCCCTCGAAGTTCTTGGCGAAGCGCTCGGCGTGCTCGGCCTCCTGCACGAAATCGAGCTCGGCCTTGATCGAGCGGTCGAACTCGGTGACCAGGTCGACGGGGGAGTAGCGCCGCGCCTCGGGCATCGCGCGCTCCACCGCGCGCGCGAACCAGTAGAGGAGGTCGACGTCGCGCTCCACCACGGCCTGGATGCGCGGCCGCTGCACCTTCACGGCGACGTCGAGCTCGCCCTCGCCCTCGGGGTCGCGGATCTTGCCGCGGTGCACCTGCGCGATGGAGGCGCTCGCGAGGGGCCGCTCGTCGAGGCGGGTGTAGAAGTCCGTCCACGGGCCGCCGAGCTCGGCCTCGACCTCGGCCTTGATGTCGTCCCAGGGCACGGGCCGCACGTCGTCTTGCAGGAGCTTGAGCTCGGCGATCACCTCGGGCGGCAGGAGGTCGGCGCGCGTCGACGCGATCTGCCCGAGCTTCACGAACGACGGCCCGAGGTCTTGCAGCACGAAGCGCACGCGCTGCCCGAGCGACTCCGTACGCAGCTCGCTCGGCTGCCCCTTCGTCGCGAGCAGGCCGTCGAGGCCCACGCGCTGCACCACCTCGCCGAAGCCGTGGCGCGTGAGCACCAGAACGATCTCGCGCAGCCGGTCGAGGTCCCGGATCGCGGTGAGCATCGACGCCATGGCGGCCAAAGGTGTGCGCGCCCGGCGCGGGCGGTCAATCCCGCGGGCAGTCTCCGACGGCGCGCAGGCGCTCGCCCGCGAGCTGCAGGGCGCACAGGCTCGGGTAGCTCATCCCGTCGCAGCCGCAGACCCGCTCTCCCCCCGCGTCGGAGCCCGTGTCGCAGCTCGACGCGGCTGGGCGCGGCACGCAGAAGCCCGCGGCGCCGCAGCCGGGGCCGTTGCAGTAGAGCGCGGGCGAGCCGCACTCGTCGTTGCGCATGCAGAGGCGCACGAGGGGCTCGCTCACCACGTCGCGGGGCCCGGCGTCGATCGTGGCGTCGAGGCCCGCCTCGGCGGCGTCGAGGCCCGCGTCGAAATCGCCGAGGTCGCCCGCGACGTCGAGGGACGCTTCGGGCCCGGCGTCGCGGCCGACGTCGACCGCGGGCTGGTCGCTCACCGTCGCGTCTTCGCAGAGGCGCCTCGGCTCGTCGGAGCAGCCGCCGCCAGGGAGAGGGCGACGAGCGCGGCGGCGGTCGTGTCGCGCGCGCATCACAGGTCGCGGCGACGATGACACAGCCCGAGGGCCCGAGACCAGGGCCGCGTGGCGTCGAGACGCGCGCCCCGCGAAGTGCCTCTCACGGGCAGACGGAGGCCCCGATTGTCGGGCGCAACGCTCCGCAAACGAAACGGAGGTCACCATGGCATCGAAGCCCGAGGGGGCGTTCCTCACGGACGTGAAGACGCTTCGCGAGCGCGCGCGGCAGAACATCGAGAAGGGGGCGGTGACGGAGAACTACGGCGCCGACCGGGAGAAGGTGATCGAGCTCCTGCAGGTCGCGCTCGCCACCGAGGTGGTGTGCGTGCTGCGGTACAAGCGCCACTACTTCATGGCCCAGGGCCTCGAGTCGCAGGCGGTGGCCGACGAGTTCCTCCAGCACGCGAACGAGGAGCAGGCGCACGCCGACCAGATCGCGCAGCGGATCACCCAGCTCAACGGCGAGCCCGACCTCAACCCCGCGGGCCTCACCTCGCGCTCGCACTCGGAGTACGTCGAGGGCACCACCCTGCGCGACATGATCCGCGAAGACCTGATCGCCGAGCGCATCGCCGTGGAGTCGTACGCCGAGATGATCCGCTACATCGGCGACCGCGACACCACCACCAAGCGGATGCTCGAGTCGATCCTCGCGACCGAGGAGGAGCACGCGATGGAGCTCGCGGACCTCCTCGCGAAGCAGCCCTCGCAGCAGTGACCGTCAGCCCTCGCCCGAGGGCACCAGCACCCTCAAGCTCCGCGGCCGCGCCTCGACCGTGAAGGGCGTCTCTCCCACGGCCTCTCCGTCGACCATCAGCGCCTGCGGCGGATCGGCCTCGACGGTCACCCTCGCCGCGCGGAACCACGCCACGTTCTCTCGCGTCGCGGGCTCACCCACGAGCGCCGAGCGCAGGAGGTGCGCCGCCGTCACCGCCGCCTCGATGAGCCCCTCGAAGGACACCATCGTCACGTCGACCTTGCCGTCGTCGGGCCGCAGCGCGTCGGGCCCCTGCGCGAGCAGCGAGTGCGGCGGCGCGAGGTTGGCGACGGTGAGCGAGCTCAGCCGCAGCGTCACCGCGCCCACCTCGTCGGCGCGCACCGTCGCGGTGAACGACTCCCCCGACGCGGCCACCTCGACGCCCTTCGTGACGTAGGCCAGCACGCCGAGCGCGGCCTTGTCGCCGGCGGCCTCGGTCACGGCCCGCGCGTGAAGGCCGATGGTCGCCATCAGCACCATGGTGCGACCCGCCACCCGCGCGGCAGCCAACCGGCGCGGCCCGACGCGATCACCGCGCACGCACTCTCGAGGTCGCTCGGCACGCCTTGGTGCCGCCGCGACGGAGTTCGCCGTGCCGCGGGGGATGATCCCGAGCGCGGCGGGCGTGTCGACGAGCGCGCCCGCGACGGCCGAGACGGTGCCGTCTCCGCCGCAAGCCACCACGACCTCAGCGCCCGCGCGCATCAGCTTCGCGCGCGCGCGAGGGAGGCGGGGTCGCCGTCGCAGAGCACCTCGACGCGCGCCCTGACGCCCGCCGCGTGCAGGGCCGCCGCGACGGCTCCTCGCGTCGCCTTCGCACCGCGCCGCCGCCGCCGGGGTTGAGCACCGCGACGACGGCGCGGCTCACGCCGACCCGCGCAGGCGGCGAAGGAGGCCTGGCCGCGGCGAGGGTCTCTCGCACGACGTCGACGTCGCGTCACCGAGTGGAACGCGGCCTGCACTGCGACGGCGGCAGGTACACGCCGCGCGAGAGTATCTCGCGGTGCGCCAGGCGCGCGAAGGCCGCGGTGTCGCTCTCGACGACGCCCCCTGCCAGTCGCGCACCGGAGACGGGGTTGTTGAACACTGTCCACATCGCGCCGACGCGCTGCACGGTGACCGTGACGCCCGCGCGCGCCGCGGCCGACCGCAAGGCCCGCCTCGAGCGCGGCGCCGGTCTCGAGGCGCTCGTAGAAGCCCGGGCGCGTCGAGGAGCTTCAGTGTCGCGAGGCCCGCGGCGGTGGCGACGGGGTTCCCGCTGAGCGTGCCGCAGCTTGATAGACCGGGCCGAGGGGCGCGAGCTTCGACATCACGTCGCGGCGGCCTCCGAAGGCCGCGAGGGGCAGGCCGCCGCCGACCACCTTGCCCAGCGTGGTGAGGCCGGGCTTCACCCCGTAGCGCCCCTGCGCGCCGCCGCGCCCCACGAAAGCCTCGTCATCACCTCGTCGAGCACGAGGAGCGCGCCGTGCTGGTCGCAGAGCGCGCGAAGGCCCTGGAGGAAGCCCTCGTCGGGCGGCACGCAGCCCATGTTCCCCACGACGGGGCTCGACGATCACCGCGGCGATGTCGGGGCCGTGCGCGTCGAAGAGCGCCCGCGCGCCGTCGAGGTCGCTGTAGCGGGCGGTGAGGGTGTTGCGCGCCGTGTCGCTCGGCACGCCCGCGCTGTCGGGCACGCCCAGCGTCGCCGCGCCGCTGCCCGCCTTCACGAGGAGAAAATCCGGGCGGCTGTGGTAGCAGCCCTCGAACTTCAGCACCTTGTCGCGGCCGGTGAAGCCCCGCGCGAGGCGCAGCGCGCTCATGCACGCCTCGGTGCCGCTGCTGCACAGGCGCACCATCTCCACCGAGGGGAGGCGCTCGCAGATGGCTCCTGGCGAACTCCACCTCGCGCTCGGTGGGCGCCCCGAAGGAGGCGCCGCGCTGCGCCGCGTCGGTGATGGCCCTCACCACCTCGGGGTTCGCGTGGCCGAGGATCATCGGGCCCCACGAGCCCACGTAGTCGATGTGGAAGGAGACCCGTCGGCGCCCCCACACGTAGGGCCCTCTCCGCGGGCGATGTACACCGGGCCGCCGCCCACCGCGCGGAAGGCGCGCACGGGGCTGTTCACCTGCCGGGGATGCGCGCGCCTGGGCGCGGGCGTGCAGGGCGCGGGAGATCGTCGCTCATCGGCTTGGTGTGTTCTCTCTGCCGTGGCGTCTACCGCCGCCGGCTGCGGTCGTGTCTACGACCACGCCTCCCGCCGCGCGCGCTCAGGGACGCGCGTTGCTCGCGGTGGTCGACACCTGGCCGAGCAGCGACACCTCGACCCCGTAGCGCCCGTCGGGGACGCGCCCCGCGAGGGTGAGGGCCTGCGGCAGCGTCGCGCTCTCTCCCGGGGCCAGCGGGTCGGTGCCGGCGAAGCGGCCCACGGCGAGGCCGACGGGCTCGCCCTGGTCGAGCGTGCGCACCTCGACGGAGTGCAGCACCACCGTCGGGCACGAGGCGGTGCAGTTGTTCCGCACCACGGCCTGCACCGAGACGGTGGAGGTCGCGGGCGACGGCACCACCGTCACCTCGAGCACGCCCACGGCCGTCGTGACGCCCGCGGGCATGAGCGTGCGACGGCCCATCCACGCGCCGCCCTCGGCGGGGCGCAGGTCGGGAGAGTTCACCGCTCCGAGGCTCGTGCCCTCGGACGGGAGCGTCATGGGCACCGCCGCCGTCGCGAGGTCGCGGAGCGCGACGGGCGCCGACCACGCGCCGGGCGCGACGAAGCTCGATCCGAACACCCGGTAGTCGCCCGGCCCGAGACCGTCGATCACCTGCGAGGTCGAGCGGTCCCACCGCACGACGCGCGCGGGGGTCTCGCTCGCGCCGCAGCGCACCGCGAGCCACACGTCGGGGCTGCGACGCTCCAGCGCAGGGTCGAGCGCGATGGCGACCCTGAGCCGGCCCGATCCCCGCCCGCACGGCGGCGCCGCGACGTCGGCGTATCCCGACGAGGCGCCGTCGGTCGCCCCCGCGTCGGCGTAGGTCCCGGAGTCGTGGTCGTCGTTCGACGGCCGCGCGTCGTCGCCGCAGCCGGCGACGAAGCCCAAAGCGGCCGCCGAGAGCCCGAGGGCCCGTCGGAGGCGTAGAGAAAGCATCGAGGGCCGACGATAGCCCACGGGGCACGCTCCGTCCCGCGGGGCCTCACTCCCGGTCGAGCGGCACCGCGATGCGAGGCGGGGGCGCGCGGTCGCGGAACTCCACGCGCTCTTCATCGACGGCGGTGTAGCGCCCGTCGCGCAGGCGGTACGTCACCCGAACGATCTCCCTGCGCGGGGTCGCGCCGCCGGGCCCGCGCCTGCCGGGCGTGAGCTCGACGTAGATGTCCCTCGGCGCGGGGAGCGCCTCTTCGACGATCCACGCGCCGCGCCGCGTGGTGCCCGCGGCCGGGTCCTCGTCGCCGATGGGGATGCCCGCGGACCGCGGCGCGAGCGCGCCGTCGCGCCCCAGGTGGAACACCCGGAGCTCCGGGTCGCGCACCTCGTCGCCCTCCTCCGACGCGCTGGTGGTCACCGCGAGGATGTCCCTCACCTCGGCCGACTCCACCGCGCGCGCGTCGACCGCCACCGTCGTCTCTCGGCACGCGCCCGGGCGCGCGTCGTCGACCAGCGCCGCGCGGTCGACCGCGGCCCACCGACCGTCGCGCCACGCGAAGCCCACCACCGCCGCGTTGCCGCACGCGGTCTGCACCACCGCCGCCGCGCTCCGCCCGATGACCGTCACGGGCGTCACCGACGACACGGCGTCGTCCGGCGCGGGGTCGCCCGACAGGCTCCGCGCCCCCTGCGCGCGCCGCAGCGCGACGCCCCACTCCGAGAGCGTCGCCCGCGCCTCCTGCGCCCCCGCGCGCTCCAGCGTCGCGCGGAACTCCGCCTCGGCCCCCGCGGGCGTCACGTCGGCCGCCCCCGACGCGCGACGGTGACGCGCCGCGGTCGGCCGCGCGGGCGCCGCCGCGCACCCGATCGCGAGCGCCGCGCCGCAGACGAAGGCTCGCATCACGCGCCGCTCCCGCGCGCGCCCTCGCGGTCGCCCCAGGCCCACGACATCGTGCGGGTGTTCCACGCGCGGCCGGGACGACCGAAGCGGTCGAGGCAGATGAGCCCCGCGCGCCCCTGCACCCGCGTCGCGAGGAGGTCGATCACGCGCCGCGCGGCCTCGTCGGGGTCGACGCCCGCGCGCAGGAGCTCCACCACGCGAAAGCCCACGCCCAGGCGCAGGATCGGCTCTCCGTGCCCCGTCGCGCTCACGCCCCCGGCCTCGTCGTCGGCCCGGGTCCCCGCGCCGGGGATGGGCGAGTCGCCCACGCGCCCCGGGAGCTTGTTCACCACGCCCCCGGTGCTGGTCGCCGCCGCGACGCTCAGCCCGTCGAAGGCCACCGCGCCCACCGTTCCGCCCGACCACCCGGCCTCGGCCACGCCGTCGCGCACCGCCTCCCACCGACGGCGCGCGGCCGGTGTCACGAGCGACTCCGGCGGCGCGCCCTCGAAGCCCAGCGCGCCCGCGAAGCGCGCGACGCCCGGGCCCGCGAAGACGACGTGCCCCCTCGCCTCGAGCACCGCGCGCGCGACCGCCACGGGGTGACGGTACGGCGGGCTCGCGCACACCGAGCCCACGCGCAGGCCCGCGCCCTCCATCATCGCCGCGTCGAGCTCCACCGCCCCGTCGCGGTTGAGCGCGCTGCCGCGGCCGGCGTTGTAGCGGGGGTCGTCCTCCAACAGCTCCACCGCGCGCTGCGCGGCGTCGAGCGCGTTGCCCCCGGCGCGGAGCACCTCGAGCGCGGCCGTCACCGCGCGCTCGCACCCGGCGACGTGGCCCGCCGCGCGCTCGGGCGCGAGGTCGCCCGCGCCCCCGTGCACGATGACCGAGGGCGGGTTCACGACCCTTCGCCGTCGCCCTGCACGCGCTTCGCCGCGAGGCCCGGGTGCCGCGCCGCGCCCCCCGCCTCGGCGACGCCCTCGACGATGGCGGCCACGTCGTCGGTGGTCACCCCTCCGAGGATCACCCCGTCGGGCATCACCATCACCGTGGCCCCGTGCTCGCAGAGGTCCATGCAGCTCGAGGTCATCACCCGCACCCGCCCCGCGAGCCCCGCGCCCGCCGTGGCCTTCTTCAGCTCCTTCTGAAGCTCTTCGCTCCCGCGCTCGGCGCAGGAGCCCTTCGGGTGCCCGTCGGGGCGGCGGTTCGTGCAGATCCATACGTAGCGTTCCCTCGTCGGCATCGGTTGCTCCTCCTACGACGGCCGCGCGGCGTCGACCGGCAACCGATACGATGCCGCCAGGAGCCAAGCGAAGTGAACGGAGACGCGCACGCTGACGGAGCCCGCGCCCTCTGCGTGACCGCCGACGCCGACACCCTCGACGCCGCGCGCGCGCAGCTCGGCGACGTGGGCTTCGTCACCCGCTTCGCCGCCTCGGCGCGCTCCGCGGTCTCCAAGGCCCGCGACCCCGACACCCGCCTCGTGGTGGTCGACCTCAGCCTCGGCGAGCGCGCCCTTGAGCTCTCGTGCGAGCTGGCCACGACCCCCGGCGCCCCGCCTGTCGTCACCCTCGCGCCGCCCGCCGCGCTCGACCTCGCCCTGCGCTCGCTGCGCTGCGGCGCGCGCGCGTGCGTGCCCCTCCCCCTCGACCCGGGCCGACTCTCCGCCGCCGCGCGCGAGGCCTGGGCCGCGCCCACACCCCCAGCGCCGCCCGAGGAGGGCTTCGAGGGCTTCATCGGCGAGTCGCCCCCGATGCTCGCGCTCTACGACCGGCTCCGGCGCCTCGGCCGCAGCGAGGTCACCGTGCTCATCACCGGCGAGAGCGGCAGCGGCAAGGAGCTCGCCGCGCGCGCCCTGCACCGGCTGTCGCCGCGCGCGACGGGGCCCTTCGTGCCGACGCACCTCGGGGCGATCCCGACAGACCTCGTGGCGAGCGAGCTATTCGGCCACGAGCGCGGAGCCTTCACGGGCGCGGTCGACGCCGCCCCGGGCCGCTTCGACATCGCCGCGCGAGGGACGCTCTTCCTCGACGAGGTCGCCACCATGGACGCCGCCGTGCAGGTCACCCTCCTGCGCGTGCTGGAGACCTTCCGGTACACCCGCGTCGGGGGGCGGCGCGAGCGCGTGGCCGACGTGCGCGTGGTGGCCGCGACCAACCGCGACCTGTCCGCCATGGTCGCCGAGGGCTCCTTCCGCGAGGACCTGTACTACCGCCTCAACGTCGCCGCCGTGGCGATGCCCCCGCTGCGCGAGCGCCCGAGCGACGTGCGGCCCCTCGCGGAGCACTTCCTCCGTCGCTTCTCCGAGCGCTTCGGCACGCCCGCCCGGAGGCTCACCGCCGGCGCCGTGGCGCGCCTCGAGGCCCACCGCTGGCCCGGCAACGTGCGGGAGCTCTGCAACCTCATGGAGCAGGCCGCGGTGTTCAGCGCGTCGGAGGTCCTCGACGTCGACGACCTCTGGGTCGACCCCCGCGCGCGCCGCGCGGCCTCGGTCGCGCCCGGGCCTGAGCCCACGCTGTCGCGCCCCGACGAGGCCGTGCGCGTGGAGGCGGGGTCGCTGGTGGTGCGCCCCGGCGCCACCGTCGAGGCCGTGGAGCGCGCGTTGATCTTCCTCACGCTCGACGCGACCGAGGGCAACAAGCTCCGCGCCGCGCGCGCCCTCGGGCTGTCGCGGCGGAGCCTCTACAACAAGCTCCAGGCCTACGCGCGCGACGAGGGGAACGAGCGTTGAGGCAACTCGCCGCCTTCGCCCTCGCCGCGCTCGGGTGCAAGTCTCCGCCGCCGCGCGCGCGACGTCCCATCGCCCCGGAGCTCCCGGCGGCGGACGTCCCCGCGGTGGTCGCGCCCGGTCGGTGCGTGCGGAGGAGCTCCGCGCCGCAGCTCATCGCGGCGGGCAACGAGGTCGAGTCGCTCGACGTCGCGTGGAACGGGTCGAACTTCGGCGTCGCCTGGAGCGAGGTCATCGACGGAGAGGAGGCCGTGCTCTTCACCCAGGCCTCGCCCACGCGCCCCTCGGACCGCGCGCCCCTGCGCGTGAGCGAGCGGCGCTTCATCGCGCGCACCCCCACCGTGGCGTGGAACGGCGGCGGGTGGAGCGTCCTGTACTCGGGCGGCGTGCGCGAGGCGGGGGACATCTACCAGGCCCGGGTGGACGCGCGGGGCACCGCGGTGGGTCGGCCGTGGCGCATGACCCGCGGCGCGCGGGTCGACGTCGACCCTCGCTTCGTCGCCAACGGCCGCGGCTTCGGCCTCGCGTGGACGGCCCGCGAGGGCGACCGCCGCTGGTCGCTCTACGCGCAGCCCCTCGACCGGTGGGACGCGCCGCTCAGCCACTCCACGCGCCTCCTCAACACCAGCGTGAGCCTCGGCGCGACCTACGCTCCTCTGGACGGGCCGAGCCTGGGCCGTCGCCTGCGTCGCGTGGGGCCGCGAGGTCTACGCCATCGACGTCGCGCGCATGGAGGCCAACGGTCAGCCCCGGGGCTCCATCACCCGCGCGACCTCCACCGCGCTCGGCGGCTCGGAGCCCGCCCACCGCTACGACATCGCGTGGAACGGCGCGGAGTTCATCGTCGCGTGGAGCGAGCTGCGCGACGGCGTGTGGCGCATCTTCCTCCGGCGCGTGAGCGCGCGGGGCAACCCCTGGAGCCCGAGCGCGCCCTCGACGACGGAGACGCCCGCGCGGAGTCTCCCTCGCTCACCGCGGTGGGCGACGGCTACATCGCCCTCGCGTACGAGCTCGTCGGAGAGGGCCGCTCGCGGGTGATGCTCCGGGTGATCGACCCGACGGGGCAGACCCACGGCGAGCCCGTCGCGCTCCCGGGCTACGAGGGCGCGGCGATCCCCGCGGCGGAGTGGAGCGGAGAGGTGCTCGGCGTGGCGGTGCGCGCGCCCACGGGCGTCGCGTTCCACAGGGTCAGGCTGGGCCCTTGCGGCGGGTCGTAGGCCCTTCGCGAGCGGGTGCGCCGCGTCGTAGACCTTCATCATCTGGTCGACGGAGACGTGCGTGTACCGCTGCGTGGTGCCGAGGCTGGAGTGCCCCAGGAGCTCCTGGATGATCCTGAGGTCGGCCCCCGCGTCGAGGAGGTGCGTCGCGCACGCGTGCCGCAGCACGTGGGGGTGCACCCCGTCGGCCCCCGTCGCGACGGCGCCCACGTCGCGCACGATGTGCTGCACCTGCCGGGTGGTGAGCCGCCCCCCGTCGCGCGAGAGGAAGACCGCGTCGCAGGGCTCCAGCGCGCAGAGCTCCGGCCGCACGCGCAGCCACGCGTCGAGCGCCTCGCGGCACGCGGCGCCGATGGGCACCACCCGCTCCTTGTCGCCCTTGCCGCGCACCCGCGCGACGGGCCCCGTGAGGTCGGCGAGGTCGAGGCCCACCACCTCGCTGACGCGCAGGCCGCTGCCGTAGAGGAACTCCACGATGGCCTTGTCGCGCACCCCGAGGCGAGGCCGGAGCCACGCGATGTCGCTGCGCGGCGTCGGTCGCGCGGCGCGCGCCTCGGGGGCCGACATCATCCGCCCGGCGTCGGGGAGCGAGAGCGTCTCGGGGAGCTTCTTGCGGAGCTTGGGCGAGCGCAGCGACTCGGTGGGGTCTTCGCGCACGACGCCCCGCGAGCGGAGGTATTTGAAGAAGGTCCGCACGGCGGAGAGGTTCCGCGCGAGGGTGGTCGCGGTGCGCTCGGGGGCGCGGTCGGCGAGCCAGCCGCGCAGGGCCGCGAGGGTGATGGCGTCGACGTCGGCGTCGTCGCCCGACCGGGCCTCGACCCAGCGGGCCAGCGCGGTCAGGTCGCGGAGGTAGTGCTCCACCGTGCGCGGCGAGGTGCGGCGCTCGTGCGCGAGCCACACGCGGAACCCTTCGAGGTGGCCGTCGAGGCGTGACATCGCGCAGTCACCCATAGCAGCCCCGCGGCGCGGGCCCGCACTCCTCGGCACCCTGGAGCCTCTGGATGCGTAGCGCGCTCGCGCGCGATCGGGGCGATACTGCGGCGCGAACCCGATGGCGATCTTCGGCAAGAACGACCGTTCGGCGCTGCAGCGAGCGCTCCAGGGCCAGTGGCGCAGCGAGCAGGAGCGCCGCGAGGTCTTCGCCGACCTCGGCGACGACGACTCCGTGCGCGCCGAGGACCTCGTGCCCCTCCTCGCGTCGACCGACGCGGCCACGCGCCACGCCGCGGGCGCGCTCTTCACGGGCCGCGTCGACCTGAAGGGCATCCAGCGGCTGCTCCAGGACCTGCCGCAGTTCCAGGGCCCGGCGCGTAGCAGCGCGGTGCGGCTCCTGAGCCGGCTTCGGCCCGAGGTGCTCGGGCCCCCGCTCGACGCGATGCTGCGCGAGACCGTCGACGCGCGCAGACGTCTCGGCTGGGAGATCGCGCTCGAGGTCCGCGGCCCCGCGCGCCTCGCGTGGGTCGAGCGCTGCCTGCGCGAAGGCCCCCCCGCGCTGCGACCCGTGGCGCTCCAGCGCGCGCTCGGCGAGGGCCACGCCGAGGCCATGCGCCCGCTCCTCCTGGCGTCGGCGAGCGACCGCGACGACGCCGTGCGCACCCGCGCCGTCGAGGCGCTCTCGACCCTGCGCCCCGACGCCCAGGGCGAGCTCGCGGGCGTGCTCCTCGAGCGCTTCCTCCGCGACGGCGTGGCGGTGCGCACCCACGCCGCGCGGGGCCTGCGCGCCTGCGCCGCGGTCACCCCTGACAAGCTCCGGCCGCTCTTCCTCCGCGCGCTCTTCGAGGGCCCCGACGCGACGCGGCCCGTGCTCCTCGAGCTCCTCTTCGCCACGGGGCAGCCCGAGATCGTGCTCAACGACATCCTCCAGGCCGCCGCGGGCGCCGACGAGCGCACGCAGCACCGCGTCGTCGACGCCCTGCGCGCCTGGGGCCCGCGGCTCACCATGCTCGCCCTTCCGCTCCTCGCGAGCGCCGACGAGCGGCTGCGCAACCTCGCCCTGCGTCTGTGTGAGCACCTCGACGACCCGCGCGTCTCGATGTCGTCGCTCTACCTCCTGCGCTCGGGCGACGCGTGGAACCGGGGCGTGGCGTGCGACACGCTCGGGCGCTTTCGCGACGACGCGATCGTGCCGCACCTCGCCGCGGCGCTGCGCGACGACGCGATCCGGCCCGCGGCGCTGCAGGCCCTCGGGCGCATGGGCACCGAGGGGGCGCTGCGGCAGATCGTGGCCCTCCTGCGCGAGGCGAGCCCCACGCTGCGCCGCCAGGCGCTCCTCGCGCTGAGCGACAGCCGCGACCCCCGCGTGGCGCGGGCGATGGAGCGCGTCGCCGCCACCGACGCCGACGAGGGCGTGCGCGCGTGCGCGGCGCGGGCCCTCACCGAGTTCTCGCAGCGCCCGGCGGACGAGTGGCGCGTGCGCACCTCGCGGCTGCCTCCGGGCGACACCCAGCTCGACGCGCTGCTGGCCGACGCGCGGGCGCGCGGCGCGTCAGACGTGCACGTCACCGTGGGCGAGCCGCCGATGGTGCGCGTGAACGGAGAGCTGCACCGGCTCGACGCGCGGCCCCTCGACGCCGCCACCACCGATCGGATGGTGCGCGGCGCCCTCGACGCGGCGCGCGCGGCGGCCTTCGACCTCGCGGGCGAGGTGGATTTCTGCCACCCGGTGCCGGGGGGAGGTCGCTTCCGCGCCAACGCCTTCGTGCAGCGGCGGGGCGTGTGCGCGACCTTCCGCGCGATCCCCGAGCGGCCGCCCACCCTGGCGGAGCTGCGCCTGCCGTCGCAGCTCGGCGAGGTCCTCGACTACCACCAGGGGATCATCCTGGTGACGGGGCCGTCGGGCTCGGGCAAGAGCACCACCCTCGCGGCCATCATCAACCTCGTGAACGAGTCGCGGCGCGACCACGTCATCACGCTCGAAGACCCCATCGAGTTCGTGCACCCGCCCAAGGCCGCGCTCATCAACCAGCGCGAGGTGGGGCGACACACCGGCAGCTTCGCCCGCGCGCTGCGCGCCGCGCTCCGGCAGGACCCAGACGTCATCATGGTCGGCGAGATGCGCGACACCGAGACGATCCGCATGGCCCTCATGGCCGCAGAGACGGGCCACCTGGTCATCGCGACGATGCACACCACCAGCGCCGTCGGCACGGTCGACAAGCTCATCGAGAGCTTTCCCCCCGAGGAGCAGGCGCAGGTGCGCATGGGCCTGAGCGAGAGCCTGAAATTCGTGGTGTCGCAGAGCCTCGTGCCCAGGGCCGACGGCCGCGGCCGCGTCGCCGCCGTCGAGGTGCTCAAGGGCACGGCCAACGTCGGCACGCTCATCCGCGACGCGAAGACCTTTCAGCTCCCGAGCCTGATGACCATCTCGCGCGCGGCGGGGATGCAGACCCTCGACCAGTCGCTCGAAGACCTCGTCGACGCGGGGATCATCACCGCCGAGACCGCGTGGTCGCGCGCCGAGCGCCGCGAGGTCTTCGAGGCCCGCCTCGCCGAAGGGACCGCCGCGTGAGCGGGAAGAAGCCCTCGCGCCGACCCTTCGCGCCCGCGCCGCCCCACGGCGCGCGCGAGGAGCCGGCGCAGCCCCGCCGCAACTCCCGACGACCGCCCGGCGCGCAGCCGCAGCAGCAGCCCCAGGCGACGCAGCGGCACAACCGCACGATGGAGTTCGCGCCGCAGCGCCCCGCGGGCGTCGCGCCCGTGATCCCCAAGCGCGAGGAGATCCCGACGATCCCGCCGCGTCGTCCGTCGCGCGCGAAGAGCGCGGAGAACATCGAGACCCTCACCTTCGTGTCGGTGCCGCCCGAGGCCAGCGACGCGGGCGACCTCCCTCCCATCGAGTGGAACCTCTCCGAGCGCCCCGCCGAGCCCGAGGCCCCCGCGCGCCTCCCCGCGGTGCAGGCCGGCGCGCAGCGCTACACGCCCCTCCAGACCCCGCAGATGCCCTCGGGCTTCGCGCCCGCTCCGCACCCCGTCGCGCCCGCGCGCGCAGCCCCGCAGCGCGCGCGCCCGCGCCGCAACCCGCGCCGTCACCGCAGACGCAAGCCTACGCGCAGCCCGCAGCGCAGCCTGGCCTCACCCCCGCAGCCCGCGCAGCCCGCGCCCACCCCCGCGCCTGGTCGTCGCCGCGCGCCCACGCCCGTCGCCGCCCCTGAAGAAGAAGGCCCTCCCCTGCCCGCGACCCCGCGGGCGTGCCGGGGCTCAACCGCGTCGACCGGCTGCTCGTCGCGATGTGCTCGCTCGGCGCGAGCGACCTGCACCTCTCGTCGGGGCGGCCCCCCGGCCTGCGCCTCGGCGGCGGGATCGAGCCGCTGCGCTGGGGCCCCGTCGACGACCGCGAGATGGTCTCGCTCCTCAAGCCCATCACCCCGCCGCACCTGTGGGAGCAGTACGTCGACGAGGGCGACGTCGACTTCGCCTATGAGGTGCCGGGCCTGTCGCGCTTCCGCGTGAACCTCTTCCGTCAGGAGCGCGGGATGGGCGCGGTCTTCGGGTGATCCCGACGAAGATCAAGACCGCCAAGGAGCTCGGCCTGCCCGAGTCGGTGCACTGCGCGTGGCGGGCCTTCGCTCGGGCCTGGTGCTGGTCACGGGCCCCACGAGGCTCGGGCAAGAGCACCACCCTCGCCGCGATCATCAACGAGATGAACGAGGCGCAGCCCGGATGCACTTCGTCACCATCGAAGACCCCATCGAGTTCGTTCACGCGAACAAGATGTCGCTCATGAGCCAGCGCGAGGTCGGCCCCACTCGCGGAGCTTCTCGTCGGCCCTGCGCGCCGCCGTGCGCGAACCCCGACGCGATCCTCGTGGGCGAGATGCGCGACCTCGAGACGATCTCCATGGCCCTCGCGGCGGCCGAGACCGGCGTGCTGGTCTTCGGCACGCTGCACACCAACTCCGCGGCGAAGACCCTCGACCGCATCATCAACGTGTTCCCCGCCGACAAGCAGCCCGGCGTGCGCGGCACGCTCGCGGCGGTCACGCGCTGCGTGGTGGCGCGGCTCTGCGGCGAAAGGGCGGCGGGCGCGCGTCGCCGCGGTGGAGGTCATGTTCGGCAGCCCCGCGCTCGCGTCGATGTCCGCGAGGGCAAGACGCCTGGATCTCGGGGCTCATCAAGCTCGGTCGCAAAGAGGGCATGATCGCGATGGACGACGCCCTTCGAGAGCTCGTCGAAGGGGCGTGATCGACCCCGCGGCGGGCCTGGAAGAAATCCATCGACAAGGACGGTTCACGCCGGTGGCGCGAAGGAGAACGGCGCGAAGGTCCCCGACGAGGCGCCCTGAGCGCTCTCAGCCCTGGCGCCAGCGCACGCGCCGCGCGAGCCGCATCGCCGGGTCTTCGACCAGCGCTTGATCAACCCAGCCCATGACCAGCGCGAGAAAGCCACCGCCGCGACCGAAGTCGTCGCGCCCGCAGGCTTCATCCCCACGCGCGACCCACGTGCCACCGGCCTGGCCGCCCGCGAGCGTGTGCGTGAGGTACACGCCGTACGACACGCCGCCGAGCCACACGAGCCACCGCGCCGAGAGCCAGCGCGAGAGCGCGCGGCGACGTCCCGCCACGAGGAGCGCGACCGCGGTGAGCGCGCCCGCGAAGGGCTCCAGTCGGTCGTACGCGCGCCACGCGACGAGCGAGAGAGGGCCACGGGCGCGACGGCCATCCAGGGCGCGACCGCGCGTGCCGCACCACCACGCGAGGCGCCCATCGCGAAGAGGTAGAAGTGCGGCACGAACCAGTATTTCGGCACCGCGAAGGTCATCGACGCATAGAGCGACGGCGGCACGGCGAGCCAGAGCCACGGCGCGAGGTGAGCGCGGCGACGCAGCGCGCACACCTGCGAGGATGAAGACCAGGTAGAGCTGCACCTCGACGGCGAGGAGGTCCAGTACACGAGCTGGATGGGCCGCACGCGCAAGACGCCCTGCAGGTAAGAAGAGGTGCGCGAGCACCTCGGTGAAGAGTGCGTCGCGGGACCGCGGCGCGTGGCGCCGAGATCCACCCGGGCAGGAGCGCGAGCGCGATAGAGGCCCAGTACGGCGGGTCGAGCCGCACCCCTGCGGCGCAGCAGAAGCGGCCCGCGTCGCCGAGGAGACCGACCGCTCTCCCACTGAGTGCGCGATCACAAGCCGCTCAGCACGAAGAAGACCTCGACGCCGACCCAGCCCTGCCGACACGCGCGCACGAACCACTCGCCGACGAAGGCCGTCAGGCCGGTCCGAGGTCGCCCGCCGGTGAAGTGGTAGAGCATCACCGCGAAGGCCGCGAGGCCGCGCAGCAGTCGACCAGGGTGGCGGGGCGCGCGCGCGTCGGGCATCGACCGCGGAGCGCCGTTAGCGCAACACGGTGAGGGCGCCCGCCTCGCGCCGGGTAGATCAGCGGGCGCGAGCCCTCAGCGTCTTCGGTGCCGCGCAGGAGCGAGGCCCCAGTCCTTCGCGATGGCCTCGATGAGACGTCCGTTCGCGACGAGGCGCAGGTCGAAGTGCTCGGCGACGAGCGGCTCCATCGCCCAGCCCGGCTCGTTCCAGGTCTCCGTTCAGCGCCTGCGCGGCAGAGGCCTCGTTCTCGGCCCAGTCCTCGCCGTAGGCGACGGCGACCTCGCGCGTGGCGCGCTCCTTCCAGCGCGTGACGGCGTTGAAGTCCTTGCGCGCGAAGGCCGCGTGGATCGCGCGGATCACGTCGGCGGCCTCGGTGATGGTGGGCCCGTCGAGCGCCAGCACCGGCGCGCGCTCCCACGCCCACGGCGCGAAGGGCGAGGCCACCTCGAAGTCCCCCGACACCGAGTAGGGAAAGCGCTCCTCGCCCGCGCCGTCCCAGCGCAAGCGCATCAAGCCCGTGCCGGGGTCGTCGCCGGGGATGTTGTCGGGACCGTAGGTCGACGCGTCGACCAGCACCGTCACCCCGTCGGCCGACTGCGCGACGTCTCCGTCCCTCACCTTCGACGGAGACTCTCCCGGTCGGAGGATCACCTCGACGTTGTTCACCCCGTCGACCATCACGTGGTTGATGGGGAAGGTCACGCCGGGCGCGCCCTCCTCGATGTGCGCCATGGGGATGTCGTTGCAGCGCACCTCGGCGGCCGCGCCCTCGACCTTCACCCGCACGATGACCGCCGCGCGCGCCACCCGATCACCCGGGCAGGCGGAGCGGGCCGCCCACCTGCTTCTCGTCCATGAGCTTGATCTCGCCCGTCCAGTCGAGCCACCCGATGACCACGGCGCGGCCCTTGGCCTTCAGGCCCTTGAACTTGATCTTCTGCACGTCGAGCCCGAGGCCCTTCGCGTCCTTCACCACATAGCCCTCGCACGAGAAGCCGCTCTCGATGCCGCCGGTGATCTGCACCCAACGCGAGCTGCCCACGGTGCAGGTCACCTCGAGCTTCGCCTTGGAGTCGCCCTCGATCTTCTTCGGCGAGAACTCCGGCGCTGCCGGGGTCTTTCGCTCGAACGACGCCTTCACCTTGAAGAGCGCCTCGATGGAGCCCTCGGCCTTCAGCACGAAGCCGTAGCCCTTGATGGTGAGGTCGACTCCGAAGGCGAGCTTCATCTCGACCTTGAAGACCTGGATCCCCACGTCGAGGGCGTAGCCCATGAAGACCTGGTGGTTGGTGTGCTCCTTCCACCCCCAGGTGGCCTTGAAGAAGCCCGTGAGCACCTGGAAGTCGAAGCTGAAGTCCCACCCCACCTTCGGCTTGAACGACTTGATGGCCTTCCAGATGTCCTGGAGCGTCTGGACGATGTTGTTGATCGCGTTGATGATCCCGACGACCTGGTCGATGATGTCGACCTTCGCGCCGTTGCGCTTCACGATCATCTTGAAGCGCGTCGACAGGGGCTCGCTCGACGGCGCGAGCGACTCGTACCACTGCGGGGTCCAGTTGCCGCCGCCCGTGGCGCTCTCGCGCAGCGCGAAGCCCGCGCCGGTCTTCGGGTCGCGGTAGGCCGCGGTGAAGTCCTGCCGCACGAGCTGACCGTTCTCGCGGCTCGACGTGTAGGTCCGCGTCGAGCGGTCGTCGCCCCAGCGGTTGTCGAGCGAGGCGTTGACGCTCGAATTGCTCCCCTGCGGGGTCGTCGTCGACGTGCGGCTCACCGACGCGTTCACCCCGGGGAGGTTCATCCCCGCGGTGGAGACCCACTTCACGCTCTGGTCGCCGCGGTTGGTGCTGCGCTTCACCGACGCCGTCGCGAGCGGGGGGCAGGTGAGCTCCAGCTCCCACTGGTCGTCGGGGTAGACCCGCACCGCCGTGTGCTGCGACTTCACCGCGCCGCCGCGCGGGCGCACGCCGCAGACCTCGGCGTCGATGCGGTACACCGCGGGGCGCACGCTGAAGGCCCAGATCTCCCAGAAGGCCGCGGCCCAGCCCTTGGTGTCGGACACGCGCGCGGGGCGGTACACGACGAGCGAGGCGTTGAGCTTGCCCTCGTGCAGCGTCACCGCGCCCTTCGGGTCGGTCACGCGGATGATCGGGTGCTTGCGCGTCTTGCAGAAGGGGTGATCGGTCGCGATGGCGAGCGCGAGGGTGGTCTTCTTGTTGTCGCGCGGCCCCCCGGCGATCACCTCGAGGATGGTGCCCGAGAGGTAGGGGTTCTGCGTCTTGGTGCCGCCCTTGGCGAACTCGAAGCGCGCGGGGTGCGTGCGCTCCTTGGGCGGCGTCTTCGAGGGCCCGATCCACGGCGCGTTCACCGCGGGCGGCGGGCGGTTCTCGGTGACCGTGAAGGTCTTGAGGTCGCAGGGGTCCGTCGGCACCGGGAGGCCGCAGGGGAGCCTGCCGTTGGCGGGCGTGGGCGACTGGTTGAGCCTGCACTGCGCGTCGGTCTGCGCGCGCGCGAGCTGCCCCGAGGCGCCCTGCGTGCGGGCGCGCTGCACGGTGCGCGGCGGCGGCGGGGGCGGCGGCTTCTCGGGCGTGCCGTAGAACCAGTCGAGCAGACCCATCTCAGTGCACCTCGTCGTCAGAGAGCGCCGCGGCCATCGCGTCGAGGTCCTCCCTCGCGCGCTCCATCATCAGGTCGACCTTCTGCCGCCCGTCGAGACCCTCGCTCTCGAGCGTCTCGCGCGCCCACGGGATCGCGGGGTGCTGGTCGAGCTCGGCCCCGTACAGGAACATCAGGTCGCAGAGCCGCCCGACGTCGTACTCGGTCTCGACGCCGTAGCGCGCGCCGAAGCGGGCGCCCCAGCGCACCCACTCGTAGAGCGCCTCGTCGGTCATCTCGCCGGTCTCGTCGGGCCACACGCGGCGCAGGTGCGCGGCGATGTTGTCCTCGAAGGTCTCCACCGCCGCGCGCGCGAGCGCGTCGACCTGCTCGGGGCGCACGCGCATCAGCATCGCTTCAGTTCCCGGGGAGCAGCAGCCGGTCGATCTGCTGGCCGATGGCCTTGTCGGCCTGCTTGATGGCCTGGTCGGCGAGCTTCTGCGCCCACGGCGGCAGGCCGCGTCGGTCGACCCACTGCTGGATGTTCTGCACCGCCACCGTCGACGCGACGTTCTTCAAGAGCCCCGAGACGGCCTCGCCGTGCCGCGCCTGGAGCACCGAGAAGAAGGGGTCGCGCGCGAGGCCCTCGCGCAGGTCGGCCGCGACGAGCACGCCGTAGGTCGCCGAGGTCTTGGTGACGCCCTTGAGCTCCTTCACCGCGCCCGCGAGGAGCGGGTTCGACTGGATCCTCGGGTTGTTCTCCAGCGACTTGAAGCCCGCGTCGACGATCATCCCGACGCCGTCGGTGATGGCCTGCTCGGCGATCTTCGAGAAGTTCGGTCGGCGCCCTTCCTTCAGCGCCGTCGCGACCTCGGTGACGGTGTTCTTCGCGAGCGAGGTGATGCGCTCGCGCACGCGGTCGGGCACGCCGAGCCGCTGGAGGGTCTTGTCGACGAGCCCGCCGACCTTCTCGGCGAGCTCCGCGGGGTTGATCGCGTCCTTGAGCTTCTGGAGGATGCCGCCGGCGGTGCCCTGGAGCTGGAGCGCCGCGGCGGTCTGGGTCTGCTGCGAGCCGACCTGGTCGCCGGTGCCCGAGTCGCCGCAGTTGATCTTGACGAGCCCGCCGTTGATGTTGACCAGCGACCCGCCGATGACGTGGATGGTCTTGGCGTCGAGCGTGATGTGGTCGGGGGTCATCACGATCTGCGAGTCGCCCACCTTCAGCGCGATGCTCTTGTCGGCGTTGAGGGTGTAGTTGGTGTCGACGCGCAGCGCCGCCCCGACGCCGCCGTGCACGGCGAAGGCGTAGTTGCCTTCGATCTCGAGCGAGTCGTTCTGCTCGACGTTGGCGATGCGGTCCTTCTGGACCGTGATCATCTCGTTGGCCTGCACGGTCTTCGTGCGGTCGTTGCCGACCACCAGGGTCTGGTTGCGCCGCACCACGGTGTCGTAGTCGCGCTGCGCGTGGACGAAGATCTGCTCGTTGTCGGCGAGGTCCTCGATGCGGAGCTCGTTGAAGCCCTGGCCGCCCTTCGACGAAGACGTCTTGATGGTGCTCTTGGTCTTCTCGGCGGGCAGCGGGTACGGCACCGCGTTCTCGCCGTTGTAGACGCAGCCCGTGACCAGCGGCCGGTCGGGGTCGCCTTCGAGGAAGTGGACCACCACCTCCATCCCGACGCGGGGGATGAACATCGCGCCCCAGGCCGCGCCGGCCCACGCCTGCGCCACGCGCACCCAGCACGAGGCCTTCATCGGCCGCTGCCCGCCGGGCCGCAGGTCGCGACGGTCCCAGTGAAAGCCCACCAGCACGCGGCCGTGGAAATCCGTGACGATCTCTTCGTCTTCGCCGGGGCCCGCCATCACCGTCGCGGTCTGCGGGCCGTGCACGAGCGCGCGGGGGATCGTGCGCGCGGGCCTCCACGGCGTGTCGGCGGAGACCACCACGAAGCGGTTCCAGTAGCGCTGCGCGACGCGATCGCCCGCGGCGGTGGGCTCCGACGCGAAGGTCTCGTCCATCGCCTTGGTGATGGCGCGCACGTGCTCGCTGTTGCGCACGTCGTCGGGGATGTCTCCCCAGCCCGCGCCGTGGTGCTCGACGGTGAGCACGAGGTAGCGCTGGTCGAGGTCGCCGCGCATGTGGCCCTGGAGCGCGTAGGCGCGGCCGGGCGAGAAGCCGGTGATGTTGCTGCGCCCCGCGCCGAGCTTGGTGGGCGAGAGGTTCTCCTCGTGGCGCACCCGCGCGCGGCGCGCGCCGTGGTGGGGGCGGTACGCGTGGGCGTCTTCGTCGTAGACGCCGAGGGTGAAGCCCGCGGGGTAGTCGTAGACGGGTCGGTCGCCGCCGTCGCCGGGGTGCCGCGGGGTGAAGTCGATGAAGGCGCGGGGATGGGTGAAGTCGAAGTCGCGGAGGGCGACGCCCGTGGGTCGCAGCTCGCGGTGCCAGTCGAACCAGTCGACGCTCTCGGCGCCGTGGGTGGCCATCCCGGCGTCCATGATCTGCACGGCGCCGTCGTCGAGGGTGGGGACGTCCTCCCAGCGGTGGCCGTCTTCGGCGAGGCACCAGCTCTCCGTCGCGCCGTCGTTGGCGGAAAGAAGGCACGCCCTCTTCCTCGGAGACGTCGCACGAATCGGGGTCGCTCTCGCGGTACTGCACGCAATGCTCGCGCGGCAGGGCGCTCGTCAGGGAGCCCGGGTAGTCGAGCCCCGCGTCGCCCTGGTAGATCCCCGGCGTCCTTCGGAACGTCCTGGATGATCGTGAGGACGTTCACCTCCTGCCCAGATGCGGGGAGTTGATCCGGTGCTCCAGCAGCCGGAGGGTCAGCACGATCACCACGCAGGCGAAGCGGTAGCCGCCGGTGGAGCCGAGGTCCTCGACGCGCCTTTACACCACGCCGCGCAGGGCGCGGGTGATGTGCGCCCAGCGAATCGAGCGAGACGGGCTTCTCGAGCACCTCGTCGATGACCGCGTCGGTCGAGCGGTTGGCGAGGATCAGCGACGCCTCGTAGAGCGTCGACATCCCTCGCGGATGAACACATGGACGGGGCGCCACCCCCGCCCCGGGGCCCTCGAAGACGGAACTCGACCTCGGGCAGCGGTGCAGCGTCTAGACCTGGCATCGTGGCTCTCTCGCGCGGCCGCGACGATACACGAAACCCGCGCCCGGGCGCAGCGCCTCGGCAGGCCGCTCAGCCCCCCTTACCCTGCCGCTCGGTCTTCTCGCGCAGCCGCGACTGCGCCTCGCGGGCGAGGCGGGCGGTAGTCCTCGCGGATGGCGTCGAACCTCCTCCTCGAGGTCTTCGAGGCAGAGGAGCGCGTTGTCGGCATGCTTCAGCGCCCCGGATGATCTCGTCGAGCTTGACGTGCAGCGCCTCGGTGCGGTTCTGGGTGTTCTGGATGAGGGAACACCATGAGGAAGGTGACGATCGTGGTGCTGGTGTTGACTCCTGAGCTGCCACGTGTCGCTGCTTGGTGAAAGAGCGGGCCCGTCACGGCCCACGCGAGGATCACCCCGAACGCGATCGCGAAGGTGAGCGGGCGGCCCGTGGCGTGGGCCGTCCATTTGGCGAAGCGCGTGAAGAGCGAGTGCTTGTGCGCGAGCTGCGGGGTCTGCATCGGCGCGGGAGTGGATGCCCCGCGCGAGGGGTGGTCAAGCGGGGCGCGGGTGGAGGTGGTTCGCCCCCGAGACCCCGCCCCTCACCGCCCCTCTACCGCTCGTGCACCACGTCGCTCTCGATGTGCCCGTCCTTCATGGTGACCACCCGGCGGATGCTCTGCGCGAGCTGCTCGTTGTGCGTCACCAGCACCATGGTCGTGCCGTGCGTGCGGTTCAGCTCGTGGAAGAGCGTGTGGATCTGCGCGCTGTTCTCGGTGTCGAGGTTGCCCGTGGGCTCGTCGGCCAGGAGCAGCTTCGGCTCCAGCACCAACGCGCGCGCGAGGGCCACGCGCTGCTGCTCGCCGCCCGACATCTCCGACGGGCGGTGCGAGACGCGCGTGCCCAGGCCCACCTCGGTCAACAGCTTGGTCGCGCGCTCCTTGAGCCTCGACTGTGATTTCTCGCCGTGGATCATCCCCGGCATCATCACGTTCTCCAGCGCGCTGAACTCCGGCAGCAGGTGGTGGAACTGGAACACGAAGCCGATGCTCTCGTTGCGGAGCTTCGCGACCTGCGCGTTGCTCATCTTCGTGACGTTCTGCCCGTCGAGGATCACCGCGCCCTTCGTCGGCTGGTCGAGCGTGCCGATGAGGTGCAGGAGCGTGCTCTTGCCCGCGCCGGACTTGCCCACGATCGAGACCATCTCGCCCGCGTCGATGGTGAGGTCGATGCCCTTGAGCACCTCGAGGTTCTTGCCCTCGTGCTCGTAGACCTTCGTCGCGCCGCGCACTTCGACCAGGTGCGTCACGAGAACCTCAGCCCGTCGACGGGCTTGAGACGCCCCGCCAGCACCGCGGGGAAGGTCGCCGCCCCCACGCAGATCACCACCGCCGTCACGAACACCAGCCCGTAGTCCCCCGGCGCGATCAGCACCGGCAGCTTGTCGATGTAATAGACCTCGGGGTCGAGCGGGATCCCGATGTGCTTCATCACCAGCGCCGTCGCGAGCGCCGAGGTCGTGCCGAGGAGCGCGCCCACCACGCCGATGAGCCCGCCCACCGCGAGGAACACCCGGGTGATGAACCCGTCGCTCGCGCCCATCGCCTTGAGCACCGCGATCTCCCGCCCCTTCTCGGTCACGAGCAGGAGCAGCGTCGCGACGATCGAGAAGCTCGCCACGATGATCGCCACCGTGAGGAGCAGGAAGATCAAGAGCTTCTCCAGCTTGAGCGCGCGGAAGAGCTTGGAGTTCAGCTCCTGCCAGTCGCGCGCGCGCAGCTCCCTCGCGCGCACCCACGGGCTCACCGCGGCGAGCACCCGGTCGCTGAGCTCGACGTCCCGCAGGCGGACCTCGATGGCCGTGATCGCGTCGTCGCGGTGGTTGAAGAAGCGCTGCGCCACCGGGATCGTCACGTAGGCGTACTTCGTGTCGTACTCGTACATCCCCGAGTAGAAGATCGCCGCGACGCGGAAGAGCTTCGTCTTCGGCATCGGCCCCATGGGCCCGAGCCCCCCGAAGGGAGAGACCACCCGCACCTCGTCTCCGACCACGAGGTGGAGGTTCGTCGCGAGCTCCCTGCCCACGATGATCCCAGGGAGGGGGTCGGCGCCCGGCGCGCGGGGCGGCGGGTTCGTCGACGGCGCGAGGATGGGCCGCGACGCGCTCGGCGGCGGGTCGTCTTCGCCGCGGGCCGCGATGGGGCGACGGTCTTCGGGGCGGAGGTTGTCGAGCTGCGAGGGCTCGACGAGGTACTCCAGCCGACCGCGGATGAGGTCGCGGCGGAGGTTCATCACCTGCCCCACGCCCGCAGGGTCGATCCCGCGGAGGATCACGCCCGAGAGGTTGGTCTGCGAGGTGACCATGACCTCTCCCTGCACGAGGGGCGTGACCGCGGTGACCTCTGGCAGACGTCGCACGCGCTCGATGAGCGGCCGCCAGTCGGTGAAGCCGCCGCCGCGGGCGCGGTCGATCACGACGTGGGCGTTGTTGCCGAGGATCTTGCGCTTCAGGTCGTTGCCGAAGCCGCCCATGACCGAGACGGTCATGCACAGGGCGAAGGCCCCGAGGCCCACGCCCAGGAAGGCCAGGAAGGAGATGGCCGTGAGGAAGCCGCTCTTGCGCGCGCGGAGCTGGCGCACGGCGACCATCACCTCGGCGGCGACGCGCTCGAGCCGGTCGAAGAGCAGCGGGAGCCAGACGAGCGACGAGACGAAGTACGCCGTGAGCACCGCGACGATCACGCCGACGCGGAGGAGGACCAGCATCCGGTTGGGAGACGGGTCCCAGGTACGGCGCAGGCCCATGCGGCTGGCGAGGACGTACTCGCCCACCGCGAGGCCCAGGCACAGCACCACCCAGCCGAGCTGCAGGTACTTCCGCCGAGCCGGGCGCACCAGCTTGGAGAAGAGCCACAGCAGCAGGAGGTCAACGCCCATCGTTCGGCGGGAGTTCTACCCTCACTCCGTCTCGGGCCGCAGCAGCGGAAAGAGCACCACGTCGCGAATCGCCTTCTGACCGGTGAGGAGCATCACGAGCCGGTCGACCCCGAGGCCGAAGCCCGCGGTGGGCGGCATGCCGTACGAGAGGGCGCGGATGTAGTCGGCGTCGAAGTCCATCGCCTCGGCGTCGCCGCGCTCGCGGTTGACGAGCTGGCCGCGGAAGCGCTCGGCCTGGTCGTCGGGGTCGTTGAGCTCAGAGAACGCGTTGGCGAGCTCGCGCCCTTCCACGAACAGCTCGAAGCGGTCGGTGAAGGTCACGGGGAAGCCCGCGCCGTAGCGCTCCTCCTGCTTGTCGGGGTCGGTCTTGCGCGCCAGGGGCGAGACGTCGAAGGGGTAGTCGACGATGAACACCGGCACCGACACGGAACCGTCGTCGCTGCGGTAATCATCCGTCAGGTGCCCCTCGGCGTAGGTCTCGAAGAGCGTGAAGAGCAGCTCGCCCGCCGTGGCCGCGCGCGTGAAGTGCTCGCGCGTCGCGGGGGGCATCGGCGCGTTGGCGATGACCTCGTCGCGCAGGTGCTGCCAGTTCGTGAGCGCGGCGCCCTTGTCCCAGAGCGCCGCGAGGTCGGGGTGACGTCGGTCGAGGGCGTGCGTGACCGCGTCGAGCATCCGCACGCGGCGCCACGGGCGCGCGAGGGAGAACGTACGTCCCTCTCCGTACTGGGGATAACGGTCGAGGAGCGCGCGGTCGCAGGAGGTGACGAGGTCCTCGGTCTCGTCCATGAGCACCTCGTAGGTGGCCCAGGCTTGATAGAACTCGAGGATCGTGAACTCGGGGTTGTGGCGGGTGGAGAGGCCCTCGTTGCGCCACACCCGGCCGATCTCGTACACGCGCTGGAGGCCGCCCACGATGAGGCGCTTGAGGTAGAGCTCGGGCGCGACGCGCAGGTACAGGTCGAGGTCGAGGGCGTTGTGGTGCGTGACGAAGGGCAGCGCCGTCGCCCCGCCGCGGATCGACTGGAGCGTCGGGGTCTCGACCTCGAGGAAGTCCTCGCGGTCGAACCAGTCGCGCAGCGCCTTCACGATGAGGCTCCGCGCGCGGAACACCCGCGGCACCTCGGGGAAGTTCGCGATGAGGTCGGCGTAGCGCTGCCGGTAGCGCGTCTCGACTCGTCGCCGATGCCGTACCACTCGCTCGGGATGGGCGTGTAGCTCTTGGTCAGCGGCCGCACGGACTTCACCTGCACCGAGCTCGCCCATGCGCGTGCGCATCGGCGGCCCCTCGGCGAGGAGGATGTCTCCGAGGTCGAGGTCGCGAGGACGGAGAAGCCCTCGCCCATGTCGCGCGCCGAGCAGAAGAGCTGGACCTCGGCCTCGCCCTCGCGGAGCTTGATGAACACCAGCTTGCCCGTGTCGCGCAGAGCGATCACCCGGCCCGCGACGCGGTAGAAGGCCCCCGCGTGGTCGCGCTCCAGCGTGGCCTGGTCGTGCTCGCGGTGGCGCTCGACCACCGTGGCGATGGGGTCGAGGGGACCTGGGTCGTTGCCGAAGGGGTTGATGCCGCGGCGGCGCCAGGCGTCGGCCTTGGCGCGGCGCACGGCCTCGAGCGTCGATGCGTCGTCAGAAGACATGGCGGGGTCGCTCAGGGGGTGAGGTGGAACGGTGGGGAGACGGAGGGAGACTCAGAGCGCCGACGAGGTGCCCTGCGAGGTGCGGCGCTTCATCGCGTCGAGGAGCCACGACTCCACGAAGGGGTCGATGTCTCCGTCGAGCACGCCGTCGACGTTGCTCGTCTCGGTCTCGGTGCGGAGGTCCTTCACGAGCTGGTAGGGCGCGAGCACGTACGAGCGGATCTGGTGGCCGAAGGCGATGTCGGTCTTGTTCGACTCGAACTTGCCCTTGAAGGCCTCTTCTCTCTTCTGCTTCTCCAGCATGTAGAGCTTGGCCTTCATGGTCTTGAGCGCGATGCGGGTGTTCTCGTGCTGCGACCGCTCGGTCTGGCACTTCACCACGATGCCCGTGGCCTTGTGGACGAGCCGTACGGCCGACTCGACCTTGTTCACGTTCTGCCCGCCTTTGCCCCCGGAGCGGAACGTGTCGCGGGTGTAGTCCTCGTCCCTGATCTCGATGTTGATCTCGTCCTCGATGTCGGGGACGACGCTCACCGCGGCGAAGGCCGTCTGACGTCTGGCGTTGGCGTCGAAGGGCGAGATGCGCACCAGCCGATGAACACCGTTCTCGGCCTTGAGGTACCCGAAGGCGTAGGTGCCCGAGATCTCGATGGAGACCGACTTCAGCCCGGCCTCTTCGCCCTCGGTCTCGTCGAGGAGCTTCACCGTGAACCCGTGCCGCTCGGCCCAGCGCGAGTACATCCGCAGGAGCATCTGGCACCAGTCCATGGCGTCGACGCCGCCCGCGCCCGCGTTGATCTCGACGATCGCGTCGGCGCGGTCTTCGGGCTCCGAGAGCATCTGCTCGAGCTCCATCTTGCGCGCGACGGCCTCCATCGCGTCGAGCGAGAGCTCGATCTCCTTCGCCACGTCCTCGTCGTTCTCCGACGCAGCCATCTCCAGGAGCTCCTGCGCGTCGCGCACCTGCGTCGCGAGCGACTCCACCGACTGGATCATGGCCTCCTTCTCGGCGCGCTCCTTGAGGAGCTTCTGCGACGCGACGGCGTCGTCCCAGAACCCTGGGCGACTGCTCAGCGCGTCGAGCTCTTCGATGCGCTTTCGTAGCCTCGGGAGGTCAAAGATACCTCCCGAGGTTCTCGGCCTGACGGGCGAGCTCCTCTAAGCGGCTGCGGGTCTCGGGGATCATGGCGGGGCGCGAGGGATACCAGCGTCGCCGTGAAGCGTCCAGCGCCGCGCGCGCGCCGTCGATGTATCGTCGCCGCCCCGAAAGGAAGGTGATGCGCCGTGAAGGAATTCCGTGACCCCCCGCTCTCCGAGGCCGACCCCGAGATCGCGTCGCTCGTGCGCGGCGAGGCCGAGCGCCAGCGCGACAAGCTCCGGATGATCCCGAGCGAGAACTACGCCTCCCGCGCGGTGAGCGAGGCCTGCGGCTCGGCGCTCAACAACAAGTACGCCGAGGGCTACCCCCGCAAGCGCTACTACGAGGGCCAGCAGTTCATCGACCCCATCGAAGAGGCCGCGCGCGACCGCATCAAGGCCCTCTTCGGCGTCGAGCACGCCAACGTGCAGCCCTACTCGGGCTCGCCCGCGAACCTCGCGGTGTACTTCGCCTTCTGCAAGCCCGGCGACACGGTGATGGGCCTGGGCCTGCCGAGCGGCGGGCACCTCACCCACGGGTGGAGCGTCTCGATCACGGGCAGCTACTTCAAGAGCGCGCCCTACAGCGTGCGCCGTGACGACCAGCGCATCGACATGGACCAGGTGCGCGAGCTCGCGAAGCAGCACCGCCCGCGCCTGCTCTTCTGCGGCGGCACGGCCTACCCCCGCACCTGGGACTTCGCGGCCTTCGCCGAGGTGGCGCGCGAGGTCGACGCGATCCTCGTGGCCGACATCGCGCACATCGCGGGCCTCGTCGCGGGCGGCGCGCACCCCTCGCCCGTGGGCCACGCCGACGTGATCACCAGCACCACGCACAAGACCCTGCGCGGCCCGCGCGGAGGGATGATCCTCACGACGCAGCAGCACGCCGCGGCCATCGACAAGGCGGTCTTCCCTGGGCTCCAGGGCGGGCCTCACGAGGCGAACATCGCGGCGCTCGCGGTGGCGGCGCGCGAGGCGAGCACGCCAGAGTTCAAGCGCTACGCGGCGGCCGTCGTGGAGAACGCCAAGGCCCTCGCGGCGGCGATGACCGCGCGGGGCTTCGACCTCGTGTCGGGCGGCACCGACAACCACCTCCTCCTGGTGGACCTCACGGGCAAGGGCATCCCGGGCAAGCCCGCGGCGAAGGCCCTCGACCGCGCGGGGATCGAGCTGAACTACAACTCGGTGCCCTTCGACCCGCGCAAGCCCTTCGACCCCTCGGGCATCCGCCTCGGCACGCCCGCCCTCACCTCGCGCGGCCTCGCCGCCGAGCACATGGAGCCCGTCGCGGCGTGGATCGACCGGGCCATCGCGTCCCACGCCGACGAGGCGAAGCTCGACGCGATCGCGGCCGAGGTGCGGTCCTTCCTCGCGGACTTCCCCGCGCCGGGCCTCGCCATCTGACGTCGGTTCGCCCTCGCTTGAAGGGCGCGCGAGCCGCCGTGTTAGCGTCGCGCGCATGCCTGAGAAGCAGAGGGTGTGCATCCTCGGGTCGGGGCCGTCGGCGCTGTCGGCGGCCTTTCAGCTCTCGGCCCCGGAGCTGAACGGCGCCTTCGACATCACGATCTACCAGGTCGGGTGGCGCTCGGGCGGGCTCTGCGCGGGCGGCCGCGTCGCGCCGGAGTACTGGGTCAACCAGAACGGCACGCACTACCTCTTCGGCTGCTACGCCGAGGCGCTGCGCGTGCTGCGCGTGTGCTGCGAGGAGCTCTGCGCCGCGGGCGACACGCGCTTCGGCACCTTCGACGACCAGATCATCGCCCGGCCCCTCATCGTCATGATGGACCGCTTCAAGGGCCACTGGGAGAAGTGGTGCTGGGAGTTCCCGATGCGGCTCGGCGAGCCCGGCGTCGAGAAGCCCGAGTTCGGCACCGTCGACATCTTCAGCCTCGCCCTGCGCGACCTCCTCGGGTGGGCGCGCTCGAAGGAGTTCTCGACGAGCATCCTCGGCGACGACCCCTCGCTCGCCGAGCGCATCGCCTTCGAGGCCGAGATGGCCGCCATCGACCTCGCGAGCGTGGCCCTCCTCGCGCTGGTGGAGCGCGCCGACCGCGACGACGACGGCCAGATCGACACGATCATCGGCGACCTGCTCATCGCCGCCCTCGAGGCCCTGCGCGGGCTCTTCGCGCTCCTCCTCCGGGCGCGCGCGCGGGAGGCGCTCCGCGCGCGGCACGCGTGGATCCTCATCGACTTCGTGCTCTCGGCCTCCATCGGCGCGCTGCGCGCGAAGGCCGTGGGGCCGCAGCTCGTCGAGCGCCTCGACCACGTCGACCTGAAGGCCTGGCTGCGCGACGCGGGCGCCGACGAGACGACCGTCGATTCGCCCATCATCAACCTCTGGTACGACGCGATGGGCGCCTTCGTCGGCGGAGACCCCGCGCAGCCCTACTGCGCCGCGGGCGCCTCGATCTCGTGCCTCGGGCAGATCCTCTTCAACTACGTGGGCGCGGTCTCGTACCAGCTCCGCTTCGAGGTCGGAGACACCATCGTCGGCCCCGTCGTCGCGGCGCTGAAGGCCCGCGGGGTGAAGTTCGCGTACTTCCACCGGGTGTGGGAGCTGGTCGCGGGCGTCGACCCCGACACCGGCGCACGCCGCGTCGAGAGGGTGGTGATGGAGCGGCAGGTGGAGCTGCGCTCCGGCGACCCGCTCAGCTACGACCCCTTCATCTACCCGCTCGCCACGCGCGACCCTCCCGACCCGCGGCCGATGTGGCCCGACGTGCCCAACCTCGATCAGGTCGCCAAGGTCTACGCGCCCGAGGGCAGCGCGCTCGACCGCTTCTACTGCCCGCGCTCGGGCCCCGACGTGACGCTCGAGCAGGGCAAGGACTACGACATCCTCGTGTGCGGGATGTCGGGCCCGACGCTGCGCTGGTACGCGAAGTCGCTCGGCGAGGCCGACCCTCGGTGGCGCGAGATGCTCAAGCACACGCGCGCCGTCGAGACCCAGGGCCTGCGCCTGTGGTTCAACGGCGACCTGAAGGACATCGGCTGGACCGAGGGCGCGCCCGTTCTCAGCGCCTACGCGATCCCCTTCGCGACCTGGGAGGACCCGAGCGAGGTGATCGCGACGGAGCTCTGGCCCGACCCGGCGCCCAAGACCTGCTCGCACCTCTTCGGCCCGCTGCGCTTCGACCCCGCGTGGCCCGACCCCGACGCCGTCGAGGCCGGCAACCTCTACCTCGCGGCGCAGCAGGCGCGCTCGCAAGACGCCGCCGACCGCTGGCTCCGCGAGCACACGCGCGGGCTGTGGCCCCTCGCCGCCGAACCCGGCTCCGACGCGGTGGACCCGAAGGCCTGCGCGCGCCCCGCGGCCATCCCCGAGAAGTACGGACCCGGACAGGCCCGCGCGAACTCCGGCCCCGACCAGGCGTACTTCTGGCTCTATCCCGGCACCTGGAAGCACCGCCTCTCGCCCACCTACGAGGGCTTCGACCGCTTCTACGCCGTGGGCGACTGGACGCAGACCTGCTTCCCCTGCGGGAGCCTGGAGGGCGCGATGCTCTCGGGCGCGATGGCCGGTCAGCACATCGCCGCGCGCTACGGCAAGCCCTCGGTCTGAATTACGCGATCGCGGTGAGGCCCAGGGTGGGCGTCGACGAGACCTCCCACACGAGCCCGCGCGCGGCGGCGACCTCCTTCGCGCGTGAGCGCCACCGGGCGCGGTCGTTCCCCTCGGTGACGCGCGCGAGCTCGACGCTGGCCACCACCTCCTCCCACGGGAAGCCGTAGCGCTTCGCGACCTCGACGCAGGCCGCGAGCTCCTCGCGCGCCGCGCGCAGGTCTCCGTCGAGGCGCGCCGCGACGCCCACCATCAGCCGGTGCCGCGGCTCCACCGCGGGGAAGGTCCTTCGGCCGCGCTTCAGATGCTTCAGGCTCCGCCGCGCGTCGGCGCGCAGCCTGTCGACCGGGGGCAGCGCGTCGGTGCCCGCGAGGCCCGCGGCGCGGCGCTCCCAGAGGGCCATCAGCGTCAGCGAGGTCTGGGTGTGCGCCTCGGAGCCGCGCAGGTACGAGTACGTGTCGTCGCCGGCCTCGACGATGTCCATCTCCTCGCGGGCGAGCGCGTAGGCCTCGGCGTAGCGGCCCGTGCGGACGAAGAGCTCCATCTGCACGCCGATGGCGACGCCGAGCTGCATCCCGTAGCCCTTCTCCTTGCGCACGCGGGGCACGCCGGTCTCCTCCGACGCGAGCACGGGCAGGAGGTCCGTCGCCTCGGCGCCGAGGCGGAGCTGGCAGAGCGCCCACATCGCCGACGCGAAGCCCGCGGTGTGGGGCTCGCAGCCCTTCGAGATCTCGACGCAGCTCGTGAAGTAGGGCGCCGCCTCGGCGTACTGGCCCGTCACCGCGAGGGCCTCTCCGAGCATGAAGTCCGCGCGGTGGCGCCACAGTCCCGCGCCGAACTCCCGCGAGAGCGCCCACCCCTCGCGCAGGATCGGGATCGACTCGTCGAGCTTCGCGAGCGCCGTGAGGCTCAGCCCGAGGAACACGCTCGTCACCATCTTCGCGAGCAGCCCGTCGAGCGAGTGCGCCATCGCGTAGGCCGACCGAAGGTCGCGCTCGGCCACGCCGCGCAGCCCCGCCAGCAGGAGGCTGTAGCCCACCAGGTTGCGGGTCATCGCGAACTCGGGCGAGGCGCCGCCCATGCGGCCGATGTTGTCCGACGCGAAGACGATGTGCAGGAGCCCGAGCCGGTCGCCGTTCCACAGGCAGATGGCCGCGAGGTTGTCGAAGCCCTGGAGCGCCTCGATGCAGCGCGCGCGCAGCTCGGCGGGCGGGTCTTTCGCGGCGGAGTAGCGCCCCGCGACGTGCCGCGCGATCTCGACCGGCGTGCGCGCCGAGAACCGCGGCAGGGGAAAGCCGCAGTACGCGTAGGCCAGCTCGTAGTGCCGCCGCGCCGTGTCGAAATCCGGCACGCTGTACCAGGCCTCGCCGAGCAATCGCTCCCAGCGCGCGCGGTTCACGTCGACGGGGAGCTCTCCCCGCGCGGCGGCGTCGAGCTCCAGCGCCTGCGTGAGGTAGTTGATGGCGGTGCGCGAGTCGTAGATGGCGATGGCCTGCTCGCCCGCGAGGCCCGAGTAACGCGCCGCGCGCTCGGCGTCTTCGGCCACGCGCCAGTGCTCCGCGAGGCGCGCGGCGTAGGGGGTGAGGTCGGCCTCGTCGCGCTCGATGCCCTCGGCCGCGGCGCGGTGCAGCGACCTGCGCTGCGAGGCCGTGAGGAGCTCGTAGGTGGTCTCGTGCGTCAGCGCGTGGCGGAAGAGGAACGCGCCCTCGCGCTCCGGCGCCGGCACCACCAGGGCGGCCTCCAACAGCCGCTCGGCGTGCTGGAGGCAGACCTCTGGAGGAGGCGCCATGGGGTGCGCCGCCGCGAGCGCCGCGAGGGTGAAGGCGCGGCCGAGCACGCTCGCGACCTTGAGCGAGAGCTGGAGCGGCGGCGAGAGGTGGTCGATGCGGCTCGTGATGATCCCCGTGACGCTCCCGGGGAGGCGCAGCGACGCGGGCTCGGCCACCAGCTCGCACTCGCCGCCCGTCGTTCGCAGCGCGCCTGACTCGCGCAGGGCGTAGGTGACCTCTTCGGTGAAGAAGGGCACGCCCTCGGAGTGCGCGTACACCGCGTCGCGCACCGCGGGAGAGACGCGCTCGACGCCGAGGCAGCGCGCGATGACCCTCGCGGAGTCCTCCGCGTCGAGGGCCTCGAGCACCACGCGCTCGCGGTCGTCGCCGCGGGTGAGCGCGGCGTACTCCGGCGGAGGGCTCTGCATCGGGCGCATCGTGCCCACGAGCAGGAGGCCCGGCGCCTCGTCGACGAGGCGCGCGCAGAGCGACCACGAGGCCGGGTCCATCCAGTGAAAGTCTTCGACCGCGACCACCAGCGGACCGCGCCGCGCGGCGTGGGCGAAGACCGCGACCACCAGCGCGGTGAGGTTCTCGGCGCGCACCGAGCCCGTGAGCTGGAGCGTGAAGGGCGTCTCTTCGATGTCGGCCCGCACCAGCGCGTTGAGGAGCGGCGCGAGGTGCGCGCGGTCGGGCGCGGCCTCGGCGAGCGTCGCCTCGACCCGACGTCGCGCGTCGGCGAGCGTCGCCCCAGGAGGAACCCCGAACAGCCCCGCGGCCACGGAGCGCAGCGCGTAGAGCGGCGTGCGCGCCTCCATCGAGTCGGCCGCGCCGAGGAGCACCGTCGCGCCGGCCTCGCGCGCGTAGCCCACCACGCGATCGAGGAGCGTCGACTTCCCCATCCCCGCCTCGGCGGGAAGGAGGAGCGCGCCGCCGTGGCCCTCGAGCACGGCGTCGACGCGCGCGCAGGCCCGCGACAGCACCTCGGCGCGGCCCACCATCTGCCCCGCGCGCGCGGCGCGGCGCTCCTTGCGGCCCGTGGGCGACGACGCGCTCACCGGCTCGGCGAAGCCCTTGAGCGTGAGGGCGCGCGGCGCGCCGAAGTCGATGACCTTCTCCGCCGCGGCGCGGGTGCGCGGGCACGCGAGCACGCCGTCTCCGCGCGTGGCCTGCATCAAGCGCGCGGCCAGCGCGAGGCAGGTGCCGTACATCTCGTAGCTGCGCCGCTGCGGGCTCCCCACCAGGCCGCAGTGCACCTCGCCGGTGGCGATGCCCACGCCCACGCGCACGCCGAGGGCCGCGGTGGCCTCGCGGATCGCCAGGGCCGCGGCGCTCGCGCGGGCGGGGTCGTCTTCGTGCGCGTCGGGCGGGAGGCCCAGCACGCACAGGATGCCCACGCCCTTGTCGCCGAGCACCGAGTGGACGGTGCCGCCCACGCGGTCCATCTCCTCTTGCACGAGGGCGAGGGCGCGCTGCAGGAGCGACACGCGCTGGGCGTCGTCGACGTGCACCCCGGCGATCTCGACGAAGACCGCCGTCACGGGCCGCACCTCGGCGAACCACGCGTCGGACGACAGCGGCAGGCGGCGCACCAGCGCGGGCGGCAGGTAGCGCAGGGCCGCGTCGACGAGCTCCGTCGAGAGCGCGTCGTCGAGGCGCGCGGGCCGCGACGCGCGAGGGCCGTCGGTCACGCGCCAGAACCCGTCGGCGACCTCGACGCCGTTGAACCCGGGCCCGAGCGCCGCGCGGCACTGCCGAGAGACGGTGACGGCGTTGGCGCTGCCGCGGGCGTCGGCCGCGAGGGCCTGCGTCACCGCGGGGCCGTCGACGAAGAGCACCCAGCGGCCCCCGACGCCGCCGAGCTCCACCGCGCTGCAGCGCCCCGCGCCCACCGAGGCGCGCACGCGCAGCTCGAACTCCGCGCCCGCGTCGCGGGGGCGGTTGACCACGGCGAGCGCGGCGGCGGTGGCCCTGCGCGCGGCGCCGCCCTCGGGCTCGCCGGGCTGCGCGGGGAAGAGCACCGCGACGCCGTCGCCCGCGAAGTAGAGGACGTCTCCGCCCGCGTCGAGGCAGGTGTCGACGATGGGCCTGAAGACCTCGGTCATGCTGCGCGAGAGCTGCTCGGTGCCCTCGGGCCCGGAGCGCGTGAGCTGCTGGCAGAAGGCCGTGAAGCCGCTCACGTCGAAGAAGACGTAGGCGCCGTCGACCTCCTGCGGCTCGGCCTGCGCCCGGTCGCCGCGGTGCAGGTTCACGCGCCGCCGGAGGGTGTTCGGGACGAAGGGGTGCAGGTCGGTGACGAGCATCGGGGGTGCGGCGCTCGCCGCGGAGGCTCACCCGAGGCCCGCGCGAGGCGAGCGCGATGATACAGGCGCCCCACAGGCGCGAGCGCGACGAGAGGCGGGAAAGTGTCCTACGTCACCGGGCCCCGGCCCCACATCGGCTCGTCGTCTCCGACGATGACCGCGGGCGCTCCGGCGATGGCGCGGCTGGCTTGAAAGCCCCCCATCACGGCGGCCTCGACGCAGCCCGCGTTGATGCCCGTGTAGAGCCAGTCGCCCGCGAGGAAGAGGTTGCGAAAGCCCGACTCGTCGGCCCTGAGGCGCACCGCGGCGCTGCCCGGGGTCGACATCACGTAGCGCTCGCTCGGGTCGATGTTCCCGCGCCAGTACTGCTCGGCGAAGCGCCCCTGCCCCACCACGGTCGGGCTCGCCACGAGGCGCGCGGGGTCGAGCGCGGGGGTGCCCGGGATCGTCGCCTTGGGATAGAGCACCCCGAGGTTCGCGTCGAGCCACGAGAGGCTCATGCCGCGCACCTCGGCGTCGTTGCGCGCGGGGTAGCCCGCGTCGGTGAAGGGCGGCGCCGGGTCGGGCCCCTCGTAGGTGCCGCAGAAATACACGACGCTCTTCGGCGGCCGCGGCGCGCCCTCCCAGCGCTCGCGCGGCAGGAGCTGGTTCATGTCGGCCCAGGTGTTGTGCGGCTCGGCGAAGACCGTCCCCACGGTGGAGCCCGCGCGCCAGCCCATCTCGGTGGTCGAGCGGTCGAACCAGCACTGCATGGCGATCGTCTGGTTGGTGGGCAGACCGTCGACGAGGGCGCGCATCGCGGTGGACTTACGGAGCAGCGTCGGCGCGATGTCGACCAGCGGCGCGACGCTCGTCGCGCAGATCACCAGGTCGAAGTCCTTGCCGCGCTCCAGGGTGACGGTCTCGACGCCGGGCCATGGGGACCACGCGCTCTCGAGGTTCACGCCGTCGCGCTCGAGCGCCTCTCGCTGCGCCGGGTCGATCTGCTCCCACCGCGGCGTCGACGGCCACGAGGGGACGCCCTTCACGTCGAAGAGCGGCTCGTACTCGGTCACCCCGGGCGCGAGGTCGACCTGCCGCCGCAGCGTCACCCGCTGCACCGCGTCGGTGAGCGCGCCGTCGGCCTCGCACGACACCTCGGTCACCCGGTGGAAGAACTCGAAGCGCACCCCGCGCGCCTTCATCACCTCGTAGGCCGGGGCGAAGACCGTGTCGCCCATGCCCGCCTGCATCTTCCAGAAGAACGCGCCCTTGTAGGTGAACACGTAGCGCAGCACGGTGCGCAGCGCGCTCGCCGCGCTCAGGCTCAGCCGGCTCGGGTCGCCGTTCACCGCCGCGAAGAAGAACGCGTGCCACCCGCGCACGATGGGCCCCTGGATGGTCTCTTCGCCCGCGCCGTTGGAGCGCAGCCACGCGCCGAACTCCACGCCGTCGACCGCGTCGAAGCCGCGAGAGAGCACCTTGTCTCGCAGGATGCCCGCCACCATCGCCGCGCCGAGGTCGACCCCTTGCAGCACGATGCGCAGGCGCTCGTTCGCGACGAGCCGGTCGCCCATCGCGCGGCGCAGCGCGGCCTCGGCCTGCTGGAGCGCCACCACCACCTCGCGGTACGCCGACTCGGTGTGCGCGGTGGGGTCGTGCGGGAGGGCGCGCACGGCCTGGTGCGCCCGGCGCAGCGCGGCCGGGCCGCCGTGCTCGTGGTAGCGCTCGGCGACGTTGGCGTCGGCGCCGAGGAGCGCGTCGGCCACGCCGTCGAAGAGGCCCGCGACGAGGCCGCGGGTGCGCTCGACCTTGTCCATCACGCCAGCGCCGACGAGCGACTCGATGACCAGCTCGAGGATCATCTCGAGGTAGTCGACGGGCCGCGGCAGGAGCTTGCCGTCGCCGGGCAGCGCGCCGTTGTCGGGCATGGCGATGTTGAAGATCGACCACGCGCCGTCGTGCCAGTCGCCGAGCGACACGAGGTCGTGCGGGAGGAACGCGCTGCGCTGCGGCTGCTTCGGGTCGTACCAGGCCGACAAGGGCTTCGACGGGTCGCGCTGCGCCGCGCGGTAGACCCCGCGCATCATGCGGAACGCGTTCTCGTACATCCCGCCCCAGATGTGCAGCCCGTGCTCCTCGATGCGGTCGTGCATCGCGCGGTTGCGCCCCGAGGCGCCCTTTCCGCCGAGCCTCCAGCCGTACTGGTAGACGGTGATCTCGAGGCGCGGCGCGTGCGGCGACTGCAAGAGCCCCCACACCGCGGAGATGGCCCCGAGCCCTCCGCCGAGCACGGCGACCTTCACGGGCTTGTCGTAGGGCAGGTCGTCGATGGCCGCGGGCCGCGGCGCGCGGCTCGGCACCAGCGTGCGCGGGCTTCGACGCGCCTCCCGTAGGGGCCGACGCCGCGGTCGATGAGCTCGCCGATGATGGGGATGCGCTCCCCAGTCACGGCGCGCGCTGCGTAGGCCTGCCCATCACCGCGCCCTCGAGGCAGGCGACGTAGAAGTTGTTGTCGATCCAGTCGCCCGCGACGGTGAGGTTGTCGAGGCCCGTGTCGTCGGCGGCGAGGCGGTGCTGGTTGGTGTCGGGCAGCGCGAGGGTGCAGCGCTCCTGCGGCTCGGCGTTGAGGCGCCAGTACTGCGCGTCGAAGCGCGCTTCACCCTCGCGGCCCTCGGCGTCGACGAGGAGCGACCAGTCGACGCAGGGCGGCGCGGCGGGGTCCACCGCGGTGGGGAGCAGCCCCGTGAGCGAATTGCGAAGGAACTCCAGCGCCGTGGCCTTCGCGCGCGCGTGCATCTCCCGCGCGAAGCCGGGCTCCGCCGCGGGGTCGGGCGGGTACGTCGGCCCGGGGAACGCGCCCGTGAAATAGCTCACGTCCCGCGGCTCGATCTCCGGGGGCCAGTCCTCCCGCGGGAGCGTCTGGCTCATGTCGGACCAGGTGTTGAGCGGCTGCGCGTAGAGGCTCAAGAGCGGCAGGTCGGGGCCGCGCCACCCGAGCGCGCGGAGGTCCTTGCTGAACCACGCCTGCGCCGAGACGGTCTGCACGGCCTTCACCCGGTCGGCGCACGCGCGCCAGCGCTCGGAGCCCTCGTACAGCTCCCGCGCGATGAACGGGATGCACTGCACCGGCGCGCCGAAGACCACCACGTCGAAGTCGGCGCCGTCGCGCAGCGTGCGCCGCTCCGCGTAGGGGTTGGCGTCGTAGTACGACTCCAGGTTGATCCCCGCGTAGCGCTCGGCGCCGTCGATCTGCGACCAGAGCGGCTCCGACGGCCAGCACTTCAAGCCGCGCACCGGCGTGAGCGGGTCGTACCCGTCTTCGCCGCCGCGCACCTGGGCCTGCACGTCGACGTCGACGGCGGCGACGCGCGCGCCCGACGCGTCGAGGCGGAGCCCCGCGACCTTGTGAAAGAACTTGAAGGCCACCCGCGCGCCTTCAGCACCTCGTACATCGGGCCGAAGATGGTGTCGCCCATCCCCGCGGCCATCTTGTAGTAGGCCGCGCCCTTGAAGGTGAAGCCCATCCGCAGGAGCGTGCGCACGGCGACGCCCGCGGCGATGCGCTTGCGGTCGGGGTCGCCGTCTTCGTACGAGAACGCCGCGTCGTAGAGGAAGCGCACGCCGAAGGAGTCCCGCGTCTGCGGCTGCATCCCGTGCGAGACGAGCCAGTCGGCGAAGTCGAAGCGGTCGACCCTCGCGAAGCCGCCGTCGAGGAGCACGCCGTCGGCGACGATCCCGCGCACCAGGGCGGCGATGAAGTCGAGGCCCTCGAAGAGCAGCAGCCACTCGCGGCGCGACTCGGCGATGCGCCGCGCCGTCGCGTCGAAGCCCCACTCCAACCGCTCGATGATCGCGAGGAGCCGAGGCAGCCGGTGCTCCACCGCGATGGAGACGTCGAAGCCGACCTCCAGGAGCTCGCGCAGCGCCCACATCGCGACCTTCACCAGCGCGTCGGGCTCGCCCTCCGAGGGGTCTCCCTCGGCGCGGTCCCAACGCACGCCCGAGGGGAAGGCCACGCGGTTGACGTCCTGGAGCGCGCGCCAGCCGAAGACCGCCTCGATGGCGCCCGCGAGGAGGAAGCCCAGGTACACCCGCGCGTCGTTCAGCCCCGCGCCCTCGCCGGGCACCGCGTCGTTGCGCGGGATGGTGAGCGACACTGGCTCCCACACGCCCTTGTAGAAGGTCTCGATGGTGCCCGCGTCGAAGGGGTGAAAGGCCTCGCGCCACGTCGCCAGCGGCTCCCCCGCGGGCCTGCCGAGGGCCTCGTAGACCTCGGTGATCATGCGGAAGAAGTTCTGGTAGAAGCCGAACATGATGTGTAGGCCGTGCTCCTCGATACGGCCGCCCATCCCGGGCGAGAGGTTGCGCCCCGACGCGCCCTTGCCGCCGAGGCGCCACCCCATCTGCAAGACGGTGACGTCGTAGAGGGCGCGGCGCTCGGGCGTGAGCGAGAGCTCGTACGCGCAGGTCATGGCCGACGGGCCGCCGCCGAGGATCAGGACGCGGGTCTTGTTCGTCACTCAGTCCCTCCGCGCGCGATGGGACGCCCCGCCGACGTCGACTGTCAATCGCGCGATCGCCGCGCGCGCGACGCGATGACCGCGCGTAGCCGAGACGTCTTGACCCTGCGATCGATCAGGCGCGGAATGCGCGCATGAGCCAAGGACCGTACCCCCCGCAAGGCAACTTCGGACAACCCCAGTGGGGAGGGCCCCAGGGGCCGCAGTGGGGAGGGCCTCCTGGCGGCCCGCAGCAGGGCTGGCAGGGTGGGCCTCCGCCGCCCGCGCCCAAGTCCGGCGGAGGTCTGTTGAAGATCCTCGGCATCGGCTGCCTCGGCTTCATCGTGATCGCGTGCATCGTGGGCGGGATCCTCGCCGTGACCTTGAAGCAGGGGCTCTTCGGCAAGGTGGTCGCGTCGACCAACGCGCAGCCCAACACGGCCTTCGTCATCAACTACACCCAGAACAACAGCGAAGAGCACGAGCTCTGGGTCGACGTCGACATGTCGCAGAACGACGGCCCCCTCACGGGCGCGGTGCAGGTCAGCGCCAACGGCCAGCCCGTCGCGCAGTACACGCTGAACTTCCAGAACGGCCGCGGGTGCTTCAACCCCACGGGTCAGGGCAGCTCGGGCTGCGTGAACTACTCCTACGCGGGCACCTCGATCAGCGGACGGATGTACCTCTTCAAGATCCCCTCGCAGTCTCGCGGCGCCGCCGTCGCGGTGACCGGCACCCTCGCCGCGCCGCCGGGCCTCGTCGCCCGACGGATCCAGTTCCAGGTGCGCGAGTAGCGCTCGGCCTCGCGAGCGCTCCCGTCACTCGTCGCTGCTGACCTGCACCGCGTGGGCGGCCTCTCGGGGCCGGCCCTCCTCGCGGGCGTTCGCGCGCGAGTGGCGGAGCTCGACGCGAGAGCCCGGCTGGTCGTCGGCGGCGTAGATCCCGTGCCACCCCGGCGGGAGCTGGGGGTCGGCCCACAGGAACATGTGCCGCGCGTCGGCGGGCGAGAGGTTCACGCAGCCGTGCGACATCCGCCAGCCGTAGTACCCGTGCCAGAAGGCCCCGTGCAGCGCGTACGAGCCGTGGAAGTACATCACCCACGGCACGTCTTCGATGGAGTACGGCCCGTCGCTCGCGGTGTCGCCGTCCATCGTGGTGGTGATGTGCTTGGTCTCGATGCGGTAGCTGCCCTCGGGGGTCTCGAAGCGGTCTTCGCTCCCGCGGTCGTCGCGGCGCCCCGATGAGACCAGCGTCGCGAACACCGGCCGCGCGCCCTCGTAGGCGACCAGCACCTGCTCGTCGAGGTCGACGTCGATCCAGCGCTCGCTCTCGCCGACGCCCGCGGGCGGCGTGCGCAGCACGGCGCGGCGCACGTTGCGCTGGTTCACCGCGAGGCCGTCGACGGTGCGCCAGTAGGTCTGGCCTCCCTGCTCGATGGGCGGGTCGTCGGTGAGCGCGAAGGCCGTCAGCCGCGCCTCGCGGCGGTGGTACGAGACGGCGCGGCCGGTCGGCGCCACGCGGTAGCTGAAGCCCGTGTTCGACACCATCCACGCGCGCGGCAGGTGGTTCGTCTCGTCGAGCACCACGCCGTGAAAGGTCGGCCACGAGCGCAGGCGCGACAGGCGCCCCGTGCGGACGAAGCCGCCGCTCTGCGTGCGCCAGTACGACTCGCCCACGCGCGTGTCGCGCACCGTGCGGTCGAGGGCGACGTACATCCCCGTGAGGAGGCGCCGGATCACCGGACCGCCCCGCTCGCCCGCGAGGTCTGAGAGTCGGATCTGCCCCGCGTCGACGGGCTCCTGCCGCGCGCGGCGCGCGCTGCCCGCGTCGGGGGTCGCCGCCGCCACGGCCGCGCCCGCGTCGGTGACGCCCGCGTCGGGCCGGGGGAAGCGCCACGGCTCGTAGGTGCGCAGGTCGTCCATCGTGGGCGGGCGGCGGTACATGATCGTGCGCCCGTAGTTGATCGCGTAGTCGTAGGGCAGCGACGCGTCGAGCGAGGGCTGCGTCGCGCCGTGGTACTCGCGCGTCGGGTACGGCGTCGCGAAGGCCCCGCCCACGCACACGAAGCCGCGCGGAGACACCCGGTACCAGCCGCCCTCGGGGTGGCCGCGGTGCACCACGCAGCCCGCGCGGCCGTGGGGGCCGTCGACGATCTGCGCGGTGGCGCCCGAGCGGAGGTACCCGAGCGCGTGGGCGTCGCGCTGCGGGGCGCGGCGCACGGGCGTCCACTGGGCGGTGGCGATGAGGGCCGTAGGGCGCTCGACGCCGGGGGGGAGCGTGGTCGACTCCTCGACGCCCGCGTCGGCGTCGTCTTCGGGGTCGGGCTCCGACGTGGCGACCTGGGGCGCGCTCTGCGCGGCGCCCGCGGTGGCCTCGGGCGGATCCGGCCGCGCCTCGGGGGTCGGGACCACCTCGGGCCTGGGCGCCGGGGCGCTGGACGTCGAAGCGGCCCAGAAGAGCCCCGCCGGGAGCGCGCACAACAACACCGCGCGGGCGCTCTGGACGAGGGGAGGACGCACGGGGGCAGTGGCTACCGCACGTCTCCCGCGGGTTCAACAGTCACCGTCGCGCCGGGGCGCGAGCAATTCGCTGGTCGGGGGCGCGGCGCCGCGGCATGACCACGGCGTGCGACGACGCGCGACGACCTTCGCGACAGTGGCGACCCGGATCGTTCCAGGCGTGCTCGCCCTCGCCTTCGCGGCGGTCGAGCTGCGTTCGTTGACCGCGCTCGGAGACGGCCCGGGCCTGCGCGCGACGGTCGACGAGGTCGACGCGATCCGAGGGCGACGCCGCGGCGCGATGGGCCTGGTCACGGTGATGGTCGAGGTGGGGGGCGGCCGCCGCGAGCAGCGCGCGCTCACGCTCCCGGTCGACGTCGCCGCGCGGATGCAGCCCGGCGCCGAGACCCGCGTGTGGGAGTGGCGCCCGCTCTGGGGCCCGTCGAAGCTCGTGCCGAGAGAAGACGTCGCCCGCCTGCGACGCGAGAACACCCTGCTCCTGTGGGGCCTCGCGCTGACCGGCGCCGTGCTCCTCGCGCTGGGCGGCCTCGCGGCGCGTCGGTGGGCGCGCGACGCGAAGCCCGCTCCCGCGGCGTGATCGCTCAGGTCTTCGCGCGCGCGATCGCGGGGTGCGGCCCCTCGTGGGTCTTCGCGGCGTAGTCCGAGAGCGCGCGCAGGTAGCGGAAGGTGTAGATCCCGGAGTTGTGCCCGTCGCCCCAGGTGAGCTGCAGGGCGTAGGCGCCGACCTCTTCGACGCCGTCGATCACCGCGTTGTGACCGGGCACGAACTTGATCTCGCCCGAGTGGCCCTGACACGTCGCGCAGGGGCAGTACCCGCGCAGGAGCGCGTTGGGGATCTTGCCCACCGCGCCGTCGGCCCAGTCGATCTCGAAGGTGTCGGCGCCCACGGGAGCGCGCACCGTCACGGGCGTCGTGGCCTTCGCGTCGTCGCTCATCGCGTCGCTCTTTCGCCCGAGCGCTCCACCGACGCAAGGGCCTCGCGCACCGCGTCGCTCCACGGAGCCCGCAGCGCCTCGAGCGCGCCCAGGGCCGTCACCGCGAGGGCGCCCGTCGCGTTGCCGAGCGCGAGCGCGCGCTCCCACCGTGACCGCGTCGCGCGGGGGCCGTCGGCGCCGAGCCCCACGAGCAGGCCCGCCACGAAGGCGTCTCCCGCGCCCGTCGCGTCGATGACGGCCTCGGGCGCGAGGCGAACGGGTTCTACCGTGAGCGCGCCGCCCACGTCGGCGACGCAGCCCCGCTCGGCGAGGGTGAGCACGGGGACCGCGCCCGGCGCGATCGCGCGCAGCGCGTCGAGGGTCGCGGGAAGGCCGAGGTCGGCGAGGTCGTCTTCGCTGGCCTTCACCACGGCGGCGGCGTCGCAGAGGGAACGCATCGCGCGCTGCAAGGCCTCGGCGTCACGCCAGAGGTGACGTCGGCAGTTGAGGTCGAGGAGCACCGGCACGCCGCGCTCCGTGGCGCGACGCACGAGCGAGGCCGCGACCTCGGAGAGCGGCGGCGCGGCGAGGGCGGTGCTGCCGAGCACGAGCCACGAGGCTCCCTCCAGCGGGTCGAGCGCGAAGCCCGCGAGCGCCTCGGCGGTGAGCGCCGTGTCGGCCGTGTCGCGCCGGTAGAAGAGGAAGGAGCGAGCCCCGTCGCGGGCCACCTTCACGAAGGTGACGCCGGTGCGCTCGCGACGTCGGTCGACGCAGCGGGCGTCGACGCCCGCGGACTCCAACGCGGCGAGCACGCGGCGGCCGTGGCCGTCGTTGCCCACGGCGCCGACGAAGCGCGCGGGGGCGCCGAGACGTCCGAGCGCGACGGCGACGTTCACGGGCGCGCCGCCCACGCACGGCAGGAAGGCCTCGGCGTCGTCGACGTCGCGCCCTCGCGGCGAGGCGAAGAGGTCGATGAGGGCCTCGCCGAGGCAGACGATCACGCCGCGGGCTCGGGGCTCTGGGCGGGCGGCGGAGGCGGCGCGGGGGGGTCTTCTTTGCGGCGCTGCGCCACGAGGTAGATCTCGACGCTCTGCTTGCGCGAGGCCTCGGGCTTGAGCACCCGCACCAGCTCGTAGCGCGCGCGCATCTCGTCGCGCAGGGCCACGAAGCCCGCGCCCTGAAAGACCTTCGCGACCAGCGAGCCGCCCTTGCGCAGCGTGGCGTCGGCGACCTCGACCACGCGGGCGACGAGCTCCTCGGAGCGCGCGGCGTCGACGTCCTTCATGCCGGTGGTGTGCGGGGCGATGTCAGAGACGACGAGGTCGAAGGGCCCCATCGCGGCGAGGGCCTCGGGCGGCGTCGCGAAGAGGTCGACCTCCATCGCGGTGATGTTCGGCGCCGAGACCTTCAAGGGGTTGAGGTCGAGGGCCACCACCAGCCCCTTGGGGCCGACCTTCTTCGAGATCCATTGCGACCACGAGCCGGGGGCGGCGCCGAGGTCGAGCACGCGCATGCCGGGCTTCACGAGCTGGCACCGGCGGTCGATCTCTTCGAGCTTGTAGACCGACCGCGCGGGGAAGCCCTCGGCGTGGGCCTTCGCGGTGTAGGGATCGGGTCGCTTGCCGGGCTTCACGGCACCACCCGCAGTGAGAGAAGGGGTCGGGAGAGTGAGTGAGGCTCAGCCCTTGGGCTGACGCTTCACGGCGCCGCGCACGGTCACGACCGTGTTGCGGGCGCCGGGCACCGAGCCCTCGACCATGACGAGGTTCTGCTCGGCGTCGACGCGCACGACCTTGAGGTTCTGCACGGTCGAGCGCTTGTTGCCGTGCTGGCCCGGCATCTTCTTGCCCGGCATCGTGCGACCCGGGGTCATGTTCGTGCCGATGGAGCCGCCGTGGCGGAAGTACTCGTGGGTGCCGTGCGAGTCGACGAAGCCCGCGAAGTTGTGGCGGCGCATGACGCCCGAGAAGCCGCGGCCGCGCGACGTGCCGGTCACGTCGACGAAGTCGCCCTCCTTGAAGACGTCGGCGACGGAGATCACGTCGCCCTCGTTGAACTTCGCGGCCGCCTCGGGCGAGAGGCGAAGCTCCTTGAGGGTGCGGGGGTAGAAGGCCACGTCGTGGCCCTGCTTGTTCTTCACCATGCGGGCCGCGACGCCGTTCTTCTCGAAGTAGCCCTGCAGGGGCTTGTGCGTGTTCTTCGCGCGGCGGTCGCCGAAGGCGATCTGGAGGGCGACGTAGCCGTCGCGCTCCTCGGTGCGCTTGCGGACGACGATGCAGGGGCCAGCCTCGACGACGGTGACCCGGGCGACGTTGCCGTCAGAGCCGAAGAGTTGCGTGCAGCCGAGCTTCTTTCCAATCAAACCGAGATGCGTATTCATGTGGTCCTCGCGTCGGGGGCGCGGACCATACGGAGATCATTTCGGGCCGTCAAGCGTCGCCTCCCGCGGAGGAATCACCGCCCGCGACCGCCGCCCCACCACCGTCCCCTCGCAGGGGAGCTCCACGTCGGCGCCGTCCCACACCACCGCGCGGGAGAGCGCTCCCCTGCCCCGGACCCTCGCCCCCGCGCCCACGATCACCTCGGGCCCCACGGTCACTCCCTCATCGATCACCGCGTCGGGCGCGACGCTCACCGCGCCGGGCGTGGGTGACCTCCCCGGCCACGGGAGCTCGCCCCGCAACAGCGCGAACTGCGCCTCGGCGTAGCGGCCCACGGTGCCGAGGTCGAACCACGGCCCGCCGTCGACCACCCCGCCCACGGGCTCCCCCGACGCGAGGAGCGCGCGCAGCGTGCGCCGCACCACGCAGCCCTCTTCAGGCAGGAGCGGCGCGACGGAGGTCGACATCACGTACACGCCAGTGAAGACGCAGCGCCGCACGGGCACCTCGGGCGCCGGGCCCTCGTCGAGCGCGCGCCGAACGCGGCCTTCGTCGTCGACCTCGATGGCGCCGAGGCGGTCGGCGTCGGGGTGATGCCGCAGCACCAGGGTCATGCGCGCGCCGAGGCGTCGGTGGTGCGCGAGCGCCGCGGAGAGGTCGGGGCGCGCGAGCACGTCGCCGTTGAAGACGATGAAGTCGCCGTCGCCGAGGTGGGGGAGCGCGTTGCGGATGCCTCCGCCCGTGCCGAGGAGCTCGCGCTCGACGAGGGTGGTGAGCGACACGCCGCGGCGGTCGGCGTAGGGGCGAAGGCCGGGGTCGACCTGCTCGGCGAGGTGGTGCGCGTTGGCGACCACGTGGAGAACGCCCGCGTCGGCGAGGAGGTCGAGGGCGAAGGCCGCGAGGGGCTTGTGGTCGAGCGGGACCAGGGGCTTGGGCCGCTCGTCGGTGAGGGTCGCAGGCGCGTGCCGAGGCCCGCGCAGAGGATCATCGCGTGCACCGTGGCCTTCGTAGCGCGGCGGAGACGTTGAGGTGAAGTCGCTCGCGCTCGACGCGAGACGGGGATAGGAATGCAGCCGCACCCACGTCATGGGACCGGGCACCGCGCTCAACCATCGATGGACGCTCGCGTCGCTCCTGGCGACCGGCACGAGCGGAGAGGTGTACCGGGCCACCGACGCCGAGGGCGGGCCCGACGTGGCCGTGAAGGTGCTCCGCGAGGAGTGGGCCGAAGACCCCGTCGCGGTGCAGCGCTTTCAGCGCGAGGCGCGGGCCACCGAGAAGATCGACCACCCGCACGTGGTGCGCGTGCTCGACCACGGCCTCGACGAGCGCCGACCGTGGATCGTGATGGAGCTCCTCACGGGCGAGACCCTCGAAGCGGTGATCGCGCGGAGGCGGCTCACGCACGCCGAGGTGGCGCGGGTGGTGGGTCAGGTGGCCGAGGCCCTCGACGTGGCGCACGCCGCGGGGGTGGTGCACCGCGACCTGAAGCCCGACAACGTGTTCGTGCTCGAGGGCCGCGACCCCGTCGACGTGAAGGTGCTGGACTTCGGCTTCGCGAAGGTGGCCGACCGGCTCGCCGCGGGGGCCGACCTCACCGCGGCCAACGCGCTCCTCGGCACGCCGCTCTACATGTCGCCCGAGCAGATCCGCTCGTCGAAGGACGTCGACCGCCGCACCGACGTGTGGTCGCTCGGGGTGCTCGCCTACGAGCTCCTCGCGGGCGAGGCGCCGTTCCAGGCCGAGCGCGTGGCCGACCTCTTCGTCGAGATCCTCTCGAAGCCCGTCGCCCCGCTGTCCGCGGCCGCGGGCGCGCCCGAGGCCCTCGACGGGTGGGCGAAGCGCGCCCTCGCGCGGGAGCCCGAGCGGCGGTTCCCTTCCGCGACGGAGCTCTCCGACGCCCTCGACGAGGCGCTCCTGCCGCGCCCTCGGAGGGTGTCGTACTACCTCGTCGCGGTGGTGGTCGCCGCGGCCCTCGCGCTCGCCGCGGTGGTCGCGATGCGGCTCGCGGGCGCGTAGTCCCCCCGCGGTTGCGACGGGTCGGGGCTTGGTGGTATCCGCCGCTGCCATGCGCATCGTCGTCGTGGGCACCGGGTACGTAGGTCTGGTCGCGGGCACGGGCTTCGCGGAGTTCGGCAACTCCGTCACCTGCGTCGACACCGACGTCGAGAAGGTGCGGGCGCTGGAGAAGGGGCAGATCCCGATCTACGAGCCGGGCCTCGAGGAGCTCGTGCGCCGCAACGCCGCCGAGGGCCGGCTGCGCTTCACCACCGAGCTCGCGCCCGCGGTGGCCGGCATCGACATCGTCTTCGTCGCCGTGGGCACGCCCCCGAAGGAGGACGGGAGCGCCGACCTCCAGTACGTGATGGCCGTGGCGAGCGCGCTCGCCCAGCACCTCACGAGCGACGCGGTGGTGGTGCTCAAGAGCACCGTGCCCGTGGGCACCAACGACAAGGTGCAGGCCCTCTTCGACGAGCGCGCGAGGGTGAAGGTCACCGTCGTGTCGAACCCGGAGTTCCTCAAGGAGGGCGACGCGATCAACGACTTCTTGAAGCCCGACCGCGTGCTGGTGGGCGTGCGCGACGAGCACGGGCGGTCGGTGATGCACGACCTCTACGCGCCGCTGCAGCTCACGGGCGAGCGGCTGTTGTTCATCGATCCGCGGTCGGCCGAGCTCGCGAAGTACGTCGCCAACGCGATGCTCGCGACGCGCATCTCGTTCATGAACGACATCGCGCGGCTCTGCGAGGTGGTGGGCGCCGACGTGAGCGCCGTGCGCCGAGGGGTGGGGAGCGACACGCGCATCGGGTCGAAGTTCCTCTTCGCCGGGGCGGGCTACGGCGGGAGCTGCTTCCCGAAGGACGTCGACGCGCTCATCCACCTCGGCGACGAGCACGGCGTCGAGCTCTCGCTCGTGAAGGCCACCGAGGCCGTGAACGACCGGCAGAAGGACCTCCTCCTCGAGAAGCTCCAGCGACGTCTCGGCGACCTGCGCGACAAGCGCGTCGCCGTGTGGGGCCTCGCGTTCAAGCCCCGCACCGACGACGTCCGCGAGGCGCCCGCGCTGCGGCTCATCACCCGCCTCACCGAGCTCGGCGCCGAGGTGCGCGCCCACGACCCCGCCGCGAGGGCCACCGCCCGCGCCGCCCTCGGCCCCGTGGCCGACCGGGTGATCTTCGTCGACCACCCCTACGACGCCACGCCCGGCGCCGACGTGCTGGTGCTGGTCACCGAGTGGCCCGAGTACCGCTCGCCCGACCTCGCCAAGCTCTCGGGGCAGATGCGCGGGCGCGCGCTCATCGACGGGCGCAACGTCTGGTCGAACCTCGACGCCGAGGCGCACGGGTTCACCTACGAGGGCATCGGCCTCGGCCGCCGCAAGGGTTGAGCGCCGCGGGGCCGTGGTAGCCTCTCACCCTTCGGACAGAGGAGGTCACGCCATGGCGAGCCCTACGCAGAACAACAAGGTCGAAGAGGCGCAGAAGAAGGCGGCCATCGCCGCCGCCACGACGGTCGGCTCGGTGGCCGTGATCGTCGCGGGAGCGCCCATCGCGGGAGCCGTCGGGCTCGGCGTGAGCGCCGTGCTCGGGTACCGCTGGATCCGTTACCGGATCGACAACTCCATCCGCTTCTGACGCTGAATTCGCCGGGCCTTCGGCGAGCCTTGACCCTCTGAGCGCGCTTGTGGCAGCGTCCCGCGCTCCGGAGGATCCCTGACCTTGCAACCGAAGAATTCCCTGCTCGCGACCGAGCGCTCGCGAGGCCGAGCGATGGCCGTCGTCGTGGCCGTCATGCTCGCGATCCTCGCCCCTCGGGTCTACGCGCAGGTGCGCATCGCCGTGGTCGACATGCAGCGCGCGCTGCTCGAGACCAACGACGGTCGCCGGGCGAAGAACCAGCTCAAGAAGCTCTTCGAGTCGCGGCAGGAGCAGCTCAACCGCCGGCAAGAGGGCCTCAAGCGCATGAAGGAGACGCTCGAGAAGCAGGCGCGCGTCCTCGACCGCGCCACCCTCGAGAAGCGCTCGGTGGAGTACCAGAAGTCCGTCGTCGAGCTCCAGCAGTCGTACATGGAGTACCAGCAGGAGCTCGCCCAGAAGGAGGCCGAGCTCACCAAGCAGATCCTGGTGAACCTCCAGGGCGTGGTGCGCCAGATCGGCCAGAGCGAGAACTTCACCTTCATCCTCGACCAGGGCGCGGTCATCTGGGCGCCCACCCACGTCGACATCACCGACCGGGTGATCGTCGACTACAACCGCGAGCACCCCACCGCGAGCACCGGCGGCGCATCGGCGAGCAGCGGCGCCTCGTCCTCCGACGACGACGACGCCCCCGACGCGGGCGCTCGACCCACGCCTCCTCGGCCGCGCACCCCGCCGGCCAACCCCCACCCCCGCAGCGAGAACCAGCAGCAGCAGCAGTGAAGGCCGCGGCGAGTGACCGCGGCGACCTTGGAGGATTCCGTGAAGCGCATCAGCATGCTTTTCATCGTCGGCGCCCTCGCCATGGGCTGCGGCGCCGACGCCAGCACCGGCAACACCGTGGTCGACGCGGGCAACCGCACCGACACCGCCACCGGCGGCGGCTCTGACACGGGCACGAGCAACCCCGGCACCGACGCGGGCACCGACGCGGGCACGCCGACCACCGACCGCGGCTCGACCACGCCGACGGACACGGGCAGCACGCCCACGGGCGGCGAGTGTGGTCAGGGCCTGACCGACGCGATCTGCGCCTGCGGGATGAACAACACCTGCCAGCAGAACGCGATCAACGGCTCGTCGCAGACCTGCCAGCGCTGCCTCGCGGCGTCGCAGACGACGTGCTGCCCGACCGAGACGCAGGCGATCCAGATGTGCGCGATGACGAACATGTGCGGCGATCAGGCGTGCGTGCAGACCATGTGCGCCACGCAGATCAACGCGCTCCAGACCTGCTTCAACATGGCGCAGCAGAACAACACCACCTGCCAGGACGCGCTCGCCGACTGCTTCGGGACCTTCCCGATCCAGTGCGCCGGCCCGTGACCACGCGCTGACCCATCGCCCCTCAGTGACGCGCGCCGAGGTCTACGTAGGCGCGCCACCCCTCCTCGATCATCGCCCGATCCCGCTCGGTGAGCGCCCGCGCCTTCTTCGCGGGTGAGCCCACGTAGAGGAAGCCCGACTCGAGACGCGCCTTCGGCGGCACGAGCGCGCCCGCGGCGAGCACCACGTCGCTCTCGATCACCGCGAGGTCGAGCACCACCGCGCCCATCCCGATGAGCACGCGGTCGGCGACCTCGCAGCCGTGCAGGATCGCCCGGTGCCCCACGGTCACCTCGTCTCCGACCACGGTGGTCGAGAGGTTCGTGGTGGTGTGCACCATCGCGAGGTCCTGCAGGTTCGACCGCGCCCCCACGCGGATCGGCATCACGTCTCCGCGGAGCACGGCGTTGTACCAGACCGAGCTCTGCGGCCCGAGCGTGACGTCCCCGACGATCACGGCGCCGTCGGCGACGAAGCAGTCGTCGGCGAGCCGCGGAGAGACGCCCTCGAAGGGCCGCACCAGCCCGCGGACGCGCACGCTCACGCCGACGCCGTCACGACCGGGAGCGACACCCGCCGCCACGTCGGCGCGACCCGCTCGGGCGCCGCGAGCTTCACCGACTCGACGCGCCCTTCGAGGGAGTGCTTGTTCGCGCGCGTCACCTCGACGGTCACCACCGCGCCCGCGACGGCCCCCTCGCCCGCGGGCACGTGCACGATCTCGTTGCCGCGCGTGCGGCCCACCACGGTCGCGGCGCCCGGTCGGCTCGGGCCCTCGACCAGCACGTCGTGGCGCGTGCCCACGAGGGTCGCGAGGTGCGCGCGGGTCTGGGCTTCGCTCAGCTCGAAGAGGGCCTCGAGGCGCGACTGCTTCTCGGCCTCGGGCACGTCGTCCTTCAGCTTGAGCGCGGGGGTGTAGGGGCGCGGCGAGTACTTGAAGCCGAAGAGGCCCACGAAGCCCGCCTCGCGCACGAGCGAGAGGGTCTCTTCGAACTCGTCGCGGGTCTCTCCGGGGAAGCCCACGATCACGTCGGTGGAGAGCGTGGTGCCGGGGCGCGCGTCGCGCAGCGACTGCATCCGGCGGAGGTACTCCGCGCGGGTGTACCGCCGGATCATGCGCTTGAGCACGCGGTCGCTGCCGCTCTGCACGGGCATGTGAACGTGCGTCGAGAGCGCCTCGAGCTCGGCGTGCGCGCGCACCATCGCGGGCGTGACGTGGCGCGGGTGCGGAGACGTGTACCGCAGCCGGTCGAGCCCGGGCGCCTCGCGCGCGATGCGACGGAGGAGGTCGGGGAACTGCGACTCGTCGGGGTCGCGGTCGGCGGGCATCGGGGTGGTCGGGTCGACGAAGCTGTTCACCGTCTGCCCGAGGAGCACCACCTCGCGCGTGCCCTGCGCGACGAGCGACGTGATCTCGTTCACCACGTCGTCGGCGGTGCGGTAGCGCTCGGGGCCGCGGGTGTAGGGCACGACGCAGAAGGAGCAGCGCTCGTCGCAGCCCTTCATCACGGTGACGTAGGCGCTCGCGCCGGTGGTGCCCGGGGCGGCGCTGTTCACGAGGAAGCGCGGCGCGTCGACGTCGAAGACCGTGCGGACGGCCTGGGCGGCGCCCATCTCGGCCTCGCGCACGAGGCCCGGGAGCTCGTGCAGGTTGTCGGGCCCCACCACCACGTCGAGGAAGGGCATGGACTTCACCAGGCGCTCGCCCTCTTGCTGGGCGACGCAGCCCGCGACCACGAGCACGGCGTCGGTGCGCTTCAGGCGGCCGGCCTCGGAGCGGAGCTTCTGCTCGGCCTTCTCGCGCACCGAGCAGGTGTTGAGCACCACCACGTCGGCGGCGTAGGGGTCGGCGACGATGTCGTAGCCCGCCCCGCGCATGAGCTCTTCAATGCGCTGCGAGTCGTGCACGTTCATCTGGCAGCCGAAGGTGACGAGCGCGACGGTGCTTCCCATGGGCGGCGCGGAGGGTGTCTGCGCGGGCGCGCAGGGTCAAGGGCGGGGCGGCGGTCGGTGGTATAGCTGCGCGCGTGCTTCGCGGGACCTTGAGTGTGGTGGCGCTGGCGGGGGCGATGACCGCGTCGCGCGAGGCGCGGGCGCAGGTGGAGCTCGGGACCTGGCCGCGCGCGGTGCGCGGGCCGATCACCGCCGACTACGAAGAAGACGTCGCGGGGAGGGTCCCGCTGCGCGTGGTCGCGGGGAGGACGGCGCAGACGGTGGTGGTCGAGCGGCGCGCGGCGCCGGGGAGCTCGATGCTCCGCGGGCGCCCGCGGGTGGTGCTGGGCGCGGCGCGGTGCGTGACGCCCTGCGCGCTGCACGTCCCGCCGGGGGAGTTCGTGGTCCGCGCGCAGGGGCCGGGGACGCGCGCCACCGACGCGCGGGTGACGGTGCCGCGCGAGGGCGCGTTGCTGCGACTGCGCGAGAGCTCGTCGACGCTGTTCAACCTGGGCGTGGGCCTCGCGGGCGCGGGGGGCGCGGTCTTCGTCGCGACGGCCGTGGTCGCGCTCGTGCGGCAGGGAGAGACCCGCGAGGGCGAGCTCCTGCCGGGGATCTCGCCCGAGGCCGCGGCGGGCCTGGGCGCGCTCGCGGTGGGGCTGCTGGGCGCGGGCATCCCGCTGATGGTGCTGAACCGCGGAGGGGTGGCCGAGCAGCGGCCGGTGATCGTCGCGTGGGGCACCGGCGGCGCGGTGCGCTGGCGCTTCTAGAGACGCGCGGTCAGTCGAGCGCGTCGAAGCGGGCGAAGGCGCCCACCGCGTCGGCGACGCGGCCGAGGAGGCGCAGGCGGGAGTCCCTCAGCGCCGCGTCGTCGCTCATCACGAAGACCTCGGTGAACAAGCGGTCGACGGGGGCGCGCAGCGTGCGGGCGATGAGGTCCATCGCGCCGGTGTAGTCGCGCGCGGCGAGGAGCGGCGCGAGGCCGTCGCGGGTCTCCTCGAAGGCCGCGATCAACGCCACCTCGGCGGGGTGCACCAGCAGCGCGCGGTCGTCGTCGGAGAGCTCCCCCGACGGCGCCTCGCGTGAGATGTTGAACACGCGGCGGAAGGCCACCGCGAGGTCCTCCGCCGCGGGCGTCTTCCAGAACGCGCCCAGCGCGTCGACGCGCTCCATGACGTCGACGGGGTCGTCCTTGCGGGCGCCCATCGCCGCCGCCACCGCGTCGCGGCCGTGGCGCTCCTCCAGCATCCCCTTCATGCGCTCGGCGCAGAAGTCCGACACCAGAGTCACGATCCCGACGTCGTCCTTCGCGGCGTCGGTGAAGGCCGTCGCCCACCGGCCCGCGCCCTGCGCGCTCGCCTGCGCCCTGTAGCCCGCGAGGGCCTCGCCCGCCGCCTCGCGCAGCGACACCCGCGCGCCGTGCGCCATCAGCGTGCGCAGCGCGCCGATGGCGAGACGTCGCAGCCCGAAGGGGTCCTCGCCGCCCGTGGGCTTCAAGCCCACCGCGAGGCAGCCCACCAGCGTGTCGAGCCGGTCGGCCACCGCGAGGGCCGCGCCGACCTTTCCGCGCGCGACGTCGTCGCCCGCGCCCTTCGGCTGGTAGTGCTGCGCCACGGCCTCGGCCACCGCGGGGGCCTCTCCGTCGTGCCGCGCGAGCCACGCGCCGATGTGCCCTGAAGGTCCGGGAACTCTCCACCGTGAGCGAGACGAGGTCGCCCTTGCAGAGGGTCGCGGCGCGCGAGACCTCGGCCGGGTCGGCGCCGAAGGCGGGGCCAGCCACGCGCCCAGGCGCTCCAGCCGACGGACCTTGTCTCCGTAGGAGCCGAGCTTCGCGTGGAAGGTCACCGCGTCGAGGCCCTCGACCCGCGACGCGAGGGTCTTCTTGCGGTCCTGCTCGACGAAGAAGCTCGCGTCGTTGAGGCGCGCGCGCATCACGCGCTCGTTGCCGAGGGCGATGGTCGCCGGGTCCTCGGCGGTGTTGGTCACCGTGAGGAACACCGGGAGCAGCCCCTCGCCCGCGCGCACCGCGAAGTACCGCTGGTGCACGCGCATCACGTCCTCGATGAGCACGTGGGGGAGCGAGAGGTACGACTCGGCGAAGCGGCCCGTCACCACGTGCGGCCACTCGACGAGGCCCACCACCTCGCGCTCCAGGAAGGCGTCGTCGACGAGCGCACCGCCCGCGGCCGCGGCCGCGTCGCGCAGGAGCGAGAGGGTCATCGCGCGACGCTCGGCCGGGTCGACCTTCACCTTCGCCGCGTCGAGGGCGGCGACGTAGCCGCGCGCGTCGGTGATCGACACGTCTCCCGACGAGAGGAAGCGGTGCCCCTTCGAGGTCGTGCCCGAGCGCACGCCCGCGAAGGAGACGTCGAGGGGCGCGTCGTCGAGGAGCGCCACGATCCACTGCACGGGACGCCCGAAGGCCGTGTCGCCGTCGCCCCAGCGCATGCTCTTGGGGAACGCGATCTTCTTGCAGAGCTCGGCGAGCACCGCGGGCAGGAGCGAGCGCGTCTCGGCGCCCGGCGTCGCGCGCACCGCGCGCAGGTAGCGGCCCTTGGGCGTGTCGGCGATGGAGAGCGCGTCGAGCGGGAGACCGTTCTTCTTCGCGAAGCCCTCGGCGGCCTTGGTCCACGACCCGTCGGCGGCGCGCGAGGCGCTCTCGGGCGGGCCGAGGAGCTCCTCCTCGCGGGCGGCGACGGCGTCGGCCACGCCCTCGACGAGGAGGGAGAGACGACGCGCGGTGCCGAGCGCGCGCACGGGGCCGTGCTCGACGCGCGCGGCGGCGAGGGCCTCGGGCGCGAGGGCGGCGAGCTGCGAGAGCGCGCCGTCGAGGAAGGACGTCGGCAGCTCTTCGCAGCCGATCTCGAGGAGGAGGGTCGATGGCATCGCGGGTGGCTCTTCGGTCTCGCGGGCGCGAGGGCGTTGTCTGCTACCAGAGGCCGCGACGCCGCGTAAAGCGCCGCGCGGTCGTCCTTGTGGGCGGAGGGGCCGGTACGGTAGCGTCGCTGCCCGTAGCAACCAACCTATGGGCGTCGAGAGCGTATTGGACGGCGACGGGCCCGAGCCCACGCTCGCCGCGGGCACCGTGGTGGGCGGTCGCTTCGCGGTGGAGACCCTCTCCACATCGTTGGGCTCCATCGAGGTCTACGGCGCCCGTGACCAGAAGACGCAGCGCCTCGTGGCCCTGTGGCTCATCCCCGCGGGCGCCCTGCCCGACGCGCACGTCGAGGCCACGCGCCGCTCGGTGCGCTACGCGGCGACCATCCAGCACCGCGACCTGATCGCGCCCTTCGGCACCGCCGTGCTCCCCGACGGCGCGCTCTGCGTCGCGTCCGAGCCGCTCGGAGACTCCTCCCTCGCCGACATCGTCGCCGCGCGCCGCGCCGAGGGCCGCGCCCACACCCCGCTCGAAGCCTTCTCCTTCGTCACCAACGTCCTGAGCGCGCTCACCGCCGCCGCGGGCACGGTCGTGCACGGCGCCATCGCCCCCGACCTCGTGCGCCTCGACGGAGGCCGCGTTCGCCTCGCGGGCCTCGGCCTCCTCACGCCCCTCGTGCTCCTCGACGCGGTGCCCACGCGCTACGTCGCCCCCGAGGTGCGCCGGGGCCAGGAGCCCACCGAGATGTCCGACGTGTTCTCCGTGGGCGCCCTCCTCTTCGAGGTGCTCACGGGCAAGAACGTCGACCCCCGGGTGTCTCCCTCGTCGCTCGCGCCGGGCATCCCCGCGGCGCTCGACGTGGTGATCGAGACCTGCCTCTCGGCCGACCCCGACGACCGCTTCGAGAGCGTCGCCGCCCTGCACTCCGCGCTCGCGGCCATCGTCGCGCCGGGCAGCGGCGCGGTGGTCCCGCGCGCGGCCACCCCCGACGAGATCCCCGTGGAGTTCGACACGGCGGCCCCGGGCGAGATCCCCGTGGAGTTCGACGTGGCGCTCCCGTCGAAGCCCGCGCCCCCCACGGGCGACGCCGAGCTCTCGTCGCTCCTCAAGGCCGTCACCACCGACGACTCCGACCGCTGGATGTTCTCCCACGGCGGCCTCGACCACGGCCCGCTCACCGCGCGCGACCTGGTCGCGGCGATCGTGCGCCACGAGGTGCTGCCCGACGACGACGTGGTGAACATGGAGACCGGCGAGCGGCGCAAGCTCCTCGACTGGCCCCAGTACCGCGAGTTCGTCGAGACCGCGGTCGCCACGCGCAAGGGCCCCGCGCGCAAGGCCGCGACGCACGAGGCCATCGCCGAGCACCACGCCGCGCGCAAGGGCAAGATGCTCATCGCGGGCGCCGCGGCGATCTCGCTGACGATCCTCGGCGCGGTGTTCTGGGTGACCGTCGGCCCCGGCGCGAAGAAGACCCGCACCGCGGCCGAGATCGACCAGCTCATCTCGCGCGGCGAGCTGCACGTGCAGACCTCGAGCGTGGTGCTCCTGCCCCCTCCCCCGCCCTCGGCGCGTCGCCCGAGCGGCGGAGGCGGCGGAGGCGGAGGCCACGGCGGAGGGATGTCCTACGAGGCCGCGATGGCGCAGCCCATCGACTTCAACTTCACGGGCGCGGGCCCCGGCGGTGGGACCCTGCGCGATGCGGAGATCACCCGCCCGCTTAACGCGAGCCTCTCGCAGTTCGCGTCGTGCCTCGACGGCAGCGCGCGCAACGTGCGGCTGCGCATCGCCATCGGAGGCAACGGCCGCGCGATGGGCGTGACGGTGGAGAACGGCTCGGCGGGCTTGAAGGGCTGCGTGGCGCGCACAGTGCGGGGCCTGAGCTGGAGGGCCTTCGGCGGCCCGCGCATCGGTCTCTCGTGGGGCTTCGGGATCTGACCGTCCTCTTCGCGCTCGCCCTCGCGGGCTGCGGCGGGGAGCGGGTGGTGGAGCGGGTCGACGCCTCCGAGGCGTCGCGCTGCGTGGCGGCGCTGCAGCGCGCGGGCGTGGCGGCCGAGCGAGAAGCCGTGGAGGGCGGCTACGCGGTGGTGGTCCCTGCCGGGAGCGTGGCGCGCGCGGCGGCGGTGATGCGCGCCGAGGTGCTCCCGCGAGCGGCGCAGCCGGGCTTCGACGCGCTGGTGGGGCCGCGGGGCGTGTTCGAGACGACCGAGGCCGCGCGGCTGCGGGCCGAGCAGGCGCGCGCGGGGGAGGTCGCCGAGACGCTCTCACGGATGACGGGCGTGCTCGACGCGCGGGTGCACCTCGCGCTGCCCGAGCCCGACGCGCTGCGGGAGACTCCCGCGCGGCCGAGGGCGAGCGTACTGCTGGTGGTGCGCGCGGGGGGCGAGCGGCCCGACGAGGCGAGGGTGCGCGCGGTCGTCGCGGGCGCGGTGCAGGACCTCGCGACGGACGACGTCCGTGTCGCGATCGAGGTAGCGCCCGTCGCGCCGCCCGCGGCGCGGCCCGTGAGGGTGCTCGGCGTGGGCGTGCAGGAGGACAGCGTCGCGACGGCGCGGGCGGTGTTCGGCGCGCCGTGGGCGCTGTTGATCATGGCGACGGTGGGGGTGATCGCGTGGTGGCGCCGTCGAGGGGCGAGCGCGGGCTGAGGCCGCGCCACCGACCGCGCACGCGGTGACCGTTTCTGAACATTGCTGGCGCCCTCCACCCAGGCGACCGTCTGCGCATGAGGTGGTGTCACTGGGGCGCGGCGCTGGTCGCCGTCGCGAGCATCTTCGGCTGCGTGGGGAGCGACTCGCCTCCGCCCTCGGACGGGGTCGAGACCTTCGCCAACCCGCCCGAGCTCACGCCCGACGCGCGGGGGGTGTACCAGCTCCGCTTCGGCCCCTCGGCGGTGCAGATCGCGGGGCGTCGGTACTGCCTGCGCGCCTACAACGGCTCGGTGCCTGGCCCCACGCTGCGGCTCCGCGCGGGGACCGATCGTCGCGTGCACGTCGACCTCCACAACGACTTCACCCGCACCGACGGCCGCGAGGTGTCGGGCATGGAGGGCCGCACCCGCCCCACCTGCCACGACTTCAACATCACCAACCTGCACTTTCACGGCGGGCACGTGCAGCCCAACTTCGCGACCGTCGACCCCGCGGACCCCTGCGTGGGCGAGGGCTGCGGGCCCGACGGGCGCTACCTCGGCGACAACGTGCTCCAGGAGGTTCGGCAGGGCGAGTCGGCCCGCTACCGCTGGGACCTCGACGAGGACGGCACCCACCACGAAGGCACCGACTGGTATCACCCGCACATCCACGGCGCGACGGCGATCCAGGTGGTGAACGGGGCCGCGGGCGCGCTCATCGTCGAGGGCCCCCTCGACGCCGAGCCCACCGTCGCCGCGACGCGAGAGCGCGTGATGGTGATCAACGAGATCCCGTACACGCACGAGACCACCACGCCCCTCGCCGACGGCGAGGCCTGCACCGAGGCCAACCTCTCGATCAACAACTTCCTCTCGGTCACCGAGGGGATGCCCATCCTCATCAACGGGCGCGTGAAGCCTCGGCTCATCACGGCGCCGGGTCAGGTCGAGCGCTGGCGGATGATCTACGCGGGCTCCCCCGACGAGATGGGGATCACCCTGCACCCGGGCCTCGACGCCCAGTGCGAGCGCTACGACCCGCTGCGCCGCGTCGAGCTCACGCAGTACGCGCGCGACGGGATCACCCTCCCCCGCTACTACCGCAACCCGGTCGCGTGGGTGTCGCCGGGGTATCGCATCGACGCCTTCGTCCCGATGCCGACGACGCCGCAGACGCTCTGTCTCGTGGGGCGGCGCACGCACGACCTCGCGGGCTCGGTGATCGCGGTGGTCGAGGTGCGCGCCGACGCTCCCCCCGCGACCGCGACGGCGATCCCGCCGGAGTCGGTGATCAGCGCGCACGCGCCGCCGGTGACCTGGGAGGGTCAGGTCGACGGCGCGACGACGCAGGTGAGCTGCGAGTCGGTGAACCGGGTGCACCAGCGGGTGGGGCTGCTGATGCCGCCGGTGGCGCTCCCCGGCACGACGCAGCTCTCGCACGGCGACCGCTGCGTGCTGGGCGGCGGACACGGGCACGCGGAGGAGGGCTCCGTGTGTGAGTGCCCCTCGCCCAACATCAACTGCCGCAACTTCGACCAGCGCCGCGCGCGCGGGTACCGCAGCGACCGCGTCGCGGTGCTCGGGCAGAGCGAGCGCTGGGAGGTGGTCGCCACCGACGGGCACCCCTTTCACATCCACATCAACCCCTTCGTGATGTGCCCGAACGACTCGAACAAGGAGCCCAACTTCGCCCACTGGCGCGACACGCTCTGGGTGCAGGTCGACGACCGTCCGCGGCAGCTCCTGATGAACTTCCGTGGCTTCGCGGGGAGCTTCGTCGCCCACTGCCACAAGCTCAACCACGAGGACGAGGGGATGATGGAGCTCGTCGAGATCTGCCGCCCCGAGGATCGCGAGTGCCAGTGCCAGCGCACCGACGCGACGGGCGCGTGCGTGAGCCAGGCGGGGTGTCAGGCCGACGACCGACGGTGCGAGTTCGCGGCG
>JAWKRC010000031.1:0-90763 GCA_041389825.1 Polyangiales bacterium | reverse complement strand
GCGCTTCACGAGCGCCGCCACCACGCCGCCTTGCAGCACGATCCCGAGGAGCCCGGCGTAGGCGAAGAGGTAGCCCACCTCGCGCGGCCCCCAGTGGAAGCGCCGCTCGGCGAAGAGCGCGAAGCCCGAGGTGAACATCGCGAAGGAGAACGCGAAGGAGAAGAACTGCAGGAGCGGCCCGCGGAGCGCCTCGCGCTTGAAGTAGCCGACGTAGGTGCCCCACTCGAGGAGGCCGAGGCGTCGACCCGTCCCCTCGGCGGGGGCCGCGGTGCGGTAGGGCGGCGCGCCGGGCTCGGCCTCGCGCGGGGGCTCCTTCACGAGCGCGAGGGTGGTGAGCATCGAGAGGGTGGTGAGCCCGCCCGCGGCGAAGACCGGGTAGTGGATGTTCTTGTGCGCGAGCCAGCCCGAGACCGCGGGCCCGAGGAGGAAGCCGATGCCGAAGGCGACGCCGATGAAGGCGAAGGCGCGCGCGCGGTCTTCGGGCTTGGTGACGTCGGCGATGTAGGCCTGCGCGAGCGAGAGGTTGCCCGCCATCGCGCCGTGGATGACCCGCGCGAAGAAGACCCCGGCGAGGGAGTTCGCGAGGCCGAGGAGCACGTAGCCCGCGATGGTGCCGAGCTGCGAGACGACCAGCAGGCGCCGACGGCCGTAGCGGTCGGAGAGGCCGCCGAGGACGGGGCCCGAGACGAGCTGAAAGGCCGCGAAGGTCGCGACGAGGAGCCCGACCTCGCGGGGAGAGGCGCCGAAGTGCTCCGCGTAGAAGGGCAGGAGCGGGAGGATGAAGGTCAGCCCGATCACGTCGATCAGCACGACCAGGAAGATCGCGAACAGGGGGGACCGCATCGCCGCGCGTACCACTACTCGCTTCCCCCGCGGGCGCAACCGGTGACGCGCGGCGCGGCGCCGTGGTAACCGTCCGCGCCGCCCCGTATGGCCGACCTCAGCTACCGCGCGTCGATCAAGTCGGTAGACGTCGAAGAGCTCGTCGACCTCTACGTTCACCGCCCCGTCGCGTGGCTCCTCGCGCGGGCGGTCTACTCGACCCGCGTCACCCCCGACCAGATCACCTGGAGCTCGATGGTGGTCGGCGTGTACGCGGGCTACGTCTCGTACGCGGGCTTCTGGTCCGGCGCCGCGCCTCGCGCTCGGCGGCGCGCTGCTGGTCGCCTCGGCCGTCCTCGACTGCGCCGACGGCCAGCTCGCGCGGATGCGACGCACCAGCTCGAGCTTCGGCCGCATGCTCGACGGCGCCGTCGACGCCATCGTGCAAGCCGCCGTGCTCTCGGCCCTCGCCGCGCACGTCTGGTGGCGCCACGGCGGAGCTTCACCCGGCGCGCCCTTCACGGGCGACCCAGCCCCGGCGGCCCGTGGCTCTGGCTCGCGCTCTGGGCCGTCGCGGTCGCCACCGGGTCGATGCACACGACCCTCTACGACCACTTCAAGAACGTATACCTCCTGCACACACCTCACGCAGCGCGAGGGCAGCGACGACCCCGAGGAGGTCGAGGCCCGCTACAACGAGCGCCGCCCCTCGTTCTGGCAGTTCTCCGACTGGCTGCGCTTCTCTCTGTACCGCCGCTACGTCCCGCAGCAGCGCGCGATGCTCGCGCGGGTCGACCCGTACATCCCGAGGCGCTTCCGCGCGATGCCCGGCTACTCCGTCGAGGGGCGCGCTACCGCGCGCTCAACCGCGGCCTCATGCGCGCGTGGAGCTTCTATGGCATCGGCACGCACATCTTCACCCTCGGCGCGCTGATGGCCCTCGACAGGGTCGAGGTCTACATCGTCGCGCGCATCGTGCTCTTCAACCTCTGCCTCACTCGCGCTGGTGCCGCTGCAGCGCCGCGCGTCGCGGGATACTTCGGGGCTCGCCGTGACCGTCGCCGTCGTCCTCGCCGCGGGCCTCGGCTCGCGCCTCAGACCCTCACCGACGACCGGCCCAAGTGCCTCGTGAGCGTCGCGGGTGAGCCCATCCTCATGCGCGCGCTGCGCCTCCTCGCGGCGTGGGGCGCGACCGAGGCCGGTGGTCACCGGCTACCACGCCGCGGCCGTCGAGGCCGCCGTGCGCGACGCGTCCCTGCCGACGCGGTGCGTGTGAACCCGAGCACGCGACCACCCAGAACGCCGTGTCGCTCCTGCGCGCGCTCGAGGTCGCGCCCGCGGGAGACGTGGTGAAGCTCGACGGCGACCTGCTCTTCGACCCGGGGGTGCTCGCGCGCCTCGGTCACGCCGGAGCGCGGGTGGCCGTCGACGACCGACAGCCCGTGCGCGACGAGGCGATGAAGGTCACGGTGAGCGAAGGCCTCGCGACCGCGTTCGGCAAGGGGCTCGACCGCGGGAGCAGCGCGGGGGAGTCGATCGGCGCCGAGCGGATGGACGCGGCCTGCCGGGGGCTGGTGCGCGCCGCCCTGGAGCGCGCGTGGCGCGAGGGCCGACGCGACCTCTACTACGAGGACGTGTACAACGACGCCATCGCCGCGGGCGCGCGCTTCGAGGTCGCGCGGGTCGGCGACCTGACCTGGGCCGAGGTCGACGACCCCGACGACCTGCGCCGCGCCGAGGCCCTGTTCTCGGCGCGATGACCCCTCAGACCGGGGGAAGACTGCGCAATTGCGGCGCGAGCGCCGAGCGTGATAGACGCGCGGTGCCCTTCAGCCCGACACGCGGATTTCACGACGAGGCGCACGGAGGGGGCGGGGCGAAGTGACGCCCGCCGGAGGTCTGGATGTCAGTACGCAGGGTCGATCGTGCCATCATCCTCGCCGCGGGCCGCGGCTCTCGGCTCGCGCAGGGTGACGCGCTCCCCAAGCCCCTGCGGCGCGTCGCCGGCACCCCGCTGCTCGTGCGCGTGCTGAAGACCCTCCGCGACGAGGGCGTGCGAGAGGCCGTGGTGGTGCTGGGCTTCGAGGGTGAGCGCATCCGCGAGGCGCTCGAAGACGCCCCCGAGCTGACGGGCCTCGCGCTGCGCTTCGTCGAGAACGACCGGTGGGAGGCCTCGAACGGCGTCTCGGTGCTCGCCGCCGAGGCGTGGCTCGACCGCGACTGCCTGCTGCTCATGGCCGACCACCTGGTCGCGCCCGCGCTGGTGCGTCGGCTCGCGCGCACCGAGCTGCCCGAGGGCGCCTGCGCGCTCGGGGTCGACTTCGACATCGACCGCTGCTTCGACCTCGACGACGCGACGAAGGTGCGCGTGTCGGCCGAGCGCATCCAGGCCATCGGCAAGGAGCTCGGCGAGTACAACGCCATCGACACTGGCGTGTTCCGCGTAGGGATGCCCCTCGTCGAGGCGCTGCGGGCCGTGTACGAGACCCGCGGCGACGCCTCGCTCTCCGACGGGGTGCGCGCGCTGGCCGAGCGCGGCCGGATGGTGGCCCTCGACGTGGGCGACGCGCGCTGGATCGACGTCGACACCCCCGAGGCGCACGCGCGCGCCGAGGCGATGGTGCGGGTCTTCGGCGACACCCTCGACGACGAGGACGGCAGCGGCGCGGGCGTCGCGCTGGAGCCCGAGTCGCTCGAGATGCTGGTGCCGAGCTGGGTGCGCGGCGCGGCCCCCTACAAAGAAGACCACTTCGCCCTCGCCGACCGCGAGGCCCGCCGCGGGCGCGACTCGCTCGCGCGGCTGATGTCGAACGAGAACCCCTTCCCGCTGAGCGAGCGGGTGATCGCCGCGGTGGTCGACGCGCTCTCGCGCGGGCACCTGTACCCCGACGCGGCCATGGCGCGGGAGCTCCGCGCGCGGCTCGCGGCGCAGCACGACCTGCCCGAAGAGAGCTGCGTGCTGGGCTCGGGGTCGAGCGAGGTGATCGACCTCCTCATCCGCACCTTCGTCGCCCCGGGCGAAGAGGTGCTCGTCGCCGTCCCGACCTTCTCGATGTACGAGTCGCGCACCCGCGTCGCGGGCGGCGTGCCGGTGATCGTGCCGATGCGCGACGACCTCGAGCTCGACGTGCCCGCGCTCCTGAGCGCGGTGACCGAGCGCACCAAGCTCATCTTCCTCTGTTCGCCGAACAACCCGACGGGGCGGCGCATCGAGGACGCGGCCCTCCGTCGCGTCCTGCGCCTGGGCATCCCCGTGGCGGTCGACGAGGCCTACGTCGAGTTCGGCGACGGGCCCTCGGTGGCGGGGCTCGTCCACGCGCACCCGAACCTCCTCGTGGTGCGCACCTTCTCGAAGGCCTACGGCCTCGCGGGGCTGCGCGTGGGCTACGCGCTCGCGGCGGCGGCGGTCTCGCGGCTGATCTCTCGGGTGAAGCTCCCGTGGAACGTCTCGACCGTCGCGGTGGCCGCGGCGCTCGCGGTGCTCGACGACGCCGAGGCCTTCGAGAAGCAGCGCGCGGAGATGGTCGAGCAGCGCCGCTGGCTCCAGGGCGCGCTCTCGGGCCTGCCCGGCGTGACCGTGTTCGAGGGCGAAGGGAACTTCGTGCTCCTCGATATCCACGAGTGCGGCCACAGCGCCGACATGCTGGTGCAGTCGCTCCTGCGCGAGGGGATCTTCATCCGCTCGCTGGCGAGCCACCACCTCAAGCGCGGCTGGGTGCGCGTCTCGGTGGGCAAGCCCGACGAGAACCGCCGCTGCGTCGACGCGTTCCGGCGCGTGCTGCGCGCGCGTCCGCGCCCCCCGGTGCCCGCGGCGCCCTGACCGTCAGGCCGGAGGCCGCGTGACGATGTGCCGCCACGCGGCGCGCGGCGCGTAGCGCACCCCGGCGATGAACTGCGACGCGAGGCTGGCGCGGGTGTGCTCCGCGAGCTCCGCGGCGTGCACCCCGGCGTCGACCACGAAGTACGGGAAGAACACCGGGAAGAGCCCCCAGATGCGCGCCGGGTGCTCCCTCGCGACCAGCCAGAAGTAGTAGCGAGCGAGCGTGTCGACGCGCTCCTTGCAGTCGACCTCGGTGCGGTGGTCGAGCCCGCCGGGCACGTCGCGCCGGATGATCATCCGCGCGTCGGGCGCGTAGGCGAGGTACTCGCCGTCGAGCCTCCGCCGCGCGAGCCGCAGGAAGAGCGAGTGCTCGTTGTGGTAGCGCAGCCACTCGTCCCAGCCGCCCGCGCGCGACCACGCCTCGCGTCGCAGCGCGCTGTTGCCGCCCGAGAGCCACTCCACGCCGACCTTCGCCTCGGGCGAGCCCGGGAACACCCGCGGCTTCTTGAAGGGCCCGTAGGAGAGCATCCACCGCTGCCGCAGCCACTGCTCCTTCACCCGCGGCACGCGCGCGGCGCCCTCGCCGGTGTACTCCAGGCGGCCGTTCACCCCGAGGCACTTCGGGTCGCGCAGGGGCGCCACGAGCGCGGCGAGCCACCCCTCTCCGACGGGCAGGTCGTCGTCGTCGACGAAGGCCACGACCTCTCCGCGCGCGTGCCGCACGCCCTCGTTGGCGGCGGCGGCGCAGCCCCGCGGGGGCGAGCGCACGAGGCGCACGCGCGGGTCGTCGACGGCGAGCGCGGCGCGGATCTCGTCGTCGGAGACGTCGCGCGTCGAGTCGACGATGAGCACCTCGAAGGGCGCGTAGCGCTGCGAGAGCACCACCCGCACGAGCGACGCGAGCTCGGGCAGTCGGTTGAACGAACGGATCACCACCGTGACGAAGGGGTCGATCATGGTCGGGCTCTGGAGCTCACGCGGTCGAAGATCGCGGCGAGGCGCGCGGTGGCCTCGGGCGCGGAGTAGTAGCGCACGGCGTCGTCGTCGCGCGGCGTGGGCGAGACGGGGCGGCCCGCGGCGAGGTCGCCGAGGGCCTCGCAGACGGCGGAGACGTCGCCGGGGTCGACGCAGCGGCCCGACCCCGTGCGCGCGACGATGTCGCGGAGCTCGCGGTGCCGGGTCTCGACGAGCATGGGGCGAGCGGCGAGGAGGTAGTCGTAGAGCTTTCCCGGCACGAAGAGCGCGCCGTCGTCGACGCCCCAGTCGGCGAGCACGAGGAGGTCGGCGCTCGCGAGGCGCGAGATCCCCTCGGCCCAGGGCAGCGGCGGAGAGACCGTTACGCGGTCGGAGAGCCCGAGGGAACGCACGACGTCCATGTCGGGTGTCGAGACGGAGCCCAGGTTCTCGAGGTGCACCTTCGGCGCGGAGGGGTCGTCGCGGAGCCGCGCCATCGCGGCGAGCACGGTGCGCAGCGAGCGCGGGCCGTACACGTTGCCGAAATGGACGAGCCGCAGCGCGCCGTCGTCGACGCGGGGCGCGGGCGTCGGCGCGGGCCCGTCCCAGCAGTTGTGCACGGCGACGAATTTGTCCGCGAGCCGAGGGAAGCGCTGGCGGTAACGCTGGGCGAGGCCCTCGGCGGTGACGACCACGGCGTCGGCGCGCGCGAAGACCTCGCGCTCCCACCGCGCCTCCAGCGCCCGGGTGAGCGGGAGCTTGTGCCGGTGGTTCCAGTTGTCGGTCCACGGATCGCGCAGGTCGGCGACCCAGGGCGTGCCGTGCCGTCGGGCGGCGCGCATCGCGACGAGGTGCGTGTGGAACGGAAAGCTCGTCGTCCACACGAGGTCGTGCCGCGGGAGCTCTCGGTCGAGCACCGCCGCGAGGTGCGGCGCGTGGATCGCCTCGGTCTCCAGCGGCGTCGCGCGCTCGGCGAACGTAGGCCCGCGCGAAATGGCGACGGCGCGAGCGCGCTCCCCTCCCCCGCTCAACGCGTCTTCGAGCGCAGGAAAGGCCGCGTGGTCATAGTCGCGCAGCACCCGCACGCCGTCGGGCAGCGGGTGGGGCGTGGGGTCGTAGGCCCGCGCGGGCGCGCGGCGGCGCGTGAGCACCGTGGCCTCCCAGCCCAGCAACGGAAGGTGCCTCGCGAAGCGGTACGCGCGCTTCGCGCCGATGGAGAGCTGCGGCGGGAAGAGCCACGACACCAGCAGCGCGCGCGGCACGACCTCAGCCTCCTCGTCGCGGGAGCGCGAAGCCGCGCGACCACTCCGAGCGCAGCACGGCGACGAGGGTGAAGACCGCGCCCACCGTGAAGACCGCGAGCATCGCGAGCGACGCGCGCGGCCCCGCGAAGGTCGCGAGCATCGTCGCGAAGACGAAGAAATCCCGCTTGAACAAGGGCCGCAGCGCGCCGAGGAGCTTCGCCGCGCCCGTGGGCTCCGCCGCGGGTTCGGGGTCGGCGCCGAAGCCCAGCGGGTACTTCAAGAGGTCTCCGCTGCCGATGGCGTAAGAGGTAAGCGGTACTCGATGAGCGAGCAGAGCGAGCCCAGCGACACCGCGGCGAGCGCGAGCCAGAGCGCACCCTCGCCGAGGCCCGCGCGCCAGAGCCCCGCGCCGAGCGCGCCGAAGAACGCGTAGTTGGTGATGTCGTCGCCGACGGTGTCGATCCACTCGCCGAGCTTCGACCCGCGGAAGGTCACGCGCGCGAGCTCGCCGTCGCAGCCGTCGAGCACCGACTGGGCTTGAAAGAGAAGGCCCCCGAGCGCGAGCGGCAGGCGCTCCCCCGTCGACGCGAGCGCCGCGCCCGCGAGGCCGACGAAGAGGATCGAGAACGACAGGTCGTTCGGCCGCAGGGGCGTGCGCGCGAGCACCCGCGTCAGCGAGAGCGAGAGCGAGCGGTTGAGCGCGCGGGCGACGATGCCGTCCTGCGGCTTGCGGAGCCGCTGCAGGAGCCCGTCTTCGACGAGGGCGACGTCGGCGGGCTCCCTCGCGCGGAGGCAGAGCGCGTCGGGCGCGAGGTCGAGGTCGGGCGCGCCGTCGTCGACGAGCGCGACCTCGTCAGCGCCCTGCGACCGGTGGCTGAGCACCACCGCGTCGCCGATCCACGCGAGGCACGGCGACGCGAAGGCGCGGGTGAGCGTCGCGCGGTCGAACACCACGCCGCCGTCCACGGTGACCCGGGGATCCTCCCGCAGGGGAGCCGCGTCGATCACCTCGACGCCGCGTCGGTCGTCGCGGCGGAACGCGTCGGCCCACGCCGCGGCGCCCTCGCCCGAGAAGCACACCGCGGTCGCGCCCGCCTGCTGCATCGTGAGCGCGGCCCGCAGCGGCGCGGGTACGCCCAGCACCGGCGGGTACTCCCCCGCGTCGACCACCACCACCCCGATCACGCCTCACCTCCGAAGAGCGCGCCGTCGATCGACGCGGCCGCCCTCGCCCAATCGCTCCGCCGCGCGAAGGCGCGCGCCGCGTCGCGGACGGAAGGGTCGAGCCCACGCACACTCGCGATGGCCTTCGACAGCGAGGGGCCGTCGACGCGGTCGAGGGGCACGAAGAAGGGCTGGCCCACCCACCCCGCGAGCTGGTGGAGCGGGTGACCGACCACCGGGGCGCCGAGGGTCAACGAGAGCACCGCGGCGCCCGAGGTGTAGAACGCGCGGTACGCGACCAGCGTCGCGTCGGCGGCCGCCACGAGGCTGGAGAGCGAGGGCTCGTCGTGGTGCCAAGGGCGCACCGTCACGCGGCGGTCGTCGCCCACGGCCTCGCGGAGCGAGGCGAGCGCGGCGGGTCGGGCGCGGCCCGCGACCACCCATCGCAGGTCGGCGTCGGGCGCGGCGCGGAGGGCGCGGGCCACCGCGCCGAGGTTCTTGTAGCGCTCGATCGCGCCCGCCGAGACGAGGAGCGCGCCGCCGTCGGGCACGCCGAGCGATTCGCGAAAGCGACGTCGTGCGTCGTCGCCGGCGAAGGGCTCGGGGTGGTCGTCGGCGAGGTGCGGGTGCGGGGTGACGACGAAGCGGCCGCGCAGGCCCCAGCGGCGCAGGTCGGCCTCGGCGCCGTCGAAATGACCGAAGACCACGTCGCAGCGGGAGAGGAGCGCGCGGCGGGCGCCCTCGCCGAGGTCGGGGTGCGGGTCGTCGTGGCCGAGGAGGTTGTGCGCCGTCCACGCGAGGCGCACGCCCTGGGCGCGGGCGAGGTCGAGGAGCGCGAGGAGCCAGCGGGCGCGGGCGCGGTAGCGGGCGCGGCTCGCGTCGTGGAGCATCCACTCGGGCCAGTGGACGTGCAGCCAGCGCCCTCCGGCGGGGCGCGCGCAGAGGTACGCGAGCTTCTTCGCGCTGCGCACGGTCACCCCGCGGTCGGCGAGCGCCGCGCCGAGGCGCCGGAGGTACGGGTTCGCCGCGTCGGGCGGCGGCCACGACAGGAGCGTGCGCGGGCGGTGCCTGGCAGCGACATCGAGGCCGCGACCCGATAGCCATCGCCGCCGCAGAAGGAAATGCCCGGTGGCTTCACGGAGCGCGGGCGGTCTACCATCGTCGCCCGCCACTCGCGGGAGTGGCCCCGGAGACGTAGAAGGAGAACACTCCGATGCCTGCCGTGATCGTGGTCGGGGCCCAGTGGGGCGACGAGGGCAAGGAAGGTCGTCGAAATATCTGCGCGAAGGCGGACCCTGGTGGTGCGCTACGCGAAGGCGGCGCGAACGCGGGCCACACCCTCATCGTGTGAAGGGCAGAAGCGGTGACTGCCTCACTCCCCTCGGCGGTGATGCACCCCGAGGTGCGCTGCGCCCTCGGCGCGGGGATGGTGCTCTCGCTCGACGTGCTGGTGGAGGAGATCAAGCGCTGTGAGGCCGCGGGCTCGCGGTGCTGCCGCGCCTCGCCATCAGCGGCGGCGCACGTGACCTTCCCTTCCAGACGGCGATCGACCGCGCGGCGAACGCCCGGGCGCTCCATCGAAGCACGACCGGGCGCGGCATCGGCCGACCACTACAGCGACAAGGCCGCCCGCGTGGGCGTTCGCCCTGCGCGGCCTCTGCGACCCGAAGCGCGCCCCCGACGCCGTGGCCGCCCTCGTGGAGCGCTGGGCCGACCGCGCCCGCGCGCACCAGGTCGACGCCCCCACGGTCAGCGGGCGCTCCACCTGGGCGGCGCCCCTCCTCAAGACCCTCGCGCCCCTCGTGAAGGGACGATCCCTCTCAATCACGACCGCGCGCTGCGGGCAAGAAGGGCGCGTGGTCTTCGAGGGCGCGCAGGGCACCGCTCCTCGACCTCGACCGGCACCTACCCCTTCGTGACGAGCTCAACACCGTCGCGGGCGGCGCGTGCACGGGCGCCGGGATCAACCACGCGCATCGACGACGTGGTCAGGATCACCGACGGCCTGCACCGCGTCGGCAACGGCCCCTTCACGACGGAGCTCCCGGGCTTCGAGGGCGAGCGCCTGCTGCCCGGATCGGCGAGGAGTTCGGCGCCACCACGGGCGCCCGCGCCGATGCGGCTGGCTCGACCTGCCCGCGCTGCGCGCTACGCCGCGCGCGTGAACGGGCTCACGGCGCTCGCGGTGACGAAGCTCGACGTGCTCTCGGGCATGGAGCGCGTGCCCGTGTGCACGGCGTACCGCGTCGACGGCGAGGAGACCGCGGAGTTTCCCGTCGACGTGCTCGACCGCGCCGAGCCCGTGCTCACGCCGATGGAGGGCTGGGGCCACGAGCTCGCCGCTGCCCGCACGTGGGACGCGCTCCCCGCGACGGCGCGGCGCTACCTCGAGGCCATCGAGGCCGCGACCGAGGTGTCCGTGACGCTCGCGTCGGTGGGCGCCGACCGCGAGGCGACGGTGGTGCGGCGCGAGGTGCTCGCTTGATCGATCGCGGCGCGCTGATCGTGGCGAGGGTCGAGGGCGCGCTGCAGTGCTGCCAGTTTCGACGCGGTGTGCCCCGCGGGCAAGGCGGGCGCGGGACTGAAGCGCCGCTACGTCGACGCCGTCGTCGCGGGAGACGGGGTGCTCGAAGACCTCGACGAGGCCGCCGACCTCCTCGACGCCGCGCGCGCGATACGGCTGGGCGACGTAGACCTCGTGGTCTTCGAGGTGCCGCAGGAGTCGCCCGACGCCGGGCGCGCTGCCCGTCGCGTCGCCGCCCCCCGCCGACGGCCTCGCGCTCCTCGGGTGGGACGTGTTCGAGCCCCTGGAGCCCTGGTGGTCGGCGATCTCGAAGGGCCGGGAGGGGTGCTCGCTCAACGCGCACGGTCTCTTCGACCGCCGCGCCGACGCCGAGCGCCTCGCCGCCGCGCTCAACACCGACGACGCTGAAGACCACGTGGTGGTCGGCCGCGTGTGGCTCCACCACGGAGAGACGGAATGACCAACGAGACTGAACGCGTCCTCGACGACCTCGTGCGCACCCTGCGCGTCGTGCACGGGTGCCACACCGTGCTGCTGTACGGCTCCCGCGCGCGCGGCTCCGAGGACACCGCGAGCGACGTCGACGTGCTGGGCGTGACGGCGTCGAGGGCCCTGGCGGCTGCTGAAGATCGTCGAGGGCGCTGGTCATCGACGCCTTCGTCGAGCCGAGTCCGCGTTGGAAGACCTCTCCGAGGCGGCGCTGCGCTTCGAGCGCAGCCGCGTGCTCTGGGAGGAGGACGACTACGGCACCGTGCTGCTCGAGCGCGTGGCCGCGAAGGCCGCCGCGCAAACCCTCCGCCGCTCGACGCCGAGCCGACCGCTCCGCGCGGCTGTGGCTCTACCGCACGCTGCGCCGTGGCACGGCTACGACGACGCGGGCGACCTCGCCTCGCTCCAGCGCCGCTGTGGCTTCAGGCCAGCTCCTCGCTGAGTACTTCCGCCTGCGCGAGCGAAAATGGTACCGCAGAGGTGAAGGTCTCGGTCGCGTGGCTCGCCGCGAACGACCCGCCCGTGTATCAGCGCCTCTCGCGAGCGCTCCGGCACGACGCGTCGTACGCCGACCTCGAAGAGGCCGTCGACGCGGTGCTCGCGCTGCCCGAGCCCCGGCTCGCGCACCACGCGGTGCTGCGCACCATCGACGCGGTGAAGGGCTCCGACGACGCCAACCGGTTCAGGAAGAACATGCGAAAGGCCTTCGAGCAGGGCCGCGTCGAGCGCCTCCTGACGCCTCGCGCGAGGACCTCCTCGGCACCTTCCGCGCGAAGGTGCGCGCCGCGGACCTCTACGGCGCAGAGATCCCCGGGCTCCGCGCCCTCGCGCTTGAGAGCGCTCGCGACCTCGACCCGCGAGCGCGTCGCGGTGTGGCGCTTCGAGGGCAGCCGCAGCACCTGCGAGCTCTACACCGACGCGAGCGGCCAGGAGCTCATCGGCTGGACGATCCCGGTCTGACTAGCGGTTGCGCGCGGCGGCCTCGGCCACGCTCAGCGCCTTGTAGAACAGGCTCGTGAGGAACTCGACCTGGTGCGGCGGCGTGGTGAGGGGCGAGGCCTCGCTCACCGCGATCGCGGCGCTCACCGCGTCGAGCGCGCGCTCGGGCTTGCGGTTGGCGAGGAAGACCAGCGAGAGGTCGCGCAGCGGGTCGCGAGGGCCTCCCGCTCGGCGCGGTCGTAGTGCGCGTCGAGCGACTCGCGGACGACGGTCTGCATCAGGGCGGCGCGCTCGCCGTCGGCGGCGCTCATCACCGCGGGCATCCGCTGTCGCAGCTCCAGGGCGCGGGGCGCAGCAGCAACGTCATCTGCTCAGGCTCCGCGAGCAGCATCACGTCCGCGGTCCTCGTACTCGCCGCGCCGTCGACGCCGTCAGGGAGTGCGGCCCCGCCTCGTAAAGCCAGGCCATCGCGCTCACCATGTGACCACCCACAGGCGGTCTCGCCCCACCTGCTACCTTCTCCCGCGCGTCGAGCATGCGCCGTGCGACGTAGCCGCCGGGGCAGGCATGAAGAAGAGCGCATCCGCCGCTTGAGCTCCTCCTGCGAGGCGCGGGCTTCGTGCGCGAGGTGACCTCCTTTCGACCATCGACCTTGCCCCGCTCGGCGCGCAGGGTCACCACCTCGATGGAGCCGTCACGGCGCAGCGTGCAGTGCATGAACGCGTGCGTCCCGAAGGGCCCCGGGCCCGAGAGGAACGACGGCTCGCCCTTCACCTCGACGCGCGGGGGCTTCACGCCACCACCGCGACGAGGTCGATCTCGACGGAGACGTCCCTCGGGAGCCGAGCGACCTGCACGGTGGCGCGCGCAGGGAGCGTCGCCGTGAAGCGCGCGCCGTAGACCTCGTTCACGGCCGCGAAGTCGTTGAGGTCCTTGAGGTAGATGGTGGCCTTCACGACGCGGTCGAAGCCGCTGCCCGCGGCCCGCAGCACCGCGGCGAGGTTCTCCATCACGCGCTCGGTCTGCGCGCGCACGTCGCCCTCGACGATCGCGCCCGTCGCGGGGTCGAGCGGGATCTGCCCCGAGCAGAACACGAAGCCGTTGGCGACCACGGCCTGGGAGTACGGCCCGATGGCCGCGGGCGCGTCGTCGGCGCGCACTGCACGAACGAGAGGCTCACTCATGGACCGGGCGTGTCGCACGCCCCGCGCGTCACGGTCAACGCCGTCGGGGAGCGACGACCCGCGGCGCTCCGGCGGCGGGCGCGCGAGGGTTCGACACCGGGAGCGTGACGCGCAGCACCGACGCGGCGGCCTGGGTGTTCCCCGCGATGGCGCGGGTGGTGGCGTGGCCGGGGTATGACAGCGTGAAGACCCGCGGCTGCTGCGCGACCTGCGAGCGGTGGACGTACATCTCGAGCGGCGTGCGGCCGATCTCGTTGCCGCCCTCGAACACGCGCGCGCCGCTCGGCTCGCTGAAGATCCGCAGCCGGAACTGCCCGACCGTGCGCGGGTCCGGCGGCGTGCCGTGCACCAGCGCGTCGGCCCCTGCGCGGATCCACGCGCGCTGCGTCCAGAGGAAGCCCCCGAGGCCCCCCACCACCACGAGGAGGAGCAGCCACCCCACGGCGGCCTCGAGCCGCTGCCGCCGCCGCGCCCGGGCCTTGGCCGCGCGCTGCACGGCGAGCACCTCCGCGGGCACCGGGTCGAAGCCGTCGCCCTCCGCGGGCGTCACCGCGGGCGCGGCGGGCGGCGGGTACGACGGCGCGGGCTGCGGCGGGTACGGCTGCGGGAGCGGCGCGAGCACGGGCTGGAGCCCTGTCACGCGGATGCCTGGAATCACCGCGGGCACGGGCTCCGGGGTGAAATCGGGTCGAGCGCTGACCTCGGTCGCGGCGCCCTCGTCTTGGGTGTCGAGGGTGACGCCCGCGCGCGGCGACGGCGGTCGCGGGTCGATCGCGGCGAGGGCGCGCGGGTCGATGTCGACCGCGGAGGGCGGGATCGTCGCGCCGCCCCCCGGCCGAAGCGCGCCGTCGGCGCCGAGGCCGAGGGGGGCCGAGGGCTGCGCGGCGTTGGGCGTCGCGTAGGCGCGGATGGTCTTGCGGTTCTGCTCCACGATGTCGCCGAAGCGCGAGCGCATGAGCGCGGCGACCTCGGCGCGGGTGGTGTTGCCGAGGGGACCGATGAGCACCGACTCCAGCGTCGCGCGCATCGCCTCTGCGGACTCGAAGCGGTCGCCGCGCTCCCGCGAGAGCGCCCGCGCCACGATGGCGTCGAGCTCCTCGGGGACCTCGTCCCTGAAGCTCGCCATCGCGGGCACGGGCATGTGCATGATGTTCTGAAAGGTCGCGGCGTCGTTCGGCCCTTTGAACAATCGTCGGCCCGTGACCATCTCCCAGATGAGCACCCCCATCGACCAGAGGTCGGAGCGTCGGTCGACCGGGTCTGGGTAGAACTGCTCCGGCGACATGTACGAGAGCTTGCCCTTGAGCATCCCCGTGCGCGTCGCCTCGTCGTGCGTGGCCGCCTTGGCGATGCCGAAATCGAGCACCTTGGCGAGCCCGTCGTAGGTGACGAAGAGGTTCGACGGGGTCACGTCACGGTGCACCACGGCCAGCGGCCGACCGTCGAAATCCGCGAGCTCATGCGCGTAGTGCAGGCCCTCGAGCGCGTCGCACAGCACCCGCGTGAGGAAGCCCAGCGGCACGCCCTCGCCCTTCTGCAGGAACGACCGCACCACGCGGTCGAGGGAGAGCCCTTCGAGGTACTCCATCGCGATGAAGTACTGCCCGTCGACCTCGCCCACCTCGGTGGTCGAGACCACGTTCGGGTGGTTCAGCCGCGCGGCGAGGCGCGCCTCGTCGACGAACATCCGCACGAAGTGCTCGTCGCCGCCGAGGGAGGCGTGCATGCGCTTGATGACCACGAGCTTCTGAAAGCCCAGGTCGCCGTGGAGCATCGCGAGCATGGCGTCGGCCATGCCGCCGGAGCCCAGCCGCGCGAGGAGGGTGTAGCGGCCGAAGCGCGTGGGCCCCGAGGATTCGGGGGACGAGTCTCCGGGGGCGCGCGCCACGGGCCTCACTCCACGCGATGCGCGCCCGTCTCGTCAAGGCATTGCGGGCGGCGTCGAGGCGATGGAGCACCACGACGGCATCCCCGCCGGGAGCCCGCTGGTGAAGTACGGCGAGGTGCCCGGGGTCGACCCGTAGGGGTGGTCGAGGAGGAAGCGCCACAGCGGTCGGAATCGCGTGCCGCCGTCGGCGGGCGGGTCGACGGGCGGCACGGCGTGACCCGAGCCGTGCACGCACTGCACGACGAAATGGTGGTCGGCGAGGAGCGCGTCTCGGTAGCGCATCGACGCGTCTGAGAACGACAGCCCGAGCCAGTCGCTCGGCCCGCCCCACAGCACCAGCGCGGGGAACTTGTTGCGCTGCGGCGCGTACTCCATGCGCCACGCGAAGGGCACCTCGCCGAGCCCGCCGCTCATCACGTTCACCGCGGCGAAGTAGTCCGCGCGGTCGGTGGTGGTGAGGTACGTGAGCCAGAGCGCGCCCGCGCTCACGCCCGCGCCGTAGACCCGCCGCGGGTCGACGCGGAGCTGCTGCGAGACGCACGAGAGCATGTCGTCGAAGAAGGTCAGCTCGCCCGGCACGCCCCACACCTCGGCGAAGGGCCAGTCGAAGACGTACGAGCTCAACCCGTCGGGCAGCACGGCGATGAAGCGCATCTCCTCGGCGGCCGACTCGATCTCGCCCGTGCGCACGAACGACCCGCTCGACGCGTTGAGCCAGTGCCACGCGAAGAGCACCGGCCACGCCTCGCTGCCGTCGTAGCTCCGCGGGACGATCACCCTGAACTGCCGCGTCTGGCTCCCGGTGCGAAATCCCGTGTTGAGCCCGCTGTCCGAGGTCGGCCCGGTGCGCAGCGTCGGGCACGCGCCCCGCGAGTAGGCCCTCGGCGCCGGAGGGTCGGCCCTGCCCGCGGGCACGTCGGTCACCGCCGCGTCGCGGCCCGCGTCGACCGCCCCAGCTTCCACCACGGCGACGTCCGCGACGCTGACATCGAGGGAGGTCACGTCGGGCGGCCCCGCGTCGAGCTCCGCCGCGTCGTCTCGCGCCCCGACATCGGGCGCGGAGACGTCCTCGATCCCGACGTCGAGCGGCCCCGCGTCGGCCACGCCCGCGTCGACCGCGGCCACGTCACGCCCCACGTCGGGCGCGACGGGCGTGTCGACGACGCTCACCTCCGCCGCGGGGACATCGGGCGCCGCGCTCTCGACGCTGCTCCCGCACCCGAACGCGACGACCCCGAGTGCGGCGACCAGACCTCGCGCGCGCATCGCAGACCTCCACGATCCGGTTCGCCCGACACGCGCCCGCTGTCAAGCGCCTCGCGGCGGGAGCGGGGCGTCGAAGAAGTCCCGACGTGACGGGTCCCACACCCGCGAGCTCGTCGACACGAGCCCCTTTCCCACCGCGACCTCGTACACGTTGTAGGCGGCCATCCGCTCGCGGTCTTCGTGGAGCAGCGACGCGCTCGTCGCGCCGAGCCGGTGGATCCTCGCGCCGCCGAGCTCGATCACCTCGTGGCCGCGCCGGTGGAGGTGCCCGTGCAGCGCGAGCGCCTCGCCCGAGCGCGCGAGCAGCGCCCGGATCGCGCCCGCGTCGTAGAGCCCTCGCAGCGCCGCGTCGAGGGCGCCCCGCGCGTTCACGACAGGGTGGTGCGCGGCCACGACCGGGAGCCTCCCCGCCACCTCGCGGCTCGCGAGCACCGCGGCGAGCGCGTCGCGCTGCGGGCGGCCGGCGACGCCCGACGAGACCAGCGGCAGCCGCGGCACGGCGGTGCTCACGCCGATGATCGCCGCGGGCCCGCGCAGCCGCACGAACGGGAAGCCGTCGACCCCGACGCTCACGTCGCTCGTGACGTGCTCGGCGAAGTACGCCTCGAACCTCCGCGCCCGGTGCGCGCCCGAGGTGTAGAGGTCGTGGTTGCCCGGGATGACGCTCACCTCCGAGGGGGGCATCGCGAGGCGCGAGAGCACCTCGCGCGCGGCGATGAACTCGCTTTCGAGCGCGAGGTTGGTGAGGTCGCCCGTTACGACCACGTGGTCGACCCCGCGGGCGCGGATGTCTTCGACCATCGCCTCGACCACGTCGCGCTTGTGCGTGTGGCCGCGCTTGAGCCGGAGGTTGACCATGCCCGTGAGGCGCTTGTTCAGCACGAGGCGGCGCGTGGGCACGCCCCGCAGGTCGAGGATGTGAGGGTCGGAGAGGTGAGCGATCTTCACGGCGTCGCGCGGATGGTATCCGACGACGCGCCCGCGCGGCCGTAGTCGTTGACACCCGCGCGCGCGGCGGTGTTCGATCCGCGCCTCGCGCGACGACGCCGCGCGACGGAGCGGAAGGGAGCAGGAGATGGACAAGGTCGTCGCCGACGCCGACACCGCGTGCGCCGACATCCCCGACGGCGCGAAGGTGCTCGCCGGGGGTTTCGGTCTGTGCGGGATCCCCGAGAACTGCATCGCGGCCCTGCGCCGCAAGGGCACCCGCGACCTCTGGGTCGTGAGCAACAACTGCGGGGTCGACGACTGGGGCCTCGGGCTGCTCCTCGCGAACGGGCAGATCCGCAAGATGACCTCGAGCTACGTCGGGGAGAACAAGGGCTTCGAGCGGCAGTTCCTCTCGGGCGAGCTCGAGGTCGAGCTGGTGCCGCAGGGCACGCTCGCCGAGCGGCTGCGCGCGGGCGGCGCGGGCATCCCGGCGTTCTTCACCGCGGGGGGCGTGGGCACGCAGGTGGCCGACGGAGGGCTCCCGATGCGCTACGCGCCCGACGGCTCGGTCGCCGTCGCGAGCGAGAAGAAAGAGACGCGGGCCTTCGACGGGCGCGAGTACGTGATGGAGCGCGCGATCACCGGCGACTACGCCATCGTGAAGGCGTGGAAGGGCGACCGGCACGGCAACCTGGTCTTCCGCGCGAGCTCGCGGAACTTCAACCCGCTGTGCGCGATGGCGGCGCGGGTGACCATCGCCGAGGTCGAGGAGCTGGTCGAGCCGGGCGAGATCGCGCCAGACGCCGTGCACCTGCCGGGGGTGTTCGTGCAGCGGGTGTTCAAGGGCGTCGACCACCAGAAGCGCATCGAGCGCCGCACCGTGAAGAAGGGATGATCGGCCGATGCTGACGAGGGACGAGATCGCGAAGCGCGTCGCCCGAGAGCTGCGCGACGGCTACTACGTGAACCTGGGCATCGGGATGCCGACGCTGGTGCCGAACTTCGTGCCGCCGGGCGTCGAGGTGGTGCTCCAGAGCGAGAACGGGGTGCTCGGTGTGGGGCCGTACCCGCCCGAGGCCGAGGTCGACGCCGACCTCATCAACGCGGGCAAGGAGACCATCACGGTGCGGCCCGGCGCGTCGTTCTTTGACAGCGCGCTGAGCTTCGCGATGATCCGCGGGGGGCACATCGACCTGGCGATCCTCGGGGCGATGCAGGTGAGCGAGGGCGGCGACCTCGCGAACTGGATGATCCCCGGCAAGATGGTGAAGGGCATGGGCGGCGCGATGGACCTCGTGCACGGCGCCCGGCGCGTGATCGTGATGATGGAGCACGCCGCGAAAGACGGCTCTCCCAAGATCGTGCGGCACTGCTCGCTGCCGCTCACGGGCCGCGCGGTGGTGCACCGGATCATCACCGACATGGCCGTGATCGACGTGACCCCCGAAGGGCTCACCCTCCGCGAGGTCGCGCCGGGGGTCAGCGCGAAGCAGGTGCAGGAGCTCACCGAGCCCACCCTGCGGGTCGGGCCCGACCTGGGCGAAATGTCTCTGTAGTCACCGTCCCGCTACACACAGGCGCGGCGAATTGCGGTATGCAAACCGCCGTGCGGCTTAGCGCCCACATGCGAGGCGGGGAGGCCGCCTCGGAGCGCTCCTTGCGGCGCCGCGCGGCGGTGGCCCTTGGCGCGCTCGCGCTGATCGCGATGGGCCTCGTCGGGTACTTCCGACTGCCCGCGTCGGACCAGGCTTGGGGTCGGGTCGAGAGCCCGTGGCGCGACCGGCTCTCGTCGACGCGGCACATCCTTCAGGCGGTCGACGCGCGGCCCGGGATGAGGATCGTCGATATCGGCGCGGGCGTCGGGTACTACAGCTTCAAGCTCGCGCGGGCGGTGGGCCCGACCGGCGTGGTCTACGCGACGGACGTCGACCCTGACATCCACCTGGCTGCGCTTCGAGCAGCTCCTGCGGCGCGCGTGGAACGTCCAGCCCGTGCTCATCGACTGGACGACGCCCGCCTCGGCGTGAGGCCGCGAGCGTCGACGTCGCGCTGATGGTGAACGTGTACGCGTTGAGCACCTGCGACCAGCGGCGCAACGAGCGCTTCTTGCGTCGAGTCGCGCGCGCGCTGCGGCCGGGCGGCCGCTTCGTCCTCGCGGTCGACTTCGTCCACTCGCCGGGGTGGGTCGACCCTCAAGGGAACGCGGCACGCTGCGGCAACCTCACCCTCGACGCGGTGGCCGAACAGTCCGGCGGCGCGCTCGCGGTGGTCGAGCGTCACACGGTGCGCGTGCAGAATTACATCCAGCGGCCGCACGAGGAGCCCGGCTACGTGGGCGTGCTGCGGCTCGCGAGAGCTCAGAGCGGGAGCGTCCCCCGAGACCGCACCAGCGCGGTGAAGGCGTCGGCGAGCGCCTCGAGCGCCGCGCGCGCGCCTCGCCCGGCGAGCGCCTCGTCGGGGCCCATCGCCTCGCGGAGGTCGAAGTAGAACTCGATCTTCGGTCCGTCCCGCTCGGCCGGAGCATCACCCGCGACCCCCTCGAGGTCGAAGCGCACGACGTCGGAGGCAGGCCCGTCGAGCCGCCCCCCGCGCCGTGCCGCTCGCCCGTGAGGTAGTCCACCCACGCGATGACCCGGTGACCGCCGATCTCCTTCGGCGGGTCTTCGCGGAACGCGCGCGTCGTCGCGGCGATGGCGCGCTGACCGTCGGCGCCTCGCGGTCACCGAGCGCTGCCCCGACACGAAGGCCCGTGCTCGCGGTAGATCTCCGCGAGCCGGTCGTCGAGGGTCTTCCCCGGCCTTCAGCCGCGACGCGAGGTCCGCCGCGACGCACGCCGCGCTCACCCCGTCCTTGTCGCGCACGATGTCGCCGACGCAGTAGCCCAGGGCCTCTTCGTAGCCGAAGACGAAGCGCGCGCCCTGCTCCCGCGCGACCTCGTGGGGCGCGGCGGGCGATCCACTGAAGCCCGTGAGGGTCTCGACGTGCGTCACGCCCATCGACGCCGCGATCCGGGCGAGGAGCGGCGACGACACGATGCTGTTGGCCACGACGCGCGGCCCGCGGGTCTGCACCGCGGTGAGGAGGTGGTGACCGAGCAGCACGCCGAGCGCGTTGCCCGAGAGGGGCGCCCAGCCGCCCGATCGCGGCACGGCCACGCAGAGCCGGTCGGCGTCAGGGTCGTTGGCGATGGCGAGGTCCGCGCGGGAGCGGGCCGCGAGCGCGAGCACGAGGTCCATCGCGCCGGGCTCCTCGGGGTTCGGAAAGCGCACCGTCGGGAACGCACCGTCGGGCCTCGCCTGCTCCGCGACGCTCTTCACCTCGCCGAAGCGCGCGAGGAGCCTCGCGGCGAGCCGCTCGCCCACGCCGTGCAGCGGCGTGTACGCGATGGTCAACCGCGCGCGACGCACCTCGGGCACCGCCGCGTGCACCTCGGCGACGTAGTCGTCTTCGAGCTCGGGCCCGTAGGTGACGTGGAGCCCCTTCTCCCTCGCCGCCCGCGCCTCGAGGCGCGGCACGTCGGCGAGCGCTCCCACCGCGTCGATGGCCGACGCGATGCCGGCGTCGACGGGCGGGGTGATCTGCCCACCGTCGCCCCAGTAGACCTTGTAGCCGTTGTACTCGGGCGGGTTGTGGCTCGCCGTGACCATCACCCCCGCCGCCGCGGACGACTGCCGCACGGCGAAGGCGACGAGCGGGGTCGGCGCGAGGTGCGGCAACACCCGCGCGACGATCCCGGCGCCCGCGAGCGTCGCGGCGACGTCGCGCGCGAAGACGTCGCTGTTGCGTCGGCCGTCCCACCCGACCACCACGCCGCGCGAGGCCGCGTCGGGCACCGTCGCGAGGAGGTGCGCCGCGAGCCCCGCCGTCGCGCGGATCACCAACGCGCGGTTCATCCGGTTGGGCCCCGCCCCGAGCTCCCCGCGGAGGCCCGCCGTGCCGAACTCCAGCCGCGCGCCGAAGCGGTCGCGCAGCGCGGCGAGGTCGCGACGCTCGAGGAGCGCCTGCGCCTCGGCGCGGGTCACGGGGTCGGGGTCTTCGTCCGTCCACCGCCGCGCGGCTGCGATGATCTCGTCGTCGTTCATCCGTCGTCCCTCGTTCCGTCGGCGCGCGACCACCGCCGCGTTGCGCCCTCTCCCGCGGATCGCGCGAGGCCCCGCGACTCCAGCCGCGCGAGGTGCGCCCTCGCAGACTTCGTCGCGAGCGGCCACAGCGCCCTCGGGGTGTCGTCGTACGCGAGGCTCACCACCTCGCCCACCTCTCGCCACGCGTCGGTCAGCGCCGCGCGCACCTTCTCCTCGCGCCCCTCGCGGTGGCGCACGTAGCCGTCGATCTTCTCGACCGCGTCGTCGATGGGGTCGCCGTGCGCGGGCAGGAGCCTCCCCGGCGAGACCGCGCGCATCGATGCGAGGGAGGCCAGGTAGTCGACCATGTCTCCGCCGTCGTCGGGGTCGACGATGATGGTGCCCACCGACGCGACCATGTCGCCTGCGATCTTCCACCCGTCGCCGGGCGACCACAGGCACAGGTGCCCCGCGGCGTGCCCCGGGGTGTGCATCGCCTCGACCCCGAGCTCGACGAGCGGGCCGGGCAGCGCGGCGCCCGGCTCGATCACGCCGTCGACCGCGAGGCCCTCGGCCACGACGCGATGGCGCGTGTAGGGGTGCGCGAGGATCGGGGCGCCGTGTCGCGCGCGGAGCGCCGCCGCGCCGCCGACGTGGTCGCGGTGGTGGTGCGTGACGACCGCTGCAACAACGCGGTGCCCCTCAGCGAGCCGGGCTTCGATCACGGCGTCGAGGAGCGCCTGCTCGGGCTCCCACGGCGACGCGGGCTCCACGACGACGAAGTCACGCTCCCCCACGAGGTAGCAGTTGGTGCGCGTCGCGGGCGGGAGCGTCGGGGTCCGCAGGGCGAGGCGCCGCACGCCTCGGGCGACCCGCTCGGTGTGCGGCGCGTCCATGGCTCCGGCGGCTTGTATCACGGTCGACACAAGGGCGGCGGCGCGAGTGATAGGCTGGGCGACATGCTTCGTCGCGCGGTGGTGATCGCCATGCTCGTGGGCGCGTGCCGCGAGTCCGGGAACAATTTTCCGACGCCCGTGGGCGCCGACGTCGCGAGGGTTGAGGTCCCGCCGGGCGCTGACACGGGCGCCGCCGACCTCGGCGTGACGCCCGACGACGCGGGCGCGCCGACCGACATCGTGGCGCCCGACGTCACCCCGCAAGACGTGAGCGACGTGCCGGTCAGCGACGCGCCCACGCCGATGGACGCGGCCGACGGCGCGACGCCGGACGTCACTGAAGATCGCCCCGCGATCGACGCTCCGCCGCCGGACCTTCCCACCGTCGACGTCTTCGACGCTGGAGCGCCCGATGTGCCCGCGCCCGTCGACGCCGGCCCCGTCGATCGCCCCGCGGTCGACTCGGGCGCAGGGACCCCCGTAGGGATGGGCCTCTCCCCTGACGCGCGCCCTGAACGCCGCGTGGTGTGCCGCACCGACGCGATCCCCGCGGGCAGCGTCACCGCGGGCGCCTCGGACCGCTACGTCCTCCGCGGTCGGGTGGTCACGCCCTCGGGCGTGCTCTCGCCCGGCGAGGTGCTCCTGAGCGGCGGCAACATCGCGTGCGTCGCCGCGAGCTGCGCCGGTCGCACGGGCTACGCCGGCGCGACGGTGGTCGAGACGGGCGGGGTGATCTTCCCCGGGCTGGTGAACACCCACGACCACCCGCAGTACGACTTCCTGCCGCCGTGGCCGCCCCCGCGCCTCTTCAACAACTCCGGGCAGTGGCAGGGCGTCACCGAGTACCGGAACTTCACCCAGGTCCTCCGCGACAACGAGGGCATGTACACCTGCGAGATGGTGAAGTGGGGCGAGCTCCGGTCGCTGGTCTCGGGCGCGACGACCATCCAGGGCGCGCCTCAGCGGAACTGCGTGACGCGAACCCTGATTCGCGACATCGAGTACGGCAATGACTTCGGCGGGGTCGACACGCACCGGCCCAACACGCTGGGCATCAGCACCGTCGACGCCATGACGGCGGCGAACCTCCGCCGCGACATGGACTCGGGCATGCTCACCGCGTACATCCTCCACATGTCGGAGGGGATCGACGAGACCGCGCGCCGCGAGTTCGACCTGACCCTCGCGCGCAACCTCGTCACGCCCGCGCTCGTGGCGATCCACGCCACGGCGCTCGGCACGCCCGAGTGGGAGATCATGGGCCGCAACGGCGCGAAGGTCGTGTGGTCGCCGCGGTCGAACATCATCCTCTACGGCCGCACCACGAACGTCGTCGCCGCGATGGACCACGGCGTCCAGGTCGCCCTCGCGCCCGACTGGAGCCCGTCTGGGGGGCCCGGGATGCTCGGCGAGCTCCGCTACGCCCGCTACGTCTCGCAAGAGGCCTTCGGCGGCCGCATCACCGACCGCGACCTCGTCGAGATGGTCACCTCCCGCGCGGCCGCCGTCGTCGACCGGCCGCAGGTGGGCGCCCTCGTCGAGGGCCGCTACGCCGACGTGCTGGTGATCCCCGACACGGGCTGCGACGCGTACTCGTCGCTCATCGACGCGCCCATGGCCGACATCCGGATGGTGTTCGTCGGCGGCCGCCCGCTCTACGGCGACGCGGCGCTCTTCGCCGCTCTCCCAGCGGCGGCGCGCGAGCGCTGCGAGGCGGTGAGCTTCTGCGGGCAGTCGAAGACCCTCTGCGTCGCCCTCGCGTCGACCAACGACCTCCTCAACCAGACCTACGCGCAGATCGAGGCGAACCTCCGGTCCTTCACCACGCCGTACCCCCTCGTGCCCGTGTGCCCTTGACGGCGGCGCTTCGACGGAACTAGCAACGACCGCCTATGGCGGAGACGGATCGGCTTCAGGCGATGCTGGGCGCCCTCGAGGGCGTCACGGCGAAGGGTCGGGACTACGAGTTCGGCGAGTCTTGGGAGGTGACGCTCCACGCCGGCCACAACGGCGCGCCGCTCTCGATCTCGCACGCGGTGAAGGTCACGGTGGGCGATAGCTTCGTGAGCGTGCAGACCTCGAAGGGGCATCGCTACGTGGTCGTCGCCGAGGACGTGTACGCGGTCGCGCAGGTGCCGTCGATGTCGCGCGACCCGGGTCGGCGCGCGGGGTTCTGAGCTCCCAAATGGGCGCCGCCCCGCGAGCGACGCGCGCTCGACGGGGCGGCTGAGGGGCCTCCGATCAGCGTCTCGCCGACGCGGATCAGTAGGGGGTGCCGACGCGCACGGCGCCGCTCACGACGGGCGTCGAGACGCCGCCGCGGACGTAGACGCCGCGGGGCTGCGCGTACACGGGCGCCGCGCGCACGAAGGGCGCCTGGTGGCGATAGTACCCGGGGCAGTAGTACGTGCCCCCGTAGTAGCCGCCGCGGTAATAGACCGTGTTGGGCGCGGCGTAGGTCGTGTAGCCGTAGGTCGCGTAGGCGGGCTGCGCGCGTACGACGCAGCCACCCAGGGCGAGGGCTCCCGCGGCGACGGTGAGGCCGAGGATCGCGTTTCGGAGGACGGAGTGCTTCTTCATGGCTCGACGCTAGCACTCCCCCTGGGAGGTCTACAATCCGCGCCAACCAGGGGCTGGCGCGCTGCTGATCGCCGGGCCCCGGAAGTCGTTGGGCCACGGTCACCACCTCGCGACGCTCTCGCCTCGGCCTGGCGGAGTGGATACGCTCGCGACGCGGAATCCTTTCACTCGCGAGAAGGCATCGGCGCCGCTCGAGGGTGTTGCGCCCGCGTGTCGTGCGGGCTATCAAGCGGCTCGATGAGCGCGGCAGGCCACGGCGACGAACTCGAGTCGCTCGAAGACGTGCCGAGCGAGCGATCCTCGACGCTCGCCCCCGCGAGCAGGTCGAGCGGCTCCTCACCCAGCTCATCGAGCGCGCCGAAGACGGCAGCCGCGAGAGCTGCTTCGCGCACCGCCACCTCGCGGAGCTCCGCCTCGAAGACTCGCCCTGGTCCGCGGCGCTGCACCTGCGTCGCGTGATCGGCGCCGACCCCGACGACGACGTCGCGCGCTGATAGGCTCTGCCGGGCGCTCCAGGGCAACTACCGCATGGCGGTGGCCTCGTTCCGAAGGGCCGTGACTGTGCCCGTCAGACCCCTGGTACAACCACAACCTCCCGGTCACCTGCTCGACGTGGCGCTCGGTTGTCCCGACGAGGCGATCCACTACCTGCCGAGCAACCGCGCGCAGCTGGGCGCAAGAGGACGAAGGCCTCGCTCGCGCTGCCTCAGGCGCATCGGCACTGCGACGAGGGCATCACCCTCTGCGACCTGCTCGCATCACCCCAAGCACGACGACCTGCGCTCGCTGCTCCAGTGGCTCGAGCGCGGCGCTCCCCCAGCAGAGCCCGCGACCGCAGCGGCGAGCCCCAGCCCTTCGGCGGCGCGCGACCCCGGCCGAGCGCCAAGCCCACGAGCGCCGCGCACGACGCCTGATCACACGCCGCGCTCGGTCGCGCCAGGTGCCCCTCGAGCGTCGCCGACCGCGCGTCTCGGATGTGGGCCGATTTCGTCTCGTCGACCGGCCTCGACCCGCGCGCGCCCAACGCCGCAGAGCTCGCCGCGCTCGAGTACGCCCTCGCGCGGGTCGACGGCGTGAGGCTACGCGCGGCGACCATCGCCTCGCACGGCGTGTCGGCGAAGCCACGCTGTCCGGCCGCTATAGCGCCCTCCGCGGCGCGCTCGGCCTCGAGCCCAACGACGCGCTACGCCCGCGCCTGAGCCCTAGCGACACCCGCGCGCGCAGCGCGTCGACGTCGTCGTGGCAGGTCGCGCGGCCGTGACGACGCGCGCAGGGCCCGCGCCGCAGCGAGCGGAGAACCCGGAAGTGCGGGGAGAAGCCTCCGCCGCCGAGGGAGAGCGGCTGGCGTGGCAGGTCGCGCAGTCGCGCTCGGCGTGGCACGGGACTGCAGGCAGGGGCTCCGACGCGCCTCGGCGCCGTGGTGGGCCTGGGTCACGGGGGCGAACACCCACACCGACTGGCCGGGTGGAACCGCCCGTGGCGCGCGCCGCGGGCGCGAGTCATCGACACGCCGATCCGCTGGTGACACGCGGCGCAGAAGGTCGCGGCGCGGTGGCACGAGCCGCAGCGGTCGGCGTTCATGCGCGCGTCGCTCACGTGCTGGGTGACGTAGTCGTTGGGGTGCGTGCGCCGGTCGCGCACGCGGCCGTCGTGGCACGCGGCGCAGTCGTCGTCGCGGTGGCAGGTCGCGCAGCGGCTCGCGTCGCGCGCCGCGACGAAGCGGTGGTTCACCCAGAAGTCGGCGTCGTGGTGCAGGTCGGGGAGCGAGGTCGGAGGGTTCATCCACCCCTCGGCGAAGCGCGTCTGGAGCACGCCGTCGGGCTGCGTCAGGTGGCAGGTCGCGCAGCGGTCGGGCGCGCCGCCCGCGCGGTGACACGAGAGGCAGCCCTCCATGCGAGGGAGCTCCAGGCGCGTCGCGAGCGCGCTCGTCGTCGCCGAGGCGTGGCAGTCGACGCAGCGGGCGCCGAGGCCGACGTGCCGCGCGTGGGAGAAGCGCAGGTTGGGCGGCGGGATCTGCACGCGCGCGACGCGGAGCGGCGACTCGGCGCTCCAGCCGACGTGGCAGGCGTCGCAGCGTGTGGCGGGCGCGCCGGCCGAGGAGGTCCCCTCGGGGCGCGCGCGGTCGATGGCGTGGCAGGGGGCGCACGACGACTCCGGCGGGATGAGCCGGTCGCTCGCGCGCTGGCTGCTCGCGGCCGTGGCGTGGCAGCGCTCGCAGGTGACGCCCGCGAGCCGCAGGTGCCGCGCGTGGTCGAAGCGCAGCGGGATCGACTGCGTCGGGAAGATCACGTGCGACGGCGCGCGGTCGGTGACCCACGCGCGAGGGGCGGGCCTCGGTTGCGCGACGACCGCGCCGGCGACGACGCCGAGCGCGAGGGTCGTGAGGAGCGCGGCGCGGGACCTCACAGCGACGTCCCCAGGTCGAGGAGGGCGAAGGCGCGGAGGCGCTGACCGACCACGCGGTTCACGTCGTCTTCGAGGGTGAGGTGCATGCGAGCGACGCGACCGAGCCGCACCATCACGCCGACCCACAGCGAGCCCGAGGTGATGTCACGGTCGTCGCGCAGGGTGTCGTTGACGCTCCAGAGAGAGACGCCTCCGTCGAGGCGCACGCTCTGTGACATCCAGCGCCGCGCGGAGAGGTCCGCCCCCACGCGAGACCCCAGGCCCCCGCCCTCTCCCCTCGCCCGCGCCGAGAGCTCCCACCGCGGGCGACGCGCGTGCAGGCCCGCGCCGCCTCCCGCGTTGAACTGGTCAGGGGTCTGCGTCGACGACGCGCTGAGCGCGTAGCGACGTCCGAGGGCGTCGACGGTGAGGCTCCACCCGCGCGAGAGCGGGACCTCGACGCGCGCGCGGGCGTCGTCGGTGGGGTCGGTCCAGAACGAGGCCCAGATCGTCGTGGCGTCGAAGACCGGGCGCACGCGCTCGACGTCGACCCCGACGAGGTGCCCTCGCCCCGAGCGCCAGGTCACGCCCGCCAACGCGAGCGTGGCCGTGTCGTGCGGGAACGACCACACCGCCTCGGCGTGGCCGCTCACGCGACGAGAGACGTCGACGTCGACCCGCAGCGCGGCCTTCTCCTCGACGGTGCCCTCGCTCGTCCACACGCGGCGCCACGTGGCGCGGGCGTACACCGGGCCCGCGCCGCGGAGCTCGACGGCCGCCGCGAACACGCCCGCCGTGACGGCGTCGCGGATCGATGGCGCCAGCGACGCGTCCCACCCGTCTCGGTCGAGGCGCGCGACGCCGTCTCGCTCATAGCGCCCGTTCGAGAGCGGGAAGCCCGCGCGCGTCTCGAGGCCGCCGTAGACCTCCAGCGCGATGGCGCGACCGAGGTGCAGCCTCGCGCGGCCGCCGTCGAAGAGCATGAAGCCGAGCGCGTCGACGACGAGCTGCCGCCCCACCCTCAGGTCGAGCGCGCCGCGGCCGATGGACTCCACGTCGACGTAGGCCCAGGGCAGGTCGAGGCTCCTGCGCGCGAAGAGCGGCGCGAACTCCGCCGCGCGCGACAGGTTCAGCTCGTCGAGGCAGCGGTCGGTGCTCGGGTCGCACGCCGCGCCGAAATCGCTGTCGATGCGCAGCCGCGCGCGGATCGTCACGCGCGGGCCGCGCGGGTCCTCGGGGCGGTGCGACGCGCCGAGGGTGAGCGTCTGCGTGAAGCGGCGGAGCGACAGCACCGGCGCGCCCGAGGGGCCTCGCACCTGCCACGTCGACGCGGTGCTCTCGGCGCGCACCTCGGCGTCGAGCGCGTTCGCGAGGCGTGGCGCGACGGCCACCGCCGCCGCGAGCGGGATCGACGCGCGCAGCGGAGGCGCTCAGCCGTCGTCGCCGATGCGGGTGCCGCCGAACGACTGGATGAGCTGGTCGTCGTAGTGGTCTCCCACGGCGCCGACGTGCTGGATCAGGTGACCCACCTCGGCGGGCTCGAGGTCCGTCGTGCGGCGCTCCGCGACCACCACCACGCGGTCGTGGAGCACGCCGAAGGCGCAGGGGCCGAGGCCGTGCGCGTTCAGCTCGAGGAGGCGCTTGTGCAGCGCGCCCTCGGAGGCCGGGTCGATCTTCACGATCGGCGCGACCACCCGGAGGAGCGGGCTGTCTTCGTTCTCCCGCGGCGCGCGGATGAACACCGCGACCGGGGCGCTCCCGCGCATGAGCGACCAGCCGTGGCTGTGCTCGCCCGGCACCTCGACGCGCAGCCGCGAAGGGTCGAGGCCCAGGCCCTCGATCACCCCTTCGACCAGCTTCACCGCGCGCGCGACCTCACCAGAGACATCGACCTCGCTGTTCGCCACGGGACCCTCACCCTGTAAGAAGACGCGGGGATTGCCGCAGCAACGCGGGGGCCTTGTCAAGCGCGCCGCGCGTCGGGCGTGGTACAGAGCGCGCGATGGCGACGGTGCGGCTGGTGGTCGGCTACGACGGGACGGGGTTCTCCGGCTTTCAGCGGCAGAGGGGCGTGCCGACCGTGCAGGAGTCCATCGAAGACGCGGTCGCCACGATGACCGGGGCCCGCGCCGTGGTGAGGGGCGCGGGGCGCACCGACGCAGGGGTCCACGCGCGGGGGCAGCTCGTCGCGTTTCGCACCGACGCGGTCATCCCCGAGAAGGGCTGGCGGCTGGGGCTGAACAGCAAGCTCCCGGCGTCGGTCGCCGTGAGCGACGCCCGCATCGCGCAAGACGACTTCGACCCGCGGCGCGCCTCGGGCGGCAAGCGGTACCGCTACCTCCTGCTGCTCGCTTCAGACCGCGACCCGCTGCTCCGTGACCGCGCGTGGCACCTCTGGGGCGAGGTCGACGTCGACGCGATGCGGCGCGAGGCCGAGGGTCTCGTCGGCACGCACGACTTCGCGGCCTTTCGCGCAGCGGACTGCGAGCGAGAGACCACCGTGCGCACGCTCTTCGAGGTGAAGGTCACGCCGGGCCACGCGGGCCGCGACGACCTCGTGGCCGTCGAGGTGACGGGCACGGCCTTCCTCAAGAACATGGTGCGGGTCATCGTCGGGACGCTCGCCGACGTCGGACGCGGGAGGCTCCCCGAGGGCACCGTGCGCGCGCGGCTCGCCGACCGCGACCGCACCCGCTCGGGGATGACGGCGCCGCCTCAGGGGTTGTACCTCGACGAGGTGTTCCTCAAGCCCGAGTGGCGCTTGCCCGACGACGCGCTGCGCGCCAACCCCTTCGTCGGCGCCGACCCGACGCCCCTTCACGACGAGGACGAGTGATGTCTCCGATGCTCCGCCGGTCGGCCTTCTTCAGCGCCTCGCTCTGCGCGTCGACGGCGATGGCCGATCCCCCTCCGCCGAAGGTCTGCGTCGCCGTCGCGGGTGACCCCGACGAGGCCGTGCGCGCCCTCGCGAACGACGTCGCCGAGCGCGTCGCGGCGGGGCCCTCCACCCGCGGCGTGGCCGACGCCGACATCCGCGGGGCGCTCCGCGGCGAGTCGAACGTCGCCGACGAGCAGGCCGACCGCGCCCGCGCTCGACGCGCGCTGCGGGGCAGCGACGCCGACGCCGCGACCCTCGACGCGCTCGCCGAGCCCCTCGGCTGCGCGTGGTTCGTGACCGTCTCCGCGTCGCCGTCAGGCGCGCGCGTGCGGGCCTACGACGTCGTGCACCACCGCTTCGGGGGCAACGGCGACGCGGCCGACGCCGAGGCGGCGGTCGGCGTGCTCCGCGCCGCGATGACCGTCGGCACCGAGTCGTCGACGAACGCCGCCGCGACCTCGACCGCGCAGCGGCAGAGCGCGACGGCGCCGACGCGGAGGGAGAACGCGAGCGGGCTCACCTTCAGCCGGATGTGGCCGTGGCTCGTCGCGGGCGGCGTAGCGCTCGGCGTGATCGCCGCCTTCGTCCTCCTGCAGAGCGAGGAGGCCCCGTCGACGACGGTCACGGTGATCCACCGGGGCGCGCAGTGAGCGCCCGCGCGCGCCGCGCGGCGTGGATCGCGCTCGCGGCCTTCGCGACGTCGGGCGTGGCGCGCGCGCAGCCCCACGACGTGGTGACCGGCGCCGGCCTCGCTGGAGCGCTGCGCCCGCCGCCCACGCCCTCGACGTGGGTCACCGAGCGGCGCGAATCGCTGACGATCACGTACCCGCGAGAGATCGCTCCGGTGGTGCGCGTCGCGGTCTCGCACGCCGCGGCCGACGCGCGCGCCGTCACGCGACAGCTCGGCCTCGCTGACGTGCCCGAGTGGTCGGTGCGGCTGGTGCCCGACGCCGACGCGCTCCGGCGGTGGGCGCCGCGGGCGATGCCTCCGCCCACCTACGCCGTCGGGGTCGCGTACCCGCCGGTGGGCCTCGCGCTGGTCGCCACGCGCGCGCCGGGGACCTTCGACGCCGTCGACGTGCGGCAGGTGCTCCGTCACGAGGTGTCTCACCTCGCGCTCGCCGCGGCGGTGGGAGACGCCTCGACGCCGCGTTGGTTCAGCGAGGGGCTCGCGGTGGAGCAGGCCGGCGAGCACACCTTCGAGCGCTTTCAGCGCCTCGCGACGGCGAGCTACTCGAGGGGCGTGCTCCCGTGGGGGCGCCTCGACGCGGGCTTCGCCGACGGGCCCGGAGACGTCAACGTCGCCTACGCGCAGAGCGCCGACGTGGTGGCGTGGATGCTCCGCGCCGAGGGTCGAGAGCGCTTCGCCGTGCTGCTCACGCAGCTCCGCGCCGGGAGGACCTTCGCCGAGGCGATCCGAGAGACCTACGGGGTCAGCGCAGCGGCCTTCGAGGAGCGCTGGCGCGAAGACTTCCGCGGGCGCTTCGCCCTCGCGCCGCTGTGGGCGGGCACGGGGATCCTGACGCTGCTCGGGCTCGTGGTGGTCGTGATCGCGATGGTGCGTCGACGGAGGAAGTCGAAGGCGACCCTCGCGCGCTGGGAGCGCGAGGAGCGGGCGAAGCGACAGCGGGCGCTGCTCGCGCGCTGGCTGGTCTTCACGCCGGGCTCGTCTTCCGAGGAGCGGAGGGACGACGAGCCGCGCGTGCTCCACTGAGCCGCGCGGCGTCGCGGGGGAGAGACCTCAGGGGCCGATGCGCGGCGAGGTCGGGAGGAAGAAGGTCACGCCGAGGCTGACCATCTGGTTGAAGTTGAGGCTCCGGTCTTCGCTGGTGATGCGCGAGACGCGCTGGTTCGCCTGCGTCGAGAAGTAGGTCGCGACGATGTCGGAGAAGCCCTCGCACGACTCGTTGCCGGCCGGCCCGCAGCGGTTCTCGGTGGAGCTCTCGTCGGTGCCCGAGCGGTTCCAGGAGAAGGGCGTCGCGCGGTACTCGACGTTGACCGAGATGAAGCGGTTGATGAAGAAGTTGAGGCCGAAGCCGAAGGTCGGCGCGATGGCGAGGCGGCTCGCGCGCGCGTTCTGGCTGTTGCGCCACGAGGTCTGGATCGCCGACGCGCGGCCCGCGGTCGCGCTGATGGTCGACGAGCAGAGCCCGCCGGTCACCGCCGCGCCCATGCTGGCGTCGTCGAAGTTCTGGCAGCGGTCGGACTCGGTGCTCGCGCGCTCCTCGACGCCCACCGCGGCGACGCCCGCGACGATGTAGAGGTCGAGGTCGGCGACGAGGTTCTGGAAGAGCGCGAACTTGCCGCGGAGCGGGATGAAGGTCGCGTGCAGGTCGATCTGGAAGTTCCGTCGGCCGACCTGGTTGGTGAAGCCCGCGCGGGTCGCCACGTTGGGCGAGTTCGCCGGGGAGCGCTCACCCACCTGGTCGGTCAGCGCGGTGTCGATGTGCACGGGCGCGAAGAGGCCGCCGATGCCGACGCCGAGCCAGTCGGTGAAGTGGTAGTCCGCGCGCACGCCGAAGAACATATCGCGCGAGAACTCGTCTTGGATCGTGATGCCGACGGTCGGCGTGATCGCGAAGCGGCCCTCGCGGTAGCGCACGAGGCGCGACACCGAGCGCGCGCCGGCGAGCGGGCCGCGGATCTGGATCTCCTGCGCGGCGGCAGGCGCGGACGCGAGCGTCGCCGCGGCGAGCGTCAGCGTGCCCAACAAACGCTTCATCGACTTCCTCTCGGTCAGGGGTCGCGACATCACGGTGATCACTTGGGCAGCCGGTACGAGAAGCTGAACGGCAGGAAGATCGTGAGGCCCACGGACAGCATCACGTTGTCGGTGAGCACGCTCTCGCTGGTCCAGTTGTTCGGGTTGCGACGGCACTGCGCGCAGGTGGTGGTCACGCGGCCGCCCTCGGGGCCCGTCTCGACGAAGTTCGTCGACGTGTTCTCGAGGAGCTCGGGGTAGATGAAGTTCCTCAGCTCCGCGGTGATGGCCACCGAGCGCGACACGAACACCCGGAACCCGAGCGACGCGTCGAACATGATCCGGGTGTTCCAGTCGAAGGTGCGGACCTCGGGGTCGACCGCCGGGATCGGCCGCGTGCGCATGATGCCCACGCCCGCCGTCAGGAACAGGTCCCAGTGGAAGATGAAGCGGTTGAACACCGTGAACTTCCCGTACAGGGGCACGTACGAGAAGTTCAGCGCCGCGGCGGCCTGGTACTCGTTGATCGGCACCACGAGGCCCGTCGAGCGACCGACCTGGAGGTTCACGTCGGACGGCACGCTCAGGCCCTGGAAGAACACGCCCGTGAGCCCCACGCCGAGCACGTTGGTGATCCAGTAGTTCACCGTCAGGCCGAAGCCCGTGTGCTGCACGAAGGGGTCGTTGAGCGCGAAGTTCGCCGAGGGGTTGATCTCGAGGCGGTGGTTGCGCAGCGCGTAGATCTGCTGCACCGCGTAGATCTCTTCGCTCAGCCGGTGCCGCTGCGCCTGCACCTCTCCGCCGGGGACGGTGAGCTGCAGCCCCCCGTTGCCCGAGTCGGTGCTGGTGCCCGTGTTGTTCTCCGCGGGCGCGGGCGTGGGCTGCGAGGCCTCCTCTTCGGAGAAGGTCATCGCGCCGCTCTCACCGCTCTGACCCTCCGACTGCCCCGCCGCGGCGGGCGTCTCGGCCGCGGGCGCGGGCTGCTCCGCCGCGTCGCCGCGCTGTCGTCGGCTGCGCCTCGGCTGCGCCTCGACCCCGAGGGGCACGCTGACAAGCGCTGCCGCGAGCATCCACCGGGCGATCGTTCTACGACCCATCGTCTCCCCTGTTCAGCGCGCCCGACTCTCTGCCGGGCTCTGCCAACGGTGCCTCTCCCGCGACTCGTAACCTATCGAAATCGCAGGGATGTTTGCCCAAATCGGGCGCGACCATAACACGCGGCTTCTCGCCGTCGCAACAGCTTTCGCGGCTCGCCGAGCCCGCTCACGCGGCGTCTTCCTCGGCGCGCGTGAAGAGGGCCTCGACGAACTCCGCCGCGACGAAATCGCGCAGGTCGTCGGCCTTCTCTCCGACGCCGACGAAGCGCACCGGGAGCTTGAACTCGTCGGCCACCGCGAGGATGACCCCGCCGCGCGCGGTGCCGTCGAGCTTCGTGAGCACGACGCCCGTGAGCTCGAGGGCCTCGCGGAACTCCCGCGCCTGCGAGATCGCGTTCTGGCCCGTCGTCGCGTCGAGCACGAGCAGGATCTCGTGCGGCGCGCCGGGGCAGGCCTTGCCCGCCGCCTCGCGGATCTTCCGGAGCTCCTCCATCAGCGGGATCTTCGTCTGGAGCCGGCCGGCCGTGTCGGCGAGGACCACGTCGTAGCCCTCGTTCACGCCGCGCTGCACGGTCTCGAACATCACGGTCTGCGGCCGCGCGCCGTCTTTGCCCTTGTGCACGTCGACGCCGACGCGCTTGCCCCACATCTCGAGCTGCTGCACCGCCGCCGCGCGGAAGGTGTCTCCCGCGGCGAGCAGCACCTTGCGGCCGGCCTCTTTGTAGCGGCCCGCGAGCTTCGCGATGGTGGTGGTCTTGCCCGCGCCGTTCACGCCCACGAGCATCACCACGAACGGCGTCTTGGTGGCCGTCGCCCCGAAGGGCTGCGCGTCGACGTTGAGGATCGCGCGGCTGTCTTCGCGGAGCGCGTCCCACACCCGGTCGGCGTCGGAGAGCTCCTTGCGCTCGAGGCGAGCCTGCAGCCCGTCGACGAGCCTGCGGGTCGTCGCCATGCCGACGTCGCCCGTGATGAGCGTCTCCTCGATGGTCTCGAGGATCGACGCGTCGATCTCCTTCTTGCCGCTGAAGACACCGAGGAGGCGCTGCATCCAGCCGCCGCGGGTCTGCGCGAGGCCGCGCTTGAGCGCGCTGACGTCTCCTTCAACGCGAGGGAGCGTGACGGCGCGCGTGTCAGCCGGCGCCGCGGGCGTCGGCGCGGGCGCCGTCGCGGAGGGACGCGCGGGCGCGACCTCGGGCTCGGGCTCACGCGGCGCCGCGGCAGGCACGGACGCGCGCGCGGGCTCGACGGCGGGCACGGGTTCAGCCTTGGGCGAGGGCTGGCTGACGCGCGCGGGCTCCGAGGGCTTCGCGGGCTCGGCGGGCTTCGCGGGCTCGGCCTCGACCTTCTCGGTCTTGGCGGGCGCTTCGGCCTTCGGAGCGGGTTCGGCGGCCTTCGGCTTGGGAAGCGCTTCGGGCTCCTCAGGCGCCGGCAGCGACGGCTTCGCGCGAAGGAAGAAGTACCAGACCGCTCCCCCGACGAGAACCAGCGCGACGAGTGCGTAAAGAACCTCAGGCATCCGGAGACGCGCCTCCCTGCGCCGACGTTGCGACGCCTCTCCCCTCGCGGGGCGCCGCACTATAGAGACGGTCGTTTCGGCCCGTCAACGACGGTCCGAGGCCTCCCGAGAGAGCGCTCGTGCGCGCGCGACGGCGTCGGCGTCGGGGCCCGCCGGGCCGTACGCGCCCTCTTCGACGACCTCGCGAAGCGACGCGAGCGGGCCCTCGGTCGCGGTGAGCGCCTCACGCAGCGTCGGGGGGGCGTCGCGACCCGGCGCCCGCGCGAGGTACGGGCGCGCCACGTCGAAGAGGGCCTCTCTCCAGGTCGCCATCGAGGCGCGGAGCGCGTGCCGCCCCGACCGCGGAAAGCTCGCGTCGACCTCGCGCGGCGCGTACCCCGGCGCGCGGACCGAGACCCTTCGGGCGCCCGCGCTCAGCCCTTCGATCACCTCGCCGCAGGCCTTCCACGCTCCGTCGCCGACCCGCGCCTCGGCGCCCTCGACGGGCGCGCCGGTCGCGGCGTCGAAGACGGTCACCACGACCTCGAGCGGCCGCGCGTCTGTGACCACCGCGCGCACGCCCTCGACCGCAGCCGTCGCGCTCGGTCGCGGCGGCTCGCTCACCGTCGCCGAGCGTCGACGCCTGCCGGCGGCGAGGGCGCCCACGACGCCGAGGGCGAGCGCGAGCGGCGCGGCCATCCACCGCCACGGCACCGGCGGGGCGGGCGCCGGCGTCAGCGCGAGGACCTCGCTCTCGCTCCGCACCCACCAGGGCTCGGTGGGCTCGAAGAGCGCTTGCGCGGTGAGGCCGGGGCGCACCGCGACCTCGGGCGGGAGCCGCACGCTGAAGCCTCCGCGGGCGTCGGTGCGCGCGCCGGCGAGCGTCTCGTCGCCGCTCACCACGCGGACGGCCGCGCCCTCGACCGGCGCGTCGGGCACCATCCGGAGCGCGCCCCGGAGCTCCAGCGCGTGCGGCTCGCCGTCGGCCTCGCCGACGCGAACGAGCGTGAGCACGGTGCGCGCGCGCACGAGGACGTCCCGCGGCGTCCCCTCGCGCACCCGGCCGGGCGAGACCTCGACCCGAGGGACGAGGCGCACGACCCCTGGGTGATCGAAGCGCTCCCACCCGAGCCGGAGCGCCGCGCGGCCGCTCGTGTTCGTGACCCCGCCCACGACGGGCCGCCTGCGCTCTCCGTCGACCGCCGCGATGTCGACCGGGAGGTTCCCCGGCGCGAGGGCGACCACGCGGCCCGTGTCGACCGACACCACCGCCTCGATGGGCCCCGCGCCCCGCTCGATCACGCTCGCCCCGAGCAGCAGGTCGGTAGAGACGTACGGCGCGTCGAGCGCCACCTCGAGGTGGGTCGTGCTCGACGCGACGCCCCCTCCCCCGCTCGCGTTCGCGTCCACGTCGAGGGTGCGCGCCGCGGGCGTGACGGGCACGCGCGCCGAGGCCTCTCCCATCGCGTCGGTGCGCGCTGGAGCGACGGCCACGGGCGCGCCGTCGACCCTCGCCGCGAAGCGCACGACCCGATCGGCCAGCGGCGCCCCGCGGTCGTCGCGGAGGCGCAGGTCGAGCCACACCGCGCGGCGATCGGGGCCGAGCCGGGGCTCGACGCGGAGCTCCGCCGCGGCCGACACGTCGAGGGGCCACGCGCCCGCGCGGAGCGGGGCCGCCGTCGCGACGAGGAGAAACGCAACGGCCGCGGCCACGAGGCGCACGGGCCGAATGTGCAACGACCGGCCCCGCGTCGGCAACGCACCACCCCGCGCGCGCTTGTGGGTACAGTCGCCGCGCATCGAACGTGGCCGCGACCGGCACGGAGGACATGGCAGCGATGACGCGCGAGAGCGACGCCCCCCCGGGGAGGGCTCACCGGAAGATCCGCAATTACCTCCTCGAGCCGCGGTTCCAGCTCCGCTACGCGGGCTTGCTCGCGGGGACGGCGGCGGTGCTGCTGTCGGGTCTCGGCGGGCTCGTCGCGTGGACGGCGCGGCGCGCGTCGTGGGAGTCGGCCGAGGCCGCGGAGCTCGCGACGGTCGCCAGCGAGCAGGCCGAGCGCGCCTACCAGGAGAGCCTCGCGAGCGCGCGGATCATCCGGCTGCGGGCCATCCAGGAGGCGACGGACCCGGCCGTGGCGCGGGCGATGGAGACCGAGCTCGCGCAGGTGAACGCGCGCGGCCGCGCCGAGATCGAACAGATCCAGGCGCGCCGCGAGCGGGCGCGGACGTCGCGGCAGCGCTTCGAGGCGCTCCGCGCGCGGATGACCCTGCTGCTCGCGGTGGGCGGGCTCTTCTCGGTGCTGGTGCTCGGCGGCGTCGGCATCGTGCTCACGCACAAGATCGTCGGCCCGGCCTACCGCATGCGCAGGCTGTTCTGGCGGGTGAGCCAGGGCGAGCTGACGATCACCGAGCGCCTGCGCGAGGGCGACGAGCTGATGACCCTCTTCGAGGCCTTCACGCTCATGGTGTCAGCGCTGCGCGCGGCGCACGCGGCGGACCTCGCGGCCCTCGACGACGTGCTCGACAAGCTCGAGAAGGACCAGGCCGAGCACCCGGGCACGGTGAAGCTGCGCGAGGCGATGAAGCGCATGCGCGCCCGACGCGGCCCGGACGAGCGCGCGTCGGACGTGGCGCCGCCGGTCAGCGCTTCGAAGGGTTGACCAGCACGCCCTCGGGCGTGAGCGTGTACGGCCCCGTGGGGATGCGCGGGAGCACGGGGATCACCCGCTCGCGGTGCTCGTCGGGGCAGGGCCACCCCTTCTCGGCGAGGCCGTCGGCGACGGTCGTACGCACGCGGGTGCTGTCTTCGCGGCCGAGGAGCGCGAAGAGCGGCCCCGCCACGGACTCGTCGCCGCGCGCGAGGAGCGTGCGCACGGCGTGGAAGCGGGTGTCTTCGTTCACGTCGTCGAGGAAGGGCAGCACCGCGGGCGCGACGCGGGGGTCGTCTTCGTCCTCGAGGGCGATGATCGCCTGGATCTTTCGCTCGGGGTTCTTCTGGTAGGTGGTGTCTTCGTTCTTGAGCACGTCGATGAGCTCGGCGACGAACTCCTCGGGCTCGACGAGCGAGCGCAGCATCTTGATGGCCCAGTTCACCGCCGTGGTCTTGCGGAGGAACTCCTTCACCGGCTCGACGGCGGCCTCGCTCGACTCGGCCACCGTGTCGAGGATGTACTGCTTCTCCTCGCGGTCGGTGATCGACGGGTCGACCGTGAAGTTCAAGCGCGGGAGCACCGCGCGCCACGACTCCTCGGAGTCGAGGCGGCAGAGGTACTCGATCGACGCGAAGCGGTCGGGGCTCAGCGCGCGCTTGTCGAGCACCCGCTCGGCGTGGCGCTGCACGGTCTTCTCTTGCGCGTCGGCGCTGGTCGCGCCGCGGCTGCCCTTGAGGAAATCAAAGATGCCCATAGGGGGATTTGGTGGCTCTGGCTCGCTGCTGTGTGGGGCTCCGCGCCGTGGCGCGGGGGATGCGTCGACGCGGCTCAGCCCGAGCCGTCGTCGCCCTCTTCGCCCGTGAGGGCGCCGATGAGCTGGTTCACGCGGTACACCACCCCGCCGAGCTCGTCGTGCTCGACCTGGATGCGGTACTCCTGGTTGCCGTTGATCACCTGCAGGAGCCCCTCTTCGATCTGCTCGATGGGCCGCTGCAGGTAGTTCGCGACGTAGACGTTGTAGCCCACCACGAGGAGGAGCCCGAGCAGCGTCGCGAGGAGCACCGGCATCGCCACGTCGCCCGCGGGGGCGCGCGCGTCGGTGACCGAGCGGAGCACCACCGCGCTCGCGGCGCGCGAGTGCGAGCCGGGGAGCGGGACGACGGTGGCGACGTACTCCTCGTCGCCGAGGGTGAGGCGCGAGAGCGAGCGGCTGCCCACCGCGGCCTGACCGGCGGGGGAGTTCGCCCACGCGAGGAGCTGGTTCTTCTCGGCCTGCTGCCCCGCCGACAGCGACTGCACCGTGTAGCGGTCGCCCTCGCGGAAGAGGTAGCCCACGTCGACGCCCATGCGGCGCGCGTCGTTCTGCGCGGCGCTGTCGGCGACGGTGTAGCCCACGAGCAGGCCGCCCACCACGCGGCCCTCGCGGAGGATCGGCGCGACGCCGACCTCGATCCAGCCCTGGCCCTGGTAGTTGATGTAGTCGTGGAGCGCGCGGCCCTGCGGCCCGGCGAGCGCGTCGCGCACCGAGCGGTAGCGCTCGGCGAGGTTGGTGCCCGCGCCCTGCGAGCACTCGGTGTTGCGCGCGATGAGCCGGCCGTCGGCGCCGAAGACCGCGACGAGCTCGGCGTTGCGGCGGCGCGACGGGAGGCTGTTGAGCCGGCCCGAGAGGGTGTTGGCCCAGGGGCACGCGCGCTGCGCGCGGTCGGCCTCGCTCTCGGCGGCGAAGATCTGCTGGGCCTCGTCGGAGGCGACCTGCGCGGCGACGGCGTCGTCGAGCTCGTCGTCGTCTTGCGCGTGGATGGCCTTGAGCATCTCGGCGCCGCGCTGCACCGAAGGCTCGATGTCGCGGGTGAGGGCGTCGGAGGCGCGGCCCTTCACGAGAGACCAGCCGAGCAGCCCCACCAGGAGGACGGCGACGATGTTCCCTGCCAGAAGCTTCCAACGCATGCGTGTGGCTCCGTTGCAGCGCCGCCCCCGTTGCGAGCGGGGGTATCGACTCCGCCGCCGAGAGCGGTCAAGCCCTGCGGCGCCGACGACCCCACTTGGCGCCCGACGGGCCTCGGCGATACTCCGGCGAGGTAACACCCGCCGCTTCGCCGGGTCAAGACGCTCCAAGGACCGATGACCGCTACGCCGCCCGCTGCTCAGAGGCTCTCCCTCATCACCGACGCTCGCTTCGATCGACACGCCCCTACGGGCCATCACCCCGAGCGACCGGCGCGCCGCGGCGCCGCGGTGGCCGGCGCGGAGCGAGGCGCCGAAGGGTCCTCGCGCGTGCACGTCGAGGCCCGCGCGGCGACCGACGACGAGGTGCTGCGGGCGCACTCCGACGCTCACCTCTCGCGGCTGCGCGACGCGTGCGCGGGCCCCGCGGGCTACCTCGACCCCGACACCTACCACGGGCGTCACAGCCTCGACGCGGCGCTGCTCGCGGCGGGCTCGGCCTGCGAGATGGTCGACGCGCTGATGGACGACCGCGCCGACGTCGCGATGCTGCTCGCGCGCCCGCCGGGGCACCACGCGACGCGGGAGCGCGCGATGGGCTTCTGCCTCATCAACAACGTCGCCGTGGCCGCCGCGCACGCGCGCTCCCGCGGGGCGCGCCGCGTCGCCGTCGTCGACTGGGACGTGCACCACGGCAACGGCACGCAGGACATCTTCTACCGCGACCCGTCGGTGCTCTTCGTCTCGCTGCACCAGGCGCCGCTCTACCCCGACTCGGGATGGGTCGACGAGGTGGGCATGGGCGAGGGCCGCGGCTTCAGCGTGAACCTCCCGCTGCCCGCGGGCTGCGACGGCGCGCTCTACGCGCGCGCCTTCGAGAGGGTGGTCCTGCCCGTGGTGGAGTCCTTCGCGCCGGAGCTCGTGCTCGTCTCCGCGGGCTTCGACGCGCACGCGCGGGACCCGCTCGCGAGCCAGCTCCTCGAGGCCGCCGACTTCGGCTGGATGGCCTCACGGGTGCGCGACATCGCCTCGCGCGTCGGGCACGGTCGGGTGGGCCTCGTGCTCGAGGGCGGCTACGACCTCGGCGCGCTCGAGGCGTCGGTCGAGGCCGCGGTGCGCGGCGCGCTCCAGCCCCACGCCGACGCCCACCCGCTCGTGAAGGACGACCCCTCGGCCGACACCGCGCGGCGCATCCTCGACGCGGTGATCAACGCGCAGTCGCCCTACTGGCCCTCGCTGCGCGAAGGCTGACTCACAGCCCGCGCAGGAGGTGGCGCAGCCACACGATCTTCCACGAGCCCGCGAAGCCGGTGACGAGCCACGGGTCGCGGGCGATGAGGGCGCGCGTGACGAAGCCCGCGCGCGTGAGGTCGGTGCCGCCCGTGAGCGTCACGACGGTGCCTCCCTCAGGGTCGGGCGTGAGGTCGAAGCGGTGCGACTCGCCGACGTAGTCGCCCGAGATGCCCTCGTGCCACGCGGTGCGCTCCTCGAAGCGCGCGCGCTGCACGCCCTCGAGGCGCGACAGCGGGGTCTCTGCGCGGCTGCGAAAGCGCACGCTCCCCGGCGGGTCGCTCGGGTCGGGCGGGAGCCGCTCGACCTCGCGGTACGAGCCCCACACGCGGGTGTAGTGCTCCACGTCGCGCAGCCGCGCCATCACCACCTCGGGCGCGACGGAGGTCCACGCCGAGACGCTCACCTGCCGCGTGGCGCCCTCGGGGGTCATCAGCATCGAGAGCACCGTGGCCTCGCGGGTGATGCCCTCCCACGCGCCGTGCGGCGGCGGCTGGAGCTCTCCCGCGGGCGCGTCGCCGCGCTCGGGCCGCATCGGGAGCTGCGCCCCGGCCGCGATCTCTGCGCTCCGTGAAGCGCCGAGCACGAGCACGCTGTCGACGGCGATGTTCATCCCGGCGATGGAGGCCGGAGAGCGCCGCGCGAACTGCCGCAGGAGCCAGTGGCCGCGCGAGGGGTCTCCCCAGGTGGTGAGAACGACGGTGGTGGCGTCGGCGCCGTCGGCGAAGAAATCCCAGCGCGACGCGCCGGGGCCGGTCTCTGACTCGGTGATCTCGACGTCGACCCTGCGCTCTCCCACCACGCGCATCTCGCACAGGGCGCTCACGTTGAAGAGCGGCGCGGCGACGTCGAAGCGGAAGCCCGTGCGCGTGCCGTGCGTCGAGAGGATCTCGACGTCGCGCAGGATCGGCATGAAGCGCGTGTACTCCGCGGGCGTGGCGATGGTGCGCCGCAGGAGCGCGAGGGGCGCGCGCGCCCGGTGCATCATCGTGATGCGCGCGTCGGCGCCGCCGTCGGGGTTGCGCACGATCACCGCCGGGCCGCGCGCGAGGAGCGCCTGCAGCGCGTCGAGCTGCGCGGCGGGCGGGGGCGCGAGGGTCGGTCGCGAGGGCTCGGGCGCCGACGCGTCGGGGCTCGCCGCGGCGGTGGCCGGGGTGGCCGTGGGCCTGCGCGGAGTGTTCGACGCGCAGCCCGCCAACATGGAGAGCGCGACGAGGTGTGGTGCCTTGACGCGGGGGCCCCGCCGGGTGCGAATCACGCGGCCATGGTGATCGACGCGGCGAGGGAAGTCACGGGTTGGGCCGGGGTGCTCGCGCGCGTCGCGCGGCAGAGCGAACTCGCGGGAGGGCTCGACCCTCGCGGCGCGCTGGTGGGCGCGCGGCTGCTCGCGAAGGGGCAGGCCGGGCTCGCGGCGGTGTTCCGCATCCGCGCGGTGGGAGAGCGAGAGCGCCCCGCGTTCGTGCAGGGCGGGCGCTCGATGCGCTGGGGCGAGGTCGACGCGCGCGCCGACCGGCTCGCGACGGGGCTGCGCCGCAAGGGCGTGGGCCGCGGCGACGCGGTGGCGCTGGTGCTCTACAACCGCCCGGAGTTCTTCGAGGTCGAGGCCGCGCTCGCGCGCCTGGGCGCCTCGGGCGTGAGCGTGTCGTGGCGGAGCACGCCCGCGGAGCTCGCGTACCTCGTGGAGCACTCCGGCGCGAAGGCGGTGTTCTTCGAGCACGACCTCGCGCCCGCGATGCGCGCGTTGCGCGAGCGGTGCCCGGGCCTCGACCCCGGGAGGATGTTCGCGGTGGGCGGGCCCGCCGAGGGCTTCGCGCGCTACGCCGACGCCATCGCCGCCACCTCCGAGGGCGAGCTCGAGAGCGAAGACGGCGCCGTGGTGATCTACACCTCGGGCACCACGGGGCGGCCCAAGGGCGCCGTGCGTCGCTTCGGCGCGGGGCAGGTGCTGGGCTTCGCGGCCTTCCTGGAGCGCGTGCCCTTCAAGCGGGGCGACCGTCACCTCTGCGTGTGCCCGCTCTACCACTCCACCGCGCTGGGCTTCGCGGGCCTCGCGCTGATGGTGGGGAGCACCATCGTGATCGAGCGCGAGTTCGAGCCGCGGCGCTTCCTCGAGACCGTGGAGCGCGAGCGGATCAACAGCGTGGCGATCGTGCCGACGATGCTCCACCGGCTGATGGCCTTGCCCGACGCGGTGATCCGCAGCTACCGCCTCGCGACGCTGCGCGCCGTGGTGTGCGTGGGCGCGCAGTTGCCGGCGCCCCTGTGTGAGCGAGCGCTCTCGCTGCTCGGCCCGGTGCTCTACAACGTCTACGGCGCGACCGAGACGGGCCTGGTCAGCGTCGCGACGCCCGACGACCTGCGCGCGCTCCCGGGCAGCATCGGTCGACCGCTGCACGGCGTCTCGCTGCGCCTGCTCGACGAGAGCGGTCACGAGGTGCCGCGCGGAGAGGTCGGTGAGGTCTTCGTGCGCAGCCCGATGCTGGTCGAGGGCTACCACGCCGACGACGAGGCCACGCGCGCGTCGATGCGCGACGGGCACTTCTCGGTGGGAGACCTCGCGCGCGTCGACGCGGCGGGCCGCTACATGATCGTCGGGCGACGCCGCGAGATGGTGATCTCGGGCGGCGTGAACATCTACCCCGCCGAGGTCGAGGCGGTGATCGACCGGCACCCCGCCGTCGCGCAGAGCGCGGTGATCGGCGTCGCCGACCCCGAGTGGGGAGAGCGGCTGCGCGCGTTCGTGGTGCTGCGCGGGGCGACGGCGGGCGAACCCGCGGCGGAGCTGAGGTCGTGGTGCCGCGCGGAGCTGTCAGGGCCGAAGGTGCCGCGGGAGTGGGTGTTCCTCGACGCGCTCCCCGCGAACGCGACGGGCAAGGTGTTGAAGCGAGAGCTCGCGACGTGGGACGGCGAGGTCACGCGGGTGTGAGCGGGGGTGACAGCGGTGACGCGCTGGCGGGTCGAGGCGCCGGTGCGAGGAGGGCCGCGGCGCGCGAAGGCGTGCCTCGCGACGCGCGGCGGCGGTCGGAACGCGGCGTGCTGGGGTCGCGGGCATGACGCACTCGTCGCGGTGGGACGGCGCGTGGCGGGGGCTCCTCCGCGCGGCGTGGGTGCTCGCTCTGGCAGCGGCGGGGTGCGTGGCCTCGTCGGAGTCGACCGTGGAGTGCGAGCCTGGGGCGCGGATCGACTGCGCGTGCGAGGGCGGCCTCGGTCGACAGACCTGCCAGCCCACCCGGTGGTGGGGCGCGTGCGAGTGCGCGGCGGAGTGCGAGCCGGGGAGCCGACGCGCGTGCGAGTGCCCGGGCCGCGTGACGACCTGTGACGACTACAGCCAGTGGCGGCCGTGCGACTGCCCGCTCGTGTGCGAACACGGGTGCGCCCGCGACGGGCGCTGCGTACCGAACAACCAGCGCGCGTCGTGCGGCGGCGCAGGCGGGGCGTGCTTCTCGTGCGCCGACACGCACGAGTGCGTCTCCGGTGGGTGCCTCCCGCGCGGCGAAGAGGGTCTGACGCTCGTCGTGGTGTCGGCGAGCGTGCCGGAGAGGGACCCGTCAGGGCGCGGTTGCCCGACCTGGGACTGCGCGCGTGACCCCCTCTCTCGACCCGACGTGTACGTCTCCGCGGTGGGCATCGGCCGCACGATCACGGTGCCCGATTCGCTCACTCCCTCGTGGGAGGAGGTCCTCGCGACGGGCCTCACCGCGAGCCGGCTCGCGGAGCCGATCCACTTCACCCTCTACGACGACGACGCGTCGTTCCTCGACGGAGACGACCCGATCGCGAGCGTCGACCTCCAGCTCCGACCGGAGCAGGTGCGGCCGGGGGTGATCCGCCTCGACGCGCCCGTGGGGATCGACACCGCGACGCTCTACCTTCGGCTCCGCTGAGGAAGACCTCGCGCGGCCCGATCCTCAGCGCGCGCCGCGCTCCCCGGCCGCGAGGGTCGGTCGCAGCCGCTCGGCCATGTGGTCGGTGAACGCGCGGATGCGCGGCACGTCGCGAAGCTCCGGCAGCGTGAGCACCCAGAGGTCGCGCCGCGCGAAGTCCTCCATGGGCCCTACGCGCACGAGCGACGGGTCGGCGTCGCCCTCGACGCACGCGAGGAACTGCACCCCCACGCCCGCCGCCACGAGCTCGCGCATCCCGCCCGCGCTCACGTCGACGCGCATCGCCACCTTCGCGCCGGGCGCGTGCTGCGCGAGCCACGCGTCGAGCCAGCGCATGTCGGTGAGCCGCTCGTCCCAGTGGATCCACGGGTACGCCCCGAGCGGGGCCCCCTCGCCCACGCGCGCCACGAGCGACCGCGCGGCGTAGGCCGCGAACTGCATCGCGCCCACGCGCCTGCCCACGAGGCTCTCCGGGGGGCTGGCGGTCAGGCGCAGCACCACGTCGGCCTCGCGGCGCGCGAGCGAGACCTCGTCGTCGCTCGCCGTCACCGTCAGCGCCACGCCCGGGTAGCGCGCCATGAACGACGTGAAGGCCTCGCGGAACGCGCGGAACACGAGCTCCATCACCGACACCCGCAGCGCGCCCGAGAGCCGCGCGTCCCGGCCGAGCACGCGGCCTTCGAGCGCGAGCGTCTCGGCCTCCATCCGAGCGGCCACGGCGACGAGGTCGGCCCCCGCGTCGGTGAGGCGAAAGCCCTCGGGCGTCGCGTCGAAGAGCCGCGCGCCGATGCGCTCCTCGAGGCCGCGGAGCCGTCGGCCGACGGTGGTGTGGCTGACGCCGAGCGCCTCGGCGGCGGCGCTCAGGGTGCCCGCTCGCGAGACCGCGAGGGCGAAGCGGAGGTCGTCCCAGTCCACCCGTGCAGAATCGCACAGCGGGCGCACGAATTCGCGGGTTTCTCCGGCCGCGCGGCGACGCCACGCTGTGGCCCATGACCCACGCTGAAGCCACCAGGCGCGCCGCGGTCGTGACCCGCTACGGCGCTCCAGAGGTCATCGCGCTGCGCGAGATCCCCCTCCCGACGCCCGGCCCGCGCGAGCTGCGCGTGCGCGTGAAAGCCACGACCGTGTCGTCGGGTGACGCGCGGCTGCGCGGGTGTCGCGTGCCCGCGGGCATGGGCCTGCCGATGCGGCTCGCGTTCGGATGGAAGGTCCCTCGGCAGCCGGTGCTCGGCACCGAGTGCGCGGGCGTGGTCGACGCCGTGGGCGACGCCGTCACGCGCTTCAAGGTGGGCGACGCGGTGGTCGCGTTCCCCGGGGCCAAGATGGGCGCCCACGCGGAGTTCGTGTGCGTCGGCGAAGACGGCCGCGTCGCGATGAAGCCCGAGGCGCTCTCGTGGGGCGAGGCCGCCGCGCTGCTCTTCGGCGGGACCGCCGCGATGCACTACCTCCGCGAGGCGGGGGTGAAGCGCGGAGAGCGCGTGCTGGTGCTGGGCGCGTCGGGCGCGGTGGGCGTCGCCGCGGTGCAGCTCGCGCGCGTCGAGGGGGCCGAGGTGACGGCGGTGTGCAGCGCCGCGAACGCAGACCTCGTCCGCGAGCTCGGCGCGGGTCGGGTCATCGACTACGCGGTCGAAGACTTCACCCGCGACGCCGCGCGCTGGGACGTCATCGTCGACTGCGTGGGCGTCACTGACTACGCGCGGTGCCGGCCGGTGCTCGCGCCGGGAGGGCGGCTCGCGCGCGTGGCCTGCGACCTCGCGGGGCAGCTCGCGGCGCCGTTCCAGGGGCGGCTGTCGGGGCATCGGGTGATCGCGGGCGTGGCGGCGGAGCGCGCCGGCGACGTGCGGCGCCTCGCCGAGCTCGCGAGCGAGGGGGCGTACCGCGCGGTGATCGACGACACGGTGCCCCTCGCGCGCATCGCCGAGGCGCACGCGCGCGTCGACAGCGGCCACAAGCGCGGGAGCGTGGTGGTCACCGTCGACGACGCGGCGTGAGGCGGCGGGGGTTGCTCGCGACGACGAGCGCTCTCACTCGGGCCGGGCGAGGTCGAAGTCGGCGTCCATGCGGACGGACCATCCCGTCCAGGTCACCGGAAAGATCTGCCCCTCCGCGGTGAGCCCGACGTGACCTCGCACGCGGCCGTCCGTCGGCGCGTCGAGACGGAGCGTGCCGCGGAGAGTCTGCATGGCCGCGGGTGCGTCTGCTGAGCAGGCGCAGTCTTGACGGACCCACGCCCGCCTCACGCTGCGTTCACCGTTCGTGGGGATGAACTCGATCCGCGATTCGTCGAGCGACGGCCGCTCGCCCGGAGCGGAGGTCACGCTCGCGCCGCCCTCGAAGGCGAGAGACGCGGCCCCGCGCGCGACCGCCTCCGGGAGCACCTCGATCACGGCGCAGAAGGTGACCCCGGCGTCCTCGGCGCAGACGCTGAGGACCGGGGACAGGCAGACCTCCAGCCGCACGATGTCGCCGTCTCGTCGAAGGTCGCAGGTGAAGGACTCGACGGTGTTCTCGGTCGAGGCGCGATTGACCGCGAGGAGCGTCGGCGCCTCGAGGCAGCCGCGTCGGATCGGGTCGGTGCGACACGGCCCGCGCGGGGGAACGGCGACCTCGGCGTCGGCCACGCCGCCCACGTCGGCGGGAGCGGCAGGCACGTCGGGCGCGTCACGCGCGGCGCCCGCGTCGGGTGTAGAGACGGCGGCCTCGGTCGCGCCAGAGCCAGCGTCCGCGGGGGCGGCCGGTGAGGTCGACACCGTCTCGGCGCACGCCATCAACCCGATCACGGCCCAGAGAGGGTTTCGGAGAGACGCGCTCATACGACGGCATGGAGCGAGGGTCGTGCCGCGCGCATCCCCCGCGGCGGTTCGACACACGCTCCGGTCCTTGCCCGGCTGGAATCGGGTCGAGTCTCGCAGAAAGTAGCCGCGCCGCGGGCCTGTTTGCACAGCGCGCCGCGACGGCGCTCGAGAGCGGCGCGGGATCTTCGCCCGGCCGAACCGGGCCTCGGCCTGCGTGAGCGGCGGGAGCGTCGCCTCGCCCCTGCGCGGCGCCTCCCGCGACGCGGACGGGGTCTCCTTCGCCTCCGACTTTGCGTCCGGCGGCGACCGCTGTGTCTCCTGCGCTCCGTCCGCGCCTCGCTTCGTTCCCGGAGGCTCACTCCTGGTTCCCGGAAGCCTTCACCCGGTTCCCGGAAGCCTTCACCCGGTTCCCGGAAGCCTTCACCCGGTTCCCGGAAGCCCTCCCCTGGTTCCCGGAAGCCCTCCCCTGGTTCCCGGAAGCCCTCCCCCGGTTCCCGGAGCCCCGCCGTCCGCTACAGCCGCTCGACCCAGGCGTGGATGACCGCCGCGAGCGCGTCGCTTCGGGCCTCCACGTCGGCCACGTCGCGCAGCGTGACCGTCGCGCGGTCCGGCGACATCCACGTCAGCATCTTCGTCGGGTCGGGGAAGCCCTCCGCGAAGGCCGCGTCGTTCTTCGCCTTCGCCCCGCGATGCAGCACGACAAGCACGCCGTCGCGCTGCCGGAGGTTCAGCGTCGCGAAGTAGTCGTCGACGCGAAAGCTCGGTGCGTTCCACTTCACGCCCTCGACGACGCGCGGGTGCGCGCCGCGGATCACCTCTCGGAGCGCCGTGATCTCGGCCTCGCGCGGGTGCTTGAGCTCGCGCACGAGCGCGTCGACGTCACCGTCGTTCTTCGTGGAGGCAGCGCGGCGCGGTGTCGGCATCGTCAGGCCCGCGCGGTAGCAACCGTCGGCGGGCGCGGTCAACGATTCGGCGACGCCGTCAGCGCTCGATCTTCGCGACGCGCGCGGTGTGTCGGCCGCCCTCGAAGGCGGTCGCGGCGAACACGTCGACGATGCCCTCGGCCACGCCCTGCCCCACCACCCGCTCGCCCAGCGCGAGCACGTTGGCGTCGTTGTGCTGCCGCGCGACGCGCGCGGTGTACTCGTCGTGGCAGAGCGCCGCCCGCACGCCGGCGTGACGGTTGGCGGCGATGGAGATCCCGATGCCCGAACCGCAGATCACGATCCCGAAGTCGTGCCCGCCCTGCAGGTACGCCTCGGCGAGCTTGTGCCCCCAGTCGGGGTAGTCGGTGCGCGACGCGTCGCTCGGGCCGACGTCGGTCACCGCGTGGCCGCGGGCGGTGAGGTAGCCCTTGAGGTGCTCCTTGAGGGCGAAGCCCGCGTGGTCGCTCGCGACGATCCAGCGCACGGCGCGCCTCAGGTCGCCGAGACGCGCGAGGCGATGTAGTCGACCGCGACCTGCACCGACTTGATGCGAGCGACCTCGCCGTCGGGGATGTCGAGGTCGAACTCCTCTTCGAGCGCGAGGGCGAGCTCGGTGAGGGTGAGCGAGTCGGCCTTGAAGTCGCGCTCGAAATCGCTCTCGGGACGCACGTCTTGCAGCGGCACGTCGAGGTTCTTCGCGATGATCGCCCTCACGCGCTGCTCGACCTCTGCGCTCGTCACCTTCATCGCTCCGCCCTTCTCCGTTCTTCGGCCGCGTAGCTACACGATGGCCGCGGCGCCGTAAAGCCCGCGGCCGGTCACATCCTCAGGCCGCCGTTGACGCTGACGACCTGCCCCGTCACCCACGCCGCCTCGGGCGACGCGAGCCACGACACGGCCGACGCGACGTCCTCGGGCGTGCCGAGGCGCCCCGCGGGGGTGAGCTCGATGAGCCGCTTGCGGATCTCTTCGCTCAGGCCCGCGGTCATGTCGGTCACGACGAAGCCCGGCGCCACCACGTTCGCCGTCACCCCGCGGGAGCCGTACTCCTTCGCGAGGGACTTCATCATCCCGAAGAGCGCGCTCTTGCTGGTCGCGTAGGCCACCTGCCCCGCGTTGCCCATCTCGCCCACCACCGACGAGACGGCGATCATCCGACCCCAGCGCGCGCGCATCATGGGTCGCACCGCGGCGCGCAAGACGTGCAGCGCGCCCTTCACGTTGGTCGCGAGGATGCGCTCGAACTCGTCGTCGTCGAGGCGCAGGACGAGGTTGTCGGCGTTGATCCCCGCGTTCGACACCACGACGCTCAATCCCGCGCGGCGCTTCGCGAGGTCTTCGATCGCCGACGCGGTCGCCGCCCCGTCGGCCACGTCGAAGGGCAGGAGCTCGCCGTCGCTCCCCGCCTCGCGCACCTGCGACAGCGTCTCTTCGGCGGCCTCGGCCGAGCGGGCGTAGTTCACGGCCACCCACGCGCCCTGGCGCGCGAGCGAGACCGCGATGGCGCGGCCGATGCCGCGCGAGGCGCCCGTGACGAGGGCGGTCTTTCCGGTGAGCTCGAACATCGATGTACCCCTTCAGGAGAGCGCGGCGACGGCCGCGTCGAGGCCCTCGAGGTCGCCCACGCTGAAGACGCGCAGCCCGGTGGGTCCGCTTGATGAGCCCCGCGAGCACGCGGCCAGGCCCCACCTCGACGAAGGTGTCGACCCCGTCGGCCACCATCCGCGCGACGCTCTCGCGCCAGCGCACCGCGCCGGTCACCTGCCGCACGAGGAGCGACCGCACCCGCGAGGGGTCGGCGTTGGGCGCGGCCTCGACGTTGGTCACCACCGGCGCGGCGAAGGCGCCCACCGCGACGTGAGCGAGGGCCGCGTCGAGGGCCACAGCGGCGGGCTCCATCAGCGCGCAGTGGAAGGGCGCGCTCACCTTGAGGCTCATCGCCTTGCCGCCGCGCGCTTCGATCAGCTCCCCCGCGCGGGCCACGGCGTCGGCGTGCCCCGCGATCACCACCTCGACCGGGGGCGGTGAGGTTCGCGACAGAGAGCGCGCGGCCCGGCATCGCGTCGCGCACCTCGGCGCAGAGCGCCTCGACGGCGGCGTCGTCGAGGAGCAGCGAAGCGGTCATCGCGCCCACCCCTGGCGCGACGGCGGACTGCATCGCCTGGCCGCGCAGCCGCACGAGGCGGGCGGCGTCTTCGAGCGAGAGGGCGCCCGCGGCGACGAGGGCGCTGTACTCGCCGAGGGAGTGGCCGGCCACCACGGCGGGGGCGAGCCCGGGCAGGCGGGCGCGGAGCGCGGCGAGGCACGCGAGGCTCGTGGCGAGGATCGCGGGCTGCGCGTTGGTGGTGAGGGTGAGGGTGTCTTCGGGGCCCTCGAAGCAGAGGGCCGAGAGGGCGGGAGCGCCGAGCGCGTCGTCGACGCGGGCGAAGACCTCGCGAGACGCGGGGTAGACGTCGGCGAGCGCGCGGCCCATGCCGACGGACTGCGACCCCTGACCGGGGAACACCAGCGCGAGGGTCACGCCGCGGGGCCCTTCGGTTCAGCCCTCGGCGGTGTCGCTGGACTTCTCGACGATCGCGCGGCCGTCGTAGTGGCCGCAGCTCGCGCAGACGTAGTGCGGGCGCTTGGTCTCGCCGCAGTTGCTGCAACGGCTGATGGCGGGCGCCGACAGCTTGTCGTGGTTGGCGCGGCGCATGTCGCGCTTGGTGCGAGAGGTCCTCCTCTTCGGAACGGCCACGGTGTCTTACTCCTTGTTGATCAGGAGGCGCCGGAGGGGCGCGAGGCGCGGGTCATCGGCGGTCTCGTCGGAGGCGCCGTGGTCTGCGGTGGGCACGGTGAGCGGCGTCGGGCAGTCGCCCTCGTGCCGCGGATGGACGGGCGCCTCGAGCACGATCTGCTCGCGGAGCCAGTGAGAGAGGTCGACCTCGCCGTTCTCGTAGGCGTCGACGTCGAGCTCGCCGGGGCTGAGCTCGTGCTCGTCGGGCACGGCGCCGCGCTGCACCACGTTCACCGCGGGCGTGGCGGGCTCGAGCAGGAGGGTGAAGTCGGCGCCGAGGGCGAGCTCGACGGGCTCGAGGCAGGCCACGCAGGTCGCGCTGGCCACGGTGTCGAAGCGGCCCGTGAGGATGACGTTGCGCTTGTCGAGGTCGACCCGAACGCGCGCCCCGCCCTCGCGGCCCGCGACGGGCGCGAGCTCGGACGAGGCGAGCACCTCGGCGAGCCACGCGGGGTCGAAGGCGATGTCGAGGTCGATGCCCTCTTCGGGGATGTGGCCGACCTTGAGCGTGGGCGGGGCTTCATGGCGCTGCGTTCGTTGCGGTCGTCGAGCCCTTGTGCCCGCGGGGCGCGCGACACTAGGGAGGTGCCCCACCGCTGTCAAGCGCCCCCAGAGTGCGCGCGGCGCGCACACGAGCGCCGCGAGGGTGCATGATGGCGGCGATGACGCGTCTCCTCGGGTACATCGGCAACCAGTTCGACCGCGCGCGCTGCGCCGCGCAGGTCGAGTCCGCGGCCCTCCCACGCCCCCGACGGCGGGGTCGACGGGTGGGGCGTGGGCACGCTCGTCGGCGGCGACGCGCTCCTGCCGCAAGCCCTCGGCAGCGCGGTGAGCAGCGTGGGCGCGCTCCTCGCCGAGGCGCGCGGCGGCGTCGCGCTGATCCACCTGCGCGCGCCTGGCCCACGGCGAGGTCGCTGGAGAACACACAGCCCTTCAGGTTTCGTCAGTGGCTCTACGCCGACATCTCCCCGCGCGACCGGCCCGAGGCGCGCGGCCTCCTCGGCGAGGTGCCGGGGTACCTCTCGGGCAACGTGCGCGGCGACACCGTGTCGGAGCTGCGCTTTCACGCCGCGGTGTCTGCGCTCTTCGACGAGGGCCGCGTCGACGACCCGAACATCGACCGCGAGACGGTGGTGGCCGCGCTGCGCGTAGCCGTCGCGCGCTGCGACGCCGCGGCGAAGGAGTCGGCGCCCCTGTCGCTGGTGCTCGCCTGGCCGCAGGGGCTCGTCGCGTTCTGCCGAGGCATCGGGCTGAGCTGGGTGCGCCGGCAGGGCGTGCGCGACTGCCCCGCGTGCCGCAAGGGAGACGCGCGCGTCGACCACGAGACCCTCCGCTACGTGATGGTCGCCGACGCGCCCGCCACCGAGCGCGGGTGGAAGGAGGTCGGCCGCGGCGCGCTCCCCGAGGCGGGGCAGTTCCTCATCGTCGACCGCGACCTCGACGTGCAGGAGCTCCCGGCGTGACCGTGGCGCGCGCCGCCGCGCTCGCTCGCGTCGGCGTGCGCGACGGCCGCGCCGCCCCGCCGCGCCCCCGCGCTCGACCTCGACGACCCTCGAGGTCGCGGGCCGCGACGACCGCGCGGCCGTGGTCGTTCAAGGGCGCACCGACCGCGCCGCGACGGTGAACCCTGACCCCGAGCGCGCGGGTGCTCGCCGTCGCGACCCGCTTCGCCCGCGCCCTCGCCGAGCGCGACGTCGCGACCCTCTCGGACCTGTACGCGCCCGAGGTGGGCGGCGTGCTGGCGCCTCCGACGATCGAGGTGGGCGGCGCGCGCGCGCCGTGGCTGCCCGTGCCGCGCGAGACGCTCATCGCCTTTCACGAGCAGATGGCGCAGCACTTCGCGCGCAGCCCGATGGTCACGCAGCGCGAGCCCCGCTCGGTGCGGAGCTTCCGCGAGTGCCTCCGGCGGTCGTGCCCGAGCGGCCTCCTCGGCCCCGGCGAGTGGCTGGTCGAGTGGGGCTCGGTGAACGCGCTCCACTCCGGCACCGTCGCCGCGGGCGTGATGCCGTGGTCGCTTCGCATCTCCGACGGCCCCGACGGCCCGAGGGTGGTCGGCGTCACCGACGAGGTGATCGTCGCGGCGCTCCGACGTCGGCGGCCGTGAGGGCCGAGGGTCAGCGACGCGCGGCGTTGGCCGGTGTCGACAGCTCGAAGAGGTAGGCGCGCGCCTGGTCGGCGACGGAGCCGTGCGGGTACCGACGCACCAGCGCGCGCAGGGTGTTGCGCGCGTCGCCGTACTGCTGGAGGTCGACCTGGCAGCGGGCCATGAGCAGCATCGCGTCGTCGGCCGCCTCGCGGTCGCCGCCGTCGGCCACGGCCTGCAGGATCACCACGGCCTCGCGCTGGCGGCCGAGGTGCCGCAGCGCGTCGGCCTGCGCGTTGCGCACCATGGGGATGTGCCCGGCGTCTTCCTTCAGCCGGATGCTCTCTTCGTAGGCCTCGTTGGCCTCGGCGTAGCGGGCCATGCGCGCGTGCTCGAGGCCGCGCTCGTACGAGGTCACCGAGAGGTCGGTGCGGAAGCGGTCGACGACGTCCTGGAACATCGCCATCTCGGCGGCCGAGAGGCGCTCGCGGCGGAGCTGCTCCCACGACTCGACGACCTCCTGCCGGCGGCCGTCGCGTACGAGGTCGTAGAAGGCCTGCGCGCGCTGGTCGAGCTGCGTGCGCTCCTCCTTCTCGCGCACGGCGACGTCGCGCTCGCGGCGGGCCTGCTCCTCCTGCCGACGCAGCGAGCGGAGCTCCACGTCGCGCTCGCGGATCGACGCGTCGAGCCAGAGCTTGATCCCGCCGAAGATCACCACGACGAAGAGCACGTAGGCGGTGGCGCTGTTCACGCTGAAGCGGCGCTCGTAGCCGGCCTGGCGGCGCGCGATGCTCTTCACGTCGGCGGCCAGCGCCGCCGTGAGGTTGTTCGTCTTGATGACCAGTCCGCGCGACTCGATGATCTCGCGCTTGATCTCCCGGAACTCGTCGTCGATGTCGCGGCTCGCCATCGGGGCCGTGCGTTAGACCACGCGACACGCGCTGACAAGGCGGTGCGCGACGCGCGCGCGGCTTGCGGCCCCCGGTTTTCTCTGATACTCGCCGCGGCCGGAAGGAAGTCTGATGGCCGCGATCTACGACATCAACGAAGTCCGCAAGGGCAACAAGCTCAACATCGACGGCGACCCCTACCTGGTCACGGGCGTCGATTTCCGTAAGCCCGGCAAGGGCACGCCGTCGACCGTGGTGCGGCTCAAGCACATGATCACGGGCTCGGTCATCGAGCGGACGTACAAGTCCGGCGAGAAGCTCAACGGGGCCGACATCGAGGAGCGCGAGATGCAGTTCCTCTACCCCGAGGGCGAGCACCTGGTGTTCATGGACAACGCCACCTACGAGCAGATGTCCGTCGATGCCGACAAGGTCGAAGAGCGGGGCTTCCTGCTCGACAACGCGACCTGCTCGGTCCTGCTCTACAACGGCTCGCCCATCGGCATCACCCTCCCGACCTTCGTCGAGATGGAGGTTGTCGAGACCGAGCCCGGCTTCAAGGGCGACACCGCCAACAACGTGCTCAAGCCCGCGAAGCTCCCCACCGGCGCGGTCGTGCAGGTGCCGATCTTCATCAACCAGGGCGACGTCCTCCGCATCGACACCCGCACCGGCGAGTACGTCGAGCGCGTCGCCAAGACCCGCTGACCCCGACCCCTCCCACCGATGCCCGTCGTCTGGACCGACCTCGACGGCGGGGCCTGGCTGCTCACGGGCCGCGTCACCGCGCGGCCCCTCCCGCGCACCATCACCCTCTCCACCGGCGGCCACCACGTCCAGGTCACGGGCGCGGCCACCGACGCGCTTGAGCCCGGAGACCTCGCGCGGGTGCTCGCCGACGTCGACGCGACGCCGCTCGTGGTCACGCTCCCCGTCGAGCACGCCTTCCCCGCCTACGCCGCGCGCTCCGTCGAGGTGGTGCGCCGCCCGTCACGCTCGCCGCTCTCGCGCGGGGCCGAGACGTGGCGCGTCGAGGTCGAGGGCCTGCGCCGCCGCCTCGACCTGCGCCGCGCGGTGATCGACCGGCTCCGCGCCTGGATGCGCGCCGAGGGCTTCGCCGAGGTCGAGACGCCCGCCGTCGCGCGCTGCCCGGGGCTCGACCCGCACCTCGCGGCCTTCGGGGTGCACGGCCACGGCGCGACCTCTCCCTCGGGGTACCTGATCACGTCGCCCGAGCTGCACCTGAAGCGGCTGCTCGTGGGCGGCGTCGAGAAGTGCTTCGAGCTCGCGCGCTGCTTCCGCGACGGCGAGCTCGGCGAGCGGCACCAGCCCGAGTTCACGATGCTGGAGTGGTACCGGGCCTGGGCGGGCCTCGACGACGTGCTCGACGACACCGAGGCGATCGTGCGCGAGGCCGCCGAGGCGGGCGCGACGCCGGGCTCTCTCACGGTGGGCGAGCAGCGGGTGCCCGTCACCGAGCGCTTCGAGAGGGTGACGGTGCGCGAGGCCTTCGCGCGGCACGCGCCGGAGCTCGGCGACCCGGTGGAGCTCGCGACCCGCGACGAGGAGGCGTACTTCGCCGCGCTCGCCACGCGCGTGGAGCCCGAGCTCGGGTGGGATCGGCCGGCCTTTCTCACGCGCTTTCCGGCGGCGCACGCGTCGCTGTCGCGGCTGCACGTCGACGACCCGACGGTGTGCCAGCGGGCGGAGCTCTACGTGGGCGGGGTCGAGCTCTGCAACGCCTTCGACGAGCTCACCGACCCCGACGAGCAGCGCGCTCGGTGGGCCGAGCAGTTGCAGCTCCGCGCGCGCCTCGGCCTGCCGCGCTACCCCATCGACGAAGACTTCCTCGCGGCCCTCGACGAGGGAATGCCCCCGAGCGGAGGCAACGCGCTCGGCGTCGACCGCCTCATCGCGCTGGTGGGGGCGCACCGCGACATCGCGTCGGCGCAGGCCTTCCCGAGGCGCGGTCGATAAAATCCGCGCGGGGGCGGATTGGCGTAACATGCGGCCCCCCGCCGCGACCGAGGCGGGGTCCGACGGAGCGGGCGCTGACGCCGCGCGGGTGGTCCGCGGGGTGCGCGCCCCCTCACCCATCGCATGGAGCGATCGACGATGAACCAGCCGAACCGCAAGTCTCTCCTCCTCATGGTGTCCGCGGCGCTCGCGGGTGTCGCGGCCCCCGCGTGCTCGTCGAGCAACCAGACCCCGGCCGCGCAGTCGGCGCAGGGCTCGACCAGCAGCGGCGGCCAGGCGGGGAGCTGCTCCGGCGCCGCCGCCAACGGCCAGGCCGCCTCGTGCTCGGGCAACGCCGCGCACAACGGCCAGGCCGCTTCGTGTTCGGGCAACGCCGCGCAGGGCGGCACCGCCACCACGCCGACCCCGGCCCCCACGCCGGCCCCCCAGCCCGCGCAGTGACCCTCGCCCTCCGCGGAGCGTAGAGCTTCCCGGTGTCCATCCCTCCCCGCAGCGTCCAGGGCGTCGGGCTCGGTCTACGAGCGCCCCTCTTCGACGACCTCTCGCGACGACCGCCCCCCGCGCTCCAATGGCTCGAGGTCTCCCCCGAGAACCACATGGCGCGCGGCGGGGTCTACCCCGCGATCCTCGAAGAGGCGCGCGAGCGCTGGCCCATCGTCACCCACGGGCTGACCCTCTCCCTCGGTGGCCCCGACCCCCTCGACCGCGACTACCTCCGCGACGTGGCGGCCTTCGTCGCGCGGGTCGGCGCTCCGTGGCACTCCGACCACCTCTGCTTCGCGTCGAGCGACGGCGCCTTCGTGCACGACCTCTTCCCCGTGCCCTTCACGCGCGAGGCCCTCGACCGCTGCGTCGTGCGCGCCCTCGACGTGAAGGCCAGCCTGGGCGTCCCCTTCGCCGTCGAGAACATCTCCTGGTACGCGCACCCCGGCGAGGCCGAGATGTCCGAGTCGGCCTTCCTCACGGAGCTCTTGGAGCGCGCGGACCTCTCGCTGCTCCTCGACGTGAACAACGTCTACGTCAACGCGCGCAACCACGGCTTCGACGCGATGGGCTTCATCCGCGCGCTCCCGCTCTCTCGCGTGGTGCAGATCCACGTCGCGGGGCACTGGGTCGAGCCCGACGGGTGGCGCATCGACACGCACGGAGAGCCCGTCTGCGACGAGGTCTACGCGCTCCTCGAAGAGACCCTCCGACTCACGGGCCCGGTGCCCGTGCTGCTGGAGCGCGACCAGGGCTTCCCCTCCTTCGACGCGCTCGCCGACGAGGTCGCGCGCCTCGACGAGATCCATCGACGCGCGACGGGGTCACCGTGAGCGACGTCGACCTCGAGCGCGCGCTCGCGCGGGTGTGCTTCGACGCCGAGCCCTCGCGCGACGACCTCGCGGCCCTGGGCGAAGGGCGCTGGTCGCTCTACCGCGACATGGTGCGCCGTCGCTTCGCCTCGCTCCTCGGCGACGCGATGCCGCGCTCGCGCGCGGTGCTGGGCGACGCGCGCCTCGAGCGGCTCTCGAACGCGCTCCTCGCTGAAGCTCCGCCGCGCACGCGCTACCTCCGCGAGTACACGCCCCTCGTCGTCGACTTCGCCGCGCGACGCGCCGACCTCCTCGCCGACGCGCCCGCGTGGGCGATGGACCTCCTCCGCTGGGAGTCGGCGGCACTGTCAGCGGCCATCGCCGACGACCCACCCTCGACGGGCCTCGTCGCCTTCGACATGGCGCTCACGCCCGCGCTCGCGCCCTCGTGCCGGCTCGTCGAGGTCGCGTGGTCGGTGCACCGCGACGCGCGCGCCCCCGCGCCGGAGCGCGCGGCGCTCCTCCTCTACCGAACGGCGCGCGAACACAGCCTCGAGACGATGGTGCTCAACGACGTCGCCGCGGCCATCACGCGCGCGCTCCTCGACGGAGAGGGCAGCGCGGCGGAGCGCGTCGGCGCGGCGATGGCCGCGTGCGGCGCGGGCGCCAGCGAGGAATTCATCGAGGCCCTCGCCGACCTGCTGGACGACTACCTCACCCGCGGCGTCATCGTAGGGAGTGTGCCCGCGAGCTGAGAGAGCGCGGCGCGCGTGGTGGCTCGCGCTGATCGCCGCGGCCTGCGCGTGTCGACCCGTCGCGACGCCCCGCCGACGCGCGTCGCTCGCGGTGCGCCTACAGCTCCGGGGAGACGTGCTCGACGGAGCGCTCTGCGGTGACGCCCAGGTCCGTTGGTCGGGCGATCGCGCGCCGACCCGCGACGGCGCGTGCTGGCGGTGGACGCGCGACCTCAGCGCGCACCGCGCGGAGGGCGGCTGGCGCGTGCCGCTCTCCGTCGCGATCCCGCGCTCGCGCTGGGTCGACCCCGACGCGCGGGTGACCGTGACCGCCGACGCGGAGCGCCCGCTGCGCGTGAGCGGGCCCTGGGGCGCCGACGGCGAGAGCGACCCCTCGCTCTTCGTGTGGGAGGGCTACGTGGTCGTGGCGCCGTTCTCGCCGCGCGCCCTCCGCGCCGCGGGGTGCGCGCTGAACGTCGCTCCCGTGGGCGCGACCGCGGGCGTCGATGACGGCGCGCTCGATCGCTGGCTCGGCGGCGCAGCACGCGCGGTGGCCTCGCTCTACGGGCGCTTTCCCGGGACGCGCTTGCAGGCGGTGTTGCTGCCCGGGCCGCCGGAGCGCGGGGTGGCCTTCGGGCTGAGCAGCCGCGGGGGCGGCGGGTCGGTGCTCTTCGTCGTCGACCCCGGCGCGCGAGACCTCAGCGGCGACTGGGTCGCGACGCACGAGTTCGTCCACCTCGGTCAGCCCGTGCTCGACGGCGAAGACGCGTGGTTCCGAGAGGGCCTCGCGACCTACTACCAGGAGGTGCTCCGCGCGCGCGTGGGCCTGCAGTCGCCCGAGGCCGCGTGGCGGAACCTCGCCGCGGGGATGCGCAACGTCGACGGCGACGGCACGGGCCGCGACCTCGCGGGAGAGGCCGAGGCGATGCCCCGGACGGGCGCGTGGCGCAGGGTGTACTGGACCGGCGCCGCGCTCGCGTTGGGACTTGACCTCGCCCTCCGACGAGACCCGACCGCCCCCACCGACCTCGACGAGGTCTCGCGCGCGATGCACGCGCTCTCGACCCGCAGCCCGCTGCGGGCGTGGACCCTCGACGCGCTTCGCGAGCGCCTCGCGTCGTCGGCCTTCGATCGCGCCTGGGCCGCCGTGGTGGTGCCCGCGCTCCGCGGGGGATCGCCTCCGCCCTGGAGGGCGTCGCTGCGGGGCCTCGGCGTCGACCCCGAGAGCGGCGCCATCGACGACCGCGCGCCGGGTGCGGCGATCCGACGCGCGATCACGTCGCGTCGATGAGGGAATTCCCTCAGTGCGTCGCGCGCCGCTCTGCCCCACACTGCGCCGGTGATCCGCCGCGCCCTCGCCGTGGGGTTGATCGCGGTGACGGGGTGCCTCCCCGAGCCGGGTCGGCCCGGCTACGGCTTCGACGGCGGCGCGGGCATCGACATCGACGTGCCGCGCTTCGAGTTCCCGACGATCCCCGACACGGGTCCGGTCGACCGCGGCGCGCCCATCGACCGCGGGGTCGCCGACGACGCGCCCCTCGTGGACGCGGGCCGCGCCTACCCTCGCGGCCCCTACGGCGTGAGCGTGGGTCAGGTCTTCGCGCCCTTCGTCCTGCCGAGCTGCGCGGGCGGGAGCTACGCCTTCGACGGCCCGGAGTGGGTGAGCGCGCGGGCCTCGGTGCTGCTCCTCGCGGCGGGCTGGTGCGCCCAGTGCTCGACCGCGGCGCGGTCGACGCAGTCCATCGACGACGCGTACCGCGACCGCGGCGTGAGGGTGCTGCAGGTGCTGGTCGAGGGTGACACGCCCGACGTGCCCGCCGACGGCCCGCTGTGCTCCTCGTGGCGCACGCTCAACGGGGTGATGCACCCGCTGCTCCTCGACCTGGGCCGGATGCTCTCGCTCCTATGGACCCCGACGACCCTCCCGGTGCTGATGGTGATCGACGCCGACGGGCGCATCGCGTCGGTGACGGGCGGCAACGCGGCGGGCGTCGCGGCCACGCGCGGCGCGCTCGACGAGGTTCTCGCCCGTACGCCGTGAGGGTCCGTCGGGTACTCTCACTCCCAACGACCCGATGGCGAAGGAACGCGAGGAGAAGGTGCCCGGGCGCCTGGTGCGCACGCTGAAGACCGGCTGGCTCGGGGGCGCGGTGGCGTCGAGCTACCTCGGCGGCAAGATCATGGACCGGCTGCGCGGCGCCGAGGAGAAGCAGGGCTCGGAGCTCAAGCGACACCTCGACAACGCCCGGCGCATCGCCGGGACCATGAAGGAGCTCCGGGGGCCGATGATGAAGGTCGGCCAGCTCCTGTCGACGCACGCCGAGGCTCTGCCGGGGGAGTACGGCGAGGTGCTTCGCTCGCTGCAGTCGTCGGCGCCGCCCATGAGCTACGCGACGATCCGCGACGTGATCGAGATGGACCTCGGCGAGTCTCCCGAGGCGCTCTTCAAGACCTTCTCGAAGGAGGCCCTCGCCGCGGCCTCGCTCGGGCAGGTGCACCGCGCGACGCTGCACGACGGCACCGAGGTGGTGGTGAAGGCGCAGTACCCGGGCGCCGCCGCGGGCGTCGAGGGAGACCTCAAGAACCTCAAGCTCGGCGCGTCGGTGGTGAAGAACCTCCTCGCCGACGTGGTGGGCAACTCGCGCCTCGACTTCACGCCCGTCGCCGAAGAGATCGCCGAGCACATCGCGCAGGAGACCGACTACTGCCGCGAGGCCTACAACGCCCAGCTCCTGGCGAAGCTCTTCGAGCCCTACCCCTGGGTGGTGATCCCGAGGGTGCACCCGCGGTACTCGGGGCTGCGCGTGGTGACCTACGACTACGTGGGCGGCGTCGACCTGAGCGACGCGCTGCGCTCGCCCGACCGCGAGCAGCGCGAGCTCGTGGTGCGGAGGCTCAGCGACGCGTTCTGGGTGCAGCTCCTGCGCGGGGGCGTGCTGCACGCCGACCCCCACCCCGGGAACTTCAGGGTGCTGCCCGACGGGCGCGTGGCGATCCTCGATTTCGGGTGCGTGAAGGTCTTCGACGAGCGCTTCCTCTCGGCCTTCGCGGCGATGGTGAAGTCGCGCATGGACCAGGACGACGCCGGGCTCAAGGCCGCGATGATCGCCCTGGGCCTGCTCGAAGACCCCGACGACGCGCGCGAGCTCGCCGACATGCGCCGCATCGCCGACTACTTCTCGCAGGGCCTCTCGCGCGACGAGGACTTCGACTTCGGCGAGTACAGCTACGTGCGCGGCGCGAAAGAGCTCATCACGTACTTCCTCGAGGCGCGGCGCATCCCGCCGTCGCAGCGCGACCTGATCTTCATGACCCGGGTGGTCCTGGGCTTCTACGAGTATTTCTCCCGCGCGCGGGCGAAGATGAATTTCCGCCGCCTCGTGCTCCCCTGGGTGCGCGACGGGTGGCAGGGTCGCTCCATCACGATCCCCCCTTACGGAGAGTAGTTCCCCCGTGCGACGCACCCTCTTCGTCGGCGACATCCACGGCTGCGCCAAGGAGTTCGACGACCTCCTCGCCCGACTGCGCTTCTCTCCCGGCGTCGACCGCCTCGTGCTGGTGGGCGACCTCGTCGCGCGCGGCCCCGACTCCCGCAGCGTGGTCGAGATCGCCCGCGCCGCCGGGGCCCTCGCGGTTCGCGGCAACCACGACGAGAAGGTCCTCTCGTGGTGGCGCGCCTCGCTCGCGCACGGCAAGCGCGCCGCGAACCGCCGCGTGCCCCTCTCCGAGAAGCACCAGCAGGTCGTGAACACCCTCGACGAGGCCCACTTCCGCTGGCTCGACGACCGACCCCTGATGCTCTCCCTCCCCGAGCACGGGGCGCTGGTCGTGCACGCCGGGGTCGACCCCTCGCGGCTGCCCATTGAGTGCGACGAAGACACCCTCCTCACGGTGCGCTCCGTCGACGAGCGGGGCGCGGCCACCCGCAAGCTCACGGGCACCCCCTGGGCGCGGCGCTGGCGCGGGCCCGCGCAGATCGTCTTCGGCCACGACGCCCGGCGGAACCTCCAGCTCGAAGACTTCGCCACGGGCCTCGACACGGGCTGCTGCTACGGCCGGCAGCTCACCGCCCTCGCGCTCGACGAGGGCGAGCCCATGCCCCGCGACCCGGCCGAGCGCAAGAAGCGCCTCGTGCACGTCGAGGCCCGGCAGGCCTGGTGCCCCATGGGCTCGGGCGACGGGCCCGAGTAGCGCCGCGCGCGTCGTTGCTGATCCCCGCGCGGGCTTTGTGCACAATGTTGCGCGATGAGTGACCGGGCGGTCGTCACCGTGAAGGAGACGGTGCTGGTGGAGTACTGCACCGCGCGCGGCGCCGTCGCCGCGGGCGAGGTGTTCCTGCGGCCGCGCGACGCGAGCGGTCGCGGCGAGCGCCTGCTCGACGTGCTCAGCGAGCGGTCCTTCGTGCCGCTGCGGCGCGCGGGCGAGGGCGTGGTCTTCGTCGCGCCGCGGCACCTCGCGTGGGTGCGGCTCGACCTCCTCGCGGCCCTCGACGAGCTCGACCCCGAGGCCGAAGACGAGGCCAACAGCGCCGTGGCGCGCGTCGTGGTGGAGCTCTCGCACGGAGACTCCCTCGCGGGCACGCTGCGCTACTCGCTCCCGGTCGAGACCCGGCGCCTCGGCGACTACCTCGAGCGCGCGCCGTCGTTCTTCCCCCTGCGCACCGAGGACTGGGTCTACCTCGTCAACGTCGCCCGCGTCGCGTCGATCACCCCGCTCTCAGAGAGGCGCTGATGGTCCGCCACATCGACCGCTTCGTCGCCGCGATGCGCCGGGAGTGCGCCGACGAGCTCGTCTTCGCGACGGGCGAGCCCGTGCGCGTGCGCTACGGCGAGCTCACTCGCGTGGTGCTCGCGCAGCCTGTCCGCACCGACCAGATCATCGCCATCGCGGCCGAGTTCGCCCCCGCGGGCCTCGCCGAGGGCCTGCTCGTCGACGGCGAGACCTCCTTCGAGTTCGAGTCGCTCAACACCCCCGTGCTCGCGCGCTGCCGCCGCGAGGGCGACGCGCTCGAGGTCGTGCTCCGCGAGCACCCCTCGCTCGTCTCGCACCCCCCGCCCATGGCCGAGCCCGTGCCCGACGACGACGCGGCCGACGAGGAGAGCGCCACGGGCGAGGTCGAGCCCCCGCCATCGCCACCGCCCCGCGCGTCTCAGCCCCCTCCCCCACCGCGGTTGCGCTCGCTCGTGCCGCCGCCCCTCACGGGCCCGCGCGCGGGCGAGCCTCGCATCGACGCGCTCCTGCGAGCCGCGCTCGCCGTCGAGGCGTCGGACCTCCACCTCACGGCGGGGATGCTCCCTCGCGTGCGCGTCGACGGCGACATGACCGTGATGCCCGGCGAGGGCGTCGACGTGCTCACGGGCGACACCATCCGCGCGCTGCTCCTCGAGATCGCGCCCGCCATCGCGCAGGAGCGCTTCGCCGACACCCGCGACGCCGACTTCGCCTACGAGATCGCCGGGGTGGGGCGCTTCCGCGTGAACATGTTCCGCGACCGGCGCGGGGTGAGCGGCGTGCTGCGGACGATCCCCTCGCGCATCCCGAGCGCCGACGAGCTGGGCCTGCCGCCCGCGGTGCGCGAGCTGTGCTCCCTGCCGAAGGGCCTGGTGCTGGTCACGGGCCCCACGGGCTCGGGCAAGAGCACCACGCTCGCGGCGATGATCGACCTCATCAACACCCATGCCGCCCCGACCACATCATCACCATCGAAGACCCGGTGGAGTTCGTCCACGAGTCGCGCGCGTGCCTCATCAACCAGCGCGAGGTGCACGCCGACACGCGGAGCTTCGCCGCGGCCCTGCGCGCCGCCCTGCGCGAAGACCCCGACATCGTGCTGGTGGGCGAGCTGCGCGACCTCGAGACGACGGCCATCGCCATCGAGACCGCCGAGACGGGCCACCTGGTCTTCGGCACGCTGCACACCAACACGGCCATCAGCACCGTCGACCGGATCATCGACCAGTTCCCCACCGACCGTCAGGGGCAGGTGCGGGCCATGCTCGCGGTGTCGCTCCGCGGCGTGATCGCGCAGACGCTCTGCAAGCGCGTCGGAGGCGGGCGCGTCGCCGCGATGGAGGTGCTCATCGGCTCGCACGCCGTCGCGAACCTCATCCGCGAGGGCAAGTCCTTCCAGCTCACGTCGGTGATGCAGACGCAGAAGCAGGCGGGCAACCAGACGATGAACGACGCGCTCCTCGCGCTGGTGCAGTCGGGCGTGGTCACCCCGCAGGAGGCGCTCTCGAAGGCCATCGACCGGCACTCGCTGCGCGCGATGATCGAGCGCGAGACGGCGACCGCGCCCGACTCCTAACGCGCGCGCTCGAGGCCGTAGAGGGCCTCGACGATGTCGTCGGCCTTCCTGCGCACGAGCGCCTGCGCGTCGGCGACGCCCTGGTTGTAGAAGGTCGGGCCGAGCTCCCGCGCGATGAAGTCGAGGAGCATCTCCGCGGGGAGCTGCCCGAGCTCCTGGTCGAGCTCGTCGCTGAAGTACCCGCGGAGCTTCTGGAGCGCGATCGCGCGGGCGGTGGGGTCGAGGGCGATGGGCTTCACGGCCCGAGATCCGAGCGCGATCGGCGCCGGGCGGTCAAGGGAGGCCCTTGTCGCAAAGCGCGCCGCGGCGCATCTCTCCAGCCGCGGCGTACGGTCGTCGCGAGGGGAGCGTTCTCATGAGCACGTTCGTTCAAGGCCCCATGCGCGGGTGGCGCTTCGCGGGCAGCGCGCCGCAAGACTTCACCTGCGAGGTCCAGGCGGGCGCGCCGCGCCTCTGCTCGAAGGGCGACGCGCCGACGGGCTTCGCCACGCTGATGCAGACCTTCGCGGCCGACGACTACTGCGGTCGGCGCGTGCGCTGGCGCGCGACGCTGCGGGTGCGCGGCGTCGGCGGCGAGGGCGCGGGGCTGTGGGCGCGCGTCGACGGGCCGCTGGGTGAGGTGCTCGCCTTCGACAACAGCGCGGGGCGCCGACGAAAGGGGACCGCGAGCGAGTCTCCGAGCGCGGTGGTGATCGACGTCCCGCCGCGCGCGGTGTCGGTGAGCCTCGGGGTGCTCATCGACGGCCCCGGCGAGGTGTGGATCTCCGACGCGGGCTTCGAGGTGGTCGACGCGTCGGTGCCGCTCACCGCCGACCCCCTGCCCCGCGCGCCGCAGAACCTCGGCTTCACGGGTTGAACGTCTGCCGGAGTTCCCGGAGAACCCTCGCCGTTCTTGCGTGTCAGAGCGCGGATGAGACCCGCGCGCCTCGGCCGACCCCTTGACCAGACCTCACGAATCGAGTCCTCTCGCGAGATGAGCGCGCAGGGGTGGTGGGGCGTAGCGTCGTTCTGTCTCGCGATCACCCTCGCGACCTTCGACGCGTCGGCCTGTGGCGGATGCGTCTATCCGCCGCCCGTCGACGCGGGGCCCGCGACCAGCGCGCCCTTCATCGTCACCGACCACCGCATGGTGCTCGCGGTGCGCCCCGACGCGACGATCCTCTGGGACCAGGTCCGCTACGCCGGGCGCCCTTCGGACTTCGCGTGGATCCTCCCCGTGCGCGGCGACGTCGAGGTGAGCGTGGGGAGCGGCGACTTCATCGACGAGGTCGACGCCCTCACGGCGCCGTCGGTCGCGTCACCGAGCTACCGCTGCGACGTCACCAGCGGCGCGGTCTCGGTCACCCCCGCTGCGCCGAGGGCGGGCCTCGCGTGGAGCGCGGAGCTCGGCTCCGCCGTGAGCGTCGTACGGACGTCGGTCGCGGGGCCGTACGAGGTCACCACGGTGCGGGGCGCCGACGCGAGCGCGATCGCGGCGTGGTTGACCGAGCACGGCTACCGCGTCGGCGACGACATCGCGCCCGAGCTCTCCGAGTACGTCAGCCTCTCGATGGACTTCGTCGTCGCGCGGCTGCGCCCCGGCGAGGGCGTGCAGGCGATCCAGCCGCTGCGCGTGCGCCTGCCCGCGGGGACGACCACCCTGCCGCTCCGCATGGTCCGCGCGGGGGCGAGCGATCGCACGGGCCTCGCGGTGTACGTCATCGCCGACGCGCGCTTCGAGGTGATGAACTTCGCCAACGTCACCCTCTCCTCCGACGAGGTCACCTGGGACTTCGCCACGGCTGGGAGCGACTACGTGAGCGCCTTCGCGCGGGCGATCGAACGCGCTCAGGGCCGCGGGTGGGTGACCGAGGCCGCCGACGCGGTCCCCTCGCCCGCTCCCTTCACCGACGCCGCGCGCGACGACTGGGCGCTCGCGTCGTCGGGCCTCGCGCGGCCGTGGGTCACGCGCATGCGCACCTCGCTCTCGCGCGACGCGATGGCGACCGACCTCAGGCTCGGCGCCAGCGACGGGCCCTCGGTGTCGAACGTGATCCCCGCGGGGCGCTGGGTCGGTGACCCGCCGCTCCTCTGCGGGGGCCTGGGCACCTGGTCTCGCGACGCCGGGCCCAGCCCCTTCACGTATCCGCCGCACGGCGGGTGCGGGTGTCGCGTCAGCGCATCGTGGACGCCCGGGTGGGGCTTCGGCGCGGCGCTCCTCGCGCTCGCGCTGCTGCGACGTCGTCGCGCGTCGTGAGGGGCTTCAGCGCGCGGCGGGCGTGCAGGTGCCGCGCTGCGTGGGCTCGTTCGAGTTGTAGTCGCCGGTGAGCACGTGGATCTGACCCGACGAGGGGCAGGTCACGTAGGCCGACGGGCACGTGCCGCACTGGTCGTCGAAGCTGCCCGAGAGCACCGCGAGGGCCTCGGCGGCGGTGCAGGGCGTGGTGCCGGGGCAGACGCGCATCGCGGGGTCGCCCGTGCACACGCCGTAGGAGGGCTGGCAGAGAGAGCCCGCGCCCGCGCTGCCGCTGCACCCGACCATGGTCGCGCGACCGGGAGAGCAGGTGAGGGTCACGCTCACGGCCCAGCCGCAGTTGCGCAGCGGGCCCTGCGGGACGCCCGGCCCGCAGGGGTCGGTCTGCGCGCCGGTGACGGGGCACGCGCCGCAGTCGGACGCGCAGTTGCCGCAGGTCTCGGGCGCGGTGCAGGTGCCGTCGCCGCAGCGAGGCATCGGGACGTCGACGGGCGGAGGCGGGCAGAGCGACACGCAGTCGGCGCGGCACGACTCGCAGCTCTCGCTCTCCTGACAGACGCCGTCGCCGCAGCGGGGCATCGGGACGTCGACGGGCGGAGGCGGACACATCGCGGCGCAGTCGGCGCGACACGACTCGCAGGTCTCGCCCCCGTTGCACTCGTCGTCGCCGCAGACCGGCGTCGGCGGGACGACGACGTCCATCTCGCCCGCGTCGATCGCGGCGGGGACGTCGGTCGGGGTCTCGCCGACGTCTTTGGTCGTCGCGGGGACGTCGGTCGGGGTCGACGCGTCGTCGGCGACGGCGGGCGTGTCCGACGCGCTGCCCGCGTCGGTGGGGGTGCTGTTGCCGCCCGACGCGCGCGGCGAGCCGCAGGCCGCGAGGTAGAACGACGCGAGGAGTGCAAGGACGGGGGTGTACTTCATGGGGTGTTGCTCCTCCGCGGAGGTCCGCGGGGGTCGCCCTCATGCCGATGAATCCGCCGACGTGTCAACCCTGCGACAGTCGGCGCGACGCGCGCCCGTTGGAAGCGTGCGCAAGCTCGACGTACAACGCTCCGCGCGGTGAGAGCCGCACGCAGGGTGCGCGACCGGGAGCGCACCGCCACGCCGCCGACGTCTCCGGGCGTCGCCGGGGCCACGCCGCGATCGTCCGATGACTCCGACTCCTCCACGACCGAAGAGCGTGCTGCGCTACATCCTCCAGCGGGACCGCGCGCGGCACGCGACGCTCCTCGCGCTGGTCACCGTGAGCATCGGCCTGACGCTCACGAGCGTTCACCTCTTGCGCGCGCTGATCGACCGCGCGATCCCCGCGGGATCACGCTCGCTCGCGCTCACCCTCGGCGGCGCGATGCTCGCCGCGGCCGCCGCGCGCGTCGTCGTCGACTACGCCAAGGCCATGGTCAGCGAGCGCGTGCGGCAGGACGTGATCGCGCGACTTCGCAACGAGCTCCTCGCGCACCTCCTGCGGATGCCGCCGGATTTCTTCGCCGCGAACTCCGTCGGTCAGCTCATGAACAAGGTGCAGACCGACACCGGCCGCCTCGGGATGAGCGTCGGGTGGATCTTCGTTGAGCCCTCGTCGAGACCGTCACCGTGATCGTCTACGCGGCCTACCTGATCGCCTCGGACTGGAGGCTCTTCCTCGTCGCCGCCGCGCCGGTGCCGCTTCGTCGTCGCGCTCTCGCCGCGGATCAACCGTCGCCTCTCGAAGATGTCGACGGAGTTCACAGGTCGCATGGGCGCCTACGCCGCCCGGCTGCAAGAGACCTTCGCCAACGCGAGCGAGGTGCAGTCGCACGACACCTTCGCCTTCGAAGAGGCCCGCGCCGAGCGCTCGCAGCGCGAACTCGTCGACACGTGGATGGACGTGACCCGCAGCGTGTCGAGCCTCGCCGCGCTCAGCGACATCGCGCGCGGCGTGGGGCCGGCTGCTGGTCTTCACCGTGGGCGCGCTCCTCGCGCTCCGACGCGAGCTGCCCGTGGGTGAGCTGGTGGCCTTCGCGGGCCTCCTCGGAGGCCTCTACGCGTCGCTCGACAAGCTCGTGAAGTACCCCTCGCAGCTCAAGGTCGCGCAGGACCGCTACGACGAGTTCGGCGCCCTCTTCGACCGCGCACGACACTTCGTCGATCCCCCCTCGCCCGCCGCGGCACCCGCGACCGAAGGCGCTGCGGTGAACATCGAGGGCTTGAGCTTCGAGCACGCCGAGGGCCGACGGGTGGTCGACGCGCTCGGGCTCACCGTGCGCGCGGGCGAGCACGTCGCGCTCGTGGGCCGCTCAGGGTGCGGAAAGAGCACGGTGCTCGGCCTCCTCGCGGGTCGGCTCGCGCCGAAGGACGGAGAGATCTCTGTCGCGGGCCTCCCCCTGGGCGCGCTCGCGCTGACCGAGCGGGCGCGGCTCGTGGGGCACGTGAGCCAGGCGGCGGTGCTCTTTCGCACGACGCTCCGCTTCAACCTGGAGTACGCGACGCTGCGCGGGCGCGGCGCGCTGAAGCCCTCGGGAGAGCCGGGCGTGGCGTCTGCCGTCGACGACGCGCGCGACGCGCCGCTCCTCGAAGCGTGCAGAGACGTCGGCCTCGAAGACGACCTCGTCGAGATGGGGCTGGGCGTGCGCGTCCCGACGGCGCGCGCGGCGGAGTTCGCGGGGGCGCATGACGCGCTCGGCGACGAGGCGAAGGTGGGGCCGTGGGACCCTGACCTGCCGCTGCGTGACAACCTCCTCTCTCGACGCGCGGGCGACGATGGCGTCGACGAGGCCGCGCGACGTCGACGCGCCCACGAAGCGCTGGAGTCCGCCGGGCTCGTCGCGGCGGTGGAGCGGCTCGCGCTCGACTTCGACGTCGGCGAGGGCGGCTCTCGCCTCTCGGGCGGGCAGAGGCAGAAGGTCGCGCTCGCGCGGGTGCTCTTGAAGGCGCCGTCGCTCCTCCTCCTCGACGAGGTGACGGCGAGCCTCGACGAGGCCTCGGCGCGCCGCGTGATCGCGCTCCTGCGCGCGCGGCACCGCGGGCGCACCGTGCTCGCGGTCACGCACGACCTCGCGAGCACCGCGAGCTTCGACCGCGTCGTGGTGATGGACCACGGCCGCGTCGTGCAAGACGGAACCTTCGAGACCCTCTCCCGCGCGCCGGGGCTGTTCGCGCAGCTCCGCGCCGCGAGCGGCGGGGGCGAGACCACCACCGATTCACGGAGCGACGATGCCGAACCCGCTCGATGACATCCCGGGGTTTCTCCGCGGCGTCGAGGTCTTCAGCGACCTGCCCGACGACGACCTGCGTCGCGTGGCGCAGATCGCCGAAGCGCGGCGCGTGCCCTCGGGCGAGGCGATCTTCACCGAGGGCGACCGCGGCGACGCGATGTTCGTCGTGGTCTTCGGTCAGGTCGCGATCGAGCGCGAGGCCGCCGACGGAGAGCGCGTCACGCTGGGCACCGTCGGGCCGCGGCAGGTCTTCGGCGAGATGGCCTCTTCGAAGACGTCTCGCGCTCGGCGACGGCGCGGGCGAGCGGCGCGAGCGCGGCGGTGCTCGCGATCCAGCGCGAGGTCTTCGTCGACCTCCTGCGCGCCTCGCCCGAGATCGCCCTACGCATGCTCGCGCAGCAGAGCCGCCGCCTGCGCAAGCTCAACGACCGCGTGGTGCTCACCGACCTCGAGGTGCGCAAGAACGCGCCGACGCTCCTCGAGACGGTGATCGCGGAGTACCCGCACCCCATCGCGCTGATGTTCCAGGAGCTCGACGCGGCCTCGTCGGCGTCGCAGCGGCTGCACCGCTCGTTCGAGCTCTTCGAGGTGATCGCGCGGGCGCTCGTGGCCCTCGCGGCGGGGGCGTACCTCTCGCAGCCGTACTACGACGCCGAGGTCGACCGCGGCCTCGTCGACCTGCAACGCGGGATGACCCTCGGCCCGATGGTGCGCTTCGTCCGCGCCGTCGCGACGCACCTCACCGAGCGTCATCCGACCCCTGGGCTCGGCCCCGACCTGCACGCGTGGATCACCGGCCGCCAGCCGGGTCGCCCGCGCGTCGCCGAGGCCATCGACGCCGTGCTGGAGTGCCGCAACACGCTCAAGCACGGCGCCGAGGCGGCGCTCGACCCCGACGAGGTGCAGGCCCTCCTCGACGGCGATCACCCCGCGCGTGGAGCTCCTCGTGAAGACCCTCGGGTTCCTCACGAACTACCCCTGGGTCTACGTCGACGGGATGAACTACGACGACGGCGTCTTCACCTACCGCGCGCAGGTGTGCCGCGGCGCGTTCAGGAGCTTTCGCTCCGAGACCCTCACGCACCCTCGCCCCTTCGACACGCAGCGCCTCTACGCGCACGACCGCGCGCGCAACGAGCTCCTGCCGCTGTCTCCCTTCGCGGGGCTGCACCGCTGCGCGGTCTGCGGCGACCGCGAGGTGTTCCTGATCAACAACGGATGGTCGGCGCGAAAGGTCGAGCTCGTCGAGTTCGGCCGCGGCCACCGGCTCACCCAGCGCGAGGTGCCCGCGAGCGTCGGCGCCCTGGAGCGCGCGATCAAGGCGCGGCTCGGCTCGCCGCGCCCGAGGGCTGACCCCGCCCGGCTCAGTGCCGCGCGAAGGGGTAGTCGCTCCAGTCGACGCGCAGGAAGGGCTCCAGCCACGGGCAGGTCGCGAGGACCTCGCGGGCCATCGCCTGCGCCACCTTTCGGTACGCCTCGTGGCCCTGCCGCGCCAGAGCGCAGCTCCACGAGGTGAAAGACCTCGCGCAGGTTCATCGACGCGAGCCAACGCACGCGGAAGGCCAGCGGCACCGCGTACTGCGCCTCCCACGGGTGCTCGCGGTGCAGCGTGTGGTGCGCCTCCTGCGCGGCGATGAGCGCGTCGCGCACCGCGGGGCCCACGCCGAGGTCGTCGAGCTCGGGCGAGAGCCACCAGCCCTCCTCGGTGCCGAGGAGCGGCGTCGTCGACGAGAGCAGGCGGTGACGCTGGAGGTCCCTCCACGCGCCGTAGTCGCAGCAGAACTCGAAGCGGAGCTGCACCTGCTCCAGGGCGCGCAGGGGCTGGTCGTGGCGGCCGCGGTCGGCGAGGTAGGCCTTCACGAGGTCCTCGCTGTGGGTGAGGTCGTGCGCGAGGCGCCAGGCCTCGTCCCACCGGCCGCCGAAGCGCTCCATGCGGATCGCGGCGCCCAGCGTGCGCAGCGGGTCGTGGGTGAAGTCGACGAGCTTCGCGAGCGCGTGCTGCTCGTCCGAGGCCACCGAGTGCAGGTGCCCGTGGGCGCGCCGCACGCGGTCGTCGGCCCCCACCCGGTGCGCCGTCGGCGCGGTGTACTTCAACAGCGTCGGCACGATGTGCGAGGCCTCGTCCTTCATCGCGTCGCCCATGCGCCGCACCTCTAGCAGCGGCGACCCGAGGAGCTTTCCGACGTGGTGCTCCAGCGCGCGCGCGTTGATGGTCACGCCGACGTTGGTGGGCACGCCCGCGGGGAGGAGCCCGCGCAACAGGTCGCACGCGTGCGCGCGCAGGGCCGCGGCGTGGGCCTTGGCGTTCATCCCTTCGAGCGCGGGGTGGCGGTGCGCGAGGCTGGCCTCGACCTCGTCGGCGAGCTTCGCGTAGAGCGCGAGGAGCCTCCGCGAGGAGTGCTCGTACACGCCCTGCGCCTGCTTCGGCAGGCCGATGTCGGTGACCAGCGTGCCCTCGTCGAAGCGCACGTAGCGGGTCGACTTCTCGGTGTAGGCCGCGAGCCGCGCGTCTTCGAGGGCCTTGGCGGCGATGATCGAGCAGCGCTCCACCGCGAGGTGCACGACGGCGTGCTCGGCCACCGACGCGTGGCCGTAGCCCACCACCCACTTCTCGTGGAACGAGCGGGCCTTCTCGCGCGCGAGGGCGAGGTCGGGCTCTCCGCCCGCCGAGCCGTCGGCGAGGGCGAGGTCCTGGTCGGCGATGAGCTTGCGGAGGTTCGTGCGCAGGTCGTCGCGCGAGCGCGAGTAGTACGCGAAGAGCACCGCGATGACCTCCTCGGGGAGGTCGCGCAGCGCGAAGACGTCTCGGTCGGTGTTGGTGACGTAGCGCGCGAGGGGGTCCGCCATGAGGGGGCAGAGGGTAAACCCCGGGGCGCCCCGCGCGAAAGGTCGCGTCAGGCCATGAGGAGGTCGAAGCCCTCGCTGTTGCGCAACGGGCGCGAGCGCTTCGTGAGCACCTCGCAGCCCGTGCGCGTCACGAGGATGGTGTGCTCGAACTGCGCGCTGAGCTTTCGGTCGCGGGTGCGCACGGTCCATTTGTCCTTCGGGTCGACGTCGACCTCCCAGGTGCCGAGGTTGATCATCGGCTCGATGGTGAAGGTCATCCCCGCGCGCATCCGCTCGTTGGGCGCGCCGCGCGGCAGGCGGTAGTGCGCGACCTGCGGCGCGGTGTGGAACTTTCGCCCGATGCCGTGGCCGACGAAATCCCGCACCACCGAGCAGCCCTTGGCGTGGGCGAACTCCTCGATGGCGGCGCCGATGTCTCCGATGCGGGCGCCCTCGCGCACCACCGAGATGCCGATGTCGAGTGCCTCGCGCGCGGTCTCGGTCACGAGGCGCGCCTCGGGCGAGGGCTCGCCGATGTAGAAGGTCGCCGAGGTGTCGCCGTGAAAGTCCTTGAAGAAGGTCGTCACGTCGACGTTGATGATGTCGCCGAGCTTGAGCTTCTGCGGCCCGGGGATGCCGTGGCAGACCACCTCGTTCACGCTGGTGCACACCGACTTCGGGAAGCCGTGGTAGTTCAGCGGTGAGGGGCGCGCGCCGCGCCGGAGCGTGTCTTCGTGGACGATCGTGTTGATCTCCTCGGTGGTCATTCCCGCGGCGATGCGGTCGCCCACCAGGAGGAGCGTGTCGGCGGCCATGGCGCACGCCTCACGCATCTGGTCGATCTCCCGCGTGGACTTGATCTCGATGACGCCCGACACGCTTCGCTCTCCGTGACGCCCCCGACGCGAGGGCGCCGCACGCTATAGAGCCACGGCCCGCGCTGTCAAAGCCCGCCGGCGCGCGGGTCGCTCAGCCCCCCGCCCAGTCGACGCAGTCCTGGTCGCTGTGCAGGTCGTTCACGGGCAGGTCGAGGATCAGCGACCGCACGTGCATCCGCGCGCCGTTGGGCACGCTCTCGCAGCGGCCGTCGGTGTACGTGCGCACCTCCCTCGCCCGCAGGTCGCGGATCTCGACGCGCATCCGCGTGCCGATCGGGTTCGAGCGCTGGAGCTGGTGCACGATCATCTGCCCCGCGTACGCGAGGTAGTCGCGCTCGTAGCGCCACGTGGGCTCGGTCTGGATGCCCGAGATCGTCGAGAGGAAGAAGGGCCGCGCCCGCCCGCGGTAGTCCGCGAAGTTGACGGTGTCGCCCGTGGCGGGGCCGCCGTTGTTCAAGAAGTCGTAGAAGCGCACCACCACCATGCGGTCTTCGGTGTCTTCGATGAACACGAAGAGCGAGCCGTCTTCGCGGCGGTAGCACTGCATCGACCAGTTGAAGCGGATGGTGTCGAGCTCCAGCACCGGCCCGGTGCTCGTCTCGGGCACGGGCTCGAAGCAGACGCCCGGCGGATAGCTCGGCCCCGCGTCGACGGCCGAGCCGGCGTCTCGCGGCGCGCCCGTGTCTCGCGGCGCGCCCGTGTCGGGGGTGCCCACGTCGACGGCCGCGGTCGCGTCGCGCGGCGTGCCGGCGTCCATCGCGGTCGGCGCGCCCGCGTCGATGGGCGCGGGGTCGCGCACGTCGACGACCACGCCCGCGTCGGCGCCGACGTCGGTGGGCGTCTCGACGGGGCGGTCGACGGTGACCGCGGCCTCACGCGCAGACGCGTCGACCACCGTCACCACGGGGTCGCCCGCGCTCGCTCCGCAGCCCACGACGCACGCGAGGGCGGCCACGCCCTCGCCCATGATCCACCGGCTCATGAGCGAGGCCCTTACACCGACCGACGGGGGCGGTCAACCGAGGGTCGCGAGGTCACAAGGGCATGTCGCAGCCGCGCGGTCCCGTCGCGCGAAGCTCCACTCCCCCCTCCTCGGTCGCGGCCACGAGGAGGTGGTCGGGCGACGCCCACCCGAGCGAGGCGTCGCGCAATCCCACGGTGTCGTCCGTCCACACGCGCATCGCCGAGCCCATGCGGGCGCCCGAGGGGTCGATGAGCGCGAGGTACGCGCGGGGCCTCGCGCCGCCCACGGGCTCCCACCACGCGACGTTGAACGCGCCGCCGTCCCAGGTGAGCGAGGCCGCGCCGTCGTCGGGCCAGCGGATCGAGAGCCGCGTGTGGTGCGAGCGCACCCGCGCCGCGCCGTCGAAGGTCGCCACGTGCAGGCCCATCGCTCCCGAGCGCGCGTCGCTCCACGCGACGAGCCCGCGCGCGCGCCCCCAGACGACGCTCACCGCGCCCACGGGGGTCCCCGGGTCGGCGACGGTGCCAGGCCCCGCCGAGAGCGCGCCGTCGAGCCCGAGGAGCGCGACGCGCGCGGTGCCTCGCGCGTCTGTGCCTCCGCGCCACGCGAGCGCCAGGCGGCCGCCCGTAGACGCGATGGAGGGCGAGGCCACGGGCTCGGTGATGGGAGACGGGATCGGCGTCGCGGCGCCCTCGGCGACGCGCCAGAGCGTGAGCCGCCCCGCGGAGACGGCCGCCACGAAGACCCCGCGCGGGGTCGAGGTGAGCGCGGGGTGCGAGGCGGCGGGGTCGAGGTCGACGGGTCGCGAGGCCGCGCCGTCAGGGGTGACAGAGACGACGTGCGCGCCCGCGCGGTCGGTCCACGCGAGGGTGAGCGACGCGGCGGTGGACGCGACCGCGGGTCCGTCGGTGATCCCTGGGGCGGCGAGGCGCGTGGGCTGCGCGGCGCCGTCGAAGGCCACGCGCAGGTCGTCGTCCGTCGCCCACGCCACGACGCGGCGCGGCCCCACCGTGGCGACCGCGGGCCTGCGCGCGTGACCGACGTCTCCGAGCGTCACCACCACCCGCTGCCCCGTCACGAAGCGAGGGTCGGGGCAGCCCGTGGCGATGAGCCTCCGCGGGTCGGTGACCGTCGCGCGGGCGCGGCCGCGGTGACGTCGTCGGTCGATCCACCGGCACCCGACCGTCGTGAACGCGAGGGCGGTCAGCGCGAGGCCCGCGAGCCTCACGCGCGCGCCTCGGGCATCACCCGCGACCAGCGGCTCCCGCGGAAGACCAGGAGGTACACGATCGCGGAGATGATGTTGGCGACGACGATGGCGCGCCACAGACCCACCGGCGGCGCGTGCACCACCGCGGCGATCACGAAGGTGAGCGGGAGCTGCACCGCGAAGACGAGGAGCGCGTCGACCACGAGCGCGAGCCGCGGCGCGCCCGCGCCGACGATGGCGTTGCCGAGCACGATGGCGAAGCCGAAGAAGACGTACGACGGCCCCACCCACGCGAGGTAGACTAGGGCGCGGGCCACGACGGGCTCGCGCTCGGTGAAGAAGCGCAAGAAGGCCTCGCCGCCGTAGCGGTAGAGCACCGCGAGGAGCGCCATGGTCACGGCGTTGAAGCCCGCGGCCCACCAGCCGGCGCGGCGCGCGCGAGAGACCTCTGCCGCGCCGACACACATCCCCACGAGGGTCTGCGCGGCGCCGCCCCAGCCCATGCTGACGAAGAGGGCCATGGTCTCCATGCGCAGGCAGAGCGCGTAGGCCGTGCCCGCGTCGGAGTTCGCCGCGGTGGTGTACTCGTGGTGCACGAGCCCGATCACCGTGAGCACCGCGCCGATGCGCACGGAGAACTGCGTGCTCGTGGGCCAGGCCATCGAGACGAGGCGGCGCACGATGTCGCGCGGGGGCGAGAGCGACACGCCGCGGCGGCGCACCGCGAGGAGGCGGCCCAGCATCACGAGGGGGAGCACGCACACGACCGCGCGGGCGATGACCGTGGCCCAGGCGGCGCCGACGACCTCCCACCGCGGCAGGTGCAGCGCGCGCGCGATGGGCGGGCCCCACGCGAAGATCGTGGGCGCCTCGCCGGGGCCGTAGACCAGCAGCACCGCGAGGAAGAGGTTGAGGACGTTGCCCGCGGCGAAGACCGCGAGGGGCTGCTTCGACTGACCGAAGGCCCGCTGCACCGCGGTGATCTGGAACATCAGGAAGTTGGTGACGATCCCGCCCACGATCACGCGGAGGTAGTCGCGGGCGAGCGCGCGCACCTCGCCCTTGGCGCCGAGGAGGTCGTGCACGATCACGTCGGCGCCGAAGACGCCGACGAGGCCGAAGGCCACGCCGAGGGCGATCACCAGGCCGATGGAGCCCCACGCGACGCGCGCGGCCTCGTCGTCGTCGCCGCGGCCGTGGGCCTGCGAGACGAGCGTCGCGGTGGCGCTCGAGATCCCGTACGAGAGGATGGTGCCGAGGGCCGCGACCATGTCGCAGATGCCGAGCGCGTCGAGCGAAGGGTCGCTCACCGCCGCGGGCAGGCGCGAGATCAGGTACTGGTCCACGAGGTTGAAGAGGACCTGGAGCACCATCGCCAGCGCGAGCGGCGCGCCGAAGCGGAACACCGTGCGACCGAGCGGCCCGTGGAGGATGCGCTCCCGCTGCGCGTCAGAGGTCTTGTCGGCCATGAGGGCGAAGCCTTACCGCACTTCTCTCCCAGCGCGAAGGCGCCGCGAGGGCACGCGACGAGGGTGACAGTCACTGTCCACTGCGCCCTTTACGCGTCGGGTGGGTGCGATACGAGTGGTGGCCGAGGAGACGACGCCATGCACGACGCCCACAGCCCCTTCGCCCAGACCGAGACCGCCGAGCCCGCGACCCCCGATGAGCTCCAGCGCGCGGTGGTGGTGACCCTCCACGTGCGCGACCGCGGCCGCGCGAAGGGGGTCGAACAGGCTCGGCGCGCGGCTTTCCGGGCCGAGCGCTCTTCGTGTCAGGTGGGCGACCTGCGCGGTCGAGCTCGCCGTGCTCTGCGCCGAGCGGTACCAGGTCGACCGGGGTGGGTGCTGGTCACCCCACCGGCGAACGACAACACCCGCGCCGCGGCTGAAACGAACCTTCGCGGCGCGAGCGCGACAGCCGTCGCCGCGCCGCGAGAGATAGAGCCCATGCGCGCGCGTTGGGGACTGTCGCTGTTGGCGCTGCTCTGGGTTGCGGCGGCGACGGCGATCGCCCCACCACCTACGACGACACCCGCGCGCCTGAGATCGAGGGGCATCACGCGCGGCGGGTGGTCGGCCCCCTCGGCGACCCCATCGCGGCGAACCCGCTCGCGGGGGTGTTCTCGATCCCGGTGCGGGTGAACGGGCAGAGCGGGCCGCCGATGATCATCGACACGGGCTCGCCCATGACCTTCGTGACGCCGGGCGCCTACGGGGGGATGGGCACCGCCGAGACCACGGGCACGGCGACGCTCTCGACGGGGAGCTTCTCGCTCGAAGACGTCCCCGTGGTGTGGAGCCAGCCCTTCGGCTTCGGCGCCGACGCGACGGGCGTCCTCGGGGTCAACGTCATCTGCCAGTTCACCGCGACCTGGGACTGGCAGCGCAGCCGCTTCTTCCTCGGCGCGGTGCCCACCGACGTCGAGACCGAGGCGACAGGTGCGCCTCCCTTCAGGCTCGTGGGCGGCGGCGCGGCGCGCTTCAGCGTGAACGGCCCGCTGGTCCCTGATCCGCGACGCGGATCGTGGTCGACGTGACCATCGAGGGCCGCCCGCTGCGGATGCTCCTCACGGGCGCGTCGTCTTACCGCGGTGCGCGACGCCTTCGTGAACGACCTCGTCACCGACGGCCGCCGCTCGCTGATCATCCGGTCGGCGGTGCAGGGCGGCGTCGCGTCGAGCCGCGTCGGCGCGTGCGCGGTATCGACGCCCTCGGCGTACGCCGCGAGGGCGCGGTGTGATCGTCGGTTACAACGCGTCGAACCTCTTCGCGCTCGGCGCCGAGGCGGGTGGCACCGTCGACGGCCTCGGCGTCGACTTGAACGCGTGGCTCACCGTGATCACCCGCGGGCGTGGTGCGCCTGCGCTGTGCTACCGCGACCGCGCCCACACCGCCGACCCTCTGGACGCGCGTCGGCGTCATCGCGGGCCGCCGCGGGAGCGACGGGGCCGTGCGCGTCGCCGAGGTCTTCGGCGGCACCGACGCGGCGACCGCGGGCTTCACGGAGAACGAGGCGCTGCTCTCCATCGACGGGGTCTCGCTCGACGGGCGGAGCGACCTCGAGGTCGACCGGATGCTCCGCGGCGCCGTGGGTGAGTCGCGGCGCGTCGAGGGCGAGCGGCACACCGCCACGCTCACGGTGACCGACCTCCTCGCGCTGCCCTGACCGATCAGCGGAGGTGCTCGTAGAAATCGGCGAGGCGCTCTCGCGGGAGTGCGCAGCGCACGACGTGGCCGTCGGCGACGGGCGCACTGAAGCTCTCCTGCGCGCCCAGCGGCACTCGCTGCGCTAGGGTTGTCGTTCATGCAGACGACGGCGGTGGGCGGGTCGACGCGGTCGGAGCACTCGAACTGCCGACGCGCGGCGCTGTCGTGCGCGGGCCCGATCACGGTGATGCTCCATCCCCCGGGGCGGCCCGCGAGGCGCACGGGGCGGCACCCCGCGTAGGGCATCGCGGCCTCGGCGTCGACGTACTCCAACGGGGCGCGGCCGGGGCGGGGCGGGCCCGTCCATGAGGCGCAGTCGACGGCGAAGAGGTCGACGTGGGCCCGGCCCACGAGCGCTCGCGGGGGTGCGCCCTCCGCCGAAGCGCTCTTCGAGGAAGGCGCGCGCTCCCACGCGTAGCCCGAGGCCGCCGTGAGCGCCGAGCACGCCGAGGAGCGCGAGGCGGAAAGCGGGTGCGCCTTGCAGCGACGCGGCGATCGCCCACGCCGCCACCAGCGGAGACAGCACCATCGCGGCCGTGAGGAAGCGGTGGCCCTCGGAGGGCTGCGCGTTCACCTCGATCTTCGTCGCCGCGGTGAAGGCCGCGGAGCGAGAGCGCGGTGTAGAGGCACCACACCGCCGCGAGGTCGCGACGGCGCTCCCACAGCGCGACCTCAGACTGACCAGCGCGATCACGCTGTAGAGCGGGTGCGCAGTCGACCCAGAAGATCTGAGCCAGGCCGATCGGTCGGCGTACGCCACCACGGGGTCGAAGATTGCAGGTGGCGCAGGGGCACGAGCTCGGTGCGCTGGGCGGGGCCCTCCGGGCGCGGCGAGCGACGCCGAAGAGCGCGCTCGTCGCGGGCAGGGAGCGCGGCCATCGCGAGCACCACCGCGAGGTCCTTCGCGCGCTTCGGGTGCGCGGCGCCGGGACGAACAGCCACGCCGCGCCGACGCCCACCGGCAGGAGCGCGGCGCTCGCCTCGTCGAGGAGCGCGAGGGCCGCCGCCGACGTGAGGAGCGCGAGGGTGGTGCGCGTCGCGTAGAGCGCGCGCGTCGCGGCCGTGGTGCGGACCACCACCGCGAGCAGCGCCTGCGCGATGAAGTACCCGGCGACCACCACGTGAGGGCGGAACGCGAGGGTGGTGTACCCGAGGAAGGTCCGCCCGCAGAGCTTCGCGGAGTCGGTCGAGGTGAAGACCTCGCTCCACGGGAGGTTCTTCAGGGTCATGGGCCCCGCGAAGACCACCGCGAGCGTGAGCGCGGGCGCGAGGAGCCACCACGCGAGGGCGCGGGGAGAGAGTGCGCGGCGCGTCCACCCCCACAGCGGGGCGCCGGCGGCGGCGACGAGGGCGACGAGGGTGAGGCCCGTGAGCGAGAGGAAGAGGTCGTGCGCGACGCTGAACGTGTACGCGGCGTTGAGCCGGTCGCCCGAGAGCGTCTGCAGGTTCGACGCGATGACGTCGCCGAGGAAGTGGTACCGGAGCCACGCGCGCGGCAGGTAGAAGTTCTCGAAGGGCAGGCGCGCGGTGCGCAGCATCGACGCGAGGCCGATGTGCCAGTCGCGGTCCCAGATCACGAGCTCGTACGAGAGCCTCCAGGTCGACTTGATCGCGACGGCGAAGACCGCGAGCACCGAGGCCGCGAGCGGGAGGTTCCACCGCGGGCGCCACGCGGCGAGGGCGCGCCGCTCGACCGCGGCCCACGAGAGGAGCGCGGCGGCGTAGAGGGCGCGCGTGAGCCACACGGCGCGGCCGAGGGGCAGCGCCCACGCGAGGGTCAGCGTGAGGAGGAGGTCGGCCGAGAGGAGCGTTCCAAAGTCGAGCGCGCGCACCGCGGCGGGCGCGGGCCAGCGACGGCCGAGCGCCCAGGTGCCGACGGCGGCGGGGCCGACGAAGAGCGCCAGCGCGAGGAGCGCGCGCGGCAAGAGCTCGACCATCGCAGTGCGCTTTGGACGAAACGCTCGCCGCGCGTCAAGCGCCCAGCGGCGGCGGCACCACGCGCGACAGCGGCCCCTCGCGCTCCAGGAGGAAGAAGCTCGGTGTCGGCACGTTCAGCCCCGCGACGCGCAGGTACGACCACCCGAGGAGGAGCTCGACGGACCCAGGCACCAGCGCGACGAGCGGGTCGCGTACGGCGTCGACGCCCTCGCGCCGCGGGTTGCGACCCATCCCGTAGTGCAGGAGCAGCCCGCGGTCGCAGCCGCGTGGCACGCGCGCTCCCGCGGGGTCGATCACCGCGTAGTGCCACACCGTGACCGGCGCGCCGTCTCTCAAGATCGGCGCGGAGGGCGCGTCGACGCCGCGCTGCTCGACGCGCACGTTCCACCCGCGGAGGGCGCCCGTCGCGGGGTCGCGGTGAAAGGTCTTCTGAAAGGTCTTCCAGGTGAGGCGCTCGACGAAGCGCGGCAGGCCCAGGGAGACGCCGCGGTACTCGCTGTCGTCGAGGGCGGTGGGCTCGATCGCGTGACCCGCGCGCAGGCGCCTCGAGAGGCCCGAGAGCCCCTCGCGCAGCACCGCGTCGCGCAGCGCGCTCAGAACGACCCGGAGATCACGGGGACGCGCAGCTCGCTCACCCCCGTCACGCCCCACTGCCGCTGCTCTTCGCGCGTCACGCTGTTGTAGACGCCGATGGCCGGCACCGCGAGGTTGAAGCCCCCGCCCGCCACGTCGAAGAAGCCCGTGGGGCGCGCGAGGCTCGCCGCCGAGAGGCGCGAGCGAGAGGGCGCCGGCAGATGCAGCGAGGTGCCGCCCGAGGTGCCCGTGGTGTTGTCGGTCGCGCCGCCCGTAGAGCCGCCCATGCTGCCGCCGGTGCCGCCCGAGTTGCTCCCGCTGTTGCCGCCCGAGGGCGCCGTGGTCGGGGTCGAGCCGGTGGTGCTCGTCGTGGTCGACTCGTCGAGGGGGCCCGCGGCCGGGGCGTTGTCTTCGTTCTGCGCGTCGGTGGTGGGGTCGTAGGCGGTCGCGCTGCGGTACGCGATGAAGCTCGGGATGAAGGCCCCGAGGCCCAGCACCAGGGTGCCCACGGTGAGGCCCGTGAGGGTGGTGTCGCCCTCGGCGGCCTGCTCGAGGAAATACCCACCGACGCCGCCCGCGACCGCGCCGAGGCCCGCGCCGACGGCGTAGGCCCAGTGGGGCCGGGCGCCCGCGGCGGCCTCGATGAGGGTGACCACCTCGGCGCCCAGGAGCGCGCAGCCCGCGATGCCCTTGCCCGTAGGCGACACCGTGTTGCCGGTCTGGGCGTGGGCGGTGCCGGGGGCGGCGAGGGCGAGGGCGCCGATCACACCGGCGAGGGAGAGCGCGTGTACGGCCTTGGACATGAAAGCCTCCTGGGATGGCGGAGCGACAGTTCGATGCGCCGCCTCCCTCAAGCGTTCGGCACGCTATCACCGCGCCGCGAGCCGCCACAAGGCCGACGCGGGGCGCGCCCGCGTTGGGGTACTCTGCGCGCCCACGGAGGAGCGCCATGAGCCGAGCGAGCAGCGACAAGGCCATCATCACCTGCGCCATGAGCGGCGTGGTGACGACGCGGGCCCAGTGCCCCGCGATCCCCTACACGGTCGAAGACTTCGCCGCCGAGGCGAAGCGGGCCTACGACGCGGGCGCGTCGGTGGTGCACATCCACGCGCGCACCGACGAGGGCTCGCCCGACTTCACCGCCGCGCGCTACCGCGCCATCGGCGACGCGATCCGCGCGGCGTGCCCGATCATCTTGAATTTCTCCACGGGCACCCTCGACCCCGAGGGCCGCAAGGCCCCGCACATCACCGACTACAAGCCCGAGATCGGCGCCCTGAACATGGGCTCGATGAACTACGCGAAGTACAACCCGAAGCGTAAGGGCTGGGTCTTCAACTTCGTCTTCGAGAACAGCTTCGACTACATCGCCGAGCTGCTCGGCAAGATGAACGACGCCGGCGTGAAGCCCGAGCTCGAGTGCTTCGACACGGGCCACGTGTCGAGCGCAGAGGCCTTCATCGACATGGGCCTGCTGAACACGCCCGCGGACTTCTCGCTGGTGATGGGCGTGGTGGGCGGCGTGAAGAGCACGCCCCGGCACCTGGCCTTCATGGTCGACAACCTCCCGCCCGGGAGCACCTGGAAGGTCGTGGGCATCTCTCGCGAGCAGTGGTCGCTCTGCGCGTCGGCGCTCACCCTCGGCGGCAACATCCGCGTGGGGCTGGAGGACAACTTCTACCTGCCGACGGGCGAGATGGCGCGCTCCAACGGCGACCTCGTCGAGAAGGCCGCGGCGATGGTGCGCGACGTGGGCCGTCAGGTCGCCACCGTCGACGAGGCCCGCGCGATGCTCGGCCTGGGGCCGCGGTCGTGAGCTTTCACGACCTGCTCGTGTCGCGGCGCGCGGTGGAGGGCGGCGTCGTGGCCACCCTTACCCTGCACCGCCCGCAGCGCAGGAACGCGCTCAGCCCGCGGCTGGTGAACGAGCTCCTGCAAGGGATCGAGGACGCGCTCGGCGACCCCGAGGTGCGGGTGATCGTGCTCGAGGGCGGCGGCGCGACCTTCTGCGCGGGCGCCGACCTCGGCGGCGGGGGCGACGGCGGGCAGGAGCTCGCCAAGGGCGATTTCGCCGACCTCCTCGCGGCGATGGTGCGCTCGACCAAGCCCATCGTGGCGAAGGTGCGCGGCTACGCGGTGGGCGGCGGCGTGGGGCTCGCGGCGGCGTCGCACTTCGCGGTGGCGGCCGACGACGCGACCTTCTCGACGCCCGAGGTGCTCCGCGGCCTCTGGCCCATGATGATCATGGCCGTGCTCGCGCGGACCGTGCGTCGCCGCGACCTCCTGGAGATGATGCTCCTCGGGCAGAAGTTCGGCGCGGCGAAGGCGGCGGAGGTTGGGGTGATCAACCGATGCGTGCCCGAGGCGGAGCTCGACGCCGCGGTCGACGCGCTCACCGCGGAGCTCGCGACGCGCTCGCCCACGGCGATGGCGCGGGGGCTCGCGGCGTGGGCGAAGATGGGCGACCTCACGCTCGACGCGGCGCTGCCGGTCTTGCGCGACGAGCTCTACGCCCTCTTCGCGACGGACGACGCGCGCGAGGGGATGACGGCCTTCATGGAGAAGCGCGCCCCGCGGTGGACGGGGCGCTGAGGGAGGACGACCGACGATGCCGACGATGCGGGAGCGGGTGGCGGAGCTCGAGGCGCGGCGCGCCAAGGCCCTGGAGATGGGCGGCGCCGACAAGATCGCGAAGCAGCACGAGCGAGGGAAGCTCACGGCGCGCGAGCGCTTCGCGAGGTTCTTCGACGGCGGCGAGTTCTTCGAGGTCGGCGTGCACGGCACGCAGATGGGCCCCGCGGCGGGCCCCGACGGGAGCGACAAGCCCCCGGCCGACGCGGTGGTGTGCGGCTTCGGCAAGGTCGACGGGCGCATGGTCTGCGCGGCCTCGTACGACTTCACCGTGAAGGGCGGCTCCATCGGAGAGACCGGCGAGGTGAAGGTCACGCGGATGCGCGAGATGGCGCTCAAGGGCCGACACCCCATGGTGTGGTTCATCGACAGCGCGGGCGCGCGCATCGAGCCCGGCAAGAACAGCGAAGACGCGATCTCGCAGTTCGCGGGTCAGGGTCACCTCTTTCGCGAGGAGGTGATCATGTCGGGGGTGGTGCCGATGGTGGCGGCGATGGTCGGCCCCGGCGCGGCGGGCACGGCGTACATCCCGGGCCTCGCGGACTTCGTCCCGATGGTGAAGGGCAACGGGTCGATGGCGCTCGCGGGGCCTCCGCTGGTGAAGGCCGTGACGGGCGAGGACGTCGCCGAGCAGGTGCTGGGCGGCTCGAAGGTGCACTGCGAGGTCTCGGGCGTCGGCGACGTCGAGTACGCCGACGAGGAGACCTGCATCGCCGCGATGCGGAAGTACCTCGGGTTCTTCCCTTCGAGCTGCGACGCGCCCGCGCCCCGGATCGCGTGCGACGACCCCATCGAGCGCCGCGAGGAGTCGCTCCTTGACCTGGTGCCCGACAACCCGCGCCGCGCCTACGACATGCACAAGCTCCTGCGCGCGGTGGTCGACCACGGAGACCTCTTCGACCTCAAGCCCCGCTGGGCGCGCAACCTCATCACCGCCCTCGCCCGCGTGAACGGCCGCAGCGTGGGCATCGTCGCCAACAACCCCATGCACCTCGGCGGCGTGCTCGACATCGACGCCGCCGACAAGGGCGCGCTTCATCCAGCTCTGCGACGCCTTCGCATCCCGCTGCTCTTCTTTCAAGACACGCCCGGCTTCATGGTGGGCACGAAGGTCGAGCACGCGGGGATCATCCGGCACGGCGCGAAGATGCTCCACGCGATGAGCGCGGCCACGGTGCCGAAGGTGACCGTGGTGGTGCGAAAGGCCTACGGCGCGGGCTATTTCGTGATGTGCGGCCGCGCCTACGAGCCCGACCTGATCGTGGCGTGGCCCGGCGCCGAGATCTCGGTGATGGGCGCCGAGGGCATGGTGGGCATCGCGGCGCGCAAGCTCTTCCGCGGGGAGGACCCGCCGCCCGAGATGAAGAAGGCGCTGGTCGAGACCATCCAGGGCTACATCGACGTGTACCGGAGCGCGGGCTGGGGCCTCGTCGACGACGTGATCGACCCGAGAGACACCCGCAAGGCCCTCGCCTGGGGCCTGGAGCTCGCCGAGACGAAGACCGTCGAGCGCCCCCGCCGCAAGCGCGGGATCATCCCCGTCTGACCGCGCGGTCAGGGGTGGCGGAACTCCGTCACCCGCTCGGTCCACGGCCAGCCGAAGAGGCCGGGGTGGACCACCACGCGCACCGCGTCTCCCGGCTGGATCTGCTCCCAGGTGTCGTGCGTCGTGTAGACCGTCTCCTCGGCGCGCCCGGGTCGCCACGACGCGACGTGCAGGTCGTGCTGCTTGCTGTGCTTGCGCTGCACGGTCACCCAGCGCCCCTCGCCCGCGCTCGGGTCGAGCGCGCGGTCGGCGAAGGCGAGGCCCATCCCGCCGAAGCAGGGCAGCACGAAGAGGCCCACCAGCGCGGCGCCGAGGAGCGTCGTCATCGCCGACGATCGGCCGCGCACCGCGAAGAACACCGCGACCACCGCCAGCACCCAGAGTCCGCACCCGATCAAGAACGCGAGCCCGTTGTCGCCGTCGTCGAGGAGGTGGCTGCCCGACGCGCCCGAGAGCCCCGCCGCGAGGCCGACGCCCGCCGCGACGCCCGCGAGCGCGAGCCAGAGCACCGGCGGGGGCCTGCGCGAGGGCTCGGGCGTGAGCGTCGCGCCGTCGAAGCGAGGCGCGTGCTCTGCGAGGTATGTGAGGCGCGAGGCGACCTGCGCGGTGGGAACGCCGTCGAGCCCGCGCAGCGCGTAGACGATCTGGTAGGCCTCCACGCCGCGCGATGAGAACTGCACCTTGAAGCCCATCGCGAGGAGCTCTCGAACGGTGTCTCTCACCGGCTGCGCGAGGAGGAGGGCGCGCACGCGAGCGTCGTCCTTCTCGGGCGAGTCGATGTAGACGGCCTTGTCGAAGGCGTCGTCTCCGAGCTGCACCTCGCGCGTGAGCGCGATGGCCTTGCCGAAGCGCTGGAGCGCCCCCTCGGGGTACAGCGTGACGTAGGGGAAGGGCCCTCCCTCGACGCGCACGTTGGCGCGCACGAAGTCTCGGCTCACGTAGCGCGCGTCGATGAAGACCCGGCGCCCCTGCACCTCGTACTCGGTCTCTCGACCCGTGTAGAGCCCGCCGCTCGGGGCGGCGCCCACCACGCGTCCGCCGGCGGCGGCGAGGTTCGCGCCGAGCGCGTCGCGCTTGCGCTCGAGGATGCGCCGCGACCAGCGGAAGGCCAGCGCGATGATCCCGCCGATGAAGGCGAGGTACACCGCGACGCCGACGGCGATGCCGATCCCCCGAGAGACGTTGTCGCCCTGCATGGCAGCTTCCCCTTCGCGTAGAGCGCTCGCGATGGGACGCCTCGGACACCCCGCCGTCAAGGCCCGAGAACTGTAGCAAATCGCCACAATCCCGCGGGGTTTCGCGCGATCGTCAGCGCACCGCGGCGACCTCGATCTCGCGCCGTCGACCCGCCATCTCGACCTCCACCACGTCGCCCACCGCGCGCCCGATGAGCGCGCGGCCGAGCGGGGACCCGGGCGTGACCACCTTCACCGCGCCCCCGGCGAGCGTCGCGCCGCCTCCGCACGGAGCGATCAGCACGTGGGCCTCAGCGTCGTCTTCGGTCGTCGTCACCAGCGCCCCGACCGCGACGGGGTGGTCATCGTCGAGGTCTCGCACCGTGAGCCCGCGCAGCGCGGCCACGTCGTCGCGCAGCGCCTCGACCCGCGCCGCCTGCCCGCGCGCCAGGTACGACTGCTCCAAGGCCCGCGTGTCCTTGTCGTTCTCGGGCTTCGACTCGGCGTGCGTCGCGCCCTCCAGGGCGACGCGGTGGGCCTCCTCCTGCGCGCGGAGGTCGCGCTCCACCGCGGCGAGGAGCTCGTCGAAGAGCGCGCGCTTGTCCAGGGTGCTCACGGCGCGGGAGGGTATCCCGAGCGCGCGCCCGCCGCGCCGTTGACAGCGCCCCGCGGCCGTCATCGACTCCTCCACATGCTTCGCGCCTTCTCCTTCGCCCTCGGGGTGGGCGTGGCGACGCTCCCTCGCGCGTCCGCGGCGCAACCCGCGGGCGCCCCCGTCGAGCTCAGCGGCGCCGCCGGCGTGCTCGCCCTCGCGCCCTCGACGTACCGCTCCGCGGTCCGCGCCTTCGACCGACGCTTCTCCGTCGGGGTGCAGAACGCGCTCCGCGCGACCTTCCCGCTCTCCCGACGGGTGCAGCTCGGCGCGCGCTTCGGCTGGCTCTGGGTGTCGGCGCCGTACGGCGAGTCCGTCGACGTCCCCGCGCCGGAGAACACCGACGCGCTCTACGCCAACGTCGTCGACCTGAGCGTGGTCGCGCGCTTCGTCCTCACGCGGCACCCGCGGCGCAACGTCGAGGGCACGCGCGTCCACGTCGACCTCGAGGCGGGGCCCGCGCACGGGTCGGTCTCCCTCCGCGACGCGTCGCAGACCTTCTGGTCCGCGCGCGTGGCGACCACCCTCTTCGCGGGGCACCAGTTCGCGCGCTACGGCCTCTTCGCGGGCACCGAGGTCGGCTTCCAATACCTCCCCTGGGGCGCGGGCAGGAGCGCGTTCGACCCGGTCTTCGCGGGCTTCAGCGTCGCGTTCGTCGTGGGAGGCGCGCCGTGAAATCCCTCGCGCTGAGACTCTCCCTCCTCTGCGCGGCCTGCGTCGCGTGCGTCAACGACGGCTGCCTCGAAGCGACCGAGGTCGTGTTGGAGCAGCGCCGCTTCGACTTCGAGCGCGACTGCGTCGGCGCCCGCTGCGCCTCGGTCACGCTCACCGGCGACGCGCGCTTCGGCCCCTCGCTCCTCCCCGGAGACCGCGCGCTGATCATCGGCGCGGGCGGCGGCGCGTCGCTCCTCGTCGACGGCTTTCGCCTCGGCACGGGCGCCGGGCTGCTCGCGAACTACCGCTGCGACGCCGAGGCGACGCTCACGGTCCGTCACCAGGGCGCGTGTAGCGGCGGCGTCTCGGTCTCGTCGACGCCGTGGGCGCAGCGGTACGACCTGCTCTGCCGACGCGGCGGCTACAGCGACCCCTCGGCGCCCGCGACCTACGGGGCGACCACCCTCGACTTCGCCGTGCACGGCCGCGGGGAGTGCGCGGTCGACCGCGTGGTGCTGCGCGCGCTCGCGTGGCGCTGCGACGTGTTCGCCGACGCGGGGCCCGACTGAGCGCTCGACCCTCGTTCACTCCTGCCACGCGAAGGGGGGATAGCTCGTCTCCTCGCCGTCGCGCGGAAAGCGGATCAGCACCGCGCCGGTGCGCTCGCGCGCGATCACGTGGTCGTCGGAGCGCGTCGAGCCCGCGACGACCATGAAGCCCACGAGCTCCCCCGGCGCGGGCACGTAGTTGGTCATCTCTCCCCAGCGGCCCGGGTCGTAGAGCCACTCGTGTCCGGCGGACGACGGGTTGTCGAGGGCCTTGTCGGTCTGGTTCGGCCGCAGCCGCTCGGCGCCCGTCGCGTACCAGCGGCCGTCGATGCGGAAGAACACCCAGATCGTGGCCTCCTGCGTGGTGCCGTCGTCGGAGATCGTCACGGCGGGCCACATCCCGCGTCGCTCGTGGTCGATGTGGATCGTGCCCGGTCGGAAGCGCAGCGCGGTGACGCGCGAGGTGACGGCGAAGCCGCGCACGTCGGGGCTCGACACGACCGTCACGTCCGCGAGGCGAAAGCTGTCGGTCCCCGCGTCGTCGCACTGCACGCTGACCTCGTGGGCGGTGGTCTCGCCGAACCAGCGGAGGTGCTCCCTCACCATGCGCCAGTCGCTCACGCGCCGGCCCGCGCTGCCGGGCGCGGTGATCCGCACCGCGAAGGTGTGCGTCTCGCCGGGCGCGACCGAGACGCCGTCAGGGAGGCGCACGCGGGCCTCGCCGGGGTGCAAGGGGTCGCTGTCGTCGACGCCGCCGAGCGCGTAGCCCGCGGCGTCGGTCCACGTCGAGGTGCCGGTGTTGCGCACGGTGACGAGGGCCTCGACGCTCGCGGTGCAGCCCATCCACCGCGGGAACGCCGCCTCGGTGATCGCCGCGTCGTCGGTGGTGGTCTCCGGGACGTCCACCGCGACCGGGACGTCAGTGGAAGCCACGTCGGTCACGGCTGGTACGTCGGTCACGGCCGGTCCGTCGATCGCGGCGGGCGCGTCGAACGCTCGCGCATCGATCGGCGCTGAGACGTCGCCCTGGCCCGCGTCGACGACCGGCGGCGCGTCGCTCGCGGCGATGTCGGCCCCGCTCGCGTCGACGACGTCGACGCCCTCGCCCGCGGCGCATCCGGCCGCGAGCGCGCACAGCACGACCGCGAAGGTCGACCCCTGACGCATGGTGGGAATCAACGCCCGCGCTGGGGTCGCTGTCGAGCCCCTCCCCCGCGCGAGCGCAGGGGTCTACGGCCCGACGCGGAAGCCCACGCCCACGTCGGCGCTCCACGTCGTCGGGCCGACGACGCCGACCTCGCCCGAGGCCGACACGAAAAACCACCGCTTGAGCGAGACGCGCACCCCGCCGCGCGCCGAGAAGCCGAAGCGGCTCGCGGCGTACTCGCGCGCCGCGCCGTCGACGGTGAGCGTGGTGGAGGCGTTGTGCACCGCGCCGACGAGGTCGACGAAGGGCGTCACCGCGCCGAAGGAGAGCTCGCCGCCGAGGCCGAAGCGGAGGTTCCAGCTCCACATCGAGCGCGGCGTGACCGCGCGGGCGTCGGAGAGCGACTGCGGGACGTCGCCGAAGGCCGTGAAGGGCAGGTCGACGCCCGCGGTCATGCGCACGCCCGAGAGGACGAGGCGCAGGTCGTAGCGGAGCCCGAGCCCCGTGGAG
>JAWKRC010000030.1:0-92648 GCA_041389825.1 Polyangiales bacterium | reverse complement strand
GCCGCGCCGCGCCCTCGGTGAGCGCCGTCGCGATGGGGTCGTGCCCCGCGGCGCCCTCCATCGCCGCCGCCGTCGCCAGGAGCTCCGACTCGTCGCGGCGCCCGAGCGACACCACCTCGGTGAGCTCCATCCTCCCCTCGGTGACGGTGCCCCGCAGGCACAACGCCACCGTCGACACCAGCGCCGACGCCTCTACGCTCGCCGCGTCGCGGAACACGATCCCGCGCTGCGCCGCGGCCACCAGCGCCTCGACGAAGGGCGCCTCGACCACCGCGCCCACCATCGCGCAGGGCGCGAGCGCCAGCACGCACGCCGCCGCGCGCACCGGGTCGCCGCCGAGCGCGAGGCCCACCACCAGCCCCACCGCCAGCGCGAGGCCCGCCAGCGCCGCGGGGGCGTACCACCCGAGCCTGCGCGCGAGCTTCAGCGTGCGCGGGCCTTCGCGGTGACCCGACATCATCCGCGCGAGGCGCGCCCACGCCACGTCGTCTCCGCTGCGCGTCGCGCGCACGCGCAGCGCGCCCGAGATCACCCGCGCGCCCGCGAGCACCGCGTCGCCCTCGATCCTCCGTCGCGTCACCTCGGCGCCGGGCCACGGCCGCACCTCGGCCTCTCCCCGGCGCACCACGCCGTCGACGGGCACCACCGCGCCCGCGCGCACCATCACCTCGGCGCCGGCCTTCACCCGCTCGACGGGCACGCGCTCGCCCTCGCCGTCGTCGCCCTCGCGCCGCGCCACCTCGGCGCTCTCGGGGATCGCCCCGCGCATCGCGAGGCTCCGCGCCTGCCCCGCGGCCCTGCGCGCGCGGAGCACCCAGGCCACCACCGGACCGATCGCCGCGAGCACCGCCGCGTCGCGCAGCGCCCCGGAGCCCGCCACCACGCCCCCGCGCAGCGCGCCCGTGAGCGCGAGGAGGGCGCCGACCCAGCCCGTGATCCACCCCGGCGCGCCAGGGTCCCTCCGCGCGCGCAGGGCCTCGCGGCCCGCCACCGTGAGCGACGCGAGCGCCGCGAGCGTGACCACCGCGGCGCGCGCCCCCGAGGGGAGGCCCGTCGCCGCGGCCATCGCCGCCGTCGCCGCGGCCACCACCGCCGCCGCGGGCGGGGTCGGGTCGGCGGGCTCCTCCGCGGGGGCCGACGTCGGTGTCGCGTCATCGACGTCGCCCTCGGCGTGCAGCGCCACCTCGGGCAGCGACGCGCGCGGCAGGCCGAGCATGTCGGCGACCTCGACCAGGCTGGGCCTCCCGGCGAAGGCGCGCTCGGCGGCGGCGCGGTCGACGGGGGGCGCGGGCCGGTCGCGCTCGCGGCACTCGGCCGAGCAGTAGAAGCGGTACCGCTCGTCGATGACGGCGACCTGCGGCGCGCGGAGCGCATCGACGGCGGTCCTGCACGCCGCGCAGGGCACAGTGTCTCCGTCGCGCGCTGCGATTCCGGACATGGAGGCGGAGTGGATGATGGAGAGCGTGAGCGGCTGTCAAGCCGCACGACCACTCGCTTGACCGCGCGCCGCGAGAGACGTGCAATCGAGGCGAGAGCCGCCGCACGGCACGTCGCCGTTGGGCAGCCGAGGCTGAAAGTGATGTGCTTGTGAGGGTCTCCTATCCTTCGTGGCCCTGCTCGCCGCGAGCCTCTTCGCGGCGCAGGGCTGTACCTCGTCGAGCGTCGTCGGCGCTGGCGGCGACAGCCGGCGGCGGCATCGACGCCCGCCTCGACGTGCAGTGCCGCGGGGCAGACCGCCTGCGCGTCGGGGTGCAGCGCGCTCACCGACGACTCCGACAACTGCGGCGCGTGCGGCAACGCCTGCCCCCGCACCCAGGTCTGCGTCGCGGGCGCGTGCCAGGTGTCGTGCCCCACGGGGCAGGCCCTCTGCGGCGGCCGCTGCGTGACCACCGACACCGACCGCGCCAACTGCGGCGCGTGCGGCACCACCTGCGCGCAGGGTGAGGTCTGCGCCAACGGCCGCTGCGGCCTCGAGTGCAGCGCCTCGCTCGCGCTCTGCGGCGGCGGCGACGGCGGCGCCGACGCGGGCGGCGAGCGCTACTGCGCGAACACCCAGACCGACCGGCTCAACTGCGGCGCGTGCGGCAGCGTCTGCGCGGCCGAGGAGATCTGCTCCGGCGGCATGTGCGCGCTGACCTGCGTGCCCGGGCAGACCGCGTGCTCGGGCGCGTGCCGCGACTCGCAGACCGACCGCGCCCACTGCGGCGCCTGCGACAACGCCTGCGGCGTCGGGCAGGTCTGCTCCGGCGGGACGTGCGTCACCTCGTGCACCGCGGGCTCCACCGACTGCATGGGCTCCTGCCGCGACCTGCAGAGCGAGCGCCTCAACTGCGGCGCCTGCGGCAACGTCTGCGCCGCGGGGCAGGTGTGCTCCTCGGGCGTGCGTGACCTCGTGCAGCGCGGGCCTCACCGACTGCATGGGCTCCTGCCGCGACACCCAGATCGACCGCGCCAACTGCGGCGCCTGCGGCACCACCTGCGACGCGGGCCAGGTCTGCTCCGGCGGGATGTGCGTGCTCACCTGCGCGGTGGGCCAGACGAATTGCTCCGGCGCGTGCCGCGACCTGCAGAGCGACCGCGCGAACTGCGGCGCCTGCGGCAACCTCTGCGCGGCGGGCCAGGTCTGCTCCGGCGGCACCTGCCTCACCTCGTGCGGCGCGGGCCTCACCGACTGCTCGGGCTCGTGCCGCGACCTGCAGACCGACCGCGCCAACTGCGGCGCGTGCGGAAACGCCTGCGGCGCGGGGCAGGTGTGCTCCGCCGGGGCGTGCGTGCTCTCGTGCCCCTCGGGCCTGGACAACTGCTCGGGCTCCTGCCGCGATCTGCAGACCGACCGCACGCACTGCGGCGTCTGCGGCCTCGCGTGCCTCGCGGGCCAGGTGTGCTCGGCGGGCGCGTGCCTCACCTCGTGCGGCACGGGCCTCGACAACTGCTCGGGCTCCTGCCGCGACCTGCAGACCGACCGCGCCAACTGCGGCGGCTGCGGCAACGCCTGCGCCGCGGGGCAGGTCTGCGTCGCCGGCGCGTGCGTGACCTCGTGCGTGTCGGGCCAGACGAACTGCTCGGGGACGTGCCGCGACACCCAGACCGACCGGCTCAACTGCGGCGCGTGCAACAACGCCTGCGCCTCGGGGCAGGTGTGCGTCGCGGGCGCCTGCGTGGTGTCGTGCGTGACGGGGCAGACCGCGTGCTCGGGCACCTGCCGTGACCTGCAGACCGACCGCGCCAACTGCGGCGCGTGCGGCAACGCCTGCGGCGCGGGCCAGGTGTGCTCGGGCGGCGCGTGCCTCACCTCGTGCGGCTCGGGCCTGTCGGACTGCACGGGCTCGTGCCGCGACCTGCAGACCGACCGGCTCAACTGCGGCACCTGCGGCCGCGCGTGCGGCGCGGGTCAGATCTGCGCAGCGGGCGCGTGCGTGGCCTCGTGCGCGACGGGCCTCACCGACTGCTCGGGCGCGTGCCGCGACCTGCGAGCGACCAGTCGAACTGCGGCGGCTGCGGCGTGGTGTGCACCGGCGGCCGCGCGTGCATCAGCGGGACCTGCACGGTCACCTGCGCGACGGGCTTCGCGGTGTGCACGGGCGTCTGCCGCGACCTGCAGAACGACCGCGCGAACTGCGGCGGCTGCGGCATGGCCTGCGCCGCGGGTCAGGTGTGCGTGTCGGGCGCGTGCGTGGCCTCGTGCGCGACGGGGTTCACGAACTGCTCGGGCGCGTGCCGCGACCTGAGCGGCGACGTGAACAACTGCGGCATGTGCGGGCGGGTCTGCGCGGGCGGGCAGACGTGCACGTCGGGCACCTGCACCGTGACCTGCGCGACGGGGCTCACGGCCTGCTCGGGCGTGTGCCGCGACACGTCGACGGACATCAACAACTGCGGCATGTGCGGCCGCGCGTGCGCGGCGGGCCAGGTGTGCTCGGCGGGCACCTGCCAGGCCTCGTGCGGCACGGGCCTCACCAACTGCTCGGGCGCGTGCGTGAACACGCAGTACGACCCGGCGAACTGCGGCGCGTGCGGCAACGCGTGCCCCGCGCGCAACGCGTGCCTCGCGGGGCAGTGCCGTCGCCTCGCGGGCTTCTCGGGCCTCACCGGGACGGCGTGGGCGTCGGCGCCGACCACCTCGTCGATCACGCGCGGGCTGCAGGCGTGGGTGCCCTCGGGGCAGGCGTACATGTACGCCGGCGCGGGCGGCGACTTCGGGCGCTTGAACATCGCGGGCGGCACCTGGGAGAACCGCGCCGCGGCGCCCGTGAGCCTCGCCACCTGGGGATCGCCCGCGCACGCGCTGGGCGACATCTGGGAGATCCGCGGCTCGGCGATCGTCCGCTACAACCCCGCGTCGAACTCGTGGACGACGGTGCGGAACGACGTGACGGGCGGCGACTCGGAGTCGATGACCGTCACCGACCGCGACGGCAACCTCTGGGCGGCGAACAACGCGACGCTGGTCCGGTACAACCAGTCGACGAACACGGTGTCGTACTTCCCGACCTCGGTGTCGACGGACCTCTACGAGACGCGCGTGGGCTACGACGAGAACACCCACAGCATCTACTTCGGCGGCTTCGCGGCGCAGTACCTCTACCGCTGGGACATCGCCACCTCGACGCTCACCGCGATGTCGCCGCACCCCGAGGGCGCGCTCAACGACATCTTCTGCGCCGACCGCTCGGGCCACATCTACGCGGCCGGCAGCTTCGACGGCAGACCATCTGGCAGTTCGACATCGCCACCAACGCCTGGCGGCGCATCGTCGACTTCCCGTGGACCAGGGCAACAACGGCTCGTGCTCCGTGCACGAGGACGGCTGGCTTACATCGAGACCGGCACGCTCACGCAGCTCTACCGCATCCAGCTCTTCTGAGAGCCCCCGCCCCCGTCTCCTCGGGCGCCGCGCGACGCTGCCCGCTCCTCCCTTCAGAACGGTGAGCTGAGCAGGCCGTAGGTCTGGTCGGTGCCGCCCTCAAACCCCGCGTACCCGATGCGCACGGTGAAGGAGGATGTACCCGAGCACGAGGTCGACCAGCACCTCGAGCCCCGCGCCCACCGCGAGGGTGTCGATCCTCCACGGGCCGAAGCCCGCGTTGCCCGCGTCCATGAACACGTCGCCGGAGATTCGTTGCACGAAGGGCAGCGACGACACGCCCGCCGCGTCTGCCACACGGGGAAGCGGTACTCGACGTTCAGGAGCTGGAACTGGCTCCCCACGCGCGCGAGCGGGGATAGCCCGCAGCGCCACGCCGCCGTTGCTCACGCCCAGGCGGAACGCGTCGATGAGCGACTCCACCGAGAGGTTGGGGAAGCCCCGAGCGCGAAGGCCCCGCGCTCGCCCGCGTCGGTCATGGCGATCCCTCCGCCGAGCCGCGCCGCGACGATGTGTCGTCTCCTCCCGCTGCCCCAGGGCATGGGAAATACCCCGCCACCGCCGTCCGAGAGGTCGATGCCGCCCACGTCGCTCCCGAAGGCGGGTCGAGCACGCGCACCGACGCGAAGGCCGAGAAGCCCTGCTGCGCCGAGATGGAGTAGGCGTAGCGCTGCACGCGCGAGTAGCCCCCACGACAGGCGCAGCCCGTTGACCCAGCCTCGAAGGGCACCGTGGGCGGAGGGTCGTTGGGGTTGATGCCTTGTCGGTAGAGCGGCAGGCCCCCGAGCGCGCGCACCCACTGGGCCTCGTAGGAGGCGACACCGAGTGCGCGTCGAACACGCCCGGGAACCCGACGCTCACCTCGCTCTCGCCGCCGATGCGCTCGGCCACCCACTGCGTGTTGCGGCCCGAGACGCGTAGCCCGAGCCCGCGTCGACGGTGCGGTACGCGCGCACGCGCAGTCGGTCGCGTCCCGCGGTAGACGTAGGTCGCGTCGAAGAGGGGTCGCCGCGCACGCAGGCCCGCGTGCGCCGCCGCGTTCCACGAGGTGTCGCCCGACGACGTCTCCGCCGAGGGCGCGCACCGCGAGCTGCGGGCCGAAGCCGTCGACGCCGTACTCCAGCAGCCACCCGCGCGGCCGCATCGTCGCCCAGGGGTCGTAGTCGTGAACGCGCAGCGCGACGGGGCGCGACGGGCCGCGCTGCGGCGTGCCCTGGCCCGCGTGGTGGTCGGGCGCGATGGGCGGCGGCGTGTCTCCCTCGCGGTCGAAGAAATCTTCGAGCGGCGCCTCGGGCTCGCGCCAGCGCGACGGGTCGAAGGGCATGACGTAGAGGTCCCAGCCGTAGGGCGTGTAGCCGACGTACGCGATGGACCTCCCGTCGGGGCTCACCGCGGGCTGGAACGCGCCCATCACCGCGTTGGTCACCTGCCGCACCTCCCCCGTCGTGAGGTCCCTCGCGTAGAGGTTCATCACGCCCGTGCGGTCGCTCGACCAGAGGAGGTAGCGCCCGTCGGGGCTGTACACCGGCGAGAGGTCCATCGCGCGGTCGTGGGTGAGCGCCTCGAGGTGACCGTCGGAGCGTCGGTAGCGCCAGAGGTCGCGGCGGCCGTCGCTCCAGCGCGAGACCGCGATCCAAGCGCCGTCGGGGCTGTAGCGCGGCGCGTACACCTGCTCGAAGCGCCGCGAGCGCACGAGCGTGCGCGGGTGCCTCTCCGTGAGCGACATCTCCGCGAGCTCGGTGGTGCCGCGGTGGTTCACGGTGAAGGCCACCGTGTCGCCGTCGGGGTGCACGTCGGGCTGCTGCGCGCCAGCCGTCGGTGAGGCGCTCGGAGCCCTCGCGCGAGGCCTCCGTCGCGGGAGAGCGCCCATCGGTGCAGGTCGTGGAAGAGGTAGATGTCGCGGTGGGGCGCGATGTCGGAGACGAGCAGGTGGTCGGCGTCGATCACCGCGAAGCCCGAGGGCGAGCCCTGCCACGCGAGCTCGGTGGGGCGCGGGTGAGCTTGCGCGAGGGCCGCGGGCGAGAGCGCGCGGATCATCGACTGCGACTGCCCGTCGCTCGACTCGTAGAGGAGCGTGCCGTCGGGCAGGTAGCGCGGCGCGCGCACGGTCTCGCCCTGGAAGGTCACGCGCCGGCCCTCTTCGATCCCGCGCGCGGCGATGGCCCTGCGCTGGAGCGCGTAGCGGGCGCGGAGCGACGCGCGCCAGTCGTCGTAGATCTCCTCCCAGGTGTGGCCCGTCGCGCGCTGGATCGCGCGGTTGATCTGCCACGGCGCCGCCATCGAGCCGTACTCGCGCGTGAGGAAGGGGATGACCTCGGGCCCGAAGCGCGCGGCGACGTACTGAAAGAGCGACGAGCCGTAGAGGTACCAGATGTTCCCGTGCGGCCAGCGGTTCGCGCCCGAGGCGAGCTGGTCGAGGGAGGCGATGTTGTCTCCGAGCGCGTCGGCGCGGAGCTGCATGTCCCACATCGACGAGCGCAGGCGCCCGCCTCGGGAGTGCAGGGTCTCTTCGTAGACGGCGAGCCCCTCGAGGATGAAGCGCGGCTGCACCTGGTTGGGCGACCACTGCTTTCCGATGATCGCGTTCACCACCGCCGCGACGCCCGAGATGTTGTCGGTGTGGAGGATGTGCGTGAACTCGTGGGTCACCAGCGTCGAGACCCAGTCGTCGTACTGGTTCAACACCGACAGGTCGTCGGGCGCCGTCACGAAGAGGTTGACGGTGTTGAAGGGGATCGCCGTCGCGCTGCCGTTGGCGTCGTCGGTGGTGTCCCAGAGCACCACCTGGGTGCGCTGCGAGGGGGTGAAGCCCAGCGGGCCGCGCAGGCGCTCGTACGCGCCCTCGGCGACCTCGGCCACGCGACGCGCCACGGGCTCGAGGTCGTTATAGAAGTGCACCGAGAAGTGCGGGCTCTCGACGGTGCGCCACCGGAGCCGAGGGTCTCCCTGCGCGCGCGCGCGGGTCGTCGCGAGCGTCGTCGCGAGCGCCGCCGCGAGGGCGAGCCTTCGCGAGGGGCCCCGGGCGCGGGTCATGGGGTCGAGGCGTCGACGTCGGCGTCACCCTCGGCCGACGCGTCGGCGGCGGGGGGCGGCCCAGGGTCAGGGATGCCCTGTCGCACGCGGTCGGCGGAGATCCAGGTCACCGCGGCCTGCGCGACGAACTGGTCGTCTTCGACCTGGTCGACCACGACCGAGACCTCGGGCCCGTCGTGCCACGCCCAGCGCGCGAGCAAGCGCGACTGCCCCGCGTGGAGGCACACCGCCTGCGAGCTGCACCCCGCGGCGAGCGAGCGGATGCGCGTCGGCGGCGGCCCGAGCTCGCGCTGCACCATCGCGACGAGGGCGTCGAACTCCATCAACATCGCGGGCGGCTCGCGCGTGCGCGCGCCGTCGAGGGCGACCGTGCACAGGCGGTCTCCGCAGAACTCGTAGGTGACGATCGCGGGCGGCGCGCCGTCGACGGTGGCGCGCGGGCAGAAGACGTAGGGGTCGGCGTCGCGGCAGGTGACGCCCGCGTCGGCGTTGCGCTGTCGCACCTCGTCGCGGGTGGCGCCGAAGCGAACCCCCAACGCGCCCGTAGGAGCGGGGCGGCCCTCGACCCAGCGGCCGAAGGCGACGCCGGAGTCGCGCGCGGCGGGCGGAGGCACGGAGCGCTCGGGCTCCGTCGAGGGCGACGGCCGCAGCGGCGCGACGCGCTCGGCGGGCGGCACCAGGGGGACGACCTCGCCGACGCGAGGCTCCCGGTTGCGTCGACAGCCGTGGAGGGAGGCGATCGCGACGACGATGACGAAGGCCCTTCGCATCGGGCGCGACGCTACCACCATTTCGCGAGCGCCCGGTGGCGTGGTGTAGGGTGCCTCGCGATGAGGGCGCGGCGCGCGGTGCTGCTCCTCGCGCTGGCGGGCGTGGGGTGTCGAAGGCGGGAGCCGCCGCCTCCGTCGCCCGTGCCCGTGCGCGCGCCGGTCGCGCAGGACTCGTCCGAGGCGCCCGACGCGGGCGAGCTCGAAGCGCCCGACGAGGACGACGACGCCGGGAGCGACGCGGCCACCGCGCGCGCGCCGAGCCTGGAGCTCGACCGCGACGCGCCTCCGCCCGTGAGCTGCGACGGCGCGGGTCTCATCACGCTGTGGCGCGAGGGGACGATGGCGTGGGCGGCGCGGTGGTCGGCGCGGCCGGGCACCGACTGGGAGCACTTCACCCTGAGCGTCACGGCGACCTCGGTGGGCACGCCCATCTCGCGCATGGGCGTGGCGTGGGTGCCGTGGTTCGACCGGCAGGGGAGCCTGCACGTGGCGCGCATCGAGGGGAACGAGCTGCGGCAGGGTCGCGCGCTCGGGCGCTACGACGACGTGTGGCCCATCGACGCGAGCGCGACGCGGGTGCTCCTCGCGCTGCGAGCGCGCAGCGGCAGGCCGCAGCCCTTGAGGCTCGCGGTGGCGAGCGAGCAAGGGATCAGCTTTCCGCAGGCGGACCCGATCGGCGCGGGGCGGGTGGTGGCGATGGACGACGGCAGCCCGCGGAGGGTGGTGGCCCTGGTGCGCGAGGACGACCGCGCGGGCGGGCCGTGGGTCCTGCGCGGGTGGGCGCTCGAGGCGCCGCATCGCCGAGGGCGACGGTGCGCTTGCAGTCGTTGGGGAGGTTCCCGTCGGGCCGGGGAGCTTCGGTGCTCCCGACGATCACGCCGCGAGGGGCGCGGTGGTGTTGCAGACCGTGCTCGGCGCGGGCGGGGCGTGCTGCGCCTCGCGCTTCGGCTAACGGTACGGCCTTGACCCTCTCGGCGTCGCGCCCGCGGCCCTCGGCGCGGTCGACAGCGAGGGCGTGCTCACGTGGTGGGACGCGCACCACACGCCGCACCGCTCGCGGCTCACCGAGGGCAGGCTGCGCGACCTGACGTGGTGACCGGCCCGGCGCTCGCCGACGCGCGCGACGCTCGCCGCGGCCGAGGCCACGCGCGCCATCGAGTGCGGCGGCCTGCGATGGACCGTCACCATGGAGTCCGGCGAGGACAGCAAACCGTCGCATGGTAACCGTCGCGCGTTGACCCGCGGAGGCCAGGCTTCTTTCTCAAGTGGCTGCAACAACGGTATGAACCGGGTACCTGGGTGACAGGTCAGACCGGGCACCTGGGTGACAGTTTTGGTCGCAGGTGCCGGGGTCATGCCCTGGAAGACGAGCACCCGAGTGGATCAACGCGTTCAGTTCATCGCGGCGGTCAGGTCGGCCCCGGCGCGTCCTTCAGCGAGCTGTCGCCGTAGCGCTTCGGCATCAGTCGCAAGATAACCCAAGCTAAGTGGCTCGACCGCTACAACGAGGGCGGCCCCGCGCAGCTGGAGGATCGGCGCTCCTCACCCGGAGCGCCGCGTGACGGCCTGCCCGTCGGGCGCGTCTGCAAGCCTCGAGATGCGCAAGGCTCACCCGAGGTGGGGGCTAAAGCTTCGCGTTCGCCTCTGCGCCCGCGCAGTTCGACGTGCTTCCAGCCGCCCAGCACCATCGGAGAGATCCTCAAGCGCCACGGGCTCATCGTGCCCGACGACGACGCGTGCGATGGGTCGCGCCTCGCGCCGACCGGCCCGTGCCCGACGGCCCCAACCACACCTGGTGCGTCGACCAAGAGCGACTTCGCGCTCGGTGACGGCGCACGATGCACCGCTCACGGTGACGGACCTGCACTCGCGTGATCCTGTGCACCACGGCCCTTCCGGAGCACCGCGAAGAAGCCGGTGATGGCCGAGTTCGACGGCTGTTCCGCCGTGGCTTGCCCACAGCGCATCGCTCGGACAACTGTGTGCCTTCGTCGACGGCCGGGGGCCTCCGCGCTGTCGGTGTGGTGAAGAGATCCGCGCTGGGCATCGTGCACGGGCTCATCGAGCCGGGCACCCCGAGCAGGGCAACCCACGAGCGCACCGAACGCTCAAGCGGAGGCCCGCGCCCCGCCGAGGCCAACCTCACCGGCGCAGCAGGTGCGGCGGATCGCTTCGCGCGCGGGTTCAACGACGAGCGCCGCACGGGCAGCCGGGCAGGTGAGGCGCCCGCCTCGCGGTACGCCCACCTCGACGCGAGCTGCCCGCACTGGCGCGTCGATCCCCGCTTCCCGGCGACGGCGTGCGCCAGCTCAGGGTGTCGTCAATGAAATCGTCGACCTGCGAGGGCAAGCGCGTGCGTGCGTAAGGCTGCTCGGAGCCAACTGATCGGCCTGAGCGCGAAAGACGAGCAGCGCTGGGGAGGTCTTCTTCGGCCCCGTGCGACTGGGCGTGATCGACACGTCTGGAGGCCAAGCCGCAGATGCGTCCGGCGGGCTGACGACGGCGTCGTCTCGTCGCGCAGGACCGTACCACGGTGCTCGCTTCGAGGAAGGTCGCGTCACCGGCGTACGCCTCATTGCGCTGCGCGCCCTGCGTCTGCGCGTGAGGCCTGCTCTCTCTTCCCCTGCGCTGCGCGCCGGTGGTCCACGCGATGCGTGGGCGACGGACGGAGGGATGCCTCCGGCGAGCGCCGTCGCCAGGATGAAAGGCGGGGGCCGACGAGCGCTCGTTGGCGCTCGTCGCGTCATCGTCACCCGCTCGTCGAACTGGCATCTGCGTCTCGCCGGACACCGTCACCGAGGACCGGGACCGTGACGACCTTCGACCCGGACACTGTTACCGATCGCCCGGTCCCTGGCACCGGCCACGCCGGATCGCGGCGCAGTCGCCGGAAAGTGTCACCAGGTGTGGCCGGTCTGAGCATATTACCCGGGTTCCCGGTTGCACAAACGCGAGAATAGTTTCAACGCGGATCGTTGGTTCAACCCGCGGATCGGTGGTTCAGCCCCGCGGATCGGTGGTTCAACCCCGCGGATCGGTGGTTCACCCGCTGATCGGTAGTCGACCCTCGCCGGAGCGGTAGTTGAACCCCCGGCGAGCAGAGGGAGTTGGCCTCCGGCGAACGGGGTCGAGACCCGGACGGGGAGGTCCCTGGGTGTGGTGGCCAACGCGGCGCGGCTGCCGCGGGGTTGCGGTTCGATCGCGCACGTCACGGTGGCCCACCTGGCAGGGGTACACCTACCCCCTGCCTTCACCGATCCATCCGACGTTCACCTGGACGATCGCTTGACAACCGCGGGGGGATGATCGCCCTCGTCGACGCGGCTGGGGGGCGATGAGGTCCACCGTGTCGTGCCGGTCCTGGGCGGCGGGGGCGCCGCGACACCGACGGACAGGGAGCACGGATGGACCTTCATCGAGATCATTTCGACGCCGACGAGCTACTCGGTCGAGGACGACACCGACGACAAGGCTGTGTGGGACTGCCAAGTGTGGTCGCTCGACACAGCCGACGGCCTACGAGACCATCGACATCGAGGTGGCCGTCACGCTTTGACCCTGTCGGCGACGCTGTACTTCATGACGGCGACGACCAACGTAAGCGACAAGAGCCTGTGGGCGAGGTCGACAGCGGGGGATCGTGAACCCGGGCCAAGCAGCGGAGGACGCCGCGTACATCTATCGCAAGACCATCGGCGCGACGGCGAACCAGCCGCTCCTGCGCTACCTGCGCTGGCGCTTGACGGGGAAGGCTACGAAGGCGGCACGGCCCAAGTGCTGGTCACCGTGCGTGGCATCGGTCGGGCGGGCTGAGGTCGGGCCATGGCCTGGTTCGAGTCTTCTCGCGGGAGACGGCGCGAGGCGAGCGCGCTGGCCTGCGACAACATCCCGCAGCTCCTCGGCGCGTCGAGCTACGGGTTCACGGTCAACGACGACGCCTCCACCGCGCTCACGGTCGCGCCCGGGATCTACCGGGTGTGGCTGGAGGGCCGGAGCCCGACGGTGACGGTGTACCTGACCGTCGGCGTGGGCACGGTCACGGCGGCGGCGCCGGACAACTCCGGCGAGAGTTCGAGCATCGCCTTCTCGGGCGACATGACGGTCCGCGTGCGCGTGCCGCCGACGGGGCCCTTCGACAAGGAGCACGGCGAGTGGCCAGGGCAGACCGTGGCGGCGCTGTTGAGCGCGGGCGCGGCAGACACGACGCTGTTCTTCATCCCGGTGCTGACCTGGATCGACGATTGAGCGAGGTGCGGCGATGGCCGAGACGGTGGTGATGGACGGTAAGAAGGGGTTCGGCACGATCGGAGAGAAGCCCGGCAAGGACGCGATCTTCGATCTGTGGGCCTACCGAGAGCTGGAGCTGGAGTTGAGCGTGCTCGCGATCAACACGGCGAGCTCGGACGTGTGGGCGACGATCGGGCTGGAGACCTCGATGGACCCCGACCCGGAAGGGCGCTGGAAGCCCCTGGGGGCCTTCACACCCCTGCCTGCGGAGGCCAGCGACCGGCGGCGGTTCACGGGCTTCCTGCGCTACGTGCGCTGGCAGGTGCTGAGCAACGCCGACGAGGGCACCGTAGTCTTCAATCTCCGCGGAATGGCCCGATGAGGTGAAAGCCACGGCCCGAAGGGGCAACCTACGACCGTAGGCGTCGCGACGACGTCCGACGGAGGTGCGCGGTGAAGCGAGAGCACAGTGACGTGAGAGCCGTGAGCGACCACTCTGGTCGTTGGAGCGGGTCGGGGGACCGCCTCGCCCTCGCCCTCGCCCTCGCTCTCACCGCGGGCTGCGCGAGCGAGTCGGGCAGCACCACCGACGCCGCCGTCGATCACTCCACCGCGGTCGACACCGCGCCCGACGACCTCGGCGCCACCCGCGACGCCGGGATGGACGCTTCTCCGATGGACGCCACCGTCCCTCGCTGTGTGCCTGGGATGAGCGTGGCCTGCGCCTGCGTGGGCGGCGCGACCGGCGCGCAGACCTGCAGTGTGTTCGGCGTCTACGGCGCGTGCGTCTGCCCAGACGCGAGCGCCCCCATGGACGCGATCGGACCTGTCGATGTGAGCCCATCCATTGATGCGAGCGCCCCCGCTGACGCCACCGCGGATGCGTGGACATTGGACATCCCGGTGCGTCCGCTGGGGCCGCGGCTGATCACGCCGCAGTCGGTCTCGCGCACCACCACGCAGCGGCCCACGTTCCGCTGGGTGTTGCCGGGAGGCGTGACGCGGGCGCGGGTGACCGTCGCCCGCAACCGCGCGCTCACCATGGACGTGCGCACCGGGATGGCCACGGGGACGAGTTGGCGCCCGACGGAGCCGCTTCCGTTCGCGGTGTGGTTCTGGCGCGTGGAGGGCCTCGGCGACGACGGAGGCGTGGTGTGGACCAGCCCGACGTGGGAGTTCCGAGCGCCGCGCAGAGACACCGCGGTGGACTCGAGCTGGGGAACGTGGAGGGACTTCAATGGGGATGGGTATGATGATCTAGCACTGGCGGGCGCTGACGTAGTCCATTATGGCGGCCGAGATGGACTACCATCGCATGGAGATTCATTGCAACCCTTCGTCAGAGGGGAAGAAGGGTTTGAGTGGACGACTGGGCAGGGGACCGTTTCGGACTTGAACGGCGATGGCGTTTCTGATCTTGTCTACCAGGTAAGAGGTCTTCGGTTTGTCAGCAACGACGCAGGAACTCGGAATCTCGAGGACGCCAATCATCTTGTCGTGTATTTAGGGCAGGCAGGAAGGATGACCGCGAGCCCGCAACTGGCGCTTGAGGATTTTGGCGCTGTTGGCTCGGCGATGTACAGCTCAGTGATGGCTGGCGATTTCAACGGTGACGGATTCGGAGACGTCCTTGCTGCCGTAGAGTGCCACCGAGGAGAAAGATGCCTGTCGTCTCTACCCGCTGGAGTAATCGCATATTGGGGAAGCGCATCCGGACTGCGGAGTTCTCCATCGCTGCTGATGCCATTTGAGAATACAACCCAATTACACGAAATGCGTTGCTCCGCGGACATCGACATGAATGGGGCTCGCGACTTCCTCTTGAATTTCGGAGGCTGGAGCCCATCTAGTGATCCAGCGAGCAGTCGTGCGACGATAGTATCCATCGATCCTCGCCGAGACCTCCATGTGGAGTCGCCGATCGTATCGTTACAGTGCCTGTTTGACCTCGATCTGGATGGCGACGGACAACTGGAGTGGCTCAGAGGAACCACAGACCAGGTTGAGGCCCTCCGTTGGACTGAGCGAGGCTTCGTGCCCACAGGGTGGGCACCAATCACGGCGCCAGACAGACCAAGTGGCATCGTGGGGAGTGTTTTCGGTTCGCGTCTTGCTGCGGGCGACGTCAACGGTGACGGTTACGCAGATGTCGTGGCAGGAGCGCCTGAAGCTCCACTGACATCATCAACGGTCAACCCGCGTGGAACCGGAAGCGCGTATCTTTTTCTAGGAAGCACTCGCGGTTTGCAGACGTTAGCTGTAACGTGGCGGGGACGAACTCTGATAAGTTCTAGCGTGCGCGACAATTTCGGCGAGAACCTCGCTACGGGTGATGACTTTGACGGCGATGGTTGTGATGATGTCGCTATTACTGCGCGCGGAAGTGGTCGAGTCGAAATACGGTACGGGGCACTCCAGGCAGATAGAATTGGCAGCAGGTCTTCCGACATCACAGTCGCTTCAGGCGATCGGGTTTATTTCTCTCTGGCTGATTAATAGCAGAGGTCTGGTCACCGTGGGAACATTCGGAAGTGAATTCGTGAATGCTGGTGAGTTCTTACTCGCGAGGAACACAATCCGCGCGCCCTTCGACGCTCCACAAAATAACAACGATCCACGATGGGTCGACTATACAAGAGACCTGAATCGTGTCATCGATGGTGACAGTGGGTTGGGAGTGAGGAGTCTTCGGGACCTCGGCGGCTACCTCTACTTCCCGCCGGGGCGGTACTTCCTCACGATGGGCATCACCATCTCACCGAAGATGACAGTGATCTTCGCGCCGGGCGCGGTGTTGGAGATGCCTACCCTCGACGTTCCCGGCAGTGACGCGAGATTTCGCGATCGATTCTCTGACTTTTCTGTGCACATTCAGGGCGGTATCCAGGCGGGTCTGCACCAGATCGTAAATTCCACGGTCAAGAACGGCCTGCCCACCAACCGCGGCAGTTTGATCTTCGAGACCGACACGGTGAAGGAAGCGTACCCGGAGTGGTGGGGCGCGGAGTCGATGGATGTTCGCAATCCGACAAACTCGATGCGCCCCGTCCCTCCCGACTCCTCGGATGCCATCCAGTCAGCCCTCGATGCCGCGATCAATGATATCAGACCAGGCGGCAGAGCGAGCGCGAATGCCATTCCGGTAGTGCTCACCGGGTCATACTTCGTGGCACGACCGCTGTTCATCGGTCGTCGTCCATGGTCTACTACCTCGCCGGGGTCCGAGGATAGCCCCTTCGTCCTCCGAGGAAATGTGGGCGCCGCCGCGCCAGAGTCAGGAACATCAAGCCTTCAAGCTCACCCCGCCTTTCCGTTGAGTCGCGTGTCCGAGGAGCTCGGACGCAGCCCGACGACGCAGCGCCTGACATCCAACGACCACCTGTTGGTGGTGCGCGGTCCACCTGGATTCCTCATCGAGAATCTCCAATTCGACGCATCAGACAATAACAAGATCCAACGCGCGTTCGGGTGCCTGCATCTGGAGAAGGGTGGGGGTAACGCCGACGCGCAGATGAGCCGGGTACGGCGCTGCGTGTTTCGAATGGCGCTCGTGAACCTGGTGCAGGTCGGAGAGTTCGAGCACCCCTATCGACCCACCTCTGGAGCAGCAGGAACAGGCGGGCAGGACCTTCTTGGGTTGGTATTCGAGTCGTGTAAGTTCGAACAGGACTCCGCTCCTCCATCGGGTGCCGCGCTGGCAGATTGGACGAACCGGGCGCGCGACTCCGATTGGCTCCGCGACGGCGTGTACTTCCGCGCGAACGAGACGCTCCGCCTACACTTCATCGACTGCTTCTGGCGCGGGATGATGCGCGCGGGCATCCGCGCGTACAGCGGGACGGTCACCCTCACGAACTGCAACCTGCACATCACCCGGATGCCGGTGCCGTCGACGGTCTGCGTCAGCCAGGACGGCCGCTACGGGACCTACGAGGATCACTCCAACGGTCCCCATCCCGATAATGTCTTCATCGACGCGCGCGACAACGGATGCGACATCTATGTGGAGCGCTTCCCGGGAGAGGCGACCACGGGGGTCTCTGTCTTCGGCCTCGAGTCGCAGAGCCAGCGCTTCCTGTCGAGCTATCCGGCCGTCGGTGCGGTGCTCATGGACGGCGGCCGACCCAGCTATGACGTCTATATCGAAGACGCGCACCTCGACAACGCGACCGGGAAGGAAGGCGACATCCCGTTGAACTCGGCGGACGCGTCGAAGTTCATCTGCGACCCGCCGGCGGTCGAGTGGCTCGCGCCCTTCTTCCGGGGCGGGTCGATCACCTTCTCCGGCCTGTTGACCAACAACAAGGCGCAGCGGCGGGGGTTCCAACACCAGGACGATAACGAGTCCCTGCCCATCACCAACAAGTTCTATCGAACCCCCTTCACCGGTCGCGTCGTGGTCGGCGCGAATTACTTCGACACGGCTCGGCTGATCAACCTGGGGGCGCGCACCTCCTACGGGTTCTCCGTCGAGGATGGGACGCCCGGCCCCGCGCACGTCTACTTCTTCCTGGGCGTGAGCATGGAGGGACCGAGCCCCGTGACTCGAGACCGACCCTGGTTCCTCAACCTCAATCAAAGTCCGATTTCGACGATGGGTTGACGATGGCTGACTTCGGTGATCGTTTCGTCAACCTCGCGCATCGAATCGGCATATCGGACGAGGCCCCGCTCCCAGTCGAGGATCTCTCCGTGCCCTTCCTCGAGGCAGTGGACCACTTGCTCGGCCTCGTGCCGCAAGGTGGCGGTACGATCTACCTGCGCCCGGGGCGCTGGAGGCTGGGCGGGGCGGTCTTGGTGTCTGTGCCGCCGACAATTACGCTGATGGTCGCGCCTGGTGCTCTGATCGTACCGTTGCCACCGGAGGGCCGGTTCGCTCGGAGCGATGTGGTGCATAGGCCTTCGGTGCAGATCCTCGGCGGGCTCGAGGCCCCGACCTCGATGTTCCTCTCCACCTCGGTGTACGAGGGCTTCTTTGTGTCTGTTGACGACCCCGCCGGTGCGGTGCCCGACGCGGGCTGGGTTTCACTCCCGACCGCTGCGGTGACCGCGGTCTACCCGGATTGGTGGGGAGGTGGTCGATTCCCAGGCATCAAGGGAGCGATGGTCGATCACGCGAGTTGCGAGGCCGCGCTGCGGGGTGCGCTCTTCCGCTGGGAGTGGACGGAGACAGGAGGAGACCGGGCACCTTCCTCGCCGCTAGTGATCGAGGTGCGGTCTCGCTTGCGCCTCTCGGAGCCCCTTCGGCTCGGAGAGCGGACATGGTCCTTCGACGGGGACTCAGGGTCGACACCTCAAACATTCTCGATGTCAGGATTGCTGCTGCGTGGCAGGAGGCGAGATGAACCGTCATTGTCCGGTCTCGCGACCCGCTCTGGACGTGGTCGTTTTCTGTTGGAGTTCACGGCTCCGAAGGGACTTCGGATCGAGGACCTTCACTTGGACACTGGGACGAACTTCTCCGGTGTCGTCGATATCGACCTCGGTGAAGGGAATGGCGAACGCGAACTGACGTTCAGTGGATGCACGTTCAGCGGAGCTTGCGACAACCTGGTCGCAGTGCGCGCCGCGACGGCTCCGACGGTGCCACCGACCGAAGGGAGTCCTTCGTCGGGGGCGTCGGATGTCGCCTTTTCGGCTTGCGTTTGGAGACCTTCCCCGATCGAGGCGCGTCCAGGCGTGGGGCTGCGGGTTGCGGCACCCTATAGAACCGTGACCGTGCGCGACGCCAACCTCGTCGGTGAGGCGAGACGGATGATTCAGTTCGACGGTGGATCGCTCAGAGTTGATGTTTGTTCCTTTCACAACGCCGCGGTTCCTGGGGAGTGGTATGCGACGGACCCGAAGCTCCGACCTCCGGTTCCAGAGAGCGGAGTCGACATCGATGTATCGTGGTTGCTGGCCCCGCCCGGACGTCTGTGGGCGAGCGCCTGTAACTCGGCGTCACTCCAGTTCCTCGCCCGCGAGCGGCTCTACCGCCCCACTAAAATCTTTCTCTCTGGTCTGGCGCCGTGCAACGCGGTGATCACTGCGCTTCAGCACCGTATGGACGCTCCCGCCGTGGCGCCTACCCCGCCTTCTCGACCGACGTTCCCCGCGAGCATCTTCTGGACGACCTCCCTGGATGCGACCTCGACCCTGACTTTTCTCGCTGGCAGGCTCGACCCAGGTCCAACCAACAACCCCTTTCGAGGACGTGTCGCGGTCGACGAACTTGGACAACAGAGTATCTACGATGCGTGGCTGCTCCCCGCAGGCACTCGTTACTCAGTCTGGCGATACGGCACTTTGGTCCGCGTCTACTCTCTCGGCTACAGGGTCATTTGGGGAGATGTCACGATCTGAAGCCTCGGGCGACGGTCACCACGCTCGTCCCCCAGCTGGTTTGCGTCGCCGATGACTTTCTGCGCGAGCACACCGACCAACAGATCGAACGACGAGCCCGTTGAGCCTCGACGAGGTGCAATCCGAGTGCGGGCGGCGGCGAGCGTCGTCACCGTGAACAGCGGCGACACGTCGCCCGCTCGCAGCTCACCGAGGGCGGGCTGCGCGACGACGTCGTGACGAGCCCCGCGCTCCCCGACGCGCGCGCGACCCGTGCGGCGGCCGAGGCCACGCGCTACGCCGACTACGTCGGCGGACAACCATGCTTCGTGTACTCCCTCGCGCGACGCACCCTGACGCCGGGCTCACCCTGATCCGTCGCGCGCTGACGCGCGGTCAGCCTTCGCGCAGGGGCATCCGCGCGCGGATCGTCCCGCTCGGCAGCACGCCCGCGGCGCCGTCGTGCGCCGCGAAGAGGCGAGACGCGATCTCGAGCCCCAGGCTCGGCCCCGACGGTACGGAAGGGACCTCTCCCGACGCCGTGCGGGCGGTCACGTCGATCACGGCGTCGCCGCCCTCGACGCGGAGCTCCACCAGCACGGTGCCCGTCGCGAGGGACTTCAGCGCCGCCGTGAGCATCGCCTCGACGCCCTGCCGGACGCGCTCACCATCGGCCACCGTCGAGACCTCCTCGCAGCGGACCGTCACCTCGACGCCCTTGCGCAGCACCCCGCGGACGTTCTCGATCGCCTGCTCCACCAGCGGGCGCAGCGCGACGGGCTCGCGCTCGACCTCGAGCCGCCCGGCGATGGCCCGCCCCATGTCGAGGAGGCTGGTCACCAGCCGCGCCTGCTCGCGCGCGTTGCGGTCGATGGCCTCGAAGGCCCGGGCCGTCTTCGCGGCGTCGAGGCGGCCCGACTGGAGCAGCCCCGTCCACCCGAGGATGGACATCAGCGGCGTGCGGAGCTCGTGCGAGGCCTTGGCGATGAGCTCGCCGAAGAGCTGCGCGGTGGCCGCGCGCGACGCGTCGACGCTCACGCCGCTCCGGCGGCGGGCCTGACCGAGGGCCACGCCCACGAGGCCGACGAGCTCGGCCCTGCGGTGCGCGAGGGGAGCGTCGCCGTGAAAGACCAGCGCCAGCGAGACGTCGCCGTCGGCGAGGCGTCGCGCGTCGGCGCCGAGGGCCGCGAGGTCGGTGTCTCCCTCGGAGACCGCGCGGATCGCCGGGGCCAGGAGCGAGACGTCGCCCGCGGTGCGGACGCGGGGGCTGTCGCCCTCGGCGCGGTCGATGAGCGCGCACCCCGTCGCGAGCTCGGGGACCGCGAGCTCGACGGAGACCGAGAGGATCTCGTCGACGGACTCGGCGGCGACGAGCCGGGCGACCACGGCGTCGCGCCAGGCGCCCTCGCTCAGGGGGCGCGGCACGGTCGCCGCAGGGGATGGTTGAGGAGGCATCGGGCTCACGGGCTTGTACCGCAACACAGACGAGCGTTGCTCATGGAGGAGGATGCTCGAGACACGCTCTGGAGTTCGCATGACCGCGGTCGGACACCGCGGTCGGTGCCGCGTCGTGCCGCGGGGCTGACGCGATACTCTCCGGACTTCACATGGGACGCACTCGCCTCGTGGCGCCCTGGGCGCTCGCAGCGCTCGTGGGCTGCGCGCTGCAGAACCCGCTCGTCCTCCCGCCGGGCCCCGACGGCGGCGAGGAGGACGCGCCCCTCGAAGACCTCCCTCTTGAAGACGCGCCCCCCGCGGTCGACCGTCCGCTCGACGCGCGCCGTGACGTGACCGACGACCGCGGCGCGCCCTGCCCGCCGGGCTACACCGACTGCGCGGGCGCGTGCGTGTCGCTCCAGACCGACGAGTCGAACTGCGGCGCGTGCGGCCGGCGCTGCGACGCCGCCACGGGCCTGTGCGTGGCGGGCACCTGTCAGGTCGGCGGTTGCCCCGCGGTACGCCAGAACTGCGACCGCGACCCCTCGAACGGCTGCGAGGTCGACCTCTCGACGGACCTCCACTGCGGCGGCTGCGGCTGGGCCTGCGCGCCTGCGCGGGGCCGCGGCGCCTGCGCGGCGGGGGTCTGCGCGCTCGCCGCCTGCGACCCGGGCTACTCGGACTGCGACCACGACGCGAGCAACGGCTGCGAGGTCGCGCTCGCCACCGACGCCGACCACTGCGGCGCGTGCGGGGCCCGCTGCGCGCTGCCCAACGCCGTCGCGGCTTGCGTGGGCGGCGCCTGCGCGATCGCCCGCTGCGACGGCGCCAGCCTCGACTGCGACGGGGTCTCGGCCAACGGCTGCGAGGTCGACCCCGGCTCCGACCCCGACCACTGCGGCGCGTGCGGCCGGGCGTGTCCGTCACCGTCGGGGGCCTCGGGCGTCTGCGCGCTCGGCGCGTGCACGGTGCGCTGCGCCGCGGGGCGCGCGAGCTGCGACGGGAACCTCGCCAACGGCTGCGAGGTCGACCTCTCGACCGACGCCCGCCACTGCGGCGCGTGCGGCACGGCCTGCGCGTACCCCCACGCCTCGGGCGTGTGCGCGGCGGGTCGCTGCGGCTTCGGGCGGTGCGACGCAACGTGGGGGAACTGCGACGGCAACGTCGGCAACGGATGCGAGGTCGACACCACGCGGACGGCGAACCACTGCGGCGCGTGCGGCAACCGGTGCGCCGCGCCGGCGCGCGCGACGGCGACGTGCTCGGGAGGGGCGTGCGGGTTCCAGTGCGCCGCGCCCTTCCTCAACTGCGACGGGGTGGGGAGCAACGGGTGCGAGGTCGACCCGCGGTCGAACCCGGCGAACTGCGGGTCGTGCGGGCACGCCTGCCCGCGCGCGCAGAACGCCGACGCGGTGTGCACGGGCGGCCGCTGCGCCACGGCCTGCGCGATGGGCTTCGGAGACTGCGACGCGAACGCCTCGAACGGCTGCGAGGTCTACCTGCCGACCTCGACGCTCCACTGCGGGATGTGCGGCCGGCCCTGCCCCGCGGGGGCGATGTGCAACGGCGGGCGCTGCGAGTGCCCGGCGGGTCAGTCTGCGTGCGGGGGTCGGTGCTGCGCGGCGGGGTCGTGCGTGGGCGGGGCGTGCGCCCCCGCGGTCGACGCGGGGGTCATCACGACGGACGCGGGCTGAGCGGTCAGCGCTGCACGCGCAGCACGTAGCGCAGGCGCACCTGGCTCTCGGAGTAGAGCAGGTACTCGCTCTGGGTGAAGGTGCTCTTCGCGTACTGCGGCTGCTTGATGGGCTTGCCCACGGGGACGATCACCTTCTTGCCGGCGATGGTGATCTCGACGTCGTCCTTGGGGTCGGGCTCGGTGTGACCGCGGGCCACGATGCAGTGGTAGCCCTTCGGCGCGGCCTTGAGCGACGAGTCGTCGCGGGTGATGGTGTGCTCCTTACCGAGCGCGGCCTCGGCGAGGAACATGCAGCCCGTGGTGCCCGACCAGCCGACGTAGTTGACCGACTTGCCGTTCTCCGAGGCGAGGTAGATGCCCTTGCCGACGCGGCCGCCCGAGTGGGGCATGATGCGCAGGCCCGTGCCGAGGATCGCCGCGACCACCGCGACGTTGGTGCCGTGCCAGAGGAGCTTGCGCTCGACGAGCTCGTCGTGGGCCTTGAAGCGGTCGTCCTCGCCGTGTCGGTGCATGCGGAACACGTCGACGAGCTTGAGCTTGTAGTACGGGGCCCCGGTGTTCTCGAGGTACCGCTGGATGAGCGCGTACTCCTCGGTCTTGGGGTCGACGTACTCGAGGTCGCACTTGAGCTTGCCGTAGTTGATGTCGGCGGGGTTGGGCTCGAGCTCGGGCTCCTCGGCGGGCGGCGGCGCGGCGCTCTGCGCGTTCTGCATCGCGAGGGCGATCTCGATGTCGTTGAGGACGTTGAGCATGTCTTTCTTCTTCGAGAGCAGCTCCTCGGTGTCGATGGGCGGCGGCACGCGCCGGCCGAAGGCGTGCGGGATGAGCGTGTAGAACCGCGACGAGAGCGTGTTGATCTGGTTGCGGTTGCCGGCCTTGACGGCGTCTTCGAGCTCGGTGAGCACGTCGTAGCCCTTCATCACCTGCGACTTCGAGAGCTGCCCGAGGGGCATCTTCTTCACGTCGATGTCGAACGACGCCATCGCGCCGCGGAACACGTCGTGGTTGAAGATCAGCGTCATCAGGTTCTCCACCGACGGGTGGAGGCTCGACTTCGCGATCCCCTTCTTGGGCTTCTGGAGCTTGGCGGCCTCCTTGTCGATGCCCTTGAGCTTGGCCTCGACCTCCTCGGCCTTCTTCGCCGCGTCGGCGCTCCGGTCGATCTCGATCAGGGTGTACTTGCCCGCCTTCGGGCTGAACGACTTGCGGTTCGCCCAGGCGTTGCTGGTCTTGTCCTTGAACTTCGACTCGAACTCGCGGATCGCCCCGTCGCGCGTGCCGTTGCCCTTCAGCGCGCTCTGACCGCCCTCGCCCACGCGGCCCCAGCGGTTCCAGCACCAGAACTTGCCCTTGCCGTCGTCGATGACCTGGATGACGTAGAACTTGTTGTTGTTCGCGCCGATGTTCGTCTGGTTGAGCATCGCGTCGTAGTCGTCGACCACCTTGCCCGTGCTCTTGAGGTGGCAGTGCTCGTCGACGGGGATCGACACCGCCGCCGCCGCCGCGGGGGCGGGCGCGCTCGTCGCCGCCGCGTTCGGGTCTGCAGCCCCGCTGGTGCTCGCTCCGCCGCTACCCCCGGTGGTCTTTGCCTTGGCCATTGGATCGTCGAACCTCCCTTCGCGCCCGTGCGCCTCCCGCGCGCTCCTCCGCGCGCGGGTCCATGGCTTCGGGCGCGAGGGTTGTAGCCGATCCCACGACGACGCGGGAGGGAGCCCTCGCACGCTACAGACAGAAAATGTCAGATGCCCCCGGACGGCCCGGGGTGACGGCGGGGCGCGCTCAGCGCGGGATCTTCTTCGCGTCTTCGACGAACTTCGCGAGGCCGATGTCGGTGAGCGGGTGCTTCGCGAGCTGCTCCATCACCTTGAAGGGCAGCGTGGCGACGTGGGCGCCGATGAGCGCGGCCCGCGCGACGTGCATCGGGTGGCGCACCGAGGCCACGAGCACCTCGGTCTTGAAGTCGTAGTTCTGGTAGATCGTGACGATCTGATCGATGAGGTCCATGCCCTCTTCGCTCACGTCGTCGAGGCGGCCGACGAAGGGCGAGATGTACGTGGCCCCGGCCTTGGCCGCGAGGAGGGCCTGGTTGGGCGAGAAGCACAGGGTCACGTTGACCTTGATGCCCTGGTCGGCGCAGGCCCGCGTCGCGCGCAGCCCGTCGAGGGTCAGCGGGAGCTTCACCACGACGTTCTTGTGCACCTTCGCCCAGTCGAGGGCCTCGCGCATCATCTCGTCGTAGTCGGTCGAGAGCACCTCGGCGGAGATGGGGCCGTCGACGACCTCGCAGATCTCCTTCACCACGTCGAGGTACTTCCGGCCCGACTTCGCCACCAGCGAGGGGTTGGTGGTCACGCCGTCGACGAGGCCCATGGCCACGCCCTCGCGGATCTCCTTCAGGTCCGCCGTGTCGATGAAGAACTTCATGCGCGCATCCCTGTCCTTTCGAGCGACGGGGGTACCACCCTCCGCCGCGGCGGTCACCGGCCGAAGCGCACGAACACCTCGCGGTTGCCCGCGGGCCCGTGCACCGGGCTGTCTTCTCGGCCCTTCTCACTCAGCCCGAGCGCGCGCGCCGCGTCGACCACCAGCGACACGGCCTTCGCGCGCAGCGCGTCGTCGCGCACCACGCCCCCTTTGGCCTCGTGCGGCCCGAGCTCGAACTGCGGCTTCACCATCGCGATCACCGCGGCCGTCGGGTCGTTCGCGTCGAGCGCCTCGGCCGCCGCGGGGAGCACCTTGGTGAGCGAGATGAACGACACGTCCATCACCACCAGCGAGACGGGCTCGGTGACGACCTCCTTGAGCCCGTGGCGCGCGTTCACGCCCTCGCGTGAGAGCACCCTCGGGTCGCGTCGGATCCGCTCGTGGAGCTGCGCGCGCCCCACGTCGACGGCCCACACCCGCGCCGCGCCGCGCTGGAGGAGCACGTCGGTGAAGCCGCCGGTGCTCGCGCCGATGTCGAGGCACACGCGGCCCGTCGGGTCGACGCCGAGGGGGTCGAGCACGCCCGCGAGCTTCAACCCTCCGCGGGAGACGTAGGGGCAGGGGTCTCCCTGCACCGTGACCTCGGCGTCGAGGGGAACGGCCGTGCCGGGCTTGTCGACGCGCTGCCCCGCGACGAAGACCTTGCCCGCGATGCAGAGGGCCTGCGCGCGCTCGCGGCTCTCGGCGAGGCCGCGCGCCACGAGGACCTTGTCGACGCGCTCGCGGGCCGCCACCCGCGTCACCGCGCGGCGAAGAACACCGCCGCCACCAGCGCGAGCACGGCGAGGGCGGCGGCCACCATGAGCCCGGGGGATCGCTTGGGCATCGGCGCCGCGACGGCGTTGTCGGGCTGCGTGAGGGGCGTGGGCACCGCCACCGAGACGACGGGCGGCGCGGGCGCGTCGAGGGTCTCGGGGGGCTTCGCGCGGAGCTGCGCCGGGAGCTGGTTCGGCGGGAACTTCGGCAGCGTCGGGTGCGGCGGGATCGAGGGGTCGTCGAGGGAGGTGGGCACCGACCCGTCGGGCACGTACGACGGCGCGGGAGAGGGCGCGGGCGTGCGGCGCGGAGAGGCGACGGGCACCGACGACACCTGCGGCGGGGCGACGAGGGCGTCGTCGTCGCGCGCGAGGTCGGGGATCACCTCGACGGGCACGGGCGCCACCACCGAGAGGGCGGCCTGCTCGCGGCCGCGGCGCTCGGAGACGATCTCGTGCTCGAACTGCTCGGAGAGGAAGCTCCCGAAGCGGATGGGCGAGGCCATCATCCGGGCCTTGAGGGCGTAGTCTTCGAGGTCGCGGAGCATGAGCCCCGCGGTCGCGTAGCGCTGCTCGCGGTCGGGCGCGAGGCCCTTCATCACGATGGCCTCGAGGGCCTTCTGCTCGGGCAGGCCCCGATCGGGCAGGGGCGGTACGGCGCCCTCGCGCGCGAGGGTGAGCGCGTCTTTGCCGTCGCGGGCGCGGTACATCCGTCGACCCGCGAGGAGCTCCCACAGGATGATCGCGGCGGAGAAGACGTCGGCGCGGGCGTCGATGCGCTCTCCCCTCGCCTGCTCGGGGGACATGTACGCGGCCTTGCCCTCGAGCGCGCCCTCGGGGAGCTCGGTGAGGTCCATCACGGCGCGCGCGATGCCGAAGTCGCAGAGCTTCACCTCGCCCTCGAGCGAGATGAGGATGTTCGAGGGCGACACGTCGCGGTGCACGATCCCGAGGGCGTGCCCCTGCTCGTCGGCGCTGCGGTGCGCGTAGTCGAGCGCGCGCAGCGTCTCCATCGCCACGAGGAAGCCGTACTCCGCGGGCAGGCCGATCTTCTTCGCCGCGAGCCTGCGCAGGAGCTTCGTGAGGTCGTAGCCCTCGACGTACTCCATGGCGATATAGAGCCGGTCTTCTTCGCGGCCGAGGTCGAAGGTCTGCACCACGTTGCGGTGCGACAGCCGCGCGGCGAGCTTCGCCTCGCTCACGAGCATCGTGGCGAAGGCGGGGTCTTCGGCGAAGCGGTTGAGCACCAGCTTCACCACGGCGAGCCGCGAGGCCCCCATCTGCGTGGTGCCGCGCGCGAGGTAGATCTCGGCCATGCCCCCGCGGCCGATGTGGTCGAACAGCACGTAGCGCCCGAAGCGCCTCGGCAGGTCGAACTCCGGCCGCTCGTCGTCACCCTCGCTCATGCGACGCGCGACCATGCCCCCACCGCCCTACGGGATCAAGCGCCGCGCGCGCGATCAACGCTCGATCCGCACGGCGCCGTCGGCCACGCCGAGGGACACGCGGTCGCCGCGGCGAAGCTCTCCCCGGAGCACGGCGTCGGCGAGCGGGGCCTCGACGCAGCGGGCCACCGCGCGGCGCATCGGGCGCGCCCCGAGCGAGGGCTCCCACCCGCCGCTCGCGAGGAGGAGGTCGACCACCGCGTCGCGCACCTCGACGGCCACGCCCTGCTCGGCCTCGAGCTTCGCCGCGCTGTCGGCGAGCATCCGACGCGCGACCTCGGCGACCTCACCGCGCGCGAGGGCGCCGAAGACCAGGGGCTCGTCGATGCGGTTCCACACCTCGGGCGGGAGCGCCGCGCGGGCCGCGTCGAGGACGCGGGCGGGGTCGGCGAGCTCGGTGGGGTCGGCGCTGGGGCCGAAGCCGATGGCGCGCGCGCGCGGGGTCGGGGCGTAGAGCTCCGCGCCGAGGTTCGAGGTCATCACGACGACGGTGTTGCGAAAGTCGGCGGTGCGGCCGCGGCCGTCGGTGAGCCGGGCCTCGTCGAGCAGGCCCAGGAGCGCCTCGATCACGTCGCGGTGGGCCTTCTCGATCTCGTCGAGGAGGAGGAGCTGGTACGGACGTCGCCGCACGGCCTCGGTGAGCTGGCCCCCGTCGGCGTAGCCAACGTAGCCGGGCGGCGCGCCCACGAGGCGCGAGACGGCGTGGGGCTCGCTGAACTCCGCCATGTCGAAGCGGGTCATCGGGGCCGCGCCCGGGAACAGCGCCTCGGCCAGCGCCTTGGCCGTCTCGGTCTTGCCCACGCCCGTCGGCCCGAGGAACAAGAAGGTCCCCACTGGCCGCGCCCCGCGAAAGCCCACGGCGTTGCGTCGGATCACCCTCGCCACGCGCGCGATGGCGTCGGCGTGGCCCACCACGCGACGTCCGAGCTCGGCCTCGAGCGCGAGGAGGCGCTCTCGGTCCGTCGCGGCGACGCGCGACTCGGGCAGGCCCGCCACGTCGGCCACCACGGCCGCGACGACACCCGACGTCAAGGTCGTGTGTCCCTCCCGCTTCGCGCGGGCCAGGGCGAGGTCGACGACGCCCAGCGCGCGGTCGGGCTGGGCCCTTCCACCGAGGTATCGCTCCGAGAGCGCGAGGGCCCTGCGCGCGGCGCCGTCTTCGAGCGCGACCCCGTGCCGCTCCGAGAGCGCGCCCGCGCGCGCGTCGACCACCGACGCGAGGGCCTCGCCGGTGAGCTCGTCGAGCTCCACCCGCAGCGCGGCGCGCTCGATCCAGGGCTCCACCTCGGCGAGACGGCGGGCCTCCTCGGCCGTCGCCACGCCCACCCACGGCGCGGCCCCCGACTGGAGCGTCGCGCGCAGCTCCAACTGCAGCTCCTCGGGCGTCTCGCGCGCCGAGAACCACGGCGCCACGGGGTCGAGCGCGAGCACCAGGGCGCCGCGCGACTTCGCGAGCTCGTCGCAGAGCGCGCGCACCCGCTCGGGCGGCCCCGACCGGAGCTCGGCCACCAGCGCGGCGTGGCGCAGGCACACCACCGCGCGGTCGGCGCGCGACGCGAGGGCCTCGATCACGGCGGTGCGGCCCGAGCCCGGAGCGCCCACGAGCAGCGCGCCCTTGGCCTGCGCGCGACCCATCGCGTCGCGCACGCGGGAGAGCTCGGCCTCGCGGCCCTCGACGCCGCGGTCTTCGCGGGGCATCACCAGCGACGCGAGCACGGGCGTCGCGCGCAGGTCGAAGGTGGGAGACGGAGACTCCTTCGGGCGCGGTGATCGCGAGGCGCGCGTGGGCTTCGCGCTCGATGACGCGGGCGCGGGCGCGGGCGACGAAGCGGGCGCGGGCGCCGGGGCGCGCGGGCGACGGAGACACCATCCGTGCGTCGAGGGGAGAGCCGCACGCGCGACAGCATCGTGCACCTGTTCTGCGGGACGGGCGCGGTGGGGCCCATCCCGGCGACGCGGGCGACGGGGCGCGCGGCGGGCGCGGCGACGGCGCGCTGCACGGGCGCGGGGCGCGCGACGGGGAGCAGGCCCGCGAGCTCCTCGGCGAGGCGCACCGGGTCGTGGCCGTTCGCGCGCAGGAGCTTCACCATCGCGCACTCGCGCTCGACGAGGGCGGCGACGAAGAGGAGCTCGCCGGTCACCTCGGTGACGCCGCGCTGCGCGGCGAGCTGCTGCGCGCGCTCCATGGAGCGAGAGAGGGCGTTGAGGGGCTCGTCGACGGGGCCGCGGAGCGAGCGCAGGTCGTTCGCGCGCAGGCCGCGGGAGCGCAGGGCGCGCGCGAGGGTCGAGGGCGACTCGAAGACCGCGGCGAGGAGGTGGAGCGTGCCGGGCGTGACGCGCGCGTCGGCGGCGATGGCCCTCGCGCGGTCGATCAGGGCTCGGGCCGAGGGCGTCGCGGGCGGCTGCATCGGCGTCGGGCCTTGGCACGGAGCTCCGGCGCGCGGCCAGTTTTCGACAAGCGCGCTGTGGGTGCGCGGGGTCGGATGGTCAGGGGTGTGACCCTTGCGAGGAGAGCTCCGTCCGGTAGATTCGACGGCCCCCGCGAGCCGCGGGGCGACACCCCCTCACTCACGAAGGAGAACGGATGCGACGCCTGGTCCCCGCCGCGCTGCTCGCGGCGACGATGTTGGTGCAGACGAGCCACGGCGCAGAGGCGCAGAGCGCGGGCTCGCTGGTGTTCATCAACCGCCGCCCGCCGCGGGAGTTCAACGGCAACATCCGCGCGTGGGCCACGGCGAACCGGGTGCAGTCCGTCACCGAAGACGTACAGTCGCACGTGTGGCGGGTGCAGTTCATGGCCTTCCTCTCGCGCCCGCCCCGCTCGAGCGAGGTGAACCTGGTCTTCTACAAGGTCGAGGGCCGCACCCGCCGCTACATCTCGAACCAGAGCGTGGCGCTGAGCAACCCCTCCGAGCAGGTCTTCTTCCACCAGACGGTGCTGCACCGCGGGCCCGACGAGTTCCAGCCCATGGAGCACTACGAGGTCGCGGTGACCGTGGCCGACGCGCGCGGCAACCACGAGGTCGCCCGCGGCCGCATCGGGCTGGTCGGTCAGGTCGAGCGCCGCGAGGGCGTGGTCGACTTCACCGGCGCCGCGCCCGTCGTGCGCTGACCCGCTCCCCTCACCCGCCCGCCGACGCGAGCGCGTCGAACAACACCCTCACCCTCGGCAATCGCAGAAGGTCCGCGTGGCTCACCAGCCACAAGGGCAGCTCCTCCAGCGAGGCAGCGCGCCCAGCGCGACCAACCCCAGCCCCTTCGCCACGAGGTCGGGCAGCACCCCCGCGCCGCTGTGCACCGCGGCGGCGACCGCGTTCACGCTGTTGCTCCGCAGCACCACCCGCGCGTGACCCAACGCGGTCAACGGGTCGGGACGTCTCCCCGCCACCTGCACCACCGGGAGGTCTTCGAGCGAGGTGATCGCGTCAGCGCTCACGCCCCTCGCCGCGAGCCACGCGGGCGACGCGTACACCCGCTCTCGGATCGTCACCAGACGTCGCGCGACGAGCTCACCCTGCTTCGGGCGACCCACGCGGATCGCGATGTCGGCCTCGCCCGCCGCGAGGTCGAGCGGGCGGTCGGTGCACACGAGGTGCACCGAGACCTCGGGCCACCGCGAGGCGAAGGCCGGCAACAAGGGCGCGACCCACCACGAGGCCACGGACTCCAAGGTGGTGAGCCTCACCACGCCGCGGGGAGAGCCCTCGTCCTTCGCGGCGCGGGTCGCTTCACGCACCGCCTCGGCGGCGCGTGCCGCGGCGGCGAGGACTTCCTTGCCGCGCGCGGTGGGGTGCCAGCCGCTCGCCGAGCGGATGAAGATCGGCGTGCCGAGAGACTCTTCGAGCGCGGCGACGCGACGTCCGACGGTGGTGGCGTCGACCTTCAGGTGCCGCGCGGCCGCCGCGAGCGAGCCCTGCTCGGCGAGCGCGTGCGCGAAGCGGAGGTCGTCCCACGACAGCACCGCGGCAGTGTAGGCGATGCGCCCCTGCGTGCGTGCAGGCTCGCGCTGCGGCGCTGGGCCTTGGAGGCGCGGGGGGTGCGCGCGCAGATCCTTCGCGAACGGAGGTGAACGCCATGCCGACGATCGTTCCTCACCCACTCCTGGCCGCCGACGGGCGCGTGCTCGCGGGGACGCGCTACGTGCCCGACGGGAGGGTCCGCGCGCCCGTGGTGATCCTGGGCGCCTACGCGGTGCGCCAGCGGTACTACCGCCGCTTCGCGACCTGGCTCGCCGAGCGCGGCTTCGAGGTGCTCACCTTCGACACCCGCGGCATCGGCGACTCGCTCGTCGGTCACCCCAAGGACGAACCCGTCACCGCGACGCAGTGGGCCACCCTCGACCACGCCGCGGCCCTCGACTGGCTCGCGCGGCAGGACGGTCCGCGCCTCGCGGTGGGGCACTCCTTCGGCGGACAGGTGCCGGGGATCACCGATGCCGCGCGGTGCGTCGACGGGCTCTACACCGTCGCGAGCCAGCTCGGGCACTGGGGCTACCACGACGGGGTCGAGCGCTTACGGATGCAGTTCCTGATGCGCTTCGCGATGCCCTCCCTCACCCGCGCCTTCGGCTACCTCCCCGCGTGGACGGGCATGGGCGAAGACATCCCTCCCAACGCCATGCTCGAGTGGACGCGCTGGCTCAAGACCCCGCGCTACCTCCTCGACCACGTGCGCGGCGCTGAGGAGCGCTTCAAGCGCTTCCCCGGGGAGCTGGTGAGCGTGGGCTTCACCGACGACACCTACGCGGCCCCGCGCGGCGTGGCCGCCCTCGCGGAGTGCTACGACCCGTCGCGCACCTCGCTGCGGATGCTCACCCCACGCGACGCGGGGATGAAGCGCGTCGACCACTTCGGCTTCTTCCGCCCCGAGGCCGAGCGGGTGCTCTGGCGCGACGCGCTCTCGCACCTCGACCGCTGGGTCGACGACCACGCCGACCGCGCCTCGGTGGTCGCGAACGCGCAGCGACCGACGTCCGTCGTCGCGCGCTGAGAGATCAGTCGCAGCGGCCGCCGACGGCGACGAGAGAGCGCTCGCGGCCCTCGCCCGCGGCGGCCACCATCACGAAGCGGTGGCCGTCGGTGATCACCTCGGGGTCTGACGCCGCGCCGAGGGCGGTCGCCATCACGGGCGCGTCTGCGCGGGACCAGTCGGCGGACCAGCGTCGCAGCATCACCTGCCGCGGCGCGTCGCCCGGTCTGCGTCGGTGCATGCCGTAGGTCGACGCGACGAGCCACGAGCCGTCGGCGAGCACCGCGATCGACGGCGCGAACTCGTCGACCTCGGCGGCCTCGGCGGCGAGCGCGACGGGGAGCCCGGGCGCTTCGCCGGGCCGCATCGACACGCGATGTACGCGGTACGGGGTCGGCGCGTCGGAGCGGCGCCCGCGTCGAGGACGGTCCGCGAAGATCAGCGACACGGCGCGGCCGTTGTACGCGAGGCTCGGTCGGCCCGGCTCGTCGCCGAGGGAGGGCACGCCGGTGAGCTCTCCGCGCAGGTGCATCGACTCGTCGAGCCACGCGAAGCGCATCGCGCCGTGGTACCGGAACACGAACGCGTAGCCGAAGTTGGGCACGTGCAGGAGGTCGCTCCCGCCCAGCGTGTCGCGTCGGCGCAGCTCCGCGAGCGGGTCGACGGCGCCCGGGTCGGCGTCGCGCGGGAGGAGCCAGAGGCGCTCGACCTGATCCCATGACGGACCCCAGCGAACGAGCTCGACACTGCGGCCGTCTCCGCCGTTGGGTCGCACCCCGAGCACCGCGGGCGGACCGTCGGCCACGGGGAAGGTGCGACAGAAGTAGATCGCGGTGGGGTTCCACGTGACGGAGCCCAGGTCGTCGTCGTGGTGGAGCGCCGACGCGAGGTCTCCGCAGCGGAGGGTGAGCGCGCCGGAGGGCGAGCGCTCGACCGCGTCGACGATCGACGTGACCTCGCCATCGCGGAACCACGGCCGCACCCGCGCCACGCCGAAGGGAGACTGCGTGAGCCCGCGCGCGTCGCTCGGCGAGGGCGGGTCGACGACGGCGGTGACCGCGCCGTCCCACCCGAGGGTGACCAGCGCGGGGTCGTCGCCGCCGTGACGAAAGCGCGGCGGCGCGGCGAAGCCCACGGCGACGCGGTCACCGCTGCGCGCGAGGAGGTTGTCGTCGCCCGCCATCACCCGCGGCGTGATCGTCGTGGGCGTCGAGGTGATCGCGCACGCGGCCCGCGCCATCGGCGCCCCGGCGGACTCGGCCCGCGGAGCGGCGGCGCGGGTGGCCTGGGTCGACGCGCCCGTCGCACGACGTCGCGCGCCCGCGTCTCGCCCGCGCAGGAGCCACACCACGCCGACCGCGCCCACCAGCGCGCCCGCGCCGAGCACGGCGAGCATCGGCCCCGCGCGTAGAGATCGCTGCGCCGGCGCGACCACCGGCGGTGGCGTCGAGCTCATCGCCTGCGTGCGGACGTACACGGGCACCGCCTCGGTGCGCGCCCCGGGCTGCGCGAGCATCGTCGCGTCGAGGCCGCCCACCAGCGCGCTCGCGTCGAAGGCGCAGAACGCGACCTCGTCGCCGAAGGTCCTGCCGCAAACCGGGCAGCGCTTCATCGATCGCTCCTCCCCACGGGGAGGATCCTACTGCGCCATGAAGCACACGGGCAGGGCGTCGATCCCAGGGAACATCTCGGCCACGAGGTCGTGCAGCACCGGGTCGTAATCCCGCAGCTCCGCCCGCGTGTTCACGTGGTTGTGGATGCCATCGCCCGGGATCGCCTGGAGCTTCACGTTGAAATAGATCGTGACGCCCTCGGCCCAGTACTCGTCCATGTTCGTGGCCGCGTAGGTGTCGTCCCAGAGGTGGGCGGCGCGCGCGTCGCGGTAGGCCTCGCGCATCCGCGTAACGAACGTGGGGTCGGCCGTGCCGATGCCCAGGTTCATCATCGCGTGCGAGAACTCGTGCACGAAGATGTTCGCGCCGCGGTAGCGGTCGACCACCTCGCACAACAGGTTCTCCTCCGCGCAGGTGGTGACCGGCCGCTCCAGCGTGGCGCCGAGCCCCCTCGCCCGCGCGTTCCAGTCGGTCATCGGGTCGCTCGCGAGGTACGCGTGCTCGGGAATGTCCGTGGTCATCTCGGTGCGCGCCATCACCGCGACGCGGGCCCGGTTGCGCAGCATCGCCTGGTACACGTCGTCGCGCGCGCTCACCATCGCCCGCGCGATGCGACACGCCGCGCGCAGCGCCGCGTCGCTCGTCACCCGCGAGCTCACGATCGGGATGCCCGACGCGTCGAGGTACTTCACGTAGAAGGGGTCGAGCGTCAGCGTCGGCGGCAGCCCCGTGATGGGCGCGTCGCAGGGGTCGTCGCTGGGCGCGTCGACCACGTCCGCCGCGTCGGCGACCGGGGCGTCGACGACCGAAGCGTCGACGGGCGATGCGTCGGGCGTGGGGGCCGTGGGCGCGGGGTCGCTGGAGCAGCCCAGGGAGAGCGCGAGCGCGAGGGCGAGGCGGCGAAGCATCTACGGGTCTCCGTGAAGGTGGAGGTCGATCCACGAGGCGACGAGGTCTGGGTGCGTCACGGCGACGTCGTGGTCGGCGCCTTCGACCACGCGGAGCGAGGCGCGAGGGAGCGACGCCGCGAGGCGCTCGCCCACCGCGACCGGGCTGATCGGGTCGTTGGAGGCCCACACCAGCAGGGTCGGCGCGCTCACCCGCGCGAGCGCGTCGCTGAGGTCGGTGCGGTCGTCGACGAACCACCGCGGCGCCCTCGGGCGCGACGCGACGAAGTCCGCGCGCCAGTCCGCGGCGCCGAGCGCGCGCACGTCGACCCCGCCGGAGGTCACCGCGAGCACGAGGTGCGTCACCCGCTCGGGCGCGGTGAGCGCGGCGCGCAGCGCGACCACGCCGCCCATCGAGTGCGCGATGAGCGCGCAGGGCTGGTCGATCTCGGCCACCACGCGCGCGACGAGGTCGTCGAGGCCGCGCACGCTCGGGTCGTGAGGGACGTCGCCGAAGCCCGGCCACCCGAGGAGCGCGCGGCGCGGCGGGGCGGCGATCCGCGACGCGACGGGCGCCCAGAACGAGGGCGATCCCCCCGCGCCGGGGAGGAACACGAGCTTCGTCGGCGCGCGCACGGCGGTCACTCCGCGAGCGAGGCGAGGGTGAGCGTGGTCTCGATGGGGGCGCGGCCGTCGACGGTGACGTAGAGGCTGCCGTCGGTGCGCGTGAGCTCGAGCTTCGCGTTGCGGTCGAGGCGCTCGCCCACCGCGTCGAGGAACTCCGGCTCGAAGCGCCACACCTCGATCGCGTCGAGCTTGTGCACGGGGCGGGAGTTCGCCTCTCGCCGCAGTTGGTTCAGGTCGGCGTGGGTGAAGAGCGCGACGCGGCGCGCGGCCTTCGAGGCCTTGTGCAGGCGCTCGGCGGCGGGCGAGCCGACGTCGATCCACGCGAGGAGGATGCCCGTGGGGTCGCGCACCGCGAGGGGCGGGTCGTCGGTGGAGGCGATGCCGTCCTTCGAGAAGGCGATGCCGTCTTCGTACGAGAGGCAGTAGGCGAGCGCGCGCGTGACGAGGTAGCGCAGCGACTCGGAGGGGTGGCGCGCGAGGCGCAGGTCGAGGTGCTCGTACACCCCGCGGTCGACGTCGGAGACGTCGACGTGCAGGTGATAGATCGTCGCGGTGAGGGCCATCGTGGGGAGCGCGAGGGTACGTCTCAGCGCGCGTAGGTGTCTTCGAGGTAGCGCGCGATGTCGGCGGACTCGAACATCTCGCGGCCGGTGTTGGGGTCGACGAGGTAGGGGACGCGCATCCGTCCGGAGCGCGCGACGAAGGCGGGGCGCGAGGGCGAGCCCTTTCCGACGTTGACGAGGCGGTACGGGATCTCGAGCTCGCAGAGGCGCTCGCGGGCGATGCGGCAGTAGGGCGAGGCCTCGAAGCTGTAGAGCGTGAGGGGCTGGTCGGGCTTCTTCGCGGGGCGGTAGCGCCCGCCGCGGGTCGCGCGCGCGAGCGAGGCGACGGAGCCCAGGGGCACCGTCACGTCGGTGGCGAGGACGAAGGGCGCGGGGCCCTCGCCGTAGCGGTCGTAGAGGTACCGAACGATCGCCGACGACTCGTAGAGCGCCTCGCCGGAGTTGGGGTCGACCATGTACGGGAACTGCGCCTTGCCGCCCTTGCGCACGACATCGTCGCGGTAGGTCGGGCCCCCCTTGGGGCACGGGAAGATCATCGCCTCGAGGTCGAGCGCCGTGAGGGCCTCGCGCACTTTGCGGCAGAACGGGCAGGCCTCGAACTCGTAGAGGTGGATGGGCTCCGCGGGGCGCGGCCCCACCGAGGTGGCGGCGAGGCCGAGCCCGAGGCGCAGGCCCGAGGCGAGGAGGGACGAGGCGACGTCGACCGTGCGGTTCATGGGGCGCGCATGGTGGGGCAACACGCGGCGCGTTCCAACGGGGCGCGCGTTGATCTCGGCGCGCGCGGGGTGGTCCACTCGGGCGATGAGGCGAGACGCACGGGCCGTGTACCTGCAAGCGGGATCCCCCTCGCTCCAGGCGATGCTCCACAACGCGACGCAGACGCTCCCGGGGGCGACCTTCTCCCTGCGCGGGCGCGACGCCACCGTCACGCGCGACGGCGCGTCGGCGCGGGTCACCGACCGCGACGCGCCTCCGCCGCCTCGCTCACGACCGGCCGCGCCCGTTGAACCCACGCGCGACGCGCGGCTCTCGACGGCGACCCGCGCGCTCACCGTGCGCCCGCTCCGCGCCGCCGCCGCGAGCTCCGGCTCTCCCGACGCGCTCGCGCGCGACCTCTGGACGCGCCTCTGCCTCGTCCCCGGCGCCGTGGGCTACTCCGCGCGCTCGGGCCAGTTCGCGCCCACGAGCCCCGAGCGAGAGACGCTCGTCACGTATCGGGTCGACGAGCTCCCGCCCGTCCTCTCGCGGCTCCTCCCGGCCGACGCGCCCGCGAGACGGTGCCTCTTCTGGGCCGCGCGCTCGGGCTCGCTCGCCGCGAGGGCGCTCCTCGCCGCGGTGCCCGAGCCCGAGATCGAGGGCGCCGACGCCGCGATGCGCTTCGCCTCGTCGATCAACCGCGCGGCGGCGCTGGGTCGCGGCCTCGCCGACGCGCTCCGCCCCGCGGAGGCCGGCGCGGCGGGGCTCACCGTCGGCTGGTACTCCATGGGCTTTCACGGCGGCGACGCCGACGTGGCCGAGGCGTGGCTGCGCGACGCGGGCCACGACCTGCGCCCCATCGCGCCGCTGCTCGCCGACGCGGTCTTCGTCTGGATCACCGACGCCCTCGGCGCGCCGACGTCGCGGGTCGTGTCGCGCGCCGTGGTCGACGGAAGCGCCTCCAGCTCCCGCGTCGACGAGGTGACCGCGGGCACTCTACGCGCTGCGCGGAGACGACCTGCGCGGCGACCTCCTCTGGGGCGGCGGGCGCGTCGACGCCCGTCGCTCTCGCCCGAGGAAGAGCGCGGTCATGTCACGCGTCGCCCGGGCGCACGCCGCGGTGGCGGGCGCGCGACGGCGCAGGTCGCGTCTCGGCGGCGCACGCGTGGTTCCTCCTCGGCGCCTCGCGCGTGCGGCGACCTCTGCGACGGCCGCGCGCCTCGTGGCGGCGCACCCGGTCGACCTCGACGCCTCGCCAGGCTGCCGCGCGCAAGCTCGTCGCGTCGTGGTGGAGCGCGCCCTCACCGACGACCGCTGATGAGGCGGGTCGAGATATGCCGCCGTGCTCGCGACCCTGGAGTCTCGGATGGGGCGCGCCGCCTTTCGCGCGGGGTGCGCCGCGCCCTCTCTGACGATTCAGCGCGCGTCGACCACAGCGTGACGCACCGTCGCGCCCGCGGGCGGCGGGTGCGGTGATACGGTCGCAGGCCGTGAACGACCTCATCGACCCCTCTCTGCCTCCTCGCCCCCCCGCGCCGCCGACGGCCGCTCCTGCGGCAGGTGCACCGTCTGCTGCACGATCATGCCCGTGGTGGAGCTGCGCAAGCCCGCGCGCCGGGCCTGCGACCACGCGACCGAGTCGGGCTGCGCGATCCACCCGAGCGGCCGCAAGCTGCAAGGGATTTCCACTGCGTGTGGCTGTACGCGGCGGGGTCAGCGGCGGAGACGCGACGCGGCCCGACAGGCTCGGGGTGATGTTCGACGGGTACACCCTGCAGGGCGAGTCGACGCCGCGCTTCGTGGCCTTCGAGGCCTGGGACGGCGCGCTCGACACCCCCGAGGCGCAGGCCGTGATCGACGCGCTCTCGCGCGACCGCGAGGTGTCCGCGCGACAGGCGGTGGAGCATCGTCGCCTGAGCGACGCCTTGCGGGCGCCCGCGCTCAGGGCCGCGCGAAGGCCGCGCGCACCACGGCCTCGGCGGGCCGCCCGCGAAGACGAAGCCGTGCGTCCTCACCCTCGTCGCCGCCGCTGGTGAGACCATTTCCACACGAACACGCCGGTGACCTCGGGCGTCGCAGCGACCGCGCGCAGCACCGCCGCAGGCCACCGCTGCAGGTCCACCGCAGGCGCGCGCGGAGACTCTCCGCGTCGCACCCACGCCCACGGCTCCACCAACGCCCGCGTCGCGGCGAAAGCCCTCGTGAGCCACACCGGCCGCCCCACGCGCCGCGACGCCGCGTAGCGCGCCACGTACGCCGCGCGCGCTCGCGCGAACACCCCGTCGACGGGTGCGTCCCCCGCGCGACGACGCGAGCGGCGCGTAGTGGTTCACCGCGACGACGTCGAGCGCGTCCCAGAACGGCACGGCGTCGACCTCGGGCCAGTTCGCCGCGTAGGTGAGCGTGCCGCGATAGCGCTCCCGCGCCGCGGCGATCACCGCGCGCCACGCCGGCCGGCGCCGCGCGCGGAGCGAGTCCATCTCGACGCCCACCGTGAGCGCCTCGAGCCGCGCCTCCTGCGCGAAGCGGCGTAGTGCAGCGTGACCGCGCCCCACGCCTCGGTGAGCGCGACGGCCTCGGCCTCGCACGCGGGCGCGAGCGCCCCGGGCCACGAGCCCCGCACCCACAGGTGCGGCTTGAGCAAGACGCGCATCCCGAGCGCGTGGGCCTCGCGCACCGTCGCCCGCAACGCCGCGTCGGTCTCGCTCCCCGGGCGGTCGTACGACGCGCGCACCGTCGTCGCGCGCGGCCCGTCGGCGTACGCGAAGGGCGTGACGCTCACCCAGGTCGCGCCGAGCGCGCGGAGCCGTCGGAGCTGCGCGCGGTCGCTCTCGGTGCCGTACCCGCGCGCGCCGCGGGCGGTCCAGTCGTGCGCGTAGGCCACGCCGCGCGCCACCGTCGCGGGGAGCGCGACCACGGGCACGTCGGGCGCCGCGGCGTCGGCGCGTGGGCGAGGCGTGGCCCGGCACGACGCGAGCGCCACGGCGAAGAGAGCGAGCCGCACCGCGCGAGCCTACCCACGACGCGAGGGAGTGCGCTTCCGGGAACAGGGAGTGGGCTTCTGGGAACGGGGAGTGGGCTTCCGGGAACCGGGAGTGGGCTTCCGGGAACCGGGAGTGGGCTTCCGGGAACCGATCCGAGACGGACCGCGGAGGAGCGAGCGTGGGAGGGGAGAGAGGAAGGGGACGCGGGGCCGCAGGCGGGCCCCGCGAGGGGGGATCAGCTCACTGCACCTGGTAGCGCAGGTTGTACCGGAGGCCGGCGCCGCCCGTGAGCGAGTCGATGAAGAGCGCGTTCAGCCCGCGGGGCGCCATGAGGTTGTTCAGGCGCGAGCCGTACTGGCGCGAGTCGATGGTGGTGCGCGGCGGGAGCGCGATGGTGAACACCGTGCCGCGGCAGTCGGTGCCGCCCATCGAGCCGCCGTCGTCGTTGCACGCGACCTGCGCGCCGGTCTGGGCGCTGCGGACGTACATCGACGGGTCGTAGGTCGGCGACGAGGTGGAGCCGTACTGGCGGTACCACAGCGCGCCCGGGTCGCTGCGGCACACGCTGAAGAGCTGCGGGCCGGCGCCGCAGCTCACGAACCAGCGCACGTCCTCGGAGCCGCCGGTGCCGCCGCAGGTGGTCGACGACGCCACGCCGGTGCCCGCGGTGGTACCCGCGACGTTGCCCGTGCCCGTGAGGGTGTCGTTGATGAAGTTCGAGCCCACGTTGCGCGGGAGGTACTGCAGGCGCAGCGTCACGTCGCCGTACGAGCAGCCGCCGACGGCGACGTAGTAGGTGCCCGCGGCGAGCACGCCCACGGTGCGCGACTGGCGGATCGACGTGAAGCCGCCGCCCGTCGTGCAGTACGCGTCGTCGTTGCAGAGGCCCGCGCTGGGCGAGCCCGAGGCGGCCTGCGCGGCGAGCGCGGCGCCGGCCGAGTCGGTGAGGAACAGCGAGGTGTCGACCGAGGTGTTCGAGCCGGCGGTGTCGAGGTACACCACGCCGCCCGGCGAGGGCACGGTGAAGCGGTACCAGACGTTGCCGCCCGAGGTGCAGCCGCAGGGCACGGCCGGGCCGTCGTGGGTGGAGTTCGTCGTGGTGCCCGTGACGACCACCTCGCGAGCGGCGTTCGGCACGATGGTGATGGCCGAGGTGCGCGCGTCGTTGGTCGGACGGCACACGCCCGCGGTGCAGGCCGTGCCGCGACCGCAGACGTTGCCGCAGCGGCCGCAGTTGCTGTTGTCGGTCTGGAAGGTCGAGGTCGCCACGCAGCGCCCGCCGCACGAGGTCGTGCCCGAGCCGCAGAGCGAGTTGCACGTGCCGCTGTTGCAGGTCGCGGGCGCGGTGCACGCCCGGCCGCACATGCCGCAGTTCGAGGTGCTGGTCTGGGTGTCGACGCAGGTCGAGCCGCAGCGGGTGAGGCCCGTGGGGCAGGTGCACATCCCGGCGTTGCAGGTCTGGCCCATGGGGCAGGCGGTGCCGCAGGCGCCGCAGTGGGCGTTGTCGGTCTGGGTGTCGACGCAGGCGCCGCTGCAGGAGGTGCGGCCCGTGGGGCACGCGCAGGCCCCCGCGGTGCAGGTCTGGCCGCCGGTGCAGGCGTTGCCGCACATGCCGCAGTTGGCGTTGCTGGTCTGCACGTCGGTGCAGACCTCGGCGCCGCCGATGGTGCAGAGCTGACGCGGGGCCGCGCAGGTGGGGCGGCACATGCCGGCCATGCAGGTCTCGGTGGCCGCGCAGGCGGTGCCGCACGCGCCGCAGTTGGCGTCGTCGGTCTGCAGGTCGATGCACGCGCCGCTGCAGCGGGTCTGACCCGTCGGGCACATCGGGAGCTGGCAGGTGCCGCTCATGCAGGTCTCGCCGGTGCCGCAGGCCGCGCCGCACGCGCCGCAGTTGGCGTTGCTGGTCTGCAGGTCGACGCAGGTCATGGCGCACGAGGTCTGGCCCGTCGGGCAGGTCATGGTCGTGGCGCAGGAGCCCGCGGTGCAGGTCTGCATGGCGCTGCACGCGTTGCCGCAGGCGCCGCAGTTGGCGTTGTCGGTCTGCGGGTCGACGCAGCCGCCGCCGCAGACGATCTGGCCGGTGGGGCAGGTGACGGTGGCGGTGCAGGCGCCGGCGCGGCACTCCTCGGTGGCCGAGCAGGCGCGGTCGCACATGCCGCAGTGGGCCGGGTTGGTCTGCGTGTCGACGCAGCCGCCCGCGCACATCGACTGGCCCGAGGGACAGACCGGGCCCGTGTCTTCGGGGCCGGTGTCGGTGGGCTGCTGCACGTCTTCGGGCGACCCGTTGTCGGTGGGCGTGCCGGTGTCGGTGGGGGTGCCGGTGTCCTTCGGCGCGCCGGTGTCGGTGGGCGAACCGTTGTCGGTGACCGTGCCCAGGTCCGTGGTGCCGCCCGCGTCGACGGGGTCGGCCGGCGCCGGGTCGCTGCCGCAGGCCGCGAGCGACGCGACCACGACGGCAAGCAAGAGCTCGCGCTGTCTCATGTCATTCCCTCAATGGCGGCGCGAAGAATGGCGCGGACGATCCGCGGCTCTCCGCCGCGCGTCCCGATTACGGGCGTCGCCGTGGGGTGTCAACTCCGCAGATGACCTCAGCCACGCTTGCGGATGAGGCCCTCCTGGGCGCTGCTCGCGACGAGACGTCCGTGTCGGTCGAAGAAGCGCCCGCGCACCAGCCCCCGCGCGCCCGAGGCCGACGCGGAGTCCACCGCGTAGAGCAGCCAGTCGTCGAAGCGGAACGGCCGGTGGAACCACATCACGTGGTCGAGCGACGCGACCTGCATCCCCGGGGTGATCCACGACACGCCGTGCGGGTCGAGCGCCGTCCCGAGGAAGGAAAAATCGCTGGCGTACGCGAGCAGGTAGCGGTGCAGCGCAGCGTCGTCGGGCAGCGCGTCGATGGCCCTGTACCAGAGGTGACGTCGCGGCTCGGTGACCTTCGGCCGCAGCGGGTTGCGCGGCTCGACGGGCCGGATCTCGATGGGCCGCTCGGCGGTGGCGATGGCGCGCAAGGTCGGCGGGAGCTTGTCGGCGACGGCGACGGCGAGGTCGCGCTCGGAGCGCAGCGTCTCGGGCGCCGGCACGTCGGGCATCGGGTCCTGGTGGTCGAAGCCCTCTTCGTCGAGCTGGAACGAGGCCTCGAGAGAGAAGATGGCCTCGCCCTCCTGCACGGCGACGACGCGGCGGGTGGTGAAGCTCTTGCCGTCGCGGAGGCGGTCGACCTGATAGACGATCGGTCGGTCGAGGTCTCCGGCGCGCAGGAAGTACCCGTGGAGCGAGTGCACGGGCCGGTCGGCGGTGACGGTCTGCGCGGCGGCGGAGAGGGCCTGGCCGAGCACCTGGCCGCCGAAGATCGCGCCCCACCCGAGGTCCTGCGAGCGCCCGCGGAAGAGGTCGCGGTCGATGCGTTCGAGGGCGAGGAGCTCGATCAGGTCGGCGAGGACGTGCTGCATGACCGAGCGGGACTACCACGGAACGCCGTCGCCACGGTGGCGGCGCTTCGTTGACCCGCGGCGCCGGAGCGGGCTTGATCGCGCGGATGAGCGACGTCCCCTTGCAGGTCTACGTGGTGCCCGTGGTGATGGTGGGGATCACGGGCTACATGGTGTTCCGCGCGCGGAAGATGCGGGCGCAGTTCCTCAACGACAACCCGCAGTACGGGCTCGGGGTGCTCGCGCAGCGCTGGCAGCTCCAGATGGTCGAGGGCGACCCCACCTACAACCTCTTCGTCAACAACCGCGACGTCGAGGTGGGCACCAACACCCCCATCATCGCGGGCATGACCGGCCACACGCCCGCGCACACCGCGAGGATGGTCGGCGATCACCGCGGCCACCCCGTGCAGTTCGAGCTCTACGACCAGACCGCCATCGAGAAGGGCGTCATCCAGACGACCTACACCCGCACCTACCGCGCGGTGCTCTCGGTGGGCGTGAACGCGAACGTGCCGCCCTTCGAGGTCGTGCTCCGCAACGAGAACCAGTACCTCGTCGTCGAGCGGCAGCTCCGCGCGCCCGAGCAGCGCACGGGGAACTTCGCCATCGACCAGTCGCTCACCCTCCTCTCGCACGACCCCAACGTCGGCGCCGCGCTCGCGCCGGTGATGGGCCCGCTCACCGCGATGACCTACGTGCACGTCGTCGCGGGCAACGGGTCGGTGCGCTTCGAGATGTCGCCGCTCGGCACCTCGTACGGCGTCTACTACGCCGAGACCGTGATGCAGGTGCTCCTCGCGATGGCCGACGTCCTCGAAGGGCGGCAGCCCGTGATGCCCGCACCGCCGCCTCCGCCCATGGCGCCGCGGTGAGCTACGCGAGCTACAGCGGCCCCGCGCCGGAGCAGTACCCGATCCCGTGTCAGCGCTGCGGGGCGTCGATGCGGCCCGTCGATCAGGCGCCGCGCTACGACGACCGCGTCGACCTGCGCTGCGCGTTCTGCGGCGCGGCGGAGTCGCTCTCGAACGACGACCGCGTGCGCGTCTCGCAGGAGCGCGTGGCGCAGCTCCGCATGGCGCAGGAGGCCGCCGAGGCGCCCGCGCGGCACGCCGAGCAGATCATCGCGATGCGGCCGTGGCTGGGCGGGCTGGTGGTGGGCGGGGTGATGGCGCTGAACGGCGCGAACTCGCTCTCGTCGGCGCTCGCGGCGGTGCGCGCCGCGGGGCCCGCGATGAACGCCGACCAGCGGATGAGCGTGCTCTCGGCGGCGTGCGTGTACCCGATGCTCGGGGTGGGCGTCGCGGGGGGGATGTTCCTCGGGTGGACGCTCGCGCTGCGTCGGTACCGCGCCGCGGTGGAGCCCGAGCGATGGGCGCGCGCGCCGCTGGTGCCCGGCGGCTACCCGGTGCCGCTGCTGCGGGGCGGACCTGCCGACGCGGTGGGGCGCGTTCGTGCCGTGTACGTTCTGCGGCACGCAGAACCTCACCGACCGCGCGCTGCTGGAGCGCCGCGAGTCGCTGCTGGTGGCCGAGACGGCGCTGCACCAGCAGCGCGCCGCGGGGGTGATCGCGCGGGCGAACGCCGCGGGCCAGTCGTTCACGCGGTGGAGCGTCGCGGGCGCGGTGGTCGGCGCGGCGTCGATGGGCCTCGTGGGGGTGGCGATCGCGTTCGCGCTCTCGCGGTGAGCATCTCACCGCTCGTGACCGACGCCCTCGCGGACTGGGACGGGACCCCCGAAGGCGCCGTCGCGCTGCAATCGCTGCTGGCGAAGCGGGTGCGGCTCGTCGACGACTTCGACGAGCCCGAGGTGATCGCCGGCTTCGACGTGGGCTTCGAAGACGAGGGCGCCACCACCCGCGCCGCGGCGGTGCTCCTCGACGCGCGCACGCTCGCGGTGATCGCGGCCGAGGTCGCGCGGGTGCCGACCTCGATGCCCTACGTGCCGGGGCTGTTGTCGTTCCGAGAGCTCCCCGCGTTGGCGAAGGCGCTCGACGCGCTGCCGCGCAGGCCCGACCTCGTCTTCGTCGACGGTCAGGGCGTCGCGCACCCGCGTCGGCTCGGCATCGCGGCGCACTTCGGCGTGGTGACCGACCTGCCCACGGTGGGTGTCGCCAAGAGCGTGCTCGCCGGGCGCTTCGTCGAGCCCGGGCCGCAGGTCGGCGACCGCAGCCCGCTGGTGCACCGCAAGGAGACCATCGGCTACGCGCTGCGGAGCAAGCTCAAGTGCCTCCCGCTGATCGTGTCGCCGGGGCACCGCGTGTCGCTCACGACGGCCGTGGAGCTGGTGCTGCGCTACGGGCGCGGCTACCGACTCCCCGAGCCCACGCGCCTCGCCGATCGGCTCGCCTCGCGCCGCGACGAGAAGCGTTAGAGGTCGGCGCCCCACGCGAGGGCGGGGTCGTAGAGCTCGGCGAGCACGCGCTCGGCCTCGCGGCCGCGCGGAGAGAAGCCCCAAGCCGACTCCTGCGACGAGTCCATGGGGTCGCTGTAGTAGCGCCACACGAAGGCCCCGCCGAACCAAGGGCGCCGCGCGAAGGCCTCGATGAGCGCGCGGTAGGCCCTCGCCTGCGCGGGCTCGTCGACGGTCACGTTCGACATGTCGTCGGGCCACTCCCACGGCCGCAGCGCGGGGTCGGCGCGCGCGGTGTAGCCGAACTCGGTGAAGAACACCGAGCGGCGCTCGTCGCGGGCCCAGCGCTCCAGGCGCTCTGCGCGGTCGCGCGCCCCCGCGCGGAGCTCGTCGAGGGTCGCGTCGGGGTGATCCGTCAGCGGGTAGAAGGCCTGGATGCCCACGATGTCGAGGCGGTCCCAGAAGATCACGGCGCGCTCCTCGTCCCAGTTGGCCGAGTAGGTGAGGAGGCCGCGGTACTCCCTTCGCACCGCGTCGATCACGTCGAACCACTCGCCGCGCGTGCCCGACGAGCTCTTGAGCTCCACGCCCACGGAGAACATCTCCGCGCCGGCCTCCTGGGCCACCCTCGCCCAGGTCGTCACGAAGCGCGTGTAGCTCCTGAACCAGCGCGCCCAGCCCTCGGGCGTGCCCGGGTCGATCTCTCCGCGCCACCCTCCCGCCTCGATCCACAGGTGCGGGATGAGCAGCACCTTCAAGCCCCGCTGGCGCGCCTGACGGATCACCTCGATCACCGCGCGGCGGTTCTGCGCGAAGGGCGCCTCGAAATCGAGGTGCACCTCGGTCTGCGTGAGCGACCACTGCCGGCCGAAGGGCGTGACGCTCACCCAGTTGCACCCGAGGGCCACCAGCTCGTCGAGGGCCGCCGCGCTCGCCGCGGTGCCGTAGCCCACGCCGGGGTGCTGGCTGCTCTCGATGGGCCCGAGCGTCGCGCCGCGCATCGCGCCGAAGCCCCCGTCGCGCCACGCCGTCAGGCCGTAGCCCCCGGCCGGCCGCGACCGTTCGCGGCGCTGGGCGTGAGCGTCTCCCGCGCAGGCCCACGCGAGGAGCGCGGAGAGCAGCGCGACGAAGAGGCTCAGCCCGCGAGGAGCTTGTCGAGCTCGCCCTTGCGGTCGAGCGCGTACAGGTCGTCGCAGCCGCCGACGGGCTTTCCGCCGATGAAGATCTGCGGGACCGTGCGCTGCCCCGTGGTCTTCACGAGCCACTGGCGCTGCGCGTCGTCGCCCGTCACGTCGATCTCCTCGAAGGCCACGCCCTTGCGCTTGAGGAGCATCTTCGCCCGCGTGCAGTACGGGCAGTAGTCGGTGATGTAGACCTTGACCTCTGCCATGCGCGCCTCCTTCGGGTGAGAGTGGCGAGGCGCCCGAGCGGGTGCGCGCCCCTCGCCGCGCGGTCAAGCGCCGGCGCCGCGCTTGAGCTCGGTGAGCACGAGCTTGGCCACCGCGCGGAGCGTGTCGAAGACGCCCACGCCCTTGCTCGCCACGGCCTCGAAGTCGGGCACGCGCGTGGTGTTCATCAGGTCGCGGAGCTCGTGCACCGGCGCGATGTTGGGCAGGTCGCGCTTGTTGTACTGGATCACGTACGGGAGCTTCTCGAGCGAGTAGCCCTGCTCGGCCAGGTTCTGCTGGAGGTTCTCGAGGGACTCGAGGTTGGCCTCCATGCGCTCGATCTGCGAGTCGGCGACGAAGACCACGCCGTCGACGCCCTTCAAGATCAGCTTTCGCGAGGCGTCGTAGAAGACCTGCCCCGGCACCGTGTAGAGGTGGAAGCGGGTCTTGAAGCCCCTGATCTCACCGAGCGAGAGCGGGAGGAAGTCGAAGAACAACGTCCGGTCTTGCTCGGTGGCGAGGGAGATCATCTTGCCCTTCGCCTCGGGCGCGGTGCGTTGGTAGATCCACTGGAGGTTGGTCGTCTTCCCGCACAGGCCGGGCCCGTAGTAGACGATCTTGCAGTTGATCTCTCGGGAGAGGTAGTTGATGAACGACATCGATGGCCCCGGCGCTCAGTCGTTGAAGAGGTTGTCGATGTCTTCGTCGGTGATCTCGGTGAACGGCCCGTCGCCGCCGCGCGGCTGACGCTTGGCCAGAGCCTCGAAGATCGCGTTGAGGGCGTCGCAGGCGCGCTTCACGCGCAGCCGCACGAGCCCGAGGGTGGCGCGGGAGTCGAAGATCACCGCGAGGATCACCCGGTTGCCGACGAGCTGGATGTGGATGTTCGCCTTCACGCCCTCGTGGAACTGCGTGGGGAACTCGTTCTCCTTGAGGAGCTTCGCCATGCCGCCCATCGCGGCGATGGTGCCGGCGATGAGCGACGCGAGGGAGGTCGTGTCGAGGTTGTCGGTCTCGCCGCTCGACGAGATGAGCTGGCCGTTCTTGTCGACGATGCAGACCACCCGCGCGTTGGCGTCGCGCACGAGCTGGTCGACCACGCCCTGGATCTGGTTCAGCTCGTCTTCGTACATCACCACGTTCATCGTCATGGGCGTCGACTCCAGGCGCTGATCGGAACGCCGCGGTACCCCCCGGTGCTGGGCTGTCGTAAACGTCTCGCGCACGCGCTCACGCTCATTCGGGGGTTCGTACCCCCCGCGGCGCCGCGCATCGGCGACGTGCGAACACAGCGGGGACCCTCCGTGAATACCAGACCGCCCTCCGCGGCGGCAACACCCAACGCCGCGCACGCGAGGCGCTCTCGCCGCGCGCGATAGAGTCTCCGTGATGGCACGACACGCCCCTACCTCGGCCCTCGCGCTCCTCTGCCTCGGCGCGTGCAGCGCCTCGCCCTCGCCCGCCGCCGACGCCGCGGTCGACCGCCCCGCCGATGTCTCCGACGCCGCGAGCGACCTCGGGGTCGACGCGCCCCCCGCGACGGCGCTCGCCGCGGTGAGCGTCGACGACCTCACGCTCCAGCCCTACAGCGACGGGGGCTTCACGCTCACGGCGGGCGGTCGGGCCGTGCTCTCGGCCCGCGGCGCCGCGGCCTTCGCGCGCCGCTACGACGAGTCTCCGCGCATGGCCTTCGGCGTCTGGAGCTTTCCCCGCGAGAACGAGGTCACGCTGCGGCCGTCGGGGGAGGTCTCTGCGCGGGTGAGCGACGGCGCGATCGAGCTCACCGCGCGCGAGGGCGAGGCTTCGTCGCGGGTGACCTTCCGCCGCGCGACGCCGGGCGAGGTGGAGCTGCGCGTGACCGTGACCGCGGGGTCGCCCGTCTCGTCGGTGGGCCTGCGCCTCGCGTGCGCCGAGCGCTCGCGCTTCGTGGGCTTCGGCGAGCAGTACAACGCGATCGACCACCGGGGCCGCGCGTTCCCGCTGTGGGTGAGCGAGGGCGGGATCGGCCGGCCCGAGGTGCGGCGCAACGCGTTCTCGGGCGACCACACGACGACGTATTTCCCGGTGCCCTTCTTCGTCGACCCCGCGGCGGGCGTGGGCCTCGCGCTCGACACCGACGCGCGGGTGGACGTCGACCTCTGCGCGGCCGACCCGAGCGCGTACACGATGGAGGCGGCCTTCCCCGGCGAGGCGGTGTTCCACCTCTACACGGGGCCGACGGTGGGCGACGTGATGCGCGCGTGGACGACGCTCCAGGGTCGCACCGCCGCGGCGCCGCGGTGGGCGGTAGAGGGCGCGTGGCTCGCGGTGCAGGGCGGGCCCGAGCGTGTGCGCGCGGCGGTCACGAGCGCGCGGGCGGCGAACGTCCCGCTGGCGGCGATCTGGTCGCAGGACTGGCTCGGTCGCCGCGAGTTCGGGATGGGCAACGTGGGCGTGCGCTACCGCTGGAGCGTCGACGAGAACCTCTACCCCGACCTGCCGGGCTTGATCCGCGAGCTGCGCGAGGGGGGCGTGCGCTTCCTCGGGTACATGAACCCCTTCATCGTCCCCGAGCAGGACCTCTGGGAGACGGCGCTGCGCGAGGGCTACATCGTGCGCCGCGCCGACGGCGCGCCCGCCACCTTCGTGATCTCGGTGCTCACGGGCGGCGTGTGGGACGTCACCAACCCCGCCGCGGTGGAGTGGTACCGCGGCTACGCCCGCTCCGCGCTGGCGATGGGCCAGGCCGGGTGGATGCACGACTTCGGCGAGTGGCTCCCGCTCGACGGCGTGCTCCACGACGGCAGCGACCCGAGGCTCGCGCACAACCGTTACCCGTCGCAGTGGCAGCGCGCGGCGCGGAGCGAGATGGAGGCGCAGCGACCCGACGGAGACTGGATCCTCCTCACGCGCTCGGGCTGGCTGCGCACCGCGGCGGTGTCGCAGGTGGTGTGGGCCGGCGATCAAGAGGCGACGTGGGACGGCGACGACGGGCTGGCGACGGTGATCCCCGCGATGGTGTCGCTCGGCGGCGCGGGCGTCGGCTTCGTCACGCACGACATCGCGGGCTTCTCGGGCGGGCCGAGCACGAAGGAGCTCTACCAGCGCTGGACCGAGCTCGCGGCCTTCACGCCGATCTTCCGCACGCACGAGGGCCTGCAGCGCGACCTGAATTGGAATTGGGACCGCGACGCGGAGACCTCGGCGCACTTCTCACGCTTCGCGCGGGTGCACCGCGCGCTCGCGCCGACCTTCGTCTCGCTCGGCGAGCAGCACCGCGCGACGGGGATGCCCATCGTGCGCGCGCTGCCGCTGGAGTTCCCCGACGACGACGCGGGCTACAGGGTGATGGACGAGTTCATGATCGGGAGCGATCTCCTCGTCGCGCCGGTGGTGACCATGGGCGCGACCTCGCGCGCGGTGCACCTCCCGCCGGGCCGCTGGTACGACCTCTGGGACGCGACGCGCTCGTGGGAGGGCCCCGCCGACATCACCGTCGAGGCCCCCATCGGCCGGCCGCCGGCGTTCTCTCGCGGGCCCCGCGAAGACCTCGCGGCGATCCGTTGACCGCGGAGCGCGTGGGGGTAGAAGCGTCGCGATGTCGCTCGTGCAACGGGTCTACCCCTCGTTCCCCGCGGGCCGCGTGGGCGCGGCGCTCCTCGCGGTGCGCGCCTTCGCGGGCCTCGCGCTCATGCACCACGGGTGGTCGAAGATCCAGAACCCCTTCCACTGGATGGACCGCGCCGCGCACCCCGCGCCCGCCCCGCTGCAATTCCTCGCCGCGCTGAGCGAGTTCGGCGGCGGGCTCGCGCTCATCGTCGGCCTCGCGACACCCCTCGCCGCCCTCGGCGTGCTCTGCACCATGGTCGTCGCGACCTCGAAGCACCTCTCGAACGGCGACCCCTTCGTCGGCCACGGGCGCTCGTGGGAGCTCGCGGGCGTGTACCTCATCGTCGCCGCCGCGACGCTCCTCGCGGGCCCCGGCGCGTACTCCCTCGACGCCGTGCTCCTCCGTTCGCGCGGCGCCTCGCGCGAGTAGGCGCGCCCTCAGGTCAGCGGCACGGCCCCACGGGCAGGCACAGCCCGTCGTCGCTCACCGAGGGCCACGGCGCGACGCCTCCGTCGCTCGGCGCGGGCGTGAGGTCGACGGTGATGTCGCGGGTCTGCACGGCGGCGCCGCCCTCCTGCCGCGTCGAGAGCACCACGCCGTAGCTGCGCCGGCACCCGGGCGTAGGAACGCCCGCGTCGGGGTCGAGGATCACCCGCGGTCGCAGCGTCACGCGCCACTGCAAGCGCACGCGGCCCGACACGCCCTCGAAGCGGTCGGCCTCGATGTCTCTCACGAAGCCCAGCGGGTCGGCGCCGACGGCTTCGACGGTGGCCTGCACCACGTCTCCCGCGAAGCGGCCGTCGAGGCCCGGCGCGCGGTCGAGCCAGGCGAGCGCGTACACCTCGCCCGCGCCGAACACGTCGACGAACTCGTCGATGGCCGCCACGCGCTCGGCGCTCTCGATGAGCGTCACGCGGTCGCGCGGCGCGGGGTCGCGCGGGTTGTTCGGGTCGCTGCCGTTGAGGAGCTCGACGATGTCGATCACCCCGTCGCCGTCGCTGTCGGCGCGGTCGAGGTCGGTCTGCAGCGCGCGCTCGGTGCCGTCGCAGAGGCCGTCGCGGTCGCGGTCTCCGCGGCCGTCGTCGGTGTCGCGCGGCGCGACGGGTCGGTCGGTGACAACCCCAGCGTCGACGGTGGTCGAGGGGGGCGGGGTCGTCGGGTCGGAGCCGCAGCCCGCGCACAGGAGGGCCACCATCGCTGCGGACCGGCGCACGCGACGAGGGTAGTCCATCACCCGCAGGCGGGCGAAGCGGCGACCTGGGACGGCGGGGGCGGAGGCGAGGGCGGAGGCACGCACACGCGGAGCGGGTCGCAGCGGAGCGTGCCCGGGCATCGGTTGTTGGTGCACGACGCGACGCAAGCCCTCCATGCGCGCTCGGGGGTCGACACGGTGCGCACGTCGACCGCGGTGAGCCCGTCGGCGCAGGGGCGGCGGATCGCGAGCCACGGGTCGACCGGCGCGAGGCACGCGGTGCTGCCGCCGACGTGGGCGCAGGTGCCGCCCGCGCTCGCGCAGTCGGCGTCGGAGGCGCAGGGCCGCGTCCACCGCTGCGCGCGCGGCGCGAGGGAGGAATCGTCGGGCACGACGTGCTGCGTGAGGGGCGCGGGCGCGGGGGTCGCGCGGTCGCCGCGGGGGTGGGGTACGGCGTCGACGACCGACCACGTCCCGAGGCGGAGCTGGCCGAGGGAGACGAGCTCCGTCGCGACGGTGAGGTCGCCACAGGTCGAGCGGCCGTCGGGCGGCGGAGGCTCGGGGCGGTTCCACTGCGCGCGCATGCGCAGGCGCACCGTGGAGCGCTCGGGGTCGCGCTCGCTCACGGTGTACATGGGCCGGTAGCCGCAGGGGATCTGCGCGCCCACCGCGGCGTAGGGCGTGCTGCCCGTGGGGGCGGGCTCCTCGACGAGGTACATCCACGTGAGGGGGACGTCGATCTCGCGGCCGTCGGGGGTGGCGCCCATCTCGGGCACCTGCGCGATCATCGGTACGCGCTGCGGCCCGGCGTCGACCGCGAGGGCGGTCTGCGGGGCCTCGGGCGCGGGCTCGCGGCGGGCGCGCCGCGCGTCGGGGGAGCGGGTGCAGGCCGCCAGCGCCAGGGCCGTCGCGGCGAGGGGGAGCGCCTTCACGGTCGCGCAGCACTACCACACCCGAGGCGCCGACCGACACGGCCTCGGAGAAGCGCTTTGACACCGTCTCGGCGCGGGTGATATCCCCGCCGCGCTGAATGGCGGTTCAGTCGACCGCTCCGGAGGAGGACGACATGGCAGACATCGCGAAGCTGTTCAACGAGGAGATCCCGGCCGCCCTGCAGACCAAGGGCGACGCGGCCAAGAAGATCGGCGGCAGCTACCAGCTCAACATCAACGGCGCGGGTAGCTGGACCATCGACCTCGACTCGACCCCTCCCACCTGCACGCCGGGCACCTCTGACAGCGCCAAGGTCACCATCGACGTGGCCGAGAGCGACTTTCAGACCCTGCTCGCCGACCAGAGCGCGGCGATGAAGCTCTTCTTCGCGGGCAAGCTCAAGGTGAAGGGCAACCAGATGCTCGCGATGAACCTCACCAAGCTCTTCAACCTCATGAAGTGAGGTCGCGCGGGCGCCCGCCGCCCGCGTCGTCAGACCCACCTCCCCCTCCCCGTCCTTGACCCTGGCGCCTCGCTTCGTGAGAGTGCGCCCTCTCCCCCACAAGACATCATGAAACCCACCGTCCCTGACGACGCGGCGCTGCTCGCGGCGCTGCGCTCGGCCGCGCGCCCCTTGCACATCTCCGAGGTCGCGACGCACCTCGGCCTCCCGCTCTCCTCCCGCCGCCGCCTCTCCGACGCCCTCGCCGCCCTCGTCGAGCGCGGCCTCGTGCACGAGATGCCCGGCGCGCGCTACCGCCTCCCCAAGCAGGCCGGCGCCACCCTCGAGGGCCGCTTCACCCAGCACCCCCGCGGCTTCGGCTTCGTCACCGCCAACGACGGCGGCGCCGACGTCTTCGTGCCCAACACCGCCATCCTCGGCGCGATGCACGGCGACCTCGTGGCCGTCACCGCCACCGACGGCCCCCGCGGCCGCGAGGGCGTCGTCACCGAGGTGCTCAAGCGCCGCCCCGCCACCGTCCCCGGCGCGCTGCGCGTGCGGCCGAAGGGCTCGTGGGTCGAGCCCGACGACGCGCGCATCCGCTCGCCCATCACCCTGCGCGAGGCCCCGCAAGCGCGCGACGGCGACGCGGTCATCGTCGAGGTCACCCAGTGGCCCGAGCACCCCGGCGAGACCCCGCAAGGAGGGTCATCGAGGTCCTCGGCGACTCGGGCGAGCTCTCGGTCGAGGTGCGCAAGGTGCTCGTGCGCGAGGGCGTCGACGAGGGCTTTCACGACGACGCGCTCGCCGCCGCGGCCGCGCTCCCCGAGGCGATCCTCGACGCCGACCGCGAGGGCCGAGAAGACCTCACGGGCCTCGACCTCGTCACCATCGACCCCGAAGACGCGCGCGACCACGACGACGCCGTGCTCGTGCGCCCGCTGCCCGACGACATGGGCTGGTCGGTGATCGTCGCCATCGCCGACGTCTCGCACTACGTCACGCCGGGCAGCGCCCCTGACGCCGCGGCGATGGAGCGCGGCACCAGCATCTACCTCCCCGACCGCGCGATCCCGATGCTCCCGCGCGAGCTCTCGTCGAAGCTCGCCTCGCTGGTCGAGGGCGAAGACCGCCTCGTGCTCGGCGTCGAGGCCACCGTGGCCCCGCACGGCGAGCTCCTCACCACGCGCCTCTTCGAGGGGCGTGATGCGCTCGCGCGCGCCGGCTCACCTACGGCCAGGTCGCGCAGGCCCTCGGGTGGAGCGAGCCCGGAGACAAGCCCGCGCCGCCCGTGGCGCCGGAGCTCATGCCCTCGCTCACCGCCGCGGCGGAGTGCTCGGCGCGCTTGCGCTCACGCCGGATGCACCGCGGCGCGCTGGACTTCGACCTGCCCGAGGCCGCGTGCGCTTCGGCGACGACGGCCGCACCCCCGTCGACGTGGTGCAGTCGCGCAAGGACCCCGGCGTGCACCGCGCGTACTCGGTGATCGAGGAGCTGATGCTCCTCGCGAACGAGGCCGTCGCGCAGGTGATGGTGGAGCGCGACGTGCCCACCATCTTCCGCATCCACGGCGAGCCCGACGCCGAGGCGCTGGAGAGGTTCTGCGGCGTGGCCCGCGCCTACGGCCACCGGCTCGACCCCGAGGACGCGAAGAAGCCCAAGAAGCTCTCGGCGTTCTTGCGCCGCGTGCAGGCGTCGCCCGAGGCGCGGGTGCTCGGCACGCTGCTCCTGCGGGCGATGCAGCAGGCGCGGTACAGCGCGAACAACGTGGGGCACTTCGGCCTCGCGTCGAAGGCGTACCTGCACTTCACCTCGCCCATCCGTCGGTACCCCGACATCGTGGTGCACCGCGCGACGCGGGCGCTGGTGCGCAAGCAGGACCCGTCTCGCAGCGACGAGGCCCGCGCCGCCAACGCGCGCGCCGCCGCCGAGGTCTCTCGCCTCGAGCGCCGCGCGATGGACGTCGAGCGCGAGGTGCTCGACCTCTACCGCTGCGTGGTGGCCCAGCCGCGCGTCGGGGAGCTGCACACCGCGCGGGTGAGCGGCTTCAGCGGGCAGGGGGTGTACCTCGACATCGAGTCTCCGTTCCTCACGGGGCTCCTGCGGCTCGAGGTGCTGGGGCAGGACCAGTGGGTGCTCGACGAGCTGGGCATCAGCCTCGCGAGCGAGCGCACGGGGCGTCGGTTCACCCTCGGCGACGAGGTCGACGTCGAGATCGTCGAGGTGTCTCTGCCGAAGCGCGCGATCTACCTCGGGCTGCCCTCGAAGACGCGCGAGGCCTGGGCGGGCAAGTGGCGCAGGAAGAAGACCGGCACGCTCCCGAAGAAGAAGGGACGCGGCGCGCCGAAGCCCTCGCGGCGCGGAGGGCGGCGCTGAGGGTCGCCCCGCGCTCGCCCTCACCCTCACCCTCGCCGCGACGGCCGCGTGCCCCGCCGCGCGCCCTCTCTCGCCGCACGCCCGATCCCCCGCGGTCGACGTCCCCGGCGCCGTCGACGTGGTCGACGCCGCGCCCGCGGCGCCTCCTTTCGCGCGTCGAACGTCGTCTCCCGCCGCGGGCGACGGCCGCGCGATCACCGTCGAAGGCGCGACGCTCGTAGCGCCCGCCGACGAGCGCTTCGGCGCGTGGATCACCCTCGACCTCGACGGCGACGGGAGCGCCACCGACGTCGCCGCGACGCGACTCTCGGCCGACGGCGCGACCGCGCGCGGCGTGGGCTTCTGGTCGCGCGCGGGCGAGGGCTTCACCCCCGTCGAGGTCGACGCTCCGCCCGTGCTCGAAGCCCGCTGCACGCGCTCGGCGCTGCGGCAGGAGTCGCGGCGCTCGCTCACCGTCGACTGGACCTGCCCCGCCGACGCGCCCCTCGCCGACGGCGGCGCGCCCCCCGCGTACACCCGCGTCTCGTCGTTGATGGCGCTCGGCCCGCGCCCCGCGCACCGCGCCACCGCGGCCATCGCCCGCGGCCTGACCGACGACCCCGAGCTCACGGTGAGCGTCGACGGCAGCGACGCCGACGGCGACGGCAACGACGAGGTGGTGCTCACCGCGCGGCTCGGCGACGCGGTCTTCCGCGAGGTGTACTTCGACCGCGGCGGCGCGCTGGCGCGCGACCTCTCGGAGCCCGCGGCCTCCATCGAGCACACGCTCGGCCTCGCGCGGCGCGCCCTCGCCCGCGGCCGTCGCGGCGCCCCCGCGGCGCTCGCGGTGCTCTCTCAGTTCACCCGGCTGCGACGTCACCTCTGCGCCGAGGGCGGCGTCGCGAGGGTGCGCTTCCGCGACGCGCTGGGCGTCACCTGCGGAGGCCCCGCGGTGTTCGCGCGCGCGGCCGAGACCGAGCTCCGCGCGCTCCTCGCGATGGGAGAGACCCCCGGCGCGTGGGCCCTCACCCGCCCCGAGTTCGCGGGCGACGACGGCCCGGTGTCGCTCACCGCGGTGCAGCGCGACCTCGCCCGCGCGTCGGTGCCCGAGCGCGGGTACACCGCCGCCGCGGGGCCCTTCGTCGGCACGCCCCTCGACGCGCTCGCGCCGGGTCGCCGCGGCGCGCTCGCCTTCGACCTCCCGGTGAGCCCTCCGGCGGTGATGCTCAACGGCGTCGCGACGGGGCGCGTCGACCTCGCCGCCCTGACCTTCGCCCCGGGCCCCGAGGGATCGCTCGGGTCTCTCTTCGCGACGACGCCCGAGGGCGCGCGGGTGCTGGGCCTCGCCGACTCGTGCCGCGGGCTCGTGGCCGTGGTGTGCCCCGCGGGCGGCGCGTGCGGCGACGACGTCTCGCTCCGCGCGGTGCCCGACGGGGCCGAGCGCTGGGGCGGCGGGACGCTCTCGTCGCTCGCGACGGCGCGGCGCTGCGCGAGCGACGTCGGTTTCGCGACTCCGTTGTCGCCCCGCGAGGCGCGGGTGCTGGGCGCGACGCGCGACGGGGTGCTCGCGGCGGTGCGGGGCCGGCTCTACCGGGTCACTCGCGGCGCGACGGCGCCGGTGTGGTCGGGCGAGGCGCTGGGGGCGGGCTTCGGCGCGGGCGGGGGCGTGAGCGCCAACGGTCGCTGGGCGGCGGTCCCGGGCGTCGAGGGGGTCTGGGTGCGCGACGCGCGCGGGTGGAAGCTCCGGGCGCCCGAGGCCCTCGCGGGCCGCACCGCGCAGATGACCGACCTGACCATCACCGACGACGGCGCCGTGGTGGCGGGCATGGTCGGCACGCAGGTCTGGGTCGTGCGCCGCTAGGGAGCGCGGTTCACATCGCGGGGAAGCACACCCGACCGAAGCCGACGCCCGCGGTGCCGCCCTGGTCGGCGCGCGCGGTGAAGATGATCTGTCGGCCCTCGGAGACGAGCGCGAGACGTCCGTTCGCGCCGGGCACGGGCACGAGGTCGACGGCGCTCCCCGCCACGACGCCGTCGGGCTGCACGCGCACGCCGCGGAGCACCGCGCCCTCTCCCGCGCCGCGCACCCACATCACGGCGGCGCCTCCCCAGATGGGGGCCACGCCCACCCAAGGGGGGTCTCCCTCGACGCGCTCGAGGTCGACGCGCGCGACCACCGCGCCCGAGGGCCCCGCGACGAGCACCCGCACCACGGAGTTCGTGAGGTCGAAGGGCTCGGCCCACGCGGCGATCACCGCGTCGTTCACCAGCGCGGCGTCGTCGATGCGCGGCGGGTTCACGTTCGCCGTCACCCTCGGGCTGCGCGGGTCGACTACGCCCTGCGCGTCGAAGCGCACCGTCTGGAGGTCGGCCCCGACCTTGAAGACCAGCGCCGCGCCCTCGGGCCTCGCGCGCAACAGCACCGAGGTCGCGCTGAGCGGCAGGTAGCGCGTGAGGTCGATGAGCCCCGGCGAGACGAGCGTGCCGCCCGGCGCGACGCGGAAGGAGTTGGGCGCCGCGACGATGACCCCGCCGTCGAGACGTCGCACGAGGCGCGTCGCGACGCCGAAGGGCGTGCCGTCGGGGAGGTTCGTGAGGAAGGGGTCGCTCTGGTCTTCGATGAGCGGCGCGGCGTTGCCCGGCGCGCCCGCGTTGTCGACCAGCACCGACTGGATCCGCGTGGTGAAGCCCTCGCCGCCGGGCAGGCCCCGGCTCTCGCGGAAGAGCACCACCGCGCCGTCGCCGAGGCGCGCGAGCGTGGGGGTCGAGAGGTCGGTGCCCGACGCCGCGCTCGCGTACACGGTCGCGAGGGGGCGCTGCACCGCGCCGTTCGCGTCGAGGGTGAGGAGGTCGACGGTGTCGCGACGTCGCAGCCCCGCGTCGGCGCTCGCGTCGAGGTCTCCCGCGTCGGCGGAGACGCCGCCGTCGATGACCGGCGTGCGCGGAACGCTCTGTCGCACGGCGATCACGAAGCCGCCGCGGTAGGGGACGATGCCGCCGGGTTCGAGGGTCTGCACCAGCGGGTCGCGGTCGCCCACGCGCGACCACGTCGGCGAGCGGTCGCACGCGGGCGCGGGCCCGGCGTCGTAGGGCTCTGGCGGGACGTCGACCGCGGGCGCGTCACGGCCGAGGTCGGCGCTCGGCGCGTCGGTCACCGGCGCGACGTCGTCGCCCGCGTCGGCGGTCACCACGGGCGGCGCGGTGGGGCCGTCGTCGCAGCCCGCCGTGACCATCGCCGCCGCGACGCCGAGCGCCGCCCATCCCATCCCCCGAGGCCGCCGTGCGCTTCTCATGATGCGTGAGGGGCATCGTACCCTCCGCGCCGTCGCGGCGAACACCCGCCGCGACGCCGGATCGGTCCGAGGGGCGGTTGGGGTTGCGCCCCCCGGGGCGACGGCGTTACGACCGTCGCCCCTCCTGGCGGGCGGTCGGCGAAACCCCCGCGGAGCCACAACACACCCGTAGGAGCACTCCGATGCCTCGTGAAGCAAAGAACTTCGACCACCTCATCGGCAAGGCGAAGGGCCTCTCCGAGACCCAGCTCAAGGCCCACTTCACGCTCTACCAGGGCTACGTGAAGAAGCTGAACGAGATCCTCGAGAAGAAGGGCACCACCGACAAGGGCGCCGTGAACTACTCGCACGGCGACTACTCGGAGCTCCTCCGCCGCGAGCCCGTGGCCTTCAACGGCACCGTGCTGCACGAGCTCTACTTCGAGAACCTCGGCGACGGCTCGACGGCCCCCGGCGATGCGACCAAGAAGCTCATCACCGAGGGCTTCGGCAGCTACGACAACTGGATCGCCGACACCAAGGCCGCCATGTCGTCGGCCCACGGCTGGACCGTGCTCGCGTGGGACCCCGCGCAGCGCAAGCTCCTCAACAACCTCATCCAGAGCGAGCACCACGTCGGCCTCTTCGCCAACGTGCAGATCGTGTGCGCCATCGACGCGTGGGAGCACGCGTACTTCTTCGACTACCAGACGGCGAAGGCGAAGTACGTCGAGGCCGTGCTCTCGGGCCTCGACTGGTCGGCCATCGAAGGCCGGCTCAAGGGCCTCGGCGCCCTCTGACCCGCTCGCCCACCTCCCGCGCCGAGATCCCGAGGCGCTTCAGCTTCTTCTGCAACCCGTAGCGAGACAGCCCCAGCGAGCGCGCCGCGCGCGACTGGTTGCCCTCGTGCTCGGCCAGCGCCCGCTCGACGAGGTCGCGCTCGACGTCGGCCACCGCGTGCCGCAGGTCGAGCGGCGAGGCGGCGCCCTCGGGGCGGAGCTCTCCGCGCAGGAGCTCGGGCGAGAGGTGCTCCTCGCGGATGGTGCCGTCGGAGAGCACCGCCGCGCGGTGCACCTCGTTGCGGAGCTGCCGCACGTTGCCGGGCCACGGCGCGGCCACGAGGCGCGAGAGCGCGCGGCGGTCGACGCCCACCCCCGGCGCGAGCTGGTCGAGGGCGTGCGCCACGAGCGCGGGGACGTCTTCGCGGCGCTCGCGCAGCGCGGGCACCGGGAGCGTCACCACGGCGAGGCGGTAGTAGAGGTCTTCGCGGAAGGCCCCGCGGCGCACCATCTCGCCGAGGTCGCGGTGCGTCGCCGCCACCACCCGCACGTCGACCTTGCGCGTGCGGTCTCCGCCCACGGGGCGCACCTCGCCCTCCTGCAGCGCGCGCAGGAGCCGCGCCTGCATCCCGGGTGACATCTCTCCCACCTCGTCGAGGAAGAGCGTTCCCCCGTCGGCCACCTCGAAGAGCCCCGGCCGCGCGCGGTCGGCGCCCGTGAACGCGCCCTTCACGTGGCCGAAGAGCACGCTCTCCAGCAGGGTCTCGGGGATCGCGCCGCAGTTCTCAGCCACGAAGGGACGGTGCGCGCGCGGGCTGTTCGCGTGGATCGCCCGCGCGACGAGCTCCTTGCCCGTGCCCGACTCGCCCTGGAGCAGCACCGTCATCGCCGTGGGCGCCACGCGGTCGACCAGCGCGAGGAGCGCGCGCATCGCCGCGCCCCTGCCCACGATGTCGTCGTAGCGGCCGCGGGTCGCGTCGGGGCCGCGAGACTCCCGCGCCGCCTCGAGCTCCGCGCGCTGCGCCGCGACGGTGCGCTCGAGCTCCGCCGCGAGGCCCTCGGCGCGCGCGAGGGCGCGTCGCAGCGAGCGGCGGGTGCGGGCGTTCTCGATGGCCACCGCGGCCGCGTCGGCGAAGACGCGCACGAGCTCGACGGCGTCGTCGCCGAAGGCGCCCGCGCGCAGGCGGTCGTCGACGTAGAGCGTGCCCACGGTCTGCTCGCCCGCGCGCAGCGGCACCGCGAGCACCGAGCGCAGGCGCATCGCCGCGACGCTCGCGCTCCCGTCGAGGCGCTGGTCGTGGCTCGCGTCGACGCTCAAGAGCGCCTCGCCCGTCTCGGCCACGCGCTCTGCCACCGAGCGGGAGAAGGTGAGCTCGTCGCCCGCGAGGTCCGACGCGTCGGGGCGGCGACCCGTGCGCACGGTGAGCGCGCCGTCCTTGCCGCGCAGGAGCACCATGCCCCGCTGCGCGCCGGTGAGCTCGAGCACCGCGTCGAGCACGCGCGCGAGGAGCGCGCCCAACCGAGGCTCTCGGTTCAGGTCGCGGGTCACCTCGGCGAGCCGCCGCCACCGCCGCGCGCTCCCGTCGCTCGCCACCGCGGGCGCCTCGGCCTCGGGCCCGTGCCGCGCGACGAAGAGCGCGCCCAGCCCCTCGGGGAGCGTCGCCGCGAGCGACTCCACCCGCGACCTCCACGCCGAGAGCGCCGTCGCCGCGCCCGCCGCGTCTCCCCTCGCCCGCGCCGCCGCGACGCGCAGGCCCGCGAGCGCGACGGCGTGCTCCACGCTCGGGTCCTCGGCCACCGCGCGCTCCGCGTCGGCGAGGGCGGTCGAGGCCTCGCCGCGCGTCGACGCCGCCACCGCGAGGCGCGCGAGCGCCGACAGCGCCCCCGCGCCCGCCGCGAGCGGCTTCGCCCGCGCCGCGTCGCCGGCCACCACCCACGCCGCCGCCGCGCGGGCCCTCGCCTCCTCGGCGCGCGCGCCGTCTCCCGCGCGAGAGAGCGCGGCCGCGCACGACTCCAGCGACTCGGCGAGCGCCGCGCCCTCGAGCGTCGCCTCGGCGCGCACCGCCTCGGAGAACGCGCGCGTCACCGGGTCGTCGGCCCGCTCCGCCGCGTCGACGGCGCGCGAGGCCGCGCGCGCGCCGCCCTCTCGGTCGCCCGCCCACACGAGCAACGACGCGAGGTTCGCGAGCGCGCGCGCGAGCTCGGGCCACCGTCGCAAGGTCGCGAGGTCGCGCGAGGCGTCGCGAAAGGCCGAGAGCGCCTCTCCCAGCGCGCCCGCTTCGAGCGCCGCCGCGCCGAGGTTCGCCCGCTGCGTCGCCGCGAGGTGAAGGTCGCCCTCCCGCGCCGCGAGCGTCCACGCCTCGTGGTAGCGGGCGCGGGCCTCGTCGTGCGCGCCCCGTCGCTGCGCCGCCATGCCGAGCACCGCCGCGAGGCGAGAGCGCGCCACGCCGTCGCCCGCGTCGAGCGCCCACGCCGCGCCCTCTCGGGCGAAGCCCTCCGCCGCCGCGACCTCGCCCAGCGAGAGCGAGGCGAGCGCGGCCACCTCGCGGGCCCGCACGCGCAGCGACGCGGCGCCGCCGCCGTCGAGGGCCGCCGTCGCCGCCGCGAGCGCCGCCGCGGGCTCTCCCTGATCGAGGAGGTCCCTCGCGAGCACCAGCGCGCCGCCCGCGCGCGCCTCGGGGTCGGGGTCCTTCGCGAGCTTCGCGGCCATGGCCCGCGCCTCGTCGCGCCGCCCGAGACGTCGCGTGATGTCGACGCGCAGGAGCCGCGTGGAGGGCGCGTCGTCGATCCCGTCGAGGGCCTCGAGCGCGGCCTCGGGGCGCCCTGACGACAGCCTCGCCTGCGCCACCGCGCTCGCGTAGCGCAAGGGGTCGGGCGCGACGCTCCACGCCTCTTCGAGCAGGGCCGCGGCGCTCGCGCGGGGCAGGGTCGGGTCCGCCGCGCAGGCGAGGTACTCCGACCACGCCGAGGGGTCGCCCGTGAGCCGCGAGAGGCGCGCGCGCAGCGGGTGGGGGTCAGCGGTCCATCGCCGCAGCGCGGGCGCGAAGCGGCGGAGCGCGGCGCGGGCGACGTCGGGGTCGACGTCGTCCGACGACACCGCGGAGGTCGCCCAGCAGCGGTCGGCGCGCGCGGTGATGACCCCGAGCGCTTCGAGCTGCTCCACCGCGGACCGCGCCCGCGCGCCGAGGGTCTCGTCGACGGCGACCATGGGCACGGGCTCTCGCAGCAGCCCCAGCGTCAGCACCAGGTCGCGCGCGTCGTCGTCGAGCGCCGCGAGGTCGAGCGGGCGGTGCAGCCCCGTCGCCGCCGCCAGCACCGCGTCGCGGGTCGCCGTCGCGATGGCCGCGGGGCCCAGCGCGCGCGCCATCGACACGAGCCGCCCAGGCAGCCCCGCCGCGATGTCGAGCCAGAGCTCCGCGGCCTGCGTCGGCACCGGCGCGCCGTGCAGAACGCTCAGGAGCTCGCGGGTCTCTCCGCGGTCGAGCGGCCCCACGTTCACCGCGTCGACGCCCGCCGCGCGCGGCGCGCCCGTGGTCGTCGCGAGGATCGCCTCGGGCCCCGCGTCGGCGAAGCGCCGCCGAGCGTCGACCATCGCCGCCGCCTCGGCCAGCGCCTCGGGGCTCGCGTCGAGCATCACCCGCAGCCGCGGCCCCGCGCCGTCTCCCCCGTCGACCGAGAGCACCTCACCCTTCGCGAGGAGACGCAGCCGCAGCGCGCGGGTGACCTCCTCGGCGAGGCGGCGACGTCCCGACCCCGGCGCGCCCACGAGCGCGACCCCGGCGCCGTGACCGTCGAGGCAGCGCTCCAGCGAGGCCACCGCCGACGCGAGGGCCTCGTCGCGCCCCACCCGCGGAACACACGACGTCACTGTCGCGACTTCGACAGCGTCAATGGCGGGGAGCGACGCGGCGAGCCTCCAGCGCGCGGCCCACGCCGCGGCCGAGGGCCGGCGCCCCGGGTCGGACTGAAGGAGCGCCTCGACCTCTCGCAGGAGCGACGGGTCGAGGGCTTCGCGCGTCGCCGGCCGGAGCGACGCGCCGAAGGCCGCGGCGCGCAGCACGGCGTCGAGGTCGTCGGGGCGATCGACGAAGGGGTGCTCCCCCGTGAGGGCCACCGCCGCGGTCACGCCGAGCGACCACAGGTCTGACGCCGCCGAGGGGTCGCCGCCGAGGGCCTCGGGCGCCGCGAAGGCGGGCGTGCCCCCGACGGCGCCGCTCACCTCTCCGAGCGACGCCGACAGGCCCAGGTCGACGAGCACGGCGCCGTCGTCGGTGAGGATCACGTTGGCGGGCTTCACGTCTCCGTGACGCAGCCCCGCCGCGTGCAGCGCCGCGAGCGCGTCGGCCACGCTCGCGACGGCGCGCGTCACCACCTCGCGCGGCGCGTCCGCAGAGAGCGCCGCGCCTTGCACCAGGGTCATCGCGACCCACGCCCCGCGCTCCAGCGGCCCCGCGTCGACGAGCCTCGGGAGCCGCGGGTGGTCGAGCGCCGTGAGCGCCTCGATCTCGGCCCTCGGGAGCGCGTCGGGGAGGAGCTTCAACGCCACGTCGGGGCCGCCCCGAAGGTCCGTCGCGCGCCACACCGAGCCCTGCGCGCCCGACCCCAACGGCGACACCAGCCGCCAACGACCGCCCACCGTCACGCCGATCGCTGGTGCCATGGAGAGCTTCGATTGCACGGGTGGTTCCACGCCCCAGTGACCCGCGCGGCGGGGGATCTGTCAACCGAGTAGGCGACCCATGACCGAGGGCTGTGTCCACCGCGCCAACGCGGTAGACATCCCGCGACGGCGCCGTCGTCGGTACACTCCGCGCGGTGGACGCGTCCCGCGCCGTGGTCGTCCCCGCCGTGTTCGCGGCGGTGTTCGCGGTGGCCGCGGCGTCGCCCGCGTCGCTCGACCCGCGTCCCACCGAGGGGCTGCTGGTCGAGCAGGTGATGGGCGTCGGCGACGCGGCGCTCGCCCGCGTGACCCTCGACGACCCCGCGCGCGAGTCGCAGCGCGCGCCGCCCGCGCTCGCCTTCACGCTCTCCGACGCGAGCGGCGCCGTCGTGGCGAGGACGCAGTCCGCGAGAAGCGACGCGCGTTGGGCCACGGTGGCCTTCCCGCTCTCGGGGCGCGGCCCGCACACCCTCCGCGTCGAGGGGCAGGGCGCGCGGGCCGTCGTGCCGCTCCGTCCGCCGGGCGCGCTCGCCTTCGCGCGCGACGAGGGCGCGATGCGCGCGGCCGAGGGGGCGCTGCTCCCAGGGCGCGAGGGCGAGGTGCTGGTGCGCGCCGACGGCGCCGACGCGGTCAGCCTCGAGTCGGTGATGGAGACGGTCACCGTCACGCCGGAGCGCGCGCCGGTCGACCGCTGCGGCGTGGCGAGCGCGAGGGTGCAGGTCGACGGGCTCGGCGCGCCGGTCACCGTGGTCGTCGCGCGCGGAGCGCTCGCACAGCGCACCGAGACGCGGCTCCCCGTGGTCGCGGGCGGCGTCGCGCTCTCTCGCGCGGGCGAAATGGTCACGCTCTACGGGTCTGACGTCGGTGATGCGTGGGCGCTCGCGGGCGAGGCGGGCCGCGCGACGCGGTGGTCGCACGTCGCGCTCCGCGGCGAGGCCGGAGACACCCGCGGGACCTTCGCGGCACCCGCGGGCGCGCGCTGGGTCGCGGCGGCGCGCGGGCGCGGGCTCGACGACCTGGTGGCCCTCGACGTCGAGGTGCGCGAGGGCTGCGACTCTCCGGCGATGCGGCGCTGGCGCGCGGCGGGCGCGGGCCGGCCCGCGCTCTCGGTGGCCCGCGTGTACGACGGGGGCGCCGTCGCGGTGGCGTCGCGGCGGGCGCGGGCCGTGAAGGTGCGACGGTGGGCGCTCGCGGGCGTGGCGCTGGCGGTGCTCGCGCTCGTCGCGATGGTCGCCGCGGCGGGCGCGCGACGCAGCGCAGAGGACCTCCGCGCCGTGGAGTCGCGCCCGGGCGTGAGGGCGTGGATCGTCGCCGCGTCGGCGGCGCTGCTCTCGGCCGTGGGCGTGGCCCTCGCGCTCGCGGCCCTGGCCGACGGGGTGTGAGGGCCCGCGACCCTCTTGGGTGAGCGCGACCGCGAGGTGGTTGCCTCTAACGCAAGGTGTGCGTGAGACTGAGGGCACTTTGTTGGAGGTGCGCTGATGCCGTCGAGGGTGTTGCTGGTCGAGGAAGATGAGGTCTTGAAGCAGTCGATCGTGCGCGCGTTGCGCGCGCGGGGCATCGGCGTCGACGCGTACGGGTCGGCCACCGAGGCGCTGCAGGCCGCGCAGGCGGGGGCGACCTGGGGCCGCGCCCTCATCGACCTCTCCCTGCGAGAGATGGACGGCGCCACGCTGGCCGAGCGGCTGCTCGCCCACCTTCCCGAGCTCGAGCTCACCTTCGCCACGGGGGGCGCCGACGCGCGGGTGCTCTGTCACGCCCACGCGCTGGGCGTGGTGATCTCCAAGCCCATCGGGCTCGGTCCGCTCTGCGAGCGCTTCAGCAGCGCGGTGCGCCGCTCGGGGGTCGTGGCGCGCGCCACCCCTCGCGCCGACGTCGCGCCCGCCGCGGGGCCGCGCCTCGTGCGCAGGGGCTGAGAGCGGTCACGCCTCGCGCAGCCGCGAGGCGAGCATCGCGAGGGGCGTCGCCACCTCGGCGAGGAGGGCCGTGCGCTGTCGCGTGAGCGCGTCGCGCAGCGGCCCGTCGACGCCCTCGACCCCCGCGGCGAGCCCGAGCATCACGTCGACGTCGTGCAGCGACCCGAGCGCCGACTGCAACGGCTGGAGCCGCGAGCGCCACCGGCGCTCGGGCTTCTTCAGCGCGTGGTCGAGCACCTCGACGAGGTCGCGCACCCGCCGCGCGCGGCGCCGCACCTCGTGGTAGCCCTCGGCGTGGGTGAGGTCTCCGTCGAGGGCGCCGGCGAGCGCGTCGAGGCCGTCGTCGACGGCGCGGCGACCGGCCGCGCGCAAGGAGCCCTTGGGCCTGCGGGGCCGAGGCCAGGGCGCGAGGAGGGAGCGCAGCGTCGCGTGGAACTCGTCGGCCGAGACGTGCGCCTCGAAGGCCGCGACGGCCACCGCGCGGCGCGACGCGATCGACGCGAGGAGCGCCTCCCGCGAGCTCGACGCGCCGACGAGCGTGGGCAGCGCCTCGGCGGCGACGTCGAGGTCGCGCACCGGGCCCGCGGCGGCGCCCAGCGCGCGCGCGAAGGCCACCACCTCGGCGACGAAGGGGTCGCGGCGGTCGAGGAGGCGCAGCGCTGTGCGGAGCCTCCGAAGCGAGACCCTGAGCTGGTGGAGCACCTCGGGGTCGTCGGAGCGCGACGACTCCTCGGCGAGCGCGGCGACGTGCGCGAGGTGCCAGCGCGACACCGACGCGAGGGCGTCGCGCGCGGGGGCGCCTTCGGGCACCGGGGCCTGTGAGAGCCACGACGCGTCGACGAAGCGGGCCCGCTTACCGAGGGCGCGCTCCGCGGAGGCGAGCTCGCGGCCGCGCGCCGGGAGCGCCGCGGGCGGAGGGTCGGCGAGCGCGATCACCACCTCGTCGTCGAGCACGAGCGCGTCGACGCGGCCCGCGCCCGCTCGCGCCGCGAGGCCCGCGAGCGAGCGCAGCGCCCCCCTCACCCTCGGCGGCGCTTCGCCCTGGATCGCGAGGCCGAACGCGACGCGGCGGAGGAGCTGGGCGGCGAGGGTGTCGGTCGCGCTCGGGGTCGCTCCCATCTCCGCCATGACGTCACGGTCGGCGCGCGCGGGTCAACCCGAGACGACCCCCTTGTCACGCAGCGCCCGGGCCTCGTCGTCGGTGAAGCCCGCGTCGCGGAGCACGGCGTCGGTGTCGGCGCCCGCGCGCGCGGCGGGCGTGTGCGCGACGGAGGCCCCCGCGCCGAGCGGCGTGCGCAGGTGCGTCACCGTGGCTCCGTCGCGCGCGGGCGCGTCGAAGAACACGCCGCGGGCGCGGAGGTGCGGATCGGACCTGAGCTCGTCGGGCTCGAGCACGGGCTCCAGGCAGCAGTCGTGCGCGCGGGAGAAGTCCTCCCACTCGTCGCGGGTGCGCGCGGCGAAGACCTCGACGAGCTTCGCCTTGAGCGCGACCTGGTGCGGGCCCGGCACCAGCGCGTCGAGGCTCGGGTCGACGTCGACGGCGCCGGCGAAGGTCGTCCAGAACTTGGGCTCCAGCGCGCCGAGCGCGACCGCGCGGCCGTCGCGCGTGCGGTAGGTGTTGTAGGGGGCGATGCCTCCGTCGAGGGTGTTCACCCCGCGCGCGGGTGAGGGCTCTCCCGCGAAGACCGACCCGAGCGCGAAGGTCGCGAGGGGGAGCGCGCCCTCGCACATCGCCACGTCGACCACGCAGCCCTCGCCCGTGCGCGCGCGGTCGAGGAGCGCCGCGAGCACGCCTGACACTGCCCACAGCGCGCCGCCCGCGATGTCGGCCATCTGCGCGCCCGAGACCGCGGGGGCGCCGTCGGCGGGGCCCGTCACACCCAGGACGCCCGCGCGCGCGAGGTAGCCGATGTCGTGGCCCGCGCGCTTCGCGAGGGGGCCGTCCTGCCCGAAGCCGGTGATGGCGCAGACGATGAGCCGAGGGTTCGCGGCGAGGAGGGACTCGTGGCCGACGCCGAGGCGGTCGAGCACGCCGGGGCGAAAGCCCTCGACGATGACGTCGTAGGCGCGCGCGAGGCGCAGGAGGGTCGCGGGCCCGTCGGGGTGCTTGAGGTCGAGCACCACCGAGCGCTTGTCGCGGTTGATGCACTCGAAGACGGCGCCCTGGTCGCCGCGCATCGGGGGGAAGTGTCGGAGGTAGTCTCCCGGCGCGGGGTCTTCGAGCTTGTCGACCGACGCGCCGAGGTCCGCGAGGCAGAGGGTGGCGAAGGGCCCCGGCAGGAGCCGGGTCATGTCGAGGACGCGGACGCCCTCCAGCGGGCGGCGGGCGTTGATGCGCGGGGCGGCCATGCCCCGCGGTCTACCAGCGCGCCCGCGGGGGCGACAACGCCGTTCAGCCCTGGCGCGGGAGCGGCTCGAAGAAGCACACGGTCGCGCCCTGCGGGTCTTGCGTGACCGAGAAGTGCCCCATGGTCGGGACCTCGACGCGGTCCATCAGCACCTTGCCGCCGTTGCGCGTGACGCGGCCGTTCACGTCGTTGAGGCTCTCCGTCGCGACGTAGGTGAGCCAGTGCGACGGCGCGCCCGGCGGGGGCTGCCCGAGCGAGGCCGCCATGCGGTCGCCGAACTTGAACACCGGCGCGCCCGCGCCCTCGCCCACGGTCCACCCCACGACGTGGGTGTAGAAGTCCTTCGCGGCGTCGAGGTCCGTCGCGTTCAAGTGCTCCCAGCAGAACTCGCCCGTCTTGGGCATCGTGAGGTCCTCGCCCTCGCTCTCACCCTTGAACAGCGTGAAGACCGCGCCCTGCGGGTCCATCACCACCGTCCACCGGCCGATGCCCTCGCCCGTCTCGGGGCCCATGAGGATCTTCGCGCCCTTTGAGGTCGCGCGCGCCGTCGCCGCGTCGACGTCGCTCACCGCGACCATCGACCCCCAGTACGGCGGCGTCGACTGCCCCGGCGGCGTCCCCATGAGCCCGGCGACCTGCTTCTCGCCCGCGAGCACCAGCGTGTAGATGAAGCCGCCACCCATGTCGACGGGCTTGAACTTCCAGCCCGCGACCTCGCCGTAGTACCGCTTCGCGGCCTCGACGTCCGAGGTCATGAGCTCACGCCAGACGAACATCCCCTCGTTCTTCATCGCAATACCCTCCAGCGGGCGCCCCTGTTGCGCCGATCACGCCACGGTGCCCGACGCCCCCCTGAATGGGCGCCTCGGCCGTGGCGTGGTGAACATTCGTCCAGCCCACCAACCGGGGTCAACAACGCGACGTCGAATTTCGCGGGAGGCCTATTTCACAGGCGTTTCGGAGTATCTCTCGCGCAGGAGCACGTCCGCCGCGTCCCTCGCGCAGTGCTCGCAGTAGCCGACGGTCTTCAGGCGCTCGAAGGTCGCCTCGGCGCGGGCGCGCGCGTCGGCCTCCATCGCCGCGGGGTCCGACAACAGCCGCAACAGGTCTTGCGTCGCCTGCACGATCTGCTTGCGCCGCTCCTTGAAGAAATGGTCGCGCAGCGCCGCGAGCTGCTGCGGGAAGATCTGCCCGTAGGGGACCTTCTCGCCCGGGTGGTCGAGCGCCCAGCCCGCGAGGCGCGACATCACGTTCCGCCGGATCTCGTCGGCCGCGCCGCTCATCCCGATGAGCTTCTCGACCTCGCGCATCATCGCCTCGTCGGCGGGCTCGTCCTTGCGCGAGACGCGGTTGTGGATCTTCTCGCCCTTCAGCCACGCCGAGACGTGCGTGACGTAGCGCTCGAAAGACTCCACGTAGCGCGCCTCGTCGACCAGCCCCGTCGCGTCGCGCACCTCGCCCTCGACCTCGTCGATCAGCCGCCCGCGCAGCGACTTCAAGAACCCCTTGGCGTCGTGGTAGCCGCCCGCGACGGTCTCCATCCGCAGCCACTCGAACTCGCTCTTGCGCCCCGAGAGCTCGCCCAGCCGGTCGAGCACCGCGAAGGGAGAGAGGCACTTGAACTCCGGCGCGTGCGCCGCGTCGAGGATCACGCCGCGGATCTCCCGCGGAGACGCCCCCACGCGGCCCTCGTACATCGTCTGCGTCTCGCCCTCGCGCCAGAGCGACTCGATGCCCGCCTTGAGCTCCTTGGCCTGCTCGTCGTTGTACCGCTGCGGCACCGCCCCCGACGCGAGGAGCTCGGCCTTCTCCATCGGCGTGAGGTCGCCGACCAGCGACGCGAGGGCGCGCGGGTGACGGTCGGCGGCGGGCTTTCGCAGGCGCGAGAGCACCGCGAAGATCGCCGCCATCTCGACGGCGTGCGGCGCGACGTGGCGGTCGATGCCGGGCAGCGCCTGGCGAGCGTAGATGCGGGCCTCGTCCCTCCAGTCGAGGAGGTACGGCGCGCGCGCGAGCTCGAGACGTCCGCGGAACGAGGGGTACTCCGGGTGCTCGCGGAAGGCGTCGAGGTGCGCCTCGTTCGAGCTGCCGATGAGCACGATGTTGGGCGCGAGGTTCGAGGTGGTGAGCGAGACCTCTCCGCTCTCGATCATGAGCAGGAGGTACTTCCACGCGTCGAGGGGGCGCTTGAGGAGGTCGCTGTACTCCAAGACGCCGCCCGCGGCGTCGACGAGCTCGCCGAAGGGCTCGAAGAGCGTGGTGTTCTGGAGCGTGGGCGGAAGCGCCGAGAGCGAGCGCGGCGCGGTCACCTGCCGCTCGCGCGCGTCGACGGCCATCTGCGGGCCGAGCGTGACGGCGCCCTGGCGGTAGCGCCGCGAGACGTACCAGCGCTCGACCTGCACGTGCGCGAGCACCTTCGAGAGGTCTCCGCGGTACGCGCTGAGGAGGGCTTGATAGACCTGCTGGCACTTGTGGCAGAGCCCGCCGCGCGTGAGGAACGCGGGCGCGGGCTCGCGGCCGTCGGCGAAGGCGCGGTCGACGATGGGGTCGCGCACGCTCGACGGCAGGAGGAGCATCGGGTGGTCGCGCATCTCGCACAGGAGCCGCGCGTCGATGGCGCCCTCGTCGAGGTGGGCGTAGCTCTCGCCGGGTCGCGGGCCGTCGTCGTCGCGCGCGCCGAAGCCGAAGCCGATGCGCCCGGCCTCGGTGCTCCGCGCGCGCGGGAACACCCAGTGGAAGCGGTAGAGCGCGCCCTCGTCCTGCTGGGAGTAGTCCTCCATGGCGCGCAGCACGCAGCCCGCGAGGGTGCTCTTGGCGCTGCCGTTGGGACCGTGCAGGAGGATCAGTCGGTTGACCGCGCCCTGCCGCGCGAAGTTCGCGACGGCGCGGTAGACCTCGGCCTGCAGGAGCTCGTGGCCCACGAGGGCGTCGCGCTGGCCGGCCTCGTCCTCCCAGGGGAGGTCGAAGAGGCGCCAGCGGGTGAAGCGGCCGTAGGGCTTCACCACGGGCTCGGTGCCGTAGTGGTCGAAGAGGTCGCGCAGGTAGCGCGCGGCGTCGCGGCCGTAGCGCCGCGGGTCTTCGAGGAAGAGCTCGAGGTACTGGTCGAAGCTGAGCACGCGGCGCGCGCCGGAGAAGCGCTCGCGCTCGGCGTCGAGGAGCGCGCGCACCTCGTCGAGTGACGTTGGCATCGCGGGCAGACTACAGCGACTCGACGGCGGAGAGCAGGCGTTGCGCGCGCGGCCCCGCGCCGTCGAGGCGCACGCGCCGCGTCGCGGGCCCGGTGATGTCGAGGGCGACCGCGAGCGCGCCCGCGGGGATCACCTCGGGGAAGCGCTCGGCCCACTCGACCACGACCACGCCCGACGCGCCGCGCTCGAAGAGCCCGACCTCGCTGAGCTCGTCGGCGTGGCCGAGGCGGTAGAGGTCGGCGTGCAGGAGCGCGACGCGGCCCGCGTGCTCGTTCACGACGGTGAAGGTCGGAGAGGTGACGCGGGTGGTGGGCGGCACGCCGAGGCCGAGGGCGAGGTGCTGGGCGAAGAAGGTCTTGCCCGCGCCGAGGTCGCCGGTGAGGGCGATGACGTCGCCGGGCTGGGCCGCGCGGCCGAGGGCCTCGGCGATGGCGGCGACGCGGCGCTTTCCGGCGGAGACGGTGAGCGGCACGGCGCGATGGTGACCGAGCGGCGCGGGGGTGTGAAGTCGCGCCTTGACTCCCCTGACCCCTCCCCTACGATCGCGCCCCCTCCGCGCGGCGGACGGGACCGATGAACCTCCTCATCCTCTCGCGCAAGGCGTCGATCTACTCCACGCGTCGGCTGACCGAGGCGGCCATGGCGCGCGGCCACGTCGTGACGGTGGTCGACCCGCTGGAGTTCTCGCTGGTGGTCACGCGGCGCCGGCCGCTGTTGTTCCTGCGCGGGGCCGAGGTCGAGGGCGTCGACCTGGTGATCCCTCGCATCGGGGCGTCGATCACGAGCTACGGGCTCGCGGTGGTGCGGCAGTTCGACATGATGGGCGTGCCGGTGCTGAACAACGCCGTCGCGATCGCGCGCTCGCGCGACAAGCTGCGCGCGATGCAGCTCCTCACGCGCAAGGACATCGACATCCCGACGACGGTCTGCACGAAGACCTCGGCGCACATCGACGCGGCGCTCGCGCTGGTGGGGGGCCCGCCCGCGGTGGTGAAGCTCCACCAGGGCACGCAGGGCATCGGGGTGATGTACGCCGAGACGCGGCACGCCATCGGCTCGATCCTCGAGGCCTTCTGGACGCTCGGGCAGGACCTGATCCTCCAGGAGTTCGTGGCCGAGTCGAAGGGCCGCGACGTGCGGGCCATCGTGGTGGGCCGCAAGGTGGTGGCGGCGATGCGCCGCCGCGCCCAGAAGGGCGAGTTCCGCTCGAACCTGCACCGCGGGGCCGAGCCCGAGGCGGTGCCCGTCGCGTCGCTCGACCCGAAGTACACGCGCACGGCGATCGAGGCCTGCAAGGTGATGGGCCTCGAGGTGGCGGGCGTCGACATGCTCGAGACGCGCGGCGGGCCGAAGATCCTCGAGATCAACAGCTCGCCGGGGCTCGAGGGCATCGAGCGCGCGACGAACGAAGACATCGCGGCGCGGGTGATCCGCCACGCCGAGCGCTTCGTGCGGCGGCGTCAGGAGCGGCTGCGCGACCGCGACGTCGACGGCGAGCGCGCGACGCGGCGCGTGCGCAGGGGCGCGTCGAAGTGAGCGTGCGTCTGGAGCGCGCGGGCGCGGCGGCGGTGATCACGGTCGACCGGCCCGACCGGCGCAACGCGCTCGACCCGGAGTCGCTGCGCGCGCTCGCGACGCAAGCGAAGGCGCTGAAGCGCGAGGCCGACGTGCGCGGGGTGGTGCTCACGGGGGGCGCCGAGGGCGGGGGCTTCCTGTCGGGCGGAGACCTCCAGGCGCTGGCGGGCGTGAAGACGGCGCGCGGCGCGCGGGAGATGGCGCGCGCGGCCCACGCCGCGGTCGACGCGCTGAGGGCGCTGGGCGTGCCGCTGGTGGCCGCGGTGGGCGGAGACGCGTACGGCGGCGGGTGCGAGCTCGCGGCGGCCTGCGACTACCGCGTGGTCGACGAGGGCGCGCGCTTCACCTGGGTGCAGGCGCGCTTCGCGGTGACGACGGGCTGGGGCGGCGCGGCGAACCTCCTCGCGCTGGTGCCCCGCGGGACGGCGACGCGCTGGCTGCTCACGGCGCGTCCGGTGTCGTGCGACGAGGCGCGCGACGCGGGCTTCGTCGACGAGGTGGCGGCGCGCGGCGAGGCGGTGTCGCGCGCGGTGGACTTCGTCGAGGCGGTGGCGAAGCAGCCGAAGGTGGCGGTGCGGCGGATGCTGGTGCTGCTTCGCGAGTCGAGCGCGTTGAGCCCCGCGATGGCGCGGCGGCTGGAGCTCGACCACTTCGGCCGGAGCTGGGCGACCGCGCGCGACCACCACGACGCGGTGAGGTCGCTTCCTCACGCGCGAGCGGTAGGGCACGCGGTCGTCGCGAGACGCGCTTCGACCCGCACGAGCGCGAGGGTCGTACCGCGAGGGCCGCGTCGCCGACGCGACGCGTCCTCATTGGACGCGCGCGTCGATGATCGCGTGGTGAGGTCAGTACGTCGCCGCTGATTGGAAGTTGATCCCCAGCGCGTCGCGCAGGGTGAAGTAGGTCTCCGAGATCGAGAAGAGGATGGCGTCCTTGAGCTTCTCGTTCGGCGAGAGGTCGCCGGGGAGGCCCGGCTCCATCGTGAGCATCTTGCGGGCGACCTCGAGGTCGCCGCACATCAAGAAGCTTCAAGCGCGCGCGGCGGTGAGCTCCACCGACTGGTACCAGCGCTTGATGTTCGACTGCCCGCCCTGCTCGAGGAAGATCCTCACGACCTTGCGCAGGCCCTCAGAGGCGACGGGGTCTTGCGCGACCAGCGGCGCGAGCTGCTGCGCCGTCGAGAGCGCCTCGGGGGGCACGTCCTGGTCGGGCTTCACGAGCTTGATCGCCGCGAGCAGGATCGCGGTGAGCTCCTGCGTCGTCGGGAAGAGCGTGCGCACGTAGTGCTCGTTCCGGTAGTACGCGAGGTGCTTGCCGGCGACGAAGGCGAGGTCCTGCGGGGTGAGGCCCGAGAGCAGGCCCGAGCCCGACACCGACGCGATGGGCTCGCTGGGCACGAAGCCCAGGCCGCCCTGCTGCGTCGGCCGCAGGAAGACGTGCGGCAGCGGCAGGTTCAGCGCCTGCGCCGACGAGGCGAGCGACTTCACCAGCGCGACGGAGCTCGTCTGCGGGTTCTGCAGCTCGGCCTGCGTGAAGCCGAAGTTCGCCAGGGGCTGGGTCTTCGCCTTGCGCAGCGGCTGCAGGATCGACGCGAAGATCTTCCCCACCACCGGGTCTTCGTTGGGGTGGAAGAGCATCTTGACCCAGTGCTCCTCGGTCAGACGTCCCGTCGGCGCGAGGGGCCGCCGCGGGCGGTACTGCTCGAAGAAGGTCCGCACGTCCTCGCGGGCGCGCTCGCGGAGCACGAAGGTCGTCGTGGCGCCCACGCACCACGCCTTGTCGTACTGCCGCGACTGGTAATAGAGGTCGAAGACCGCGTGGAGGGCCTCGACGTCGCCCACGTCCGCCGCGATGTTCCGCTGCCAGCGCTCCACCGCGTCGGGCACGCGGTTCTCGCGGGTGTACAGCTCCGCGAGGATCTTGTTCTCCGTGACGTCGTCGGGCTTCACGTTCGACGCCATCTCGAAGGTGCGGATCGCGTTGTCGTTCTGCGCGAGCCGGTCGCGGTAGATCAGCCCGAGCGCGTGCAGCAGGCGGAACTCCAGGTCGGCGTCGCCCTTGCCCGCCACCCGGAGGAGCATCTTGCGGTACGCCCGCTCGAGGTTCTTCCAGTCACGCCGCGCGTTGAGCACCTCGTTGATCTTCACGAAGGGCTTCGGGTCCTGCGGGTTGTGGTCGAGCGCGGTGTTGTACCAGGTGAGCGCCTCGTCGGGGTTCTTGAGCTCCTGGTTGTAGATCGACGCGATGGTGTACGCGTACTTCGACTTGCGCACCGGGTCGCGCTCGATGTCCGACACGCGCTGCACCACGTCGATGACCTTCGACCACTGACGGGTCTCTTGGTAGAGCCCGAGCAGGCGGTGCAGGAGCACGTGGTCCGAGGGCTTGAGCTCCGACGCGCCCGCGATGGCCTGGATGGCCTTCTGCGGGTTCTTCACCTTCTCCTGCCAGAGGCCGCCGATCTCGACGAGCATCGCGAAGCGGCGCTCCTCGTCGAGCTCGTTGTCGAGGATCTGCTGGCGGTACGCGAGCGACTGCTCCCACTCGCCGCCCGCGGCGTAGGTCTCGACCATCGCGTCGAGCGTCGGCCGGTGCCCGGGGAACTCCTCCAGCGCCTTCTCGAAGAAGTTGATCGCGCGCCGTCGGTCTGACTGCTCGCGCTTCACCACGCCGAGCCGGTAGTACAGGTCGGCGCGCGCCTCGCTGTCGAGCTCGTCCTTGTGGTGCACCAGCAGCACCTGGAAGTGCTTGAACGCGTTCTCCCAGTCCTGCTTGTCGTAGTAGGCACGCGCGAGCGCGGTGATGGCCTCGACGTTGGCGCGGTCGAGCGCCTGCGCCGCGGTGAAGGCCTTGATGGCCCGGTCCGAGCGGCCCAGCGCCGCGGCGACCCTGCCCATGGTGAGCTGGATCTCGAGCTGCTCCGCCGGGTCGCGCCGGCCCGCGCGGCGGGTGAGCATCTCGGCGAGCGGCTCGGCGTCGGCCCAGCGCTGCTCGGAGACGTAGTACCGAACGAGCGGGAGCGCGGCCTCCTCGGCGTCGGGGTCGGCGCTGAGGGCCTCTTCGTAGACGCGCACGGCCTGCTGGAGGTCGTCGAGGCGCGACGGGTCGGCGTAGAGGTGGCCGAGCTCGGTGAGGAGCTTCGCGCGGTGCCGCGGCTGCTCGGTGACCGACTGCTCGCGGTCGAGGTAGCGCGCGGCCATGGCCCAGTCCTCGCGGCGGGCGTGGATGGTGCGCAGGGCCTCGAGGGCGGGCTGGTAGCCGTCGTCGACGTCGAGGGCCGACTGGTAGCTCTCGATGGCGCGGTCCTCGTCCTGGAGCGAGCCCTCGGCGATGCGGCCGACGCGGAAGCGCAGCTCGACGGCGCGGCGCGGGTCATCGACGAGGAGCGACGAGAGCTGCTCGAGCACGTCGAGGGCGCGGTGCCAGTCGCCGCGCGACTCGTAGATGCGAGAGAGCGCGTCGAGCGCGTCGGTGTTCTGCCCGTCGATCTGGAGCACGTTGAGGAACGCGTCCTCGGCGTGGTCGGCGTCGCGGAGCTCGTCGGCGAACACCCGCCCCATCTGGAGGAAGATCGGCACCCGGTCGCGCCGCTCGGCGGTCGCGACGAGGTGGCGCTCCAAGGTCGAGACGAGGTCCTGCCAGCGGCTGGTGTTGCGGTAGAGCCGCTCCAGCGCGCGCAGGGCGTTGTCGTTCGACGGGTCGATCTCGACGACCTGCTCGAAGCGCTCGATGGCCTGGTCGGGCCGCACGAACTCCTCCTCGAGCATCTCGCCGATGCGCGTGAGGAGCTTGATGCGCTCGCGCTCCGTCGACACCACCTCGAGCTGAAGCTCCAGCACGCGGAGCAGCTCGGGGCTGCGGCCCATCTTCGCGTAGAGCCGCTCGAGGCCCCGCAGCGCGTCGAGGTTCGTCGGGTCGGCCTGCGAGACGCCGTTGAACTCCTCGGCGGCGCCCTCGAGGTCGCCCACGCGGTCTTCGAGCACCTCGCCCACGCGCAGGCGCAGCGCGGTGACCTCGGCCGGGTCCTCGGTCGCGTCGGCCTGACGGCGCAGGGCGTCGACCACGCGCGGCCACTCGCCCGCGGCCTGCCACACCCTCGCGAGCGACGACAGGGCCGCCGTGTCGCGCGGGTCGACCGCGAGCGCGGCGTCGTACTGCTCCACCGCGGCGTCGGGCGCGTTGAGGTGGCGCTCGTACACCTCGCCGAGCGCGAGGTGCCCCTGGCGACGGTCCTCGGGCAGGCGCGCGGCGTCGACGGCGCGCTGGAGGGTCTTCGCCAGCGGCTGCCACTGCTGCGTCTTGCGGTAGAGCTCGCCCAGCGCGCGCAGCGCCTTCACGTTGTCGGGCTCGCCCGCGAGGATCTTCGTGTAGATCGGGATCGCCCAGTCGGGCCGGTCGTGCTCGAGGCCGTACCAGCGCGCGACGTGCAGCCCGAGCTCGGTCTTGCGCGGCCCCGCGGGCTCGGCCTCGTAGGCGTCGTAGGTGCTCTTGAGCACCTCGTTCCACTTGCCCGTCGCTGTTGTGAGGCGCTGGAGGGTGGCGACGGCGCCCTCGTTGGCGACGTCCTCGTCGAAGGCGATCTGCGCCGCGGCGAAGGCCTGCTCGCGGTCGCCGAGGCGCTGGTCGAAGACGTCGGCCGCGGCGACCATGAAGGGCACCGCCTCGGCCGCGCGGCCCGCCTCGACGAGCTGGTCGTGGCGCGCGACGTAGAGCGACGCGAGGTCGTCCCACCGCGCGTTGTCGCGGTGCAGGGCCTCGAGCGCGCTGAAGGCCTGGTCGTGCAGGGGGTCGACCTCGAGGATCGCCTCCCACTGCGGGCGCGCGCCGTCGGGGTCGCCGAGCCGCTGCTCCCACACCCCCGCGGCCTGCAGCCGGATCTCGATCTTCTCCGCGGGCGTCTGCGCCGCCGCGGCCTTGCGGTCGAGCACGTCGACCACGTCGCGCCACTCCTCCTGCGCGACGTGGATCGCGAGGAGCGCCTCGATGGCCGTGAGCTCGCCCGGGTCGATGTCGAGCACGTGGCGCCACGCGTCGACGGCCTCGTAGCCCTGCTGGAGCGTGTGCCAGTAGATCTGCCCGAGCTCGGCGTAGGCGGCCTTGAGCTCGTCGTCGCCGAGCACGCCCGCGCCGAGGGAGATCAGCGTCTGGTGCGTGGCGACGAGGTCGTCCCACGACTGCTGCGCGCGGTAGATCGACGCGAGGGCGCGCAGGGCGTCGAAGCTCGCGGGCTCGATGTCGAGCGCGCGGCGGTAGCCCTCGACGGCGCGCTCGGTGTCGCCGACGCGGTGCAGGTACACGCCCGCGATGCGCAGCGCGACGGCCACGCGGCGGTCGGGGTCGAGCTCCGCCGCGAGCTGGCGCTCGAGCACGTCGATGAGGTCCTGCCAGCGGCCCGCGGACTCGTGCAGGGCCGCGATGGCGCCGAGGGTGTCGGCCTCCTCGCCGCGGAGCGAGAGCACCCGCTCGTAGAGCTGCACGGCGTCGTCGGGGCGGCCGAGGTACTGCTCGGCGAGGGCGCCCATGCGGCCGTAGAGGTCGGCCTGCTCCTCGTCGCCGTCGGCGACGTCGAGCTTGCGCTGGTAGACGGCGTAGAGCTCGGGCCAGCGCTCGGCGTTGAAGTAGATCGACTCCAGCGCGTCGAGCGAGGGGCGGTGCCGCGCGTCGACCTGCTCGACGATCTCGCGGTAGCGCGCGACGGCGTCGTCGAGGCGGTTGAGGTCCTCGTGGAGGATCCGCGCGAGGCGGGAGAGGTGCTCGACCTTGTCGTCGGGGTCCTGCGCGATCTGGGCGCGGCGCTCGAGGATGAGCGCGAGCTTCTCGGACTCGGCGCCGGCGCTGTAGATCCGGTCGAGGGACTCCAGCGCGTCGGGGTCGAGCGGAGAGACCTCCAGCACGAACTGGTACGCGCCCTCGGCCGACGCGAGGTCGCCGAGCTCCTCCTCGTGGACGCGCGCGAGCTTCTTGCCGATCGCGACGCGCACCGCGTCGCTCGCGCCCTCGGCCTCGACGACGTCGGCGTACACGTTGGTGAGCTCGGCCCACGCGCCGGTCTGCTGCGCGAGGCGCTCGACCTCGCCCTGCGTGCGCTCGTCGAGGGGCTGCTCCTTGAGGGCGCGGCCCACCCACTCGAAGGCGGTGGTCGGGTCCTGGAGCTGCTGCTCGGCGATCTCGGCGACGCCGTGCATCGCCTCGAGGCGCGCGGCGGGGTCGGTGACCAGGTCGAGCCCGCGGGCCTGGAGCGACGCGAGCTTCTCCCACTCCTCGCCCATGCGGTAGATCGGGTCGAGGATCGCGGCCACCTCGGCGCGGCGCACGCCGCGGTCGAAGAGCGACTCCAGCGCGGCCACCGTCGGGGGGTGGTCGCCCTGCACGTCGAGGATCTCGCGCCACACCGCGAGCGCGCCGTCGACGTCGCCGAGGCGAGACTCGAGCACGACGCCGAGGCGGTGCCGCAGCTCGATGCCCTCGTCGGGGCTCACGTCGGGCAGCGCGATCTGCCGCCGCAGCACGTCGGCGTCCTCCGACCAGCGCTCCAGGGCCTCGTACAGCCGGTCGAGGGAGCGCAGCGCCGCGCCGTTCTCGGGGTCGATGGCGAGCACGCGCTGGTAGCGCGCGATGGCCGACTCGGCGTCGCCGCGCTGCACCTCGTGGATCTGCCCGGCGCGCGCGAGGAGCTCGGCCTGGCGGTCGGGCTCCTCGGCGAGCGAGGCCGAGGCCTCGTCGTAGACGGTCGCGACGGCGTCCCACGCGCCGAGGCCGCCGCCGAGTCGCTCGAAGTTGGCGAGGTTGTCCTCCGCGCGCGGGTCCTCGCGCACGGCGCGGGCCATCGCGTCGAAGGCCCCGGCGGCGTCGTCGAGCACCGTCTCGCGCACCTCGGCGATGCGCTGCAGGAGCTCGACCCGGCGCGGCGGGTCTTCCACGCGGCGCGCCTGCACCTCGAGCACGTCGACCACGCGGGCGAAGTCGCCCAGCGAGGTGAAGAGGGGCTCGAGCACGTCGGCCGCCGCGAGGGGCTCGCGGTCGCCGTGGAGGATCTTCGTCAGCGCGTCGACCGACGCCTGGTGCTCGGGGATCGCCTCGAGGATGCCGCGGTAGATGTCCACCGCGCGGGCGGTGTCGTCGAGGCGCGACTCGTAGAGCTGCGCGGTGCGGTAGCGGTAGCCCGCGACCTCGTCGGGGTCCGCCGCGAGCTCGGCCTCGCGCTCCAGGATGCCCAGGAGGTCCTGCCAGCGGCCCTGCTCGGAGTAGAGGTGGTCGAGGCGCTGGATCGCGACGAGGTCCGTCGGGTCGAGCTCCAGCACGCGGTTGTACGCGCCGACGGCGCGCGCGCCGTCCTTGAGCTACGACTGCCAGACCGCGGCGACCTCGAAGTAGAGGCGCTTCTTCTCGTCGGGGTCGGCGATGAGGTCGGCCTTCTTCTCGTAGACCTCCAGCAGCTCCTGCCAGCGCTGCTTCGCGATGAAGATCCGCACGAGCGCGTCGAGGGCCGCGACCTCGCCGTCGTCGACCTCGGCGATGCGGCGGTAGGTGCGCACCGCCGCGTCGAGGTCGCCGCGCACGGTCTCTTCGATCTCGGCCGCGCGCCACAGGTACGACTTGCGCTCGTCGAGGTCGTCGACGAGCTCCGCCTTGCGCCAGAGGGTCTGCGCGAGCTCCTCGGGCTTGTCCGCGAGCTGGTACAGGCGCTCGAGCGCCGTCACGGCCTCGAGGTTCGCCGGGTCGAGCGCGAGGATCGCGCGCTGGTGTCCGATCGCGCCGTCGACGTCGCCGCGGCGCTCCTCGGCCACCGTCGCCGCGCGGCGGTGAAGCGCGACCTTCACGTCGACGTCGTCCGTCGACGCCACGCGCTCCTCGAGCACCCCGAGGAACTCCGCGTCGCCGTCGATCCCCTGCGCCACGCGGTCGAGCGCGTTGAGGGTGTCGTCGCGCGACGGGTCCTCGGCGAGCGCGCGCGCGAGGCTCACGAAGGCCGCGCGCCCGTCGTCGAGCGCGTTCTCGTGGATCTCCGACACGCGCTGCAGGAGGTCGACCCTGAGCGCCTTGTCGTCGGTGTTCTTCACCCACGTCTCGTAGGCGCTCACCAGGCTCGGCCACGCGCCGGTCTCGCGGTACACGGGCTCGAGGATCTCCACCGCCGCGGGCGTGAGCGCCGCCTCGGGGAGCATCGCCTCGAGCGCCGCCACCGCGGGCGCGTTGCTCGCGTCGCGCGCGAGCACCTGGCGGTAGATGTCGATGGCCGCCGAGCGATCGCCGAGCCGCTCGTCGAAGACCTGCGCGAGCCGGAGCTGCAAGGCCGTCTGCGCGTCGGGGTCCTCGGCGAGCGAGAGCTGCAGGCCCAGGTTCTCGGCGAGCGCGCGCCAGCGCTCGTTGCGGGTGAAGAGCCGGTCGAGGGCGCCCAGGGCCGTCGCGTTGCCCGGGTCGCGGTCGAGCACCTCGCGCCACGTCGCGATGGCCGCGTCGGCGTCGCCGAGGCGGTCTTCCTGCACCGCCGCGAGCTCGCTCATCACCTTGTCATAGGCCGCGGCGTCGGTGGTCACCTCGAGACGTCGGCGGAGCGTCGCGAGCACCTCGGGCCAGCGGCCCGCCGCGCGCCAGATGCGCTCCAGCGCGCGCAGGGCCACCATGTCGCCGGGGTTGCCCGCGAGCACCTGCTCCAACGCGGCGACGGCGTTGTCGACGTTGCCGAGCTGACGGGCCTCGATCTCGGCGATGGCGACGAGGAGCTCCCGGCCGAGCTCGTCGCCCGCGTGGCGCGTCGAGGCCTCGCGGAAGAGGGTCACCACCTCGCTCCAGCTCCCGGTCTGCTCGGCGAGGTTGACGAGCGTCTCGCGCACCTCGTCGTTGCCGGGCGCGTCGCGGAAGGCGCGGCCGTACGCGTCGAGGGCGCGCTTCGCGTCGCCGAGCTGCGTCGCGGTCACCTGCCCGATGCGGGTGAGGAGCTCGACGCGGGCGCCCACCTCGTCCTCGTCGACGGCGAGGATCTCGAGCGCGCGCACGAGGGCCTCCCAGTCGCCGCGCAGCTCGTACACGGGCTGCAGGATCGCCGCGGCGTCGCGGCGCAGCTCGGGGTCGCGCAAGAAGCGCTCGAGCGCGTGCCGCGCGCCCTCGTGCTCGGCGTCGAGCGCGAGGATCTCGCGGTGCAGCGCGACGGCCTCGGCGCCGCGCTCCAGGCGCTGCTCGAGCACCGTCGCGAGGCGGTAGCGCAGCGTGGGGCCCTGCGACTCCTCGCCGAGCGCCTCGGCGACCTCGAGCTCCCTGCGGAGGATGCGCGCGAGGTCCTCCCACCGCCCGAGCTTCTCGTAGAGCCGGTCGAGGGCGGCGAGCGCGTCGGGGTCGTCGCCGAACTCGCCGACGATGGTGGTCGCGGCCTGCACGGCGCGGGCGAAGTTCTGCTGCTCGTCCTCCGAGACGCGCACGATGTCGAAGAGCACCGCGCGGCGCTCCTCGCCCTCGGCGAGGATGAGACGTCGGTCGAGCACGTCGAGGAGCTCGGCCCACTGTCGGTTGGCGCGCAGCAGCCCCTCGAGCGCCGAGAGGGCCTCGAGGTTGGCCGGGTCGCCCTCCAGCACGCCGCGGAACTCCGCCGCGGCGCCGTCGACGTCGCCGAGCTTCTCGGCGAGCACCGCGCCGAGGCGCAGGCGCAGCGCGCGGGTGGCGTCGTCGTCGAGGGCGCCCGACGCGAGGGCCGCGCGCACCGACTCGACCACGTCGCGCCATCGGCCCGTGAGGCCCGCGGCGCGCTCGAGGTCGTCGATGGAGCGCGCCGTCGCGGGGTCGGCGACGAAGGCGGCGCCGTAGCGCTCGAAGGCGCTCTCGGGCTGCGCGAGCGACGACTCGTAGAGTTCGCCGAGCGAGCGCAGGGTGGCGAGGCGCTCGTCGCCCGCGTCGCCCTTGAGCTTCACCTCGAGGGCGGCGGCGAGGCGGTCGTCGGTCTTCGCGTGGGTGTAGATCGGCACGAGCCGCAGGGCGGCGTCGCGGTTGTCGGGGTCGAGCTCGAGGACCTTCTCGAGGTAGCGCGCCGCGCGGTCGGTCTTCTCCTTGCGGACCTCCCACAGCTCGGCGACCTTGCTGAGGAGCGAGACGCGCGTCTCGACGGGGGCCTCGGCGTTCTCGGCCTCGCGCTCGAGCAGGCGGATGAGCTCGTCCCACCGGCCGCTCTCGGCGTAGAAGGCCTCGAGGTCGTCCCAGGCGTGCAGGGCGAGGTAGCGCTTCTTGAGCGCCTCCTGCGCGCGGCGGTCGTTGGGGTCGAGCGCGAGCACGCCGCGCCAGGCCTCGACGGCGAGGGCGTCGTTGTTGATGCGGTCGCTGGCGATGGTGCCGAGCTTGGTGAGGAGCGCGCCCTTCTCCTTCGGGTCGGCGGTCTGCACCGCCTGCGCGCGCAGCACCCCCGCGAGCTTGTCGTAGTCGCGCGACTTCTCGTAGTAGCTCGCGAGCTGGCCGAGGGCCTCGGGGTCCTCGGGGTCGAGCGCGAGGACCTCCTCCCACGCCTCGGTGCAGAGCTCGGGGCGCTTGACCTTCTCGGTCACGAAGCGCGCGAGGGAGCGCCACTGCTCGAGCTGCTCGCCGCGCGGCGCGGAGCGGGCCTCGCTCTTCAGGATCGCGACGAGCTTGTCCCAGTCGCGGCGCTTCTCGTACATCGACTTGAGGAAGGCGATGGCGCGCGGGTTCTCGGGCTCGACCTCGAGGATGGCCTCGTTGGCCTTGATGGCCTCGGCCTGGTTCGAGAAGCGCTCGAGGTAGATGCCAGCGACGCGCTCGTAGAGGGCGACCTTCTCCTCGCGGTCGGTGAGGATCTCGGCCTTCGCCTGGAGCGTGCGGATGAGGTCCTGCCAGCGCTTCTGGCCCTCGAATCGGGCCGCGGCCTCGTCGAGCTCGCGGAGCTTGTCAGGGTCGGGCGGAGGGGGACGCAGCGTCGAGGACTCGTCCCCCGCGCTGGTGCTGTCCTCGACGTTCACGATGTTGTCCTCGTTGCTCATGGTGTTCCCGTCGTGAGGAGGGCCGCGGGCTCCGCCGCCGTCGCGCCCTTTTCTGCAAGGCCGTGAAAGGGTCCCTCGGGCCGCGCGCGCCCGCGGCCCCTCTCGCTCAGTGCGAGCCCGCGGTCTGCAGCTCCGCGAGCCGCGACTGCGCCACGTCGACGTACTCCCGCGGCGTCTCGCGGTCGCGCAGCTCGAGGAAGCGCTGGAGGTACAGCACCGCCTCGCTCCGGTGCTCGGGCATCTCGGACAGCGTGTAGCCCAGCGAGAAGAACGGCGCGGCGAGGTTCGGCGCCTCGCGCGTCGCCTGCCGCAGGTCGTTGAGCGCGTCGTCGCGGCGGCCCATGTCGAGGTACGTGTTGCCGCGGATGTTGAGCATGTCGGCGCGCTCGGCGACGCCCTCGGGCGCGACGCGCAGGCCCTCGGTGAGCACGGCCACGGCGCGGTCGCGCTCGTTCACGTTGCGGTACGCGGCGCCGAGGTTGACGTACACGCGGTACGCGCGCGGGGCCTTGGTGATCGCCGTGGTGTACGCCTGCAGCGCGGCCTGCGGCTCGTCGAGGCGCTCGGCCACCTTGCCCAGCCAGTACCAGGCGATCCAGTAGCTCGGCGTGATCTGCGTCGCGGCCTGAAAGGCCTGCCGCGCCTGCTCCCACTGCTCGCGCTGGTAGTAGGCGTAGCCGAGCTTGAACTGGTACTCGGGGTTGCGGCGGTCGCGCGCGATAGCGCCCTGCAGCGCCTCGGCGGCCTCGGCCCAGTGCTCTTGCTCGAAGTGCACGAGCGCGAGGTTGTAGAGCGGCTGATCGAACTTCGGGTCGAGCTGCGCCGCGAGCGCGAACGCGTCGCGGGCGTCTTGCATCCGGCGCTCACGGAAGGCGCGCGTGCCCTGGTTGTTCTTCTCGATCGCGTCGCGGTTGTACTCGTTGCACCCGGCGAGCATCGCCACCGCCAGGACCACCCGCATCCAGCGCATCATTCTCGTCTCTCAGCGCGCACGAGCGACCGCCGCCCGTGACGGGGCGGGATGATAGGCGAGCGCGCGAGAGAGACTCAAACACTTTCACCGCGCTGAAAAACGCCGCGCACCCCGGGCTGAAGTCCGGGGCACACCCCACGCGCGAGCCCTCGCGCCGCGAGGGCTCCGCGCGGTTCCATCACGTCGAGTCAGTGAACGTGAGGCGAGGGCCAGTGAGGAGCCCGCGTTCAACGCGGGCTTGAGCGTAGGGCGTTGCCCCGGACTTCAGTCCGGGGTCAGGCGCGGAGTGGGAGGAAGGGAGGGAGGACCTACGCAGCCGCGCAGGGGAGGCGGGTCACTGGTCGGCGGGCTGCAGGTTGAACGGGTAGTTCACCGTCACCACGCCGTTGCCCTCGGGGGCGGGGAACTGCCAGCGGCGCACCGCGTTGGCGATGCACTCGCCCACGCTCGGCACGGCGATGGAGCTGTCGGCCACGCTCGACCCGATCACCGTGCCGGTGCCGCCGATGACGAAGCGCACCACCACGCGGCCGGCGATGTTGGGGCTCGTCGCGAGGCCCTGCTCGTAGCAGCGGTTCACCTGCCCGAGGTTGCGGAGCACCACGCGGCGGATCGCTTCGGGCGAGAGCAGGCCGCTCACGCTCGGGGGCGCCGCGCGCACGGTCGGGCCCGTGGTGCCGCGGTTGCGCAGGCCGCGGCCCGCGCCGGAGCCGTAGCCCTGACCCGAGCCCGTGCCCGAGCCGTGGCCCATGGTGCCGATGGAGCCCATGCCGATGGTGCCCTCGCCCGTGCCGCCGCCGCCCCAGCCCGTGCCGGCGGCGCCGAGGCCGCCGTAGCCGAAGGCGTCACCGACGGAGTCGCCCGTCATGTTGCCCTGCGCGTTGCGGTCGTCGAGGCCCGACTCGGTCATGGCGCCGAAGGGGTTCACGATGCCCGACGAGGCCGCGGCCATGCCGCCCGCGGCGCCGAGGGCCGCGAACACGCCGCGGTTCTGCACGGCCTCGCGCGCGGCGTTGCGCGAGAGGTGCGGCGGCTCGTTGTTGTTGCGGATGGCGTAGCGGCGGTTGCGGTCGGCGGTGTCGCGGCGGCCCATCTTGCCCTCGTCGCCGCGGTGACGGGTGCCGGTGCCGCCCTCCTGCTGGTCGTTGGCGTTCTGCTGGGGCTGCTGCTCGGGCTGGCGCTCCTGCTGGCGCTGGATGAACGCGCGGAGCTCCGCGAGGCGGTCGTCGTCGCTGTTCGACGAGAGGAAGCCCGAGTCGTCGCTGATGGCGAAGCGCATCACGCCGACGAAGGCGCCGATGAGGAGGAACGCGCCCACGAAGGACCCGATGAGGGCCGGCTCGCGCTTGAGGTGACCCGCGACGACGCGGCCCGGGGCGACGACCTTGGCGACGATGGTGAGGCCGCCGATCTCCTGGCGGTAGCGGCCGTCGGGCTGGATGTTCACCTCGAAGCCGCCGGGGACGGCGGACGAGGGGCGCGCGTGGCCCTGCGACTTCAGGTCTTCGAGCGAGCGCTTCACGCCCTGGAGCTCGACCTCGCCCGTCGCGCCGGGGAGGAACACGAAGCGCGTGCCCGAGTTGTTGATCACGACCGGGAGCTCGTCGGCCCCGCCGATGACCTCGGGCCCGACGAGGAAGCGGCTCGTGTCTTCCTCGACCTTGTGGTTCTTGTTGCCGAGCGCGACGCCGACGCCGGTGCCCGCGAGCGCGGTGGCGAAGCCCACGCCGCCGACGATGAGCCCGCGGTTGTCGTTGAGGTGCTGCGGGTCGGCGAAGTACGCGCCCGCGGCCATGAGCAGGCCGCCCACGCCGAGGATGCCCGTCGTGACGGTGCTCGTCGGGGCCTTCTTCGCCTCGCGCGCGCTCAGGAGGAAGTTGTTCGAGTCGGTCAGGTGCGCGACGTGGAGGATCGAGCTCTTCCACATCACGTTCACTTCGACGGTCTGCGAGCCGACCTCTTCGACCTCGTGCGGGTTGATCTCGCCGCGCTTGATGAGCTGGTAGATCTCGTCGCCGTCGCCCGGGGCCACCGACGCGGACGAGGCCACGTCGGAGAAGGCTCCGGGGCCCGCGCCCGCGGTGACCGCGCTGCCCACCACGGTGGGGGGCACGAACGCGGGGGTAGCGCCGGCCTCGCGGGGCGCGCCGATGTCGACGGTGATGCGGCTGCGGCCGATCTGGATCACGTCTCCGCTGCGGAGCGCGGCCTTGTTGATCGGCTGGCCGTTCACCATGGTGCCCGAGCCGAGGTCGATGATCTGCACGTCGTCGGGCTTGACCTCGATGACGGCGTGCATGCGGCCGACCCCCTCCTCATCGATGCGGAGGTGGGACTTCAGGTCGCGACCGACCTTGATCACGTCTTGCGCGAAGCTCTCGGTGCGAGCCGCGCCGCCCTCGGGCTGGATCTGGAACGTGACCGGAACGACCAGTTTGTCTGCCATCGTGCTCCCCGTTGCGCGCCGTGGAGGGGACTCTCTAGGTGAAGGGGCGGCGCGCGTTTCCTTTCCGACCGCGAACGGGCGCTGCCCGGCCGCGTGACGGAACGCTCAGACACCGTCGAAACGCCTGTGTTCCGATCGGCGCGGGGACTCTACCGACGGCGCGCTCCGAGCGTCAACGCCTCGCAGCGCGAAGCGCCCGCGCCCGCGAGAATTCAGTGAGGTGAGGGCGAGCTGTCGGCGGTCAGCACGACGCCGACGAGGGAGGGCGGCGCGCTCACGCCACGGGGGCGCGAGCGACGACGCGGAGGGCGGGGAGACGAGGGGCGGTCAGAGGTTCTCGACGGACTTCAGCATCTCGGGGACGAAGTGCTCCCGGATGCGGATCAGGCTGATGCCCGTCGAGCGACGGCGCACGCGCGAGGTCTCGCCGTCGGGGCGGACGAGCTGGCCCTGCACGAGCTCGTCGGTGAAGTTGAACTCCTGGGTGCGGGCGGCGCCGCCCTGCTGGGCGTTGTTGCCCCCCTGGTCTTGCGCGAAGGCGCTCGAGCCCACGAGGAGCGCGGCGCCCATGATCGAGATCGACAACAGCTTCTTCATCGCTTCACCTTCTGAGGGAGGACACTATCCCCGATGAGGGCTCGTCGGTCGAGGGCTCAGCCCCCGGCGGCGGGCGCCGCGGGGGGCATGGTCGCCGGGCCGGGCGCGGGGTTCGTCGTCGGAGACGCCGCGGGCGGGGTCGCCGCCGGGGGCGTCGCGGGCGCGGGCGTCGGGGTGGTGGTGGTGCCGCCGCCCACGGCCTGGAGCGCCGTGCGGGTCTCGCGGATGTTGCGGATGTAGCGCGTGGCGCGGGTGACCGCGTCGGCGTGCTGCGCGCGGCCCTGCGCGTGCTGCATGAACTCGTTCAGGTAGCGCTCGGCGTTGTCGAGGTTCTGCATGTCGGGCGAGATGCCGGACATGTAGTTCATGTGGAGCACGCCCAGGTTGTAGTAGGCGTCTGCGCGGGCGGCGTCGATGGTGCGGGCGCGCTCGTACTCGGCCTGCGCGCGCTGGAGGAGCGCGGGCCGCTCGGACTCCTGCTGCGATTGCGCCGCGAGGCCGCGGAGCGCCACGCCGAGGCCGATGTGGGCGTCGTAGCTGTTGTCGCGGAGCTGCAGCGCGTGCTCGAAGGCGTCGCGCGCGTCTTGGTACCCGCGGAACGAGAGGTTGATGGTGCCGTAGTTCACCCACGCCTCGTACATGCTCGGGTTGAGCGTGTACGCGCGGCGGAAGTGCTCCAGCGCCTTGATGATCTCGTTGCGGCGGATGTCGATGAGGCCCCAGGTGTTGTAGAGGTCCGCCATGAACGAGCGCACGTTGGGCGTGAGCTCGGCCTGCTGCGCGCTGCCCACCTGGATCGCCTGCGCGGCCACGAGGCCCGCGAGGAAGATCAGCCGCGAGTTGGGGTCGTCGCCGGCCTGCTGCAGGTAGGCGAGCGCGAGCTCGTTCCGCGCGGGAAGGTAGCGGTCGTCGAGCGCGAGCGCCGAGCGGATGTTCCGGATGACCGGCTGCCAGTCGGTGGCGCTCGACGGGTTCCGCTCGCGGAGCAGGTGCGCGAGGTTGGTGTAGCCCTCGACGCAGTGGGTCTGGTCCTGCCGGATGGCCTCTTCGTAGGCCTGCTGCGCGGCGGCGACGTCGTTGCGTCGGTACGCGAGCACGCCGAGCTGCACCCGGGCGCGGCAGTAGTTGTTGTTCGCCGCCTGCAGCGCGCGGTTGAGCGCCTGCGTCTCGGGGTCGGTCATCCCGCAGCGGTCGAACACCAGCGCGCGGTTGAACCACGCGTCGGGGAACTGGCCGTTGTTGTTCGCCTGCGCGGCCTGCTCGAACATCCCCGCCACCTGGTTGCAGGCGTCGGGGTTCCAGTCGCCGCGGCCGTCGTTGGCGGCGTCGTGCGTACGCATCGCCTGCGCGGCGGCGTTGAAGCGCGAGTTGGCGGTCTCGTTCACGGCGGTGTTGCCCGCCGTGACGACCGTGTTGCCGTTCGCGTTCGTGGCGGGGGTGGTCCCGCGGTTGTTCTGCGTGCTGCTGCAGGCGGCGAGCGCCACCATCAACAGCGAGCCCTGGAGGGTACGGGTCTTCATCGTCGTCCTACGCCCTTCAGTTCGCCTGCTGCTCCGAGCCCGACGCGCCCTCTTCCTCGGTGTCGGCCGAGGTCTGGAGCTCGTACACGGGGCGGCTCGCCACCGGCCGCGAGAACACCAGCGTGGGCTGCACGCGGATCTCGTCGGCCAGCGGGAAGCGGTTACGGTCGATCTCGTTCAGCTCGCGCTCGCAGCTCTGCGACCACTCGTTGAACCAGTGCACCTGCGTCGCGCGCTGGATGCACGCCTGGAAGCCCGTCGACGCCGTGTTGACGAAGGGCTGCGTGCGCTCGTCGCGCACGACGTTCCACGCGTCGAGCAGCTCGGCGTTGCGCTGGATGTCGGGCGGCACCGGCGCCGTGCGGATCGTCACCGCGAACTGGTAGTACATGTTCGCGAGGCGGTACGCGCCGGCGATCTCCCAGTTCGGCACGTGCATCTCGATCACGTTGGTGTAGAGCCGCGTCGCCTGCTCCACGAGCTGCATCCGGTTCTGGATGTACGGGGTGAAGGTGCGGGTGTTCCACGTGTCGAAGGCCCCACGCCGCGAGCCGCCGTTGTAGACCGGCACGCGCTGGGCCATGAAGCGCCGGTACACCAGCTCGGCGAGGTAGAACTTCGCCTCGGCCACCGCGTCACGGCTCTTCTCCACCGCGTCGCCGGCCTCGTCACCGAGCTGCTCGCGGATGGTGCGCTCGCCCGGCGGCTGCTGCCCCTGCGCGGCGGTGCCCCAGGCGTCGACCGCCTGCTGGAAGTACTGCTCCGCGCGGCGGAAGTCCTCGGTGCCCCAGTAGCCGCGCGCGAGGGCCACGGCGCCCTGGATCTTCTGGTCGAGGGTGCCCTGCGCGGCCATCCTCATGAAGCCCTCGTAGGCAGCGCACGGGTCGTTCCACGCGGTGCGGATCTGCCGGTGCCGGTCGTGCCGCGCCTCGGAGCCGGTGGTCTCCTGGCGGCGCAGGCGCGCCACGCGGTCGGCATCAAGATCTGCCCGATGGAAACACCACGACGCGGCCACGCGGCGGCGGTTCGGGTCGTTGCCGAAGAGCCGCGCGAAGCGCTGCGCGTTGGCGAGGCGCGGTCTTCTTCGCCCAGGCCGATGCGGAAGATGGTCGCCTGGCACTGGCGTCGGCCGCCTGCTGCGGGTCCTCGGGGGTGGTGTGAGCTCCGCGAAGAGCCGCGGCGCCTCCGCGGCCTCGATGGCCGTCGCGGTTCGCCGGCGACGTACTCCGTACTGCTCGTGAGCTCCGCGGCGCGAGAGAGCACCTGGATCGCGTGGTAGTTGCCCGCGAGCGGTAGAGCGCGCTGCTTTGGGGGCTGCGCAGGAGGGCCTGCGGGCGCTCCCTCACGCGCATCGCGCCCGAGGAAGAGGCCGCGTCGTACTCGATCGCGGCGTTGTAGAGCATCTCGTCAGGCGGCCGCACTCGCGGTGCGTGCCACGTGCACGGCGCTCCGCCGCGGCCTCGCGGTGGCGGTTCAGGTGCCGAGGTCTCAGCCTTCTTGCGGAGCACCCTGGCACTTCAAGCTCCTCGACACCGGTGGCTTGAAGTCCTCGTGCTGCGGGCGGAGGGTCGCCGTGCAGAAGGTGTTCATGAGCTCACTGCAGGCTCGCGGGCCATCTCGTCGAAGCACGCCGGGCGCTGCGGGTTCCACAGCTCGCCCATCACGTTGAGCGAGTCGAGGTAGGAGTCGCCAGCGATCTCGCGGAGGTTCTCGGGTCCGGCGCCGCAGGGTCGGAGTGCGCCACTGCAGGCTGGCGGCCTCCTCGTACTGTGGGCGTTGTAGTAGAGGTACGCCGGTGCCGATGGTCAGCACCACCGTGCGGATGTCCTGGCCCTCGGCGTCCTGCTGCGGGCCCTGCCCCGCTGCACGAGCACGGTACCGGTGCGCGGAGCATCGCCTGCTCCATCTGGTTGAACTCACGCGGCACCGCGCCCCGGCGGCGCTCGGCGAGCTGCTGCTCCTGCGTGGGCTGGTTGCGCCCGCGGCCCGGCGTCTCGCGCCGCGCGTTCGCCGTCGGGTTGCGCTGCACCTGGAACTGGTTCTGGAACCAGTCGTTGTAGCAAAGCACCGCCTTGTACGACGCGTCCTCGGTGAACTCGCCCTGCGGGTTCATGTCGACCACGGCGTCGTAGGCCGGGCCGCAGTGCTCGTTGTCGCCCTGATCCCTGAGGATGTCCGCGCGGTAGTACGCGATGCGGTAGCGCGTCGGCCAGTCGCGGCGGTCGTACTCGGTGAACTCCACCTGGTCGAGGTCGGGGAAGGTGTCGAGGATCTTCTGGTACAGCTCACCCGTGAGCCGCATCGTCTCGGGGCTGCGCGTGCCGCGGGTCTGCTGCTGACCCTCGGCGCTGCGGCCCACCGCCTCGAGGTGCCAGTGCGAGGCCACGTCGAAGGCCACGCGCGCGGCGTGGTTGCGGCACTCGTTCTTGGCCTCCTGCGGGCGGTTCGAGCTGCGGTAGGTCTCGTACACGTCGAGGAGCCGCTGCACCTCGGTCATGCGCTCGGGGTTCGACGCGCGGCCCGCGACCACGGCGCGCGCGACCTGCGCCTGCCACACGCAGAAGCGGTCGCTGTTGGGGCGGCGCTCCATGAGGGCGTGGTAGGTCGCGATGGAGTTCGGCCACTGACCGCCGTCGTGGTAGAGCTCCGCGAGCTTCTCGAACATCTCGAAGGCGTTGTTCTCGTCGGCGGCGTAGCGCTGAAAGGTGTTGAAGGCGTTGGCGGGGTTCAGCGGTCGCTGCGCCGTGCCGTAGACCTGCCCGTACACCGAGACGAGCTCCATGCGCGCGTTGCGCAGGAGCGGCGTGACCGAGGGGGCGTTCGGGTGGTTGCGCCCGTACTCGATCACGTCGAAGAAGCGCTGCAGCGAGGCCTGGAAGTCCTGCAGGTTGAACTGCACCCAGGCCATCTTGTAGAGCGCGTAGCCGTAGACCTGGTTCGACTCGTCCTGCACCTGGAGCACGCGCTCGTAGAACTGGCGCGCGTTCTCCATCTCGCCCTGGTCGAAGAAGTACTCGGCGAACGACAGGTACGCGTTCGGCACGAAGGGCGAGTTCGGGAAGCGCTGGATGAGCGTGCGGTAGACCGTGCGCGCCTCGTTGAAGTTGTTCGCCTCCTGGTAGGCGAACGCGAGGCTGAAGAGCGCCCGGTCCATCTGCGGATAGTTCGGGTGGTCCTGCACCAGCGCGCGGAAGGCGGTGATGAGCTGCTCGCGCCACTGCCGCGCCTGGTTGCGCAGGGTGGTCTGCTGCTGCTGGAGCGTCTGCACCTGCGCGCTGTTGTTGCTCGTGCGCGCCTGGTGGATGTTCTCCTCCAGGTCCTCGGCGGCGCCGTTGTCCATGGTCGCGA
>JAWKRC010000029.1:0-96154 GCA_041389825.1 Polyangiales bacterium | reverse complement strand
GACGGGGGTCGCGACGAGACCGGCGATTGGTCTCGGGACCCGTTGAGTCCTTCGACCGATTGCTGCAACCTGGTTTTCAAAGATCGGGCGGAGCGCGATGGCTCCAGCGTCCGAACGCTTTCCTCTTCTTCGACGATCCGCTTGGCGATCTTCGCGATCGCCGCCTCGGTGTCGTCTCCGTCGAGGGACCGTGACTCTACTCGGGTCGCGGCGGGTGTCAACCCTTTTTTCTCACCCGCTTCCGTCTCCGTCGGAGCCGTCGTCGAGCGAGGAGGAAGGTCCTACACCCGCCCGAGAAGGACCGTCATGCGGTTTTGTTCACGCGCTTGTGTCCGGGCGGCCACGCGGCGTGTGTCAGCGCCCATGCCGCGGCGCCCTCACCGACGGGAACGCCCGAGAATTCCGCTGTGGCCTCGGCGATGCTCTGCCCCGCCGCCATGAGCAACACCCCCGCAGAGTCACCGTATCGAGAGGCCCCGACGCAGCCGAACCCCCCTCGCCCGCGTCGACGCGGCGTGCTGCGCGCGCTCGTCGCCGCGTCAGCGCTGGTCGTCGTGGCGGGCGTGGCGCTGCGTTCTCGCAGGGATTCAGGCCCCGCCGACGACGGCGTGCCTCGCGCGCTCCTCTCCGCATCGGGTCGATCGGTGCTCGCGCCCGAGGAGCTCCCGCCCGCGACGCCGCTCGCGCCGCTGCTCGACGAGCCCGACGCGCTCTCGCTGGTGTCTCCTCCCGAGGGCGCGACGCGGGTCGCGCGCGGTGCGCCGCTGGTGTTCCGCTTCAATCGCCCGATGGTGCGCGGCGCCGACGTGCGGCGCGAGGTGAGCGATCCCCCGGTGACGCTCACGCCTCCCGCGCGCGGCACCTGGCGCTGGATCTCTCGCAGCAGCCTCGCCTTCGAGGCCGAGACCTCGGAGTGGGACCGCTCGCATGAGAGCGCCATCGGCGTGCGCGCGGGGGTGACCTCGATCTCGGGCGAGGCCCTCTCGGACGACACGCCGCGCACCGCCGTGTTCGATGGCTCCCCTCGCCTCGCGGCGTCGGCGGTCGTGTCTCGCGTGGCCGCGGGCCGACCGCTGCGCCTCCCCTTCGAGGGGCGCGTCGACGCGACGTCGCTCCGCGGGCAGATGTTCGCGTACGAGCAGGGCGGCGGAGAGCGCGCGCTGACGTTCTCGCTGCGGCCCGCGGGGCGCGACGCGCAGGGGCGCACGCTCATCGACCTCACCCTCGCCCGCGCGCTGGAGCCTGGCGCGCGCGTGGCGGTGGCGTTTCAGCCCGGGCTTCACCGCCCGTGGGAGGGGTCGACCGCGCCCGGCGTGGTGACCTTCGACCTCGAGCCGCGCGCGCGCGTCGAGGGCTTCGCGTGCTCCGCGACGGCCACGTCGGCCTCGCAGTGCAGCTTTCAAGATCGGCCGGGGCAGGTGGTCGACATCGCGCAGGAGTTCCGGGTCTTCGCGACGCGCCCCGTGGCGAACGCGACGTCCCCGGGCGCGCTGCGCGTGACGCCCGCGCTGCCGAACCTCGCGGTGAGCGCGGCCGACCAGGTGGTGACGGTGCGCGGAGACTGGGCGCCCGGGCAGGTCTACGAGCTTCGCTTCGGCGCGCTCGTGGACGCGAACGGGCAGCCGCTCCTGCCCGCGCCGCCGCTCGCGGTGCGCAGCCGTGGGCTCGACCCGGCCGTGGTCGTGCGCGCGGGCGGTCTCGTGTACGAGCCGACCGCCGACGCGGTGCTCCCCTTCAGCGCGGTGCACACCGACCAGGGCGCGGTGGTGTATCGCCCGGTGCCGCGGGGGCAAGAGATCGCCGCGCTCTTCGACCGCACCCTGGTGATGCCGACGACGGCGGGCTGGTCGCGGCGGCCGATTCGCGAGTGGGCGCCCGACGCGCGCGCGAACCACTGGGCCCGCGCGTCGCTGCCGTGGCGGAGCGCGCTCGACGCCGGGGACCTCGTGCTGTTGGGCTTCGACCCCGACGCGCAGGACGACCACGGGGTGTCTGCGTCGCTGTTGCAGCGCACGGACCTCGGCGTGAGCGCGCAGGTGCTCCCGACGGGGGTGCTCGCGTGGGTGACGAGCGTGTCGGGGGCGCGCGCGGTGGAGGGCGCCGAGGTGGTGGTCGCCGACAGCGACGGGAACACCGTGGGCACCGCGCGGGCCGACCGCGAGGGCCTCGCGTGGATCGCGGGCGCGTTCGACCCCTCGCACGGTCGCTACGCCGTGCTGGCCCGCGCCGGGGAGCAGCGCGCGGTGATCGCCGTCGACGGGCGCGGCGCCGCGAGGCCGGGCTCCTTCGGGATCAGCGAGGAGGGCCGCTCGATACGCGACGACGCCGCGGGGGTGATCGTGACCGACCGCGGCGCGTACCGGCCGGGGGACCGCGTGCGGGCGCGCGCGCTCGTTCGTCGCGTGCGAGGGGGCGGGCTCGACGCGCTGCGCGGCGGGCGCTGGAGGCTCGCGCTGCACGGCCCCGACGGACCCGTCTCGGAGCAGGTGCAGCGCGCGGATCGCTGGGGCGGGCTCGACGCGGAGTTCGAGCTCCCGGCGGGCGCGACGCCCGGCGACTACACCCTGGAGCTGCGCGCGATGCAGGAGAGCGATCCGCTGGCGACGCAGGGGGTCACCGTAGCGATGTTCCGACCGCCGACGATGCGCGTCGACGTGAGCGTCGCGCGCGCGGCCGTGGTCGACCAGGGAGAGGTCGAGGCGCGGGTGTCGGCGCGCCTGCTCGCGGGGGCGCCGCTCGCCAACGCCGCGATGCGATGGACCCTCACCCGCGAGGGCGCCGCGGAGCGACCCGCGCGTTGGGACGGATGGACCTTCGCCCCCTACGACGCCGCGCCGCGCGCGGGCACGGAGGCGGAGGGTGACGCGACGGTGGGCGCGGACGGCACGGCCACGATCCGTGCGAGGGCGTCGCACGCCGCCCCGACGCGAGAGCGCGCGAGGCTCGAGGTCGTGGTGCGCGACGCGGCCGGCCAGGAGACGCGCGCGTCGGAGACCGTGACCACCTACCCCGCCGACCACGAGGTCGCGCTGCGCGAGGGACCCGCGTGGGTCGAGGGGGCGACGCCGCTCACGGTGGAGGCGCTCGCGACGGACCACGAAGGCGCGCCGGTCGCGGGCAAGGCCATCGCGGCGACGGTGTACCGCGAGGGCTGGCACTCGTACTGGCAGTGGGCGGGCGGTGACGCCGAGGAGGACGGCGCGTGGCGACCGCGACGAGATCGCTCGCGCGAGGTGGCGCACCGGTGCGCGCTCGTCTCCGCCGCGGACCCGGTGCGCTGCGCGTGGACGCCCGACCGACCTGGCACGTACGTGATCGAGGTCGCCTCGAGCGACGCCGCGGGTCGACGCGCGGTGGCGTCGCGGCGGGTCTACGTCGCGGCGCCGGGGGAGCACCCTGACCGTGACCCTCCGGGCGCGCCGGTGGCGCTCACCCCGCAGCGGCCGCGGTGGCGCGTGGGAGAGACGGCGCGGCTCGCCTTCGAGTGCCCGTGGCCCGAGGCCGAGGCGCTGGTGACCGTCGTGCGAGACGGGGTGATCCGTCGCGAGCGGCGCCACGTCACCGCGGGGGGCGCGACCCTCGAGGTCCCCGTCACCGAGGCGATGCTGCCCAACGCCTTCGTGACGCTGACGATGGTTCGGCCCCGAACGGGCGCCCCTCGCCCCATCGGCACGCCGGACGCCGACGCGCCGGACCTGCGCTGGGGCGCGGCGGAGCTCGGGGTCGACCCGCGCGCGGGTGAGCTCCACGTCGAGCTCCAAACGCCGCAGGGGCCGCAACGGCCCGAGACGGACCTCCCTCTGGAGGTGCGCGTCACCGACAGCGACGGACGCCCCGCGCGGGCGTCAGTGACCCTGTGGGGCGTCGACGAGGGGACGCTCCGTCTCACGCGGTACGCCACGCCAGACGTGCTCGCGGGTCTTCGACCGCGGCGCGCGCCGGCCTTCGCGCTCGAAGACCTGCGCAGGGAGCTCGCGTCGCGCGTCGCCTTCCCCGCGTTGCCGGGCGCGAGCGGAGATGGAGACGCCGACGGCGTGGCGGACGGGTCGCTCGTCGAGGTGCGCGACTCCTTCGAGCCCACGGCCCTGTGGGCGCCGCACCTCGAACCGACGCGAGCGGCGTCGCGCGCGCCGTGATGCATCTGCCCGCGCGCGCGTGGAGTTCCGCGTGATGGTGGTCGCCAACGACGGCGCGAGCAGCGCGGGGCGCGCATGGGCGAGCGTGCTGTCGACGCGTCCGGTGGTGGCGCAGCCGGTGCTGCCGCGGGCGCTCGTCGACGGAGACCGCTTCACCGCGGGCGTGATCGCGAGGAACACCACCGACGCCACGCAGCGAGCCACGGTGCGCTTCACGCGCGGAGACGCGGTGGTCGCCTCGCGCGACGTGGAGGTCGCCCCGCGATCGGAGCAGCGGGTCGACGTGGAGCTCACGGCCGCGACAGGCGTGATGGAGCTGGGCGTCGACGTCGAGGCGGCGGGGGTGCACGACCGGCACGCGCAGAGCGTGTCGGTGCGCCCGAGGGTGCGGGTGAGCCGCGCGTCGACCGTGGGCGCGACGCTCGGGGCGCGGGAGGTCACCGTGGAGCGGCCTCCGTGGGCGACCGACGCGTCGGTGGTGGTCACCGTCGCGCGGCACCCATTCATCGGCCTCGACTCGGCGCTCGCGTCGCTGGAGACCTCTCCGTGGGACGGGCCCGAGGCCCTCGCCTCTCGCGCGCTCGGACTCGCGGCGATGCGCACGCTGCGCGTCGCGTCGGCGAGCGGGGACTGGTCCGCCGAGCGCGTGCGCGACGAGGCCGAGCGCGCGGTGCTCGCCCTCACGCACGCCCAGACCGTCACGGGCGGCTTCGGCGCCTACGGCCGCGGAGACAGCCCGGACCCCTACCTCACCGCGTACGCGCTGCGCGCGATGCTCGCGGTGCGACACGAGGGCTGGAGCGTCGACGCGCGCGCCATCGAGTCGGCGACGCACTGGCTCGAGGGCTACGTCGCCAACGGCGCGGTGAGCGGCGCGTGGGACCAGTACGCGCTCGCGCTGCGCGTGCTCCACGACGCCGGGAGCGACGTCGCGTCGAAGGTGGGCCAGGCCTACGAGCGCCGCGAGCTCCTCTCGGCCTACGGGATGGCGCAGCTCGCGCTCGCGATGCCCGTCGACGACCGACGGCGCGCCTCACTCGTGACCGCCGCCGTGAACCAGTCGGGCGCGAGCGCCGAGGGCGCCGTGCCGTGGTTCATGGGCAGCGCGCGCGACTGGGGCGCGGTGCTCGAGGCCGCCTCGGCCCACGCGTCGCAGCGGGCGGCCGCGCGTCGCGCTTCGGACGCGCTCCTCACCGCGCGTCGCGACGCCGGAGACGGAGGCTGGGGCACCACCCACCAGACGGCCTCGGCCCTCTCGGCGCTCGCCGCGTACGCGCGGGTGTTCGGCCAGACCCGAGCCGCGAACGCGACGGTCGCGCTCGACGGGGCGTCGCTCACGGGCGCCACGCGCGGCGAGGTGCGGCGATGGCGGCTCTCGGGCCGTCAGCTCGCGACGGGGACGCACCGGCTCTCGATCCGCGGCGACGCTCCGGTGTTCTACGCGATCGAGGCCTCGTGGACGGCGCCGCTGGGGGAGCGCGACGCCATCGCCCGGGGTCGCGAGGTCGCGGTGCACCGCGTGCTGGAGCGCGAGTCGGGCGAGGTGCTCTCCGACGGCGCGAGCGTGCGCGTCGGGGAGATGATCCGCGTGCGGCTGTTCGTGCACTCCGAGTCGTCGCTGCCGGCGTTCACCGCGGTGCGCGACCTGATCCCCGGAGGCTTCGACGCGCTCGACCGCGGGCTCGACACGACGCCGCGCGCCTCGCTCGACGCGCTGGTCGGGGCCGGGCCCGACGACGACGCGGTCGATCGCCGCGTGGTGTACGCGATGCGCGCGCTGAGCAACATCGCGCGGCGCACGGTCTCCGCGGGCGCGATGACCTTCGACCTCTACAGCGGGGTGTCGGGCCTGCAGGAGTACACCTACGCGCTCCGCGCGACGCTGCCGGGCACCTTCACGCTCCCGCCCGCGGAGGTGCGCGCCCGCTACGACCAGGGCGCCACCGCACGCAGCGCGATGTCGACGCTGCGGGTGCTGCCGTGACGCTCGCGACCGCGCGACGGCTCGCGCTCCGCGGCGCGGCGGCCCTCGGCCTGACGCTCGCGCTCGCGTGGGCCGTCGTCGCGGTCGCGGTTCGGACGGACGGCGTGGTGGACCTCTCGCGCTTCGACCGCGCCGAAGACGCGCGGGTGGTGCTCGACCGCCACGGCGCGCCGCTGCGGGTGATGCGCGCGGCGGGCGTTGATCGGCGGTGGGTGCCGCTGCGGTCGGTGTCTCCCGCGTTGGTCGCGGCGGTGCTCGCGGTGGAGGACGCGCGCTTCTTCTCGCACGACGGCGTCGACCTCGTCGCGATGGGCCGCGCCGCGCTCAGCGTGGTGGGGATGCGCCCGCGGCTGAGCGGCGGGTCGACGCTCACGCAGCAGCTCGTGAAGCAGGTCTACGGCCGCCCCCACGGCGTGCGGAGCAAGCCGATGGAGGTGCTGCGCGCGATGGCGCTGGAGCGCCGCATGGGCAAGGACGAGATCCTGGAGCAGTACCTGAACCGCCTCCCCTTCGGGAACGGGATCGAAGGCGTGGCGCGCGCCAGCGAGGCCTACCTCGGGCGCGACGTGGCGACCCTCACCGCGGGCGAGGCCGCGCTGCTCGCGGGGATCCCGCAGGCGCCCTCGCGCTACGAGCCGTGGCGGCATCGGGCCGCGGCGCTCCGACGTCGTTCGGTGGTGCTCCAGCGCATGGCGGCGGTGGGCGCGGTGTCGCGCGGGGCGCTGCCCACGTTGCTGCGCGAGGCTCCCGCGACACTCTCGACGGCGCCGCACCCCTACCTCGCGCCGCGCTTCGCCGAGCGGGCCTTCGCGCAGCGCCGTCGCGGCGATGGGGGGGCGGTGAGGAGCTCCCTCGACGCGGCGATCCAGCGCGCGGCCGAGGCGGAGCTTCGCCGCACGGTGGAGCGGTTCCGCGAGCGCGGCGCGCGCAACGCCGCCGCGGTGGTGGTCGCGAACGACACGGGGGAGGTGCTCGCGTACGTCGGCGCGCTCGACGGCGTGGGCGGCTCCATCGACCTGCTTCGCGCGCGGCGCGCGCCGGGGTCGTCGCTCAAGCCCTTCGTGTACGAGCGCTGGTTCGAGCGCGGCGGCGCGCCCACCGACGTGCTCGCGGACGTCACGGTCCCTCGCACGGGGGGGCGCGGAGAGACCTTCGAGGCCCGCGACTACGACGGCCGCGAGCGCGGCCCCGTGGTCGCCGATCGCGCGCTGTCGGCGTCGCTGAACCTCGCCGCCCTCGACGCCGCGGCCCGCGTCGGCGCCGACGACCTCGTGCGACACCTCCGCGCGGTGGGCTTCGGCCTGCCGCGCAGCGCGGAGTCCTACGGCGCCGCGATCGTGCTCGGCGGCGCCGACGTGAGCCCGCTGGAGCTCGCCCGCGCGTGGGTGGCGCTCTCTCGACGCGGGACGCTCCCTCCCCTCGCCTTCACGCCGGGCGTCGAGGGTCGCGGCGCGCGGGTGATGGAGCCCGAGGCCGCCGAGCAGGTGTGGTCCGCGCTCGCCGATCCTGCCCTCCGTCGCGCGGGCTTCGGCGACGACCTCACGACGATCGGCCCGCACGCGCCCTTCGCGTTGAAGACCGGGACCTCGTCGCAGTGGCGCGACGCGTGGTCGGCGGCGGCGACGCGGCGTCACACCGTCGTCGTCTGGGTCGGCGATCCGTGGGGCGCGCCGATGGCCTCGGTGTCGGGCTACGAGGCGGCGGCCCCGACGGCGGTGCGCGTGCTCGCCGCGGCGGAGCGAATGAGCGACGCGCGCGCTCCCACGCTGCCCGAAGTGCGCTTCGTCGAGGCGACGGTGTGCGCGTGGTCGGGGCTGCGCGCGGGGCCTTCGTGCCCGCATGTCACCGTCGGTCGCTTCGCGCACGACCACGCCTTGCCCGCGCGCTGCGACGCGCACGACCTCGACGGCGCGGAGCTCGTCGACGCCCGCTTCGCGCGCTGGGTCGCGACGCAGCACCCGCCAAACGTGCGCGTCCGCGCTCCCACGACCGCCGCCACCACGCTCGCGGTGGTAGAGCCGAGGGACGGCGCGCGGCTCCTCCTCGACCCGCGTCAGGCGAGCCCGTCACTGCCCCTCCGCGCGACCCGCGACGACGTGACCTGGGAGGTCGACGGGCGCCCCTACGACGGCGCTCGGTGGTCGCCCTCGGTGGGAGCGCATCGCATCGTCGCGGTGCACGGCCGCGAGCGCAGCGCGCCGACGACCGTGCTCGTCGCGTCGGCGCTGTAGGATCTGTTCGGTCGGCGCCACGCCGGGATACCGTCGCCCCATGCGTCGGGGTCTCGCGCTGCTCATCGTCGTCGCCTCTGGCCTGGCCTGCGGCGCGCGGACGTCGCTCCACGTCGACCTCGACGCCGGCGAGGACGTGGCGCCCGCGCGAGACGCGGCTTCGCGCATCGATGTCGCGGCCGCCGACCTTGGCGTCGACGCTCCAGACGTTACGCCGCTGCCGGACCTCCCGCCGCTGGACCTCCCAGCGCCAGACCGTCCCGTCGTCGACGCGCCGACTTCGGACGTCCCTGCTGTCGATGTTCCGATCGATGGACCTGCGGTGGACATCCCTCCGCTCCCGGTGTGCGGCGACGGTCGCCGCGACCCAGGCGAGGAGTGCGACCTCGGCGCGGGCAACGATGACGTGTGGGCCTTCACGTCGCAGCAGGTCGGTCGGCCCGCGGTCCCGATCGCGCCTCTGTCGCGAGGCGCGTCGGCGGTGACCTTCTACGACTACCGCTCCGCGAGCGCGCACACCGGCTTCGAAGCCGTGAACCTCGCGCAGTTGATCCTGCACGCCGCGCCCGCGAGCGAGGCCCTCGCCCTGGTCTTCATCGCGGGTCGAGACGCGAGCGACGGCGTGACGCCGGTGCAGCCGAGCTCCGACGTGCGGGTCACCTTCTCAGGCGTGCCCGAGGGCGCGCGCCTCGCCGTCTCCGACGACGCCGACGAGTTCACCCGCCGCGCCGACGGGTCGTTCTTCGGGCGCTGGTCCTTCAGTCAGAACACCGACGGCGGGGCCTTCGACCTCTTGCCCTGGGACCGTCCGTGGCGCGTCCTCGTGGAGCCGACCTGGCTCGGGGGCGTGAGCACCTTCCGCGTCGTGCACGCGGGCGGGGCGACGGTGCCGCTGGTGCTCCGCGACGCCGTCGCCATCGAGCACCGTGTCACGCCCGCGGCGTGTCGGCGCGACTGCACCCTGCCGCGCTGCGGCGACGGACGCCTCGACGCCGGGGAGCACTGCGACGACGGCAACACCCGCGACGGAGACGCGTGCTCGGCGGACTGCCGCGACCTGCGGTGAGCGTCACCCGCCGCGACGGCGCTTGAGCGTGTTGCGCCCGACCGCGAGGCGACGCGCGGCCTCGCTGAGGTTGCCCTCGCAGCGCGCGATGGTCGCGTCGACGTAGCGCCGCGTGGCCTCGTCGAGGGTGAGGTCGTGGGGGATCACCACGCCGTCCGCGGCCGCGACCGCGACGCGCGCCGGGGCGAGGCCCAGGTGCTCGGGGAGGATCAGGTCGGCGGGGGCGAGCACGTTCGCGCGCTCGACGGCGTGCTCGAGCTCGCGCACGTTCCCGGGCCACGGGTGCGCGGCGAGCGCGCTCACCGCCGAGGGCGCGAAGCGCAGCGCGGGCCGCTCGTAGCGCCGTCGAAACCCGTCGAGGAAATGCTCCGCGAGGGAGGCCACCTCGTCGCGGCCGCGGACACGCAACGGCGGGATCAGCACCTCGACCACGCGCAGCCGGTAGAGCAGGTCTTGCCGAAAGCGCCCCGCGGCGACGAGGGCGTCGAGGTCACGGTGCGTCGCCGCGACGACCCTCACGTCGACGGTGATCGTCACGCGCCCGCCCACGCGCTCGAAGGCGCGGTCTTGCAGCACCCGCAGGAGCTTCGCCTGCGTCGGCGGCGTGAGCTCGCCCACCTCGTCGAGGAAGAGCGTGCCTCCGTGCGCGGCTTCGACGCGGCCCACCGTCGCGCGGTCTGCGCCCGTGAAGGCGCCGCGCTCGTGACCGAAGAGCTCGCTCTCGACGAGGGCGTCGGGGAGCGTGGTGCAGTCGACGGTGACGAAGGGCCCGTCGCGACGCCGCGAGTTCGCGTGGACGGCCCGCGCGAAGAGGCCTTTGCCCGTGCCCGTCTCTCCGCGGAGGAGCACCGTCGCGTCGGTGGCCGCCGCGCGAGACACCTGCTCGGCCACCTTGCGCATCGGCGCGGAGGTGCCGACCACGTGGGTCAGCACGCCGCGCACGGGCACGCCGCGCGGCGAGTCGACGCCGGGCCGTAGCGTGGTGCGCTCGAGCGTCAGCGCGACCTGACCCGCGAGGGCCTGGAGGAAATCTTCGTCCTCGCGGGTGAAGACCCCCGCCCGCTTGTTCAGGACCTGCATCACTCCGCGGATGGAGCGCTCTCCGTCGCGGATCGGCACTGCGAGGAGGTTGCGCGTGGTGAAGCCCGTCGCCCGGTCGACGCCGCTGAAGTGCCGCGGGTCGGCGGCGACGTCACCGAGGTTCACCACCTCTCCCGTCGCCGCGACGTGGCCCGCCACGCCCTGCCCCGGGTCGAGCCGGATCTCCTGGAGCTCTGGCAGGTCTGCCACGCGCGAGCGCAGCGCTCCCGTCTCGGCGTCGACGAGGAACACCGTCGCGCGCTCGGCGCGCAGGGCGCTCGCGACGCGGTTGCCGATCGCCCCGAGGAGCGCGTCGAGGTCGACCTCGCGCCCCAGCGTCGCCCCGAGGTCGAGCAGCAGGCTCAGCTTGTGTTCGCGCTCGCTCAGCGCGTCGGACGCTACCACGACGCGCGCCGCCGACGCGCTCACGCCGCCCGGTAGGTCTCGCCCGCGCCGAGCTCGAGCGCCATCCCCTCGACGGCGGCGACGGTCGACCCGAAGCGGCGGCGCGCCGCCGACTCGATGGCCATCACGGCGTCGTCACCGCGCGTGGGGTCGTGGTGGAAGAGCACCAGCGTGCCCACCTCGGCGGCGACGGCGAGGTCGACGGCGGCCTCCCAGGTGGAGTGCCCCCAGCCGACGCGGCCCGGCCCGCAGCGGCCGGCGTACTCGTCGGGCAGGTACTGCGCGTCGTAGATCAGCACGTCGGCGCCGCGCGCGAGCTCGCGCAGGTGCGGGTCGACGCAGGCGTAGTGCTCGGTGTCGGTGGCGTAGACCACGCTCCGTCCGTTCGACGCGACGCGGTACGCGAACACGCCGTCGGGGTGGTTGCCCTTCACCGCGCGCACCGTGGCCGCGCCGACCGCGATCTCCTGCCGCTCGCGCGCGTGACGGAACGAGAGCGCCGCCGGAACCGCCCGCAGGTCGACGGGGAAGTTCGGCGCGCGCATCTGCTGCTGGAGGGTGTCGCGCGCGTCTTCGCCTCCGTGCCCGGTGATCACCTCGAGCCGCGTCGCGGGCGAGTAGAGCGGCGCGAAGAAGGGCAGGCCCTGGATGTGGTCCCAGTGCAGGTGCGAGAGGAGCAGGGTCGCGTCGAGGGGCGCGCCCGCGAGCGTCGCGCCCAGGCGACGGAGCCCCGTGCCCGCGTCGCAGATGATCCGCGCGCCGTCGACGTTCACCTCGACGCACGAGGTGTTGCCGCCCACGCGCGCCGTCTCAGACCCAGGCGACGCGATGCTCCCGCGCACGCCCCAGAACTTCACCGTCATCGTCATGGCTCCGCCTCCTCCGCGCGGCCCTTCCCTCGGGCGCGTCGTGGCGAGGCCCTACGCAGCGCGCGTGCCGCCGCCGCGACCGCGGTGGATCGCGGCGAACCGTGCTCCCGCGGGTGATCCAGAACGGATCGATGGTCCAGCGTGGATCAGTCGGATCCGCGCGGGCGCAGGGCGCGCTCGATGGGCGGAGCGACCTGATCGGCGACGGTGAAGCCGAGGCGCTCGTACCAGGGCGCGACGGACTCTCCCGCGCGCAGCGACGCGACGCGGGCCGCGAGGGCCTCGTCGGCGCCCGCGGGCGGCGGGCGCTGGATCGACCGATCGAGCGCGGTCGACACCGCGTCGAGGCGGGCCTCGTTCGCTCTCCACGACCAGACGGAGAAGACCGCCGCGAGGGCGGCGGCGCAGGTGAGCGTCGCGGCGAGGAGGCGTCGCGACCCCCGGCGCCGCACACGCTCGTACGCGCTGTGTGTCGCGAATTCCCTGTCGGGGATCACCACGCCGCGCACCACGTCGGAGAGGAACCACCCGCGGGCTTGCGTGGGCGCCTGCCCGAGCGGGGTGCCGTGGTCGGCCGCGCTGGTGAGGTACACGCCGCGGAGGACGGGCGGCGCGCCCACGCTCGGGTCGCAGAGCGCCGACACCACGCGCAGGAGCGGCGGCCGCGTCGCCTCGCACCACTGCGGGAACTGCCACGCGAGCTCGCGCGCCGCCGCGGGGGTGCGCCAGTTCGAGGCGTGCAGCACCCGCCGGAGGAGGTGCGTGGTCATCTCGCGCAGGCCCTCGTCGACCTTCGCGACGCGCGCGTCAGGCTTCGTCGCGACAGGAACCGTCACGCCGAGCACCTGCCCGCGCTCCGAGGGGCGCAGGTGCGCCACGGCCGCGGCGAAGCCCTGCAAGCGGTCGATCCCCGTCGCGAGGATGTACACGGGCGCCTCGACGCCGCTCTCGGCGCGCACGGCGTCGACCTTCGCGCGCAGACGCCGCCCGAGCGCGTCGGCGTCGGACTCCGAGAGCGCGGTGAGCGCGTCGGCCGACACGGTGAGCACCAGCCCGTCGAGGGCGAGGCCCTCGCGCAGCACCCGCAAGCGGTGGAGCACCCCGAGGAGCACCGTGCGCAGCGAGGGGTCGCGCGCGACGCGGCCCGCGACGTCGAACCACACCGCGGTGGAGCCCACCCACACGCGCAGCGGGCGGTCCGACGCGGTGGTCGCGTAGCGGAAGGAATCGCCCGACGAAGCGATCAAGCTGCTCGCGCCGGTGGCGCCGTCTCCGAGGACGAGCACGCGCGGTAGCGCCGTCGCGACGTCGAGGGTGGGCTTCGCGAGGCGGATCTCTTCGTCGACGGCGGAGAGCTCCGCGAGGGTGGTCGGCGCGTCGGGGGCCTTCTCGGGTCGCGTCAACGCCGTGGCCGAGCGGTCGCGCCGCCACGCGTACACGGCCCACGCGAGGGACGCGACGCCGACCGCGGCGACCATCCCCCACCACGCCTGCGCCAGCGGGAGCACCGCGGGAGGCACCGCCGCCGCGGCCGTGACGAGCACCGCGACGATCCACGGAGAACGCATCGCGCGGAGTCTATCCCAGTCCGCCGCGCGCCCCGCCATCGAGCGCGCGTCGCAGGGCGCGCCCCGTGGGGGTGTCGACGGCCGCCACCTCCTCGGGGGTGCCCTCGCCCACGATGCGCCCTCCGTGGACCCCTCCCCCGGGGCCGAGGTCGATCACCCGGTCGGCCAGGGTGATGAGCGCGACGTCGTGCTCGGCCATCACCACCGTGTTGCCCTGCTCGACGAGCTGCGTGAGGAGCGCCGCGAGCTGCGCCACGTCGCTCGGGTGCAGCCCCGCGCTCGGCTCGTCGAGGATGTACACCGTGCCGCCGCCGCCCCGGCGCGACAGCTCCCGCGCGAGGCGCACGCGCTGGGCCTCTCCGCCCGAGAGCGTGCTCGCGGGCTGACCGAGGGTGAGGTAGCCGAGGCCGACGTCGTGGAGGCGCAGGAAGAGGTCGCGCATCCGCTCCATGCCGGTGAAGTGCTCGGCGGCCTCGTCGACGCGCATGGCGAGGGCGTCGGCGATGGAGCAGCCCTTCCATTTCACCGTGAGCGTCTCGGGCTCGTAGCGGGCGCCGCCGCAGGCGTCGCAGACGACTTCGACGTCGGGGAGGAAGTGCATCTCGACCCGGAGCACGCCCGCGCCCTGGCACCGCTCGCAGCGGCCTCCCTTCACGTTGAAGCTGAAGCGCGCGGCCTTGAATCCTCGGGCGCGCGCCTCGGGGAGCGTCGCGTAGAGGTCGCGGAGCATGGGCATGAGCCCGATGGCCGTCGCGGGGCAGGAGCGCACGCTCCGCCCGATGGGGTGCGAGTCGAGGGTGACGACGCGCTTCACCGCCGACGCGCCGGTAAGCTTCGCGAGCGGCAGGTCGTCGAGGGGACGTCCGTCGATCATGCGCGCCAGCGCCGGCGCGAGCGCGCCGTAGACGAGGGAGGACTTTCCCGCGCCCGACACCCCGGTGACCGCGACCATCGCGGCCAGGGGGATCGTCACGTCGAGGTCGCGGAGCGAGCCCGCGCGCACGCCCTGGAGCCGCAGCGCGCCGTCGCCCGTGCGCCGCGTCGAGGGTCGCCGCGCGCGCTTCTCAGGCGCGAGCCACGGGCCCGTCACGCTCCTCGGGTCTTCGATGATTTCCTGGGGTGTGCCCTGCGCGACGACCGCGCCGCCCTCGGCGCCGGCGCCTGGGCCGAGGTCGACGACGTAGTCGGCCGCGCGCACGACGTCGACGTCGTGCTCCACCACGATCACCGTGTTGCCCTGCTCCACGAGCGCGCGCAGGGCGCCGATGAGACGGGAGACGTCTTCGGGGTGAAGGCCCGCGGTGGGCTCGTCGAGCACGTAGAGCACACCCGTCAGGGCGCCGCCGAGCTGCGTCGCGAGCCGCGCGCGCTGCGCCTCGCCGCGCGAGAGCGCGGTCACCGGCCGGCGCAGCGGGAGGTGACCGAGGTCGCAGCGGAGCATCCACGCGAGGCGGGCGTCGGCGCCGCGAAGGACCTCGTCGACCACGGGGCCGCCGCGACCCTCGATGGGTGCCGCGCGGACGAAGTCAGCGAGGGCGTCGAGGGGCATCGCGCTCAGGTCGGCCATGGTCGACCCCGCGACGGAGTAGGCGAGCGCCTCGGGTCGCAACCGCGCGCCGTGACACGCCGCGCATGGAACGACGTCGAGCTCGTAGACCGCGCCGGTGTCGTCGTCCTCGTCGTCGACCTTCGCGGCCTTCGCGGGCTTCTCGGCCGCGGCGGTGAGCTCCAGGAGCCCCGCGAAGCCATCGCCATCTCCGCGGAGGATCTCCTCTCGCGCCCGCGGGGGGAGCGCCTTCCACGGCGCGTCGAGGTCGGCGCCCATCGCCCGGGCCCATCGCTCCAGCGCGTCGGGGAGCTTCTTGCCCGACACCCCGCGCAGCGCGCCCCCGCGCACCGAGAGCGAGGCGTCGAGCACCATCGCGTCGGCCGCTGCGTCTTCGGTGCCGAGGCCGAGGCACCGCGGGCACGCGCCCTCGGGGCTGTTGAAGGAGAAGAGCGCGGGCTCCGGCGGCGGCAGGGAAGCTCCGCAGGCCGCGCACACCGAGCGGTCGCTCATCACCCGCTCGTCGCCGTCGGCGGTGACGACCCTCACGAGGCCCTCGGCGGTGCGGAGCGCGAGCTCCACCGCGTCGAGCACGCGCCCACGCGCGCCGTCTCGGATCACCACGCGGTCGATGACCACGTCGACGTCGTGCGCTCGCTCCGGGTCGAGCGGCGCGAGCTCGTCGAGCCCGACCACCGCCCCGTCGACGCGCACGCGCACGAATCCCTCACGGCGCCACGCGTCGAGCCGCGCGGCGTGGTCGCCGACCTCCCCTCGCACGACGGGCGCGAGGATCGACGCGCGCGCGCCCTCGGGGAAGGCCATCACCGCGGCGACGATCTCGCTCACGGTGCGCGCGCGGATCTCGGCCCCGCAGCGGAGGCAGTGGGCGACCGACGCGCGCGCGAAGAGGAGGCGCAGGTGGTCGTCGACCTCGCTGAGCGTGCCGATGGTGGAGCGCGGGTTGCGCGGCGGCGGTCGCTGCCCGAGGGCCACCGCGGGGGACAAGCCCTCGATGGAGTCGACCGGAGCGCGGGCGCCCGCGCCGAGGAGCGCGCGCGCCTTGAGCGAGAGGGCCTCGATGTACCGGCGACGTCCCTCGGCGTAGATGGTGTCGAAGGCGAGCGAGCTCTTGCCCGAGCCCGACGGCCCCGTGAACACGATGAGCGCGCCGCGAGGGAGGGAGACGTCGACCCCGCGAAGGTTGTGGGTGCGCGCGCCGCGCACCTCGATGCGGTCCATGCGCGCGATGGTGGCCGCAGCGGCCCGCGGGCTCAACGGCGTCGGTTGGCCGCGAGCGAGGCGCCGAGGGCGAGGGCCGCGCGCATCCCGGCGTCGTCGGCGAGGCCGCGGCCCGCGATGTCGTAGGCCGTGCCGTGGTCGACGGAGGTGCGCACGAAGGGCAGGCCCAGCGTGACGTTCACCGCGTCTCCGAAGTCGAGGAGCTTCGACGCGATGGTCGCCTGGTCGGGGTACATCGCGACCACCGCGTCGTAGCGGCCGTCGCGCGCGAGCCGGAACGCCGCCTCTGCGGGGAGCGGCCCGGTGATCGTCGCTGCCGGTCGAGACGCGCGCGCCGCGCGGACCGCGGGCGCGATCACGGCGTCGTCTTCGGGCCCCAGCAGGCCCCCCTCGCCCGCGTGCGGGTTCAGTCCCGTCACCGCGACGCGCGGCGCCGCGACGGAGAAATCGCGGACCATCGCGTCGACCGTGGCCTCGACGGTGAAGCGCACGGCGGCCTCGTCGATGGCCGCCGAAAGCCTCGCGATCGGCAGGTGCGTGGTCACGAGCGAGGTTCGCAGGCGCGGGCCGGCGAACATCATCACGACGCGCTCGACGCCCGCGCGCGCGGCGAGGTGCTCGGTGTGCCCCGTGAACGCGCGTCCTGCGGAGGTGATGGCCGACTTGCTCACGGGCCCCGTGACGATGGCGTCGGCCTCGCCCGCGAGCACCGCGTCGACCGCCGCGTCGACGTAGGCGAGCTGCGCCGCGCCCGAGGCGGGCGTCGGTGACCCCGGACGTCGGTCGTCGGGCAGGAGCTCGCTCACCGCGACGGTGAAGGCCCTCGGGTGATCGAGGCGCCCGACCATCGACGCGTCGCCGTAGAGCGCGAGCGAGACGTCGTCGCGCTGCGCGAGGAGCGCGCGCGCGGCCGAGACGCTGACCTCGGGGCCAATCCCGCAGGGGCAGCCGACAGAGACCGCGAGGCGCGCGCGGCTCACAGCGACGACCCGTGCACGCGCAGGCGATAGCCCACGCCGCGGACGGTCTCGATGGACACCGCGTCGGAGAGCTTCACCCGCAAGCGGCGGACGTGGACGTCGACGGTGCGCGTCGCGACGCCGCGCAGGCCCCAGACATCACGGAGGAGCGCCGGGCGGGTGAGCACGCGGCCGCGGTGACGAGAGAGGTGGAGGAGCAAGGCGAACTCCTGCGGGGCGAGCTCCACGGGGCGGCCCGCGACGCGGGCTTCGTGCGCGGCCGGGTCGAGGACGAGCTCTCCGAGCTTCACGCGCTCGGGCTGGGAGAACTCGCTGGTGCGCCACTCGAGCGCGCGCAGGCGCACGTACAGCTCCTGCGGCACGTAGGGCTGGAGGACGAGGTCGTCCCACGACCACGCGGGGTCGACGCGGGTGAGCTGCGTCGGACGCACCGACAGGAGCAGCGGGACGCGCTGCGGCAGCGCGCGCACGCGGCCGATCACGAAGCGCCCCACCTCGGCGTCGTCGCCGGCCTCCACCATCACGACGTCGGCGCGCTCGACGATGGACTCTGGGGCGTCGAGGGGCGAGCAGACGCGGAGCGCGCACCCCAGGTCTCGGAGCACCTCTGCGCCCTCAGACGGAGCCTGCGCGGTCACGACGGTAATGCGCACTTTCGGTCCCTGGATGTCGCCTTGACGCGGTCGAAGGCCGTCTGATACCTCGACACCACCCCGCCATTCCAGCGAACGAGAATTCCTTCATGCGATGGGTCGTCGAACTGCCTGCACCAGACGGCGGCACCGCCGCCACGGTGACCGTAGAAGCTGATTCCTGGGCGGGCGCGCTGACCAACGCGCGCGGTGGGGTCTCGATCAAGAAGTTCCGCTGCGAGTTCGAGGACGAGGGCGTCGTGCGCGTCAACGACCTCGACACGCGCCAGCGCTACACGGTGCGCCCCTACCGCGCCGCCGCGCCTTCCGTCGCGCCCGCGCCTGCGCCGGCTCCGACGGTCGCGACGCCCGCGCCTGCGCCGGCTCCCGCGACGCCGTCCGTCCCCGCGCCCGCGCCGACGGCCGAGGCGAAGCCGAGCGAGCCCGCGAAGTCGGTCCGCCCTCCGTCGTTCTCGGTGCCGCCGCCTCCAGGATCGATCGTCTCGACGCCGCGCCCGAGCGCGCCCGAGGCCGCGGAGGCAAAGACGACGTCGACGTCGTCCATCTCTCCGAGCGCGCCCGACGCGACCGCGGAGCCGAAGGCCGACGCGACCGCGACCGCGACCGCGACCGTTGAGGCCCCGAAGGTCGAAGCTCCCGCCGTCGAGGCCGCCGCGAAGCCCGCGGTCTCTGCGGCGGAGGCGCCTTCGGAGGAGAGCCCCGCGCCGAGCGAAGGCGACCGCGCGTCGCGCCTCACGCCCTCTCCTGAGGAGAGCTCGATCCCTCCGTCGGAGCCGTTGCCTGTGCCGACGGTGCTCTTCGAGCGGGATCAGGACCCGAGCGCGACCAACCCGCTCACCTACCGCGAGCGGGTGTTCTCGGTGCCCGAAGGCACGCGCGCCGACCTCGCGGAGCAGCTCGCGCGGCAGGCCCTCTCGGCGATCAAGCGCTCGCTGGTGACCCGCCCGCGCGGTCGCTACGTGACCGTCGCGGTCTTCGACCACGCGTTCTCCGCGCGCCCTGAGCGCCCCGCGCTGGTGGTCCTCCGCTGGAAGGACTGGAAGGGCGACGCCCCCGAGGTGGAGCACTCCCCGCCGCTCCCGCCGCCGCCGTCGGTGCGCCCGTCGCAGCCGGTCGTGAACGGCAGCTCCGTGCACCCGCCGCCCGCCGCCGTCGAGGTGACGCCGGCGCCCGAGGTTCCGCCCGCGGTGACGGTCGAGCCCGTGAAGGCTGAGGCCCCGAGCGAGCCCGCGCCGACGAAGGCTGAACCTGCGAAGGCTGAACCCGCGCCCGAGCCCGCGAAGGCTGAGCCGACGCCCGAGCCCGTGAAGGCCGAGGCGCCGCCCGCCGAGGCTGCGCGTGTCGAGGCCACGCCGACCGCGCCTGAGCCCGCGAAGGTCGAAGCGCCCGCCGTGGAGGCGCAACCCGCGCAGGCCGAGGCGGCGAGCCCCGAGCCCGCGAAGGTTGAAGCGCCCGCGACGAGCGTGGTGGTCGAGCCCGTCTCGGAGGCTCCGAGCTCCGAAGCGAGCATCGTCGTGGCGCCCGAGGCGACGACGCCCGAGACCTCCGCTCCGTCGGCGGAGGCGAGCGAGGCCGACGACGCGGGCGACGACGAGCCTGCGGCGAAGTCCGAAGGCGGCAAGAAGAAGAAGCGCAAGCGCCGCGACACGCGCCGCACCGGCAAGCAGCCGGTGGTGAACGTCGAGGCGAAGCCGACCGCTGAGACCGCGACGGCCACTGAAACCGCGACGGCCGCTGAGACCGCGACGGCTGCTGAGGCGCCCGCCGCTGCGCCCGCGGTGGCGACGGTCGCCCAGCCCGAGAAGCCCGCCGCGCAGGCGCGCTCGCGAGCGGCGACAGGCGGCGTGCGCAAGCGCGGCCGCGACCTGCTCAGCGACCTCTTCGACGCGCTGATGGACCTCTCGATGCTCCACGACTCGGAGCAGGCCTGCGGCTTCGTCGCGGCGACTTTGCACGAGCACCTCGCCGCCGACGCGGTGGCGGTGGCGACCTACGACATCAACCGCGACGAGTTCGTCTTCGTGGCCGAGAAGGACGCGAAGGACGCCGCGGGGCGACGCGTGCGCGCGACGCTGGGCTCCTTCGGCGCGATGCTGCGGCGCCGCGGCCCCGTGGCGGTGGGCGTGAGCGAGGGGCTCGACGTGGCGACGGGCGACGTGAGCGGCGGGCCGTCGATGGTCGCGCCGGGCTACGCGCACGAGCGCCTCTTCGCGGTGGTGCACCTCGGTCGGAGCGCGGGCGCGCCGGGCTTCGAGAGCGACGAGCAAGACGCGGCGCTCTACGTGGCCTCGCAGCTCGGCGAGTTCCTGTCGACCCACTCGCGGCGCGAGGCGGTGAAGGAGCTCGCGAGCGAAGACGGCCCGCGGCGACGCTGAACGACGCGAAGCCCTGAACGACGAAGCCCGCGGAGCGCGACGCTCCCGCGGGCTTCAACGTTTATGCGGTGATGGCTCAGCGGCGGGGCGCGGCGGGGGCGTCGATCTCGTCCTGCACCCACTCGTGCAGCGGCGCGCGCTCGACGGGCAGGTCGTAGCGGCGGCCGTTGATGTAGATCGTCGGCGTGCCCTGGAGCTGCAGGCGCTCGCCCTCGCGGCGCGTGCGCTGGATCTCGGCCTCGATCTCGGGCGAGGCCATGTCGGTGTGGAAGCGCTCGAGGTCAAGCCCGAGCTCGCGCGCGTAGCGGTCGATGTCGGCCGTCTCGAGCGCGTTCTGGTTCTCGAAGAGCTTCTCGTGCATCTCCCAGAACTTTCCCTGGCGGCCCGCGGCGAGCGCGGCGCGCGCGGCGGCCATCGCGTGGATGTGACCGCCCAGCGGGAAGTTCATGTGCACCACGCGCACCCGCCCCTGGAACTCGCGCTCGACCTCGCGCAGCACGGGCATCGCGTGGCGGCAGTGGGGGCACTCGTAGTCGCTGAACTCGACGATGGTCACCGGCGCGTCGGCGGGGCCGTGCGAGGGCGCGTCGCCGATGTTCACGCGCGAGACCGACTCGCGGCCGAAGCGCGCGCGGAGGAGCTCCGAGGCCTGGTCGCGGCTCACGCCGTCTTGCACCCGCCGCGCGAGGAAGCGCAGCGCGGGCAGGCACGACCGACACGGCCGGTGCTCGCGCGCGCACGCGGCGATGGAGTAGGGGTCGCCGCAGGGGGAGAGCTCTTCGTTGGCGATGGCCCAGAAGCTCTCGCGCTCGGCGCTGCTCAGCGGCGTGAGGTCGACGCCCTCGACGCTGGTGATGAGGTCACCCGACGCGGGCGCCGCGGCGCGGGCCGCGCCGCCGTCGGCGTTGTTACCAGTGGCGCCGGATCCGTTGCGCCCCTGCCTGCAGCTCGCGCCGAGACCGAAGGTGCCGAAGACGAACACAAACGCCAGCGCGAGCCGCGGCCGAGACATGGGGGCCGCCGTACCGCGCGGCGCGCGGCAGTGTCAAGGCGCACGGGCGCCCGCGGCGATCCAGTCGGAGACCAGCGCGATCTCTTCACGCGAGAGCGGAGGCGCGCCGCGCGGCATGCGCTCTCCGAGCATCGGTCCGTCGCCGAGGATCTTGTAGAGGAGGTAGCTGTAGCCGGGTTGGCCCACGCCCCCCGCGACGCCCGGGTCGACGCGCAGGAGCGCGCCCCAGCGCGGGTCGGTGTTCGCGCTGACGGGCCCGGGCCGCTCGACCGAGGACGCGCCGAGGGCCGTGCGACGGATGGCCGCCGCGGAGGAGAGGTCGAGGCCCATCGCGGGCGTCGGGCCGGCGTGGCAGCCCGCGTCGACGCAGCGTCGCGCGAAGAGCGCGGCGACCTCGTCGAGCGTCGGCGGAGGTGGGCGGTCGACGGTGACCCGCTCGCCCGCGCGGAAGCGGACGATGTACGGCGACGCGAGGGCGGAGCCGTCCCACCCGCGCACTGTGTCGGTGACCGTGAGGACGTACTCGAGCCCGGGGCGCAGATCGCCGGCGTTGAGCCCGAGCACCACGCGGCGACGGGCCGGGTCGTAGGTCGCGCCCACGAACACGCCCACGGATCCCGAGGTGAGCCGGAAGCTCCCGCGCGACACGGTGGACGGCGCGAGGAGGCGGTCGAAGGTCACGACGACAGGCGCGCCCGAGGGGTGCTCGGAGCGGCCCGCGTCGATGAACTCTGGGGTGCTGGAGACGATCTGGAGCGGGCCGACGTCTGCGGCGGGAGGCTCTGCGCCCAGGTCGCACCCGAGGAGCGACCCGAGCGCGGCGATCAGGACTCGGCGTACTCCGCGATCTGCTCGCGCATCACCTGGTCGGTGATGCCCGTGGAGATCATCGGCTTCAGCACGTCGGCGAGGCTGAGCAGGAGGTCGTCGACGCTGCCCTCTTCGTTGATCTTCCCCAGGAGACGGCGCGCCTCTTCGGTGTTGTCCTTGCGGAGGTACTCGCGCACGGTGTCGAGATCGATGTCGCCCTGGAAGTCGATGTACAGATTGTCGAGCAGGTAACGGACCAGTTCCTTCACGGGCGCCCTCCTCCGGACGGGTGCGACCTCGCACGCGGATCGCTCTCATAGCTCCATGCCCGTCGGCGCGGCAAGGCCAAAGTACCCGCGCGCCGAAGGCTTTCGACGGGCCGCCAGGGCCCGATCACTCCTCCCACCACGGCCGCTGCCCTGGGGTCGTGCCCGGCTGCGTCGGCGTGGTGGGCGTCGTCGGGGTCGTCGGGGTCGTCGGCGTGGTGGGGCGCGTCACGCCGGGCCGCGTCGGGGCGGGCGGGTTCTCGACCTCGAGCGTCGGCGCCGACACCAGCCACCACGGCAGCTCGCGGCCCTGCGCGTTCACGCCGAGCCCGCTGAAGTTCTCTCCGCCGCCCGCCGCCGCGCGCGCGGCGCGCGTGTCGATCACCCGACGGAACTCCTGGCGCATCTCGCGCGACGCGGGGAACTGCAGCGCGCGCACGACGTTGTCCATGCACGCGCGCAGCTCGCGGTCGCCGGGCGCGTAGGTGGTGAGCCGCACCGAGGTGCGCTGCGCCGCGAGGGCCTCGCTCTGGCGCGTGACCCACTCCATGGCCTCGGCGGGCGTGGTGGCGTGGCTCGGCTGACCGTCGCCTCCGCCGGTGCGCGCGGGGGGCGTCGGGTCGAGGAGCGAGCGCTGAAGGCCGCTGCGCAGGGTGACCACCACGCGGATCTGGTTGAGCGAGGGGTTGCGCGTCACCGCGCCTTGCGCGCACTCGCGGAACTCGTCGAGGTGCGCGTTCCACACCTCGTCGATGGCCTCGTCGGGCAGCGCGTTGGGGACGGCCTGCTGCTGCTCGTGGAGGCGGTTGAGCGCGGCCTCGAGGGTCGCCTGCGCCTCGCTCGCGGTGACGGCCGACGCGCGCGCCTGCGCCTCGGCCGACTCGCGGTTGAAGAGCCCCGCGATGTTCTCGCGGAGCTGCGGGTTCACGTCGTCGTCGCGCTGCTGCGCCTGGAGCCACTCGCGGTCGGCCGCGTCGCCGTAGCGGAAGATCGCGTCGGTCGCGGCGCGCAGCCCCGCCGAGGCGTCTTCGCCGCGGAACGCGCTGTCGGAGCGGTAGAGCTGCACCCAGCGGCGGAGCGTGGGCACCACCGACGCCTCGCCGAGCGCGGCCACCGCGTTGACGATGTCGGGCAGCGACGCGACGGGCGTCTCGTGGTCGAGGAGGTGCGAGAGGAGCCCCGGCACGGCCTCGCGCGCGCCCATCGCCTGGAGCGTCGGCGCGATCACCTGCAGCGGCGGCGCCTGACGGTTCTCGAGGTAGTCGTAGTGGTCGTCGAGCGCCGACACGAGGAACTGCGCGCCCGAGCGCCGCGTTCGCAGCGCGGCCGCGATCGACTGCTTCAGCTGCGCGGGGATCGACCGCTGGGTGTAGAGGTCGAGGAGGTCGCGCGTGACCTCGGGCTCCTCACGACGCGACAAGAGCGTCGTCACGAAGCTGCGGAAGGGCACGAGTCGGTTGTCGGGGTCGCGCACCAGCGCCACGAGCTGCGCGCGCACGTCGCCCTCGGGCGCGGCCGCGTCGGCGCCGGGCTGAAGGCCCTCGAAGTCTGCGGCGATGGCGCCGAGGGGCGCGTTGAGCTCCGCGACGAGCGCGACGGCGCCGGTGGCCGGGTCGACGCTGCGCACCTTGCCCGTGCCCGAGATCGCGAAGAGGCCGCTGCGGGTGACCTCGAGGTCCTCGACGTCCTCCTCGAGTTTGGTGGCCCAGCGCACCGCGCCGTCGGCGGCGTTCACCGCGAGGAGGTCGTGGTAGTAGGCGAGGTAGATCGTGTCGTTGGCGACCGAGACGTGCCCCGCCTCGCCGCCCGCGGGCGCGAAGGCGAAGCGGATGCGGTCGCGCGCGGTGCGCGTGCCCGTCGTCGCGAAGAAGGCGTCGCGGTAGACGAGCGGGTCGCCGGGAACGCCCTCGACGGGGTTCGCGAGGTAGGCGCTGCCCGCGCGCGTGCCCGAGGCGCTGTCGGGCGTGAGGCGGTAGATCCCGCGGCCGCCGTAGTAGATCCCTGACGCGTCGGCGAAGACCCACGAGAGCACGTCGTCGGTCGAGCGGATGCGCGACTTCTCGACGCCGTTTGACAGATCAAGAACGGCGATGGACTGACGGTCCCAGGGTATGAACGCGAGCCCGCCCGCCGCCGCGGGTCGACCGACGAGGCCGTTCACCTCGTGGGTCCAGCGCTCCGACGCGCTCGACGCCGACACGGCGACCACGCGGCCCGCGCGGCGCTGCCCGCCGCCGAGGCCCGTCGCGAAGCTCATCACGATGGTGTCGCCGTCGCGCGCGGCGCCCGCGAAGTCGAGCCCCGGGTGGTCGACGTGCCCTCGCGGCGCGCCCGTGCGCAGGTCGAGCACCTGCGTCGACGTGCCGACCTCGACCACCAGCGCGTCGCCGAGGATCTCGGGCGTGCTGCTCGCGGCCATCGCGCGCCGCCACAGCTCGCGGCGGTTCGCGACGTCGAACACGGCCACGCCGCGCTCGTCGCCCTGGATCACCGCGGCGAGGATGGGCCCTCCCACGGCGTTCGGGCTCGGGCGGCGGTCGCCCACGCGCTGGAGCACCTCTGCGATGCGCGCGCGGTTGTTGTCGCCGAAGCGAGAGGAGAACGCCGTGGTCACGCGGATCGGGGGCATGCACCCGACGACCAGCGCGAGCGCCGCGGCGGAGAGGAGCGAGCGCTTCACGCGCCACCTCCGTTCGCGCCCTGCGCGGGGGGCGCTTCAGCGGGCGGCGTGGGGGTGGGCGGGGGCGCCGTGGCGTCGTCGCGGATCTGCCGGATCGCGATCTCGGCGCGCGCCCGGGAGCGCGAGCGGTCGCGCGCGGGGAGCGAGCGAACCCACTCCTGGAGGAACTCCTTCACCTGGCGCGTGGGCGAGCGCGACACGAGCTGCTCGACGATGCGGAGCTTCACGGGGTCGGTGATGTCGCGGCGGTCGAGGAAGCGACGGAACCCGGGCAGGAGCACGCCGAGCGGGTGGTGACCGACGGCCTCGAGGAGGCGGTCGGCCGCGGCGGCGTCGCCCAGGGCGCCGATGGACTCCGCGGCCTCGGGCACGTTCCGCTCGAAGGCGCGCATGAGGAGTTCCACCGAGGGTCGGGCGTTGATGGTGGCGAGGGCGCGCGCCGACTCGGAGCGCACGCCCGCGTCGCTGTCGCGCAGGCCGCTCTCGATGAGGCCGCGCACGCGCGGGTCGCGGATGTGCGCGAGGGCCTCAACGGTGCGCTGGCGCACCGACGAGCGGCGGTGGTGCATGAGCGCCGAGAGCTCGTCGATCGACTCTGGCCGGGCGATGATCCCGAGCTTGGTCACCACGCGCTCGAGAAGGTCGTCGGGGAGGCCCGAGTGGATCAGCTCCACGAGCGGCGGGATCACCTCGGCGGTGCCGATGCGCGTGAGGGCGTCGACCGCGTCGGAGATCTCGTCGGCGTTGCCCGACTGGAGCCGCTGCACGGCCTCGCGGAGCGTCAGCGGCCGGGCGGCCTGCGCGGCGGGGCCGGGGCGGCGCGGCTGCGCGCCTCCAACACCGGGAGTGAGCGCCGCGGCGCTGAGGGCGAGCGAGGCGGCGAGGAGGGTTCGTGGGCGCATGGTGTTCGCGCGGGCGTTCTATCCCGACGAGAACGCGGCGATCAAGCGAGCGTCGCCCCCGCGAGCGCGCGGATCTGGCGACGTCGCCGGGGCTGGCGTAGACCTCGCGGCTCCGGCGTGAGCACCCAGGCAGCACACCGCGGGGCGGGGCCCCGTCCGCGCTCCAAGGGGGGCCGCGCCCGCGCGCGGTCGACTCACGCGGGCGCCGCGCTGAGGGCCACCGTCGCCTGCGCGCTCGTAGGCGGGGCGCTCGCCCTCGCGAGCGCGGGCCACGGCGAGGTGTCGTCGGTGCTCCGCGCGCGGGGGCTGACGATGGTCGAGGGCAGCGCGCGGTGGGTCGACCCTCCCTCCCTCGGCCCGCGGCGCGCGCTGGTGCTCGCCGCGGAGCCCGGCGGCCTCAGCGACCTGTGGGTGCTCACCGCCCGCGCCGACGCGCGAGGGCGCGTGGTCGAGGTGCTCGACCTGTCGAACCTCACGCGCTCCCCCGACGCCGCCGAGTCGCGGTTGACGGTGGGCGAGCGATGGGCCGCGTTCACCACCGAGGTCGACGCGCGGGTGGTCGCCTTCACCCTGCTCGATCTGTCGGGCGCGCCCGAGGCCCGCTCCGCGAGCGACCGCGGCGCGCGGGTGCGCGGCGCGCTCACGCGGCTCCAGCAGACAGGGCGCGCGGATGGGTACGGGGTGTTCCGCTTCGACCTCACGCCGCCCGCGCCCGAGGCCGCGCTGCGCTTCGACGGGGGCGTGCTCGAGGCGAGGCTCGCGACGCAGTCGGTGCGCGTCGAGGCCGCGTCGCGGCGGGTGCTCGCGGGGGGCACCCGCGTGCGCGCGCTCCCTCGCCTCGCGGGTCAGACGGGGTGGGTGACGTGGCTGGTCGACACGGTGCGCGCGGTGCCGTGGATCGGCGGCGCGCCCATCGCGTGGGCCGAGCACCTCGCCTTCGGGCTGCAGCACCAGGTGGCGCGCGCGCGCGTGCAGATCGGCGGAGACCACTCGCAGGCCGAGGTGACCGAAGACCTCGCTGACGTGCTCCACGCGGGGCCGCCGCGCAGCGTCGAGGGGCCCGTGGTGGGGTGGCCGCCCGCGCCCATCGCGCCGGTGCTCCGCCCGGCCCTCGCGCACGAGGGAGAGTGGAACGCCGCGGCCGACGACGACCCTTTCGTCAACCGCAACCCGGGCGCGCCGCCGGCGTTCGTGCAGTCGTTCATCCGTACCGACCGCGAGCGCCCCGACACGCGCGTGTACGTCACGCTCTGGGACCCGCGGCAGGTGGAGCTTCACGTGGTGCCCGGCTCGACGGAGCCCATGGGCGCGACGGGCGAGACGGGGAGCGGGTCGGTGCCGCGCGACGGGCGGTCGCTCGTGCGGCTCGCGGCGGGCTTCAACGGCGGCTTTCAAGCCCTGCACGGCGAGTGGGGCGTCTTCGCCGAGGGGACGCTCTTCCTCCCGCCCAAGCCCTGGGGCGCGACGATCATCACCCTCGACGACGGGCGCACGGGCTTCGGGTCGTGGCCCAACGGCGGCGCGATCCCGCCCGGCGTCGCGGAGTTCCGTCAGAACCTCACCTCCCTCGTCGAAGACGGCGTCTTCAACCCGTACCGCCGCACCTTCTGGGGCGGCAACGTCCCCGGCGCGCCGCCGGGAGAGAGCCACACCGCGCGCACCGGCGTCTGCATGACCCGCGAAGACTTCGTCGGGTACTTCTGGGGCAACGGCCTCACCGAGCGCTCCCTCGCCGACGCCATGACCGCCGCGCGCTGCCAGTACGGCGTGCACCTCGACATGAACGGGGCCAACACCGGCTTCGAGTTCTTCAGGGTCACCCCCACCGACAGCACTCCGCCGCTCCCGCGCAGGCTCCAGGAAGACCACGAGGCCGAGGGCCGCGTCGCCTCGGCGCAGGGCTTCACCTACCGCGCGCGGCGCATGGTGAGGGGGATGCACGAGATGGGCTTTCCTCGGTACCTCCGCCGCGACCCGCGCGATTTCTTCTACCTCATGCTCCGGCCCGTGCTCCCCGGCGCGCCCCTCGCGACGGCCGTCTCTCCGCCCCAAGCCGGAGAGGGCGCGTGGCACGTCGCGGGGCTCGGCGACGCGCCCTTCCCGTGGCCGATGGCGCGCACGCGGGTGCGCCCCGACCCGACGCAGCCCGAACGCTGGGTGAACCTCGTGAAGGTCGACCCGCGCCGCGTGACGCTCGCGCCCGCCGACGCGACGGGGCACGTCGTCGCGCGCTGGGTCGGCGTGGTGCCCGCGGGGGAGTCTCAACCGCGCGTCGCGTGGAACGAGCAGCGTGGCGTGGGGCGATGGTCGGTGGGCACCGAGGGCGCGGGCGTCGCGGGCGTACCCCTCACGCCGGGGAGCGTCGCGACGCGCGGCGCGTGCGTCGACCGCGACGGGTTCCTGGTGTTCGCGGTGGCCGACCGCGCGGCGCCCGACCTGCTCTCTCGCGCGCTCGACCTGGTCGACTGCGCCTCTCCGCGGGTGGCGCTCCCCACGGCCGCCGCGCTCGCCCTCGACGGAGCGCGCGACGCCGCGGGGGCGACGGTCGACCCGGGCGCGCACCCGGCCTTCGCGCTGGTGCTGCGCGACGCGCCGGGGGCCGTGCGGATGTTCCCCGAGGTGACGCCGGTGCCGATGCGCGTCTGGTACGAGGCGCAGCACCGGCGGGTCCGGTACCACATGGGCGAGAACGGCAGCGCGGAGATCAACCTGGTGGGCCGACAGGTCACGATGCCGGCGTGGGGCGGGCACCGCCCCTCGACGCCGACGCCGCCCGCGACGCCGTCGCCGTAGGGCGAAGCACCCAAGGGTCACCGCGGCGCGCGCGTCCGATGGGGCTGTGGTGACCAGCGGTGAGAGCGCGCGAGAGGGCTGCGCGCGCGGGTTTCGCGGCGTTGACGCCGAGACGAGCCAGTGGGTAGAACAGCGGCGCCGACCACAGCCGAAGCCGGGAGACGCTGCGTGCGCGCGCAGCGGCCACGGGCCACGACCTCTCCCCCGAGTCGTCGTCGTCCCGGCAGAGACCGACGTCGCCTCGTCCCTACAACGGCCCTTGAGGAGTCATTTGCGGTGAAGAGTCCCGTGAAGTTCGGGAAGTACTACCTGCTCGATCGCATCAGCGTCGGCGGGATGGCTGAGGTGTTCAAGGCGAAGTCCTTCGGCGAGGCGGGCTTCGAGCGGCTGGTCGCGATCAAGCGCATCCTCCCGTCGATCGCGGAGGACCGTGAGTTCATCGCCATGTTCGTCGACGAGGCGAAGCTGGCGGTGGAGCTCACCCACCCCAACATCGCGCAGATCTTCGAGCTCGCGAAGGTCGGCGAGTCGTACTTCATCGCGCTCGAGTACGTGTCGGGCAAGGACCTCCGCGCCGTGTTCGAGCGCGCGCGCAAGGTCAGCCAGCAGGTGCCCGTGCCCATGGCCTGCTACGTGGTCATGAAGCTCTGCGAGGGCCTCGACTACGCGCACAACAAGAAGGACAAGTCGGGCCGCGCGCTCGAGCTCGTCCACCGCGACGTCTCCCCGCAGAACATCCTCGTCTCGTACGACGGCGACGTGAAGCTCATCGACTTCGGCATCGCGAAGGCGGCGAGCAAGAGCTCCAAGACCCAGGCGGGGATCCTCAAGGGCAAGTTCGGGTACATGTCGCCCGAGCAGGTGCGCGGCCTCCAGGTCGACCGGCGCAGCGACGTCTTCGCCGTCGGCATCTGCCTCTACGAGCTGCTCACGATGGAGCGGCTGTTCGTCGGCGAGTCGGATTTCTCCACGCTGGAGAAGGTCCGCAACGTCGAGATCATGCCGCCGAGCACCTACAACAAGAAGATCCCCGAGGAGCTCGAGGCCATCGTGCTCAAGGCCCTCGCGAAGCACCCCGAAGACCGCTACCGCACGGCGATGGACCTGCACGACGACCTGCAGTCGTTCATGTACACGTCGGGGAATTTCTTCGCCCGCAAAGACCTCTCGCAGTACCTGCACAAGCTCTTCGCCGACGAGATCGCGAAGGAGGCCGCGCGCGACGAGGAGTTCCGCCGCTTCGACTCGCGCAAGGCGAGCGACCTCGAGGAGCTCGAGAACGCGGCCATCCAACAGCCCGCGCCCCCGTCGAACGGCGCCGCGCGCTCGGCCCCGCCGCTGCCTCCTGGGCCGCGCGCGCCACGCCGCCTCCGCCGCCTCCGCCCGTGCGCACGCCGAAGGGCACCGTGCTCGGATGGGCAACAACCTCCCCCGCGCGCCCCGCCGCCGCCGCGGCTGCGTCCGCCGTCGCGGTCGCCGCGCCGCCCGTCGCCGCCGCGCCGCGCGCCGTCGCCGCCCCGGTGGTGAACGCGCCCCCCGCGCCGAAGACCGCGCTCCCCGTGCCGCCTCCGCCCGTGGTCGCCGCGGCCGCCGCCCCCGAGCCGATGGAGATCGACTGGGACGAAGAGGAGATGGCCACGCAGGTCTTCGACCGCCCCGAGGCCATCGCGAAGGCGCTCTCGACCCCGCCGCCCCCGCCCCCCGCGGCGGGGCGATCGCGCACGCAGATGGGCCCCGGCGGCGTGCCCGCGCTCCCCGCGATCCCGGGCGTGCCCTCGCTGCCGGGCGGCCGCCCGCCCACCAGCACCTCGATGGGCGTCGCGCCTCCGCCGTCGTCGTCGCTCCCGTCGGCGCCGCCGATGAGCTTCCCTGGGCCGCCGCCGTCGCTCACGCCCGCGGTGCGCGCGCCCGCCGTCGCGGCGCCGCCCATCACGCCCGCGCCCCTCACCCCGCCGCCCCCCGCGCCGCCGCTCTCGCAGCCCTCGAACCCGCCCAGCCTCGCGAAGGACCCCTACCGCATCGGCGAGGCCCCGCGCCCGTCGGCGCGGCCTTCGGGCGTGGCGCAGGCGCGCCCCGAGGCCACGCGCAAGAAGGACAACACCTCGATGGTGGTGCTGGCCGGGCTCGGCGTCGTCGCCGTGGCCGCGGCCGTGGTGCTGGGGCTGAAGCTCACCCGCGGCGACGCCACGGGCGCGCTGCTCATCACCACCAACGTCGGCGGCGTGACCGTGCTCGTCGACGGCCAGCCGCAGATCGGCAACGGCCAGCGCTTCGACGTGCAGGAGCTCCCGGCCAACCGCTCCCACTCCGTCGAGGTGCGCAAGACGGGCTTCCGGAGCTTCCAGCAGCAGGTGCCCGTGCGTGAGGGCGCCACGACGCCGATGGAGGTGGTGCTCGAGCCCGAGCCCTCCACCGTCGCGGTCCCGCCCATCGCCGAGCCCGCCCAGGTGCTCGCCGCCGCGAACCCCGCGCCGACCCCCACCCCGAGCGCGCCCGCGGTCACCCCCGAGGCCGCCCCTCCGCCCGTGCAGCAGCTCGCGCCGCCGCCAGAGCCGACGCCCGCCCCGACGCCCGCGCCCGCCCCTGCGCCGGCTCCCGCGCGCGCCGCCCGCGCGGTCGCCCCGCGCGTCGCCTCGGCCCCGCGCCCCGCGCGCACGGTCACCCCGCGCCCCACGCCCACCCCCGTCGCCGCGGCCGCCCCGCGCCCGTCGGGCGGCGGCGAGAACGGCACGCTGCTCATCTCGACGCGCCCCGCGTCGACCTGCTCGATCCCGGGCCAGGGCGGGTCGTTCGGCACGCCGCGCCGACTCAACCTCCCCGCGGGCAGCTACACGATCACCTGCATCAACGACGAGCTCAACGCGCGCTCGCTTCAGCGTGACCATCACCGCGGGTCAGACCACCGACCTGCGCAACCGCCCTCGAGTAGCCTCTCGCTCCACCCTCGCGTCGCGGCGACGCTCGGCCTGCGCTACGGGCGCGTGTCTAGCGCGCGCGGCGCGATGAACAGGTACAGCGCCGACGGCAGGTAGGGGAACTTCGCCGCCGCGCGGCCTCGGCCTCGCGGATGAGCGGGAGCATGGGGTCTGCGGCGCCGTTGGCGCGGAGCATCCCGTCGAGGCGCTGCTCGATGGCGGCGCGGTAGCCCGGGTTGTCGACGCGCACGAGGCTGTCGCGCAGCACCTCGATGGCCTCGGCCCCGCGCCCGCTCATCGCGAGGTAGCGCGCCGCCGTGAGGCTCAGCCACTCGGGGCCCGCCCCCGCGAGCGAGGCGCGGCGCAGGTGCTCGGCGCCGCGGGCGACGATGCGCGCGCGCTCAGGAGACTGCACGGGGTAGCGGCTCGCGAGCTCCACCGCGAGCGCGAAGCCGAGCTGGTACTGGAGCTCTCCATCGTTCGGGAACCGTCGCGCCCCCGCGTCGAGGAAGCCCACGGCGCGCTCGATGTCCTCCCGGGTGCGGTCGGTGGTGTGGTAGGTCAGCGCGAGCGCGGCCCAGAGGTACGGGAGCCTGAAGCTCGGGTCGAGGCTGGTCATCACCTCGCCGTAGCGCGCGAGGTAGCGACCCTCGGTGCGCGCGAAGAGGCTCTCGCCGTAGTAGATGGTGCCGTTCACCCAGAGCAGGTCGGCGAACCACTCGGTGTGGCCGAGCGAGATCACCCGCGCGACGTTGACCTTCGGGATCGACGCCTCGTCGAGGGGCGCGCGGTTCGCGTCGTAGCGCCGCGAGAGCGACGCGCGCAGCGGCGACGTGGCGAGCGCCGCGAGCGCGATGACCGCGCAGCCCGCGAGGGTGACCGCGACCTCGGAGGGCGGCCGGGCCGCCGCGGAGCTCACTCCAGCTCGCTCGTCATGCGGATGGTGTTGCCGTTGCCCGAGAAGATGCGGAAGGTCGAGATCCGCGAGTCGCCGTCGAGGTCGCCGTAGGCCTCGGCGATGTACCAGAGGTCCTTGTTGGGGTTGGTCGACCAGCCCGACTCGCCCGGGGGGGAGTCGTTGGCGCCGCCCGCGGCGGCCACGAAGCGGTAGCGCACGTCGCCCGTGGGGCGGAAGCCGAGCTGGTTCCACTCGACGGGCATCGAGGAGGTCACGAAGGGCACGCGCGTGGGCCCCGGCGCGGCCGTAGGCCACGCGGTGCTCAGCCCCACGCTGGTCATCGGGTACGGCGCCGGCGACGAGCTGCTCGCGGACGCGTAGCGGCCGAACTCCGAGCGGTACGCGTCTTCGCGGTTCGCGATGGAGGCCAGCATGGTCGTGGCCTCGGACGCCCTCGAGCGACGGATGTACGCCGAGTAGGCGAACATCGAGATGCCCGCGAGCACGCCGAGGATCACCACGACGATCATCAGCTCCATCAGCGTCATGCCCGACTGTGACCGCGCGCGCATGGGGTGCTCTCCTCTGCCGATGGGCGCCGCGCGGGGTGCGCCGCCGCGCCGCATCGAAGCGTTGAGGTTGCCACGAGACGCGCGCCCCGCGAAGCCCCCCGCCGCGCGCGCGAGGCGATCGTCGCTACGCGTCGGCCACGTCGTCGCCGTCGTCGGCGCCGCCCGCCTCGGCTGCCATCCCGAGCTTCTGGAGCCGGTAGCGCAGCGAGCGGAAGGTCAGCCCGAGCACGCCCGCGGCCCGCGTGCGCACGCCCTTGGTGCGGTCGAGGGCCTGTCGGATGAGGCTCCGCTCGATGGCCTCGAGGGTCTCTTCGAGGTTGATCCCCTCGGGCGGGAGCGCGATCACGCCCGCGGGCGCGGTCGAGCGGCCCACCACCTCGGCGGGGAGGTCTTCGGGCGTGCAGGCGCTCCCCTGGGCGAGGGTCATGGCGCGCTCGATGACGTTCTCGAACTCGCGCACGTTGCCGGGCCAGTCGTAGTCGAAGAGCGCGCGCTTGGCCGCGGTGTCGAAGCTCAAGAGGGGTCGGCCGAGCTCGTGCCCGAAGCGCGTCTGAAAGTGCGCGAGGAGGTGTGGGAGGTCTTCGCGGCGCTCGCGCAGCGGCGGGAGCTTGAAGCTCAACACGTTGAGCCGGTAGTAGAGGTCCTCGCGGAACTTCTTCTCGCGCACCATCTGCTGCAGGTCGCGGTTGGTGGCGGCCACGACCCTCACGTCGACAGCGACCTCGGCGGGCAGGCCCAGCGGGCGGATCTTCTTCTCCTGCAGCGCGCGCAGGAGCTTCACCTGGAGCTGCAACGGCAGCTCGCCCACCTCGTCGAGGAAGATCGTTCCGCCCTCGGCCTCGCGGAAGAGGCCGGGCCGGGCCTTGTCGGCGCCGGTGTACACCCCCTTCTCGTGGCCGAAGAGCTCGCTCTCCATCAGCGTCTCGGGGATCGCGCCGCAGTTCACCACCACGAAGGGCCCGCTCGACCGGTCGCTGCCCTCGTGGATGCGCCGCGCGAAGAGCTCCTTGCCCGTGCCGCTCTCGCCCGTGATGAGCACGCTCGCGCGCGTCGGCGCCGCGCGGCGCACGAACTCCATCGCCGCGCGGAACGCGGGGCTGTTGCCGATGAGCGCGCCCTTGGTGCCCTCGGGCGTGAGCGCGCGGGTGAGCGTGCGGAGCGCGGCGTTGTCCTTGAGGATCGAGCGCTTCTCGAGCGCCTTCTCGACCTGCGCGCGCGCGGTCGCGATGCTCAGCGGCTTCTCGACGAAGGTGTACGCGCCGCGCCGGATCGCCTCGACGGCGGTCTCGACCGAGCCGTGCGCGGTCACCATGATCACCTGCGTGTCGGCCGAGAGCTGCCGCGCGCGGTCGAGCACCTGCATCCCGACGCCGTCGCCGAGCATGAGGTCGGTGATGACCAGGTCGAAGGGCGGCGTCGCGGCCTCCAGCGCGTCGACGGCCTCGGAGACGCTCGACGCGAGCTTCACGTCGTAGCCGACGCGGCGCAGCCCCACGTCCATGAGCTGCCGGAGCGAGGGCTCGTCGTCGACCACGAGAATGCGCGCGAGGGCTCCCATCGCGCGCGAGTGTAGTCGCTCCGCGCGACCCGCGTCAGCGACGTCGCGCCACCGCGATGAGGAAGCCCCCGAGCCGCGACAGCGGCGAGTCGAGCGCCGCCCGCTCGGCGAGGCGCAGCGCGCTCCCCACCACGGGCAGCGTCACGAAGCGCGCCGTGGGCGTGAACACCCTCACCCCGCGAAAGCCCTCGAGCGCGAGCTCCGGCGGCAGCATCGACGCGACGGCCGTCGGCGCGTCGAAGCGCGTGAAGACCTCTCCCTCGTCGCGGGTCTCGCTCACCTTGCCGGCGGGGCCGAGGCGCTTGGCGAGGTAGCGCAGGCTCCACGGGTTGTAGAACTCCGCGAGCACGTAGCCGCCCGGCGCGCACACCCGCGCCATCTCGCGCAGCGCGAGCTGGATGTCGGGCACGTGCGCCAGAACCTTGAACGAGTACACGAGGTCGAAGCTCGCGTCGGCGAAGGGCAGCGCGGTCGCCACGCCCTCGAAGACCTCGAGGCCGCGCTCGCGCGCGGTGGCGAGCATCCCGGGCGAGATGTCGATGCCCACCGCCGAGGTCGCCACGCGCGCCATGCGCTGGAGGATCAGCCCCGTGCCGCAGCCGACCTCGAGCACCCGCTTGCCGCGCGCAAGGGGCTCGGCCACCGCGACCTCGAGGTCGTCGATCATCTGGTGGTAGCCCCGACCGCGCTCGCGCTCGTACCAGCGGGAGAAGTCGTCGTAGTAGGCCCGCGTCGCCTCGTCGCTCGCCATAGGGCGACGGCCTATACACGCCCCGCGCGGGCGCGGCCAGAGCGCAGGAGCTCGTCCCACACCGTCTCGTAGGCGAGGGCCACGGCGTCGGGGGCGCAGCGCTCGGCCACCCAGCGCGCCCCGTCGCTGCCCATCGCGACGGAGCGACCCTCGTCGCCGGAGATCGCGGCCACCGCCTCGCGGAGCGACTCGGGGCTCGACGGCGGCACGGCCAGCGCGCCCCCCGAAGGGACGAGCTCCTCGGCGGCGCTCCCCGACGAGACCACCACGGGCACCCGCAGCGCCATCGCCTCGAGGAGCACCAGCGGGAGGTCCATCTTCGCGTGCAGCGTGTCGACGGCGAGGGTCACCACCGCCGCGCCCGCGGTCACCGCGTGGATGTCGTCGATCTCGCCGAGCCAGGTGACCTTCGCGCCGAGGGCGCGCGCCTCGGACTCCAGCGCGCGTCGCGCCTCGTGCGCCTTCGGGGTCTTCGGCCGCGCGGCCACCACCCACCCGAGCTCGCCCCCGTGGCCCGCGGCGGCGCGCACGAAGGTCCTCGCGCCGTCGGAGTGCTCGAGGTCGCCGGGGTAGAGCGCGTAGCGCGCGGGCAGGTCGTAGCGGCGCCGCGCGGCGTCGACCTGCGCGGGCGTGACGCTCACGGGAGACAGCGCGGGCGGGATCACCACGGCGTCGCGACCGACGGCGCGGAGCCTCCGCGCGGTGTGCTCGCTGAGCACGACCAGTCGGTCGGCGAAGAGCATCGGGGCGACCGCTTCGAGGTTGTCGGGCGCGCTCGCGAGGGTGTGCGCGGTGGGCGCGCGGCGAAGCCTCGCGGCGAGGGCGCCCGCGCGGAGGGTGAGCGGGTTCGGCGCGAAGAAGAAGTGCCACACGTCGGCGCGGGCGGTGCGCCACGAACGCGCGAGCACGCGGGCGTTGGCGAGGCGCGAGGGGGCGTACTCGCCGACGGCGGCGTAGAGGGCTCCGACGCGACGCCCGCGAGGGGAGAGCCTCGGGGGACCATCACCCGGGGCGTCCAGCGTTCGCAGCCGCGGGCGATGTCGCGCACGAGGTTCTTGTTGCTGTCGGTCCACGGGGGGGCGACGGGCTTGGAGACGAGCAGCGCCGAGGGCATGAGAGGCGAAGGGCGATACCGCACTCGGGACGAGGCGCTCAATGCCTTCGCTGACGCTTCGTTGACGCCCGCGACGTCGTGTCTCTACCGTCGCCCGAGCCGCCATGACCGACCGGGACAAAGACCGCGACAAGGACAAGGACAAGGACCGCTCGAAGGCCGAGGCCGAGGAGCACGAGCGGGCCTCGATCCTCGAGCGGCTCGTCAAGAAGGGGATCGAGTCGGGCATCGGGGCCATCTCGCGCAGCGAGACACCGTGCGGGGCCTGGTCGACGGGATGAAGCTCCCGAAGGAGGTCGCCACCGCGCTCCTCGATCAGGTCGACGAGACCAAGCGCGGGCTCTACACGGTCGTCGCCAACGAGATCGAGACTTCCTCCCGCAGCACCAACTTCGCCTCGGACGTGAAGAAGATCCTCACGGGCCTCGCCTTCGAGGTGAAGATGGAGGTGCGCTTCAAGAGCACCGACGAGGACGGCGACAAGGTGCGCCCCGACGTGAGCGCCAAGGCCTCGGTGAAGCCCCAGCGGCGCACGCGCATCCTGCCGCCATCGGCTCCGCGAGAAGCCCGAGGCGAGCGACGACGACCCCGACGACGACCCGCTGGAGAAGTAGCGCGCGGGCTACGCCTCGACGCGGAGCTCGCCCGCCTCGACCCGCGTCGAGAGGAGCCCGAAGCTCACCTTCACGCCGCGCGCGTCGAGCTCGGTCACCACGCCCACCTTGCCCGCGAAGGGGCCCGACTGGACGGTCACCTTCGCGCCGACCTCCACCGCGCCGCTCGGGCGCCTCACGGGCGCCTCGGCCTTCGGCGCGGGCCGCGACTCGGCCTTCGACTCGGCGCGGCGCTCAGGACGATCGCTGCGGCTCGGCGCGGCGCGGCGGCGAGGGCTGCGACGGCGGCGGCGCCTTCGCGGCGGTCGACTGGATCACCGCCACGCGCGGTCGCTCCTGCCCCGCGAGGCGCTCGCGCGTCTCGGCCTCGGCGGCCTCGCGACGTCGCTCGATCTCGGCCTCGTGGTCGGCCTGCCACGCCGCCTCGGCGGCGGCCATCTCGTGCAGGCTCGCCTCGCGCTTCGCGTGCGCCTCGGCGATCGACGCCTCGATGGAGACCAGGTCGTTCGACTCGCTCCACGCGACGAGCCTGTACACCGGGAGGAGCGCAGCGAAGGCGTCGAGCAGACCCTCGGCCACGCCCGCGCCACCCTCGACGGCGGCCGCGCGCGGCACGGCGCGAGAGACGATCCACCAGCGGTCGTCGGTGAGCGCCTCGACGGAGGACCGCAGCGCGGCCTCGGTCACGTCGCGCGCCGGGGCGCGGGCCTCGCCCGTGACGCCCACGGTGAAGCCCTCGGGCAGCGCGCGCAGCGCCGCGACGAGGGGCTCGACGTGGGCGGGCGACGACACGCGCGCCGTGAGGTTGCGCGCGTCGGCCCAGGCCTTGGCGTGCACGCGCAGCCCGACGTCGACCCCGTCGGCGTCGAGGTGCAGCGCGAGGAAGGCGTGGCGGAAGAACGGCGTCGGGTCGGCGAGGGTGGCGCCCAGGGTGCGGCCCTGGTCGAGCAGCTCTTCGAGCCGCGCCCGCGCGTCGGCGTCGCGCCAGAGGAAGACCCACTGCTCGAGCACCTGCTTGCGGTTCCACACCGACGGGTGCTCGTCGCTCGCGCGAAGCTCCAGCGCGGTGCCGCCCTCGCCCGCGCGCTCGACCATGGCGCGCGCGACGGTGACCGCCTTCTGCTTCGCCTCGAGCCGCGGACGGTTGTAGGCGTTCGAGCTCGCCCGCGGTGCGCGGTACGCGTCGAACTCCTGGTCGAGAAAGCCCGTGAACACGCTGCGCCGCCTCCGGAGGGGTCGGGAAGATACCTACCGCGCCCGTGAGGTCAACGAGCGCGTCGATTGCGCGTCGATTCGGTGCCCCACTACCCTCTCGGCGCATGAGCGAGCCCCGCGTCGTGCGCGCCCCCCGTGGCGCAGCGCTCTCGTGCAAGGGATGGCCGCAAGAGGCCGCCCTGCGGATGCTGATGAACAACCTCGACCCCGACGTGGCCGAGCGCCCGCAGGACCTCGTGGTCTACGGCGGCACCGGCCGCGCCGCGCGGAGCTGGGAGGCCTTCGACGTCATCGTGCGCGAGCTGCGCGCCCTCGGCGGCGACGAGACCCTGCTGGTGCAGTCGGGCAAGGCCGTGGGGAGGTTCCGCACGCACCCCGACGCGCCGCGGGTGCTGATCGCCAATTCCCTGCTCGTGCCGCGGTGGGCGACCTGGGAGCACTTCCGGCGGCTCGAGGCCCAGGGCCTCATCATGTTCGGGCAGATGACCGCCGGGAGCTGGATCTACATCGGCACCCAGGGGATCTTGCAGGGCACCTTCGAGACCTTCGCCGAGGCCGCCCGCCAGCACTTCGACGGGAGCTGGAAGGGCCGCTGGATCCTCACCGCGGGCCTCGGCGGCATGGGCGGCGCGCAGCCCCTCGCGGCCACGATGAACGGCGCCTCGTGCCTCGCCGTCGAGGTCGACCCGCACCGCGTGCAGCGGCGCCTCGAGACGCGCTACCTCGACCGCGCGACGCGCTCCCTCGACGAGGCCCTCGCGCTCCTCCGTGACGCCTGCGCGAAGGGCGAGGCGCTCTCGGTGGGCCTCGTGGGCAACGCGGCCGAGGTCTACCCCGAGATCGTCCGCCGCGGCGCGCTCCCCGACCTCGTGACCGAGCAGACCGCCGCGCACGACCCGCTGGTGGGCTACGTCCCCGCGGGGCTCTCGCTCGACGAGGCCGCGGCGCTGCGCGCGAGCGACCCCGAGACCTACGTGAAGCGCGCCCGTGAGGGCATGGCCGCCGAGGTGCGCGCGATGCTGGAGATGCAGCGCCGCGGGGCGCGCGCGTGCGACTACGGCAACAACATCCGCGGCGAGGCGCAGACCGCGGGCGTGGCCGACGCCTTCGACGTCCCCGGCTTCGTGCCGCAGTACATCCGACCGCAGTTCTGCACGGGGCGCGGGCCCTTCCGCTGGGCGGCGCTCTCGGGCGACCCCGCCGACATCGCCGTGACCGACAAGGCCGTGTTGGAGGCCGTGCCCGACGACCCCTCGCTGCACCGCTGGATCGCGCTGGCGTCAGAGCGGGTGGCCTTTCAGGGCCTGCCCGCGCGCATCTGCTGGCTCGGCTACGGCGAGCGCGCCCGCGTCGGAAAGGTCTTCAACGACCTCGTGCGCAGCGGGAAGGTGAAGGCCCCCATCGTGATCGGCCGCGACCACCTCGACTGCGGCTCCGTCGCGTCGCCCTACCGCGAGACCGAGGCGATGCGAGACGGCTCCGACGCCATCGCCGACTGGCCGATCCTCAACGCGCTGGTGAACTGCGCGGCGGGCGCGACGTGGGTGAGCGTGCACCACGGCGGGGGCGTGGGCATCGGCAACAGCATCCACGCGGGGATGGTGGTGGTCGCCGACGGCACCGACGCGGCCGAGGCGCGCCTGGAGCGCGTGCTCACCAGCGACCCTGGGATGGGCGTGATCCGACACGCCGACGTCGGCTACGAGACCTCCATCGACTTCGCCGAGACGGCCGGCGTGCACGTACCGCACAGGGCGCGGTGAAGGGCGACGTCACGCTGCTCCTGCGCGGCGCGCGGCAGGTGCTCACCCTCGCCCGCCCTTTGCCCGCGAGCGACGCGCGCGGCACCTGGTCGCCCGACGACCTCGGGCTCATCGAAGACGGCGCCGTCGCGATCTCGGGCGACCGCGTCGTGGCCGTGGGCCCGAGCGCCGAGGTCGAGCGGGCCGTCTGCCTCGCGCGCGACGCGATGGTCGTCGACGTGGGCGACCGCGTGGTCGCGCCGGGTCTGGTCGACCCGCACACGCACGCGCTCTTCGTCGGGCAGCGGGCGGACGAGTACTCCGCCCGCGTGAGGGGCGACGGCTACGCGGCCATCGCGGCCCGCGGCGGAGGCATCGCCAGGAGCGTCGCCGCCGTGCGGGGCGCGAGCGACGATGTGCTCCGCGAGGCGCTCACGGCGCGGCTCGATCGGATGGAGCGCTTCGGCACCACGACGGTCGAGGTGAAGACCGGCTACGCGCTCTCGCTAGAGCAGGAGCTCCGCTGCCTCGACGCCATCGCCTCGGCCGGGGACCGGGCCGTGGCCACCTTCCTCCCGCTCCACGCCGTGCCGCCGGACCTTCGCGCGGAGCCTGAAGGCGCGCGCGCTACCTCGACGACATCGTGAGACGGATGCTCCCCGCGGCGCTCGCCCAGGGTCACGCGCGCTTCATCGACGCCTACGTCGACGGGCCGGGCTTCTCCGTCGCGGAGTGCCTGCCCGCGCTCACCGCCGCGCGCGACGCGGGGCTCGGGGTGCGCTTGCACGTTGGGCAGTTCGACGACGTGGGCGGCGCGGAGCTCGCGGCCTCGCTCGGCGCGGCGAGCGCCGATCACCTGGAGTCGGTGAGCGACGCGGGGTTCGCGCGATGGCCGAGGCGGGCGTGGTGGGCGTGCTTCTGCCGGGCGCGGCCTTCTCGCTGGGGCAGCCGATGCCCGACGCGCGTCGCCTGCGCGGGCTCGGCCTCGCGGTGGCGCTCGCGACGGACTGCAACCCCGGAACGAGCCACACCGAGTCGCTCCCGCTGATGGCGGCGTTCGCGGTGCGGCAGATGGGGATGACCACGGTGGAGGCGTGGCACGCGGTGACGCGCGTCGCGGCCGACGCGCTGCGGCTCCACGACCGAGGGCGGCTCACCGTCGGCGCGAGGGCCGACGTGGCCGTGATGGATTTCGAGAGCTGGGAGTGCCTGCCCTACGACTTCGGCGGCGCGAGGGCGTGGGCGGTGGCGCGGGGCGGAGGCTGACGGTCGATCCGTCGGCGGGGTGAGGCGGTCGGGTCAGCGCCAGCCGCCGTCGACGCGCTGCCACTCGCGGCCGCGGCGCACCCAGCGGGTGGGGTTCCAGCGCGCGCGACGGCGGGGGAGCCTCCCAGCGGCCCGGGGTCCAGTCGTACTGGTTGCCGTTCCAGGCCCAGGCGCCGGGGATCCAGACCTGACCCGGCGCGGGCGGGCGGCCCATCCGCTCACGGCGCGGCGGGGGCGGACCGCGCATCGGACCGCGCATCGGCGGCGGCGGCACGGGGACCGCGACGGGCGCCACGGGCACCGCGACGGGCGCGGGCACCATCGGCCCCACGGGCGCGGGCGCGACCACGGGCATCGGCGCGACGCCGCCCTGGTTCCAGCGACCGGGGTGGAAGCGGTACCGACGACCCTCCTGCTCCCAGCGCGGCGCGACCCAGGTCTGCCCCGGCTGCGGCGGGCGCTCCCAGTGGCCAGGGTTCCAGGCGTGCTGCGAGCCTGACCAGTTCCAGAAGCCCGGCACCCACGCGAAGCCCGGCCCCGGCGAGGGCGGAGGCGTCTCGGGCCGCGGGGGCGGCGGAGCGTTGACCGAGAAGGTCACCTGGGCGCCGATCTGGGCCTGCGCGGCCAGAGGGGCCACCGCGACGGCCGCGGCGAAGAAGGCGGGGACGAGTCGAGTCATCATTTCCTCCCGTTGGGGGTGTCACCGACGCTCCGTGCGACCTGCGAACCACAGGTGATTCCGCGGGGATAGCCGCACGGAGGGGCGCGCCACGGCAGCAAGGCGCGGACCACGGTGAGAGTCGCTGGCCCGCCGCGAGAGCGCAGACGTCGCCCGCGCGTCCCCCTGTCGCGATCGCGAACAGTCGTCGCGAACCGCGACGGGTCTTCGCCTCCGCGGCGGCGCGCGTCGGTCCCCCGACCCTCGAGAGACGGCCTCCCACCCGAGTCGACACGGCCCGTGACCCGTATCGAGGCGGGGTCCAACCCGTGTTGAGTCGGGGTACCCCCCACCCTGAGACGGCCTCCCACCCGTGTCGACATGGGGTACCCCCCACCCGGAGACGGGTCTCGGGCCGTGTCGGGCGGGTCTCGGCGTCTCGCTCAGGGAGAGACGGGCGTGCCCGAGGTCGTGGCGACCACGTCGACCCAGGTGACGGTGCGCGAGAAGGCGAGGGTCTGCACCGACGTGGGGCTCACGGTGACGCCCGTGGTGCTGCTCTGGAGCGAGAGCGTGATGGGCGTCCCCGTCGTGCTCCCAGGGACGTTCAGGACGAGCGCGAAGCCCGCGGGGCCCGACCCCGTGGCGGTGATCGAGAGCTGCCCTGGCGTGGCCGAGGAGTCGTAGAAGGTCAGCGCCGACCCGGTGGTGACCAGCACGTTCGCGACGCCCTGCGCGGTGCTGTCGGCGCTGCTGCGGAGGTTCACGACGATCTGGCCGAGCGCGCTGTCGGGCGTGGCGCCGCCCGCCATGAAGAGCGCGCTCTGGAGCGTGGTGACGGTCACGGCCTGGATGAGCGGCGTGGTCGCGGAGGCGGAGTACGCGCGGTAGGAGCCGAAGTAGTCGCCCGGCGGCGCGGTCGCGAGGAGGCCGTAGTAGCTCTGCCCCGTGCCGGTGAGGGTCACGGTGGGGATGCCGACGAGGGAGAAGGTGCCGTCGGCCACGCTCGCCGACGCGAGGGAGGGGTCTTGCACCGACGAGATCGTCCACGCGCTCAGGGGGACCGTGCCAGTGCTGGGGCCCACGGGCACCGAGGTCACGCCGAGGACGGTGCCGTTCACGTTGATGAGCGCGCCGCCGTCGGTGAAGCCCGCGTCGGTGCGGCCGCCTCCGCCGCCCCCGCCGCCTCCGCCCTGGCTGCCGGTGTTGTTGCTCCCGCAGGGCCCCGAGTCGTCACACTGCAGGCCCATCGGGCGCGTGGCGTCGTCGGAGCAGGCCGAGGCCGTGAGGGCGAGCGAGAGGGTCAACGCGAGTCCGGCTCTCATACCGGTGAGAGTACCCCTCGCCCTCGCGGGTCGTCGCGTTACCGGCGAGGAATGGCCGCCGACCCCGACCGCGCCCGCAGCCATTTCGAGAGCGGGATGAGCGCGAGCACGATCCCGACCGAGATGAGCTGCGAGGTCGACAGGCCCAGGAAGCCTCCGCGGTCGTCGCGGCGCCACACCTCGAGCACCGAGCGCAGCACGCTGTAGGCGGCGAGGAAGAACACGAACATCTGCCCGTCGTAGCGCTTGCGCGGGGCGATCACGAGGTAGGTCACCGCCGCGATGAGGAGCGAGCCCGCGGACTCGTAGAGCTGCGTCGGGTGCACGGGCAGCGCGGGGTGCGCCTCGTGCGCGAGGAGGTGCGCGCGGAACTGCGCCTCGCTCGCGGGCGACCAGCCCGGGAAGTACGCCGCGAAGGGGTAGTGGCACACGCTCCCGAAGCAGCACCCCGCGAGGAAGCAGCCCATGCGCCCCCACGCGAGCCCGAGCGCGATGGCGAAGCCCGCCATGTCGGCGGCCTTCCAGAAGGGAAAGCGCTCGCGGCGGAGGAAGTACACCGCGTAGCCCGTCGCCCCGATGAGCCCGCCGTAGTAGGTCAGCCCGCCCGCCCAGAAGGCCGCCCAGGCGAAGCAGTTGGCCTGCTTCGGGTGGCAGACGCCGCGGGTCGCGTCCCAGATCCCGTCGACCGCGCGCGAGGTGCAGTGCACCTGCGAGATGTGCCAGTCGACCTTCGAGGGGTCGGTGCAGAGGTGCACGTAGTCCCAGAAGTAGCCGTCGGCGACGACGTGCAGGAGCCGCGAGCCGATGACCCCCGCGATGACCGACGCGAGCCCGAGGTCGATCACCACCTCGCGGTCGTAGCCGAGGCGGCCGAGCCACCGGGCGCCGACCCAGGTCGCGAGGATGAACCCGATGGCGAGCATCCCGAAGTAGGCCGGGACATCGACGCCGAACAGGGTGAAGAGGGTGGGCTTCACGTCGTCGCGGGGGGCTCCACGGGCGTCGCCGTCGACGCGGGGGCCTTCTCCTTGGGCGAAGCCTGACGCGGGCCGACGATGTACTCCAGCACCATGAGGCCGATGCCGACCGAGATGGCGATGTCGGCGACGTTGAAGGTCGGCCAGTGGTGCCGGCCCTGCCAGTGGGCGTGGATGAAGTCGACCACGTAGCCGTGGAAGATCCGGTCCCAGAGGTTGCCGAAGGCGCCGCCGAGCACGAGCGGCAGGGCCCACTTCATCAGCGTCTGACCGCGCTCGAGCGTGCGGTACAGGTGGACGATGAAGGCCACCGCGCCGATGGAGACGAGCAGGAAGAAGGGCTTGCGCAGCGACTCGCTCGCGCCGTGAAGGAGCCCCCACGCGCCGCCGCAGTTCTCCGCGTACGACAGGTCGAGGTAGTTGCGGATGATCACCAGCGGCTCAGTCGCGGCGCGCTGCGGGAGGTAGTGCGACATCCCCTGCGGCGGCGTGCAGAGCGGCGGGGGTTGCGCACCGAGCGCGAGCCTCGCGAGGGCCCAGTACTTCGTGCCGAGGTCGAGCGCGGCGCTCACCACCGACACGGCGGCGAAGAAGACCCAGTCCTTCGTGGTGATGACGGGGGTGGTGTCCTTCGCGGCGGGCTTCGCGGGCGCGTCGACGGTGGCGGGCGACTCCGGCGGCGCGGCGGGCGCGGCGGCGGTCGTCTCGGTCTCGGTGGGCTTCGTCTCGTCGCTCATGGGTTCACGCCGGGGGGGGCAGAGGCCGTGTGGCGCAGCGCGCTCACCGCGGCGGCGCAGCGGGGGCAGAGCCCGTCGGGCTGCACGTCGGGGCGACGGCGCCAGCACCGGTCGCAAGGTGGCGTCGCGGCCTTCGTCACGGTCGCCGTCGGCGCGTCGCTCACCGAGAGGGTGAGGGCGCCGACGCCGAGGTACTCCGCGAGGCGGTCGACGAAGGGAGAGAGCGCGTCGCGCTCGGCCTGCGACACCGAGAGGGTCACCGCCGCGTCTCGGGCGTGGTCGACGCGCGCGTACTCGGGGATGTCTCCGCCGGGCTCGCGCGAGGCCTTCTTCGCGGCCTGCTTCTCGACGCCCCACGCCTGCACCAGCGGTTCGAGCGAGGCGTTCACGCGGTCGCGGCAGACGCGCAGGGCGCGCATCGCAGAGACCAGCTCCGCCGCGTCGCCGATGGGGGGCAGCGTGGGCCAGCCGTCGAGGTGCACGCTCTCGACCTTGCCCTCGAAGGCGGGGAGGTGGTCCCAGACGTCTTCGGCGGTGAAGGGGAGGATGGGCGACATGAGCGACGCGAGGCTGCGCGCGAGGTGCTGGATCACGGCGAGCGCCGAGCGACGTCGCGGGGCGTCGGCGGGGTCGTTGTAGAGCCAGTCCTTCGAGGCGTCGAGGTAGAAGGCCGAGAGCTCCTGGGCGAAGTCGTGCACCGTCGAGAGGGCCTCACGGAACTCGTAACGCCGGTAGTGGCCCTCGCACTTCCCGCACACGTCGGTGAGGCGCGCGAGGGCCCATCGGTCGAGGGGCTCGAGGTCGACCACCGACACCAGCGGCGCGGGCTCCTCGCGCAGCGCGCCGAGGAGGAAGCGCATCGTGTTGCGCACGCGCCGGTAGGCGTCCGTCGCCTGACCGAGGATCGCGCGCGAGTAGGGCATGTCGCTCGCGTAGTCGACGAAGGCCGTCCACGCGCGGAAGAGCTCCGCGCCCTGCTCCTTGATGATGGTCTCGGGCGGGATGTACTCGACGTCGTCCTCGGCGACCTTGAGCGCGATGTCGTCGAGGGGCGTCTTCTTCGCCTGGAGCTTCTTCGCCTCGGCGAGCTTCTCGGGCGCGGCCCACTTGCTCTTGAGGTCCTTGAGGGCGTCTTCGAGGCTCGCTCCTGCGTTCACCTTCTCGACGACGGCGTCGCGCCGTTCGAGCTGGCGCTTGCGGATCGCGCTCTTCGAGTAGGGCTTTCCCTCCTCGTCGCAGACGAAGCCGTGCGTGACGACCGACTTGTACGGCGCCTTCCCCATCACCGCGCAGCCCACCAGCAGCGCCGAGTGGAACCACCCGCGGTGCTGGTCGCTGCCCTCGAGGTAGAGGTCGACGTGGGCGCCGAGCTCGGGGTCCGGCGCGCACACCGCCCAGAAGGAGCTGCCGCTCTCGAACCAGACGTCGATGATGCTCGGGTCGCGGGTGAACTTCGTCCGGTCGGCGTTGCCGCACTTCGCGCACGAGAGGTCCGGCGGGAGCGCCTCGTCGTCGGCCGCGTACCACGCGTCGGCGCCGCGCCTCGCGAAGACATCGGAGACGTGATCCAACAGCGCCGCGTCGAGGCGCACGTCTCCGCACGCGCCGCAGTGCACCGCGGGGATGGGCACGCCCCACGCGCGCTGCCGCGAGATGCACCAGTCGGGGCGCGCGGCGATCATGCCCATGATCCGCTCGCGGCCCCACGAGGGCACCCACCCCCGGGCGATGCCCTCCTTCTCGGCCGCGGCGCCGTCGGCGGCGAGGCGGTCGATCTCTCCGATCGCGGCCGCGCGCAGGGTGCGGCCCGACGGGTCGCCCTGCATCGGCTCGTCGAGCGCGATGAACCACTGGGTGGTCGCGCGCGTGATGAGCGGGCTCTTGCAGCGCCAGCAGATGGGGTAGCTGTGTGTGAGCTTCTTGCCGGGGTCGTGCGCGAGCGCGCCCGACTTCGCGAGGGCCGTCTCGACGCGGGGGTTCGCGTCGAAGATGAACTCGCCCTCCAGGCCGAGGGCCTTGGCCCCATCGCCCAGCTCACCCGTGTAACGACCGTCGTCGCCCACGGGGGCGTAGGGCTCCAGGCCGTGCTTCAGGCCCGTGGCGTAGTCGTCGCGGCCGTGGCCGGGGGCGGTGTGCACGAGGCCCGTGCCGGTGTCGGCGGCGACGTAGGGCGCGGTGACGATGAGCGAGGCGCGGTCCTCGAAGGGGTGACGGGCTGAGAGGCCCGCGAGCGCGTCGCCCTTCACGCTCCCGTAGGTCTCGCCCGAGACGCCGAGGAGCTTCGCGAGCGAGGGAGCGAGCGCAGAGGCGACCACCGCGGCCTCGCCGTTGCCGAGGTCCATCACCGTGTAGTCGAGCTCGGCGTGGACGGCGATCGCGAGGTTCGCGGCGAGGGTCCACGGGGTGGTCGTCCAGATGAGGGCGTAGAGCGTCGGGTGCTGCGCGCCGGTGAGGTCGCGCACGCTCGCGCTCGCGGCCTCGTCGAGGGGGAACTTCACGTACACCGACGGCGAGACGTGCTTCTCGTCGTACTCGACCTCGGCCTCGGCGAGCGCGGTGCGGCAGTGCCAGCACCACTGCACGGGCTTCTTCCCGCGGTAGACCAGCCCGTGGGCGACGAAGGCGCGCAGGGCGCTGATGATCCGCGACTCGAAGGCGGGCTGAGCGTGAGGTAGGGGTGTCCCAGGTTCCCAGGGTGCCGAGGCGCTTGCGCTCGACGCGCTGCACGTCGACCCACTTGAGGGCCTCGTCTCGGCAGAGGGCGCGCACCTCGGCGACGGTGGGGGTCACGCCCTTGCGCTTGAGCTCACGGTCGACGTTGAGCTCGATGGGCAGGCCGTGGGTGTCCCACCCGGGGACGAACTTCGTCGTCTCGCCCATGAGGTTGCGAGAGCGGGTGACGAAGTCCTTGAGGGCGTTGTTGAGGATGTGCCCGTAGTGCATGTGCCCGTTCGCGTAGGGCGGGCCGTCGTGGAAGACGAACCGACCCCGCGCCGGGCGCGAGATCATCTTCGCGTAGAGGCCGCTCTCCTCCCAGCGCTGGAGCCACTGGGGCTCGCGCTTGTAGAGGTCGGCCTTCATCGCGAAGGCGGTCTTGGGCAGCAGGCACGTATCTCGATAATCGCGGGCCACGGGAGGGGCGATGGGGTAACACACCGCCCCAAGGGACTCCAGAGCGCGGGGCCGGGCGTGATCGCCCCTTGCCAGCGGCCGCGCGCCCGCGTGAACGTCGCGGGCGATGTCCGAGCCCGCCGCGCCCTACCGAGACCCACCCTCCCCCGACGCCGCGAAGCCCTACCGCGAGGTGACCTTCGCGGGCGTGCTCCTCGGCGTGATCGTCGGCGTCGTGATGACCGTGAGCTTCACCTACGCGGGGCTGAAGCTCGGGTTCACCGTGCCCGCCTCGATGGTGAGCGCGATGCTCGGTTGGGGCGTGCTCCGCGGGCTCCTGCGCAAGGGCTCCATCGTCGAGAACAACATCAACCAGACCGTCGCCGCGGCGATCAACGTCTCGTCGGCGGGCGTGATCTTCACGGTGCCGGTGCTCTACCTCGCGGCCACCGAGCGGGCGCGGGCGAGCGCCCAGGTGCAGGCCGCCGCGCGCGCCGCGCACCTCACCGTCGAGGAGTGGATCCGCGCGCACCCCGACCGCGTGCAGACGATCCCGACGAGCTTCCTCATGGCCATCGCGGCGGCCTCGCTCGCGGGGGCCGTGCTGGGGGTGCTGTTCATCATCCCGTCGCGCAAGCAGATGATCGAGCTCGAGCGGCTCGTCTTCCCCTCGGGCGTCGCGACCGCGGCCATCTTGAAGGCCTCGGGCGCTGGGCAGAAGCGCGCGCGCAACCTCGTCTACGGCATCCTCTTCGCGATCGCCTTCGCGACGCTCCAGGGCCTGCCCGGCGTGATGCCCACCCTCCCCTGGCGCATCCCCGAGGACCTCGACCTCTCGGCCGCGCTCGGCATCCCCGCGTGGTTCGCCGTGACCCTCGCCGTGGCGGGCGGGCTCACCTCCCTCGGCGGCGGCTACATCACCGGCCGCGCGGGCCTCGTGCTCATGGTGGGCGCGGTCATCGGCCACTGGATCGTCACGCCGCTGGTCGTCTCCCGCGGGTGGATCCCCGCGCAGGCGATGGCGAACATCCACAACGTCCCCGCGACGGTGGTGGGCGCCGCGCGCGAGGCCGCCATCGAGGGTCGCCTCGGGAGCTGGGCCTACCGCAACGTCACCCGCCCCCTCGGCGTGGGGATGCTCCTCGGCGGCTCCATCGCCTCGGTGATCCTCACGGCGCCGATGCTCGCGAGCGCGCTCAAGTCCATCCGTCAGCAGCGCGCCCGCGGAGGCTCCTCGCAGGAGCTCTCGCCCACCCTCATGTGGGGCGGCATCGCGGCGGGCTTCGTGGTGCTCTTCGTCGCGGGCTACCTCGGCGCGCCCGAGGTGGGCGTCGGGCGCGTGATGCTCGCGGCGGTGCTCTCCACCGCGTGGATGTGGCTCGCCAACATCATCGTGTCGATCACCACAGGGAAGACCGACAACTCGCCGCTCTCGGGGATGGCGCTCATCACCATCCTCATCACGCTGACCACCCTCGGGCGCTCGGCGGGAGGGATCACCGTCTCGGTGCTCATGGCCGTCGCGGTCTGCGTCGCGACGGGGCAGGGCTCCGACATGATGCAGGACCTCAAGACGGGTCACCTCGTGGGCGCGCTCCCGCGCAGGCAGCAGCTCACGCAGCTCGCGGTCGCGTGGGTGGGGCCGCTGGTGTCGCTCCTCACGCTGATGCTGCTCGCGAAGAAGTTCGTCTTCGGCAACGACCCGCTCACCGCCCCGCAGGCGCAGGCGATCCGCGCGGCCATCGACATCGTCGCGCCCCCGCTCGACGCCGACGACCTGCAGCGCTCCATCGCCGCGGCGACGAAGGTTCGCTACCTCGTGGGCGCGGGCGCGGGGCTGGTGATGACCCTCGGCGCGGGCGGAGGGCTCGGCGTGGTGCTGGGCCTCGCGATGTACCTGCCCATGTCGGTGACGCTCACCTACTCGCTCGGCTGCGGGCTCGCGGTGCTCACCGAGAAGCGCTTCGGCAGGCAGTGGGTGGAGGACGTGGGCGTCCCGATCAGCGCGGGCTTCCTGGTGGGAGAGGGGCTCGCGCAGGTGGTGCTGGTGGGGGCCGACCTCGCGCGCGTCGCGATGGCGAGCGGGGGCGCGTCGTGAAGCGCACCGTCGCCACATGGACGCTCTACGCCGGTATGGCCCTCACCATGGTGGGCGGCGCGGGCTGGCCGCCGAGCTTCAACGCGGTGCTCCTCGTGGGCGTCGTGGTGCTGATCGCAGGCGTGGTGCTCCTCCGCCGCGCGGGCGCCGCGGGCGCCGAGGGTGACGGCGAATCGGCCTCGGGGACGATCCCCGCCGCGCGCGACAAGATCCCCGCGCTGGTGACGGCCATCGAGGGGCTGATCGAGAGGGCCGAGGGCGCGCGCCTCGACGACGTCGCGAGGAGGCCGAGGGCGCGATCCGCGCGTACATCGACCCGGTCTCGTCGGCGCAGGAGGAGTGGACGCGGCGCTACGGCTTCGCGCGCTACGCGGCCATGATGTCTCCGCTCTCGACGTGTGAGCGCTGGCTCTACCGCGCGTGGAGCGCCGCGAGCGACAGGCACCGCGACGAGGCCCTCCGCTCGCTGCGCGGAGGCCCTGCCCTACGCGAAGGAGGCCGCCGCGGCCGAGCCGACGTGAGCGAAGCGGCGCCGCCCGCTCCCGCGCTCCGATGGGCCCAGCGCGCTCGCGCTCGCGCCCGTGGCGGCGTGGGCGGTGACCGCGTGGCGCGCGCGGTGGGTCTGCGACGACGCCTTCATTGATTTCCGCGTGGCGCAGAACCTCCTCGCGGGCGACAGGCCGGTCTTCAACCGCGGGGAGCGCGTCGAGGCCTTCACCAACCCGCTGTGGGTGCTGCTCCTCGCCCTCGCCCGCGCCGTGACCGGCGGCGACGACGGAGAGGTCTTCCCTGGATCGCGGTGTGGCTCGGCCTCGGACTCTCGCTCGCCGGGCTCGCGATCCCGACGCTCGCGGCGCTGCGTCGCGCGGAGCCGTCGCGCGCGACGGAGCTCGCGCTCCCCCTCGGCGCGCTGGTGGTGGTGGGCCTCGCGCCCTTCGCCGACTTCGCCACTTCGGGCCTGGAGACGGGCCTGAGCTTCTTCTGGCTCGGCGCCTCGTGGACCCTCTGCGCCCCGCGGCGCGTCGACCGGAGCGCCCCCTCGCACGCCACCTCGCCGCCTGCGCCTTCGTCGGGCTCGGCCCCTTGATCCGCCCCGACCTCGCGGTCTTCGCCCTCGCGCTCCTGGCGCTGCGCGTCGTGAACGACCCCGAGCGCTCGCCCCGCCGCGTCGCGCTCGGCCTCGTCGCCGCGGGGGCGGCGCCGGTCGCGTGGCAGGTGTTCCGCATGGGCTACTACGCGGCGCTGGTCTCCAACAGCGCGATCGCGAAGGAGGCCTCGCGCTCGTACTGGTCGCAGGGCCTCTCGTACCTCTCCGACTTCGCGCGCCCCTACTGGATCGCCGTGCCCCTCGTCGCCCTGCTCGCGGCCCTCGCGCTCGCCGCGCGTCGCTCCCTGGCCCTCCTCGCGCTCCCCGCCGCGGCCCTCGCGCACGCCCTCTTCGTCGCGCGCGTCGGCGGAGACTTCATGCACGCGCGGCTCCTCCTCCCGACGGTCTTCGCGCTCTGCCTGCCCGCGCTCGTGGTCGAGGGGCGCGCGCGCTGGGTCCTCGCGCTCGCCGCGCCCTGGGCCCTCGTCGCGCTGACCTCTCTGCGCGCTCCGCCCGCGGCCCCCGACGCGCGGGTGATCGACGAGCGGGCGTACTACGCGCGCGCCACGGGCGTCGCGCGGCCCGTCACCCTGGCCGACCACGCGCAGACGCTCGCGTACCGCGCGGGCGTGGCGCTGCGGCGCGAGGCGTCGCGAGGTCGCGCGCTGCACGTCGTGGGGACCATCACCCCCGACGGTCGCGCGCTCGCGCCGGTGTCCGTCGACGCGCTGCGCGACGACGTGCCCGCGCGGGTCGTGGCGGCGAACCTGCGCGAGGTGGGCGTGTTCGCGATGGCCGCCGGCCTCGACGTGCGCGTGCACGACGTCCACGGGCTCGCCGACCCCATCGCGGCCCGCGCGGCGCTCACGCGCAGGGCGAGGCCCGGTCACGAGAAGTACGTCCCGCCCTCGTGGTCGCTCGCGCGCTACCTCCCGGTGGGCGCGAGGCCCGACCTCGACGTGCAGCCCGCGCTCGTCGCCGCGCGGCGCGCGCTCGGCTGCGACGGCCTGCGGGAGCTCGACGCGGCCATCCACGCCCCGCTCACGCTCGACCGCGCGACGCGCAACGTGGCGCTCGCGCCCTCGCTCACGGCGCTGCGCTTCTCCCATGATCCCGCCGTCGCGGCGCTGCGGCAGAGCCCCCTGAACTCCCCTCGCGCGTCGATCGGCGTTATCACCCGAGGCGATGACGACCTCGCGACCGCGCGTGCTGATCGTCGACGACAACGCGGCGAACCTGCTCGTCTACGAGGCGCAGCTCGACGCGCTCGACTGCGACCTCGTGCGCGCGAACTCCGGCGACGAGGCGCTGCGGCAGCTCCTGCAGGGCGCCTTCGCGGTGATCCTCCTCGACGTGCAGATGCCGGGGATGGACGGCTTCGAGGTGGCCGCGCTCATCCGCGAGCACCCGCGCACCCGCGGCACGCCGATCATCTTCGTGACGGCGCTGCACCCCGACGAGCGGCACCTCCGCCGGGCCTACGGCAGCGGCGCGGTGGACCTCCTGTACAAGCCCATCGACCCCTACGTGCTCACGAGCAAGGTGCGGGTCTTCGTCGAGCTGCAGCGCAGCCGCGAGGCCCTCGCGCAGGAGACCGAGGCGCACAAGCGCACCGCGGCCGAGCTCGACGCCTTCAGCTACTCGGTCTCGCACGACCTGCGCGCGCCGCTGCGGCCGCTCGCGACCTTCAGCCGCATCCTCCTGGAGGAGCACGCGGGCGCGCTCGACGACGAGGCGAAGCACCTCCTCGCGCGCATCGAGGGCGCGGCGCACCGGATGGAGGCCCTCATCGAGAACCTCCTGCGCCTCTCGCACGTCGGCCGCTCGGAGCTGCGCGCCGAGACCGTCGACCTCGCGGCGATCTTCCGCGCGGCGGTCGCCGAGGCGGCGAAGGCCGAGGGTGACCGGGCCGTCGACGTCGTGGCGCCGAGCGCGCTCTTCGCGCGCGCCGACCCCGCGCTGGTCACCGTGCTGCTCGAGAACCTGGCGCGCAACGCGCTGAAGTTCTCCCGCGACCGCGCGAGGCCCTGGGTCGCGCTCGGAGAAGAGACCGTCGCAGGGGAGCGGCGCTTCTACGTGCGCGACAAGGGCGTGGGCTTCGACGCCGCCAAGGCCGCGCAGATCTTCAAGCCCTTCGAGCGGGTGCACCCGGGCAGCCGCTTCGAGGGCTCGGGCATCGGCCTCGCGATCGTGCAGCGGGTCGTGGCGCACCACGGCGGGCGGGTGTGGGCCGGTAGAAGCCCGACGAGGCGCGACCGTGTGGTTCACCCTCAGCGCGTGCGCTTGATGACGTGAAAGCCGAAGTCGGTCTCGACGATGTCGGAGATCTGACCCGGGTTCAGCGCGAAGGCCGCGCGCTCGAAGGGCGGCACCATCTGCCCGTGCCCGAAGGTGCCCAGGTCACCGCCGCTGGTGGACGCGCCGGGCTCGTCGGAGAACTCCCTCGCGAGGGCGGCGAAGTCCGCTCCGGCGCGGGCGCGGCGGAGCACCTCCTCGGCGCGGGCGCGGGCCTCGTCGCGGGTGCGGGTGACGCTCGCGGGCGCGCGCTGCGACCCTCGGTGCATCACGAGCACGTGGCTCGCGGCGACGCGGTCGGGCGCAGAGCCCCCGTCGGGCCGCGGCGGCGGCGGGAGGGCCGTGGTCGGGTTCGAGGGGTTCTCGGGCTCGGCGGGCGTGCGGTTGCACGCGGCGAGGCCGGCGAGGAGGGCGATGGCGTAGGCGCGCACCCCCCGTGGATAGCGCCACTGCGCGGTGGAGAACAACCGCGATGTCAGGGTCGGGTCGCGAGGTAGACCACCATCCGGCCGCTGCCGCGCGCGGGGTTCTCGCGCTTCACCGCGAAGCCCGCGGCCTGCAGGCGCCTCGCGTAGCTCTCGTGGAAATTCTCTCCCCACACGGCGAAGACCCCTCCGGGGCGGAGCGCGTCGAAGGCCCGGCGCGTGGCGCGGCCGCCGTAGAGCGGGTCGCTGGGCTTCGTGTCGCCGTCGGGGCCGACGTAGAGGTCGATCACCACGGCGTCGAGGCCCGCCTCGCGGTCGGCGGCGTCGGAGAGGGCGCGGGCGAAGTCTCCGATCGAGACGGTGACGCGCGGGTCGTTCACGGCGCCGTCGGTGAGGTGCGCGATGGGCCCGCGGCACCACTCGACGACGACGGGGTTGAGCTCGGCGACGGTGACGGCCCCGCCCTTGGGGAGCGCGTCGAGCACGGCGCGGAGGGTGAAGCCCATGCCGAGCCCGCCGAGGAGCACCCGGGGCGCGGCGCGGCGGTGGAGGCCCGCGCAGGCCATCGCGCCGAGCGCGACCTCGGAGCGGGAGGAGGCGCTGTTCATCAGCACGCGGCCGTCGATGGTGATGAGCCAGTCGCGCTCGGCGCGGCGGAGGAGCTTGAGCCGGCCGTCGGGGGTGGCGACGTCGGCGACGGTGTTCCAGGGGAGAGCCATGGGGAGAGGGCGGGACGTCTACACCCGCTGCGGCCGTGGGGGTGACGCCCGCGAGGCGTCGCTGGTGAGCGACCGCAGAGGTCGATAGGATCCCGCCGCGTGAGCCCACGACGCTCGAAGACGCAAGGTGTGGCTCTGTGCTTGACCGCGGCCGCCCTCGGGGCCTGCGGGGAGCCGGCGAGGCCGTCGATCCTGTCGCCGGTGGGCGACGCGGGCGACGCGGCCGCGGCGGGGCCCGACGCCCGCGACGACGCGGGGGCCGACGCCGAGGTCGACGTGGGTCCGCTCGACGTGTCGTGCCCCGTCGACGAGCCGACGGTGGAGTCCGAGCCGCGAGACCGCTGGTCGGCGGCGCTGACCTTCCGCGAGCGGACGCTCCACCCCGAGGGTCGCCCCGCGGCCGGGTGGCTGGTGGTCCCGCTCCACGGCAACCTCCTGCCCGACGGTCGGGTGCTCCTGCACGGTGAGCTGAAGGACTACAACGGCCCCGAGGCGGACCGCGAGCACCACCTCATCGCCAGCGACGTGCAGTGGATCGTCGACCCCGCGTCGGCCGAGCCCACCGCCGACGGCGACCTCGAGGTCCACTCGATCACGCCCTGGCAGCGCTGGGCCTCGGACCCGAACGGCACCCACACCGACCCGTCGGGCGGCCACGGCGGCGGGATCTCCACCGAGATCCTCGTCTGCGGCGGACAGACCTGGCTCGCCGACGGCAGCCTCCTCTACGCCGGCGGCACCGCGGTCTACACGCACGAGCCCTCGCAGCCGCACCACCGCCGACGACGAGGGCGTGTTCGAGGGCGGCCACTGGAAGACCGCCGTCCTCGACCCGTGCGGCGTCGACGACGGCGCAGGCTGGAGGGTCGGCCCGCCGATGTTGCAGGGCATGCGCTACTACCCCAGCGCGACGCGCCTGCCCGACGAGGGGACGTCCTCGTGGTCTCGGGGCTCACCGACACCTCGGACTACGACCACACGGGCATCGAGCGGCTCGACGTCCGGTCGATGACGTGGCGCGAGTGGGTGCCCTCGCTCGGCCCCGTGCGCCCCGTGCCCAGCGACGACCCCCGCGCGGGGCTCCCGCCCCACCCCGAGGACTACCCGCACACCTTCGTGCTCCCCTCGCCCCTCGCCGCGACGCACCCCGCCGCCGCGGGCCTCTCTCGCGAGGTGCTGGTGATCGGCCGCCGCGGAGACGTCTCCCTGGTGAGCACCTCTGGCGGAAGGCACGGCCCGGGTCACGCGCGTCAGGCGTGGCGGCGACCGGGCGACGTCGCCGACCCCCACCGACGAGCGGATGCACGGCGTCCGTCGGTGCTCCTCAGCGACGGCACCGTCGCCGTGTTCGCAGGCTCCGACAGCGCCGCGATCAGGCCGCGTCGACACGCTCCAGGTCTCGGCGATGGGGCCGACGCTCGCCGTGGCGCTCGACCGCTCTGCGAGCCCGGCGGACGATTGCCACGCCCGCGTGCACGGCATGGCCGTGCTCACCCCGGGGCCGGAGGTGTTGTTCCTCGCAGGGCGGCCGACCCGCGAGGGCGCCGCGGGAGACCCCAGGGTGCCGCTCTACGTCGACCCGATCACCGGCTCGGTGCGCGAGGGGACGCCCTGGCCCGACGCGAGCTGGCGCGGGTACCACACCGTGGTGGTGACCGCGCGCGACGGCCGCCTCCTCGTCGCCGGCGGGCGCAACTACGAGTGGACGCGCTGCGACCACTACGGCGTGCGCTACTGCGAAGATGAGCGCCCCGACATGCGGTGGTACAGCCCCGCGTGGCTCGACCCCTCGCTCGCGCCGCTTCGCCCCAGGATCACCGCGGCGCCGACCGACGCGCAGGGCGCCCCGGTGCCGCGCGCGTCGGCGCTACCCGCGCTCTCGCTCGGCGGGAGGTTCCGCGCGCAGGTCGCCACCGACCGACCCGCCGGGTGCGCGACCGCGATGCGGGCGGTGCTCCTGGGCCTCCCCGCGCAGACCCACGCCTTCGACATGAACCAGCGCCGCGTACCGCTCGCCACGACGTCGACGCGCGAGGGCGTCGAGTTCCAGCTCCCCGCCTCGGCCTCGGAGCTCCCGCCCGGCCCGTACCAGCTCGTCGTCGTCCGCGACGTGCGCGTGCGCGCCTCGGGCGCCACGGTGCACCTCCCCTCCGTCGCCCAGACCGTGATCGTCCGGTGATCGCCCGTCCCTGACCGCGCTCAGGCAGCGGATTTGCCGTCGCGGGGCGCCTTGACACCCAGCCCCGACAAGGCCGTTATGGAGCCATGCCCAGCGCGCACAAGATGGGTTCCGCGGTGGTCACCGCGATCACGCTGCTGTCCTGCTCCCGGCCAGCGCCGACGTCGACGACGCCGGTGACGGCCGCCGCGCGCGTCGACGCGATGCGCTCCGCGGTCGCGCGCCGGCCCGAGCTCCGGCGCATCAACGCCGAAGAAGACCTCTACGGCCGCGTCCGGCGCGAGGTGCTCGAGCCCTGGCGCCGCGACTGGCTCGCGGGCCGCGCGGGGGCCTACGCGCGCCTCGTCGACCGCGGCGCCGCCGTGAACTGGGCGAGCGCCGAGCGAGCGCTGCGCCGCGACGTGCAGGGGATCAAGGAGTTCGACTGGCGGGTCGGCCCCGCCGAGTCAGCCGAGGCCGAGGCGCAGCGGTACCTCTCGGGCTTCACCGCGGTCGACGACTTCCGCCTCGATGTCCATCGCATGGTCCCCGCCGCCGGCGGCTCGGAGCTTGAGGTCGCCTTCGACCTGAGGGGCCGCGTGCCCGCGGGCCGCCGCCACGACCGCGGGCGGCTCACCCTCCGCGTGTCGCCGCACGGCGCGGGCTGGCGCGTCACCTCGCTCCGCCCCACCGCGATGGAGAGCCTCGAGGCCGTGCGCGAGCCCACCTTCCAGGCCGCCACCACGGGCTCGGGCCTCGACGCGGTGCCCGTCACGCACCGCAGCGAAGCGATCCGCCGCGGCGGCTACGCGCTCGCCGTGGCCGACTTCGACGACGACCAGCGGCCTGACGTGCTCGTCGGGAACGAGGGCCCGGTGCAGCTCTTCCACAACGAGGGCGGGCGCTTCGTCGAGGTGTCGCGCGCCGCGGGCCTCCGCGGTGAGACCCGCGTGAAGTCCGCGGTGTTCGCCGACCTCGACAACGACGGCCGACGAGACCTCGCGCTGCTGAGGTTCATCGACCGCAGCTCCACCGACGACGACCTGTCGATCTATCGCAACGTGGGCGGCGGCCGCTTCGAGCGCGTCGAGGGGGCGCTCCCGAGGGCGCGCCGCTACGACCGCGGGATGCCCCTCGCGGTGGCGGACTTCGACGGCGACGGCCGGATGGACCTCTACCTGGGCTTCCCCGGCGCGAGGGATTTCACCAACAACCTCGCTCGCGCCGAGCGGCCCGAGGGGCTGCTCTCGCAGGGCCTTTGGCTCAACCAGGGCGGGTGGCGCTTCCGAGAGACGGCCGCCGAGTCGGGCCTCGGCCGAGACCGCGACGTGTACCCCCACGCGACGCTCGTCGCGGACTTCAACCAGGACGGTCGGGCCGACCTGATGGTGGTCGACGACAGCGGCCGCGTGAGCCCGGTGTACCGCAACGACGGCGCCGGCCACTTCCGCAACGTGACCCAGGAGTCTGGCATCGCCGCCTCGGGCTGGAGCATGGCCGCGGCCGCGGGGGACTTCGACGGCGACGGCGACACCGACGTCGTGACGACGCACGTCGACCTGCTCGACGGGATCCGCATGGCCGCGAGCGCTGCGGGGCGCGAGCAGGACCGCGGGGTCGCCGACCGGCTCGAGACGCTCCAGCGCGAGCTCCGCGGGAGCCTGCTGTTCCGCAACCGCGGCGACGGTCACTTCGACGAGGTCAGCCAGCAGGCGGGCCTGGGCTGGGTCGGCGAGGGCGCCGCCGGCGCGGAGTGGGTCGACTACAACAGCGACGGGCAGCTCGACCTGTACGTCGCCAACGGTCTCTGGTCGGGCGGCGACGAGGAGTTCTCGAGCCTCTTCCTCCGCGCGGCGCTCCTGCCCAACGACCCCGGCTCCTTCGAGGCCCTCGACGAGGTCACCGGCGGGAGCGTCTTCGCGCCGCGCCGCGGCGAGCCGAACCCGATGCTCACGATCCTCCGCGAGTACCGCGGCCAGGTCGCGTCGGCGCGCGGTCCCCTCTCGCCCGCGCCGACCCTCTCCATGGCCGGCCACCAGCGCAACAGGCTGTTCCGCAACAACGGCGACGGCTCGTTCACCGAGGTCGGCTACCTCGAGGGCGCCGACCGGGTCGAAGACGGATACGTCGTCGCCACCGCCGACTACGACAGCGACGGCCGGCAGGACCTCGTGCTCCGCCACTGCGACCCGGCGCCGGGGCAGCGCTTCGAGTCCGTGACGCTCCTGCACAACGTCGGGGCGAGCGGCCACTCGATCCGCATCGACGCGCGCAACGCGACGAGCCACGTCGACGGCTTCGGCGCGACGGTCACCGCGTGGGTCGGCGAGCGCCGGCTGGTGCGCGAGATCCGCGCGGTCAGCGGCGCCGTGCAGAGCGAGCCCGTGGCCTTCATCGGCGTCGGCGCGGCCGAGCGCGTCGACCGCGTCGAGGTGCGCTGGCCGAGCGGCGCGACGCAGGTGGTCGAGGGCGTGAACCCGGGTCGGATCGTCCTCCGGCAGCCCGCCGACGGGCCGCGCGTCGCGGCGCGCTGAGGCGGGCTCATCGGGCGTCTACCGCGCGCAGGGGCCGCGGTAGACGCTCGGGTTGATCCACGGGGGCGGCGGCGGGAGCGTCACCGACCCGCCGCGCACGAACCTCAAGATCCTCGCGCCGTCGACCGTGGCCACGAGCTCGGTGAAGGGCGCCCACACAGCGCGGGGCACGAGCTGCGCGGAGCGGCGGTCGTCGTGAAGGACGACCAGGTCGCCCGGCGCGAAGCGGTGGCGCGGCAGGGCGCAGGGCCAGAGCGCGCCGACGAGCTCGAAGCGGCGCTCGCAGCAGGCGATCACGCTCGCGTACTGGCCGTTGGAGTGGTCCGCGAGGGCGTAGAGCTCCGCCATCACGTCGAAGGCCGGGATGAAGCGCAGGCCGCGCAGGCCGCGGCGGCGAAGCGCCGGCGCCAGCGAGGGGACATCGGTGACGACCAGCGACGGTGGGGTCGTCGCGGCGGCGTCGACGACGGCGTCGGCGAGGCGCGAAGGTGGCGTGAGGTCTTCGTATCGCTCCATCACCGACGGGGCGGCGACGACGGCGGCGAGCGGGACGAGGCCGAGCGCGCACGCGGCCCACGGGCGCGACCGCGCCGCGGCGGAGAGCGCAGCAGCGAAGCAGCGGCGACCGCGGCCGTGAGGCCGAGCGAGGTGAGGCCGCCGAGGGCCCGCCGCGCCTTTACGAGGAGGAGCTCAGCGGCAAGGGCCCCCGCGCCGTCGACGCGGCGACAGGCCGCGGCGACCGCGACTTCCCGGCAGGGCCACGGAGAGGTAGCGGGGCACGATCTCGGGCCCTGAGAGGCCGAAGAAGGGGCTCACCGTGAAGCCCAGCAGGAGCGCGAGGCTCACGCCGACGAGGCCCCGCGCGGTGCCGCCCCGGGCCCACGCGAGGGGCGAGAGCAGCAGGGGCCACAGGCCCGAGGTGAGCCCGTACGCGCCCAGCACCCGAGGGAGAGTCCGCGCGCCGAGGCGCGGGGTGAACATCTCAGACACGAGCGGCGCGAGGCGGGCCTCGATGGGCGGAGACCTGAAGAGCCAGAGGCCCGACTGGTGGTAGACGCTCCCGGCCAGGAGGTAGGTCGAGGCGGCCGCGACGGCGCCGGCAGCGAGGGCGCGGTCTCCGCGCCGGGCGGCCATGACCACGGCGAGGAGCACGAACGGCGCGAACTCGTAGCGCGCCCAGGGCAGGAGCCCGAAGAGCGCCCCGGCCGCGACGCGGAGCCCCACGCCGCGCGCGCGAGAGGCCCAGAGCGCGACGAAGAGGAGGGCGACGCCGTCGGAGTTCGACTGGCCGGTGAGGGAGCTGTAGGCGTAGGCGGGAGACAACGCGAGGGCGCAGCCGCCGACCCAGCCGGTCAGGCCCTCGGCGTCGAGCCAACGCCAGGCTGCCAGCACGCCGAGGGCCGCGACCAGGCAGTGCGCGACGAGGAAGGCCTCCCACCCGACGGGTGAGGTCGGCAGGTACAGGAGCGAGAGGGTCGGGTGCAGCTTCTGGAAGAACAACGCCGCCGCGGGGCTCTCCGCCGCGAGGTTGGCGCCCAGGAAGGTGATCTGTCCCTCGTCGGAGGCGAATCGGCCTGAGAGCGCGAGCGCCGTGGTCGCGAGGCCGAAGGCGGCGGCGACGGCCCACGCGGGCGAGAGGGCCCTCGCTCGATCTGCGTGCTCACTCGGCTGCATCTGAGGTATCGGGCTCGCTTGGCCGACCGCGCCACGGCGCCGTCGCCGAGGGGCGGCGGCCGCGGGATCCTATCACCCGCCCCCTCGGCCCATTTCGGAGATCTCGTGACGGGGTGAGGCACCACAGCCACGGGCCTGCGCTGTCGCGCCCCGGGTCACGGAGGCCGTCGTTCGGGCGCGGCGGCCCGCCGGGCTCCGCCGCCGCGGTCGAGTTGCCGCACCATCTCGTTGAGATCAGTAGGATTTGTCTGCACGGGAGGCTGGACGGCGCGCCCTCTCGCTGCTGGCTCTCCTGGTCGTGCCCTCGCAGATGAAACGTCCAGCGCACCCCACGCGGGGAACAGCCCCCTGCTCGTGGTCTCACTCATCGTCGGCGGCGGGTACTTCTTCGCGTCGCGCGGCGTGCAGAAGCTTCTATCCCTTCTCCCGTGGTCGACATGTACGCCAACCGCGAGCCCTACCCGCCGAGCCGGATCATCGTCGTGGACGCGCGCGGCGCGGAGGCCGAGGTGACGCAGTTCGACCGCTGGCGCTGCGGCGCCGGTGAGCGCGGAGCCTCGTCGGTGCGCCGCGGCCGGCGAGTACTCGCCCATCGGCTACGTCGACCGCGACGCGGTGAACCACATCGCCTCGCACGCCTCCGGCCGCGCCGAGGGCGAGCCCGTCCGCGTGGTGCGCCGGGTGTGGCGCTCGACGGCCGGCCAGGATTTCCGCTGCACGTCGACTGCCCGCTCGCCGTGTGCACCGCGGTGCGTCGTTGAGCGCGTCGCCCTACGACGGCCGCTCGCGTCGCCCGCTGCGCGTCGGCGTCGCGGTGGTCGCCGGGCTCCAGCTCACCACCAGGAGTTCGGGTCGCTCCTGTCGATGTCGGGCCGCTCGCCGTTCTCGTTCCGCCACGCGCTCCTCACGACGGCGCTCCCCGCGACCACCCGCGTCAGTGCTCGGCGTGACCGCGGCGGCACTGGCCGGGCTCGCGATCTTCGCGCGCGGTCGCCGCGTCGTGACCGGCAGCCTCGTGGCGCTCCTCGCGATGTCGCTCATCTCGCAGTGGGCATGGGCTCTTCGGCTCGCCCGCGGGCTTCTTCTTCCCGGGCGGCGCTCTTCGGCTGGGTGGCCGGGGTCCTCTACGCGCGCGCCGCGGCGCGAGGGCGCGGAAGTATCCAGCGACGACGAAGACCGGCTCGGCGGTAGGCGCCGTGGGCGTCTTCGCCGCTCTCTACGGTGGGCTCGGCGACGACCAGCTCCTGCACTCGGGGCTCGCGTGGGCCCGCCCCGACACGCTGCGCTTCCTGATCCTCTCGCAGCGGGGCCTCGCGGACTGGGGGTGGGTGAGCGCCTGCCGCGAGGCGCTGGTGAACCACCCACAAGGGTGCCCGCGTCCTCTCCGTCGCGACGCTGGTGATCGAGGGCGGCGCGTTCATGATGCTCGTGAGCCGTCGCTGGCGGGTGATCTGGGGCCTGCTCATCGTGGCGCTGCACCTCGAAAGCATCATCGTGCTCTGCGTGATGCCCTACTTCGAGGCGATGGCCCTCGCGATGCTGTTCGCGTTCCCCTTCCTCCCGGAGCGCCGTCCCATGGCGACCTCGGCGAGCTGCGCCGCGGCGCCGCTCCGCGTCCCGCGCGCGGTGCTCGTCGCCCTCGCGGTGCTCCTCGCGCTCGCGTACACGCTCCCCGTCGGGTGGCGGCCCTTCGAGGGCGACACGACTCCGTGCCGCGACACGAAGACCCGAGCCTCGCCGCCACCGCGCCCTGAGCGGCGCTCAGTCCCGGCGGATGCCGAGCCTCGCATCTTCTTGTGGAGGTTCGTGCGCTCCACGCCGAGGAGCGGGCCGCGCGGGAGATGTTCCACTCGACCTCGCGGAGCGTGTCGAGATGTACGCGCGCTCGGCCGCGTCGCGGGCCAGTCGCGCAGCGTAGACCGCTCGCCGGGCGCGCGGGGCAGGGGCGGAGGCCGTCGTCGTCGTCGTCCGCGGCAGGCGGCGACGAGAAGGCCGCGGCGCGCGGGACTCACGCTCGCGGAGCTCGCGAGAGAGGCTCGACTCCTCGGGCAGGTCGTCGAGGGTGATCTCGTCGCCCGAGAGGATCACCAGGCGCTCCACCAGGTTGCGCAGCTCGCGCACGTTCCCGGGGAAGCCCCTGCGCTGGAGCTCGTCGATCACCAGCGGGTCGACGGGCTTCGCGCGCACGCCGTTGTCGCGGCAGGCCTCGCGCACGAACGAGGCCACCAGGAGCGGGATGTCGTCGGGCCGCTCGCGCAGCGAGGGCGAGCGCAGCGGCAGCACGCTCAGGCGGAAGTACAGGTCCTCGCGGAAGCGCCCCTCGCGCACCTCGCGCTCGAGGTCGCGGTTGGTGGCCGCGACGACGCGCGCGTCGACCACCATCACCTGGTCGCTCCCCACGCGGCTCACCTCGCCCGACTGCAGCGCGCGCAGCACCTTGGCCTGCGCGCCGAGCGGCATGTCGCCGATCTCGTCGAGGAAGAGCGTGCCCCCGTGCGCCGCCTCGAAGTGCCCGCGCCGCCGCGCGACGCCCCGTGAACGCGCCCTTCTCGTGGCCGAAGAGCTCGCTCTCGACGAGCTCCGCGGGGATCGCCGCGCAGTTCACCTTCACGAAGGGCCCGTCGCGCCGCGACGACAGACGGTGGATCGCGCGCGCGATGAGCTCCTTGCCGGTGCCCGACTCGCCCGTGACCAGCACGCGGCCCTTCGTCTGCGCGACCTTCTCGACCTCGGCGAAGAGCCTGCGCATCACCGCGCTCTCGCCCACCATCTCCTCTCGCGCGCCCGCGACCCGGCGCAGGTCGCGCAGCTCGCGCTCCATCGCCACGCGCCGGAGGGCGTTGGTCACCGACACCAGCACGCGGTCGCGGTCGAGGGGCTTCTCGAAGAAGTCCGTCGCGCCCCGCTTGATCGCGTCGACCGCGTCGCCCACGGCGGCGTGCCCGGAGATCCACGTCCACGGGGTCGCCGAAGCCCTCGAGGGCGAGCGCACGCGCGAGGAGGTCGACCCCGGACATCCCGGGCAGGCGGAGGTCGGTGACCACCACGTCGGGCGCCTCCTCGGCCATCAGCGCGAGGGCGTCCTCGGCGCTCTCGGCGTCGCGGACCTCGATGCCCTCGCCCTCGAGCACCATCCGCAGCGTGCGCCGGATGTTGCGCGCTCGTCGTCGACCACCGGGACGGTCGCCAAGGCCATCGCGCCCGCTCAGCGCCGCCGAGGCGCGTCGAAGCGGCGTCCTCCGCACGGACATCGACACGCGGCCGTGCACCAGCGTCGCGAGTACGTCCCGCGCGCGCGCTGCGGAACAGGCGGACTCGACGATCCTCGCGCACTGCCCGTCGGCCGCCGCGACCTCGCTGCCCGACGCGAAGGTGAGCGACACCGACGCGCCCCGAGCCGCACGACGCCGTCGCCGGGCGCCGCCCTCGATGCGCAGGTCGACCGCCCGCAGCGACCCGCGGCTCCCGCTGCCGCGCACGTGGAGTGCGCCCTGCGAGACGCCCGACTCGGTCGGCCGCGAGGGCAGGCGCCCCTCGCCCACCGCGCCCATGTTCTGCGCGCCCGCGCCGAGCCGCCGAGTCGGCTCGACCCACCCCGGGCTGGGCGTCGGCGGTGAGCGTGACCGCGAGCGCGAGCGCCGAGCAGGAGTGCCTTCGTCGCGAGACGGTGAAGCGCCATAGGGGCGGGCTACACCGCGCAGAAGCGCGCGTGCAGCGCCGGGTGAGCGGGTCGACCGCGCCCGCGTCCACCCGCAGCGCCACGCGGAAGAGGCTTCGTCGACGCTCCCCGCACGACCGCGCCGAGGGTCGCGCGCCGCCCGCAGGGCCTCGCGCAGCGTCGCGCCGTCCTGCGTGAGCTGCTCGCCCACCAGCCGAGACGCAGCCGCGCAGGTCCCCCGACGGCGTCGCGCACGGCGAAGCCCTGCCGCGCACCACTCCCGCGCGCTCCAGTCGGGCACCCGCGCAGCGACGGCACCCACGCCGAGAGTTCGCGCCGTCGTAGCTCCAGCTCCTTCAGCGGGACCTCGAGCCGGTCGCACAGCTCCGCGAGCGCGCGCGCGCTCGTCGTCGACGCCCGCGGCGTGAACCTCCGCGAGCGCGACGTCGCCCACCACCGCCCGCACGCCGCGCTCGCTCTCCGCCACGCCCCCGCTCACCACGGTCTCCCTCGCGCGCGTCCCCGGGCGATTGCGCCGCGCGTGGATCGCGATGCGGTGCCGCTTCGCGAAGGCCACGGCCTCGGCGTTCAGCACCTTCGCCCCCGCCTCCGGCCATCTCCTGGAGCGCCTCGTAGCCCATCGTAAGCACGTGCCGCGCGTCAGGCACCACCCTCGGGTCGGCGGAGTACACCCCGTCGACGTCGCTGTAGATCTCGCAGCGCTCGGCCGAAGCGCCGCCGCGCGCGACCGCGGTGGTGTCGCTCCCCGCGGCCCAGGGTGGTGATCTCTCGCCGGTAGCTCATGCCCTGGTAGCCCGCGACGATCACCACCCACGCCCGCGGTGCAGCTCGTCCTCGATGCGGAAGGGCCGCACCTCGATGATGCGCGCGTCGAAGTGCCGGTCGTTGGTGATGATCCCGCTCTGCGAGCCCGTGAACGAGATCGCGTCGACGCCGCGCGCGTGCAGCGCGATGGCGAGCTGCGGCCATCGAGACGCGCTCGCCCGTCGAGACGAGCATGTCCGCTCCCTCCGCGGCGGAGAGGGCGACACGTCGCGCGCGAGCGCGAGGAGCTGGTCAGTGGTCTTGCCCATCGCGCTCACCACCACCACCACGGCCTCGCCCGCGGCCCGCGCCGCGGCCACGCGGTCGGCCACGGACTGGATCCGCGCGATGTCGGCCACCGACGACCCGCCGTACTTCTGGACGACGACCTTCATCCCCGAACTGGTACCCCCGCGCCCCGCGGCGCGTAAACTTCGCGCGGTGGAGCGACGCCCGCACCAACGCCTCGCGGCGTGCCTCGTCGCCCTCGCGGCCTGCGCCCGCGCCCCGTCCCGCGCGCGGACGGTGACCCGCCGCCCCGCCCCCGCGCCCGCGGTCTCGCTCTGGTCGCTCTCCCCCGCGCCGCGGTCGTGGCCTGGGGTGCGCGACGTCGCCGCCCTCGGAGACGGCGCGGCGGTGATCGCGGGCCCCTGGGGGCTCGCGCGGATCGAGCCCGGCGGCAGCGCGCCCGCGTGCGGCGAGGCCGACCTCAGCGTCGACGGTGGGCCCTCGCAGGTGATCGCCGTCGACCGACGCGTGATCGCCGTCGCGCACCGCGCCGCGACGCACCTGTGGGTCTCCACCGACGGAGCCAGGAGCTGCGCGCACGACGCGGTGCCCGAGGTCACCGCGGACCCGGGCGCCGAGCTGCGCGTGGCGGCGCTCGGCGAGGTCGCGGTGGTGTGGCCCGTGTCGGTCGTGGGTACCCCGCAGCGACGAGGCGCGAGCGGTCCATGGACGGCGCTCCCCGTGATCGAGGGCGCGACCGACGCGGCGCTCACGAGCGAGGGGATGGTCGCGCTGGTCGCGACGCGCGACCCGAGACGCGCGGTGACGCAGACGCGCCTGCGGTGGCTGCGGTGGGGCGCGTCGTCGTGGGTCGACGCGGGCTTCGTCGGCTCAGCCCGCGCCGCGCTCGGGCGACGCGACGGCGCGCTGCGCGTGGTCGACGACGACGCCGAGCGAGCGCTCTCGTCACGCGACGGGGCGCTGGTGGTCGGCGCGCCCACGCCGCTCCCTCGCGACGAGGAGCGCGCGCGGTGGATCGAGACCTCGGTCGGCCTCGCCGCGCTCGGGCGGCGATCGATCGAGGCGCTCGACGCGGGCGCGACCCCCGCGACGACGCCGGTCGAGGTCGACGTCCTCACGGCGCTCGACCTCTCCACGGACGGAGACGCGTGGGTGAGCGACGGCGAGCGCGTCTGGGCGCGGCGCGGCGGTCGGTGGCGCCTCGCGGCGACGTCGGTCGCGGCGAACGGCGCGGTGAGCCTGCGGGTCGCGGGCGCGCGGGCCGCGATCGTCGGCGCCGGGCAGGGCATCGTCATCGCGCGCGTCGGCCCGTCGGGGTGGAGCGTCGAGAACGACCTCGCGACCTCGGAGGTGCGAAGCGTCGCGATCGGCGAGGAGGGCGCGGTGACGGCCCTCTACGACTACCGCTTCGCCGCGGGGGAGCGCGAGCTGCACCCGGTGACCGTGCCCGTGGGCGTGATGGAGGTGAACTCCGCGGGCCGCGAGGTGTGGCAGCTCGGCGACCGCTGGCTGGTGCTCCGGCAGGGCGCGCTCTGGTCGAGCGACGACCGCGGCGCCCGGTGGACGCGGCGCGACCCCGGATCGCGCGACCTCGGGCCCCTCGACCTCGCGCGCACGCCGGTGCTGGCCGGAGCCTTCGTCAGCGACGGCAGGGGTGTGCTCATCGACAGCGCGGCGAACCTCTGGCGCACCGACGACGCGGGCTCGACCTTCAGGGCGCTCGGCGGGCCGCGGGCGACGCCGGCGAGCACGCGCGACGCGATGCGCTTCGGCGCGCGGATGTATTGGCGCGGCGGCGACGAGGTGTGGATCGCGCCGACGCACGGCCACGTGCTCTTCAGCGTCGCGGCGGAGCTCAAGCCCATCGCGACGCCCGCGACGGCGCGCTTCGTCGCGCTCTCTGACCGCGGCGGGGTGCTGGCCGCCCTCGACGCGCGCGAGTCTCCCGAGCGATGCGACGCGCGCGGCGCCGCGCTCTACGCGCTCGGCCCCGACGGGTGGACGGCCATCCCCGACGCCTGCGCCCACGTCGGCCTCGCCTTCGCGCAAGACGGCGACACCCTCTGGCGCCTCGCCGCCGACCTCTCGCTCGAGCGCGCGTCGGTCTCCGCGCTCCTCACGCGCACCGTGGGCACCGACGCCCGCGTCAGCGCGCGCGACGAAGACGCTGGAGCCACGCCGTGAAGCCCGCGGCGCCGAGCGTCGTGCCCGACACCTCCAGCAGCGCCTCGACCCCGCGGCCGAGGTCCCACGCCCAGCGCACCTCGACCTCGTCGAAGTGCCCGCTCTCCTTCGCGCGCTGCGCCACCGCGTCGGGCGCGCTCACCACCAGCGCCGCGCCGAGCATCCGCGCGCTGTTCGCCACGGCGCCGAGCTCGGCCATCACCGCCGCGTCGGGGTCAGCGAGCCCCGTCAGGTCGAGGAGCGCCGCCTTCGCGTCGGCCCGCAGCATCAACTGACCCGCGCGCTCGGCCACCGCCTGCGCGCCGTCAGCGTCGAGCGGGCCCGCGGCCACCGCCACCACCAGCTTCGGCCCGAGCTGCACCACGGGGAGCGCCGCCGCGAGGCCCCGCTGGAGCTCGTGCCGCGCGCGGTCCTCCCGCCCGCGGGAGAAGCCGTCGAGGAGCAGCGCCTGCACGTCGTCGCAGGCCCGCGAAGCCCACTCCGTCGAGAGCGCCTCGCGCCACGCCTGCACCGCCGCCGCGAGGCCCAGCGGCGCGAAGCCCTGGTCGCCCATCCGGTACGCGAGGAGCCACGCCATCGACCGCGCCTCGGTCCACGCCGGGTCGTCGAGCTCGCGGCCCTCGGCGCGCATCGCCGCCTCGACGAAGGGCACGGCCTCGTGCACCAGCGCCTCGACGCGCGCCACGGGCTCGCCCGCCATCCCCGGCGCCCCGAGGAGCCGCGCGCGCAGCGCCGCGATGCGCTCGCCCTCCTCCACGACGTCTCAGCGCCTCCGGCCCGCGTTCGAGCCCGCGGCGCCCGGCACGCGCGTTCCCAACCTCGCCTCGACCAGCACGAACTTGTTGTTGTCGCCCTCGCCCGTCACGCGGCGGCCCGTGCCGCCGTAGCTCTCGATGGTGTTCATCAAGCCCTGCACGCGCGAGTGCTCGGTCACGAAGAACACCCGCTGCCCCGGGTGCTCGCGGATGAACTCCGACGTGCCGCCGGTGCAGTACTTCAGCCCGCACTCCTCGGCCACGACGCGGTTGCCCGTGTAGAAGTTCTCGCCCTTCCAGTTCATCTGGTGGGCGACGATGGGGTCGTGGGTGAAGCGGGGGTCGCTGCCGTCGCTGCGCCCGCGCATCGCGTAGTAGCGCGCGAACAGCGGTCGCTGCGACCAGTGCGGCGTCACCTGGATCATATAGCCGTCGAGGGCCCAGCCCGTGAACAGCACCGCGAGCACCACCGCGCCGCGCGTCGCGTAGGCGCGCGCCGCGGGCGCCGCCGCGAAGGCGAGCACCGCCACGAACACCACGCCGAAGCCCGCGAGCACCGGCGCGAAGTCGAGGAAGCGCGACGGCCACGGCCGGTCGTAGTTGTAGACGAAGAGGTGGATCAGCCGCTCGGAGCCTGGCGGCCGGCTCCCGCGCGCGGCGAGGTCGCGGGTCACCATCGCGACGACCGCGGCGGCCCCGAGCGCGGCGGCGCCGAAGCCCGTCGAGGCGATGGTGAGCGCCTTGCGCGGGCCGCGCGGAGAGAGCGACCAGCCCACGAACCAAGCGGCGACGCCCAGCCCGATCAATAGCCCGCCCATCGTGGGAGAGCCCGGCGGGAAGGCGCCGCCCGAGGGGAGCCTCCCCGAGATGGACCCGAAGGAGCGCGCGACGCCCATCACCGCGAGGCCGAGGCCCACCGCCTGCGCGAGGGTGGCGCGCAGCACCGACGCGCCGTCGCTCTCGTCGCCGTCGCTCGCCGACGCCATCATGCGGTCGAGGAGCAGGCCCACCATCACCGCCGCGCCCGGCACGGCCGGCAGGATGTAGTGGTGGAACTTCGTCACCATCGCGCTGAAGAGGACGAAGGCGACGGTGAACCACAGGAGCCCGACGCGCGCGACGTCGCGCTGGGCGCGGGTGGAGTCGTCGGGGACGATGAGCCTCCAGCCGACGATGGCCGCGACGGCGAGGCCCGACCACGGGAAGAGCGCGTAGCCGAGCTGCCACAGGAAGTAGCGCACGCTCCCGGTGTCGCCGTGCACGCCGACCATCGTGCGGTTGATGAGGTCGTGCACCACGAAGCGCTGGATGAACTCGTCGCCGAGGCGACCCGTCACGGCGACGTACCAGGGCATCCCCGCGCAGAGGAAGACGCCGAGGCCGGTGCCGATGCGGATGCGGCGCAGGTCGTTCCAGCGGGCGGTGGAGACGTAGTGCAGGAGCGCGACGGCGCCCGGGATGGCGAGGCCCGCGGGGCCCTTGCCCATCGTCGAGACCGCGCACCACAGGTAGAACATCGTGAAGTGCAGGCCCTCGTCGCGGCGCTCGCGGCGCAGCCACGAGAGCGTCCACGCGAGGAGCGCGGACCACAGCGCGCCCTGAAGGAACGACGGGAAGAAGGGCGTCGCCGACGCGACGCGCTCCCACGCGGGCGAGCCCGGCACGCTCTCCCTCAGCGTCGGGCCGCTGTTGCCGAAGGAGCCCGAGAAGAAGGTCTCGATCGGGAACTGGATCCCCGCGAAGCGGTTGCGCGCGAGCACCCGCGCGCACTGCGCGGCGTTGGCGTCGTCGGGGCACGAGAACACCACCGGCCGCGTGAGGAGGTACGCGACCTGCGGCAGCGTCACGAGCAGCACCGCGGCCATCACCAGGTGCCAGCGCGACACGCGGAAGGTCCAGCGGCCGAGGGTGAACCGCCGCGCGCGCACCCGCGCCTCGGGGTCGGTGGTCACCGCCATCGTGAAGCTCGCTACGGCGAGCGTGAGCGGACCGACGAAGGGCATGTCGGTCATCGCCTGGTGCGCGAGGAAGAACCAGTGCGGCGAGGTCGCGAGCACCAGCGCGACGAGCACCCCGGCGCGCGGGCCCCACGCGCGCGAGACGGCCTTGTACATCGCGTACACCGCCGCGATGGCGAGCGCGCAGATGGGCAGGCGGATGAACCACTCTTGAATGTTCGGCCCCGCGTCGGCGCCGTAGCGCAGGCCGAACATCGAGCCGAAGCCCATGCCCAGGGCGCTCATCCAGAAGATCAGGATGGGCTTGGACATGAACCAGCCCTCCTGCGCCCACCAGAGGGTGATCCAGTCGTCGCGCGCGAGGATCTCTCGCGCCACCTCGGAGTAGTGGGTCTCCCACGGGTCCCACAGGCCGAAGGCGCCCGCGAGCGGCAGGTACAGCCCGCAGGTGACCAGCAGCACCAGCGAGCCCTCGCGCCGCCACCACGGCCGCGCGTCGCCGCCCCCGCGCTCCTCCTCGGTGCCGCGCAGGTCGAGGGGCGAGTCGCCCATCACGCCCATGAGCCCCACCGCGGCCACCAGCGTGAGCACGAAGCCCAGCAGCACGCCGAGCCCGCCCGGCACGTGCCGCGGCAGCGCCATCATCCCGAGGAGCAGCGCGGCGGCGACGCCGAAGATCCACCAGTCGCGCGTCGAGGCCTTGCGGGTCTCGTACTCGCTCTCGTCGACGCGGTCCTCGGTGCGGTAGGGCGAGCTCGCCTTGGCCGCCGCGGGCGCGGCCTCGTCGGTCGAGGCGGCCGCGGTCTCCTCCTCCGCGGTCGCGCCCTCGGTCGCGGTGGGCGCCGCGGGCTCGTCGCGCTCTTCGCTCTCGTCGCGCTCTTCGCTCGCCATCGCTCGGCGCCCCGTCAGCGCGCGCCGCCGGCCGCGGGCAGCTCCGCGCGCACGAGCACGAACTTGTTCTGGTCCCACGCGGTGGTGAGCTCGCGCGCCGTGCCGCCGAAGTTGCGCACGTGCGAGATCACGTTGGAGCCGTGCGAGCGCTCGGTCACGAAGTACACGGTCTGCCCGCGGTGCTGCTCCATCCACGGTCGGATGTGGTTCGAGCAGAAGGGCAGGTCGCCGCAGTCCAACATCGCGCAGCGGCCGCCCGTGTAGAAGTTCTCGCCCTTCCAGTTCATCTGGTACGCGGCCACCGGGTCGGCGGTGTAGCGCGCGTCTTCGCCCACGTGCACCTCGTTGGGCGAGCGGTCGTGGCGCATCGCGTAGTAGCGCTCGAAGAGCGTGCGCTGCGACCAGTGCCGCGACACGTCGACCATGTACACGTCGAGCGCCCACGCCGCGAAGACGAAGCCCGTCGCGACCATGGCCCGCACGCCCCACCTCCGGAGCGGGTGCACCGCGAGCGCGAGGCCCGAGAGCACCGCGAGCGCCGCGAAGCCCACCATGATCGGGTGGTAGTCGAAGCTCTCCGTCGGCCAGAGGCGCTCGTACTGGTACGTGAAGAGCTGCAGGAGCCGCTGGTAGCCGGGGGGCCGCGACTGGCCGTGGTACGCGAGGTCGCGCGCGACGAAGGCCGTCACCGCCATCGCGCCGAGCGCCATCGCGCCGTAGGTCACCGGGCCGTAGCGGTCGTCGTCCGACGCCACGGCCTTCGCCGCCTCGACGCGCTCGGGCGCGTCGGCGGAGGGCGCGAACCACTCGCCAGCGCCATCGCTCACGACGGGCGCGACGTCTCCGTCGACGGTCGCGGGCTCCGCCTCGGGAGACTCGCGCCAGAGCCAGTACGACAGGGCCATCAGGCCTACGCCGACCACCACCAGCGCCACGCCCGCGCCGACGTTGGGCCCCGGCAGGTTCGCGTCGCGGGGGATCGCCCCGCGCGGGGAGCCCACGAACCACGCGACGCCCACGGCGAAGCTCAGCGCGCCCGCGCCGAGCGAGGCCGCGGCGGCCCAGGGGTTCCTCGCGGGGGTCGCCGCGCCGAGCATCCGGTCGAGGAGCAGGCCCACCATCACCGCCGCCGCGGGCACCGCGGGGAAGATGTAGTGGTGGAACTTGGTGATCATCGCGCTGAAGAGCCCGAACGCGAGGAGGAACCACAGCACGGCCACCCGCGCGACGTCGCGCTGCGCGGGCGACGCGGTGGTGGGCACGACGTGCCGCCACCCGAGGAGCGCCGCGGGCACCAGGCCCACCCAGGGGAACATCGCGTAGCCGAGCTGCCAGATGAAGTAGCGGATCGTGCCCGTGTCGCCGTGGACGCCCACCACCGTGCGGTTGATGAGGTCGTGCACGACGAAGCGGTCGAAGAACTCGTTGCCGAGGCGGCCGAGGATCGCGACGTACCAGGGCATCGCCACGACGAAGAAGGCGAGGAGCCCGGCGCCGATGCGGGCGCGCGGGAGGAGGTTCCAGCGGCCCGAGGTGATGAGCCACAGGCCCGCGACGGCCACGGGGATCACGAGCCCCGCGGGGCCCTTGCCCATCGTCGAGACCGCGCACCACACGTAGAAGAGGACGAAGTAGAGGTCGCGCTTCGAGCGCTCCTTGCGCAGGAGCGCGAGGGCGCCGGCGCCCATCAGCACCCACTAGACGCCCTGCACCACCGAGGGGAAGAAGGGCACCACGTTGGCGAGGCGCTCCCACGCGGGCGAGCCCGGGACGCTGTTCGCGAGCGAGTCGGCGCTGTTGCCGTAGGAGCCGTAGAAGTACGTCTCCACGGGGAGCTGCACGGAGCCGAGCCGGTTCTGGCGCAGCATCTCGTTGCACTGCGCGAGGCGCGCGTCTTCGGGGCACGCGGCCACCAGCGGGCGCGTGAGCAGGTACATCACCTGCGGCACCGCGAAGAGCAGGAACATCCCGATGGTCGAGTGCCAGAGCGACCAGCGCAGGCGCAGGGCCTTGAGGTCGACCACACGAGAGAGCGCGCGGGCGTCGCCCACGGTGATCGCCAGCATCAGCATCGCCATCGCGATGGTGAGCGGCGCCACGAAGGGCATGTCGGTCATCGCCTGGTGCGCGAGGAAGAACCAGTGCGGCATGGTCGCCAGCACGAAGGCCACCAGCACGCCGGCGCGCTTGCCCCACGCCGACGCGACCGCGCGGTAGAGCGCCCAGAGCGCGGCCATCGCGAGGAGCGAGATGGGCACGCGGATGCACCACTCCTGCCACTGCGGCCCGGCGTCGGCCTCGATGTTGAGCCCGAAGGTGGTGCCGAGGCCCATGCCGAGAGCGCTCATCCAGAAGATCAGGATGGGCTTGGACATGAACCAGCCCTCCTGGCCCCACCAGAGGGTGATCCAGTCGTCGCGGGAGAGGATCTCTCGCGCCACCTCGGAGTAGTGGGTCTCCCACGGGTCCCATAGGCCATAGGAGCCCGCGCGGGGGAGGTAGAGCGCGCCCGAGAAGAGCAGCACGAGCGACCCGCCGCGGCGGTACCACGGCACCGAGCCCTCGACAGGCTTGTCGCGCGACTCGTCGCCGCGCAGGTCGAGCGGAGAGTCTCCCAGCAGGCCCAGGAGGCCGAGCACCGTGACGACCGTGAGCACGAAGCCGAGGGGCACGCCGACGCGCAGGTGCCCGTGGTGGAACATCAGCGCCGCGAGGCCGACCACGCCGGCCGCGGTCATCACCCAGTCGCGGACCTTGGGCTTCGCGGGGACGAAGGGCTCGACCACCACGGGCACCGGGGCCTCGTCGCGGTAGGGCGAGGTCGCGGCGGGGGCAGGCGCCGATGTCGCGGCGTCGTCGCTCTCGGTCGCGGAGGGCTCCTCTGCGCGCGGCGCGCCGTCTTCCGTCGCGGGGGCTTCAGCGGCCTCGCCCGCGGCGTCGGTCGACTGCGACTCGGACTCGGTCTCGTGGCTCGAAGGATCTTCAGGGTCAGAAGCGGCCGACATGAGGGCCGCGGTCTTACCAGAAATCCCCGAGGGCTTGGGGCGGCTGCGAGTCGCCCTGAGAGGCCCTGACGTGGTATCGACGTTCCCCCGTCGCGAGGATGGCGGAATTGGCAGACGCGCCGGACTTAGGATCCGGTGCCGAAAGGCGTGCGGGTTCAAGTCCCGCTCCTCGCACCCGACGCAGCAACATCACGCCCGAAGGAGCCCCGCGACGATGCCGTTGAGCCTCCACGCCGAGTACCTCCTGGGTTACCTCTCCGGCGCGCGGGGGGTGAACGTGCGCGACGTGGTCCCGCTCGCGCTCGCGAACAGCACCGACGTGCCGCAGTCGCGGGCGCTCCTGAAGGCCCTCGCGCTGGGGATGTCCGACGGGCGCCGCGGCCGCACGATGCGCGAGGCGCACGAGGTGAGGCTGCACGTGCTGACGCTCCTCACGCGCGAGACCTCGCCCTCGCGCCTCGGGCGCGCCCACGACTCGATGGGGCCGCAGAGCGGGATGACCTCCGACGCGCCGAGCGACCCCTCCATCGCGATCGAAGACTTCATCCGTCAGGCGAGCGAGATCCAGTAGCGCTCAGGGCGGGCGGCGGCCGACGTCGCAGTCCCAGAGCGAGAGGTCGGCGTGGTCCCACCGCGGGGCCTCGACGGCGCGGTCGACGGGCACCCACGGGAGCAGCCGCCACCCGTCGCGGGTGAGCACCAGGCCCTCGACCCAGGCGCCCCAGCGACGTCCCCCGCGCTCCGCGACGAGGAGCAGCCGGTCGACGGTGATCGTCCGCACCACGAAGCCCTCGCGCCCTCCCGGCTCCACCTGCCGCGCGCCGCGCGCGCACCACCCGACGAGCTCGCTCCCGCGCCGCGCCGCCCACGACTGCCACCGCGGGTCGAGCGGCCCAGGCACCAGCCCCACCCTCGCCCGCTGCATCTGATCGAGGGTCTCGGGGCGCATCCAGCCCACCAGGTCGTGGCGGCGCATCCGGAGCGCGCGGTACCCGTCGCGACCTCGTTCGAGCGTCGCGAGCAACGGCCGCACGCCCGACTCCACCGCGCGGGTGAGCGACTCGCGCGTCGCGCCGTCGGGGCTCAGGCCGGTGGGGGCGGGCGCGGGCGGAGGCCCCGACCCGTGCGCGCAGGCCGCGGTCAGCGCGACGAGCTCAAGGGCCCGTCGAAGGCGACGCATCTCCGCGCTCCCAGACGAGCCACAACGCGTCACCCTCCGCCGCGCCCGCAGGCTCCGAGCGGAGCTCCGCGCGCAACCTCTCCGCCGCGGGGCCGCAGCGCGCCACCGACGCGCCGCCCGAGGCCACGCTCTCGTTGAGCGCCTCGCCCCCCGCCTGCGCCCGCAGCGCCACGTGCACGAAGGGCACGCTCGACGCCGTCACCGCCGCCACCCGCGCGCATCGCCCCGCGGCCCGCTCCACGGAGTGCGTCCGCACGGCGCCCGCGCCGACGCGCGCGCGCTCGGGGTCTCCCACCGTGCGCCACGCGGGGTCGGCCACGCCCAGCATCGAGAGCGCTTGTCCGACCGCGATGGGGTCGACGCCGCTCGCCCACGCGGGGGTCGCCGTCTCGAAGCCCGCGAGCTCCACGGTGCCTGCGCCCTGCCGCGCCACCACGCGCGCCGTCCAGCGCTCGGGGCGCGTGGTGCAGCGCGAGGCCATGGCCGTCCCCGCGCCCGCGCGGCCCGCGCCGAGGAGATCACCCTGGGCGTCGTAGAGGTCCACCGACACGCGGCCGAGCCCTGAGCCCGCGAGCGCGAACACCGCGCCGCATCGGTTCGCCGGCACGTCGAAGGACCACTCCTTCACCTCGCCCGCCCCGAGGGTCTGCGAGGCCGTGTGCGCGAGCGGCCCCGCGGCCATGGGCGCCCACCCCCGCGCGCGGAGCGCGTCGACGTGCGCGCGGCGACGGTCGTCGAGGCTCGCGCCGCCGTGGTCCATCGGTCGGCCCTGTCCGAGCCAGAGTGCGTTGGCGCCGCCCACCGACGCCGCGTCGGCCGCGAAGGCCTGCAGGATCGCGTTGCCGCTCCCGCCCCGCGACGACACCTCGACGCTCCAGGTGCCCGACGCGAGCGGGCAGAACTGCGCGAAGGCGTCGCGCTCGGGGCCGAGGTCACGCACCACCTCCTCGCCGTCGGGGTCGAAGACGCGCAGGTCGACGTCGGTCACGTCTCCCTCGGCGAAGGCCGCGGCCGTGTAGCACTGCTCGGGGGTGACCCGCACGGGCAGGCGCGACGCGCCCTGACCCGCGAAGGCCACGCGGCGGCCCTCGCCGTAGAGGGTGAAGCCGCGGCGCACGATGCCGTCGCGGAACTCCAGCACGCGGCGCTCGAGCTCGCTCCGCCCCTCGGAGCCTCCGGGCGCCACGCCAGGACGCCCCCCGATCACCCGCGCCACCGCGTCGGACTGCCCTTGCGGCACGTCGTAGCGCGCGATCGCGAAGGCGCCCTGCCCGTCGTAGGCCTCGAGCACGTGCCACACGCGGCGGGGCGCGCGCTCCGAGGCGCAGACCTGCACCGTGGGGTGCGCGTCGGGCTCGACGTCCTCGGTGACGACGTCGCCGCCGGGGTCGAACAAGCGCGCGTCGATGTCGCGCACGCCGGTGGTGGCGATGGCGACGATGGCGGCGCAGCGACCCGCCTCGACCTCGACGCGGGTGCGCACGGGGGTGCCGCGGGTGATGACGCCCTGCGAGAGCACGCCGACGGGGCGCACGTTGCTCTGCGAGAGGCGCGTCGTGAACTCGCGCAGGCGCTGGTCGAGCTCCTGCGGAAGCGCGTCGTTCTGCGACACCGCGGCCGTCGTCGACGGGGCGCGCTGCGCCGCGGCGCAGCCCGCGCTCACCACGAGCGCCAACACTCCCGCCCACCTCATCGTCCGCCTCCGCTCTCGAACACCTGCAACACCCACTCTCCCCGCGCCGTCGGCACGCGGGCCCGCACCGTGGCCTCGGTCGTGACCCGCGCGCAGTGCTCCACCTGCGCGTGGTCGCGCGCGGCGATGTCTTCTGCGAGCACCCCGCCGTCGTCGCGCGCGAGCCAGAGGTCCATCGCGGGCAGGCCGTCGACGGGAACCGCCGACACCCGGTAGCAGCGCCCGCCCACCATCGTCAGCGGGACGCGCGTCTCGAAATCGAGCCAGCCCGCGCCGCGCACCGGCTCACCCATGGGCTCCAGTCCCCGCGAGCGCGCGTCGGCGATGAACTCCAGGAGGCGCGCGCGCGCCGTGCCCTGGAGGTCTCCGCGCACGGGCTCGGCGCCCGCCGCGGGGATCTCGAGGGTCTCGACGGCCCACTCGCCCGAGCCCGCGAACATCCGCACCTCCACCGCGTGCGCGCCGCCGACGCGGGCGCAGAAGCGGGTCGCGGGTCGCGCGTCGAGGGCGACGTCCTGCGCGAGGAGCGAGCGGTCGGGGCCGATCACCCTGAGGTCGAGGTCGTCGACGTTGTCCCCGCCGACGCCGAGCACGAGGTAGCAGCGGCCCTGCTGCAGGTCGAAGCGCTCGATGGTGCTGCGTTGGCCCGGGAGGCGTCCGCGGCGCGCGTCGCCGACGGGTCGGTAGCCGAGCCGCGCGAGGGGCTCCACCGCCGCGCTGATCGCGTCGTTCACGGTGACCACCGACGGGTCACGCCCGACGGCGCCGCGCGGACGTCGCACCCCCGCGGTAAAGCCGCGCGGACGATCGCCGAGGATCTCGCTCAAGGGAGGCGCGACCACGGGGGGCTCGGCGAGGGTGACGACCGCGGCCTCGCCGTTGCCGCGCGTGGCGACGAGGTTGACGGTAGCGATGCGGTCGCCGACGCGGCCGCAGACGCACGTAGGGGGTGCGCGTCAGGGCCGGCCGTCACGGGTCGAGCTCGACGCCCGCGGTGTTGAACACGCGCATGTCGAGGTCTTCGAGCCCCTCGCGACCGACCCCCACGAAGCCCACGCACTGCTCGCGTCGGAGCGTGAGCGCGAAGCTGTCGTCGGCGCCCTGCCGCAGGAAGGTCAGCCAGCGCTCCTGCGCGAGGTGGGCGCCACGCGCGCGGAAGGCCTCGGCCACGCGGTCGAGGCGCTCGGTGAGGGGCCCCGCTCGGGGCGACGCGAGCGGCTTCACGCGGAGGCGGCGCGGCGCGGAGGTCGAGGCGGTCGGCGCGGTCGCGCACCCGAGACTCGAGCGACGCGAGCGCGGTTCGACGGGTCACGGCCTTCCATCGGGAGTAGCCGGTACGGGGCCGCCGGGTCAATCGCGAGCGCGGTGGTAGCCTCGCGGCCCGGGAGGAATCGGGCGATGAGCGAGAGCGGCGAGACGATCCGACGCGGCAGCGCTTCGACCCGTGCGCCCCACGGCGGTCTGCGGCACGTTCACTCGGACCATGGCGCTTACATCGCCATGGTTTACAGGGCGAGGATCGAGCAGCGCTGGGTCGTGCTCCGCCTGCGTGAAGAATACCCGACGGAACCCGCGTGGCGCCGCATCGACGACGCGCTGGTGGGACGCGAACGCAGACTAGTGCGATCAGGCGCCGATCCTCGGCGCGCCGGAGGTCTTCTCCCGCGCGTCGCGGCTGCGCTTCGAGCACCAGACCGTGCCTCTCAGTCTCCGCTCCGAGGTGCTCGAACGTCCAACCGTGCGAGGAGGACCCGGCGGGGTGCTGGTTCCTGCTCGCAGACGGCACCCTGCCGCGTCGACCTCGCGCGCGGCGCGGTCACCCAGTACTCCGTTTGCCTTCCCTCTCCCTCGCCTCGGCGCGAGGTCGCGCGCTGGCGGTCTCGCCCATTGAAGACTTCGCTGCGATCTACGAGCCCCAAGGCTCTCGCGGAGCCAGTGATCGATCTCACCACGGGCCGCGTCGTTCGTGAGTTTGATCGAGGCGTAACTGGCGTGTCGTGGGTCCCGGTCGACTGCGTACGGCGCGAGGCGAAGACGCTGCTCATCGTGCCCAACCGCGAGCGCGTTCTCGATTTGGTGGACCTCACCGACGACCGCTTCGTGAGCGATCGCGCGCCGCGCCCTCAGCATGAGAGGGGCAGGATCGACTTCAGCCGGGTGCTCATCTCTCCGCGCGGCGGTTGGATCGCGAACGACGCGTTCATCTACAAGCACGCGGGCCTCCCACGCGTCTGGAGCCTCGATGCATGGACGCACGACCCGTGGGAGCCCGAGTACGGCGCGTCCGCCCGGAGACTCGCGCAGCGCTGGTACCACTGGGGCGGCGAGATGTGCTTCGTCGACGAGACCACCTTCGCGCTATGGGGATGGGGCGGCGACGATGAGTACCTCGTGCCCGCGGCGGTGCTCTACGACGTGCGCGACGGGAGACTGGTGCGCTGGTTCGCCGGCCCGCGGGTGCGCCCCGTGCAGGCGTCGTCGACGCGCGCGCGGGACGAGTCGATGGTCTTCGACGAGTTCCTCTTCGCGGTGCACGACGAGCTCGGCACGACGGTGTGGGACGTCGAGTCCGGCGAGCGACTGCACACCGACGAGAGCCTCCGACCGACGCGCTACCACCGCGCGGGAAAGTGCTTTATCACGCTCACCACGGATGGCATCCGCGTCAGCCGACTGGTGCGTGACGAAGGCTCGGATTGAGCGCGAGCGCGCGAGACCGCGGTAGCGTCGCTGCGTGGCCCTCGACCCCTCCCTGCCGTGGCGTGTCGCATTGCGTGAGCCGCTCGCGTGGGTCGACGACGTGTGTGGCCGATGCCTGCGCGGGCCCGATTTCGCCTGACCCTCGTCCAACTTGCCGCGCTCTTCGGCGCCGAGTCCCCCTACGCCGGGCCGTCCTCGTCCTCGTCGCCTTCGCCCTCGTCGTCCTCGTCCTCGCTCTCGTCCGCATCGTCCTCCGGCGCGTGTGCCTCGCGGAGGACCTCGGGCAACCGCTCTAGCTCGAGCTCCAACGCGGTCTCGGGGTCGAGCGTGAGCGAGTACTTCGGCCCGTTGATCGTGACCGAGTTCCCCGCCTGAAGAGACTGCCGCACGGCCTCCACCGCGAAGGACTGCTCACGGATCCACCACTCGGTGACGTTCTCTCGCAGCGCCTCCACGGTGCGCTCGCCGTCGTTCTCCACGTCGACCATGCCCTTGCCGAAGCCTTCGGCGAGCACGCATGCGAATCGGAAATCCCCGATCGACGCCAGCGACGGCAGGCGCATGAGCATCCGCCCGTCCTTCGACTCGACGAACACGCCACGCGCTGAGATCCCTGGCACCCAGAGCAGCACGCCCTCCTCGGGCCAGTTCTCGCCGCCGTCCGCCTCCACGGGGATCTTCGAGAGGAGACGCAGCGCCATCACCATCGTCTCCACGTCCGGCGCCGGCTCCCACGCGATGGTCAACAGGGTCGACATCGGCCGACGGTGCGCCGTACCCCGTCCCCACACAACGCCTCGCAGGGCGTGTGATCCCGCCAGCGACCCGGCGTGCCCGCCCGCCGTCGCACCCTGAGTGCCCTGCCGGGGTCCGCGCACCCCTGCTAGGGCACTCCGAGTGCACCTTCGCGGGTCCGTCGACCCCCCGCGGAGCACCGTGGGTGCCCATCCCCACCTTCCCGATCTCCGCCAGGGCACTCCCGCTCCCAGAACCGAAGTCCCTGCACCGCCGACCGGGCACCCCGACTGCTCCGTCCGAGGTTCGGAGACCCGCGTTCAAATACCCGGACACCTCCGCGAAGCCCCTTCGATAACCCCGCGCGTTGGCCACGGCTTTCGGCCGAGGCCCCCACACGAAGGAGCCCGCCATGCGCCCGACGACGTCTCCCCTGCTCATCCTCGACTCGGCCCCCGACGACCCCGACGCGGCCGCCTGGGCAGCCCTCGCTGACACCATCGATGCCATCGACCCTCGCCGCGCCCCTCCCCCGAACGTCAACGCCCTCCGTGTCGCGTGGAAGGCGCGCCTCCTCGTCGAGGAGTGGTCGCTCCCGCCGATCATCGACGGGCTCCGGTCGCTCCCAGCGACGACGCTCGACCCCGGGCTCCTGCCGCGGATCGAGCCCATCGTTCGCGCGCTCACGTACGCCAACCTCCGTCACGGCGACGCCGTCGCGGTCGCCTCGAAGGCCCAGGTCGACCCCGCGCTGATGCGCGAGGCCTACGACACCCGACGCCGGATGATCCAGTGCGCGAGCTTGTTCTTCGGCGACGCGCCCGGCGTGCGCCAGCGGCTGCGCTTCGCCGCGACCGGCAAGCGCCTCGACGACCTCATCAGGGGCCTGCACGTCTGCGCGAGCTTGTACGAGGAGCACCGCGCGGATCGACCCAGGGAGGACTTCGGTCAGTATCGCGCCGACGACCGTGCGACCGCGCTCCGCCTCGCCGAAGCGATGGTCACCAGCGACAGGGCCAACGACGACGTGAAGCTCTGGTCACGACGGGTCGCGCAGGCGTGGGCCCTCCTGCGCGCGACCTACGAGCCCCTGCGCGCCGCGGTGACCTTCCTTCAGGGACCGTCACGCGCGCCCGCGCCCACGCTCAACCAGCTCCGCGTCGCGAAGAAGCCATCGCGCGCGAAGAAGGGTTGAACGCGCGCCGGACCTCCCTCGGAAGGAGCGTGCTACCGTCCGCCCCCTCGCGGCGGGACTCATGCGTACCCCTCTCTCACACCGCGCCGCGGCGCTATGCGCGCTCCTCGCGGCCTGCACGCCTGAGCTGAAGCCCGGCACCGACCGCGCCGACGCGCGCACGCCCTCCACCGACACGGGCTCCACCGACGTCCCTCCCACAGATGTCCCCTCGCCCGACGTGCCCGTGGTCGACGTCCCCTCGCCCATCGACACCGGCGCCGACGCGGGCATGCCCAGCACCGCGCAGACCTCGTGCCCCGACCGCAGCGAGCGCGGCTGCGGCGTGGTCGAGGTCCGCGGAGGCAGCTTCACCATGGGCGTCTCTGACCCCTCGACCAGCGCCTCGCTCGACGGCTACCCCGCGCAGCCGAGCATCACCGTGAGCGACTTCGCCATCGACGCGCACGAGGTCACCGTCGCCCGCTTCCGTCGCTTCTGGGCCGCCGCGTCGACGCTCCCGCGCGTCACCTCGGTGCGCTACCCCGCGGGGCCGCTCCCGCTCATGGCCGCGCCCCGCTCGCCCGACACGACGTCGACGTCGCCCGAGTGCAACTGGACCGACGCGCCCGGCGCGCGCGAGCAGCACCCCGTCAACTGCATCGACTGGTACACCGCTCAGGCCTTCTGCGTGTGGGACGGCGGCCGCCTCCCCACCGACGCCGAGTGGGAGTACGCCGCCCGCGGACGCACCGACGGCGGCCTCCGCGCGCAGCGCAACTACCCCTGGGGCGACGAAGACCCCTCGCTCTCGTGCGACCGCGCGCGGTGGCGGCTCTACCAGTGCCCGGGCGAAGACGGCGCGCAGACCCGCCGCGTGGGCAGCTTCGCGCCCAACCCCGACGTCGACGGCGCGCGGATCTACGACCTCGCCGGCAACATCTACGAGTGGACCGCGGACAACTACACCGCCTACGACGACTCCGACCGCAGCGGGTGCTGGGGCGCGCGCGCGTCGGGGCGCACCAACCCGCTCTGCAACGTCGCGCCCACCGGGCCGCGCGTGCTGCGCGGGGGGTCGTGGTACTTCGACAGCGCGCCGGTGCTCCGCAGCGCGTCGCGGCTCGCGGCGAACGTCGACGGCTCGCTCACGCTCATCGGCGTGGGCCTCCGCTGCGCCCGCTCTCGGCCCTGAGCCCGCGCGAATCGCCCCTTCGCGCCGGATGGTGTAGAACCCGCAGGCTTTCATTGGGTGAACGGGTGAGCGCAGCCGGAGAACACGAACTCCCGCCAGGGACACTCTTCGGCCGATACCGGGTCGTGCGCTGCATCGGCCGGGGCGGCATGGGGGCGGTCTACGAGGCCGAGCACGCCGACCTCGAGAAGCGCGTCGCGCTCAAGACCCTGCACCCGCACATGGCCCGCGAGGCAGAGGCCCGGGCGCGCTTCCTCCGCGAGGGGCGCGCGGCGTCGCGCATCCGTCACCCCAACGTGGTCGAGGTCTTCGACGTAGGCCAGCACGACGACGGAACGCTCTACCTCGTGATGGAGCACCTCGTCGGCGAAGACCTCTCCACGCTGATCTCCCGCGAGGGCCCGCTCGACCCCGAGCGCCTCGTCGACCTCCTCCTGCCCGTGGTGGCCGCGGTCGCCACGGCCCACGAGGAGAAGGTCGTGCACCGCGACCTGAAGCCCGAGAACATCTTCCTCGCGCGCACCCGCAACGGGGCCGCGCAGCCCAAGGTGCTCGACTTCGGCATCTCGAAGGTCGTCGACACCCGCAGCGACCTGCGAATCACCGGCAACCGCGCGATGCTCGGCACGCCCGTCTACATGAGCCCCGAGCAGGCCCGCGGAGAGGCCGTCGACGCGCGCTCCGACCAGTACGCGATGGGCGTGATCCTCTACGAGGCCACCACGGGGCGGCTGCCCTTCGACGCCGACGAGCTCATCCCGCTCATCCACGCCATCGCCTCGGGCACGCACACTCCCCCTCGCGCGCTGCGGCCCGACCTGCCCGCGGAGTTCGAGGCCGTGATCGAGCGCGCCATGTCTCGCGACGCGAGCGCCCGCTACGAGTCGATGCACGCGCTCGGTCGCGCGCTCCTGCCCTTCGCGAGCCGCACCAACCGCGCCCTGTGGCGCGAGGTCTTCGGCGCCAACCCCACGCCCCTCGCGCAGCCCGCGGTGGAGCTCCCGCCCGCGCCCGCGGTGGTCTCCGCGCCGCCCACGCCCACGCTCGTCCCGCGCGTGCGCGAGGTCTGCGCGACGGTGACGCTCTCGGAGCGCGCCAAGGTCCCCGCGGCCATCCTCGGCACGCTCGCGGCCGTCCTCGTCGCGGCGGCGCTGCTCGTGCCCTCGCGACGCCCGCCTCCCCACGCGGCGACGCCCGCGCCCACGGTGGTCGCGCCCGCGCCAACTCCGTCTCCGTCACCGGCGCCCGAGCCCGGCGCCCCAGTCGTCGCGGCGCCCGCGCCCGTCGTCGCGCTGCCTCCCTCCGTCGCGGCGCCCGCACCCGCGCCGCCCGCCGAGCCCGCGCGACGTCCCCGCCCGCGCACGGTCGTCCGCGCGGCGCGCCCCGCCGAGACCGCGCCACGCCCGACGTCGACGTCGTCCGAGCCCTCGTTCCGTCTCTGCGGCGGCGTGCCGTGCCCCTGAGCGCGCGCGTCGTCTTCGCGGCGCTCCTCCTCGCGTCGCCCGCGGTGACCGCGCAGCCCCGCGACGACCGCGCGCTCATCGAGCAGGGCCGCTCGCTCCGCCGCGCGGGGCGCGACGCCGACGCCCTCGCGGCCTTCCGTCAGGCCTACGCGATCCGCCCTCGCCCCGAGACCGCCGGGCAGATCGGCTTCGCCGAGCACGCCCTCGGCCACTGGATCTCCGCGTGGAACCACCTCCGCGTCGCCCTCGCCGCCGAGACCGACCCCTGGGTCGTCGCGCAGCGGGCCGCGCTGGAGTTCTCCCTCTCGCAGGTCGAGCGCCACCTCGGCTCGCTCCGCGTCGAGAGCGACGCGCCCGGCGCCTCGGTCACCGTCGAGGGCAACGACCCCGTGGTGCTCCCGATGGCGGCGCCGATCCGCGTCGCTTCGGGGTCCGTCGTGGTCGAGACGCGCGCGCCGGGCCACCGCGTCGACCGCCGCGAGGTCACCGTGGGCGCGGGAGAGACCGTGCGCGTCGTGGTCGCGCTCGCGCCAGAGGCGACAGATGCCCGACCCGCGGAGGTCCCCGCGCGGGTCGAGCCTCCGTCGGGGCGCTCGGCCCTCGCCATGCGTCGTCCCGATGAGCCGCTCCCGCGGCCGGTGGATGGCGGCGCGTCGGTGACGCGGGTGCTCGCGTGGGTGACCGTGGGCGGCGCCGCGCTCGCGCTGGGCTCGGGCTTCGCCGCGATGGCCGTCCGCGACGCCGCGGCCGAGAACTGGAACGACGACGCCCGCTGCCTCGTGAACGGCCGCACCCGCGAGCAGAACTGCGCGAGCGAGCGCGACACCGTGAGCACGGCCAACGGGCTGATGATCGCGGGCTTCGCCGTCGGCGGGGCCTTCGCGGTGGGCGCGACGGTGCTCTTCCTCGCGTCGCCCTCGTCGAGCCGCGAGCGACCCGTGCGCGTGACCTTCGACCTCGGCCCGGGCCGCGCGGGCCTCGGCCTCTCAGCGAGCTTCTGACATCTCGCTCACCGCGATCGCGATCTTGCCGCGGGTGCGGCCCGTCTCGATCGCGCGGTGCGCGTCGACGATGCGCTCGAGCGGGATCACCTCGGACACGGTGGGCTTGATCGCGCCCTCGTCGCAGAGCTTCACCAGCGACGCGAGGCGCTCGCCGTCGGGCGCGCGCACCACCGTCGCGTAGCGCGCGCCGTGGCCGACGCGGGTCACCCACGCCCTGCGCGCGAGGCCGAGGCCCACCGCGAGCACGCCGAGGTTCGGGCCCCACCGCTCCACCGCGTCGGGGAGGCCCGTGTTGATCGACACCAGCACCCCGCCGCGCTTCACCGCGCGGAGCGAGCGCTCGAAGACCTCTCCGCCGAGGGCGTCGAGCACCACGTCGTGCGGGGCGAGCGCGGCGACGAAATCGTCCTTCGTGTAGTCGACGACGTGGTCGGCGCCGAGGCCGCGCACGAAGTCGGCGTTGCGCGCGCTCGCGGTCGTCGAAACCTCGGCGCCGAGGTGCTTCGCGAGCTGGATCGCCACGCACCCGACGCCCCCGGCCCCCGCGTGGATCAACACCCGCTGCCCCGCGCGGAGCCTCGCCGCGTCGACGAGGCACCCCCACGCGGTGAGCCCCACCAGCGGGAGCGTCGCGGCCTCGGCGAAGGTCCACGCGCGGGGCTTCAGCGCGACGGCGCGCTCGTCGATGGCGACCCTCTCGGCGAAGGTGCCAGGACGTCGGTGCGTTGGGCTCGACACCACCGCGTCGCCGACCTTGAAGCGCGTGACCTTCGCGCCCACGGCCTCGACCACGCCCGCGACGTCCATGCCGGTGATCCACGGGAGCGAGAGGCGCACCACGGCCCGCTGCGAGCCCGCGCGGATCTTCGCGTCGACGGGGTTGATGCTCGACGCCGCGACCCGCACCAGCACGTCCCTCGGGCCAGGCACGGGCTCGGGCACCTCGTCGACCGTCATCACCTCGGGGGGGCCGTAGGCGTGGAGCCTCGCTGCGCGCATGGGCGCGTTCGTACTACAACCGCGCGCCATGCGTCCGACCTCGCTCGCGGCGTTCGCCTCGCTCGCCGCCGCATGCAACCTCACCAGCGCGCAGAACTCCACCCCGCAGACGCCGACGTCGCAGACCTCGTCGGGCGCGTCGTCGCAGGCCGACGCGGGGGGCGCCTCGGGCGACGAGGAGGTGCGCGCGCTCGTCACCGAAGCGCTCACCCCGCAGCTCTGCCCGAGGCTCCTGGGCTCCTTCCTCGGCCTGCCGGGTGAAGGCACCGCCGAGGGCCCCGCCGCGGGAACGCTCCCCTCCGCAGGCCGCTGGTGGATCCGTCAGTGCGCCGCGCGCGTCGTCGACGGCCGCAAGGAAATCTCCCTCGGCGGCAACGGATGGCTCTGGGTCGACCGGCAGTCCGACGGCTTCCGCGTGCGGCAGTACCTCCTCTTCGACGCGAGCGCGTCGTTCAGCGCCGACGTGACCGTGGGCTACGACCGGGAACACCGCGTCGCGTCGCTCTGGATGACCCCACGCAACGGCGTCTCCGCGAACATCACCCCGCGCGGCACCGTGAGCGCGTCGCCGACGGGCTTCTTCTCGCGCCTCCTCGGCGGGGTCGCGGCGGCGACGGGGACCTCCGTCGACGAGCGCGCGCGTCAGCAGGCGGGGGAGCTCGGCTCGCGTCAGCTCCGAGAGCGCCTGGGCGTGGGCTTCACGATGACCGTCGCGCTCGACACGCACCAGGTCGACTTCATGGTGGGCGCGCTGCGCCGCGGGCAAGTGCCCGAGCGGCCCTTCCCCGCGGGGCCGAGCGGCCCGTGGATCGTGAACCAGCGCTCGACGGTGTGGCCCGGCGGCCTCGACGTGGTGGGCCCCTTCGAGCCGGTCACCGACGGACGTCTCGGCCTCGACATCGCGCTCGAAGAGGGCGACGGCGCGGTGGTCTCCGCGGTGTGCGCCGACACGCTGGGGCGCTACCTCGAGGCGCGCTTCCGCGACCCGAACGCGACGCCCGCGGCCCCGCGTGGCGCGCCCGTGATCGAGCTCTCGCCCGGCCAGCCCGTGCAGCACGTCGCGGTCCCCTTCGACGCGCCGGGCGCGACCGACGCGCGCGGGTGCCGGGTCGCGCTGTTGATCTCGCCTCGTGCCAACAGCGGGCTCGCCGCGCGGCTGCGCTACCGCGTGGCGCCCGACACCACCGACGCGGCCCCCGCGCCGTCTCCGCGGCGCGTGCGCATCCAGGTGATCGGCGCGACGGTGCGCGCCACCAACGCGAGCGGCCAGCAGTGGGACATGATCGGCGGCGAGGCCGACCTCACCGTGGTCACCGCGTCGGTGCCGCTGCGCCGCGAGGTCGACCGCAGCCCGGTGATCGCCGACCGCAACGACGCGCGCTGGAACCGCTGGCTCCCCGGCGCGTGGGAGCTCGGCCGCGACCTGCCGCTGCGCTTCACGGTCTTCGACGACGACGCCACGACGCGCGAGCTCATCGGGAGCGCCGACCTCGAGCCCGGGGCCGTGCCGAACGAGGCCGGAGAGGTCTCGCTCCCTCTGCGTTCTCAGGGGGCGGTGCCCGTGCAGACGGGGGTGCTGCGCCTGCGCATCGAGCCCTCGCAGTAAGCGCTTATCGAAGCGCCGCGTCGAAGCGCGCCGGAAAGTTGTCGCCGCGCGCGCCGAGCCGCTACGCGACCCTCCCATGGAGCACGGAAGGGTCGGAGGCCGCTACCGGGTCGAGCGCGTCGCGGGCAGCGGCGGCATGGCGACGGTGTACCGCGCCACCGACCTCACCGACGGGCGCCCGGTGGCGATCAAGCGCATCCTCGACCGGCTGCGCGACGACCCCTACGCGCGCGAGCTCTTCGTCGACGAGGTGCGCGTGACGCGCGCGCTCGCGCACCCGCGGCTCGTCTCGCTGCGCGACCACGGCGAAGACACTCAGGGACCGTGGATGGCGCTGCGCTGGGTCGAGGGCCTCGACGCGCGCCGCCTCGTCGCGCTGCGGAAGGTGCCGCTCCCCACGGGCGCCGTCCTGGCGATGGCCGTCGACGCGCTGGGCGCGCTGCGGTCGATCCACGGGGCGGGGGTGATCCACCGCGACGTGGCGCCGGCGAACGTGCTGCTCGGGATCGACGGCACCGCGTGGGTCGCCGACCTGGGGCTGGCCCGCTCCCTCGCCCACGCCCGCGCCGAGGCGCCCGGCACGGTGAAGGGGAAGATCGGCTACCTCGCGCCCGAGGTCTTGCGCGGAGGCCTCCACGGCGTGCGCGCGGACCTCTACGGCTTCGGCGCGGTGCTCTGGGAGTGCCTCGCGGGCCGCAGGCTCTTCGCCGACGTGATGGGGCAGACGGCGCTCGCGCGGGCCTTCCTCGAGTCGCCGCGGCCGCTCCTGCGCACGGTGAACCCAAACGTGCCCGACGCGCTCGCGCGGGTGGTCGACGCGACGCTCTCGCTCGACCCCGACGCGCGGCCTCCCACCGCGGCCGCGCTCTCGGACGCGCTGGTGCGCGCGGCGCAGCGGTCGGGCGTGACGCCCTCGCACGACGAGCTCGCAGTGGTCGCGTGGGGCGCGGCGACGCTGCACCCCGAGGGCCCGCGCTCGATCGAGGCGCGCCGCCGCTCGCGCCTCTCTCGCGCGCGCACGCTGCACGACCGCTCGGGCCAGCGCGCGGCGGTGTAGCGCGCCGCGCCTGGACTGAAGTCCGGGGAAGGCGAGGCGAGCTACGACGCGAGCGCGGCGTTCGGGTGCTTCGCCTCGAAGTGGCGCACCGCCGCCGAGCCCACCGCGCGCACCGAGGCCGCGTAGAGCGCGGGACGCGCGAGCCAGCCCACCACCGGCACCACCCCAGCGATCGCGCCCACGGTCTTCACGCCGACGTTCTTCGCGCCCGAGAGGGCGACGAGCTTGAGCGCGCCGCGGTCGTCGAGGGGCTCGCCGTAGGCGCGGGCGATGTCGGCGACGAGCTTCACCTCGGCCGCGGTGATCGCCATCGAGACGCCGGGGACGGGCACCATCGCACCCAGGCCCGCGCCGCGGACGTACTTCGTGATGAGGGAGTCGCAGTGCTCGCGCGCCAGCATCGGTGTCGTCGCCTCCTTCGGGTGCGCGGGACAGGGGTCGAACCTGCGACTGCCTGCGTGTAAAGCAGGAGCTCTGCCACTGAGCTACCCGCGCGTCGGGCGCAAAGGTCTAACGGGTTTCGCGCCGCTTGACCAGCGCCGCTACGGAGACGAGGGCGCGCCCACGCCGCTGCCCGAGGGGCTCGACGGGGTCGAGGAGCCGTCGCCGGGCTGCACCGCGACGCCGTCGCGGTACTCGAGCGGGCAGGGGCGCGCGCCGAAGAGGCGCTCGGCGTCGGGCAGCACCAGCGCCTCGCGCAGCACGTCGTCGATGTGCTCGGCGAGCACCACGCGCATCGACTTCAGCACGCGCCGCGGCACCTCGCGCAGGTCCTTGCGGTTGTCCTTCGGGACGATGACGGTGGTGATGCCGCCGCGGTGCGCGGCGAGGAGCTTCTCCTTGAGGCCGCCGATCTCCAGCACGCGGCCGCGCAGGGTGATCTCGCCCGTCATCGCCACGTCGCGCCGCACCGGCGCCCGCAGGAGCGCCGACACCAGCGAGGTCGCCATGGTGATCCCCGCGCTGGGCCCGTCCTTCGGGATGGCCCCTTCGGGGAAGTGAATGTGCACGTCGACCTTCGAATAGAACTCCGCGTCGAGGCCGAAGTCCTTGCCGCGCGAGCGCACGTAGCTCATCGCGGCCTGGGCGCTCTCCTGCATCACGTCGCCGAGCTTGCCCGTGATGATCAGCTTGCCCTTGCCCGGCACCACGGCGACCTCGTTCGCGAGGAGGTCTCCGCCGAAGGCCGTCACCGCGAGGCCCGCGGTGAGCCCCACCTCGTCGTGCTGCTCCAGCCGCCCCACGCGGTACTTCGGCACCCCGAGGAAGCCGGGCACGTCGCGCGCGTTCACCACGAAGGCCGCGTCGGGCGGGGAGGTCAGCACGCGCCGCGCGATCTTGCGCATGAGGCTGCCGATCTCGCGCTCGAGGCTCCGCACGCCGGCCTCGTGCGTGTAGTGGTTGATGATCGTTCGGAGCGCGCTCTCGCTGACCTCGACCTTCACCTCGTCGAGCCCCGCGTCGCGCTTCTGCCTCGGGACGAGGTACTTCACCGCGATGTTGAGCTTCTCGAACTCGGTGTAGCCCGTGAGCTGGATGACCTCCATGCGGTCTTGCAGCGGCAGCGGGATCCCGCCCAGCGTGTTCGCGGTGGTCACGAACATCACGTCGGAGAGGTCGTAGTCGAGGTCGAGGTAGTGGTCGTTGAAGGCCTCGTTCTGCTCGGGGTCGAGCACCTCCAACAAGGCCGCGGCGGGGTCGCCCCTGAAGTCGACGGACATCTTGTCGACCTCATCCAGGAGGAACACCGGGTTGCTCGTGCCCGCCTTGCGCAGCGACTGCACGATCTTGCCCGGGAGCGCGCCGATGTACGTGCGGCGGTGCCCGCGGATCTCGGCCTCGTCCCTCACGCCACCCAGCGAGATGCGGACGAACTTGCGCCCGGTCGCGCGCGCGATGGAGCGCGCGAGGCTGGTCTTGCCGACGCCGGGCGGGCCCACGAGGCAGAGCACCGGGCCCTTGAGCTTCTGCGTGAGCGCCTGCACCGCGAGGTGCTCGATGATGCGCTCCTTGACCTTCTTCAGGCCGTAGTGGTCCTCGTCGAGGATCTTCTCGGCCTCGACGACGTCCCTGCGCTCCTCGCTCTTCTCGTCCCACGGAAGCGCGAGCACCCAGTCGATGTAGTTCCGTACGACCGTCGCCTCGGCGCTCATCGGCTGCATCATCCGCAGCTTCTTGATCTCCTTGCGGACGCGCGAGAGCGTCTCCTTCGGCATCCGGCGACCCTTGAGCTTCTCCTCCAACTCCTGGATCTCGCTCTTGAACTCGTCCCTCTCGCCGAGCTCCTTCTGGATCGCCTGCATCTGCTCGTTCAGGTAGTACTCCTTCTGGGTGCGCTCCATCTGCCGCTTCACCCGCGAGCGGATCTTCTTCTCCACCTGAAGGATCTCGATCTCGGCCTGCATCACCTCGTGCAAGCGCTCCAAGCGCTTCACGGGATCGGCCATCTCGAGCAGCGTCTGCCGGTCGTTGAGCTTGATGCTCCCGAGGTGCACCACCACCGAGTCGGCGAGCCGCCCCGGCTCGTCGATGGTCTGCACGGTCAGGAGCATCTCGGGCGGCACGCGCTTGTTGAGCTTGACGTAGGTCTCGAAGGTCGACTGCACCGAGCGCATCAGCGCCTCGATCTCGACCGACAGGGGCTCGGGCTCGACCACGGGCTCGACGTCGACCACGAAGTGCGAGTCGACCTCGTCGTGCCACCGACGGATCACCCCGCGGTGACGCCCCTCGACCAGCACCTTCACCGTGCCGTCGGGCAGGCGGTGGAACTGGTGGATCGTGCCCACCGTGCCGTGCTCGTAGATGTCCTCCTGCGCGGGGGCGTTGGTGCGCGCGCGCTTCTGCGCGGCGAGGAAGAGCTCCTTGTCGCCCTGGAGCGCGGCGTCGATGGCCGCGATGCTCTTCTCGCGCCCGACGAAGAGCGGCACGACCATGTACGGGAAGACGATGATGTCGCGGAGGGGCAGGAGCGGGAGCGCCTGCGACGCGGCGCGGGCATCGCCCTCGCCCTTGGAAGAAGACATCCGATGACCTCGTCAGGGGAGAGACGGCGACGCCACGTCGAGAGGGAGCGGACGTCAGGCGCTCTCGGCGGATTCCTTGTGATAGACGATCAGCGGGGGCTCGTGCTTGAGGATCACCTCCTCGTTCACGATGACCTCCTTGATGCCCGACTTGCTCGGCACGTCGTACATCACGTCGAGCATCGCGTTCTCGAGGATGGCCCGCAGACCGCGCGCGCCCGAGTGCCGCGCCAGCGCCTCGCGCGCCACCGCGCCGAGCGCCGCGGTGAACTGAGCTTCACCCGTCCATCTCGAAGAGGCGCGTACTGGCGCTCGAGCGAGTTCTTGGGCTTGGTGAGCACGTCGACGAGGGCGTCTTCGTTGAGCTCATGCAAGGTGGCGAGCATCGGGAGGCGGCCGATGAACTCCGGGATCATCGAAACTCAACAGGTCCTCGGGCTGCACCTGCGCGAGGATCTCGCCGAGGCGCTTCTCGTTCTTGCTCGGGATCTCGGCGCCGAAGCCGAGGTTGCGGGCCGACACGCGGCGCTCGATCACCTGGTCGAGGCCCACGAAGGCCCCGCCGCAGATGAAGAGGATGTTCGTCGTGTCGATCTGCAGAAGTCCTGCTGCGGGTGCTTCCTGCCGCCCTTCGGGGGGACGTTGGCGACGGTGCCCTCGAGGATCTTCAGGAGCGCCTGCTGCACCGCCCTCGCCCGGGACGTCTCGGGTGATCGAGGATTGTCGCCCTTGCGCGCGATCTTGTCGATCTCGTCGATGTCGAACGATCCCGCGCTGCGCGCGCTCGATGTCGTGGTCGGCGTTCTGCAGGGCTGGACGATGATGTTCTCCGTCGTCCTCGCCGACGTAGCCCGCCTCGGTGAGCGTCGTCGCGTCGGCGATCGCGAGGGGACGTTGAGGATGCGCGCGAGGGTCTGCGCGAGGAGCGTCTTGCCCGTGCCCGTCGGGCCAGGAGCAGGATGTTCGACTTCTGCAGCTCGACGTCTTCGCCCGCGGCCTTGGCGTCGATGCGCTTGTAGTGGTTGTGCACCGAGACCGAGAGGATCTTCTTCGCCCTCTCCTGGCCCACGACGTACTCGTCGAGGATGGCCTTGATCTCAGCGGGCTTCGGGATCGGCGAGCTGCGGCTGAGCTCGTTGTCGCGGTCGACCTCCTCCGCGATGATGTCGTTGCAGAGCGCGATGCACTCGTCGCAGATGTAGACCGTCGGGCCCGCGATGAGCTTCTTGACCTCGCGCTGGCTCTTTCCGCAGAACGAGCAGCTCAGGTTGCCGTGGGGTTCGTCGCGCCTCGTCACCTTACCCTCATGCCTCGTGCGCACGGTGCGCGCTTTGATCCACGACCGCGGCCGCCCCTGCCCCTCAGGGCCCTCACGGCGACCGCGGAGACGAAGGGCGAGTCTAGTCACGCCCAACCTACCCCGGCAAGCAACCGCCGCGGTTCGGCGCGAGACCCGCGAGGCCCCGCGCCGAACACCGACGCGTCAGCGGCGCTGCGCGTCCTTGCGGCTGGTCACGACCTCGTCGACGAGGCCGTAGTCCTTCGCCTCTTCGGCGCCCATGTAGTAGTCGCGCTCGGTGTCGCGGCGGATGCGCTCCGCGGTCTGCCCCGTGTGCTTGATGTAGATCTCGGTGAGCCGCGCGCGGAGGTGAAGGATCTCCTTCGCGTGGATCTCGATGTCCGAGGCCTGCCCGCGCACGCCGCCGAGCGGCTGGTGGATCAGGATGCGCGCGTTGGGAAGCGCGAGCCGACGCCCCTTCGCCCCCGCGCAGAGCAGCACCGACGCCATCGAGGCCGCCATGCCCAGGCACAGCGTGCTCACCGGGCAGCGGATGTATTGCATGGTGTCGTAGATCGCGAGCCCGGCCGTGATCACGCCGCCCGGGCTGTTGATGTACATCATGATCTCCTTGTCGGGATCTTCGCTCTCCAGATAGAGGAGCTGCGCGATGATGATGTTCGCGACGTCGTCGTTCACCTCGGTGCCGAGGAAGACGATCCGGTCCTTGAGCAGGCGCGAGAAGATGTCCCACGAGCGCTCGCCGCGGTGGGTGGTCTCGATGACCTGCGGGTACGGAATGAAGCTCGACGGCCGCATCGCTTAGTCCTCCTTAGGCGCCCTGCGCCGCGTCGGCGGGGGCGTCGGTGATCGTGGCCTTCGACAGCACGAAGGCCAGCACCTTGTCCTCGAGCACGCTGCTCACCAGCAGGTCGCGCTTCTGCCCCTCGCGGTACTCCGCGCGGAGCCGCTGCACGGCCCGGCCGGTCTCCTTCGACATCTCCTCGAGCTTGGCGTTGAGGTCCGCGTCGCTCACGAGGAGGTTGTTCTTGCGGGCGAGCTCGGTGAGCAGCAAGCCCGCGCGCACGCGGTCCTCCGCCTCGGAGCGCACCTTCTCCTCGTCGACGGGCGCGCCGCCCGAGGCCAAGCGCAGCTCGCGGCGCACCTGGTCCATCACCTGCGTGGTGAGCGACGGCGGCGCCGCCACGGGGTTCGCCTTCACCAGCGCCTCGATGGCGTCGTTCTTGAGCTCGTCCTCCGAGCGCTCCTTCGCGGCGCGCTCGAGCTCGGCGCGCACCTCCTGCTGGAACGACGCGAGGTCGATGTGCCCGAGGTCCTTCGCGAACTCGTCGTCGAGCTCGGGGAGCACCTTCTCCTGGATGGCCGTGACGGTCACCTTCAGCGTCGCGGTCTTGCCCGCGAGGTCGGCCTGACGGTGCGTCTCGGGGAAGGCCACCGTGACGTCCTTGGTCTCGCCCACCGACGCGCCGTCGAGCGCGGCCTCGATCTCGGGCAGGAGCGTGCCGCGGCCCACCTCGGCGGTGCGGCCCCGCGCGGCGAACTCCGACTTCGTCTCGCCGTCGACCACCACGTCGAGGTCGAAGGTCACGGTGTCGGTCGCCTTCGCGGCGCGCGCGGGCTCGGGCGTGCGCAGCGTCGCGTGCTCGTCGCGGCGGCGCTCGATCACCTTCGCCACCTCCTCGTCCGACACGGGGTAGCTCTTGCGCGAGAGCGCGAGCGCGCCGCAGTCGATGGACTCCATCTCGGGGCGCACCTCGACGAGGGCCACGTAGCTCCAGTCGTCGGTCTTGAAGAGGTCGCCGCTCGGCTCGACCTTGGGGAGCGCCACCGCCTCGAGGCGGTTCTCCTGCATCGCCGTCGGGAGCGTCTCGTCGACGAGCTTCTGGAGCACGTCGCTCACCACCCGCACGCCGAAGTACTGCTTGAGCACGCCGCGCGGCACCTTGCCGGGGCGGAAGCCCTTGATCCGCGCGGTGCGGCTCAGCTCGCCGTAGGCCTTGTCGAGGGCCGACGAGACCTTCTCCTTGGGCAGCGACACGAGGAGGGAGACTTCGACCGGGGATACGCGCGAGACCGTGACCTGCATGTGTGAGAACCGCCTCTCAGACCGGGTGGGAAAATCGAGGGGCGGGACTCTATCGGCGCGTCCACCGCTGTCAAGGCGACGTCGCGTCACCAACGCCTTCTTCCGCGGCCGCGCGAGGGCTTTCTCTCCGCCCTCGCCGCGTCACTTTCTCCGGGCTCGCTCTCGGGCGCGGTGACCTCGGCGGGCAGGTCGGGGTGGGGCGGCAGCGCGATCCACGCGGGCGGCTCTCGCAGCCGCTCGGCCTTGCGCGCGCGCAGGCGCTCGATCATCGCCTCGAGGTCGGGGTCTCCGCGGGGCTTGTGGTCGTGGCGCACGCCCTTGGCGCCGTTGCAGCGCCCGCACGCGAGCGCGAGGTTGTCGAGCGCGTCGG
>JAWKRC010000028.1:0-97333 GCA_041389825.1 Polyangiales bacterium | reverse complement strand
GTGAGGGGGCGGCGCCGCGAGACGTCACGGCGCCCGAGGAGGGAGGGACGATCAGCTCACTGGATGTTCGCGGAGACGCCCGCGAACTCCGCGCGCAGGTGGTACACCGGCACGCTCATCCCGTTGACCGTCGCCATGGTGGGCTGGCGCGGCCACATCGCCTGCGGGTCGGTCATGCAGTTCGCGCCCGAGAGCAGGTTGCACAGCGGCGTCGGGGTGCCGCCGAGCTCGACGGTCACGCTCTGGCTGTTGGTGACGGTGATGTCGGCCTCGACGACGCCGTAGGGGTTGCCGTTGTCTTCGGTGAGCCAGTTCGAGGTGCTCTCGGTGAAGCGCCCGCCGGCCGCCTGCCCGAGGCCGATGCACGCGCGGTCGGAGGTGATCTGCACGTTCGAGAAGCTGGCGTTCTCGAGCGGGAGCTGGGTGAGCAGCATCGTGCCCGCCGCGTCGGCGAAGATCGGGATGTTCACCGTCGTGGTGATCTGCATCGACGCGAAGCGGTCGCCGGTGAGGGTGCCCATGCCGGTGATGGCGTCGTAGCGGGCGCCCGCGCCCGCGGGGGCGTTGCCGCTGAAGAACTGGTAGGTGCCGTCGAGGAGCCCGAGGCCCGTCGTGCCGCGCATGAAGGTGCTGGGGTTCATGCCGCCGGTGCGGAAGGTGTTGGCCGCGAGGTCGAACTTGATGCCCCAGAGGAAGCGCCCGTCCTTCACGGCGGCGTTCACCACCGAGAGGATGGCGGCGCTGGCGAGGGCCGCGGGCTCGCGGATGTTGAGGTACGTGAGCCGGAAGCCCGGGGTCATCGCGGGGTTCATGTACTGCGCGGGGCACACCGGGGTGTTGGTGCACTGGAAGTAGGGCGTGCGGCCGTTCACCTGCGCGGGCGTGCCGCAGGAGCCGCCGCCGTCGCCGGTGCCGCCGCCGTCGCCCGTGGTGCCGCCGTTGTCGGTGGGCGTGTTGCCCGCGTCGGTGGCGGGGGTCGCGGGGTCGTCGCTGCAGCCCACGGTGGCCGCGCCGAGGGCGCCGCACACGAGCATCGTCCAGATCGTCTTCATCGAAGCCTCCATCGTCGTCTCTTGGATCGACGCCGACGTGCGAGGGATCGCTTGCGCGCGTGCCCCGCGTGCCCCGTCGGCTCAAACGGCGCGGACGCTACGCGAAGGGGTCTGGGAGGGCAAGACGCCCGCGCGGCGCGGCCGCCGCCGCGACACGGGTGTCAGGGGGTGTCGTGGTGCACGAGGCGCGCGAAGGCGCGGACGCGCTCGGAGACGGCGTCGGCGGTGAGCTCGAGGAGACCCCGGGTACCGAAGCGCTCGACGCAGAGCGAGGCGACGGCGGAGCCGTGGATCACCGCGCGGCGGATGGAGCCCTCGGTGAGCGGGCCCTGGGCGTCGAGGTAGCCCAGCATCGCCCCGGCGAAGGTGTCGCCCGCGCCCGTGGGGTCGACCACGTCCTCGACGGGGTACGCGGGCGCGTGGAAGGTGCCGTGGTCGTCGAAGAGGTAGGCGCCGTACTCGCCCTGCTTCACCACGACGCGCGAGGGGCCCAGCGCGCGCAGGGCGCGGCCGACGCGGGCCACGGTGCGCTCGCCCGTGAGGTCGCGGGCCTCCTCCTCGTTGATGATGAGGAGCTGCACGCGGGCGAGGAGCGCGCGGAGCTCCTTGGGGGTGCCGTGGATCCAGAAGTTCATGGTGTCGGCGGCGACGAGCTCGGCGCCCTCGGTCTGGTCGAGCACCTCGGACTTGCAGCGACGGGTGGATGTTGCCGAGGAGCACCACGCGCGAGCGGCGGTACGCGGCGGGAGCACGGGCTTGAAGTGCTCGAAGACGTTGAGGTGCGTCGCGAGCGACTCGCGCGACGACAGGTCGGCGCTGTACCGCCCGTGCCAGCGGAAGGTCTTTCCGTCGACGACCTGCACGCCCTCGAGGTCGACCTTGCGCGCGCGCAGCGCGTCGAGGGTGGCCGTGGGAAAGTCCTGCCCCACGACGCCCACCATCCGCACGTCGGTGTAGGCGCTCGCCGCGAGCGACGCGAAGGTCGCCGAGCCGCCGACCACCTCGTGCGTCTCACCCACCCCAGGGAACTCCAGGGTGTCGATCGCCATCGACCCCACCACCAGCACGCTCACGGCACGACTCTCCTCACGCCCGCGCCTGCGGGCCGTGCGCTCCTACCGCGCACCGCGTCGCGCGGTCAACGACCCCGGTACGGCGCGCGCTCCACCACCACGTCGCGCTCGCTCTCCCCGCGCCGCACCCGCAGCCGCACCCGCGTCCCCACCTCGCCGCGCAGGCGCTCCACCACCGCCGTCGTGCGCATGTCGCGCACCGCGTGGCCGTCGATCGCGAGCACCTCGTCGCCCTCGCGCAGCCCCGCCCGCTCGGCCACGCCCCCATCGGGCACGCGCTGGATGTACAGCCTCCCCTCGCGCTCGCGGTGGCGCAGCACTGCCCCGACGCCCCCGCGCCAGGAGCCCCCGCGCGACCCGAGGATCCCGCAGCCCTCGCCGAGCGCGAGGGCGATCAGTAGAGGTATCGCTCGCCCGTGTCGCACAGCACCGTCACCACCCGCGCGCCCGCGCCGAGGCGCCGCCCCACCGCCAGCGCGGCGTGCGCGTTCGCCCCCGCCGAGACCCCCGTGAGGAGGCCCTCCTCGCGCGACAGCCGCGACTGCGCGCGCTCGGCCTCGGCCTCGGTCACCGTGACCACCTCGTCGACCAGCGACGGGTCGTAGAGCGGCGGCACGAAGCCCGCGCCGATGCCCTGCAACCCATGCGGCCCCGGCGCGCCCCCCGAGAGCACCGCGCTCTGCGCGGGCTCCACCGCGACGATGCGCGCGCGAGAGCCCGCGCGCTTCAAGGCCCGGGCGACCCCCATGAGCGTGCCGCCCGTGCCCACCCCCGCGACGAAGGCGTCGACGCGGCCCCCGGTCTGCGCGAGCACCTCGGCGCCCGTGGTGCGCTCGTGGGCCTCGGCGTTGGCGGGGTTGTCGAACTGCCGGAGCGTGAAGGCGCCCGGGGTCGCCGCGAGGAGCTCCCGCGCGCGGCGCACCGCGCCGAGCATCCCATCGAGGGCCGGGGTGAGCACGATCTCGGCGCCGTAGGCGCGGGTGAGCATCCGGCGGGAGAGCGACATGTCCTCGGGCATCACCAGCACGCAGCGGTAGCAGCGCACGGCGGCGATCATCGCGAGGGAGATGCCCGTGTTGCCCGAGGTGGCCTCGATGATGGTCGCCCCGGGCGTGAGCGACCCGTCGGCCTCGGCGGCGCGCACCATCGCGGTCGCGGCGCGGTCCTTCACGCTGCCCGCGGGGTTGCGCGACTCGAGCTTCGCGAGGAGCTCGCACCCGCCGCCCGCGAAGCGCGCGAGGCGCACCATGGGGGTGCGGCCCACGGTGTCGAGCACGTCGTCGGCGATGTCATCCACGGCGCGCGGCACGCTATCACGGCCGCGTGGGGTGACGGCCGCGCTTGCGCTGCGGGCCGTCGCCGCGCGAGCATCGGCCCCGTCGCGTGAACGCTGCAAACCCGCACCCCGGAGCCCCGGCCGACCCCTCGGGCGCGCCCACCCTCGGCGGCTGGCGCCTCGTCGAGCTCATCGGCCGCGGAGGCATGGGCGAGGTCTACCGCGCCGAGCGCGAGGGCCCCGCGGGCGTGCGCCGGCGCGCCGCCCTCAAGCGCATCCTGCCGAAGCTCCAGGGCGACCCCACCCTGCGCGGCCGCTTCGTCTCCGAGGCCCGCATCAACGCGCGGCTCGAGCACCCCAACATCGTACAGGTGCTCGATTTCGGCGACGACCCCGAGCCCTACCTCGCGCTCGAGTACGTCGACGGCACCAGCGTCGCGCGCGTCTTGCGACACTGCGCCGAGCGCGGCGTGGCGGTGCCTCCCGTGGCCGCGGCGTACATCATCGCCGAGGCCGCGACGGGGCTCGACTACGCGCACCGACGTCTCGGCGACGACGGCCAGCCGCTGCAGATCGTCCACCGCGACGTCTCGCCGCAGAACCTGCTCATCAGCGTCGAGGGCGCGGTGAAGGTGTCGGACTTCGGCATCGCGCGCGCCGCCGACAACCAGCTCCGCACCGCCGCGGGGATCACCGTCGGCAAGATCGCGTACATGGCCCCCGAGGTCGCGCAGGGGCAGCCCTTCGACTGGCGCGCCGACGTCTTCGCCCTCGCCGTCGTGCTCTGGGAGACCCTGCTCACCCGCCCGCTCATCCCGCGCAACGACCCCAACGCCGCCATTCAAGTGCTCTTCAGCGGTCAGTTCGAGGCGCCCTCGCGGGTGAACCCCTCGATCCCCGCCGAGCTCGACGCGATCGTGCTCACCGCGCTGAGCGTCGACCCCGCGCGCCGCACGGCGTCGGCGGGCCTGCTCGCGCAGCAGCTCAAGGGCTTCGTGCACACCGTCGCGCCCTCCTTCGACGGCGCCGAGCTCGCGCGCGCCCTCGCGCCCCTCGCGCCTGACGTGCGCTGGCAGGTGCCGCAGCGCCCCGCGCACGCGCGGCAGGCCACCATGCCCCCGCCCACCCGCGCCGACGCTCCCGGCGCCATCCCAGGGGGCATCCCCGCGGCGGGTCCGGCGATGATCCCGCCCGCTGCGCCTCCGATGGCTCCGCCGATGGCTCCGCCGATGGCTCCGCCGATGGCGCCTCCGCCCGCCGCGCCTGCACCCATGGCTCCTCCCGCGGGCCCGCAGTGGGGCAACCCCGCGCCGCTCGATCAGGGCCCGGGCGGCTACCAGCCTCCGCCGCGCCCGGCCTACGACGCGCCTCCGCCCGTGGCGCCCGCGCCCCTGCCCGTGGCGCAGGCCGCGCCGAAGCAGGGCCTGTCGACCCGCGCCATCACGGCCATCCTCGCGCTGGTGATGGTGGCCGCCGCGCTCGGCGTGTACGCGTGGCTCACCGCGTCGAACGGGCGACGGCGCGCGCCGCCCCCCGCGGCGCACACCGACCTCGTGCCCGCCGCGCCGACGACGCCCGCGGCGCTCCCGCCGCCGTCGAACCCCATCACGCCCGCGCCCGCGCCCACGCCGGCCCGCGACTACGCGCCGCAGGCGAGGGCCGCGCTCGACGCGGTCGAGACCACGGTGCAGGCGTGCCTCCAGCGTGATCGGAGCGCGGCCGAGCAGGTCGACGCGACGGTGACCTTCGACAATGCCAACGGGCACGTGCGGGCGCCCGAGGTGTCGCTGCGCGGCGCGCGCGGCCGCACGACCCGACTCGTGGAGTGCGTCACCGGCGCCCTGCGCGGGGCGAGCTTCACCACCGACGCCGGGGCCACGGGCACCACCGTGGTCACCCGGTCGTGGCCGATGCGCGCGCGGCCCTCGCGCCGCTCGGGAGAGGGCTCGCCCTCGACCATCGTGTTCCCCTTCGGCACGCACCACTGACCCGCGCGGGTCTTTGCGCGCGCCGCGGCATCCGTGGCATTCACGCGCCGCCGATGATCCCCCGCTACACCCCCAAGGACTTCGCCGCCCTCTGGTCTGCCGAGCGCCGCTACGCGGTGTGGCTCGAGGTCGAGCTCGCCGCCTGCGCCGCGATGGAGGCCGAGGGCTTCGTCCCCGAGGGCGCCTCGGCCACGATCCGCGCGATGGACCTCCGCCTCGACCCCGCGCGCGTCGAGGCCATCGAGGCCGAGACCCGCCACGACGTGATCGCCTTCCTCACGCACGTCGAGGAGCTCGCCGCCTCGCCCGCGCGCTGGCTCCACCGCGGCCTCACCTCCAGCGACGTGCTCGACACCTCCTTCGCGATGCTCCTGCGCGACGCGGCCGACCTCTGCCTCACCCGCCTCGACCGGCTGATCGCCGCCGCCGCCCGCCGCGTCGACGAGCACAGGCGCACCCCGATGATCGGCCGTTCGCACGGCATCCACGCCGAGCCCATCACCTTCGGCCTCGCGCTCGCGGGCACCTCGCGGAGTTCCACCGCGCGCGGGAGCGGCTGCGCGCGGCCCGCGACGAGGTCGCCGTCGGCACGCTCTCGGGCGCGGTCGGCACCTACGCGCACATCACCCCGGCCTTCGAGGCCCGCGCGCTGCGCACCCTCGGGCTGAGCGCCGAGACCGTGCCCACGCAGGTCGTCCCGGCGCGACCGCCACGCGGCCTTCTTCGCGGCGCTCGCGGTGGTGGGCGGCGCGGTGGAGCGCTTCGCGGTGCAGGTGCGCCACTGGCAGCGCAGCGAGGTGCTCGAGGCCGAGGAGCTCCTTCAAGAAGGGACAGAAGGGCTCGAGCGCGATGCCCCACAAGCGCAACCCGGTGCTCAGCGAGAACCTCTGCGGCCTCGCGCGGATGCTGCGCGCCTACGCCCTCGCCGCGCTGGAGAACACGGCCCTGTGGCACGAGCGAGACATCTCGCACTCCTCCGCCGAGCGCATGATCGGCCCCGACGCCACCACCACCCTGGGCTTCATGCTGAGGCGCTGCGCGACGCTGATGGAGGGCCTGGTGGTGTACCCCGAGAACCTCGCGCAGAACCTCGCGCGGGCGCGGGGGCTGTGGGCCAGCGAGGCCGTGCTCCTCGCGCTGGTGGAGTCGGGGATGCCCCGGCAGGAGGCCTACGTCTGGGTGCAGCGCAACGCGATGCGCGCGTGGGCGGGGGAGGGGGATTTCCACGCCTTCCTCGCGGCGGACCCTGACGTGTCGTCGCGGGTCACCCCCGACGCGCTCGCGGCGTGCTTCTCGTTGGAGCACGCGCTGCGGCACGTCGACGCGGTGATCGACCGCGCCCTCGCGGCGGCGCCGCCGCGCTTGCGAGACGACGCGGCGCCGACGTAGACCCCGCCCCGATGGTTGCACCATGATCGATGAGACCACCCTGCGCCGCGCTCGCGCACCCTCGACGGCGTAGACCTCGGCGCCATCGGTCGGCACTACGCCGAAGGTGCGCGCGACAACTGGAGCACCCCCGACGGTCGCCGCGTGCTCGTCTCCAGCGACCGGGTGAGCGCCTTCGACCGCGTGCTCGGCACGATCCCCTTGAAGGGTCAGGTGCTGAACACCCTCGCGGCCTGGTGGTTCGAGCGCACGAAGGACCTCGTGCCGAACCACATGATCTCCTGCCCCGACGCGAGCGTGATGGTCGCGTGGGAGTGCGAGCCGCTCCCCGTCGAGGTGGTCGTGCGCTCGTACCTCACGGGCGTCACGAGCACGTCGGTGTGGACGGCCTACGCGCGCGGCGACCGGGAGTTCTGCGGCCACGCGCTGCCCGACGGGCTGAAGAAGAACGACCCGCTGCCCGAGCCCATCGTGACGCCGAGCACCAAGGCGCCGAAGGGAGGCCACGACGTGAGCGTCTCGGCCGACGCGTTGGTGGCCGAGGGCGTGATCTCCCGCGACGACATGGAGACCGTCTCTCGCATGGCGCTCGCGCTCTTCGCCGCGGGGCGCGAGCACTGCGCGAAGCAGGGCTTGATCCTCGTCGACACGAAATACGAATTCGGTCGGCTGCCCGCGTCGCGCGGCGGCGGGATTGTGGTCATTGACGAGGTGCACACGCCCGACTCGTCGCGCTACTGGTTCACCGAGAGCTACGCCGAGCGCCACGCGCGGGGCGAGGAGCCCGAGAGCTTCGACAAGGAGTACCTGCGCCGGTGGCTCGCCGCGCAGGGCTTCACGGGCGACGGCGACGCGCCCGCGCTCACCGACGAGGTGAGGGTCGAGTCGGCGCGGCGATACGTCGAGGCCTATGAGAAGATCACGGGGTCGGCGTTCGTCGCTGACCTGCGCCCTCCCGTCGAGCGGGTGCGCGCGGCGTTGAGGGCTGAAGGGTTCGAGGTCTGACCATGAAGGCGAGGGTGACGGTCACGCTGAAGCGAGAGGTTCTCGACCCGCAGGGCGAGGCGATCCGCAAGGGCTTCGACGCGCTCGGGGTCGAGGGCGTCACGGGCGTGCGCGTCGGCAAGGTGATCGACGTCGAGCTCGCCGAGGGCACGGCCGACCCGCAGGCCGTGCTCCGCGCCGCGGCCGACAAGCTCCTCGCGAACCCCGTGATCGAAGACTACGCGGTCGAGCTCCTGCCCGACGCGGGGGCGGTCCGGTCGGGGTGAGGGGGCTCAGGCCGACGCTGGCGATCGCGCTGGTCGCGGCCACCCTCGCGGGCTGCACCGACGGTGACGTGGTCACCGACGCCTCGACGCGCTTCGACGCGCGCGAGGTCAGCATCGAACCGCGTGATGCCTCCACGGACGACGCCGACTCGGGCGACGCGCCCGCGGGCATCGACGTGACGCTCGTCGATGTCGGGCAGCTCGCTGACGCCGGCGGCGCGGCTGACAGCGCGCCGAGGGCCGACGTCGACCCCTACTGCCGACAGTCGGCCGAGGGCTACGCGCTCGCCGTGCGCGAGGCGCAGTCGTGCATGAGCGACGCCGACTGCCAGACCCCCGTGTGCGAGACGCTCTGCTGCACCTGCCGGGTGCGGGTGAACGCCGACGCTGCGGCCTTCCCCCGCGTCGCGACGGAGCGCGAGCGGTGGAGGGCCTACGGCTGCGACGGCACGCTGGAGTGCCCCGCGATCCCGTGCGAGGTCGACACCGGCGCGGTGTGCTCCGCCGAGGGGCGATGCGTCACGCTGCGCGGCGCGGCGGGCGACGCCGGGGCCTTCTCCGACGCCTCGCCGTGGGAAGACGCCAGCGGCGAGGCGCTCGACGGGGGCGCTCCGTGAACCGCGCGCGCAAGGCCCTCGCGGCGAGCGCCGTCGCGCACCTCGCGGTCGCGCTCATGCGTCGCGCGCCCGCGCCGTCGCCGACCCGGGTCGACCCCGCTCCGCCCGCGGCCCGCGCCGTCGAGATCGACTTCACCGCGCCCGCGCCGCCGCCCCCGCCGACGGAGATCATCGCGCCCGCGCCCGCGCCCGCGCCGCCTCCGGCGCGTCGAGCCGCGCCCGTCACCTGCGCCCGCGCCGCGCAGCGCGCCGCGAGGGAGCGAGCCGACGTCGACGGCGCCGACGCCCGCGCCCGAGGCCGCCACGCCGCCTGCCGCCTCCGTCACCGACGCCCGCGCCCGCGCCCGTGCCCGCGCCACGGCTCGACGCGATGGAGATCCTCCGCGCGAGCCCCGACGACGCCCGCGCCGCGGTGTGGAGCGGCGCCGTCCACCTCGCCGACGCGGGAACCGGACACGGCCCGCGGGACATCGTCGCGCGCGTCGAGGGCACCCTCGAGGAGGCGCGCGCCGCGCGTCGGTCGGCTACATCAACGACCGGCTCGCCGAGGGGCACCGGCACGAAGCGCCCGGCGTGCGCGGGTACTACTGGGGCCTGCGTCGGCGCATCCTCGAGAGCTGGCGACCTGGGCTTACGACGCAGCCCACGCTCGCCGACGCGCTCGTCGCGGGGTTGTTGATGCCCGTGGCGGGGCAGCTCGAAGCCGCGAACCGCGCGCTCGGCGCGGCGTTGCACCCGGGTCGGCGGGCGCGGCGCAAGACGCCCTCGACGGAAGGAGTTCCGGCGGCCTGAACGACCCTCTCGGCGGATGCAGACGCCGATGGTGGGGATCGTCGAGCTCAGCGAGTCGAACGTGCGAACGACCCGCGCCGAGGTGGAGGTCGATCAAGACGCCGAGGGCAACGTGATCGACGTGAGGGTGGTGCGCGCGTCGCACGTCGCGGGCTTCGACCGCGCGGCGGTGGAGGCGGTGCGCGCGGCGATCCCGCTGCAAGAGCGCGTGCCGCTGCCGGGCGGTCGGCGGTCGCGGTGGTCCTTCGACGTGCTCGCGTCGCGCGACCCGATCCTGCCGATGGTGGGGATGGCCTTCGACGAGAGCAGCGGGTGGTTCGAGTTCCACTGGCCGGGGCGCCTGCACGTGCGCAGCCGCGTGTGGATGGAGCGCGCCGGGCCGCTGCCTCCGCGGAGCTGACCGCAAGGGCGCTCGATTGGGATATGGTCGCGTCCCTCATGGCGGGCGGACGAACACGCGGGGTCGACGAATGCTGCGCTTGAGCCTCGGAGCGCTCCTCGCGCTCGGCGCGTGCGGGGGCTTGCCTCCACCAGGGATGGCCGACGGCGGCGCGGCGAGCGACGGGGCCGTCGAAGCCGACAGCGGCGCGGTCGCCGACGCGGCGACGCTCGGCGCCGAGACGGTGGAGGTGCCGTACCTCGCGAGCGACTACCAGCGTGTGCTCGCGCCGGCCGGCGGTCGTTACGTCAACGACCACGCGCTGGTGCGCGGCGGTGACGGCCGCTGGCACCTCATCGGGATCACGCACGACTCGCAGGGGATGCCGCAGGCCGAGCGGTCGTTCATCCACGCGACGGCCGAGCGCCTCACGGGGTCGTGGACGGAGCTCCCCGACGCGCTGATGGCGACGATGCCCGAGCAGGTGCTGTGGGCGCCGCACATCTTCGAGCGCGAGCCGGGCAGTTGGACGATGCTCTACTGGGGCAGCACCCCCGACAACCAGATCCAGCGCGCCGACAGCGACGACCTGCTGCGATGGACCCGGGTGATGTCTCCGGTGCCGGGCGGCCGCGACCCGCACGTCGCGCGCGTGGGAGAGCGCTGGGTGGTCTACTCGGTGGGAGTTCGCGACAGCCACGGGCAGATCATCGCGACGACCAGCGACGACCTCACGCGCTGGAGCCCGCTGACGGTGGTGACCGAAGACCCGATCCCGAGCTTCGGCTGGGGGAACCTCGAGAGCCCCTTCCTCGTGCGGCGAGGGGCGTGGTTCTACCTCTTCGTCACGCGCACCAGCGCGGCGCCCGCGGACTACGACCGCACGGTGGTGCTGCGCTCCGCCGACCCGCTGTCGTTCCGCTGGGAGCCGGTCACCGAGCTCGTCGGCCACGCCTGCGAGGTGGTCGAAGAAGACGGCCGCGAGTACCTCACCTCGGCCGGGTGGACCTCGCAGATCGGCGAGGACGCGCGCGGGCTCTCCATCGCGCGGCTGGAGTGGGCGACGCCGCCGCGCTGAGCCTTGACACCCTCGGGCGCTCCCGTAGCTTCGCGCGCCCTATGCGCTACTCGCGATCGCTGATCCCGACGCTCCGTGAAGACCCCGCGGAGGCGAAGAAGAACCCCTCGCACCGCCTCCTCCTGCGCGCGGGCTACGTGCGCCAGGTCGGCGCGGGGATCTACGAGTTCCTCCCGCTGGGGCTGCGGGTGCTGCGCAAGGTGGAGTCCATCGTCCGCGAGGAGATGGACCGCGCGGGCGCGCTCGAGGTGATGATGCCCGCGCTCTGCCCGAGCGAGCTCCTCAAGGAGACGGGCCGCTGGGAGCTCTTCGGCTCGACGCTCTTCCGCCTCAAGGACCAGAAGGGCAACGACTACAACCTCGGGCCGACGCACGAGGAGGTCGTCACCGACATGGTGCGGGGCGTGGTGCGCTCGTACCGCCAGCTCCCGGTGAACCTCTACCAGATCCAGTGGAAGTACCGCGACGAGGCGCGTCCTCGCGCGGGCCTGCTGCGCTGCCGCGAGTTCCTCATGAAGGACGCCTACAGCTTCGACACCGACGAGGCGGGCGCGCTCAAGAGCTACCAGCGCATGCGCGAGGCCTACGACCGGGTGTTCACCCGCGTGGGCGTGCGCTACCGCCTCGTGAGCGCCGACTCCGGCGCGATGGGCGGGAGCACCAGCGCGGAGTTCCAGATCCTCGCCGACACGGGCGAAGACGCGATCGTCGTGTGCCCCTCGTGCGAGTACGCCGCGAACGTCGAGGCCGCCGTCGCGAAGCGCGCCGAGTCGTCGAGCGAGAGCGGCGCGGGAGGATCTCCCAGGAAGGTCGCGACGCCGGGCAAGAAGACCATCGAAGAGGTCGCGGAGTTCCTGGGCGTGCCCGAGTCGGCGACGCTCAAGGCGGGGGTGTTCACCTTCGGCAAGGCGCAGGGCGACGCGGGGCAGCTCGCGCTGGCCTTCGTGCGCGGCGACCGTCGCTTCAACGAGGTGGCGCTCTCGCGCGAGCTCGGCGCGACGTGGCTGCGCGCGGCCGAAGACGACGAGGTCTCCGCCGCGGGCCTCGTCGCGGGCTACATCGGCCCGTGGAAGCTCCCGGAGTCCGTCTCGACCATCTTGATCGACAGCGAGGTGTCGGAGTCGAACGACCTCGTGGCGGGCGCGAACGAGTCGGGCTTCCACACGAAGCACGTGAGCGTGGTGAAGGCCCGCGAGGGCCTCGGTTCGCGCGCTCGCGTGGCGGACGTGCGCGCGGTGGGCCGCGGCGACGCGTGCCCCCACTGCGGCACCGGGCTCGAGGAGTACAAGGGCATCGAGGGCGGCCACATCTTCGTGCTCGGCACGCACTACACCGCGAAGATGGGCGCGCGCTTTCAAGACGATCAGGGCACCGAGAAGCTGATCGTGATGGGCTGCTACGGCATCGGCGTGTCGCGCCTCGTGGCCGCGACCGCGGAGCAGTGCCACGACGCCGACGGGCTGAAGTGGCCGATGTCGGTCGCGCCGTATCAAGTGCTCCTCGCGCCGCTGATGGCCGAGGGCCCGGTGATGGAGGCCGCGGTGAAGCTCTACGAGGAGCTCACGGCGAAGGGCGTCGAGGTGCTCTTCGACGACCGCGACGAGCGCCCCGGCGTGAAGTTCAAGGACGCCGACCTGCTCGGGATCCCGCTGCGGCTGACGGTGGGCAAGAAGACGCTCGACCAGGGCAAGGTCGAGATGAAGCCCCGCGGCGAGAAGGACGCCGAGCTGATCGACGTAGCGGGCGCCGCCGACGCGGTGGCGCAGCGCGTCCGCGCGATGCTCACGCGCTGAGCGTCACTCCTGGTCGAGCCAGCGGGTGACCATCGGAAAGACCTCGTCCCCGGCTTTTCCGCCGAGGATGAGGTCGAGGTGGTCGTAGTGGTCCGACGCGCCCGACGCGGGGCCCACGCAGACGTAGGTGCGGTCGCGCGCGCCGATGCGCTCCCACGCGGCCTCGACGGAGTAGGGCGGCGCGAGCGCGTCCTGGCTGCCCGCGATGATGAGGGTCGGCACGGTGATGTCGGCGATGCCCGCGTAGTAGTCGTACTTGCCGTCGTAGCTGTCGAAGCCGCCGTGCTTCAGCCAGCGCGCGAACTGAAGGCCACCCCGAGGGCACGTCGCGCAGCACGCCATCACCCGCTGGAGCATCGACGGCGTGTAGTGCTTCGCCCGCAGCCCGCGCGTCAGCCACCCCGGGAACCACGTCGCCATGATCGGCGCTTGTGAGCGCCAGCAGCCGGTAGCACCCGCGGCAGTCCCCCCGAAGGGCACGAGCAGCAGCGGGAGCACGCCCCGTCCACGACGGAGCCAGTGCTTGTCGAAGCGCACGGGCGAGCCGGATGGTCACCAGCCGCCGCACCCGTCGCCGCGGCGCGCCGAGGTAGGCGCAGGGCGAGCATCCCTCCCATCGAGAAGCCCACCCAGTCGACCTTCGCGGCGCCCGTGCGCTCCAGCACCGCCGCGATGGCCGCGATCGTCCTGCGTGAGGTAGGTGTCGAAGGTCGCGAGCCGCAGCCCCGGGCCGCGCGTGTCGGCCGCCGCGCCGCGGAGTTCCAGCACCCACACGTCACGCCCCGCGTCGGAGAGCCGCCGCGCGAGGCTCGCCTGCGGGTCGAGCGCGAAGGCCCGGCGGTTCATCGCGAGCCCGTGGCACATCAGCACGGGAGGCAGCGGTGAGGGCCCCACCTTCGGCCGCAGGCGCGCGAGGATGAACTTCCCCCCGTCGGCGGCGGTGAGGGTGTGGACCTCGTCGAACTCGAAGGGCATCGCGAGGTGCCGCGCCGCGATGGTCACCCAGACGAGGACGAAGAGCGCCAGGCCCAGAGAGGCGAGGAGGATGATCTGCACGAGCGACGAGGTCGTCACGTCGGCGATCGTACACGCCGAGGGCGACTGGCGCCGCGCCGCCCAGGTGCGGTAGACGCGCGGGCGATGGCCCTCGACCCGACGCTGCGCGCGCTCTGTGACGCGATCGGCGTGAGCTTCAACGACCCGGCGTTGTTGGAGCTCGCCGTGACCCACCGCTCGGCCGCCTTCGAGGCGCGCACAAAGCGCCGCCCGCGGGTGGAGGACAACGAGCGCCTGGAGTTCCTCGGTGACTCGGTGCTCGGGCTGATCGTGAGCGAGGCCTGCGGCGAGGTTTCGCCGACGCTTCGGAGGGGAGCGCCCCACCGCGTGCGCGCCGCCGTGGTGAACGAGCGCAACCTCGCGGCGGTGGCGGCGGAGATCGGACTCGGCGCCGCCCTACGCCTCGGCCGCGGAGAGGACCAGACGGGAGGCCGCGCCAAGCCCTCGCTCCTGTGCGACGCCTTCGAGGCGCTGCGGCGGCGGTGTACCTCGACGTTGGCCCCGACGCGGCGCGCGATGGTGGAAGTATCGCTGTCGCCGTCCATCGCGGCGGCGACGGCGCGCTCGCAGACGCACCTCGACGAGAAGACGCCTTGCAGGAGCGCGTGCAGGGAGAGCGGGGCGTGACCCCGCGCTACGAGGTGCTGCGCGCCGACGGCCCCGACCACGAGCGGCAGTGGACCGTGGCGATGATCGCGGGGGATTTCCTTCGGACCGAGGGCGTGGGCGCGAGCAAGAAGGCCGCGGAGCGCGCCGCCGCTCGAGAGGCGCTGGCCGTGCTCGACGCGCGCGGCGCGGGAGAGGGCGAGCGATGAGCGACACCCGACACGAGCTTCGTGTGTCGCGCTTGCCCCACGCGGAGGGACTCCCGCTGCCGAGCTACGCGACGGAGGGCGCGGCGGGGCCCCGACCCGATCGCGGCGGTGCCCGAGGGAGAGCCCGTGGTGCTGCGTCCGGGAGAGCGCGCGGCGATCCCGACGGGCCCAGGATCGCGCTGCCCGAGGGGCACGAGGGTCAGGTGCGCGCGCGCTCGGGGCGCGCGTTGCGCGAGGGCCTCGCGGTGCTGAACGCGCCGGGAACGGTCGACGCGGACTACCGCGGCGAGTGAAGGTGCTGCTGGTGAACTTCTCGGCAGACCGACGTGACGATCGCGCGCGGAGAGCGCGCTGCGCAGTTGGTGTCGCGCTGCGACGCGCGTACGAGCGAGCGAGCGAGCGAGCTCGGGGCGACCGAGCGTGGCGGCGGGGGGTTCGGGTCGACGGGGCGGTAGGGCGGCGGCGCAGCTACGCATCGGCGCGAGGGCGGACCTCCAGCCTGATGCGCGCTGAACCCGGACGGGCGGTCTGCCTGACCTCGCGGTCGTCGCGCCTCCACAGATCACCGAGACGCGGCTGTTCCATCGAGCTGCAACGTGAGTCGCACGGCGGTCTCGACGCAGGCACGGCTCGATCCCGCGCTCGTCGGAAGCGTGCGTCGACGGTCTGGCGCCCGGCGCGGTGACGACCTCGTCGAAGCGCTCCGCCGGGTCGAGCAGCTGCCGCGAGACGAACGCGACACGTCCCGACGGCCAGAAGGGTGAAGACGCGTGCGTTCAAAGCCCGACAGTAGAGCCCCGCGAGCATCCAGCTCGGGATCTCCCGTGCGATGGAGCGGGGGTCGTCAACGTCCACAGGAACAGCGCGGAAGACGCTGCTGATCTCGTCGTTCGAGCGCGCAGGAGAAAGGGCGGGCGCTCGTCCTGGCGCCGCGCGTCGCGTCGTGCTCGCGCTCGTCCTCCAGGAGCTTCATCGCCCCGGGAGAAGCTCGCGTTCACGCCGTCGTCCCAGAGCCGATCACCGCCGCGCTCGCCCATCAGCCCCCAGTATTCGCGGACCGCCCTCGGCAGCGGAAAGCCCTGCGAGGGCCTCGGCGGGTCGATCTCGGCCTCGGTCGTGGGCCGCGCCGGCTCCGTCAGGAAATCCGAGCGCGCGTCGCGGACGAAGCGGGACCAGCTCATTCAAGACTTCGATGGCACCGTCACGTCCTCTCATCGGAGCGCGGTGGTGGGAAAGGACGGTCTCTCTAGCCTCGCGGTGGAATGCGACGAGCACGAGACGGAGCGTCGATCGGGCGAGGCGACGGGCAGCAGCGCCGCGGGGATCGTTGGTCATCGACCCACACCCTCGCGATGGACGCTGTCCTCGACGCCCCTCCCGTCACGGCTTCACCAACTGGGATGGCTCCCCTCGACGCAGACCGGGGTTCAGGCTGCCGCCGCGTTCACCTCCCGGGCAAGGCAGGGCGCCTGACGGGCTTCGAGAAGGGCTGACGCGCGAACGCAGCGACGTGAGCGGTGTCCTGGAGCCCTGAACGGGGCGAACACGCTCCTGCCCGGAGTGAGGGCGCGAACGCGCCGGACTCCGTTCGCCACGCGGGAAGCTTGAGATCTCTCCCGAGCTGAACCGTTACGGGAGCGTGGTGCGGGGTGAGCGTTGGCCACGATCCGGACGGTCCCCCGATCCCGCGCTCCGCCACTGCACCCCGCGCTGCGCCCGATACGGGTTTTCCCCGACTTCCCCTCTCGGGCGGCGCGGCGCTTCGATCGAAGGATGAAGCAACCCCGATCGGAGACGAAGAAGCCCAGCGCGCCTCGCGCCTCACACCCCCACCTCTCGCTGGCCTCGCTCGTGGCGTCGCTCGGCGCGGCCACCGAAGACGAAGCCCGCACCCTCATCGGCGACGTGAGCGACGAGCAGCTCACGCGCGAGGGCTCGGCGGTGGCGACGCAGCGGGTGAGCGACGACGCGCTGCGGGTCTACAGCGCGGCGGCGGCGTTCTTCGACACGGCCACGGAGTCGCAGCGCGCGGCGGTGCTGCTCGCGCCCGCGGTGCTCCGCATCGGCGCGTGGGCGGCGCACCGGGGCGACGAGGCCTCGCGCGCGCTCGCCCGCGGTCACGCCGAGCGGACCACGGAGCACACTGCGAAGCTCGCGGCGGCCGAGTCGACGGTGGCGCGCACCCGGGCGCACCGGGATCAGTGCGCCGAGGCGCTGCGCGGCGCGATCGGCGGCGACGCGGAGGGTCTGTCCCGGCTGTCTTCGGCGCTGCGCCCGGGCGCGAGCGGACAGCCCGACGCGGGTCCCGACGTGGCGCTGGCGTCGATGGTGTCGCTGGGGCGCGAGCTCCTGGCGAAGGGAGACGCGGGCCTCGCGACGCGGAGCGGGCTCTTCGGTCTGACGAAGGCCGCGCTCGACGCGTGGGAGAAGGCCGCCGAGGCGGGCGCCGAGGCGCGACGTCTGGTGGAGGCTCCGCGTCAGGCGCGCGCCACGCAGGGCGAGGTCGACCGCTGGGACGGGATCAACCTCAGGATCATCGACCGGGTGGTGGGCGCCTTCGCGGCGGCGCGGGGGATCGACCCGACCGTGCCCGCGCTGGGGCTGGTGTCGCTGCGTGTTCGTGTGGGTACGGGCACGAAGCGCAAGGCCGCCGCGGGAGAGTCGAAGGCGCCTGCGACGGAGCCGACGAAGGCTGCACCGACCGAGGGCTGAGCGCGGTGCGGGCGCGTCGGCGCTCGATCATGGGTGCCGACGGCTCGTCGACGACGGTTCGAGCTCGACGCGCCTCTCGAAGCGAGCAACTCAGGGTCAGCGCGCGATGGGCTCGCGGGCGTGGTGCCGTACCGAGAGCACTTCCAACACCCCCGGCGAGCGCTGGTAGAGGATGAGCACCGGGTGGACGTAGTGCCGTCGACAGGTCACGCCGGGCGCCAACTCCACCGCGCGCCCCTCCACGCGCGGGTCGGTACACGCGAGCATCTCGAGGGTCGCGAGGATCGCGAGACGCACCCGCTCCGCAGCGGCTGGGTTCCGCTCCGCGATGTACGACACCGTCGACGCCATGCCCTCGATCGCTTCGGCGGAAAGGACGATGCGGTCGCTCATCGCGTGGCGTTGGCGATGGCCTCGCGCATCCGTGCGTCGGCATCGGCGACCGTGAAGGTGCGCCCGGCGCTGAGGTCTGCCAGCCTGGCCAGCGCGCTGGCGCGGTCGGCGTCCGTGAGGGTGTCGTCCGTGTCATCGGGCGCCACGGCGATGCGGTAGCGACCCGGCGGAAGCTCCGCCAGGAGCTCGACTACACCCTCGGGGACGTCGATCCCGTTCCAGTCGATCACCTTGGCTGCGTCGCCCATGACGTCAGACTGCCCCGCGGCCGCTGCTCGGTGCAACCCGCCCCACGCGGCGCAAGGTCACGCGCGCGGGGAGGTGAACGCGCCGGTGCAGAGGCTGCTCGAGCCGAGGGCTGAGCGCGTTGTGAGGGCGTCAGCCCTCGCTCATGGGCCGCGAGTGCGCGTTCATGGGCTGGCGGAGCGTGTTCATGGGCTGGCGGAGCGTGTTCATGGGCTGGCGGAGCGTGTTCATGAGGTCGGAGCGCGCGTTCATGGGTTGGCGGAGCGCGTTCATGCGTTGGCGGAGCGTGTTCATCGCTCTGGGGAGCGTGTTCATGGGCTGGCGGAGCGCGTTCATGGTTCGGGGGAGCGTGTTCATGGCCCGAGGGAGCGCGTTCATGAGGTCGGAGCGCTCGTTCATCACGTCCGTGAGCTCGTTCATGGCGTGGGGGAGCTCGTAGTTGACCTCGGAGAGCGCGCAGGTGCGACGCGGGTGCTCGCACTCCACCCATCCGCGGCGGACGATCCCTCGCGTTCGTCCATCGATCTCCACGGGCGGGAGCGTTGCCCCTCGCGGGCGGCGCGGCGCAGGCTTTCAGGGCCGCGGGGGCGAGCGTGGTAGGCTCTCCCGGTGGTTCCCGGCGCGTCGACCTGCCCGTACTGTCACGCCTCCGTCGACCCTACGGCGACGCGTTGCCCGGCCTGCAAGGGCAACCTCGCCGGAGCCCGCGCCCCGTCTCGCGCCGTCCCCTCCGTGAGCGCCGCGCCGCCGCGCGGGCCGAGCGCGCGCTTGCCCCTCGGGCCTCCGCCCAAAGCACCCCCCGCGCCCACCGCGAGGGCCAAGGTCGGACTGCCGCCCGCACCCCCGCCCGTGCCCTCCGCGCCGCCTCCGCCGCCGTTGCGCGCGCTCGCGCCGCGACCCGCGCCGCCGCCCGCGCCTCCACGCCCGCCGCCTCCGGTCGTCTCTCCGCAGATGCCCATGGAAGAGATCGACCCCGAGGAGGAGCTCGAGACCAACACCGCGCTCACCAACCCCCGCCTCGCCCTCTCGAACGGCGACTGGATCAAGGACCGCTACCAGCTGATCCAACCGCTCGGTGAGGGCGTGCTCGGCGCGACCTGGCGCGCGCGCGACGCCGCGGGCGGCTCCGACGTCGCCGTGAAGCTCGTCGGGGGAATGCTCCTCCTCAACGAGGGCGAGCGCCGCGACTTCGCGAGCAAGCTGGAGATGTTCGCCCGCCGCACCCTCGCGGGCTGCGTGATGCCGCTGGAGGTCGTCCCCGCCGCGGGCTGCGTGGCCGTGGTCACGCCCTTCGTCGACGCCGTCTCGCTCCGCGCCGTGCTCACCGCCCGCACCGAGGTGTCGCAACCCTTCACCGTCGAAGAGGGCCTGCGCGTGCTCCTCTCGCTGGTGGGCGCGCTCCAGGCGATGCACACCGCGTCGCCGCACGGGATGCTCCGCCCCGCCAACGTGATGATCTCGGGCCGAGGACTGCTCCTCACCGACGGCATCCTCGGCGTGTGCCTGCCGCCCGATCGCTTGTACGAGCGCATCCGGCTGAGCGCGCCGCGGCTGGTCCCCTACGTCGCGCCCGAGGTCGCCGCGGGACGCCGCCCCACCGCGAGCGCCGACCTCTACGCCCTCGGCGCCGTGGCCGCGGAGCTCGTCGGCGGCGCCACCCCCGACCGCGGACCGAACCTCCTCGGCATCTCCCGCGACCTGCACCGCGCCGTCGCGACGCTGCTCGACCGCGAGCCCGGCCGCCGCCCCGCGGGCGTGCGGATGCTCCTCGACGCGCTCACGCAGGCCGCGGGCTTCCCCGAGCGGCCGCCCGAGCCGCCGCTGCCCGTGCCCGAGAGCGTGGGCGCGGTGTGGGCGGGAGCGATCCCCGTGTTCCCGTCGCCGCTCCCCGCCGCGGGCCGCCCCGCGGTGCCGCCAACCGTCGCGCCCGGAGACTTCTCGCTCCCGACGCCTCCGCCCGTGATCCGCCTCGAACCCGCGGCCCCAGACCCCGAGACCCGCGTCGCCGCCCCGCCCGCGCCCGACCCCGCCACCCGCGTCGCGGGCGCGCCCGGTCGCCTCGGCAACGCCGACCGCGTCGCCCTGCTCCCGGGGAGCGCGCCCTTGCAGTCGGGCCCGCCGCCGGACCTCGCGGTGCGCTCGGGCCCGCCGCAAGCCATCGGGCCGAGCGGCCCTCCGCGACCAGGGGCACCTTCGCGCTATCCGCCCGCGCGTGGGCCTGAGCGCCCGAGGTGCCGTCGGCGTCTCCGTCGCGGCCTCGCCACGTCACGCCCGCCGGAGCGGTCGATGAACGACGACGACGGATCGACCCGCGGCTCCTGCGCGCGGCGCGCCTCCTCGACGCCGAGCGCCGAAAGGACTGGCCGGACCCTCCGACGGAGGAGATCGAGCTGGTGGAGGAAGGCTGAGGAAGAGGCGGGAGGAGAGGGGAGTGCGGTCAGCTCTGCGCGGGGAGGCGCGGGCTGACCAGCGACTCGATGCGGCTCTCGGGGGCGAGGCCCACGTGGCGCGCGACCTCCTGGCCGCCCTTGAAGAGGATCACCGTGGGCACGCCGCGGATGCCGAGGCGCGACGGGGTGTTGGGCGAGTCGTCGATGTCGAGCTTCACGACGCGCAGGCGGCCTTCGAACTTGCGCGCCAGGTTGTCGATGATGGGCGAGAGGGCTTTGCAGGGCCCGCACCACGTCGCCGTGAAGTCGATGAGCACGGGGACGGAGACTGCACCACGTCGCGCTCGAACGAGTCGTCGCTGACGTACTTGACCTGCTCGGATGCCATACGCTTGCCTCCTGCGACGCGCCGCGACGACGAGGCTCACGGCCTGTCTGGGGGCGGATCGGGACGGGCAGGATGGTTCCTGGCGGGTGGGGGTACAATCTCCCGATGGGGCTGCGGTGCCGGAGAGATCACCCCGCGCACCACCGACCACCCACCGAAGACCTGCGCGGGGGCGAGGCGAGAGCGTGAGCTGTCGGCGCGCGCGGCGCGCCTCCCACGGTGCTGCCGCCTCCCAGCCGGGCCTGGCGGCGCGGCGAGCGCCGCGAGGATGCGCGGCACGGGAAGTCCTTCACGAACTCCGAGCGCTTCGCGATGGTGTACGCGTGCGAGCCGTCGGGCAGGTCGGTGTGGATCACCACCCGGTCGTGGCCCTCGGCGAAGAGCCTCGCGCGGATGCCCACTTTCGCCTGCACATAACCCACCCCGCGCCCTGGTGCAGCACCTTGTAGCGAGTCGATGGAGAACCCGCCGCATGCGTGAGGCGGCTGTCGGCGTAGACCGACACGCGCCGACCGACCTCGTCGAGCAGCCCAGCAGCCCGGCGTTGTCGAGCTGGAACAGGTACCCGCCCGTCGCGCGCGCGTGCGTCTCGGGCTCGGAGAGCCACTCGATGACGGTGGGCATCCTCCCGCGAGGTACGCCGAGGTGCGACGAGGAGCCCCTGCGCAGTGCACGAGCCGGTTCACCAGCGGTCGCGCGCGCGGTCGACGTGGCGCATGAGCCAGACGGCGAGGGCGGTGTCGAGGTCGATGTCGTTGACGAAGACCGTGAGGGTCGAGGGCCGAGGCCGAGGGCGAGGGCGTCGCACCTGCTCGGCCGTCGCGCGCGTGGCGCGGCGCATGCAGCTCGCCGTGGTGGTCGAAGCTGCAGCGCTCGCGCTCGGCGTCGATGCGGGGCCCGAGCACGAGCCGTCGAGGGCGATGCTCCTGGGCGGGAGCGCGTCGAAGGGGGACGGTTCGACCGCGTCGATCACGATCTCCATGAGACCTTGGGGTCGAGGCGGTCACGACGTCTCCCGCCGCGTGACTGCTCGTAGAGGGCGCTGTTGTGCTTACCGTCGTAGACGGAGCGGTAGCGCCCGTCGCCCGCCACGGGGTCGTGGGGCCACCCCTGCGGACGAGGACGAACGTGTAGAAATCTCGGCTCGGGTCTGCCACGTCGAGGTTCGCGATTCCACTCCCACCGGGGCGGCAGCCTGGGGGTGCGCCCTCACGATAGCGGAACGGCGACTCGAGGGAAATCCGCGAACGAGAAGGTCGCCACCGCGCCGCCCCTCACCTGGTACCAGGCTGCCGCGTGCAGAGCGGCACGTTGGGCACGGTCCCGCTGCCCGACACCGGCAGGATCGCGCACGAGCGCGCGGTTCGGCCGCGCGCGGTCGAGGGCCTCGTCGAGGTCCCTGAGCTCGTTCTGGTCCCACTGCGCGAAGCGCGCGCCGACGTCTCGCGAAGGCCACCGACACGACGGCGGCGAGCGCTACGGGGAGCCATCCCCGCGCGCGGGCATCCGCCGACCGACCAGCAGCGCGAGGACAGCGCGCTCACCACCGCGAAGCGCGTGTGGCCTGGCCAGATCCACCCGTAGCTCGTCGGCGTGGTGAGGTAGAGCACGGCGCAGCACACGGGCAGCCACGCGAGCCGCGACGCGCCGCGGTCGTCGTCGCGCCGCGCTACCCGACGAGCGCGAGGCCGCGAAGGCCCGCTGGAGCGCGAGCGCCACCGACGCGCGGGAGAGGACTCCGCCCCAGGTCTCGGGCTCGGCGCAGCGCTCCCCACAGCCACGCGAAGGCTGCGCCGGACGAGGTAGGTGTGAGCGCGAAGATTGCGGGCACGGCCGAAGAGGGCTCACGCGCGCGACGAGCGCTCGCGATCACCGGCGCGCTCGCCTGCGGCGGCGAGGGCGACGGCGGCCATGAACGCGAGGCCGAGGCCCACCAGCGCGCGCGCTCGTCGTAGTCGCCGGGGAAGTCCAGCGCAGCGTCGAGGAGAGCCCCGCGGAGGGAGGCGGGGTCGGCCACACCGGCCGCGGCGCCACGCCCACGCCGCCCGCGCGCACGCTCGCGTCGGCGGCGTTCGAGCAACCACCAGCGCAGCTACGCACGCGGGGATGAGGAACAGCGTGTCACGAAACGCGTGTCGTGCGTCGACCGCGAGCGCGTGGCGACCTGCCCGGCCGAGCGCGCGGAGACCTTCTCGGCGGCGACGGGCGCGCGGAGCTGGAGGAGCACGCCGAGGCCCAACACGCCGAAGGGGATGAGGTGCGCGTAGAAGGCCCCGAGCGCGAGGGCGGCGAGGAGGCCTTGGCGCGTCCACGCGCGGCGTCGATCGGCACGGCGTAGAGGCCGAGGGCCGCGGAGCGCGAGGGGCACGCCCGCCATGAGGTTGAGGAACCCGAGCATCATCTGCGGGTTCCACGCGAGGGGCCACGCGAGCGCGGCGAGGCGCTCGTCGCCGCCGTAGCGCTTCAGCGCGAAGCGAAGCGCGTAGGGGATCGACACCACGCACAGCGCCGCGAGGAGGCGCGTCGCGCCGACCACCCCGAAGGGCACCGACAGCGGGATGCCCAGCGCGTACACGAGGAGGTACTGGGTGCGCGAGAGGGTGGGCTCGAACCACGCGTCGAGGCTCGACCCGAAGAGCAGCCGCCGCAGCACCGAGATGGCGGCCATGTGCTGCGGGAGGTCTTGCAGCGGCAGGTGCTTCGCCGCGAAGAGCGGGGCGGCTGTGGCGGCGGTCACGACGCCGAAGCCGACCTCGAAGCACGCGGGGGGCGAGCGCGCGCAGGCGCTCGGCGTTGGGGAGACGCATCAGAGCCGGCCGGAGCCCCTCTCGTCGATGAGGCGCTGGAGGTGCCGACGCTCCCACGCGAGCGCCATCTCGCGCTCGGGGTAGGTCGCTTCGAGCGCGCGAAAGCGCGGGCCGTGGACGCGACAGCCGCGCCCCGCGTCGCCGAGGGCGCGGTGCGAGAGCTCGTGGAAGAGCACCCAGCCCAGGTAGAAGCTCGGCACCCAGCGCGCGCCGAGGGCGGGGTGCAGCACGATGAGGTCGTCGTCGGGGAGCCACGCGCCGAGGCGCATCGCGCGGGAGCGGGCGCGACGGCGGGGCGCGCCGGGCCGCGACCACGCGACGCGCGCGGGCGCCATCGCGGGGAAATGCCGCGCGCGGAGGCCCTCGGCGAAGGCGACGAGCTCGGGGTCCGCGGGCGACGTGGCGGGCGCGGTCTCGACGCGTCGCGCGCGGACGAAGTCGTCGACGCGGCGCAGGGCGTCGCGGTCGCGCGTCGAGAGCCAGCGGCCGAGCGCGTCGATCACGGGGTCGTCGGCGGTGAGGAAGAGCTCGTGCAAGCGCAGGGCGCGCACGCCGTCGCGGTAGCGCAGGGAGAACACGCGGCGGCGGTTGTTGGTGAGCACGAGCGAGAGCGGCGCGCCGAGGACGGCCGCGAGCCTGCGGGCGAGGGCGTCGGCCGAGAGCGGCGCGGCCCGCGGCGCGGGGGCGACGGTGACGTCGGCGTCGGGGAGCGCGAGTTGAAGCATGGGATCGCCTCGCCCCATCGCGGCGCGAGGCTAGGGAGACGCCGCGGCGCGGTCAAGCACGCGCGCGCGTCGGCTCGTGGGGGTCGCGCGCGGCGGCTTCGACACCGCGACCACCTTGCGCTGCGTCGCCTTGCGCAAGCGCGAGCGGTAGGCGCGCACCGAGGCCATCACCGCGGCGCGCATCGCCTTGTCGACGTTGCCCACGAGCGCGACGTTGAGGCGCGAGGGGTCGAAGGCCTGCCGCGCCGACGCGCGCAGGTCGCGCGCGGTCACCGAGAGCGCCTCGCGACGTCGCTCGGCGGGCTCGCGGCGGCGGTGGAAGAGCTCCGCCGCGCCGTAGAAGTCGACGAGGGCGTGCGACTCGTCTTCGAGGGCGTCGAGGTCGAAGGCGTAGCGGCGGTGCACGCGCTCGACCTCGGCGGTGCTCGGCCCGTCGACGGCGAGGTCGCCGAGGATGCTCAGCACCTCGGAGACGAGCCCCGGCACCGAGCCCGCGGCGACGGAGGAGGCCACGTCGACGATGCCCACGTCGTCGAAGAGCTCCACGCCCGCGCTGACCTCGTAGGCGAGGCCGCGCTCGTCGCAGATGCGGCGGTGCAGGCGCGTCGACATCCCGTCGTCGAGCACGCGCACGAGGAGCTCGAGCGGCTGCGCCGCGCGCGACGACATCCCCGCCGTGGGGAAGGCCAGGCGCACCGAGGTCTGGCTCCCGGAGTAGCGCACCGACTTGAAGCGCGCGCGCGACTGCGAGGGCTTGAAGACGTTGGTCGCGGTTCGCGCGCCCGAGGGCTGCGCGCCGAAGGCCCGCGATACGGCGCGGAGCATGGCCTTGTGGGGCAGGGGGCTCGCGACGGCGACCACCATGTTCCGCGCGCCGTAGTGCCGGTCGAGGTGGGCGCGCAGGTGGCGCACGGTGAAGCGGTCGACGTTCGCGGCGCTGCCGGTGATGGGCATGCCGAGCCCGTGGCCCGCGAAGACCTGCGCGCGGCTCACGTTGTCGGCGTTCACGTCGGTGCCGTCTTCGTCGAGGTCCTCGAGGATCTCTTCGCGCACGATGCCCTTCTCGACCTCGATGTCGGCGAAGACGGGCGCGCGGAAGACCTCGCCCACCACGGCGGCCCCGTCGGCGAGGGCGTCGGGGGGCACGGTAGGCCGAAGAGGGTGAAGTCGCCGTGGGTGGCGGCGTTGAGCGAGCCGCCGAGGCTCTCGACAGCGAGTTGAACGCGGCGGCCGAGGGTGCGTGGCCGTGCCGCGGAAGAGCAGCATGTGCTCGAGGAAGTGCGAGACGCCGTTGGTGCGCGTCTCGTGCCGAGAGCCCGTGGGCGTAGGCCGAGAGCACCGCGCGGTGAAGGTGCGGGCGGTGGATGGTCACCACCCGAAGGCCGTTAAGGGAGCGCTGGGACCGAGGGTCGTGTGCATCAGGCACCTGTCCTCTGCCCCCGTGACCTGACCGCGCAAGGGCGTCGGGGTCATACCCCGATCCTGTCGGGGCGCGGGGGCAGGGCCTCACTCCTCTTCTTCAGTGCGGCCCTGCTGGAGCCAGAGATTGCCGATTCTGACGGCCTGGGTGTGCTCGGCCTCCTGGCGCAGCCGGGTGACGTACTGCACCACGGCCTCGCGCTGCCGGGCGGCGAGCATCGACGCGTAGGTGGTGGCCATGAGCTCCTGGCGCTGGCGCTGGAACTCCTCGCGCGTCGCCGTGCTGCGCGAGTTGTCCTTGTAGCGCATCACGAACAGTCCTCGCCCGCGTGCACGGGCTCGGCGACGAGCGGCGCCGCGTCGGTGAGGGCGAAGGCCGCGCTGGTGAGCACGGCGTCGTCCTGCACGTCGCTCACCACCGACCCGTTGCGCGCGAAGGTCTCGCTGTCCTTGAGCTCGGGCACCTCGAGCTCCGAGCGCTCGACGGGGGCGAGCGTCACGCCGCCCGCGAGGGTCTGCGCCGCGGGGATCTCGCCCCGGTAGAACTCCCGCGTCGCCGCCTCCTTCACCTCGCGGCCCACGGTGTCGATGTCGGCCCCGCCGCGCACGCGACCGAGCGCCGCCTGCGCCGCCGCGCGCGCCTGCTCCTCGGCGTAGGCCTCGCGGTACAGCGTGCGCGCGAGCTCGCGCTTGCCGTCGGCCTCGCTCACGTCGCCCTCGCGCGTGCCCAGGAGCTGGATGATGTGCACCCCGTACGAGGTCTCGGTCACGGGCGAGGTCTGCCCCACCTGCAGCGCCGTCGCGGCGCGGGTGAACTCGGGCACGTAGCCCTGCGGGCCGTCGGGCTGGCGCCACGAGAGCTCTCCGCCCTCGCGCCAGCTCCCGGGGTCTTCGGAGTACAGCCGCGCGAGGCGCACGAAGTCTTCGCCCGCCACGACCCGCGCGCGGATCGCCTCGGCCTTGGCGCGCGCCTCGGCCTTCTGCGCGTCGGTCGCGCCGTCGGGGTAACGGACGAGGATGTGCCGCACGCGGATCTCGCGCGGGCGGCCCCGGAGCGAGTCGCGGCGGCGCTCCCACTGGCGGTTGATGTCCTCGGCGTGCGCGCTGGCCCAGGTGTTCACCCGGTCGGCGTCGTCGTCGCGCGCGAGCAGGCGGTAGAAGCCCTGCGAGAAGCGCATGTAGCGCACGGCCATCTGGTCGTGGGTGCGCTGGTACTCGCGCCACATCTCCTCGTCGCTGACCTGCACCGAGGCGCGCACGGCCTGGCGCATCCGGTCGGCGAGCATCTCGCGCTGCATCGCGTCGCGCAGGTCGGGCACCGCGCGGCGGAAGTACGTTCGCGCGGCGCGCTCGAAGCGGCGGAAGTCGAAGTCGTCGCCGGTGCCCCAGCACTGCCCGCCGCGGATCTGGATCGGCCCCGAGCGCACGCCGAGGTTGTTCTCCGCCGCGACGCCCGCGGAGAAGTACACGCGGCACTGGCGGAACTCTTCGTTCACGTCGCTCTCGCTCACGCGCATCCCGAGGCGGGTGGCCTCGTGCGCGAGGAGCTCCCGCTCGATGAGGCCGTCGAGCGCGCCCTGGCGCACCATGCCCTCGGCGCCGGGCACCTCGCCGAAGGGCGAGCCCTGGTACGCGAGCGCCTGACCGAGGAGCGCGCGCTGCGAGTTGTAGTCGGCGTCGACGAGGGTCTCGCCGTAGACCTTCGCGACGTGCGTGACGCGCAGGCTGCCCTGCTGGCACCCCTGGCTCCCCGGGCCCCACCCGACGCCGAAGGCCGTCGCGAGGGTCGCGATGAAGACGATGAGGGAGAGGGAGTTGGAGTGTCGACGGAGTGCTTCGAACATGGTGCTCTCGGTGCGGGGGCGCCTGCGCGCGGGAGGGAGTGACGACCCCCGGAACGCGCAGCGGCGCACCGCCACTACCACACCCCGGCGGTGATTGACACCCGGCCCAGATTGCCCATACTCGCGCGCCACTTTTGAGAGGACACCGCTGACATGGCCCTGCATCACGCCGAGAAGACCCAGATCATCGAGAAGTTCCGCCGCGGAGACGCCGACACGGGCTCGCCCGAGGTCCAGGTGGCGCTCCTGAGCGCGCGTATCTCCCAGCTCACCTCGCACTTCGAGACCCACAAGAAGGACCACCACTCGCGCCGCGGGCTCCTGAAGCTCGTCGGTCAGCGCCGTCGGCTCCTCGACTACGTGAAGAGCCGCGACGTGGGTCGGTACAAGGCCCTCATCACCGAGCTGAACCTCCGCAAGTGACCCCTCGACGCCTCGCCCCTCGACAGAGCGGCGGGGCGTCGGTGCGTCTGAGGGTCGCGGTTCGCTGAACCCCTCCGCCGCGGTCGCCCGGCCCCGCGGCGGAGACCCGCGCCCTCTCTCAGCGCCCGTCGCTACGGTCTTCGCTTCGTGCGCGCGAACGCCCGCTCCCCGCGGGGTCGCGCTCAGGAACCGAGGACGCCGATCGACGCCGCGCTGGCCCACTCAAGCGGCCCTACCGCGTCGCGCGCTCGCGCGGCGGTGGTGAGGTCGCGTCCCCCAACGCGTCGGGCGTGGAGCCTTCAATGTCGATCATCCGAGAGAGCGTCGAGATCGGGAACGTCACCGTCACCATCGAGACCGGCCGCATCGCGCGCCAGGCGCACGGCGCCGTGCTGGTCACCGCGGGCGAGAGCATGGTGCTCGTCACCGCCTGCGCCGCCGCCGACCCCCGCCCCGGCATCGACTTCATGCCGCTGTCGGTGGACTACGTCGAGAAGACCTTCGCCGCGGGCAAGATCCCCGGCGGCTTCTTCAAGCGCGAGGGGCGCCTCCGCGACGACGAGGTGCTCGTCTCGCGCCTCATCGACCGGCCGTGCCGCCCGCTCTTCCCCGACGGGTACCGCCTCGACACGCAGGTCATCGCGACGGTGCTCTCGGCCGACCGCGTGAACCCCACCGACGTGCTCGCCCTCACCGGCGCGAGCTTCGCGCTGCACATCAGCGACATCCCGTGGGCCGGGCCCATCGCGGGCGTTCGCGTGGGCCGCGTCGAGGGCAAGTGGGTCGCCAACCCCACCTTCGAGGAGATGGAGAAGAGCGACGTCGAGCTCGTCGTCGCCGCCTCGAAGGACGCCATCGTGATGGTCGAGGGCGGCGCCGAGGAGGTCACCGAGGACGACCTCGTCGAGGCGCTGATGTTCGCGCACCGCTCGGTGCAGCCCGTGATCGAGCTCCAGGAGCGGATGCGCGAGGCGATCGGCAAGACCAAGCGCGCGTTCAGCGCGGCGCGGCCCACCGAGGACATGTTCCGCCGCGTGCGCGAGGTGTCGGGCGGTGCGATCTCCGAGGCCTGCCGCATCCGCGTGAAGCAGGATCGCTACGCGCGCTTCAAGGCGCTCAAGAGCGAGACCGTCGCGAAGCTCGCTGAAGAATTCCCCGCGCAGGAGGGGCTCCTCAAGGAGGCCTTCTCCGAGGTGCAGGGCCACACCATGCGGACGATGATCGTCGACACCGGGTCGCGCATCGACGGCCGCGACACGGTGACCGTTCGCCCGATCACCTGCGAGGTGGGGCTCCTGCCGCGCGTGCACGGCTCGTCGCTCTTCACCCGCGGCGAGACCCAGGGCATCGTCACGACCACCCTCGGCACCGCGCAGGACGAGCAGAAGATCGACGGCCTCACCGGCGAGCGGTGGAAGCGCTTCCTGCTCCACTACAACTTCCCGCCCTACAGCGTGGGCGAGACCAAGCCCCTGCGCGGCCCGGGCCGCCGCGAGGTGGGCCACGGCAACCTCGCCGAGCGTGCGCTGGCGCGGATGATCCCGTCGCACGAGCAGTTCCCGTACACGATCCGCATCGTGAGCGAGATCACCGAGTCGAACGGGTCGAGCTCCATGGCCACGGTCTGCGGCGGCACCCTCTCGCTCATGGACGCCGGCGTGCCGATCAAGAGCCCCGTCGCGGGCATCGCGATGGGCCTGATCAAAGAGGGCGACAAGGTCGCCGTGCTCACCGACATCCTCGGCGACGAGGACCACCTCGGCGACATGGACTTCAAGGTCTGCGGCACCCGCCGCGGCGTCACCGCGATCCAGATGGACATCAAGATCGAGGGCCTCTCCCGCGAGATCCTCGACCGCGCGCTGAAGCAGGCCCGCGACGCGCGCCTTCACATCCTCGACCGGATGCTCGCCACGCTCTCGTCTCCGCGCGCCGAGCTCTCGAAGTACGCGCCGCGCATCACCACCATCAAGGTGAACCCGAACCAGATCCGCCTCGTGATCGGCCCGGGCGGCAAGACCATCAAGGGCATCGTCGACCAGACCGGCGTCGCCATCGACGTCGAGGACGACGGCACGGTGAACATCGCCTCCAGCGACAGCGTGGCCGTGCAGCGCGCGCTCGACATCATCCGCGGCCTCACCGCCGAGGCCGAGATCGGCGCGACCTACAAGGGCAACGTCAAGCGCATCACCGACTTCGGCGCCTTCGTCGAGATCTTCCCCGGCACCGAGGGGCTCCTGCACGTCAGCGAGATCTCGCACGACCGCGTCGAGAACGTCGGCTCGGTGCTCACCGAGGGCCAGGAGGTCGAGGTCAAGGTGCTCTCCATCGAGGACGGCACCGGCAAGATCCTTCTCGCGCCGCGCGCTCCTCCCGCTCCCGAGGCGAAGGGCCTGCGCGCCAAGGAGCACATGGAGCGCTCGCACGAACAGCCCCCGCCCCGCCGCTCAGGCCCCGAGCGACCGCAGCGGCGGTGAAGCCGTCGCATCGCTGACCCGTTCGCCCCTCTCTCCCTCCCCGCTCCCTCTCGACAGCCCTCTCGCGTGACCTTCGCGGCGGTGTGTCGCCGCGAAGGGATAATGCATAGCCGCGCATGTCTGCACCGATGGACGTCGTCCTCGTCGAGGCCACGGGCGCCGTGGGTCAGGCCATGCTCCGCGTGCTCGAGCAGCGGGCCTTCCCCGTGCGACGCCTTCGCGCGGTGGCCTCGTCGCGCTCCGCGGGCGGCGCCGTGACCTTCAAGGGCGCGCCCGTCGCGCTCGAGGTCGCGTCTGAAGACGTCTTCAAGGGCGCGCCCCTCGCGCTCTTCTCCGCGGGCTCCTCCACCGCCAAGCAGTGGGGCCCTGTCGCGGCGAAGCTCGGATGCCTCGTGGTCGACAACTCCAGCGCCTTTCGCATGGACCCCGACGTGCCGCTGGTGGTGCCCGAGGTGAACGGCCACCGCATCCCGTCGCCCCCGCGCGGGATCATCGCGAACCCCAACTGCTCCACGATCCAGATGCTCGTGGCGCTCAAGCCCCTGCACGACTTCGCCACGCTCACGCAGGTGGTGGTGTCGACCTACCAGGCCATCTCGGGCAAGGGCGCGCGCGCCGCCGACGAGTTCCACCGACAGAGCCGCGCCGTCGTCGCCGGCGAGACCCCTCCGAGGGAGATCCTCCCGGGCGTGCTCGCGGGCAACCTCCTCGCCGACTGGTCGCACGACGACCAGGGCTGGAGCGAGGAGGAGCTCAAGGTCGTCGCCGAGAGCCGCAAGATCATGGAGCTCCCTGAGCTCAAGGTGTCTCCCACCTGCGTGCGCGTGCCCGTCGCGAACGCGCACTCCGAGTCGGTGTGGGCCCGCTTCGAGCGGCCCATCACCCGCGCCGACGCGCTGCGTCTCCTGGCCGCCGCGCCCGGCGTCGTCGTCGACGACCGCAGCGGGCCGGGCCTGCACCCGCAGCCCGTCGCCGTCTCGGGGATGGACGAGGTCCACGTCGGTCGCGTGCGGCAAGACCCGCACGACCCCTGCGCGCTCTCGCTGTGGGTCGTGGGCGACAACCTCCGCAAGGGGGCGGCCCTCAACGCGGTGCAGGTGGCCGAGCGCGCCTTCGGCGTGACACCCGCGACCCGCGCGGCGGCCGGAGCGTGACAATGTGGCATCGGCTCCAGGGCCTTCACCCCTCGCGCAGCGCGTGTTTCACCGCGCTTCGTGGGGGTACGCGGCTTGCGAGCTGAGCCCTCGTCGGAGCGACCCGGTGATGCGCGCGCCAACCCCCCGCCTCGTGGCCCTGGCCCTCTGCCTCGTCGGCGCTCCGGCGTCGGCGCAGGTGTTCACCAACGTGCAGCGCTCGGGCTCTCCGCGGCTCAACGAGCCCGGCGGCGTGAGCAACTCGCTCCTGCCCAGCTCTCCCATCGGCATCCGCGACTGCGAGGGAGAGGTCTGGCGCTTCACGGTGAACTTCTCGGGCAGCGCCTCGGGCGGCGCCGCGAACACGCTCCAGTACTACGTGGGCGCCGACGAGTCGGCGTGCGCGATGGCGAACGCGCGCGCGCCGGTGAGCGCGGGCACGGCGCGCTGCTGGCCCATCCGGCAGACGCCCTCGCTCACGGTCACCAACCCCACCACGCCGCTGAGCTACACGGTGGAGATCCAGTCGCGGTACCTCGTCGACCCCGAGGGCGGCAACTGCCGCAACCCCGGCACCACGCAGGGCAACGCGGCGACGAACTACCTCACGCTCCTCGCGTTCCCCCCGTCGGACAACAACGTGGTGGGCACCTACTCCATCACCTACGACGTGCAGCCCCCCGACGCGCCCTTCGACGTGACGGCGAGCTCGGGCGAGGGCGCGGTGAACGTGGGCTGGTCGTACTCGGGCTCGCTCACCACCACCGAGGCGGGCACGAGCGCGGCGCCGGCCGACCTGCAGGGCTTCTGGCTCCTGTGCGACCCGCCCGCGGGCAACGCGACCAGCGTCGACGGCGGAGACGGCGGAGACGCGTCGGTCGACGCGACGGTGAGCCTCGACGCGGGCGACGACGAGGACGAAGAAGACACCTGCGGCGAGAGCGCGCTCTCGACCCTCGACCCGAACGACGACACGGCCTTTCAGCGGTACCGGTGCAGCTCGCTCATCGCGCCCAACGCGACCGAGGGGCGCGCCGAGGGCCTCTCCAACGGCAGGCTCTACCGCGTCGCGGTCGTCGCGCAGGACCTCGCGGGCAACCGCAGCACGCTCGCGCTCTCGTCGCGCTGCGTGCGCCCGCAGCCCGTCACGGACTTCTGGGAGCTCTACCGCGCGCAGGGCGGCCAGGGGCAGCCGGGCTTCTGCTCGGCGCGTCCGTGGGCGCGCGGCGGCGCCGCGTGGGCGTGGATCATGGTCGGCGCGGTCGCAGCGCTGGCCGCGTGGAGGCGTCGTCGGTGAAGCTCCAAGGTGTCGCGATCGCTCTGGCCCTCTCGCTCTGCGCCGCGACGTCGCGCGCGCAGACCCTCGAGCTCTTCGGCCGAGACCGCAGCCGCGGTCGCTACGAGTCGCCGCAGAACTTCGCCCTCGAGGTGCGCGGCGGCCCCTGGTACCCGAACGTCGACGCCGAGTTCGGCGGCCGCGCCTCGCCCTTCGCCGACATGTTCGGCACGAGCGACCGCGTGCTGATGAGCCTCGAGTTCGACTGGCAGGCGCTGCGGATCAACTACGTCGGCTCCATCGGCATCGGCTTCGGCGGCGGCTACACGTCCGCGGGCGGTGTGGCGCCGATCACGCAGACGCCGATGCCCGTCGACCCGGCGGAGTGGAACCGCCCCTCGGGCGGGCAAGAGACCTCGCTCGCGGTGATCCCGCTGTACGCCGTCGGGGTCTTTCGCCTCGACGTGATCGCGCGCCGCACGGTGGTGCCGCTGGTGCCGTACGTGAAGTTCGGCCTCGCCTACGACTACTGGTGGATCACCAACGGAGACGTCCTCGCGCGGCGCAGCGTGGGGCTCTCTCCGGGAGCGACCATCAACGACCCTGACATCGAAGCCGGCGCGACGGGCGGCACGCTGGGCACGCACCTCGCGCTCGGGATGATGCTGCGCCTGGATTTCTTCGAGCCCCGCGCGGCGCGGGCGTGGGACCCTCCAGATGGGGGTGAACCACAGCTATCTGTTCTTCGAGTACGTGCGCCACGACGCGAGCGGGATCGGGTCGCGCCCGCAGCTCCGACTCGACTACGAGTCGTGGGCGACGGCCTCGCGTTCGAGTTCTGACCGGCGGTGTGATGGGGAGAGGCGAGGCCCCACGGAGGGCCTCTCGGGGGAGGGGAGCGCTCAGCGCTGCTGCGAGGTCTGCGGGCCCGCCGCGGGGGTGCCGCACTCGGCGCAGAAGCGCGCGGTCGGGGAGAGCTCCGCGCCGCAGCCGCTGCACGCGCGCTTCGCCGCGACCTGGATGTTGCCGCCGCACTCGGCGCAGAATTTCCCCGGAGGCACCTGCGCGCCGCAGTGGGGGCACGCCATCAGCCCCGCCGCGCCGCCCGCGGGCACGCCCGCGATCATGCCGACGCCGCCAGCGGGCGCCGCGCCGCCGCCGACCATTCCGCCCGCGAGGTTCGAGCCCAGCGCCGCGCCCACGGCGACCTGCGCGCCGAGGCCCGCGAGGCCGGTGTTGCCGCCGCCTTGGGCGAGGCCCGCGCCCGCGCCGCGCATCGCCTCGAACTGACCCACGCCGCGGAGGTCTCCGCCCGCCATCTGGACGTAGCGCTGGTCCTTGTTGATCTGCTGGTCGATGCCGAACTGCGCCGCCTGCGCGTTGTACTGCGCCGTGGAGACGTCGACCTGGGCGGCCGCCGCGCGGGCCTGGGCCTGGAGGGCGGCGCGCTGGATGTTCACCTCGTCGACCTGCACGCCGGTCAGGGCGTCGGCGACCTTCTGGCGCATCTCGTCGAAGCGCTTGATGTCCTCGTCGGGGACGTCGATCTCGAGCTTGGTGACGCGGACGATGCGGATGCCCGCCTGGGCGAGCTCGGTCGCGTTGGCCACGCACGCGGCGGCGAGCTCGTCGTGCATGTCCATGATGTCGAGCACGGTGCGACGCTGCTCGCGCGCGAGCTTGCCCACCGTCGACTTCAGGGTGTTGAAGAAGGCGTTGATGAACCAGTCGAAGATGTCGGGGTGGTCCTGGAAGGTCCGCATCCCGAAGTACTGGTAGATCAGGGCCTCGGGGTTCTCGACCCGCAGCAGGAGCTCGCCGTGGCAGCGCGCCCTCAGCCGGATGTTGGTCATCGGGTCGATCATGTTCCCGAGGGTGCCGCCGAACTTCCGCGGGAACGGCGTGCGCTTCACGAAGAACAGGTCGGTCGTGAAGAGGTTGCCGCCCGTGTACTGGTCGATGAAGTTCGACAGGAACGGGATGTTCTGCGTCGAGAGCGTGGTGCGCCCGGCGTCGAGGGTGCCGACGGGCCGGCCCTCCTTGGTGAACACGGCCCAGTCGTCGGCGTTCACCGTGACCTGGGCGAACATCGGGATCGTGCGGTCCGGGTGCTTCCAGACGAGGTCGCCGTTGTCCGGGGGGCGCGCGATCATCATCTCGCGCACGCCGTTCTTCACCGTGTCGCTGCCGAGGAAGTTTCCAACCTTGTCGAAGAGTCCCATGCGAGTCCTCCCGGTGACGGGGTTTCGGCCGTGTTCTACGCCGCGCCCATGACACCCGCGTCGCCCTCGACGCGTGAGGCGGCGAGGATAGTTCCCGCGTCTCCGCGCTTCAACCGCGCTCGTCAGCGCGCCGCGCGTTGACCCTTCTTCGCCCTGGCCTCGGCGCTGCGCCGCGCGTGGATCGACAGCGACCCCTTGCCCTGGGCGGGCGGCACGAGGCACCGCGGCCCGTTCCCGATGAGGTCACGCCGCCCCGCCTTGGCGAGCGCCTCGCGCGCGAGGTCGTGCCACGCCGGGTCCCAGTAGAAGATCAGCGCCTTCTGGAGCTGCTTCTCGTGCAGGTCCTTCGCCGTGTAGACCTCCGTGCGCGTGAGCGGGTCGACGCCGGTCACGTACATCGTCGTCGCGAGGCTCATGGGCGTGGGGATGAAGTCCTGCACCTGCCGCGGGCGCATCCCGCGCGACTTCAGCCACAGGGCGAGGTCGACCATGTCCTTCAAGGTCGAGCCGGGGTGGCCCGAGATGAAGTACGGCACGAGGTACTGCTCGCGCCCCGCCTCCTTGCTCGCGCACTGGAAGGTCTCGGCGAAGCGCTCGTAGCTCTCCACCGGGGCTTCTTCATCTTGTCGAGCACCGCGTCGCTGGAGTGCTCCGGCGCCACCGAGATCTGCCCGCCCGTGTGGTGCTTCGCGAGGCCTCGACGAACTCCGGCGAGCGCTCGGCGAGGTCGTAGCGCACGCCCGAGGCGATGAAGACGCGCTTGACCCCCTGGGCCTCGCGCACGCGCTTCATGAGGTCGATGAGCGGCGCGTGGTCGGTGACCAGGTTCTCGCAGATGCCCGGGTGCACGCAGGAGAGACGTCGGCAGGCCTTCTCGATGGCCGGGTCGCGGCAGGCCATCTGGTACATGTTCGCGGTGGGGCCGCCGAGGTCGGTGACGACGCCGTCGAAGCCGTCCATCCGGCGCAGGGCGCGCACCTCGCGGAGCACCGAGTCGGCGGAGCGCGACGAGATCACGCGGCCCTCGTGCTCGGTGATCGAGCAGAAGGTGCAGCCGCCGAAGCACCCGCGCATCGTGACGATGGAGTGCTTCACCGTCTCGAACGCGGGGATCGTCTCGTCGTAGCTCCAGTGCGGGGCGCGCGCGAAGTGCAGGTCGTAGAGGCCGTCCATCTCGTCGGTCTCGAGCGCCTGCGCGGGCGGGTTGAAGTACACCGCCTCGGCCCCGTGCGGCTGGAGCAGCGGCCGCGCGTTGCCCGGGTTCGTCTCGTACTGGAACGCGCGCGACATCTCCGCGAAGGCGACCTTGTCTTCGACCACGCGCTCGTAGCTCGGGAGCACCACCACGCCGCCGTCGGTCACGTGCCGCGAGGGCTCGATGGACTCCCACTCGCCCTTGCGCATCGCGTAGGCCGTGCCGCGGATGTCGCGGATCGAGGCCATCGGCTCGCCCGCGGCGAGGCGCTTCGCGAGCTCCCACACGGGCCGCTCGCCCATGCCGAAGATGAGGAGGTCGGCCTTCGCGTCGAGCACGATCGACCGCCGCACGCTGTCGGACCAGTAGTCGTAGTGCGCGATGCGGCGCAGCGAGGCCTCGATGCCGCCGAGCACCACGGGCAGCCCGGGAAACGCCTGCCGGCACAGATTCGCGTACACGATCGAGGCGCGGTTGGGGCGCAGGCCCGTCTTGCCGCCGGGGGAGTACTGGTCCTCGCCGCGCACCTTCTTCTGCGCGGTGAGCTTGTTGAGCATCGAGTCGAGGTTGCCCGCCGTGATGCCCGTGAAGAGCCGCGGCCGGCCCATGCGCGCGATGTCGTCGGGCGAGCGCCAGTCTGGCTGCGAGATGACCCCGACGCGAAAGCCCCGCCCTTCGAGGAAGCGACCGATGAGGGCGGCGCCGAAGGCCGGGTGGTCGACGTAGGCGTCGCCGTTCACGAGGAGGATGTCGAGCTCGTCCCAGCCGCGCGCGGCCATCTCTTCGCGGGTGGTGGGCAGAAAGCGTCGGAGGTCGCGTCGCGCCTCTCGGGCGCCGCGGCGGAGCGGGACGAGCGTCATGGTGGGGAGTGCCGCGAGGATAGCCGCGCGGCGACGGCGCTACCAGTCGCGGCCTCCGCGCGGATTTGCGTAGAGTGAGGGCCTCGTGAGCGACGCCTCCCTCGCGCGCTACAAGCTCCTCCGACGCATCGGCGCGGGCGGCATGGCCGAGGTGTTCCGCGCGGAGCTCGTGGGCGCCGAGGGCGTCACGCGAGAGCTCGTGGTGAAGAAGGTGCGCACAGCGCTCGCGGCCGACCCCGCGGCGGTGGCGATGTTCGTCGACGAGGCCCGCGTCGCGGCGCGGCTGCGCCACCCGGGCGTGGTGCAGGTGTACGAGTTCGGCCGCGCGGGCGACGACTACTTCCTCGCGATGGAGCTGGTCGAGGGATGCGACCTCGCGCAGCTCGCGCGCGCGACGCAGGGTGGCCTCCCGCTCGGGGTGGTGGCGTGGGTGATGGTCGAGCTCCTCGACGCGCTCGCCTACGTGCACGAGCTCTGCGACGCGAGCGGCGCGCCGCTCGGGCTCGTGCACCGCGACGTGACCCCGCACAACGTGCTCCTCGGGCGCGAGGGCGAGGTGAAGCTCGCGGACTTCGGCATCGCGCGCGCGACCGCGGCGGGCGCCCTCACGGGGGAGGTCGAGGGGAAGCTCGCGTTCATGGCGCCCGAGCAGGCGCGCGCCGAGGCCATCGACGCGAGGGCCGACCAGTTCGCGGCCGGCGCGGTGCTGTACGCGCTGCTCTCGGGGCGCAGGCCCTACGGAGAGGGCGAGGGCCTCGCCGACCGCGCGCGCCGCGGCGCGGTGACGCCGCTCCGAGAGGTCGCGCCCCAGGTGCCGGGCGAAGTCGCCGCGGTGGTCGACCGCGCGCTCTCGCCAGACCGTGACTCGCGCTTCGAGACGACGCGGGCGATGCTCTCCGCGCTGCGCGCGGCCTTCGCGGCGGCGGGCGTGACGCCGGACCGCGAGGGGCTCCGCGCGCGCGTCGCCGAGGTCGCGCGCGACAGCCTCACCGAAGCCGTCCCCGCGGAGCGCACGCTCACGGCCGCGGAGGAACACCCGACGTCGACGTCGCCAGAACCGCCGGCGCCCACGACCCCGCGGAGGCGCTTCCTCGAGCGCGTGGCGTTGGCGGCGGGCGTGCTGGTCGTGGCGGTCCTCGCCGAGCGCAGGACGCGGCCCGTGGCGCCGGCGCGTCCACGGGCGGCGACGGGGGCAGTGACGCTCACGGTGGCGCTGCCTGACGACGCGCGGCTGGCCCGCTGGCCCGACGGCGCGGCCTCGCGCGAGCTCATCGAGCGCTGCCGATGTCGGCCGCGGGTGGTGCGGTACCGAACAGTCGTCGAGCTCGCCGAGGGTCTGCGCGGAGGCGCGGTCGACGTCGCGCTGGTCGAGGGCGCGCCGCTCGCGGCGCTGGTGACGACGGGGGCCGTGCGACGTCTCGATACGGCCCTCTCGACGGTGGACGCCGAGGGCTACGTGCGCGCCGCGCGGCACCTGCGACCCGAGATGCAGCGCCTCGGTCTGAGCGTCGGCGCCGAGGGCGAGGGGACGTGGCTCCTTCCGCTCGCGGCCGACGCGCTGGCGGTGGCCGTGCGCCGTGAGAGGCTGGTCGAGGCGGTCGCGCGCTTCGCCGAGCGCGAGGGCGACGTTCGCGCATCGCTGCGACTCGCGGGCGCGCGAGCGCTACCCACCGGGTACGCCCCGAGCGCCGACCCACGGACCTGGACGACGTGGGACCTCGTCGCGCTCGGCGCGGCGGCGCGTCGCGCGGGCGCGGCCTCGGTGTGGATCCCGTCGGTGCGCGCGCGCGACGGGATGACGGTGTGGCGATCCCGGCTCGCGACCCGCCCCGCGGAGTCGCCCGCGGCCGCCATTACGGCGGGCTGGGACGCGATGCTCTCCCGCGCCGGTATCGCGCGTCGCGGGCACGACGACGAGCCCTCGCCGCCCTGGAGCGACCCCTCGCTCGCGGTCGCGTGGGTGCACTCCTCGGCGTGGTCGTCCCTCGCAGAGGTCGAGGGGTGGACCCTCGCGCGGCCGCCGCGCGGAGACGGGTGGACCCTCGACGCTTCGGGCGACATCGAGCGCGTCGGCCTGCGCGCGCTGCCCGCCCGACCGTGGGGGCTGTGCATGGGGCGCGGCTCGGCGCACGTCGCGGCCGCGGCGCGGTGGATCCTCGGCGTCGCGCAAGCGGCGGCCTCCGAGCACCTCGCCCGCGCCCTCGGCGCGACCTCTGCGATCGCGAGCGCGCCGGGCGCCGCGACGCGGGGGTACGTGACCTCGATCCTCTCCGAGGGGGAGCTCACGGCGCCCGAGGGGCCCGCCTCGCCTGAGGCCTTCGACGCTTCGGCGGGGCTCACCGCCCGCGCGCTCGACACCGTCGTCGACCCGCGCACCCCCCTCTCTCTGCCCGCGATCGAGGCGCTCTTTGCGCCCGCGACGCTCCCGGGTCCGTGATAGCGTCCTCGCCCCCTATGCGCTCCTGGACTGGCTACGTCGGCGCGGCGTTCCTCGTGATCGCCGGCGCCTGGATGAACGCTCCCGAGGCTCCCCCCGAGGTGCGGCCCGAGCCCGTCGCCGCCGCGGCCCCGGCCCCCGCTCCTGCTCCCGCCGTCGATCCGAGCAAGCTCCCCGGCGCCCCCTCGGGCAACGCCCCCGCGGCGCCCGCCCAAGGCGGTTGAGGCCACTGAGAGAGCCCCGGTCCGGGGCTCAGAGCACCACGCGCTCCGCGGGTCGTCGCTAGCGACCGCCGCGCACGTCTGCCATCGCCGCGAGGAGGGCGAGGGTCGCGTGCGCCTCGGCGCAGTCGGGGTCGATCCGTAGCGCCTGCTCCGCGTACTGCGCGGCGCCGTCGAAGTCTCCCATCCGACGGAGGCACTCCGACACGCGCACGCGGGGCAGGGGGTCGTCGCTGCGCGCGCGCGCGGCGCGGATCCACAGGTCCGCCGCGGTGGCCCACTGGCCCCGCTGCTCCTCGGCGCGGGCCTCTTGCATCAGCACGGTCCCGCGGGCGCCGTTGAGCGTGGCCATCGCGTGGGCCATCGACTCCAGGCGCTCGTCGTCGGGCTCGAGCCACTGCGCGAGGCTGAGCTGCAACGCGACCGTGACGCGCTCGAGCTCCGCGGCGAGCTCGCGCACCTCGCGCCGCAGCACGTCGACCTCGGCCGCGGCGTCGAAGGTCATCTTCGGAGGCGGCGCGGAAGGAACCCTCGCAGGCGGCGGTGACGACGGCGGCCGCTCGGCCCGGAGGGGAGGCGGCGGCTGCGAGGCCGGGCGCGCGGCCGGGCGCGGGTGAGGCCTCGGCGGCGCCACGGTATCAGGGCGCGAGGGGCGCGAGGGCGGATCGTCGAGCGTCGGCCTGCGAAACGGCGGCGGGACGATGTACTCCCCCGCGCCGTCGGCGCGCGGGTTCACCGCCGAGGGCGGAGGGAGGATCGACCCGCCGACGCCGCGGAGGGCGTCGGGTCGCGGGGTGGGGTTGCGCGAGGGCGGGACGGGGCCGGGCGTGGGCGTCCGCGACGCCGGGCCGGGCGTAGGCGTGGGCGCGCGCGACTGGGTCATCAGCGGCGTGGGCGCGCGGGAGGGCGGGATCGGCCGTGGCGCGGTGCTCGGGCTGCCGCCCCCGGTCGCGCGCACGTTGCGCCGCGTGGGGATGCCCTTGGCGAGCTCCTGGTCGTAGAGGAAGCGCCGCACCGGGTCGAGCAGCGTCGCGGCCGACTCCTCCGACGCGCTCAGCACGGCCTCGATCCGCGAGGTGTACTCCGGGCCCGGCACGCCCCGCAGCCGCCGCAGGTCGAACTGCCGCCGGCGCTGGTTGAGCCCGTTGATGATCTCCCCCGTGTCGGCCTCGCGGGCCACGCCCAGGAGCTCGTAGTGGCTCGCCGTGGGCAGGCGCTTGAATAGCTTGTCGATCGCGTCTCGCTCCTCTGGCGAGAGGCCGTTCGGTGCCTCGCTCATCGAAGGTCGTTCCTCCCCGTACCGCGGCCAGACTCTGCGCCGTGCGCGCGCCCGTGAAAAGGTGCTCCCCGGCTCTACTGATCCCGGGGTCGCACTGAACAATCGTCACCATGAATTTTGTTCGGTGACAGATGCGCAGTACCTACCCCTTCGCCCCGCGACGCGCGGCGGCGGGAGGAGCGGGAGAGATGGCACGTTCGAGGTTCTTCAGGGCTGGCGAGTGGACCTTCACCTGGCGCCGCGCCCCCGAGGGCGGCGCCCGCGTCGACATGTGGCGCGAAGACCCGAGCGGGAGGCTCCACTGGGTCGCCAACGCCGCCTCGCGCGGCGGAGAGCGCGCGCGCGTGCACGCCACGGCCCTCGCGATGATCGCGTGGGTGCGCTCCCTCGACGTGCGCGCGCGGGCCGACGCGCAGGCGACCGCGGTGGCCGAGAGGATCGCGTGCGCCGCCGACCGCATGAGCCGCGCGCGGGCGGCGAACCACGACGTCGCCGTGCGCCTCGCCGTGACCCGACTCCTGCGCGGCGAGGCCGCGGCGGCGTGACACGGAATGTCCGCGCCCAGGCCCGGGGGCTGCGTGCATTTGTGTGCCGGGGGTGGAGTGGGTGCTAAGGGTCCGTCGACCCGATGGGAGACGCGGCGATCGGCGCAGGGGTGAGCGAGGCGGAGCGCGTGCTGCGCGAGCGCTTCGGCCTCGCGGCCTTCAGGCCCTGGCAGCGCGAGGCCATCGACGCGGTGATCGGCGAGCCGGGCCGCGCGCTGGTGGTCGCGCCGACGGGCGGCGGCAAATCGCTGACCTTCCAGCTCCCCGCGGCGATGCTGCCGGGCACGGCGCTGGTGATCTCGCCGCTCGTCGCGCTGATGGAAGATCAGACGCGCGCCCTCAACCAGCGCGGCATCGAGGCCACCTGGCTGTCATCGACCGTCGAGGTCGAAGAGCGGCGCGCCCGCGTCGGCGCGATGCTCCGCGGTCGGTACAAGCTCGTCTACCTCGCGCCCGAGCGCTTGCAGCACGACGGCTTCATCGACCTCCTCGCGCGGATGCCCCTGTCGCTCCTCGCCGTCGACGAGGCCCACTGCATCTCGATGTGGGGCCACGACTTCAGGCCCGACTACCTCCGCATCGGCGCGCTCGTCGAGCGGCTGCGCCCGCCGCGCCTCGTGGCGTGCACGGCGACGGCGACGCCCGAGGTGCGGCGCGAGATCCTCGAGCGGCTCGGCGTCGAGACCTCGACGGTGAAGGTCGTGCTGCGCGGCTTCGCGCGGCCGAACCTGCACCTCGCCGCGAAGAGCGTCGACGGCCCCTCAGAGTCGCGCGAGCTGGTGTTCAAGGCGCTGCGCGACGCGCTCGGGTCGCCGCACTCGCCCAAGGGCGGCGGCATCGTGTACGCCGCGACGCGAAAGAACACCGAGAAGCTCGCCGAGTCGCTGCGCGCGGCCGGGTGGAACGCGCGGGCCTACCACGCGGGGCTCGACGCCGACGCGCGCAGCGAGGTGTCGGCGCGCTTCGCCGACCGCAGCGTCGACGTGGTGGTCGCGACCAACGCCTTCGGGATGGGCATCGACCGGCCTGACATCCGCGTGGTGGTGCACCACCAGCCGCCCGCGAGCATCGAGGCGTACTACCAGGAGGTGGGCCGCGCGGGGCGCGACGGCGACGAGGCCCACGGGCTGCTCCTGTGCTCGGGGATGGACATCGCGCTGCGCAGGCGGCTGTGTCAGCTCGGCGCCGACGGCGACGAGGCCGCGCCCGAGAAGGCCGCGAAGGCGTGGAGGAGCTTTCGTGACCTCTTGCGGTACCTCGACGCGGGGACCTGTCGGCACGACTTCGTGCTGCGGTACTTCGGCGACGAGCAGGAGACGCTCGGCGGCTGCGGCCACTGCGACGTGTGCGCCGCGCTCGATGAGGGCGAAGAGGAGCCGGGGGACGACGCGGGCACCGCGGTGCGCATGGGCCTCTCGGCGGTGGCGCGCGCGAACGGGAGGGCGGGTCTGCAGGCGGTGGCCGAGATGCTGCGCGGGCACGACTCGCTGCGCACGCGGCGCTTCGGGTTCACCGCGCTCTCGACCTTCGGGCTGATGAGAGAGCGCAGCCAGGACTGGACGGTGTCGCTCCTGCGTCGCTTGATCGCCGCGGGCTGGGTCGACCTCACGCCCACCGAGCACCCCGTGCCCGTGCTCACCCGCGCGGGGTGGGACGTGATGAAGACGCCGGGCCCAGTGCGCTTCCGTCTCCCGCCGACGGAGCGGCGCAAGCGGGGCGCGGGCGGCGCGAGCGCGCGCGCGGCGAGCGAGCTCGGCCCCGTCGACCCCGCGCTCTTCGAGAGGCTCCGCGCGTGGCGGAGCGAGGTCGCGCGGCAGCGCGGCTGGCCCGCGTACGTGATCGCCTTCGACCGCTCGCTGCAAGAGATCGCCGCGCGTCGCCCCACGCGCCTCGACGAGCTCGGCCGTATCACCGGCTTCGGCCCCGCGCGCATCGAGGCGTGGGGCGAGGCCGTGCTCGAGGTCGTGCGCGGCGCGTGACGGCTCGACGACGTCGGCGTTCTGTAGTTGCAACGCCGGGGCGAACCATCGCAATCATCGCCCTCGCCCATGAGAACGCCGCGCTGGCTCGCCGCGCTCGCTCCGCTCGTCGCCTGGCCTGGTGTCGCCCTCGCGCAGATCGCGCCGACGCGACCGCCTGAAGAGGCGCAGACGCCGGCCGCGCAGCCCGAGACCTCACCGCCTCGCCTCACGCAGTTCGTCGAGGCCGAGTACCCCCCCGAGGCGCTCGCCGAGGGCGTCGAGGGCTCGGTGCTCCTCGAGCTCACGCTCGACGCCGAGGGCCACGTCACGCAGGCGCGCGTCGTACAGCCCCTGCGCGACGACTTCGACCGCGCCGCGCTCGCCGCCGCGCAGCGCTTCGTCTTCACGCCCGCGCGCCGCGACGGGCAGAACGTGCCCGCGGTCTTGCGCTACCGCTACCGCTTCAGCGCCGAGGCCGCGCGCGCCGCGCAGCGACCGGCCGTGCGCGCGGTGCTCCGCGGGGTGGTGCGAGGCTCCGGCGACGCGCCGCTCGCGGGCGCCACCGTCACGCTCCGGCTCGGTGACCAGGCCCCGCGCGAGGCGGCCACCGACGCGCAGGGGAGGTTCCGCTTCGACCTCGACGCGACGGGGCAGGGCGCGGTCACCGTCGCGGCCGAGGGCTACGCGCCCTACGAGGCCACCGAGACGCTGCGCGACAGAGACGACGTCGACGTCGTGTATCGCCCCCGCGCCGCCGCGCCCGCGCAGCCCGCGCAGGGGCAGGCGCCGCCCGAGCCCACGGGCGACGTGGCGGGCGAGGCGACGGTGCGCGCGCGGCGGCCGGCGCGTGAGGTGACGCGGCAGTCGCTGGATTTCCGCGAGATCCTGCGCATGCCGGGCACGGGCGGAGACGCCCTGCGCGCGGTGCAGAATTTCCCCGGCGTGGCGCGGTCGATCACGGGGCTGCTGATCGTTCGCGGCTCGACCCCGCAGGACACGCAGATCTTCGCCGACGGGACCCTCATCCCGATCGTCTACCACTTCGGCGGCCTCTCCTCGGTGGTGAGCACCGAGCTCCTCGACCGCATCGATTTCTACCCGGGCAACTACTCCGCGCGGTACGGGCGCGCGCAGGGCGGCATCGTCGACGTCGGGCTCCGCTCGCCGCGCCGCGAGGGCTACCGGATCGTCGGCAACATCAACCTCATCGACGCGAGCCTCTTCGTCGAGGGCGCCATCACGCGGAACCTCTCCTTCGCGGTGTCGTTCCGCCGCAGCTACGTCGACGCGATCCTCGGCGCGGTGCTCTCGGGCATCGACGCGGTGACCATCACCTCGCTGCCCGTCTACTACGACTACCAGGCCCTCCTCGAGTGGAGGCCCGGGCGCCGCGACCGCTTCCGCCTCGCGTTCCTGGGCTCCGACGACTCGCTCGCGCTCACCTTCAACCGACCGAGCGAGACGGCCCCGCGCTTCTCGGGGAACTTCTCCACGGGCATCGGCTTCCACACCGCGCAGCTCCTCTGGGACCACACCTTCTCCGCCGACACCACCAGCCGCGCCGTGCTCTCGCTCGGCCGCAACGCCATCAACGTCGGCGGCGGAGAGGCCTTCGGCCTCGACCTCGCCTTCTGGCAGTACACCGCGCGCTACGAGCTCTCGCACCGCCTCTCGCGCCAGGCGCAGCTCCACGTCGGCCTCGACATCATCGGCGGGCCCGCGAGCATCACCTTCAACGGCATCCGCCCGCCCACCGAGGGGCAGACCTTCAACCCCGCGCAGGCCGCGCGCGTCGCCACCACCAGCACCGACGCGCTCTACCGGCCCGGCGCCTACGCCGAGCTCGAGCTCACGCCCGCCCCCGGCCTGCGGCTCATCCCCTCGCTGCGCGTCGACTACGCGCGCGACGCCGACCGCTCCGTCGCCGTGCAGCCGCGCTTCTCCTTCCGCTGGGAGGTCGCGCGCGACTGGTTCATCAAGGGCGGCGTCGGCGTGTACTCGCAGCCGCCGCAGCCGCAGCAGAGCTCGGGCTCGCCCAACGTGCTCCAGCCCGGCACCACCGTGGGCAACCCCTTCCTCACGATGCAGCGCTCGGTGCACTACGGCCTCGGCCTCGAGCACAACTTCTCGCGCTACGTCTCGGCCTCCGTCGAGGGCTTCTACAAAGACCTCGACGCGCAGATCGTAGCGCAGAACACCATCTTCGGCGCGGGCTACCTCAACGCCGGCGCGGGGCGCATCTACGGCGCCGAGATCCTCCTGCGGCACCGGCCCTCGTCGCGCTTCTTCGGCTGGGTCGCGTACACCCTCTCGCGCTCCGAGCGCCGAGACTCACCCGCGCTGCCGTACCGGATCTTCCAGTTCGACCAGACGCACATCCTCACCGTCATCGGGAGCTTTCAGCTCGGCCGCGGCTGGGAGATCGGCGCGCGCTTTCGCCTCGTCTCGGGCCAGCCCAACACCCCCGTCGCGGGCGCGGTCTACAACGGCGACACGGGCACCTACCAGCAGATCCCGGGCGCCCCGCTCTCGCAGCGCAACAACCCCTTTCACCAGCTCGACGTGCGCATCGACAAGACCTGGAGGTGGCGGCGCGGCAGCCTCAACCTCTACCTGGAGGTGCTCAACGTCTACAACAACTCCAACCCCGAGGGCGTGCAGTACAACTACAACTTCACGCAGTCGCAGGTCGTGACGGGCATCCCGATCTTCCCCAACCTCGGCCTGCGCGTGGAGTACTGACCGTGGCGAAGCTCGGCCGACTGCTCCCCTTGTGCCTCCTCCCGCTCGCCGCCTGCGGCGACGAGCTCGCGCCCGCGTGGCAGATCCGCGCGTTCCGCCTCTGGGGCGCGAAGGTCGAGAACCTCTCGCGCGCGGCGACGGACCCCGACGTGAGCGAGGCCGCGCCGGGAGAGCGCGTGCGCCTCACGCTCTCGTACGTCGACCCGGCCGAGAACCCGCGGCCGCTCCAGGTCGTGTGGGTCTTCTGCGCCGAGGCGCGCGCGACGGCGACCTCCTTCGCGTGCGACCCGCGCGGCGCGTCGGTGCTGATGGGCCCGCAGGTGGAGTACACGATCCCGAACATCAGCTACGGCGTCGACGCGATGTACCGCTCGCGCATCCAGGGCGTGGTGCTCGCGTGCGCGGGCGGCACCGTCGGCTTCGACGCGACCACGATGCTGCCGACGTGCACGGGCGAGGGCGCCGAGTCGTGGGTGATGACCCGCTCGATCATCGTGCGCACCGCCGAGACCGACCCGCCCAACCACAACCCGGCGATCGCCGAGGTGGTGCTGCTTCGCAACGGCCGCGCCGACGACGCGGTGGTGCTCGACGAGGCGGGGACGGTGACGGTCCCGCGGTGCACGGGCGAGGGGTGCCCGACGCACCTCATCGAGGTGCGCGTGCGCGACGGGAGCCGCGAGAGCTACCAGACGCGCGACACCGCGGCGCAGGTGATCACCCAGACCGAGCGCCTTCAGTTCGGCTTCTTCACCGCCGAGGGGACGCTCGACAACGCCTTTCGCGTCGACACCGCCGACCGGCCGATGGGCCCGATCCGCAACACGTGGACGCCGCCGCAGCGCGCGGCCACGGCGACCTTCTACCTCACCGCGCAAGACATCCGCGGCGGCTTCGACGTCGTGCGCCGCGCCGTCACGGTGCAGTGAGCGCTACTCGCGGTTGTCGATCTGGGCGCGCTGCAGCGAGCCCGCCCAGTCGATGTAGACCGTCTTCGTCTCGGTGAAGAACTCGTAGGGCGCCCATCCGCCCTCGCGGTGCCCGTTGCCCGTCGCCTTCACGCCGCCGAAGGGGAAGTGCGCCTCGGCCCCGATGGTGGGCGCGTTCACGTACGAGATGCCCGACTCGAGCCGCTCGACGGCGCGCATCGCGGTCGACACGTCGCGCGTGTAGATCGACGAGCTCAGCCCGTACGGGACCTCGTTCGCGATCGACATCGCGTCGTCGAAGTCCTTCGCGCGGAGCACCGCGAGCACGGGGCCGAAGACCTCTTCCATCGCGAGGGTCGACCCGCGCCTCACGCCGTCGACGACGGTGGGCGGGTAGAACCACCCGCGCGCGAGCGGGCCCTCGGTCGGGATCGCGCCGCCGCACAGGACCTTGAACCCGTCGGCCCTCGCGCCCTCGACGTAGCCGTGGATGCGCGCGCGCTGCCGCTCGCTCACCACGGGGCCGACCTCGACCTTCGGGTCGAGGGGGTCGCCGAGCACCAGCGCGTTCGCGCGCGCCACGAGCTTCGGGAGGATGCGGTCGGCGACGTCGCCCACCGCGATGAGGCGCGAGGTGGCGGTGCAGCGCTGGCCCGCGGTGCCGAACGCGCCCCAGAGGATGCCGTCGACCGCGAGGTCGAGGTCGGCGTCAGGCATCACCACCACGGGGTTCTTGCCGCCGAGCTCGAGCGAGACGCGCTTGAGGTGACGGCCTCCGCCCTCGGCGATGCGACGACCGACGGCGGTGCTGCCCGTGAACGCGAGCACGGCGACGTCGGGGTGGTCGACGATGGCCGCGCCGACCTCCTCGCCGCGGCCGTACACGGTGTTGAGCACGCCGTGCGGGAGCCCCGCGTCCCAGAGGCACTCGGCGAAGCGGTGACCCGTGAGCGAGGCCTCTTCGGCGGGCTTCCACACGAGCGTGTTGCCGCACACGAGGGCGGGAAGGATCTTCCAGCTCGGCACCGCGACGGGGAAGTTCCACGCGGTGATGATCCCCGCGACGCCGATGGGACGTCGCAGGGTCATCCCGAGCTTGTTCGCGAGCTCGGACGGCGCCGTGTGACCAAAGAGACGCCTGCCCTCGCTGCCCGCGTAGAAGGCCGTGTCGATGGCCTCTTGAACGTCACCGCGGGCCTCCTCCAACCGCTTGCCCATCTCCCGCGCCATGTCGCGCGCGATGGACTCCTTGCGCTCCACCATGATCGCCGCGGCGCGGAACAGCACCTCTCCGCGCGCCGGGGCGGGCACGCGGCTCCACGACGTGAAGGCCTCTCTCGCGACCTGCACCGCGCGGTCGACGTCGCTCGCGTCGGACCGCGGCAGGGTCGCGACGACGGCGTCGTCGGTGGGGCTCCGCGCCTCGAGCGTCTGACCCGAGGCCGACGGCAGCGAGGCGTCTCCGATGTGGTTCGAGAGGGCGATCGGCGCGGTCATCGTTCTAGGTGTCTCCTTGCGGTGTCGGCGGCGAAGGTCAGGTGCCTGACCCGCCTCCGTCGCCTCGCGGGGCGAAGGGGTTGAAGGGCGGAGGCGCCGCGGGGGGCTCTCCCGAAGGGCCCTGCGGCGGCGGCGCGAAGGGGTTGAATGCCGGGGGCCCCGCGGGCTCGCCGCCGGGGGGCGCGAAGGGGTTGCCCTGCGGCGCGGGCGGAGGCGCTCCAGGGGCCTGCGGCGCGAAGGGGTTGAAGCCCGCGGGGGTAGGGGCTTGAGGCGCGAATGGATTCCCCGCGGGGGTAGCGGCTTGAGGCGCGAAGGGGTTCGCCTGCGTTGAGGGCTGCTGGGCGGGGGCCCCACCCGGCGCGAAGGGGTTGAAGTCTGCCGCTGGAACCGCTGGATTCGTCTGCGGAATCGGCGCTGCGGGTGTGCCGAACGACACCGGCCGCGCGACGGCGTCGTCGGCGGGGGCCCCAGGGGTCGCCGCGGGGCTGTTGAAGCTCGCGATCGAGGCCGGGGCGCCCGGTTGCGGGGCCGGAGCTTGCGGCGGTGGCTGACCGGGTTGCGCCTGGCCGCCGCGACCGAAGTTGGCGATGGCCGCGCCGACGCCGCCGACCGCGCCGGCGATCGCGCCCATGATCCCGCCGCCGCCCGCGGCAGCGGCGCCGAGGGGGTTGCCGCCGAGCATCCCGCCCGAGGTGGGATTGAAGCTGCCCTGCGCCGCCGCGCCGAAGCCCGCGCCGGGGTTGGTGCTCCCTGGGCCCGCCGCGCCGAAGCCGCCTGCGGTGGGCGCCTCGGGTCGAGGGGCCGGCACCGGCGCCGCGCCGCCCGCGGAGACGCGCACGTTGAGCCCGCCGACCCACGATTCTCGGCCGTCGTCGAAGCGCACCTTCACGAGGTTGGTGACGGGGTTCACCTCGACGGCGGTGCCAGGAGAGAACGGGCCGCCGAGCCATGAGGCCATCACGCGCGCGCCTGGGGTCACTGCACTCATCTCGACCTCCTCGTCACGGGCGTCGCGGTGGCGTCGCCTCGCGGCGTCGCAGCGTAGCGGAACGACGCCGAGAACGTCACCCCAGAGATCACACGCCAGCGCTCGGGTGGTACGCTGCCGCGCTGCCATGGGCTTCTATGTCGGACGCGATGGCGGGTTGCGCTGCGAGGAGTGCGGCGCCCCGAAGTCTCCGGGTCTCGCGGCGTGCACCTACTGCCGCACGGCGTACATCGGCGTCGACGCGGGGGTGAAATGCCCGCGCTGCGCGTCGGTGAACGCGCGCGGGCAGACGGTGTGCGGGAGCTGCGGCGACAGCATCACCCGCGCGTGCGTGTTCTGTCAGGCCGTGTCTCCGCTCGACGCCGCGGCCTGCAAGCGGTGCAGGGAGCCCTTCGAGGGCGCCGAGGCGCGGCTGCAGGCGCGCGAAGACGCGAAGAAGCGGCAGGAGTACATGAAGCTCGCGTCGCAGGGCATCGGCGCGGCCGTGACCGTCGCGACGAGCCCGACGGGGCAGAGCATCCTCGCGTCGATCGTCGACGCGATCACCGACGACTGAGCGCCCTAGGGCGAGCGGGCGAGCGCGCCGATGACCGACGACGACGCGCGCGGCGCGAGCCTCGACCCCGCGGCGATCCGCGCGCGATGGGCCCTCGCGCCGGGGGCCGCCGACGCGCGGCGGTCGATGGGCGCACCCCTCCTCGCGGCCTTGCGCGGCCTCGCCGACGAGGTGGAGCGTTGCCTGCCCGAGCTCCGCGCGCTCTCGCGCTGGGCGTCTCGGCCCGAGGCGGCGACGCTCGCGGTGGGGTGGTCGCCCGCGCGGGGCGCGCGACGCGGCGCTCCCTCGCTCTCGCTGGAGGTCGTCGCCGAGGGGCTCGCCGTGCGCTGGGGCTACGCGCCGTCGGTCGCGCGCGGCGACGAGGCCCTCCGCGCGGTGGAGGTCGTCGCGCGGGCGAAGCGGGCCGAGGCCGACACGCTGGCGGCGACGCTCTCGGCGCTGCGCGCGGAGGGCGCGGTGCTGCTGGGCGCGCGCGGCGAACCTCACCCGCTCGCCGAGGAGGAGTGGCTCTCGCAGGCTGGAGGAGAAGCGCGCTTCGTGATGGATGTGGCGTCGTGGAGCGAGGGCGAGTCGCGGGTGCGGTGGTGCGCGGATCGTGCGGCGCGGCTCCTCGCGCTCGCGGCGCGGCTCGGCGGGTGGAGCCTCACGCCCGTGGTCGACGTGAGCGCCGACGCCGCCGAGCGACGCGCCGCGGTGCGCTCGCTCCGCTGGGACGAGCGCGCGGTCGGCCGCGGCGCCGCGCCGTCGGGCCTCGTGGTGTCGACGCACGCGTACGTCTACGACGTCGCGACGGGCTGGTTCGCGCCCGCGGAGTTCGCCGCGTCTCGACCTCCGTGCGCGGCGCACGAGCGGCTCTTGTCTTCGTTGGGCGCGCGCAGGGTCACGGCGCCCTCGCGGTCGCTCGCGGCGATCGACGACGCGCCCGCGGTGCGCGCGCGTCTCGCGCGGTGGTTGGCGGCGCGCGGCGCGCTCCACGCCGAGCGCGACGCGCGCGAGGCCACGGTGCTCGTCGACGTCGAGGACCTCCGCGCGGTGGGTGACGAGCCCGCGCTCGAGCTGCTGGTGCGCCGCGCGCTCGACGACCCCTCGGGCGACAGCGCCGCGGCGCTCGCGGGGATGATCGCGGGCGCGCCCTGGCCCGCGGGGCTCGGCGACGACCCCGTGAGCGTCGCGTCGCGCGTGGTGCCGCGCCACGCGGCCGCGGCCGCGCGGGGGGTGATGCGACTGCGAGAGGTCGGCGCCCTCGCGCGAGGCGCCGACGGCACCCTCGGCGCCGTGTCGGAGTGCCTCGACGACCCCGCGGTGCGGCCCGTGTTGCTCCTCGCCGTGGAGCACGCGACGGGATCCCTCGACGCGCTGCCCGTCGGGTCGTCCGCGCGGGCCGAGCGCGCGCACGCGCGCGGCTGGGAGATCGGCGCGGGGATGATGGCCCCCGCCACGCTGGAGAGCTTCGCCCAGCGGCTCTCGCGCTACGTCTCCGCCGCGGGGCTGTCGGTGCCGCTCGACCTCGTGCGCGCCTTCGTCGTGTCGCTCCGCGTTCGTCGCTTCACGGTGCTCACCGGCGTGTCGGGCACGGGCAAGTCGCGCTTCGCCGCGCTCCTCGCGCGCTTCGTGACCGAGGCCGCGACGTCGCCGTCGCCGCGGTGGGCGATGATCCCGGTGCGGCCCGACTGGCTCGACCCGCGGGGGCTCCTCGGCGGCGTGACGGGCGACGGGCGCTACGACGACACCGCGGCGCTGCGCTTGATCCTCGCGGCGCGCGAGGCGCCCGAGGTCCCGCACGTGCTGATCCTCGACGAGATGAACCTCGCGCGGGTGGAGCACTACCTGGCCGAGTTCCTCTCGGCGATGGAGAGCGGCGCGTCGGTCCCGCTGCACGGCCGCCCCGCGGGGCTGCTCACGACCGACGGCGCGCGGCGCGTGCCCGCCGAGCTCTCGCTCCCGCCGAACCTCTTCGTCATCGGCACGGTGAACGTCGACGAGAGCACGCACCCCTTGAGCGCGAAGGTGCTCGACCGCGCGTGGTGCTGGGAGTTCGAGCCCGCGCCTCCGTCGACCCTCCTCGACGCGTGGCTGTCGGAGCGCCGAGCGGTGCCCGCCGCGAGGCCCGAGGAGGTGCGCGCGCTCCTCGACCCGACGCGCGCCGACGACCCGACGCGCGAGCTCGTGGTGGCCATGGGCAGAGACGGCGTGGGCGCGCGCGTCGACGCGCTCTTCGAGGCGATGTCGGCGCACGGCAAGCCCTTCGGTCACCGCGTCGCGAGCGAGGTGCTGCGCTTCGTCTACCTCTGCGAGCGCGAGGGCATCGACGCGCCGCCCGCGTGGTGGCTCGACCGCGCGGTGCTCGGCAAGGTCCTGCCGCGGGTGAGCGGCTCGCGGCGCGAGATCGAGGGGCTCCTCCGCGCGCTCCTCCCGGTCTTCGAGTCAGGGCCGCGGAGCTACGCCGACGCCGCCCGTGGGGGGCGCGATCTCGCCGATGGCCCCGAGACCCCCTCGGCGCTGCGCGCGTCGGCCGCGAAGGCGAGGGAGATGCTCGCGCGCCTCGAGCGAGAGTCCTACGCGAGCTTCAGCCGCTGAGCGCGGTCAGTCGTTGTCGTCGACGGCGCTCGGGTCGAGCGCGCCGTCGAGCACGGCCTCGCAGAACGCGCGGTGGTGCTTGAGCACCTTGCGCGGCAGCTCGCCGAAGAGCGACGACGAGAGCTGCGAGAGCACCGCCTCGGCCTCGCGGCGACGTCGCCGGCCCTTCTTCGTGATGTGGATGCGCTGCTGCCGACCGTCCTTCGGGTCGCGCGCGCGGGCGATGAGCTCGGCCTTCTCGAGCTTGTCGAGGAGCGGCGTGAGCGTCGACTTCTCGTAGCGGACCACGCGCGACAGGCCCGTCGACGTGATGCCCTCGTCGGCCTCCACCGCCGCGAGGATCGCGAGCTGCGCCGCGTTCACGTCGTCGAAGCCGTGCTCGCTCAGCGCCTTGCGCACCCGCTGCTGCAGCGCCGTCGCCGCGCGGGTCGTGATCGCCAGGGTGTCGTCGCGCATCGCCTCGGCCGTCGCCTTCCCCATACGGAGTAGCGATACCAGCAGCGCTCGCGGCCCCGCAAAGGCTGCGCGGATGTGCAGGTCGTTCGGACCGCGAACTATCTCTCCGTCGCCTTGCGCTCGATCCACGCGGCGACCTCTCGCGCGTGCGCGACGCCGTGCACCGAGATCCCCGGCGGGGCCTCTCCGCGCTCGGCGTTGGCCTTGGGCACCAGCGCGCGGCGAAAGCCCAGCTTCGCGGCCTCCTCCAGGCGCGGCGTGCAGCGCGGCACGGCGCGCACCTCGCCCGCGAGGCCCACCTCGCCGAAGACCACGAGGTCGGCCGGGAGGGAGAGATCGGCCACGCTCGACGCGAGCGCGCACGCGACGGCTAGGTCCGCCGCGGGCTCGTCGATCGAAGCCCCGCCCGCCACCGACACGAACACGTCGCGGTCGCGCAGCGGCATCCCCGCGCGCTGCGAGAGCACCGCGGTCAGGATCGCGAGCCGCGTCGGGTCGACGCCGGTCGCCACCCTCCGCGGAGAGGGCATCGCGCTCGGCGTCACCAGCGCCTGCACCTCCAAGAGCAGCGGCCGCGCGCCGTCGGCCGACGACACCACCGCCGACCCGGGCACGTCCTTCGGACGCTCGGCCAGGAAGAGCGCCGACGGGTCAGGCACCTCGCGCAGCCCCTCGCGCGACATCTCGAGCACCGCGAGCTCGCCCGACGCGCCGAAGCGGTTCTTCACCGTGCGGAGCAGGCGCGGCCCGCCCGAGCGCTGCCCGTCGAAGCTCAGCACCACGTCGACGAGGTGCTCGAGCACCTTCGGCCCCGCGAGCGAGCCGTCCTTCGTGACGTGACCCACCAGCAGCATCGCGCGCGACTGCTGCTTCGCGAGCGTCACCAGCCGCGAGGTCACCTCCCGCAGCTGCGCGACGCTCCCCGCGGCGCTCTCCAGCTCCGGCGCGCGGATCGTCTGCACCGAGTCGATGGCCACGATCGACGGGTCGCACTCGCGGATCGCCGCCTCGACCTCGTCGAGCTCCCCGCTCGCGAGCAGCCGCAGCGCGTCGGCGTCGCTCACGCCGAGACGTCGCGCGCGGCCCGCGACCTGCGCGGCCGACTCCTCGCCCGAGACGTACAAGACGCCGCCGCGACCGTCCTTCACTGAAGCGAGGCGCGCGACGAGCTGCAGGAGCAGCGTGCTCTTTCCGACGCCCGGCTCGCCGCCCACGAGAACCACCGAGCCCTCGACGAGCCCTCCGCCGAGCACCCGGTCGACCTCGGACATCCCTGTCTCGCGGCGCTCCGCGGTCTGCTCCACGGCCTCTCGGAGCGCGACGGCCTTCGAGCCCGTGGCCGACACCGAGATGCCCTTTGAGCGGCCTCCCTTGCCGCGGGGCGCGCGCTCCTCGACGAGGGTGTTCCACGCGCCGCAGCCCGGGCACTTGCCCGTCCATTTCGATTGGGAGGCGGAGCAGGCCTGGCAGACGTAGACGGTGTCTCTCACGGCGACCGCGGTAGCGCGCCCACCGTCGACCGCGCAAGCGCGGCCGAGACGGGGAATGTCAGTACATCACGCCGAGGATGGCGCGGAGCGTCTGGGCGGTGTCGAAGGAGAAGCCCGAGAGGGGCGAGCCGGTCTGCCGCTCGTCGTCGCGGGGGCCGAGGCCCGCCATCGGGAAGAGCACGCCGTACTGGAGCGAGGCGAAGAAGCCCGCGCCGGGCAGGCCGCCGAGGGAGGTGTCGCGGAAGTTCGACTGGTAGGTGAGCTCGGCGTTGATCTCGATGCCGAGGTCGGCGGCGTTGCCGCGGGTCTGCACGAACTCCGAGGCGCGCGACCAGATGACCGCCGCGCGGCCGTAGAAGCGGTCGCCGCCGGGGCGGTCGACGAAGGCGTACATCACCGACGGGCGGAAGTAATACGCGCCCGACACCTGCCTGAAGATCTGCCGCCAGAGGATCAGGTCGATGCGGTAGTCGGGATGAAAGCGGAAGAGCGTGTTCGACGTGGCGCCGGCGCGCTGCGGGGCGATGAGGGAGTTGTGGTAGTTCATCCCCTCGAGGTCCGAGTCGCCGGTCGCGTAGCCGGTCTTGAACTCGAGCTGGAGGCGGTTGTTGAGGAGTCGGTACTCGAACTCCATCGCGCCGCCGAACTGCCGCAGGTCGAGCTGGCGCGTGCCCGTGTCGGCCGCCGCGCGCTGGATGTTCGTGCTGCCGAAGATGAGCGCGGCCTCGAGCTCCAGGCGAAAGTTGCGGTGCAGGAGCTGGAACCACCCGTCGGCGATCACCGCGCTCGCGTTCACGACGCGGTACTGGTCGCGCAACGAGCCGATGTTGTTCGAGTCGCCCACGGTGCGCTGGTCGACGCCCGTCGTGCCCGTGCCCGCGAACTCGTTCGAGAGGTTCTGCCAGCGGTACAGGCCGTAGAGGCCCGCGTTCACGACCACGTTGCCGCGCGCGAGGTCGCGGCGCGTGTCGTTGGGGTCGACGCGGCGGCCGACGGCGAGGCCGACCTGGTGCACGTCGTCGAGCTGCGACACGTCGATGGGCTGGCCCTGCCCGGTCTCGTAGCGCAGCGACTGGCTCGTCGGGCCCGTCGAGACGAAGTCGTAGAAGCCGGCGAGGAAGAGCGACAGCGAGCGGATGCGCGCCGCGTACATGAGCCGGTCGGAGTGGCTCTGGTAGTCCGAGTCGATACCGTTGCCCGCGTTGGCGAGGATGCCCAGGCCCCACTGGCTCGGCATGCGGCCGAAGCGGATCTGGCCGAGCGTGGGGTTGGTGACCTCGGCCCACGCGCGGCTGACGGTGATGCCCGGCGTGAGGGAGTTCTGCGGCGTCGGGGTCACCTGCGTCTGCGAGAACGCGGTGATGGGCGCCCACGGCGAGGGCTGCCCGCCGGTGTAGTAGCCCTGCGGCGTCGAGCCGAGGATGAGGTTGTCGAAGACGTCGAACTGCGTGTGGATCGAGATGTTGTCGGTGATGTGGATCTCGGGGTTCAGCCGCAGGCGCATGTTGGCCATGGTCTGCGTGCTGCCGGTGCAGTCGGCGGGGGCGTAGGTGCCGTCGGCGTTGGTCGTGCCGCAGAGGTTGGGCAGGCCGTTGTCGGGCGTGCGCACCCACGGGAGGTTGCCGTTCTGGTAGCTCGCGCCCGTCGCGAGGAGGGCGGGGTTGTCCCACCCCAGGGCGAAGGAGCTCATCAGCTCGGGGCGCACGCGGAAGTACCCGTGCATCACGAACATCTGACCGATGCGGTCGAGGAGGTTCGCCGGCGCCGGGCGGGGCGTCGGGCGCTGGGCCGGCGCGCGGTCTTCGGTCGCCGCGTCGGCGGTGGCCTCGCCGCGCTCGGGCGTCGGCTCGACGCTGGTGGCGCCCTCGGCGGGAGGCCGCGGGTTCGTCGATGAGGTCTGGGCCGAGGCCGCCAACGGGGCGGCGGTGAACGCGAGCGCGAGGATGGGGGCGAGGGACGAGCGCATGGGCCTCCGCGGTGGCCCCCCGCGGCGCACGCCGACGGCGGGGCGCGAGCGGGCTATCACGCGCGCGAATCGACCGTCAACGCGGCTCTTCGCCCACGCGCTGCGTCAGCTCCACGAGCACGCCCCGGGTGCCCTTGGGGTGCACGAAGGCCACGAGGTGCCCGCCGGCTCCGACGCGGGGCTCCTTGTCGATGAGCTCGACGCCGCATTGTGCGAGCCGCGCGAGCTCTTCTTTGAGGTCGTGCACCCAGATCGCGACGTGGTGGATGCCCTCTCCGCGCTTCGCGATGAACCTCGCGATGGGGCTGTCGTCGCGGGTCGGCTGGAGCAGCTCGATCTGCGACTCGGCGTTGATGAAGTGCGCGACCTCGACGCCCTGCGACGCGACGGTCTCGCGCTCGACGGGGGGCACCGCGAGGAGCACCTGGTAGAGCTCGCAGGCCGCGTCGAGGTCAGACACGGCGATGCCGACGTGGGCGAAGCGGGGGCCGTTGGGGGTGATCATCGCCGCGGAGGGTGCGACGACGCCGCGCGCGGTTCAAGGGTCGCGCTTGACCCGAGGGAGACGCGGCGACTAGGTTGCGCCGCCTCCGCGACGCCCCGGTGGCGAACACGCGAAGGAGACAGCCATGGGCTACACGCGCATCGTCCCGCTCGGGGGGCTCGGCGAGATCGGCATGAACTGCCTCGCGCTCGAGAGCCAGGAGGGGGTGCTGGTCATCGACTGCGGGATCACGTTCCCGCACGACGAGCTCGGCGTCGACATCATCCACCCCCGCTTCGACTACCTCGAAGACCGCGCCGACGACCTGCTCGGCGTGGTGCTCACGCACGGCCACGAAGACCACATCGGCGCGCTGCCGTACCTCCTGCGCCGCGTGCCCGTGCCCGTGTGGGGCCCGCCCTACGCGCTCGCCCTGGTGCGCGAGCGCCTGAAGGAGTTCCGCGACCTGCCCGAGACCGAGCTCATCCCGACCGAGCCGCGACGGCGCTTCGAGGTGGGCGGCTACGAGGTCGAGCCCCTGCGGGTGACGCACTCGATCCCCGACGCGACGGCGCTGGCCGTTCGCACGCCGGGGGGCCTCGTGGTGCACACGGGTGACTTCAAGATCGAAGAGCACCCGATGGACGGCGAGCACTTCGACCGCGCGCGCTTCGAGGCGCTCGGCCGCGAGGGCGTGGCGCTGCTCCTGAGCGACAGCACCAACGTCGACCGACCCGGCCGCGCGGGCGAGGAGAGGGACGTCGCCGAGAAGCTCAGCGCGCTCATCGCGACCAAGAAGCGGCGCGTGGTGGTGGGCTTCTTCCCGTCGAACGTGCACCGGCTCCGCACGCTCGCGCAGGCCGCGGCGGCGAACCGACGACGTCTATGCTTCCTCGGGCGGAGCGTGGGCACGCACGTGCGGGCCGCGACGGAGCTCCGTCGGTTGGGCCTCCCGCACGACATCGTGGTGACGCCCGACCGCGCGCGCGACGTGCCGCGGGGCGAGCTCCTGGTGGTCGCGTCGGGCACGCAGGCCGAGCCGCAGAGCGCCCTCTCTCGCCTCTCGCGCGGCGACCACCCGCGCCTGTCGCTGGAGTCCGGCGACGCCGTGATCTTCTCGTCGCGGGTGATCCCGGGCAACGAGCGCGCGGTGTGGGACCTCATCTGCGCCTTCGAGCGCCGCGGGATGGACGTGCATTTCCACGGCACCGACCCCGGCATCCACGTCTCGGGTCACGCCTGCCGCGAGGAGCAGACGCAGATGATCCAGTGGACGGAGCCCGACGCCTTCGTCCCCGTGCACGGCACCTTTCACCACCTCTCGCGGCACGCCGCGCTCGCGCGCGAGCTGGGCGTGCGCGACGTGGCCCTCATCGAGAACGGCGAGACGCTCCTCCTCGACGACGTGGGCCTGAGCGAGGGCTCGCGCGTGCAGGTGGGGCGCGTGCACGTCGACGACGGCGTCGAGGTCGACGAGGCCGTGCTGCGCGAGCGGGCCGTGATGGCGACGCAGGGCGCGGTGATGGTGACCGTGCCGATCACCGTCGACGGAAGGCTCGGCGGCGAGGCGACCATCGAGACGCGCGGGCTCGCGCCGAGGGCGCCCGACGCGACCGTCGACCCGCGCGTGTCGGTGGAGGACGCCGTGCGCGGGCTCACCGAGTCGGCGGGGCGCGCGAGGCTCGACGACGTGCGCGAGGCCGCGCGCAGGGCGGCGCGGAGGTGCTTCGGCGACGGGCAGCACCGGCCGCTGGTGGTGGTGAGCCTCGTCGAGGTCTGACCCCGCGAAAATCGCTGAAATCTGGCCCGATCGCGCGGTCGGTGGCAGGAGCGGGCCATGAGCCACGCCCAGCCACGCGCCTCGTGGGACGAGTACTTCATGATGATCGCGCGCACCGTCGCGTCGCGCGCGACCTGCGACCGCAAGCACGTCGGCGCCGTCATCGAGCGAGGGAGGACCATCCTCGCGACGGGCTACAACGGCTCCATCGGCGGCCTCGAGCACTGCGACGAGGTCGGCCACATGATGGAGGACGGCCACTGCGTGAGGACCATCCACGCCGAGGCCAACGCCGTGATCCAGGCCGCGCGCAACGGCGTCCGCATCGAGGGCGCGGGCATCTACGTGACAGCGTCTCCGTGCTGGGCGTGCTTTCGCATGATCGCCAACGCGGGCCTCAAGCGCATCGTGTTCGGCGAGTTCTACCGCGACCAGCGCATCTACGAGTTCGCGGGCCGGCTCGGCATCGAGCTGGTCGACCTCTCCAAACCCCCGTCGGCGTGACGGGGTATGTCACCGTGCTCGCGCGGTGAATTCATGGGAAAACAAGGGCATCGGCGCGGGTGTCGACGCGGGCGCCGGGTGCGGCGCTTGACGCATGTTCAGTGCGGGCGATAGTGCGCGTCGACGAGAGGGAAGCGATGACGACAGAGACGAACGCCGAGGAGGGGACGGAGTCGACGGCCACGCCGACGCGGCGCAGCAGCGCCGAGGCGATGGCCTCGAAGCAGAGGGAGATCTCCGTCAGCGAGTTCTTCACCAAGAACCGCCACCTCCTGGGCTTCGACAACGCGGCCAAGGCCCTGCTCACCACGGTGAAAGAGGCCGTCGACAACGCGCTCGACGCCTGCGAAGAGGCCGGCATCCTGCCGACGCTCGAGGTCGAGATCGCCGAGGTCTCTGACGGCCGCTACCGGGTGAGGGTGGAGGACAACGGCCCGGGCATCGTGAAGGAGCAGATCCCGAAGATCTTCGCGAAGCTGCTCTACGGCTCGAAGTTCCACCGGCTGCGGCAGTCGCGCGGGCAGCAGGGCATCGGCATCAGCGCGGCGGGGATGTACGGCCAGCTCACCACGGGCCGCCCGGTGGTGGTGGTCTCGAAGATCGGCAAGGGCCGCCCCGCGTGGCGCCTCGAGGTGCGCATCGACTCGCGCAGCAACAACCCCGAGGTGCTCAACAAAGACCGCGACAACACCGTGGTCTGGGAGAAGGACCACGGCACCTCGGTGGAGATCGAGCTGCAGGGCCTCTACCGCTCGGGGCGCACCTCGGTCGACGCGTACCTCGAGCAGACGGTCGTCGCGAACCCTCACCTCGAGCTCACCTACAAGCCCCCGAAGGGCGAGGCGATGCACTGGCCGCGGGTGAGCGACACGCTCCCGCCCGAGGCGCAGGAGATCAAGCCGCACCCGCACGGCGTCGAGCTCGGCATGGTCTTGAAGATCATGCACGAGGGCGGCAAGCGCACCGTGAAGGAGACCCTCATGGAGGAGTTCTCCCGCGTCACGGGCCCCGTCGCCGAGGAGCTGTGCAAGCGCGCGGGGGTCGACCCGAAGGCGCACGCCAACCGCATCCACGCCGAGACCGTGGAGAAGATGCACGAGGTGATGCGCGCCTCGCACGCGGCGCTCCCGCAGCAGAAGCGCTTCGCGTCGAAGATCGCCAAGAGCGACAGCACGCTGCGCGAGGAGCTGATGGACGAGGGCACGGGCTTCACGCCGGGCCTCGCCGACCTGGTGCTCCGCGGCGCGGGGCTGGAGCCCACGCAGAAGGCGAAGCTCACCACGCCGACGCAGCTCGACCACGTCTACGACGCCCTGCACAAGTCGCAGGTGCGCATCCTCCCGCCGCCGGCGACCTGCGTGGTGCCCATCGGCGAAGACCTGGTGATGGAGGGCTTGAAGCGCCGCTTCAAGGGCGAGTTCTTCGCGTCGCACACGCGCCCCCCGGCGGTGTACCGCGGCAACCCCTTCGTGGTGGAGGTGGGCGTGGCCTTCGGCGGCGAGCTCTCGAAGGACTCGTCGGCCGACGTGCTGCGCTTCGCCAACCGCGTGCCGCTGCTGTACCAGCCGCGCGCCTGCGCCATCACCGAGGCGGTGCTCAAGGTCGACTGGAAGTCGTACGGGATGCAGCAGCGCAAGGGCGAGCTCCCCGTGGGGCCCCTCGCGGTCTTCGTGCACCTCGCGAGCGTGTGGGTGCCCTTCACCAGCGAGGCCAAGGAGGCCGTCGCGCACTACGACGACATCGTGCGCGAGGTTCGGCTCGCGCTGATGGAGTGCGGGCGAAAGCTCGGCGCGTGGGTGAAGGCGCAAGACGCCGAGAAGTGGCAGCGCGAGCGCAAGAGCCTGTTCGAGAAGTACATCAACGAGCTCGCGGCCTCGATCCACGCCATCACGGGGCTGCCGGCGGAGAAGGTGAAGGAAGACTTCCAGTCGGCGCTGCCGCGGCACGTGCGGCTGCCCACGACGCCGTCGGACACGCCTCCGGCGCTCGCGGCGGGCGAGGCCGCGGAGAACGACGACGAGGGCGAGGGCGAGGGGAGCGGTGCCCGCGACGACGGCGACGACGCAGAGAGCGCTTCGGGGGAGCACCCCGCCGCGCCGCCCGCGAAGAGCGCCAAGGCGCCGCGCGCGGCCAACGCGGTGCGCGTCGACGCGCCCGAGGACGAAGACGAGGGGCTCTACGGCTCCGCCTTCGAAGACGTGACCCCGGGCCGCGTGCGCGCGAAGGACACGCGCGCCGCCGCCGCGCAGAAGAGCTTCCGCTGGGCTGAGGAGGAGGTCGAGCGCAGGCGACAGACCAAGGCCGCGGCCCCCGCGGCCGCGAAGAAGCCCGCCGCCACCACGAAGAAGCCCGCCGCGCGCAAGGGAGGCCGCTGAGCCATGGCGAAGAAGACGGACAAGGCGCTCACCGAAGAGCGCGACAAGCGCACGCTCGAGAAGATCCACAAGCTCGCCATCGAGGCCGTCGCCGACGTTCGGGCGGGCAAGAACCCGTCGCTGAGCATCCCGGTGCGCTCGCTGTCGAACGTGAGCTTCGACACCGACAAGCGGGTCATCCGCCTCGGAGACGCGACGCAGCAGCGGAGCTTCTTTCACTACAAGCAGGCCAAGGTCTTCATGCAGACCTTCCTGGTGGCCGAGCACTGCAAGAAGCTCATCGAGGAGGGCGCCACCACCTCGATCCGCGACCTCTACTACGCGGCCAAGCACACCATCGCGGGCTCGAAGGAGAACACCTTCGACGACCAGAGCGAGAGCGACCCGATCATCGAAGACCTCGAGGTCTCCATCGACGCGCTGCGCGAGGAGCTGCACCTGCGCGCCGAGAACAAGGGCGCGATGGTGGGGCCCATGACCATCCGAGACACGGGCGACACCATCGACCTGCGGCGCATGGGCTCCGGCGGGTGGAGCGTGCCCAGCATCGTCGAGGAGGGCCGCATCGAGTTCATGAAGCACGAGGCGCAGTACGTGCTCTTCGTCGAGAAGGGCGCCATCTGGGCGCGCCTCAACGAGGACAAATACTGGGACAAGCACAAGTGCATGCTCATCCACGGCGGCGGCATGGCCGCGCGCGGCATCCGGCGCATCCTCCGCCGCATGAACGACGAGCTGAAGCTCCCGGTCTACGTCGTCACCGACAACGACCCCTGGGGCTTCTACATCTACTCGGTCATCAAGCAGGGCAGCATCAACCTCGCCTACGAGTCGATGCGCATGGCCGTGCCGAGCGCGCGCTTCATCGGCATCTCGAGCTTCGACGCCGAGGCGTACAAGTTCCCGTCGAGCGTGGCGATCGCGACCAACGACGAAGACAAGCGCCGCGCCGAGCAGATCTTGAAGTACGACTGGTTCCAGGCGAAGGGCTGGCAGTCTGAGATCAAGCAGATGCTGAAGGCCGAGAAGAAGTACGAGATCGAGGCCCTGTCGTCGAAGGGCATCCGGTACATCTCCGAGACCTACCTGCCCGAGAAGATCAAGGCCCGGGCCTGGCTCGATTGACCCTCGCGCGCGGGCCGTTGCGCCCGCCGCGCCCGTCGCGGTACGCACCGCGCCCATGACCGAAGCCACCACCGTGAGCCCGCTGCTCACCGTCGAGCGCGAGGGCGGCCTCGCCATCGTCACCCTCAACCGCCCCGAGCGCATGAACGCGCTCTCCCGCGCGCTCGTCGCCGAGATCGAGCTGGTCTTCACCGAGCTCGCGTCGCAGCGGCAGGTGCGCGCGGTGATCCTCACGGGCGCGGGCGACAAGGCCTTCTGCGCCGGCGCCGACCTCAAGGAGCGCAAGGGCATGTCGCTCGACGACGTTCGCGGGATGCTCGCGCGCTACCGCAGCGCCTTCGGCGCGGTCGACCGTTGCCCGAAGCCCGTGGTCGCCGCGCTCAACGGCGTCGCGCTCGGGGGCGGCCTCGAGCTGGCCCTCGCGTGCGACCTGCGCGTCGCGGCCCCGACGGCGACGCTCGCGCTGCCCGAGACCACGCTGGCGATCATCCCGGGCGCGGGCGGCACGCAGCGGCTGCCGCGGGTCGTGGGCGAGGGGAAGGCCAAGGAGATGATCCTCCTCGGTCGTCGGTACACCGCGCACGAGGCTCAGTCCTTCGGCCTCGTGACCGAGGTCGCGCGCGAGGGAGAGACCGCCCTGGAGTGCGCGAAGCGCCTGGCCGGTCCGCTCGCCGAGGGGGCGCCGCTCGCGCTCGCCGCGGCCCTCGACGCCATCGACGGCGGCGCCGACCTGCCGCTGGAGCAGGGCCTTACGCACGAGGTTGGCTGCTACGAGCGCACCCTCACGTCGAAAGACCGCGTCGAGGCCCTGGCCGCCTTCGCTGAAGGGCGAAAGCCCTCCTACCTGGGCTCCTGACCCAGCGAGGGCCCAGCGTTTCTGGCTTGCGCAGATCGCCGCTGCCGGGGTTAGGTCGCGCCGCTCGATGTTCTGGGGTGGAGGGCGGCCCTCACAGCGCCACGACCTACCGCCCCCCGACGGAGGTTCTGGCCTTGAAGTCATTCGTGCGTCGCAGGTCCGCGCTCGCCGCGAGCCTGCTCCTCTCCCTCTCACCCGTCGCTCTCGCCCAGCCCGCTCGCCCCGCGGCGCAGCCCGCTCGTCCGGCTCGCCCCGCGGCGCAGCCAGCGCAGCCTGCGCAACCTGCGCAGCCGCGCAGCCCGAGGCCGCTCCGCCCGAGACCGAGGCCACGGCGCCCGCGGCGGCGGTGCAGGCCACGCCGCCCGCGCCTGCGGCGGCGCCCTTCCGCGTGGCGATCTCGTCAGGCGTGAACGGTCACTTCAGCCCCGTGGTGTGCGGCGGCGACGCGCCGGTGACCTCGACCCTCCAGCGCGTCGCCTCGCAGATCGCGGCCGAGCCCGACGCCTTCGCCCTCGACGTCGGCGACCTCTTCGGCGCCGCGGCGGTCTCTCGCTTCACGGTGCAGCACGACGCCGACGCGCTCGCCGCGGCCATCTCCGCGTCGGGCCTGCGCGTGCTCGCCGTCGGGCACCGCGACCTCGCGGGCGACCGCGACACCTTCGTCCGCGCGTCGCGCGCGATCGGTCAGCGCGAGATCCCGCACGTGCTGTCGAACCTCCACTGCGACGCCACTCACGGCGCGCTCTGCGAGGTGGTGCGCGACGCTTCGGACGCGCCCGTGGTGATCGACACCCCCGCGGCCGCGTGGGCGTGGTGGTGCTGGTCGCCCCGAGCACCTCGACGAGATCGCCCGCTCGCGCGCCGCCGGGCTCACCCTCGACCCCCTCGCCGACGCGCTCCCGCGCGAGGTCGAGCGCGCCCGCGCGGCCGGCGCCACCAAGGTCATCGTGACCCTCGACCCCGCGCGCGACCACGTGCTGCGCGACGCGATCAACCTCGCGCAGTCCATCGAGGGCGACGCCCGCCCCGACCTCGTCGTCGTGCAGGAGCTCGACGAGGGCGTGCTCTCGGTCGACACCGCGCGCGCCTCGGTGCCCGTCGTGGCCGCCCGCCCCGACTCGGTGATCGTCGCCGAGCCCGGCGGCGCTCGCGTGGCGCGCCGCGCCAACACCGGCACCGCGCCCGAGGCCGTCGCGACCTTCGTCTCGTCGACGCGCGACTGGCTCTGCCAGACCTACTCGCGCCCCCTGCCCGGGGGTCGGCTCACGCAGGAGGTCAGCCGCGAGCAGTTCGCGAACCTGCTCCTCGACGTCGTGCGCGAGCGCACCGAGGCCGAGGTCGCGGTGATCAACCGCGCGGCCGTGCGCGCGCCGCCGGGGCTCTTCCCCGTGACGGGCGGGCTCACGCCGCTCACGGTCTCGGCCGCGATCCCCTTCGACGACACCGTACAGGTCACGACCATCCGCGGGTCGGTGCTGCGCGCGTTCGTGACCGCGTCGCGCGCGTCGACCTTCTACGTCCGCGGCGTGACCGTCGACGGCAGCAACGTGAGGGTCAACGGCCGCGCGCTCGAAGACACCCAGGAGTACCACCTCGCCACCACGGGCTTCATCGCGGGCCTCGGGGCGAACGGCATCGCAGCCTCGGGCGTCGACTTCGACACCTACGGCACCCAGAGCCTCCAGGACTCGCTCCTCGGCTGGCTCGGCACCGCGCGCACGGGGAACATCCTCGACGCCCCCGTCGACCCCGCCGAGAACACGCGCTGGTACCTGCGGCTCACGGTCGACGGCACCTTCACCTCGGTGAACATCCGCAACCTCGCGCAGGACACGTACAACGACACGCAGCTCACCCGCGCCGAGGCCACCAACCTCAAGCTCGACGCGCAGTTCTTCGCGTCGGCCGACCACCCCCGCTTCGGGTTCCAGAACCTCCTGCGCGTGGAGTACGGGCTCGGCCGTAACCAGCCCATCGGCGGCGCCGACACGGGCTTCGTCGAGACCCGCGACCTCATCTCGAACCGCGCGAACATCACCTGGCGCGTGTTCCGCGGCGAGCGCCGGTGGTTCCAGCCCCTGCCCGACGCCGAGGGCTACATCGAGTCGGAGTTCGACCCCCCGGGCAACGGCGGCCGCGATTTTCACCACCTCCAGCTCCGCCCCACCATCGGCGCGCGCTTCGACCTCACCGACCGGCTGTACTTCCGCCTCGGCGCCGGTCTCGACTGGGAGGTCTTTGAGCCCGACTCCGTCGTGAAGGGCGTCGTCGTCACGCGCCTGGAGCTCAACCCCGGCCGGCTCTTCTCCATCGGCGACCGCGTCGTCGAGGGCCGCTTCTTCGCCGACCTCTCGTTCCGAAACCCCTGGGACGACATGAACATGTTCATCCGCGCCGGCGCGCAGCTCTCGATCCCGCTCTTCCGCCCGCTGGCGCTCACCCTCGGCTACGAGATCTTCGGCCGCGCCTTCAACGACCTGCCCTTCGCCATCGCGGGCGACGCCACGGTGGGCCTGAAGGTCACCCTCGACCGCTCGATCCAGACCTTCTGAGGTCCGCCGCCGCGCGCTCCCCCTTGCCCTCTCGCCCCGGCTCCGATAGGCACGCGGGCGACCATGTCCGACGACAAGCTCCGTGAGGTCCTCGACCGCGTCTCTCGCGGCGGCGCCGAGAAGTACCACCAGAAGAATTCCCGCGAGGGAAAGCTCTTCGCCCGCGAGCGCATCGCGCGCCTCGTCGACCCCGACAGCTTCATCGAAGACGCCGCCCTCGCGAACAACGGCGAGGCCGACCTCCCCGCCGACGGGGTGATCACCGGCACGGCCACCGTCGCCGGGCGCCCCGTCGCCATCATGGCCAACGACTCCACGGTGAAGGCCGGCTCCTGGGGCGCGCGCACCGTCGAGAAGATCCTGCGCGTGCAGGAGATGGCCCACGACCTGCGCTGCCCGCTCCTCTACCTCGTCGACTCGGCGGGGGCGCGCATCACCGACCAGATCCAGATGTTCCCCGGCCGCCGCGGCGCGGGGCGGATCTTCTACAACCAGGTGCAGCTCTCGGGGCAGGTGCCGCAGCTCTGCCTGCTCTTCGGCCCGAGCGCCGCGGGCGGCGCGTACATCCCCGCGTTCTGCGACGTGGTGGTGATGGTCGAGGGCAACGCGAGCATGTACCTCGGCTCGCCGCGCATGGCCGAGATGGTCATCGGCGAGAAGGTCACCCTCGAAGAGATGGGCGGCGCCAAGATGCACTGCTCCGAGTCGGGCTGCGGCGACGTGCTGGTGAAGTCCGAGGACGAGGCCATCGCGTGGGCGAAGAGCTACCTCGCGTTCATGCCGCAGAGCTGCGACGAGAAGCCCCCGCGCCGCGAGCCCGTCGCCCCCGACGCGAGCGGAAAGCCCATCGAGAGCATCGTCCCCGTCGACGAGAACAAAGCCTTCAACATGCTCCACCTCATCCGCGAGGTGGTCGACGCGGGCTCGCTCCTCGAGGTGAAGAAGCTCTTCGCGCGCGAGATGATCACCGCCTTCGCGCGCATCGACGGCATGCCCGTCGGGATCGTCGCGAACCAGCCCAATTGGAAGGGCGGCGTGCTCTTCGTCGACAGCGCCGACAAGGCCGCGCGATTCATCTGGCTCTGCGACGCGTTCAACATCCCGCTCCTGTACCTCGCCGACGTGCCGGGCTTCATGATCGGCACGAAGGTCGAGCGGCAGGGGATCATCCGCGCGGGCGCCAAGATGATCGCCGCGGTGAGCGAGGCCACGGTGCCGAAGCTCTCGGTGGTGGTGCGAAAGGCCTACGGCGCGGGCCTCTACGCGATGTGCGGCCCGGCCTTCGAGCCCGACGCGTGCCTCGCGCTGCCCACCGCCTCCATCGCGGTGATGGGCCCGAGCGCGGCGGTGAACGCGGTCTACTACAACAAGATCCAGGAGGTGCCCGCGGGCCCCGAGCGCGACGCCTACGTCGAGAAGCTGCGCGCGGAGTACCGCGAGGACGTCGATCTCTACAAGCTCGGCGCCAGCTGGTGGTCGACGCGGTGATCTCCTTCGCGACGCCCGCAGGAGATCTCGAAGCGCTTCGCCCGCCTCGCCTCGAAGCGCGAGGCGCGGCCCCGCAAGCATCACCTCGTGCCGCCCGTCTGAGCGGTCGCGCGATGGCCGACGTCGACGACGCGGGCGAGAAGCCGAAGCGATCGCGGCCTCCGGGGTGGGGCCTCGCCGCGGCCGTGGCGGGCGCGATGGCCGTGGTCGTGGCCCTGGTCGTCACGAGCACGGGCGCCCCGACGGAGACCGACCGCGACCCGCTGGAGCTCTCCAACGATCAGGAGCTCCGCGCGGTGGTCGCGGCCGTGTCGGGGGTCGTGAGCGCCGAGGACGAGGCCGGCGAAGAGGCCGCGCTGCGCGCGCTCGAGGCGCTGCGGCCGAGCAGCCCCGGCGCGGCCGACCTGCGCGAGTCGTGCGTGACGACCTACCGAGGGACGCACGACGCGCAGCGGATGACCGAGCAGGCGCGGGGGATGATCCCCGGCGACGGCGGCGAGGTGCGCGGAGAGGACCGCGCGCGCTTGTCGGAGCTCCTCGACCGGAGCCAGCGGCTGGTGGTCGCCGCGAGGGAGTCGCACCAGCGCTGCGTGGGGCTCTACGAGGCCGCCGCGCAGCGGCTGCACGTCACGCCCGCGCGTCGGCGGCGCTGAGCTCGGCCTCGACGCCGAGGAGCGAGGGGAGCACCTCGCCCGAGCGGCCCTGCACGAAATGCTTGAACTCCCCGCGGTTCTGCGGCGAGTCGGCGTTCACCAGCCAGGTGTCGGCGCCCACCTGCTGCGCGACGTGCACGAGCCCCGCCGCCGGGTAGACCATCCCTGACGTGCCCGCCGCGAGGTAGACGAGGTTCTTCCCAGCGCGCTCGACGAAGGCCTCGATGCGGCGCAGCGCGCGGCGGTCGAGGGCCTCGCCGAACCACACGATGTCAGGGCGGAGCCGCCCCTCACCGCACGCGTCGCACGACGGGGGCGCGTCGTGGTGGCTCGAGGTGTCGTGGAACGACGCGCGGTCGCAGTCGGCGCAGCGCGTGAGGAAGAGGCTGCCGTGGATCTCCACCACGCGCTCGCTCCCCGCGCGCTGGTGCAGCCCGTCGACGTTCTGCGTGACGAGGAGCATCCGGTCGCCCATGCGCTCCTCCAAGGCCGCGAGCGCGCGGTGACCGGGGTTGGGCGAGCACTTCGACGCCGCCTCGCGGCGCAGTGAGTAGAAGCGCCACACGAGCGAGGGGTCGCGCGCGAAGCCCTCGGGAGAGGCGACGTCCTCGACGCGGTGGTTCTCCCAGAGGCCGTCGGCGTCGCGAAAGGTCGGGATGCCGCTCTCGGCCGAGACCCCCGCGCCCGTGAGCACGAGCAGGAAGCCGTCGTCGCCGAAGTCGATGCGCGGGGTCTCCATGCGGGCGGTGATACCAACCCCGGGGCGTGGGCGACACCCCGACTTCGCGGGGAGCCCCTTGCGCTGAAAGGCCCGTGGGGCTTAGGGTCCCGCGCGTATCCTACACCCCCCTACAGGAGACCTCGCAGATGTCGATTCTGGGTGACTGGCGCCGCGGTTGGCGGCTCGGGCTGTTCCTGGCGCTGGCCGCGCCGGCGGTGAGCGGCTGCGCGACCGACGAGGCGATCAACGCCGACGGCGACGGGGCGGAGTACGTCGAGCCCGTCACCGACGTGAACCACACGGCGGTGCGCAACCAGTCGATCGGCAACTGCTGGAGCTACGCGGCGACGGGGTGGGTCGAGTCGCTGCACCGCGCGCGCACCGGCGAAGACATCAACGTCTCCGAGAGCTGGATCACCTTCTGGGACTGGTACGGCAAGATCACCGGCGGCCGCGTGACGACGACCTCCGCGGGCCGCGCCGAGGTGCCCACGGGCGGGTGGTGGGACGGCGCGATGACCATCCTCCGCGCGCGGGGCGTGGTGTACGAGGCCGAGTTCATCCCCGAGGAGGCCGAGGCGTCTCGCTCGCAGCGCCAGAGCGACGCGCTCCGCGCGATCAACACGGCCCTCAACGAGGGCGGCGCGCTCGCGACCGCCGAGGCCCGCCGCAACCCCGAGACCGTGCTCAACGCCCTCATGGACGCGTGGCAGCTCAACGAGAGCGTGCGGGGCGAGATCGTGCGCGTCTTCGGCGCGCGCGGCACGAGCACCGTGAGCTCCACCCGCGTGAGCGACCGCGGGTTCTTCCGCCGCGTGGAGTCGATCCCGATCCGCACGTACGTGATGCGCAGCGGGCGCGCGCAGCAGGTCGACGGCACCCTCGCCGACGTGATCGGCTGGGGCCGCTTCGCGTGGCGCAGCGCCTCGTACCCGACCTCGGCGTCGGGTCGCGCGCAGTTCATGCAGCGCGTGATGCGCGCCCTCAACGACGGCCAGCCCGTGCTGATCTCGTGGTTGGTGGACTTCAACGCGATGTCGTCGTCGGGCGTGTTCCAGATGTCGAACCTCACGTCGCCGGGTCGCCAGGGCGGCCACCTCACGGTGATGGAGGACTACGAGGTCACGTTGAACGAGCCGGGCGCCGAGCCCCGCACGCTCCGCGCGGGCGAGCTCGCCTCGGAAGAAGACCAGGCCCTCGCGGTGCGCTACGGCACCGTGGACTTCATCCGTATCAAGAACTCCTGGGGCACCGCGCGCGACCCGTCGGGCACCGGGTACTTCGGCGGCTACACCGACCTGCACCTCGACTACCTCAACGGGCCGATCACCTGGACCGACGGCGACTCGCAGCGCACGCCGCTCTCCAGCGTGATCCTGCCCGCGGGCTACTGAGCCCCGCGCGCCTCCTTCGGGGCGCGGGAGAACGATCCCGCGCCCTCTCCTCCCTCAGACCCTCATCCTCTCAGCGACGGATCGGCGAGCACCGCAGCCTGAAGGCTCCGATGCGCGTGCGGAAGTCGAAGAACGCGTCGTCGAGGTCCATCCCCGTCGCGACGCTCCCCGCGGGGCAGGGGTCGTCGAACTCGCTGCCTCCGCCGCCGCCGTGGTTCGACAGCCGCATGCCCGTCGTACCGCTGGTCACCCACGGCTGGAGCGGTGCGCAGTACGCGCGGAGCCGGTCGATGATCCCGCCCGCGCGCCCGTCGAAGCGGATCGCCACTTGCCCTGAGGGGCAGTCGTCGGTGACGCGCGAGCCTTCGCCCCCGCCGAACCAGTCCGTGGTGCTCGACGGACCGAGGCTGCCGTCGGGGTTGAGCGATGCGCAGCGCGCGGCGAGCTCGTTCACGTAGTCGGTCGCGCGCACGCCGAAGCCCGTCATCACCTGCCCCGCGCCGCAGTTGCGCGAGCGCACGTTGCCGTGTCCGCCCCCTCGCCATGAGGTGTACGTCGACGCGGTCAGGTCCACGCGCCAGTTGGTGACGCCCGTGTCGGGCGGGCCCGTGTCGACCACCCCCGTGTCGACCACCCCCGTATCGACAGGACCCGTGTCGACAGGACCCGTGTCCGTGGGGCCGGTGTCCATCGGTCCGGCGTCGACCGGGCCCGTATCCATCGGGCCGGTGTCTTCCGGCCCCGCGTCGACGGGTCCGGTGTCCGTCGTCACGACGTCCTCCGAGCCCACGTCTCCGGGCCCCGCGTCCATCATCGTCACGTCGGGCGGCTCGACGTCCTCCGGCCCGGCGTCCACCGTGACCACGTCGGGCTCGCCCGCGTCCTCGCCCGCGTCCGCAACGACGACGTCGTCGCCCGCGTCCATCACCCCCGCGTCGGTCGCGTCGGTCGCGTCGGTCGCGTCGGCGACGTCGGCCCTCGCGTCAGGGCCCGCGTCGACGCCGGTGTCACCCGACACGTCATTCACGACATCAAAGTCGCCTGTCTCCGCCACGCCCCCGTCCGCCGCGTAGGGAGCGAGCGTCGGGTTCTCCAACGCGCACCCCGCGACGCAGACCAGGAACGCGACCGTGAAGCTCCCTCGACGCAGCGCATCCACGGGCGTTGACCCTAACTCAATTCCCCGACGCCGCGCGCAGATTGGGTGGGAGTCCCCTGACCTGGGGCTAGGGTGACCAGACCGCACCGTGCGGCGCGCGTGTCGAGCCGCGCTGGGCGGCGCGCCCGACCGCGCGGCACATCGCCTGCTCTGCACCCACCGAAGGAGGTTGGCGGATGGTGGGTCGGGCACGCGGGGTCTTCGGGGTGGTCGGTGCGCTGGCGCTCTCGGGCTGTATGGCCGCCGACGACGCCGTGGTCGCCGAGGGCGGCGAGGGCGTGTCGGCCACGGTCACCAGCGAGCTCACAGTGGGCGGGTACTACTGCCCGCGCTCGGGAGAGATCGCGGGGCGCACGATCCCCGACGACGACACCTACTACGTCACCACCTTCGGGGGCGGCGTCGACACGCAGCGCATGGCCTGCCGCGGCACCGCCGACGGCCGCTGGCTCTACATCGCCGACGCGTGGCGCTTCGGCTGCGGCGCGAAGGTGCGCGTGACCAACCCCCGCACCGGCCGCTGGTGCGTGGCCGAGGTGGCCGACGTGGGCCCGAACATCTGCGTCGAGCGCGCCGCGCGCCGACCCATCATCGACGCCTCGCCCGTCATCACCCGCGAGCTCTTCAACGCGAGCTCCGCGGGATGGTCCGACCGCATCACGGTGCGCGCCGAGATGGTGCCGCGTGACACCCCCCTCGGCTGCGGCAACGGGAGCGACACCTCGTCGGGCGGCGCTCCCCCCGCGACGCCTCCCGCGACGCCTCCCGCGTCGACGGCGACCTGCTTCTCGGGGAGCTACGGCCGCGAGATGCCCTACGGAACGTGCCTGCAGAGCCGCTTCGACCGGCTCTGGTACCAGTGCTCGCGCATCGGGTGGATCCAGTCCGACCGCATCGGCTCGACGCGCCGCGGCTCCGAGGGCGCCTGCACGAGCTACCTCACCTTGCCCTGACGCGCGCGCCGCGAGGCGGTGGTACACACGCCGCGTGACAGCGCTCCTCGACGGGCTGCGCCTGGGCCTGCGCTCGGCGCGCGTGACCGCGCACACCCTCCACCACCTCGCGCGCATCGAGCTCGACCGCGCCCTCGACGGCGACTCCTACGCGGCCCGAGACGCGCGCGTGCGGCGCTGGGCGGGAGACGCGCTCGCGTCGGCGGGGGTCGAGGTCGTCGTCGACCCCTCGGGCCCCGTGCTCGGCCCGGCCCCTACGGGAGGGCGCCTCCTCGTCGCGAACCACCGCTCGATGCTCGACGTGTTGGTGATCCTCTCGCGTTTCGGCGGTCACATGCTCTCGCGCGGAGACCTCGCGCAGTGGCCGGTCTTCGGCCGCCTCGCCGCGGTGGGCGAGACGCTCTACGTCGACCGCAGCAACCCCACGAGCGGCGCGTCGTCGATCCGCGAGCTCGCCCGACAGCTCTCCCTCGGTCGCACTGTGACGGTCTTCGCCGAGGGGACCACGCACCCCGACGACGTCGTTCGGCCGTTCCACCCGGGCGCCTTCGTGGCGGCGCTCGGGGCCGGCGCCGAGGTGGTACCGCTCGGGCTCGCGTACGCCGAGCCGCACGCGGTCTTCTTCGAGGAGACCTTCGGCGCGCACCTCACCCGCGTGATGACCGCTCCGAAGACGCGCGTCGCGCTCTGTGTGGGGCCGTCGGTCGACCCTCACGGGCTGAACGCGAAGCGCCTCGCCGAGGCCACCCGCACCGCGGTGCAGGCCGCGGTCGACCACGCGCGACGGTCGCTCTGACCCTCCCCCCAGGGTTCGGGAACCGTCCTCCCAGGGTTCGGGAACCGTCCCCCCAGGGTTCGGGAACCGTCCTCCCAGGGTCCGGGGACCCATCCCATAGGGTCTGGAGACCCTCCACCCCCGGTCTACAGACCGTCCCCGTACGGTTCGCGATCCGTCCCGGTCACTCGAAGCGATCGCGGAGCCATGATCCGGCGCGGGCCATGACCAGGTCGGGGATCCCGTGCGCGCCCTTGAAGGGCACCCACTCGACCTTCGCGCCCCCCGCGGTGAGCGTCGAGCGCAGCGACTCCGCCGCGGCGTAGGGGAGGATCGGGTCGACGCTCCCGTGGCTCTGGAACACCTGGAGCGGCGTCGCCCGCGCGCGCAGCGCGGCCTCCCAGCGGGGGCGCGCGAGGAGCGTTCCCGAGAAGACCAGCAGGCCCGTGTAGGTCTCGTCGGCGGTGAGCGCGAGGTCGGTGGTGAGCATCGAGCCCTGCGAGAAGCCTCCGATCACCGTGCGCGTGGGGTCGAGGCCGCGGTGCTCCTTCAGCCACGCGAGGCACTCGGTGAGCGCGGCGCGCGCGTCGGGCATCCCCTCGGGCTCGGCCTCGGGGTCGATCACCCGACCCGCGCCGCTCATGATCGCGCGCTGGATCGCCATCATGTCGATGGGCCACCACTGCCGACCCATGGGGCCGTATTCCGGCGGCATCCGGTGCGGCGCCTCGGGGAAGAACCACCGCGCGCGGTCGCCCGCGTCGATCGCCTCGGCGAGGCCGCAGAGGTCGTCTCCGGGCGCGCCGTAGCCGTGGCAGAGCACGACCGCCGGGCCGTCGCCCCGACCGTAGCAACGCACCTTCAGCGGACCGGCCTGGATGAGCTCCATGGGCGACGCTCATACCCCTTTCGCGCGCGGGTCGAAACGGGCTCGTGCCTCACTGCGGCGCGACGGCGGTGCTCGTCCACTGCGCGATGTGGTTGCCCGTCTCGAGGTCTTGAAAGGGCAGCCAGAAGGGCCGCGCGCTCGGGTCGGCCCTGAGCGGCTGCTGGTCTTCGGTCTCGGCACCGACACGGCGACCATCCAGAGCTGCGGGCGGGTGTTCTGCGCGAGGCGCAGCCCGTACCCGCGGCGCGACGAGAAGGTCACCCAATAGATCCGTCGACCGAGCGACAGGCTCGAGAACGGAGACACCTTCGGCCACGAGTTGGTGAGCGCGTCGCTGGTGTCGGTCGGGCCGCGGCGGTTCGCCGTCGCGAGCGCGAGGGGCGCGTGCGTGGGGAGCTGCGTGTCGACCATCCAGAGCTCGGCGCTCGGGTCGTCGTAGCCGTCGCAGGGGTGAACGCCGGGGGTGTCTCCCTCCATGGGGACGCCGTCGGGCGGCTCCCTCCCGTTGGGGCACACCGAGCGGTTGAAGACGGCCCAGCGGCCGTCTGGCGTGAGGCCGGGGTAGTAGCGGTTCTCGCCGCGCACCGCGGGCACAAGCACCTGCGCCGCGCCGAAGGCCTCGCCCGTGCGGGGCAGCCACGCGATGGCGCCGCGGCGCGTGAAGATGCTCTCGCGTTGGTCGTTGAAGCGCGCGAACACCACGCCGTTGTCGGTGCGCGACCACTCGGGGTGCGAGCCCACGCCGCCCACGTCGACGGAGCGCGTGCGCGAGAGGTCGGCCGTCGAGAGGAGCGAGAAGCGCCCGTCGAGCACCGAGAGGATGCGCGAGGCGTCTGGGGAGAAGGTCGCGAGCTGCGCCCAGCGCTGGATGCGCTGCGCGGTGGTGGCGCGGGTGGAGACGTCGAGCACGACGAGGTCGGCGACGTTGCCGCCGCCGAGCACCGCGGCGAGCTGGCGGCCGTCGTCTGAGAGCGCGTGGCAGCCGACGCAGGCGTGCTGCGTCCCGTTGTGGTCGCGGGGCGAGTCGGCCTGCGTGAGGAAGGGCTGCGGCTCGCGGTCGCCGTTGGTGAAGTCGTAGCGGTACACGCCGTTCGCTGGGCGCGCCGCGGTCCAGTAGTAGAGCGCGCCCTGCACGTCGTCGGGGGTGAAGCGCACGCGCACCGGCGCCGAGGCGCTGACGTGACCGTCGGCGTGGAGCGTGCGCACGGTGAGCGAGACGTCGTCCGTCGCGCCGCGGTGCGTGTCGGCGACCTGACGGAGCGCGGTGCGGTCGAGGGCCTCGACGCAGCCTCCGCCCACCGCGGTGCACCCGCGGTAGAGGTGCACGTCGGCGAGCGGAGACGAGAAGCGCAGCTCGTAGGCCGTCGCGCGGGTGTCTCCGCGCCAGTGGACCTCGATGCCCGAGAGGTTCGGCGGGAGCGTGACCTCGTCGTAGGGGTAGACGATGGTCGCGGCGTTGGCGGCGCGCTCGGTGGCCGAGGCGAAGCGCGCGGCGATGTCTGCCGGGAGCGACGCGGCGACGTTGTTCGCCACCCAGCGCACGCGCACCGTGGCGAAGGCGCTGATGGGCGAGGTGCGCGAAGGCCGCGCGATCACCTGGGCCTCGCCGCCCGAGATCATCCCCGAGCGGAACTCCCCGCGCTCGACGCGGCCGAGGCGCGAGGGCGAGAGCTCCCACTGGAGCGCGGCGCTCACGTCGCGCGTCGAGCCGTCGTCGAAGGTGCCCGTCGCGGTGAAGCGCGCGGTGGCGACGGTGGTGGGGCCGCCGTCGAGGGTGACCGAAGCGGGCGAGATCGAGAGCGAGCGGAGCCCGTCGAGCGAGACGACCGGCACGTCTTCACCCGCGCCGAGGTCCGTGGTCACGGGGACGTCCGCCGCGTCGGTCGCGTCGGGGATCGCGTCGTCGCAGCCCGCGAGGAGCGGGAGCGCGAGCGCCGCGACGAGGAGGGTGCGCGCCGTCATGACCCGGGGTTGTGCGCGGTGCCGCACCGCGCGGTCAAGCGCTCAGAGCTCCAGCGGAGCGCTCAGCGCCGACCGGCGGCGCGCTCGGCGAAGGCGCGCACCTCGTCGGCGATGAACGCGCGGGCGGCGTGCGAGAGGCCGGGGTACACGCCGAACCAGAGCCCGTCGTTCATGGCGCGGTCGGTGTTCTCGAGCGGGCCCGCGACGCGGTAGGGCAGGGGCTCTCCGCGCGCGACGCGGTCTTCGGCGAGGCGGGTGAGGGCGGGTTGCCGAGCGAGGTTGCCGGCGAAGAGCATCCGGGTCTGGATCCGCCGCGACTCCAGGTGGCGCACCAGCTCGTCGCGGGTGAAGGGCGCGCCGGGCCGCACGACCAGCATGAAGCCGAACCAGCTCGGGTCGGCGCCTGGGGTCGCGTCGGGCAGCACGAAGAACTCCGAGAGGTCGTCGAGGGCCTCGCGGAAGTACCTCCAGTTGACGCGCCGCGCGTCGCAGAACCCGTCGAGCTTCGCGAGCTGCGCGTGGCCGATGGCGGCCTGAAGGTCGGTCATCTTCAGGTTGAAGCCCATGTGGCTGTACGTGTACTTGTGGTCGTAGCCGCAGGGGAGCTCGCCGAGCTGCCAGCCGAAGCGCTGGCCGCAGGTGTTGTCGACGCCCGCCGCGCACCAGCAGTCGCGGCCCCAGTCGCGAAAGCTCTCGACCACGCGGAGCATCTCGTCGTCGCGGCACAGCACGGCGCCGCCCTCTCCGGTGGTCATGTGGTGCGCGGGGTAGAAGCTCAGCGTGGCGAGGTCGCCGAAGGTGCCGGTCTTCTTTCCGTCGTAGAGCGAGCCCGCGGCGTCGCAGTTGTCCTCGATGAGCCACAGGCCGTGGCGGTCGCAGAGGGCGCGCACCGCGGCGAGGTCGAAGGGGTTGCCCAGCGTGTGCGCGAGGATGACCGCGCGGGTGCGCGGCGAGAGCGCGGCCTCGAGGCGCGAGGCGTCGACGTTGGCCGTGGCGAGGTCGATGTCGACGAAGACCGGCACCAGCCCGAGCTGCACCGACGGCGACACCGTCGTCGGAAAGCCCGCCGCCACGGTGATCACCTCGTCGCCGGGGCGCAGCCGTCGGTCGCCCCAGTGCGGGCTCGTGAGCGCCGCGGTCGCGACGAGGTTCGCGCTCGACCCTGAGTTCACGAGCCGCGCGTGGGGGACGCCGAACCACGCCGCGAGGTCAGCCTCGAGCCGTCGGTGCCAGCGGCCCGCCGTGAGCCAGAACTCCAGCGCGCTGCCGACGACGTTGACCAGCTCCTCCTGGTCGTAGACCCGCCCCGCGTAGCGGACGGGCGTGCGGCCCGGCACGAAGGGCTCGTCGTCGCGCGCCCGCAGCGCGGCGATGCGGCGCACGCGGTCCATGATCTCGCGCGTGAGCGTTCGTTCGAGGAGGTCGTCTTCGGTGGGCATCAGTCGCCGCCTCTGAGGGTCGCGACGATCACCTTCGCCCTCGCGTCTCGGCCACGCGCGACTGTACGCAACGCGAGCGCGCGCGGGCAATTCTCCGCGCGGCGCCCCTCGCCGGGAGCTCCGCGGTGGTTGACACCGCCGGGGCGATCCGTCACGACCGCGCGGCCGCCATGACCATCGTGCAGGTCGATCGGGTCTCCTTCGCGTACGGCGCCGACCTCCTCTTCGAGGACGTGTCCTTCACTCTGGCCGCGGGCGACCGCATGGCCCTCGTCGCGCCGAACGGTCAGGGCAAGAGCACGCTGCTCCGTCTCCTCACCGGCGGGCTCAACCCCGACGAGGGCAGGGTGCTCGTGCAGAAGGGCGTACGCGTCGGGTGGCTGCGCCAGTCGCACGAGCCCGACGCCTCGGGTCGGCTCATCGACGTGCTCCTCAAGCCCTTCGCCGAGGCCCGCGCGGCGCGCGAGGAGCTCACCGCCGCCGAGCACGCCGTCGCCGACGGGAGCGAGGCCGCCCTCGCGCGCCTCACCCGCGCGCAGGACCGCTACCACGCCTCGGGCGCCGACGCGGTGGAGCGCGAGGTGAGCGCGCTCGCGCACCGGGTGGGCTTCACCGACGCCGACCTCGACCGGCCCGTGCAGTCGCTCTCGGGCGGAGAGCGCGGGCGGCTCCAGCTCGCCGCCGTGCTCGCGTCGAAGCCCGACCTGCTCCTCCTCGACGAGCCCACGAACCACCTCGACCTCGAGACCACGGGCTGGCTCGAGGGCTTCGTCCGCGCGTTCCCCGGGGCGGTGATCGTGGTGAGCCACGACCGGGCGTTCCTCGACGCGACCTGCCCGATCACCGCGGAGCTCGGCCTGCTGCGCTTCAGGGTCTACCCGCTGCCCTACAGCCAGTACCTCGTGGCCCGCGAGGAGGACCTCGCCCGCGAGCGCCGCGAGGTCGAGCTTCAGCGCCAGGAGATCGCCCGCACCGAGGAGTTCATCCGCCGCAACATCGCCGGGCAGAAGACCAACCAGGCGAAGTCGCGCCGCAAGATGCTCGACAAGATCGCGCGCCTCGACCGCCCCGAGGACGTGTGGGGCGACGCGCGCAAGCTGGGCCTGCGCTTCGCGACCCCGCGCCGCTCGGGCGACGTGGTGATCGAGGCCGAGTCGCTCTCCGCGGCGCGCGGCGGCCGCCAGCTCTTCTCGGGAATCGACCTGCGCCTCAAGCGGTTGGACCGCCTCGCCATCATCGGCCCCAACGGCTCGGGCAAGAGCACCCTGCTCAAGCGCCTCGCGGGGATGACCGACGAGGGCGACGGCGGCGCGATGCGCTTCGGCACCAACCTCGACATGGGCTACTTCGACCAGCACCTCGAGTCGCTCGACCCGGCGCGATCGTGCGTCGACGAGGTGCGCGCGGTGCGGCCCGACATGGTGGTCGACGCCGCGCGGCAATACCTCTCGCGCTTTCGCTTCTGGGGCGACGACCCCTTCCGCGCGGTGGGCTCGCTCTCGGGCGGAGAGCGCACGCGCCTCGCGCTCGCCAAGCTCCTGCTCGTCCCCCGCAACCTCCTGCTCCTCGACGAGCCGACGAACCACCTCGACATCCCCGCGTGCGAGATCCTCGAAGAGGCCCTCGCGCGCTTCGAGGGCACCGTGGTGATGGTCTCGCACGACCGGTACTTCCTCGACCGCGTGTCGACGCGGGTGATGCACCTCGCCGACGGCGCGGCGACCTTTCACCCCGCGGGCTACGCCGACTGGGCCGCGCGGCACGGCCGCGGGTCGCTGGTCGCGCCCGAGCCCCCTCCGCCCCCGAAGGCCCCGCCCGCGAAGGCCCCGCCGCCCGCGGCGCCGAAGGCGGGCAAGGACTCGCACGAGGAGCGCCGTCGCAAGGCCCGCGACGCCGAGAAGCGCGCGAAGCGCGTCGCCGAGCTGGAGAAGCTCATCGCCGAGAACGAGGCGAAGCTGAAGGCCCTGCGCGCCGAGCTCGCGAGCGACGACTCCCGCGACTGGCAGGCCATCGCGTCGAAGGCCGAGGCCGAGCAGAGCCTCGCCCGCAAGGTCGACGCCTGGACGGAGGAGTGGATGAACCTCTCGGAGACCGCCGATGCGTAGCCCGACCCTCGTCTCCCTCGCGCTGCTCGCGGCCCTCGGCGCGTGCCGGGGCCGCGCGAACCCCGCGCCCGACCCTCGCGGCGTGCGCCCCGAGTCGCCCGAGGTGGCCCCACAGGTGCCCTTCGAGGTGCGGGCGAACGCCGAGGGCCTGCTGTTCTTCTGGTTCGACCCGCAGGGCAACGCCCACCCCGCCGAGCGCGTCGACGACGTGCCCGCCGACCGTCGCGAGGTGGTGCGCGTCGACCCGTCTCGCCCGGAGCTCCGCTCGCCGGGGTGGGTCTACGTCACCGACCTGCGGAGCGCGGGCGCGAACGGGCTGTACCCCACGCGGGCCGTGCGCGCGCAGACCCTCGCCGACCAGGTGCTCGCGCTCGCGGGCCACGCGGGCGCGCTCGGAACGCCCGCCGCGCCGCCCCCCGCCGCGCCCAGCGCGGGCGCGGGAGCGACCACGGCGCAGCGCGCGCCGAGCGGGCAGCCCGACGTGATCGTGTACGGCGCGTCGTGGTGCAGCGCGTGTCACCAGGCCGCGGCCTACCTTCGCTCGCGCCACGTCGCCTTCGTCGAGAAGGACATCGAGCAGGACCCCTCGGCCGCGCGCGAGATGCAGGAGAAGGCCGCGCGCGCGGGCGTGCCCACCGGGAGCATCCCGATCCTCGACGTGCGCGGGCACATCCTCCGCGGCTTCTCGGCGCCCGCGATCGAGCAGGCGCTGCAGAGCGGCTGAGCTACGGCGTCGAGGCGTCGACCGGCGCGACCGCCCCCGCGTCGGGGTAGCAGCGAGGGAAGCGCATCGTGCAGCAGTCTTCGCGCGCGCGGATGTCGCGCGGGTCGGCCGCGGGGTCGATGCCCGTCACCCGCAGCGTGCGCTCGTCGTGGACGCAGTGGCCCGCGAGGTCGTCGAAGTCCATCACCACGCGCACGTCGCCCGGGAGCACCGAGCAGTACTTGTCGTCGTCGAAGACCAGCGTCTGCGCGGGCAGCGCGAGGAGCGAGGGGTCTTCGGGCGCGGGCGTCATGCGCAGCCGGATCCGGATGCGACCCAGGAGCTCGCCGTCGGTCGCCCGGTAGGCCGCGAGCGCGAGGCGCGGGAGCGTCGGGTCGATGCCTCTCGCGCGCAGCGCCACCCACAGGTGCTGGCCGCCCTGCGGCCCCGGCGTGAGCACCACCTCGGCGCGCTCTCCGAGCGGGCGGTACCCCGCGAAGGAACCGTCGACCCCCGTGCCGAGCTCCACCTCGGCGCCGGCCGCGAGGCACACGCCTCCGTCGGTGGTCGCGTCGAGCCCGCCGTCGGCGGGCGCGGGAGGGTCGCTGCACCCGAGGGCCAGCATCAACGCAGTGAATCCCCCTGACGCGACTCAATCGACGCCCCGCATGAGGGTGAGCATGCGCGCCGCGGGGACGAACTCCGTCACCCGCGCCACCTCTCGGCCGTCGGAGCCGATGAGCAGCACCGTGGGCAGGCCGCGCACCTGGTAGCGCCGCTGGAGCGCGTCCATCGCCTCGGTGGGGTCGGTGGCGTCGACCTTCACGGCGACGAAGCGCTCGGCCTCGCGGCGCACGTCGGGGTCGGTGAAGGTCACGTGCGAGAGCTCCTCGCAGGCCGCGCACCACGTCGCGCCGAAATCGATGAGCACGGGCCGTCGGGCGCCGCGCGCGCGCTCCACCGCGGCGAGCGTCGCGTCGCCGCGCGCGTCGGTGAGCCACGCGATGGTGGGCGCGGGCGGCTGCCACGCGAGGAGCCACACCGCGCCGAGGCTCGCGAGGGTCACGCCCGCGACCTTGCGCGCGCGCTGCGAGGCCGTGCCCTCCTTGAGCGAGAGGTGGATCGCGCCGAGCGCGAGGCCCGCGACGCCCATCGCGCCGAAGAGCCACGGCCCGCCGGGGAGCGCGGGCGGATGCCCGAGGGGCCGCACGAGGGTGCGCAGGTACCAGAGGCCCAGCACCACCAGCACCACGCCGAAGACGCTCTTGATGCGGTCCATCCACACGCCGGGCTTCGGCAGGCCGAGCGAGAGCGCGCCCACGAGCCAGAACGGGAGGCCGAGCCCCAGCGAGTACGCGAAGAGCGACACGCCCCCGCCCACCACGTCGCGCTGGCGGAACACGTAGTCGAGGATCCCGACGAGCCCCGCGGTCGCGCAGGGCGCCGCGATGGGGCCCGTCGCGAAGCCGATGATGAACGCGCCCTTCACGCCGAGGCCGCCCATCGACGCGAGGCGGTTCTGCAGCGACGACGGCAGCGTGACCTCGAAGAGCCCGAACATGTTCAGGGCCATCACGAACATCAACACCGCCTCGAAGACCTGCACCGCGGGGGAGCCCGCGAGGCGGCCGGCCACCGTCCCGCTCAGGCCCGCGACGAGGCCGAGGGGGACGAAGAGCGCCGCGAGGCCGAGGACGAAGGCCGTCGACAGGAGCATCGCCCGCCCGCGGGTCTCTTTGCGCGCGCCGAAGACCGAGACCGTAATCGCGATCATCGGGTAGACGCAGGGCGTCGCCGCCGTGAGGAGCCCCACGACGAAGGCCGCGGGCAGCGCCGCGCCCCAGCCGTAGCGGGTGAGGGCCGTGGTGAAGAGGTTGTCGTCGGCGAGGGCCGCGGAGGGCAGGAGGGTGATCGCCAGCGCCGCTGCGGGCGCGAGGGCGAGGCGACGGCTGATCATCGGGTCACCGGGAGCATCGGAGGAGCGGGTCGGCGCGCCCGCGGCGTGGGGCGATGGTGTCGGCATCGCGGGCCGAGCGCAACCAGAGCGCCGCGGGCGCGAGTGAATGAAGCGCGCGGGGGCGCGCGTCGCAGCGACCGCCGCGCGTGATCGGTGCGCGGGGCTGCGGTATGGTGCCGCCGCCCACCGCCCCCACCGGGGCCATCGAGGAGTCATGAGGAAGCTGGTCGCCGTCGGTCTGGTCGCGTTCTCGACAACGGTCTTCGCGCTCGGGGGCATGACCCAGCCGCGCAGGCGCCCGCAGCCCCGCCGTCGGCCCCCGGCGGCGCAGGCGGCGGAGCAGATCCCGCTCTCGCCGCGCATCGCGCAGGAGCTCGGGCAGATCCGCTGGGGGATGAACCACGACCAGGTGCTGGAGTACTACCGGCAGCTCATCCGGTCGACGTACCAGCCGCGGATGAAGAACCTCGGGCAGATCGAGCAGTACCGGCTGAACGAGGAGCGCAACAACGAGATCCGCAACGTCGAGCGGAGCTACATCCAGTTCGACGGCGCGGCCGCGCACCGCCGCTGGGACACGTCGTTCATCGGCGACGAGTACACGCACAACAACAACGAGTCGATGCTGGTCTACGAAGACTCCCGCGGGAACCGGGAGTTCATGTTCTTCATCAACGACCGGCTCTGGAAGCGCGTGCAGGCCCGCAACACCGCGGGCGCGCAGATCAACCTCGACGACTTCTCGACCCAGCTCGAGTCGCTCTTCGGCCCCGGCCGCCGCGTGATGGAGGGCAGCCGCCTGCGCACCGTCGAGTGGCGCGACGAGAACACCCGCCTGCACGTGGTCGACGCGACGACCTTCTACAACGCCTTCTGCCTCGTGTACTCCGAGCTCGCCACCGAGGGGCAGCTCGCGACGCTGCGCCGCAACGCGCCGACCAAGAACGTGCGCGAGGCCGCGCGCGTCGACCTCGCGCAGCCCGAGACGGGCAACGTGGTGGGCGACCCCAACGCCGACATCGTCGACCGCATCACGGGCAAGATCCGCCGGGTGCAGAACGCCGACGCGGGGCCGCCGCGTCCGCGTCGGCGGCGAACGCCGGGGCGCAGCGTCGCTCCGCCGCCACGCCTGCGGCGCAGCGCGACGCCGGCCCGTCGGCCGCGGAGCTCGACCCGCTCGGCGGCCTCGGGTTCTGACCGCGCGAAGACCCTACCGAAACCGCACCGCGCGGAGCTCGGGCGCCGCGCTCCGCAGCGCGGGCAGCGCCACCGACTCCGCGCACAGCGCCCGACCCGGGCACCCGCGACACCGACCCGTGAAGCGCAGCTCCGCCGACGCGCCGTCGTCGGCGACGGAGAGCTCCGCCCCGCCGCCGTCGCGGGCGAAGAGCGGCGCGACGACCTCGTCGAAGGCCCGCGTGAGCGCGTCGTGCATCGCCGACGACGCTACCACTGAAGCGCCGCGTTGACGGTGCATCTTCGCGCTGCCTATCATCGCCGCGGTGTCGCGCTTCAGGCTCCGCTTCCTCCTGCAGGAGTTCGATCTGCCGCCGGGCGAGACGCTCATCGGGCGCAGCCCCGACTGCCACATCACCATCGAAGACCCGCTGATCTCGCGGCAGCACGCGCGGATCGTGGTGTCGGGCGGCAAGGCGGTCTTCGTCGACCTCGCCAGCCGCAACGGCTCCCGCGTGAACGGCCGCCCCGTCGCGGGCTCGCAAGAGCTCGCCGACAGCGACCGCATCCGGCTCGGCGCGCAGGAGCTGGTCTTCGTGAAGGTCGAGACCGACCAGCGGCACGTGCGCTCGACGGGCGCGATGCGCCTGTGCTCTCGGTGCAAGACGCCCTTCCCCGAGGGGCCGCCGGTGTGCCCGCACTGCGGCCACGCGGTGACCGCGGTGCGCGAAGAAGACACGGTCAACGGCATCAGCGTGCCGATGGTGCGCCGCTCGTGGATCCTGCAGATGCTCGCCGACGGGATCGAGAAGGCCGTGCGCGCGTCGAAGGCCGTCGAGGCGCAGCGCATGCTCAAGCGCGCCGCCGAGGAGATCGAAGACCGCGTGGCCGCGGGCGAGGTCGAGCCCGCCGCCCTGGTGCGCGTGACCGACCTCGCGCTGCGCATCGCGAAGATCGTGGGCGACCCGCAGTGGGCGGTGTGGGCGGTCGACATCCACCGCCGCGCCGCGCGCGTGCCCGCCGAGAGCACGGTGAAGCTCATCGAGGCCGCGATGTCGCTCCCGGGGGTGGGGGCGTCGCTCCAGCGCCTCGTCGACGTCTTCGAGGCGGGAGAGCCCTGCGACGAGGCCGACGCGCCGCAGCTCGCGCGCATCGAGGAGGTCTGCGCGAACCCCTCCCTCGCGGTGGACGAGCCCGAGGGCGCGGCCTCGGCCGACGCGCCGACGCAGCTACCGCCGCCGCTCGCCGACCGCCGCAAGAGCGGCGTGGCGCCGCTGCACGACGACGTCCCCCCGCGGGCCGACAGCAAGGAGTGACCCTCGGCCGCCGCGTCGCGGTCGGCGGGGGTTGCTACGAACTGTCTTTCGTAATCGCGCGTCGCGAAATGTTGCGCCGACGGCGCGCTGGGGCGGCTGTCGGCGACGCGGGGGATAGGGGGCGGTCGGGGTTCAGCCCCCGGCGGGGCGGTTGAGGGCCTCGGAGAGCTGCCGGTGCTCGGCCTCGAGGCGGTCGACCAGGCCCTTGAGGACGCGCACGCGGGCGCGGTACTCCTCCCACGGGCGGGCGATGTGGGCGACGATCACGCGGGGGGCCCCGGCGCGGCTGTCGATGGGGATGGCCGAGTTGATGTTGGCGGCCTCGGTGAGGTCGCCGCCGCCGTAGAACGAGCGCGTCGCCGGGCCGCTGCCGACGGTGGTCGCGAGGTGGACGCCCTGCCCCTGGATCTCTCCCTGCACCAGGTTGGCGAGCAGGCGCGGGCCGTTCTGCGGGCCGGGCGTGAAGACCACGTAGAGGTTGGTCATCTGCTGCGCGGCCTCGCGCGTGGTGGCCAGCGACCCGCGGATGGAGTCGAGGTTGCCCTGCGTGATGCGCTGGTGCGACTGGAGCTGGTACCAGGCGTCTTGCAGGCCGACCTGCACGGTCATGAGCTTCTGCACGAGGTCGGGGCGGAGGCGGCCGACGCGGCCGGCGTAGGTGGTCGGCGTGATCGGCGGCTCGGTGCCCTGCGTGCCGAACCAGGTGAGGAGGTCGGTGTCGACGCTGAGCGCCTGCGGCTGCGCGGGCGCGGCGGCTGCTCGCCGTCTCGCGGGCCTGGATGCCCGCGGCGGCGGCGGCGTGGTCGACCTTCTGCTTCATCTGCGAGATGACCGTGCCGGCCTGGTCGACAGCGGTGCGGATCGAGCTGATGGCCTCGCGGGTCTTGTTGGCCTCGCCGCTCGACGCGATCTGGAGGCCGCCGAGGATGCCGCCGCCGAGGGCGAGCGCGGCGGTGATCACCATGGCGATGATGGTGCTCGAGCGGCCGCGACCGACCTCGGAGTCGGCGACGGCCTTGTCGTCGATGACGAGGCGGATCTCTTGCGGGGCGTCGGGCCGACGCGGCAGCGGCGAAGGGATCAGGGCTGCGGCCGGCGGCGGCGCGGGCGTCGGCGGCGGCGCGCTCGGCGGCGGCGCGGGCCTCGGCGGCGGCGCGGGCCTCGGCGGCGGCCTTCTCGGCCATCTGTTGACGGATGAACTCAGGGACTGGCAGGTCGCTCGCGGGGTCGGCGGCGCCCGCGACCGGAGGCGGCGGATCGTCGTTGCCGACGGGAGGCGCGGGGATGGCGGCCGGGGAGCCGAGGTCGGTGGGGGGCGCGGCGCCGCCCGCGGGGGGCGCTTGACCGATCTGGGTCTTGTTCAGACGCGCCTTGAGGTCGGGCTTCTTCTTCTCCTCGGCCATCGTGGCTCAAGCTCCTGTCGTAGGCACCGCGGCGACCGCGCAGAACACGCGCACCGTTTCACGCCGCAGCGCGGGCGGGACGGTATCGTCGCGTTCATTTCAGTGTCAAGGCAACACCGACGCCGCGAATGCCAGCGGTGAAGGTCGAGGGTGCTAGCGTGCGCCGATGATCCACGACGCCCTGCGCGCGCTCGTTCAGGGGCGTGACCTCGACGAGGACGAGGCCGCCGCCGCGATCGACGCCGTGCTCTCAGGGGTCGCTTCGCCGACGCAGATCGCGGCCCTCGCCACGGCCCTGCGGATGAAGGGCGAGACCGTCACCGAGATCCGCGCCGCGGCGCGCGCGCTGCGCCGTCGGTGCGAGGCCATCGAGGGCCTGCCGGGCGTCGTGCTCGACACCTGCGGCACCGGCGGCGGGCCCGCGCAGACCTTCAACGTCAGCACCGCCGCGGCCATCGTGGTGGCCGCCTGCGGCGTGCCCGTGGCGAAGCACGGGCTGCGCGCGGTGACCTCACGCACCGGGAGCGCCGACGTGGTCGAGGCCCTGGGCGTGCGCATCGACGCGCCCCGCGCGGTGGTGTCGCGGTGCCTGCGCGAGGTGGGGATCACCTTCCTGTACGCGCCGTCGTTCCACATCGCGCTGGCGCACGCGGGGGTGGTGCGGCAGGAGCTGGGATTCCGCACGATCTTCGACCTCATCGGCCCGCTCGCGAACCCTGGCGGCGCGACGCACCAGCTCCTCGGGGTCCACTCTCCGAGCTACCTCCGCAAGATGGCCGAGGTGCTCGCTCGCCTCGGCACGCGCCGCGCGTGGGTGCTCCACGGCGCCGGCGGCATGGACGAGGTCTCGCCCTCTGGCCCCACCCAGGTCGTGAGCGTGCGTCACGGCGTGCTCATCGAGAGCACCGTGGTCCCCTCGGACTTCGGCCTCGAGCCCGTGCCCGCAGAGACCCTCGTCGGCGGCGACCCGCCCACCAACGCCCGCATCGTCCGCGGCGTGCTCGACGCTGAGCCCGGCCCCCGCCGCACCGCCGTGCTCTTGAACGCCGCCGCCGCCCTCGTCGTGGCCGAGGTCACCTCCGACCTGAAAGAGGCCGCCGACATCGCCGCCCGCGCGATCGACTCCGGCGCCGCGCGCCGCACCCTCGACCGCTGGGTCGAGGTCTCGAACGCGCCCGAGCCGCCGCGCGCCCCGTGACCGCCCGCCGCGACACGCCCGCCGCGGTGCAACTACATCTACGCACCCTCGCGAAACTCACGAACAATTCGTCGGCGCGCGATTTGGTGTTAACGTGCCTGTTACGTGAGCAAGAGGCGCTGGTCAGGCCGCGTCGAGACCTTGCGAGAGGTCGCCGCGGTCGCAAAGCAAGGCTGGTTGATCCCACGCATCGGTCGCACGCTGCGTGAGCACGGCGCGTCGCAGCACCTCGTGGTGTTCGTCCACGGGTACTTCGCGTCGTCGGGGGTCTTCGAGCCGCTCGCGCGCCATCTGATGCTCGAGGGCCACGCCCCGCGTCAGGTGCATTTCAATTACACCCCGACGGGCAACATCGCCGGGCACGCGAAGCGCCTCGTCGACACGGTCGAGCGGGTGGGCCACGGCGGGCCGGTCATCGTGGTCGCGCACTCCCTCGGCGGGCTGATCACCCGTTGGTACGCCCAGGTGCTCGGCGGTCGCCTCGACGCGCTGGTGTCCATCGGCACGCCCCACCGCGGCACGCCCCGCGCCGAGGGGTGGCCCATGGAGCTCTCGCGCGAGCTCGCGCCCGAGTCTCCCGCGCTGCGCGTCCTCGCCGCGACCCGCGGGCGGTTGGAGTCGAGCTCGGTCACCTCGGTGGTGGCCGAGAACGACCTCCTGGTCGGGGGTGAGAGCGCGGCGCTCGACGGGTCGCGCGTCGTGCGCGTCCCGGGCACCGGCCACCACGGGGTGCTGTATCACCCGCACACCTGGGAGACCGTCGTCGACGCGATCCGCGAGGTGAGCGACGAGCCCGAGCGGCCGCGCTCCACCACGGGCACGTTCTCCACCGACTCCGGGCGAGCGAGCGACGCGCCGGCGCCCGAGGTCGACCCGGCGCGCGCCGCCGAGGGCTGACCGCACTCCGGCTGCGGCCGCGCGGCGCGGGGTGATACCGTCGCGCGATGGGACTCGTCGCGCTTGGGTTTGCGTCGCGCTCTTCGCGCTCGTCGGCTGTGGCACCTTCGAGGCGTCGGTGGTCGGGCCCTCCGACGCGGGCGGCGACGTCTCGCCCACTGACCTCGGCGCGACCGACGCGGGACTCGACGCGCAGAGCCCGATCGACGCGCCGACGGTCGACGCGACCGACGTCGTCGACGCGCTCGACGCGGCCGACGACGCCCCGTTCCGCTGCGCCTCCAACGCCGACTGCGTCGGGCGCGAGGGCCCCGCGTGCGACCTCACCACGGCCGCTGCGTCGCGTGCGTGACCGCCCCCGACGAGTGCCCGACGGGCCAGTACTGCGTCGCGGCGACCAACACCTGCGCGGCGGGCTGCGGGGCCGACGACGACTGCGCCGCGAGCGCGGGAGACGGGGGCGCGGGCCGCGGCCGCTGCGACACCGCCACGCACGCCTGCGTCGAGTGCCTCACCGACCCCGACTGCCCCGCCGGCACGCTCTGCGTCGGTAGCGTGTGCGTCACGGGCTGCAGCGAGAGCCGCGCGTGCCCCGCGGGGCAGACCTGCTGCGCGGGCGGCTGCGTCGACACGCAGACCAACGTCGCCGCGTGCGGCGGGTGCGACACGCGATGCTCGCTCCTCAACGGATGCCCGCGTGCATGAACGGCGCGTGCGCGGTGGATCGTGCAACGCGCCCTTCGCCGACTGCAACGCGAGCGCGGCCGACGGCTGCGAGGCGAACACCCAGTCCGACGTAGAACTGCGGCGCGTGCGGGCCGCGTGCGCGGCGCGACCGCACACCGCGCCGCGGTGCCGCGGGCGTGCGCCTACGAGTGTGAGGCTTACTTCGCCGACTGCGACGGAGACCCTCCCAACGGCTGCGAGGCCGACACGCGGACCTCGAGCGAGCACTGCGGGCGGTGCATGAACGCCTGCGCGCTCGCGAACGCGTCGTCGGCCTGCGCGATGGGCGCGTGCGCCGTCACGGCCTGCAACGCGGGCTTCGGCGACTGCGACGGCAACGCGCTCAACGGCTGCGAGACCGACACGCGCACCGCCGTCTCGCACCGCGGCGCCTGCGGCAACGCCTGCGCCGGCGCGGCCAACGCCGTGCCCGCGTGCGTCGCCTCGGCGTGCGCGCTCACGTGCACCGCGGGCTTCGCCGACTGCGACGGCCGCGTCGACAACGGGTGCGAGGCCGACACGCGCGTGAGCGTGAACCACTGCGGGGGCTGCGGCCGCGCGTGCAACCTCGCCAACGCGACCTCGACCTGCGCCGGGTCGGTGTGCGCGGTGGGCGTGCAACGCGGGCTTCGGCGACTGCGACGGCGACCCGTCGAACGGGTGCGAGACCGACACCCGCGCGTCGGTGACCCACTGCGGCGCCTGCGGGATGACCTGCGCCTTCGCCAACGCGGGCGCGTCGTGCGACGTCGAGCGCGTGCGTGCTCGGGGCCTGCGACGCGGGCTTCGGCGTGACTGCGATGGGATGGCTGCCAACGGGTGCGAGACCGACACGCAGACCACCGCGGCGCACTGCGGCGCGTGCGGTCGCGCGTGCGCGCTCGCCAACGCCGCCGCGGGGTGCGCGGCGGGGGCCTGCACCGTCGCGTCGTGCGCGTCGGGATTCGCGGACTGCGACGGGACGGCCGCCAACGGCTGCGAGGCGAACACGCAGACGAGCGACCTTCACTGCGGCGCGTGCAACAACGCCTGCGCGGGCGGTCGGGCGTGCGCGTCGGGCGCGTGCGCCCCGCTCGCGTCGTGCGCGGCGATCCACGCGCGGTTCCCCGCGCTGGGCAGCGGGGTCTACCCCGTGGACCCTGACGGCGCGGGCGGCGCGGCGGCCTTCGACGTCTATTGCGACATGACCACCGACGGCGGCGGGTGGACGCTGGTGGGCACCGTCTACAACAGCACCCCCACCGACACGCGCCGCTGGAACACCGACGCGGTGTTCACCGGCGCGAGCACCTTCGGCGCCTTGGGCGCGCGCGACACCGATGACTACAAGAGCGCGGCCTACGCCACCGTCGCCGGGAGCGACCTCCTGCTCTTCACCGAGCAGTACCACTTCGGCTTCCGCGGGATGATGGGCGCGCGGCCCATGTCGGCCTTCGTCTCGGCGAACGTCTCCGCGACCTGCGCGACGAGCTGGATCCGCTCGGGCGCGGACTTCACCTCGTCGAACCTCACCGCCACGCAGCGCAACGGGCTGAGCTTCGCCGTGCGCGGCCTCGACGTGAACGGCGGCGGCGCGACGGGCGGGTGCGCGACCACGGGCACCAACGAGAACAGCTTCCTGAACTTCACCGCGGGGCCGTCGTGGTGGGTCTTCGGCGTCGGCAACTGCGTCGGCTGCGCGGTCGGCTGGACCACCTACGACAACGGCATGCTCAACCTCGCCACGCTCACCTTCGGGTCGTGCGCGGCGGGCACCTGGCCCTGCAACGCCAACGGGCTCTACTGGTCGAGCGCGGTGTACCCCTCCGAAGCGAGCACCAAGACCCGCTACGTGCAGATGCTGGTGCGCTGAGCTACGGGGCGACGCTCCGCACGTCGGCGCAGCCCCAGCTCTCGACCGTGAGGCGCAGGTCCGACGCGCCCGACAGGTCGAGGTTGCCGCGGCGCCGACGGATCTCCCAGCTCCGACCGTTGGTCATGGCGAGGAGCGCGCCGGCCGAGATGGTCTGCTGCACGTCGAGGATCTGCGTGTCAGCGACGGCGCTGAGCGAGCTGCCGATGATGGTGCTGAGCACCGACACCGTGCCGAAGACCCAGCCGTAGCCGTCGGCGTGCGCGGCGGCCATGCCGGCGCGGCCTGCGATGGCGTCGAGGACGTTCATCGCGCCCTCGGTGTTCGAGCTCAAGAAGCACTGATAGGTGACGGTGATGTTCGAGATGCTGCGGTAGAGGTCTCCCTGACCCCAGAAGAGCCCCTCGCCGAGGCGGAGGTTGATGCGCGTGGTGTTGCGGTTGCCCGCGACCTCGCGCGGCGTGGTGAGCAGGAGCTCCGAGTGGCGCCCGTCTTCGGCGCTGATGACGCAGTAGAGCTGCCGCGGGATGTCGAAGAAGCCGCGCTGGATCGAGATCTCGCGCACGCGCAGGCGGAGCTGCGGGTCGGCGCAGGTGGTGTTCGCGGGCGACACGCCGAGGTCGCTGCCGCACGAGTAGTTCGTGCGCTGCGTGCCGTCGGCGGCGGTGTTGCTGCACGCGGTGAGGGGCGTGGTCGAGGTGGGCACGGCGAGCGCGCCGGTGCACGACGGGGCCATGTCGCAGGTGGGGCAGGCGTTGCAGTCGAGGGGGCAGGTCTCGCAGTCCTCGGTCGGCGCCGCGCAGACGCCGTCGCCGCAGCGTGCCGCGGCGGCCTCGACGGGGACGTCTGCCGCGTCGGTGACGTCGACGACGTCGGGCCCCGCGTCGACCGTGGGGATGTCGGGCGCGTCGAGGTCGCCCGCGTCGGGCTGCGTCACCGAGGCGACGTCGCCCGCGGCGCACCCCGACATCGAGAGGAGCAGCACCACCCCGCGGAGACCTGCGTCGCGCATGGACGAATAGGTACGTGGGTCGGGGCGGGCCATACAAGCGCGGCCCGCGCGGGCGTCAGGCGGGGGCCGTCACTGCGCCGCGGGGGCTGGGTCGGTGATGGTGAACTCCACGCGGCGGTTGCGGTCGTGGCAGGCGTCGGCGTCCTCCCCGCAGAGCGGCTGCGTGGCGCCGTAGCCCACGGCCTCGAACTGCACGTTCTCGAAGCCGTGCCCGCGCAGGTACGCCGCGACGGCCTCGGCGCGCCGCTGCGAGAGGTCCTGGTTGTGGCGCGCGTCGCCGCGCACGTCGGTGTGGCCCTCGACGCGCACGCGGCGGATCTGGGTGTTCTCGCGCATCAGCGCTACGAGGTCGGTGAGCACCGAGCTCGACTGCTGCTCCTGGATGTGGTCCGAGTCGAATTCGAAGAGGATCTGGTGCTCCAGGGTGATGTGCCCGTTGTTGAGGTGCGCCTCGGCGTGCTCCTCGGGCGGCGGGGTGGGCGCGGGGGCCGGCGCCGGCGCGGGCTCGACGACCGTCTGGGCCGTGGCGGGCGGCGGCGGCTGCGTGCTGCTGCACGCGGCGACGAGGGCGACGACGACGGGGGCGAGGGAGGCCAGGCGCATGGAGGGAGTCCTTTCGCGAGGGCGCGGGGTGAGAGGACGCCGTAGTGGTCCCCGCCGCGCCGATGACGCGGGCGTTGATCGTTCGGCCGCGCGCGCCTGGCAAGCGCGATCACGCGGCGCGCCCGCGCGGTCGACGCGCGTCAGGGTGGCGAGACGTCGCACCCGCGCGCGGCGCCTGCGTCGCGTCAGGGCGTGAGGCGGTTGAGCATCCGCGGGAAGGGGATGGTCTCGCGCACGTGGGGCAGGCCGCAGGTCCAGGCGACCGTGCGCTCGATGCCGAGGCCGAAGCCCGCGTGGGGCACGGAGCCGTAGCGGCGCAGGTCGAGGTACCACTCGAAGGCCTCGCGCGGGAGCTTGTGGTGCTCGATCGCCGCGAGGAGCGTGGCGAGGTCGTCTTCGCGCTGGCCTCCGCCGATGATCTCGCCGTAGCCCTCGGGGGCGAGGACATCCATCCCGAGCGCGAGGCGCGGGTCGTTCGCGTCGCGCTTGAAGTAGAAGGCCTTCAGGCTCGCCGGGTAGCGGTGGACGATCACCGGGCGGTCGAAGCGCGACGAGATCACCGTCTCCTCGTCGCCGCCGAAGTCGTCGCCGAACTCGGGGCGCCGCTCGGGGCGACCCTCGGGGTCGAGGGCGAGCTTGCCCTCCTTGTCGCGCAGGTCGTAGGCGCCCTGGAGGATCGCGATGGCCTCTTCGTAGCGGATGCGCGGGAAGGGCTTCTGCACGCGCTCCAACTGCGTGGTGTCGCGCTCGAGGACCTTGAGCTCCTCCTTGCAGCGGTCGAGCACGCGGGCGATGACCGCGGTGAGGAAATCCTCGGCGAGGTCCATGTCGCCGTCGAGGTCCATGTAGGCGACCTCGGGCTCGACCATCCAGAACTCCGCGAGGTGACGTCGCGTCTTGCTCTTCTCGGCGCGAAAGGTCGGGCCGAAGCAGTAGACCTTGCCGAAGGCCATGGCCGAGGCCTCGGAGTAGAGCTGCCCCGACTGGGTCAGGTACGCGGGCTCGCCGTGGTAGTCGGTCTCGAAGAGGGTCGAGGTGCCCTCGCACGCGTTGGGCGTGAAGATCGGCGTGTCGACGAGGACGAAGCCGTTGTCGTCGAAGTAGTCGCGCACCGCCTTGATGATCTGGTGGCGCACCTTGAGGATCGCGTTCTGCCGCTTCGACCGCAGCCACAGGTGGCGGTGGTCCATGAGGAAGTCCACCCCGTGGTCCTTGGGCGAGATGGGGTACTCGCCGTCGACCTTGCCCACCACCTCGAAGCTCGCGACCTGGAGCTCGTACACGCCCGCGTGCTTGGGGTGCGCGGCGACCTTGCCGGTCACCCGCAAGGCGGTCTCCTGCGGCAGCTTGTCAGCCTCGGCGAAGACCTCTTGGGTCGGCCGAGCGACGCGATGGCCTGCACGATGCCCGTGCCGTCGCGCAGCTCGAGGAAGATCAGCTTCTTCGATGAGCGCCGGTTGTAGAGCCACCCCTGCAGGGTGACGGTCTCTCCGACGTGCTCGCCCAGTGAACGGATCGCGACGACTGCCATGGTCAGGGCGCGGTCGATATCACGACTCCCGCGCCCGTTACAGCAGCACTCCCTTCAAGAGCACGCTCGCGACGGTGAAGTAGATCACCAGCCCCGTCACGTCGACGAGGGTCGCCACGAAGGGCGCCGACGCGGTCGCGGGGTCGAGCCTCAGCCTCCGCAAGAGGAAGGGGAGCATCGAGCCCACCACGCTCCCGAACATCACCACGCCCATCAGGCTCGCGGCCACGGTGAGCGCGATGCGGGTGTAGTGCGCGCCGTACACGGCCTCGCGCCCGGGCCAGAACTGGATGCGCATGAAGCCGATGACCCCGAGGATGATCCCGAGGAGGGCGCCCGTGCGGAGCTCGCGCAGGAGCACACGCCACCAGTCGCTGAGCTCCACCTCGCGCAGCGCGAGGGCGCGGATGATGAGCGAGGTGGCCTGCGAGCCCGAGTTTCCCCCCGACGAGATGATCAGCGGGATGAACAGCGCGAGCACCACGGCGCGCGCGATCTCGTGCTCGTAGTAGGCCATCGCCGTGGCGGTGAGCATCTCGCCCACGAGGAGGATCGCGAGCCAGCCGGCGCGCTTGCGCACCATCACCAGGAGCTCGGTGTCGAGGTAGGGCGCGTCGAGGGCCTCGGTGCCGCCGAGCTTCTGGATGTCCTCGGTGGCCTCTTCGGCCTGCACGTCGAGCACGTCGTCGACGGTGATGATCCCGACGAGCACGCCCGTGGTGTCGGTGACGGGCAGCGCCACGCGGTCGTACTTCTCGAAGGCCGCGACCACGTCTTCGTTCGAGGCCGTCGCGGGGATCGAGACGAGCTGCCGGTCGTCGAGGTCCGAGACGTGCGCCTCGGGGTCGGCGAGCACGAGGGTCGAGAGGCGGATGTCGTCGAGGAGCCGGCCGCGCTTGTCGACCACGTAGACCGTGGAGATGGTCTCGGCGTCCTTGCCGTGCTGGCGGATGTAGGCGAGGGCCTCGGCCACGGTCATGTCGGGCCGCAGGGCGAGGTAGTCGGGCGTCATCGAGCGCCCGGCGGAGTCCGGGGGGTACCCCAGGAGCGCGCTCGCGATGCGCCGCTGCTCGGGCGAGAGCTTCAGGAGGAGCTGGCGCGTGACCTCGGCGGGGAGCTCCTCGAACAGCCGCGTGCGGTCGTCGGGGGACATCTCCTCGAGCACCGAGGCGAACTGCTCGGAGCCGTAGGTCTCGACGAGCTCCGACTGGCGCTCGATGGGCAGGTACTCGAAGGTCTCGGCCGCGGTCTCGCGCGGGAGGATCCGCACGACCAGGGCGCTGTCTTGAAGGGAGAACTCCTCCAGGACCTCGGCGCGGTCGGGCGGGTCGAGGTCGACGATGACCTCGCGGAGGGTGTCCCAGTCCTTGGCTCGGATCAGCTCTTCGACGTCGGGGCGGAGAAGCGGTCCGAGCATGGGGTCACCTCACGGCGTGCGGGAGGGTGCCGCACCGTCGCGAGGATCGTCCACACTGAAAAGCCCTCAGCCCTTCTTCTTGCCGAAGATCGCGCGCACCGGGTCGGGAAGGCGCGACATGACCTCGCTCCGCGCGAGCGACACGTACGACCGCGCCACCTGCTTCGCGACCGCGGCCTTGGCCTGCATCGAGTCCGTCGTCGGGGCCTCCTGGCCGAGCGTGCCGTCCTCGTACTGCTGCTTCGTCTTCCTGCGCTGGAGCTTGCCCGACGAGGTCTTCGGCACCGTCCCCGGCGGGATCAGCGCCACGTCGTGCACGTTCAGCCCGATGTCGGCCTGGACCTTCTCCTTCACGAGCTTGCGGGTGGCCTCCATCGCGGCGTCCGAGGGCTTGTCCTTGCCGGCCCACTCGGCCACGACCACCAGGTGCTCGCTCGACGCGCTCGCGGGCAGCGTCGCGAAGGCCACCGCGCTCCCGCGCCTCACGCCCTCGAGGTCGTTCACCGTCCACTCGATGTCCGTGGGGTAGTAGTTCCGGCCGTTGATGATGATGAGGTCCTTGATGCGGCCGCAGACGTAGACATCTCCGTTCGCGACGTAGCCCTTGTCGCCCGAGTGCAACCACTCGCCCTTGAAGGCCGCCGCGGTGGCCTCGGGGTTCTTGTAGTACCCGCCCGCGACCGAGGGGCCCTTGAAGCACAGCTCGCCCACGGCGCGCTCGGGGAGGATGTTGCCCTCCTCGTCCATCGCGACGACCTCGTGGTCTCGGATGGGCTTGCCGCAGTTCACCACCTCGACGGAGCGCGGCGGCTCGTTGGGGCTCTCGTCTCCGTTGAAGGGCTTCGCCTCGCCCTGACGGAAGGCCTCGATGTCGACGCGGTCGACCCGCAGCGCCTTCGCCCCGGCGTGGTTCGCGTGCGAGATGATCAGCGTGGCCTCGGCCATGCCGTAGCAGGGCAGGAGCGACTCGGGGTTGATCTTCGCGGGCGCGAGCTTCGCGAGGAAGTCCCTGAAGGTCTGCGGCTGGATGGGCTCCGCGCCGCAGCCCCACCACTTCATGCACGACAGGTCCCACTGGCTCGCCTCGGAGTCCCTCACGCGGCGGGCGACGAGGGCGTAGGCGAAGTTCGGCGCGAAGGTGATGGTCGCGCGCTTCTTCGAGATCGTCTCCAGCCAGAACGAGGGCTTCTTCACGAACTCCATCGTCGGGATGAAGGTCACCGAGATGGCGTCGAAGACGGGCGAGATCACGAAGCCGATGAGCCCCATGTCGTGGTAGAGCGGCAGCCACGACACCGCGTGGTCGGTGCGGTAGTCGGTGCTGAGCACGTCGTCCATGATGGCCCAGCAGTTCGCGCTGAGGTTCGCGTGCGTCACCACGACGCCCTTGGGCGCGCTGGTGCTCCCCGACGTGTACTGGAGGAAGCAGATGTCCTCGGGCGCGACGGCGGGCTCGGTGCCCTCGCGGGGCGCGTCGAGCTTGAGCGACTCGACGGTGATGAGCTTCTCGACGGCGCCCGTGTCGAGCACCGACGCGATGATGGGCCGCACCTGCTTCGTGACCAGCAGGGCCTTGGCGCCCGACGACGCGA
>JAWKRC010000027.1:0-103819 GCA_041389825.1 Polyangiales bacterium | reverse complement strand
GGCGCAGTCCACGCTCAGCCGCAGCCGCCGGTCGCCCTCGTCGAAGAGCGTGTTGATCGACGGGTCGCGCAGGCACTGATCGAGTCGTCGGCATCGCCGCTCGGCGATGGCCGCGCCCAGCGAGGCGACGAAGGCCCCGTACTCCTCCTCCATGCGAGCGTTCCACGCGTTCACCGCGGGCCAGCCCTCGTCCATGCGCAGGTCGAGGGCGGGCTGACCAGGCCTCACCGGCGCCGCGTCCGCGGGAGGCATCACCACCACCTCGGGCTCGGGCTCCGCCGCGTCGGGCTCCCCCGCGTCGACGACGGGCGCCTCGACGGCGACGGGCTCGGGCGCGGGCCGCGACGACATCTCCGGCGCGGGCAGCGAGCGACGGTCACACCCCAGCGCCGTCACCAGCGCCAGGGCCACCGTCGCGCGCACCGAGACCATCACCCCACAGCGTGCCACGGCCCGTTTGCCATAGACACGACTTCAGTATAGTGAACGTTGCCGTGCAGATTGAACCCCGAAGGCTCACCCACCTGAGGCAGTTGGAGGCCGAGAGCGTCCACATCATCCGCGAGGTGGCGGCGGAGTTCGCCAACCCGGTGATGCTGTACTCCATCGGCAAGGACTCGTCGGTGATGCTCCGCCTCGCGATGAAGGCGTTCCACCCGGCGCCGCTGCCCTTCCCGCTCCTGCACATCGACACGACGTGGAAGTTCCGGGAGATGATCTCCTTCCGCGACGCGTTCACGCGCGAGCACGGGATGGAGCTGCGGGTGTGGACGAACGAGGAGGGCCGCGCCGCGGGGGTCAACCCCTTCGACTACGGCAGCGCCCGCTACACCACGGTGATGAAGACGCACGCGCTGCTTCAGGCGCTCGCGCACGGCGGCTACGACGCGGCCTTCGGCGGCGCGCGCAGAGACGAGGAGAAGTCTCGCGCGAAGGAGAGGGTGTACTCCTTCCGCGACCGCGACGGGCAGTGGGACCCGCGCAACCAGCGCCCCGAGCTGTGGAACCTCTACAACGGCCGCATCCACAAGGGCGAGAGCATCCGCGTCTTCCCGCTCTCCAACTGGACCGAGCTCGACGTCTGGCAATACATCATGCTCGAAGACATCCCCATCGTGCCGCTCTACTTCGCGGCCGAGCGGCCCGTGGTCGAGCGCGACGGCCAGCTCATCATGGTCGACGACCACCGCCTGCCGCTGCGCGCCGGAGAGTCTCCGCGCATGGAGCGGGTGCGCTTCCGCACGCTGGGCTGCTACCCGCTCACGGCCGCGACCCGCAGCGACGCCGCGACCTTGCCCGAGATCGTGCGCGAGATGATCACCGCGCGCACCAGCGAGCGGCAGGGCCGGCTCATCGACCACGACGAAGAGGCGTCGATGGAGCTCAAGAAGCGCGAAGGCTACTTCTGAACCCGCACCGAGAAGCGCACCACACCATGAGCGACATCGAGCACTGGCTCCGGCAGCACGAGCAGAAGGAGCTCCTCCGCTTCGTCACCATCGGCTCCGTCGACGACGGCAAGAGCACCCTCATCGGGAGGCTCCTGCACGACGCCGACGGGATCTTCGACGACCAGCTCGCCGCGGTGAAGCGCGCCTCGGCCCGCGGCGCCACGCGCGACGGAGACGGCGACGACATCGATTTCTCCCTCGTCACCGACGGCCTCAAGGCCGAGCGCGAGCAGGGCATCACCATCGACGTCGCGTACCGGTATTTCACCACCGAGAAGCGCAAGTACATCCTCGCCGACACGCCGGGGCACGTGCAGTACACGCGCAACATGGCGACGGGGGCGTCGACCGCCGACGTGGCCGTGGTGCTCCTCGACGCGCGCCTCGGGGTGCTGCCGCAGTCGCGACGTCACGCGTGCATCGCGTCGCTCCTCGGCATCCGACAGCTCCTCGTGGCCGTGAACAAGATGGACCTCGTCGACTGGAGCCGAGAGGTCTTCGAGCGCCTGCGCGCCGACTTCGCCGCCGTGGTGAACGCCCTCGGCTTCGAGCGCGTGGCCTTCGTCCCCGTGAGCGCGCGCAAGGGAGACAACGTCGTCACCCGCTCGACGCGCTCTCCGTGGCATGACGGGCCGACGATCCTGTCGTTCCTCGAAGACGCCCCGCTGCCCAAGGGGAGCGAGGGCGCGCCGCTGCGCTTCCCCGTGCAGTACGTGCTGCGGCCGCACCTGAACTACCGCGGCTTCGCGGGCTCCGTGGCCTCGGGCGTCGTGCGCCGCGGAGACGCCGTCACCGTGCTCCCTTCAGGCCGCCGCAGCACCGTCGCGGCCATCGACACCTTCGAGGGCGAGGTCGAGGCCGCGTGGGCGCCCATGGCCGTCACGCTCCGCCTCGCCGACGAGGTCGACGTCGCGCGCGGAGACGTCATCGCGCACCCCGGCGCCGAGCCGACGGCCGCGCGCCGCTTCGAGGCCGACCTCGTGTGGATGAGCGAGCGCCCGATGGACCCGTCGCGCGCCTACCTCGTGAAGCACACCACGCGCGTCGTGCCCGCGCGCGTCGAGAGCGTGCGCTCGCACCTCGACCTCGAGACCCTGGGCTCGCGCCCCGCCGACGGGCTCGCGCTCAACGACATCGGCCGGGTGGTGATCCGGTGCGACCGACCGCTCTTGGTCGACCCTTACGCCGAGAGCCGCGCGACGGGCGCGTTCATCGTGGTCGACGCGCTCACCAACGACACCGTCGCCGCGGGGATGCTCCGCGCCGCGCTCGACGACCACCGCGCGGGCGACGGGGCGCGCTCGACGGTGACCTCCGCCGAGCGCAGGGAGCGCTTCGGGCACGCGGGCGCCGTGGCGTGGGTGAAGGGCGACGCCGGCGGGGTGGAGCGCGCGCTCTTCGACCGCGGGTGCGCGGTGGCGCTCGTCGACGGGGCCGAGGTCGGCGCGGCGCGCGTCGCCGAGGCGCTCTGCGCGGCGGGGCTCGTCGCGGTGGTGCAGGGCGACGGGGCCGCGACGGGCGAGCGCGACGCGCTGCGGCGCGCGGTGGGAGACGCGGCCTTCGTGACGGGCGACGGGGCTGACATCGCGGCGCTGGTCACGGCGATGGAGAAACAGGGCATCATCGCGCCGCGCTGATGCTGACCTTCTCCGACGACCCCCGCGTGGCCGAGCAGCAGATGCAGGCCGTGATCTGGTACCTCACCGCCGTCGGGCACATCGACGGGGAGTTCGACGAGAGCGAGCGGGAGTACGTCCGCGACCACGTCGAGCAGCTCGTGTCGAAGCGCGTCGACGCGGCGCTGTCGCACGACGCGGCCCTCGCGGCCGAGGTGCGCGCGCAGTGGACGCAGCACTTTCACGAGGTGGCCGACGCCATCGCCGCCGAGGTGGGGAGCTATTTCACCGAGAGCGTGGCCGAGGGCGAAGACACCGCGCAGTTCGTCTCGGCGCGGCTGAAGCTCAGGTGCTTCGAGCTCTTCAAGGGCTTCGACGAGGGCGGCCGGAAGAAGCTCCTCACGGCGGCCGAGGCGGTGATCATGGCCGACGGCGTGGTGCACCCCGCCGAGGCGCAGTTCCGCGACGAGCTGCGCGCGCTCCTCGACGCGCCCGAGGAGGTCGACCTCATCGACGACGCCCACGTCGAGGCCGTGGGGAGCACGGTGATCGAGACGGCGAAGCCCCTCACGCCGAAGGTCGACGACCACCCCTTCCTCTCGGCGCTCGAGCGGCACTGGGCCGACGACGCCGAGACCTTCCGCTCGCAGGCCGCCGAAGACCTCGGGGTGCTCGAGCGCACGATGCAGCGCCTCGACGCGCAGCGCGCCAAGGGCAAAGGGGCTCTCGACGGCAAGCAGAGCTTCGACGAGGTCGTCGCCCCCGACGCCCTCCTCGACGGCCACATCTACGTGTGGAAGCCCCCGCCCGACAAGGAGGTCGAGCTCCTCGTCATCGGCGACCTGCACGGCTGCTACTCGTGCCTCAAGGCCGCGCTCCTTCAGGCCGACTTCTTCGCGAAGGTGCAGGCCCACCACGACGACCCCGACCACGCCCCGGCGATGAAGCTCGTGCTCCTCGGCGACTACATCGACCGCGGGCGCTTCTCGTACAACGGCGTACTGCGCGCCGCGATGCGGATCTTCCTCGCGGCGCCCGACGCGGTCTTCCTCCTGCGCGGCAACCACGAGTACTACGTCGAGCTCAACGGCCGCGTGCTCGCCCCCGTTCGACCCGCCGAGGCGATGACCTCGATCCAGCGCATCGCGCCGAAGGAGGTCTTCGCGGCCTACATGAAGCTCTTCGAGGCCCTGCCCACGAGCCTCGTGTTCGACCGCACGCTCTTCGTCCACGCGGGCATCCCCCGCGACGAGCTCATCCACGAGCGCTTGAAGACCCTCGGTGACCTGAACGACCCCGACGTGCGCTTCCAGATGCTCTGGAGCGACCCCAGCCAGGCCGACTACGTGCCGGCCGACCTGCAGAACGCCAACGCGCGCTTCCCCTTCGGGCGAAAGCAGTTCCAGGGCTTCATGGCGCGGCTCGGGCTGAACACCATGGTGCGCGGGCACGAGCGCGTGGTCGAGGGCTTCAAGGCCGTCTACGACGACCCCGACGCGATGCTCCTCTCGCTCTTCTCCGCGGGCGGAAGGACCAACGAAGACCTCCCCGCCGAGAGCAACTACCGCGAGGTCACCCCCATGGCGCTCACCGTGCGCCACAAGGCCGGCGTGAGCGAGGTCACCCCCTTCGTGATCGACTACGCCCGCTTCAACGACCCCCGCTACAACCGCTTCTTCACCGACAAGCTCTCGCCCTGAGACACCGCCCCCGCGGCGCGAGCGCAGCCCCCGCCGGGCCGCGAGTTGACGCCCCCCGAAGTCAGGGGTGTATCTACGCCCCGCGGATCCCCCCAACGGAGGTCGTTCTTCCCGTGCCTGGTCTATCTCCCTTGCGTCGCCTCGGCGCCGCCCTCGCGCTCGCCGCGACCCTCTCCTTCGCCCCCGCGGCCCACGCCACCGTCGTCATCGAGAGCCCCCGCGCCGAGCTGGTCGACCGCTCGCAGCTCATCGTGCGGGCCACGGTCTCCGGCGCCACCAGCCGCTGGAACGAAGACGGCTCGCAGATCATCACCCTCACCACGCTCCGCGTGACCGAGTACGTGAAGGGCTCCGGGCCCTCGACGCTGACCCTCCGCCAGCTCGGCGGCCAGGTCGGCGACGTGGCCTCGCGCGTCGCGGGCGACGCCCGCTTCGAGGGCGGGCAAGAGGTCTTCCTCTTCCTCCGCCAGGGCGAGGGGGTGGTCTACCTCACGGCGCTCGCGCAGGCGGCGTACTTCGTCCAGCGGCAGGGCGGAGAGGTCATGGTCGCGCGCGACCTCCACGGCCTCACCTTCGCGCGCATGGCCTCGGGCGAGCGCATGGAGATCGTTCCCCCCCCGAACGACCCCGCCGAGACCCTCACGCACCTCCGCGACGACGTGCGCCGCCTCGCGGGAGGCGCCCGGTGAAGCGCACGCTCTCCCTCTCCGCCGCCGCGCTCTGCCTCGCCGTCGCCGCCCCGTCGGGCGCGTACACCCGCGGCGAGGCCCGCTGGGCCACCTCGGCGCTGCCCGTGCAGTACCGCGTCAACCCCGCCACCGCGCCGAGCACCATCGGCGCCTCGGGCGCGGTCACCTCCGTCGACCAGGGCTTCGCGTCGTGGTCGGCCCCGGCCTGCACCGTGTGGCGCACCACCAACGTCGGCACCACCTCCCGCACCCGCGGCCAGGCCGGCGACCGCGAGAACTCGATCCTCTGGATCTCGGGCTCCTGGCCCTCGGAGCTCGGCCCCGTCGACCGCGTCATCGGCGTCACCACCCCCGTCTACAACCCGTCGACCGGGCTGATGATCGACGCCGACATCCAGTTCAACAACGTCGGCTTCACCTGGAGCCTCACGGGCACGCGCGGCACCGTCGACACGGTCTCCATCGCCACGCACGAAGAGGGTCACTTCCTCGGCCTCGACCACTCCCTCAGCAGCGCCGCGGTGATGTACGCGTCGTACCCCGGCGGCATCAAGCGCGACCTCACCAGCGACGACATCGCCGGCGTCTGCGCGATCTACCCCTCGGGCGTGACCGTCCCCGACGCGGGCGTGGTCGACGCGGGCTCCACCGCCGACCCGTGCAGCCGCTTCACCTCCTGCGCGGGCTGCACGCCGAACAACGGCTGCGGCTGGTGCGGCGCGACGAACTCCTGCGTGACCAGCACCTCGTCGGGCCCCGTGGGCGGCGCCTGCGCGAGCGGCTTCCGCTGGCTGCCGTCGGAGTGCACGACCACCACCGTCGACGCGGGCACCACCACCGACCCCTGCGCGCGCTTCTCGGGCGGCGGCTGCAACGAGTGCACGCAGTACGACGGCTGCGGCTGGTGCCCCACCCAGAACCGCTGCGTGTCGGGCACCCGCTCGGGCCCCGGCGGCGGCGCGTGCTCGGGCTGGGCGTGGTTCCAGACCGAGTGCCGCTTCGTCGACGCGGGCACCACGACGCCCACCGACACCGGCCCCGCGCCCACGAGCGCCTTCGGCGAGCCCTGCACCGCGACGAGCCCCTGCTCCACGGGCGGCATCTGCGTGCGCATGTCGGCTACGAGCGCGGCCTTCTGCACCCGCGGCTGCGCCGACGACTGCACCTGCCCCCGCGGGTACTCCTGCGCGGGCCGGATCAGCACCGGGCAGACCGTGTGCGTGCCGGGCACCAACACCTGCGCGAGCACCGACTCGGGCACGACCACCCCCGTCGACGTGGTGGTGGCGGCCGACACGGGCGTGGTGATCCGTGACTCGGGCACGCCGACGACCAACGACGCGGGCACGCCGGGCATCGACGCCGGCGCCCCGAGCACCGACGCCGGCATGACCATGAAGACCCAGCCCGACTCGGGCACCACCACCGGCGCCGACGACGCGGGCGACGGGATGGTCTACGAGGCGATCCCCGCCCCCGGATGCGGCTGCCGCACCGGGTCCTCCCCGCCTCGGGCCGCTCGGGCGCGCTGATGGCGCTCGCCGCGGTGGGCCTCGCGCTCTCGTCCCGCCGCCGCCGTCGCTGACGTCCCACCACCTCGCTCCCCCCTTCGCGGGCGCTTCACTTCGACGGCGCCCGCGGTCTATAACCCCGCGCGATGTACCTCGGTCGGGTGATCGGAACCTGCGTCGCCACGCAGAAGGCCCCCGGCCTCGACGGCGTGCGCCTGCTCGTGGTCGAGCCCGTCGACCCGAGCGGCAAGCCCACGGGCGCGCCGCTGGTCGCCGCCGACACCGTGAGCGCGGGGCCCGGCGAGGTGGTGTTCCTCGTGGGCGCGCGCGAGGCGGCGCTCGCGCTCGAAGAGAGCTTCGTGCCCGTCGACGCGGCCATCGTGGGCCTGGTCGACGAGGCGCACCGACCGGGCGCCCCGGGCTTCGTGCGCGGCCGCGACGACCAGGGGGCGCGGTGAAGCTCGCGCGGGTCGTCGGCACCGTGGTCGCGTCGGTGCATCACCCGAGCTACGACGCGCAGACGATCCTCCTGTGCGAGCCCGTCGACACGCGCGGCGCCGCGACGGGAGAGGTCTTCATCGCCGTCGACCGGGCGCAGGCGGGCGTGGGCGACACCGTGCTCATCAACGCCGAGGGCAACGGCGCGCGGCAGGTCTTCGGGCTCTCTCCCAAAGACAAGCTGGCCATCCAAGACGTCATCGTGGGCGTCGTCGACCACGCCGAGGAGCCGTGAGCGAGTCGAAGGTGCGCGAAGAGATCGCGCGGGCCTGCGGGCTGATGGCCGAGCGGGGGTGGGTCGCCAACCACGACGGCAACGCGTCGGCGCGGGTGGGGCCCAACCGCTTGCTCTGCACGCCGACGGCGACGCACAAGTCTCGGATCACCGCGCAGGAGCTCTGCGTCACCGACGCGAAGGGCAAGCAGGTGTCGGGTCGGGGCAGGCCCTTCAGCGAGTACGCGATCCACCTCGCGGTGTACCGCGCGCGCGCCGACGTGAAGGCCGTCGTGCACGCGCACCCGCCCTACGCCACGGCGCTCGGGGTGAGCGGGAGAGAGCTTCGGTGCTTCCTCCCCGAGTCGGTGGTGTCGCTGGGAGAGAAGGTGCCGCTGGTGCCGCTCACGGCGCCGGGCCCCGACGCGGTGACGGCCATCGAGGCCTTCATGGCGAAGCACGACGCGGTGATCGTGTCGGGTAACGGCGTCTTCGCGTGGGGCGACGACGTCGACCAGGCGTACTGCCGGCTCGAGCTCGTCGAGCACCTCGCGACCATCGCGTCGCACGCGGCGCCGTGGGGCGGGCCGCACCCGCTGCCGAAGACGATGGTCGACGCGCTCCTCGAGGCGCGCAAGAAGGTCTTCGGCCGGGTCTGAGCGCATCGTTGACAGGGTATGTCTGTCAACGGGGAGCGTTCGCGGCCGATGTGGGTTAGACCCTCTCGCCGAAGGAGCAGCACGATGGGCTTTGGTGGACGGAACCCGATGGTCGCGAAGGCGCAGGTCGCCGAGCAGAAGGCGGCCGAGGCGCGCGACGACGCGTCTCGCTCGGGGGCGTGGCGCGACGCGGCCCGCTTCTGGGACCGCGCGGCCGAGCGCGAGATGGACGGCAAGCGCCGCGACGAGTACGAGCGCAACGCGACCCGCGCGCGCGCCCTGGCCGACGGCGAGACGCCGCCCGGCGAAGACGACGACCTCCCGCCGCCTGCCGAGAAGCCCTCGGGCGGCGGGATGCTGAACTGACGGCGCTACAGGGTGAAGCGGTCGCCGTCCTTGGCGACCTCGACGCCCGCGTCGCGCACCACGCGGTAGGCGCCGCTGGCCTCGTCGAGCACGGGGTTCGTGTTGTTGAGGTGCACGAACACCCGCCGCGGGCCGTCGAGCCCTCGCAAGAGGTCCAGCGTGCCGCCGTCGCCGGTGATGGGCGCGTGACCCATGGCCTGCGCGGTCTTGGTCGACGCGCCGAGCTCCACCATCTCGTCGTCGGTGAAGCAGGTGCCGTCGATCAAGACCAGCGCCGCCGCCGCGAGCTCCGCGCGCAGCGCCTCGTCGAGCACCTTCACCCCGGGCACGTACACCAGCGACGGGCCATCTTCTCCCGCCCGCACGCACCAGCCCACGGTGTCGCCCGCGTGCAGGTCCGCGGCCTCGTCGGCGGTGAGCAGCGGCGCGAGGTAGGGCGGAGGCTTGCTCGCCACGGTGAAGGCCCGCGCGCGCAAGCCCAGGTCCTCGCCCGCCTTGTCGCGCAGGGTGACCCACTCGCCCGGAGTGACCTCGCGCACCGCGACCTCTCCGTAGGCCGTGAGCGCGGGCAGCACCCGCAGGCCCTCGGTGAGCGCGCGGCGCACCCGCGCGGTGCAGTACACGGGCGGCGCGCCCCCTTCGCGGAGCACGAGCAGGCCCGCGGCGTGGTCGATGTCAGCGTTCGAGAGCGCCACGGCGCGCACGGTGGCGTCGCGCAGTGAGCGAGGGTGGAGCTCCGGCGTGGCGGCGAGCTGCGCGCGCACGTCGGGGGAGCAGTTGAAGAGCGCCCAGCGCTCGCCGTCGGCGGAGACGGCGATGGACGACTGGGTGCGGGGCGTGACCGAGGGTTGGCCCGCGCGGACGGCGAGGCACTGAGGGCAGCCGCAGTTCCACTGCGGGAGGCCGCCGCCGGCGCCGGAGCCCAGGATGAGGACCTGCATCGCGGGTGAGGCTACCGGCGCGTCGGGGCGCGGGTCACTTGGTGTGAAAGGCGTAGGCGCCGATCTCGGCGCAGGCCGAGAGCTCGACGAAATCGGGGCGCTGCCAGGGGGAGGCCGCGCGGGGAGAGGTCGCGGTGCGGGGGGTCTTGCGGTCGTCGCGGTGCTCGCGCTGGGTCTTCATCGGTGGTCTCCGTGAGAAGGACAGGGCCGAAGATCAGAGGCCGCGGGAGCCTACGGCAGAGAGGCCCGCGGGGAAAGTGCTCCCCCTTCGCCCGCGCGGTCGTACCCTTCGCCGCACCATGACCGAGGCGCTCCCCTGGGAGGACTTCGTCGCGCGGCTGAAGGACGTCGGCGCGCGGAAGTACCACGACAAGCACCCCTTCCATCAGCGGATGAACGAGGGCCAGCTCACCCCCGCGCAGCTCCGCGTGTGGGCGCTCAACCGCTTCTATTACCAACGGTCGATCCCGCTGAAAGACGCCGCCCTCATCTCGCTGATGCCCGACCCCGCCGACCGTCGTCGGTGGCGCCAGCGCCTCCTCGATCAAGACGGCACCGGCCCCGAAGACCTCGGCGGCATCGAGCGCTGGCTCCGCCTGGTCGAGGCCTGCGGCGCCACCCGCGACGAGGCGTGGAGCAACGAGTCGCTGCTCCCTGGCGTGCGCTTCGCCGTCGACGCCTACGTCAACTTCGTTCGCACCCAGAACTGGGTGATCGGCGTGGCCTCGTCGCTCACCGAGCTCTTCTCGCCGGCCCTGATGACCCTGCGCATCGCCGCCTTCGAGGAGCACTACCCGTGGGTCGCCAAGGAGGGCCTGACCTACTTCCGCGGGCGGCCCGAGCGGGCGCGCGCCGACAGCGACCACGCCCTCGAGATCGTGCAGCGCCACGCCACCTCGCCCGCGGTGCAGCAGAAGGTGGTCGAGGCCCTGGAGTTCAAATGCCACCTCCTGTGGGCGCAGCTCGACGCGATCCACTGGCACTGCGCGAAGGGTCCGTGAGCGCGATCACCGACGACGACGTGCTCGCCCTCGCCCCGCGCGTGCGCGTGCGCTGGGACGAGGCCCGCGCCGCGTGGCTCGCGCTGGTGCCCGAGGGCGTCGTGGTGCTCAACGACAGCGCCGCCGAGGTGATCCGCGCCTGCGACGGCGCGCGCACCGTGGGCGCCGTGATCGAGCTGCTCTCCGCCGAGCACCCCGAGGCGCCGCGCGAGGCCCTCTCCGACGACGTTCGTTCGGTGCTCGAACGAATGCTCTCTCGCAGGCTCGTCACCCGCAGAACGTCGTGACGCGCCCCCCGCCCGACGCGCTCCTCGCGGAGCTCACCTACCGCTGCCCGCTCCGCTGCGGCTACTGCTCGAACCCCACGGGCATCGTCCGCTACACCCCCGAGCTCTCGACCGAGGCGTGGGCGCGGGTGATGGCCGACGCGGGCGCGATGGGCGTGCTGCACGCGCACCTGTCGGGCGGGGAGCCGCTCCTGCGCGACGACCTCGAGGCCATCGTCGGCGCGGCGCGCGGCGCGGGGCTCTACGTCAACCTCATCACCTCAGCCTGGGGGCTCACCGAGGCGCGCACGAGGGCCCTCGCCGACGCGGGCGTCGACCACGTGCAGGTCTCGGTGCAGGACAGCGACGCCGCGCGCGCCGACGCGATCGCGGGCACGGCGGCGCACGCGCAGAAGCTCCTCGCCGCGGGGTGGGTGACATCCGCGGGGATGGCCTTCTCGGTGAACGCGGTGCTGCACCGGCACAACCTCGACCGGGTGGGCGAGATCATCGCGCTCGCGGAGTCGTTGGGGGCCGAACGACTGGAGCTCGCGAACACGCAGTTCCACGGGAGCGCGTGGGAGAACCGGGCGTCGCTGCTGCCGTCGCGGGCGCAGCTCCGGCGGGCGAGCGAGGTCGCGCGTGCGGCGCAGGAGCGGCTGCGCGGCGTGATGGACATCCTCTGGGTGATCCCCGACTGGTACGCCGACCTGCCGCGGCCGTGCATGGACGGCTGGGGTCGTCGCTTCGTCACGGTCGCGCCCGACGGCACCGCGCTCCCCTGCCCCGGCGCGCACGGGCTCCCGGGGATGGCCCTGGAGTCGGTGCGCGATCGTTCGCTGCCCGAACTATGGGAGGGCGGGGCGGACTTCGAGCGCTTCCGGGGCACGGGGTGGATGCGCGAGCCCTGCGCGTCGTGCGAGCGGAGGGAGGTCGACCACGGCGGGTGCCGGTGTCAGGCGATGGCCCTGACGGGAGACCCCGCGCGCACCGACCCGGCCTGCGCGAAGTCCCCCGACCACGACCGCCTCGTGTCGCTCCGGAGGGAGAGCGACGAGGGGGAGGCCCCGCCCGTGCTGTACCGCATCACGCGGCGGTAGCGCCCCGACCGCTACTCGTTGTCGCTGTTGTTGTTGTTGTTGTTGTTGATCCGCGGGACGTTGATCCGCACGCCGCCCACGTTGATCTGGGTCTGGTCGCGGCCCTGACGCACCGTGCCCACGCCGGGGATGCGTACGTTCTGCCCGTTCGGGGTGTTGGTCACCTGCACCGGGCCGTTGGGCGTGTTCACCGTGGTGCGGTCGCCGGTGGTGCGGGTCGTCGTGCTGCCCGTGCGCGTCGTGGTGCTCGGCGCCGAGGGCTGCGCGGCGGGGGCTGCGGGCGGCGCGGGCGCGGGGGCCGAGGGCTCGGTGTTGCCCGGGGCGATCGCGTTGGGGCCGGGGGCGACCATCGCGTCGGGGTCGACCGGCGAGGGCGGGGGCACGTCGGGCGGAGGCGCCATCGGAGGCGGCGGGGGCTGCGCCACGGTGGTGGGCACCGTCGCGTCGGCGGCGTTGTTGTTGTCGTTGTTGTCCTCGTCCCGGTCGCGCGAGCACGGGCCGAAGGCGTTGAGCGCGAAGAGCGCGGTCATCACGGCGACGGTCTTCATGGCGGTTCGATGCGTCCTCTCTGACCGGCGGCGCCGGTCACGGGTGAGTCGTACGGTCGCGAACGATCAATCGGGGTGGCAACCGTCTCCCCCGCACACGTCGATGATCTCGCCGGTGCGGAAGAAGGTCACCATCTGTCGCTGGTGCCACGGCTCTCGGCGCGGGCGACCGTGCGGGTCGTCACCGTCGCTCTCCGCGGGCGGGCGGTTCCCGGGGGCGGGCCAGGGGTTGCCGTAGTCGTAGAGCACCACGCCCGAGCCCCGGTGGGGGTACGGGGTCGGGGTGATCCCGAAGGGGCTGCGCTCGTCGTCGTAGTGCTCCATCAACGCGATCCCGATGCCCGAGCGGGCGGCGATCTCGTTGGTGAAGACAGCGACCTGGTGGTCGCCCTTGGCGGGCGCGAGCAAGACGTGGTGGGGAGACATCCCGCTGAAGGGCTCGGCCTCGACGTGGCGCAGGTAGCTCACCGGGTCGACCGAGTCCCACTGGAGCTGCACGCAGCCGAGCATGATGGCCTGATCGACCGTCGCGGGGTACGCGCGGCGAACGCCCTCGAGGTAGCCGCGGAAGTCCGTCGAGCGGTGCAGGAGCGTCGCGTAGTTGTTCCCCGGCACGCCCAGGTGGCCGTAGGTGATGTCGGGGTCGATCGCCATGATCGTGCCGCCGTAGATCCCGCCCTGCGAGATGCCCGAGTAGAAGAGCTCGTCGCGGTTCACCCGCACGTTGCGCGAGGTGAGCTCGGGCAGCGCGCCCAGCCGCTCGCGGATCGCCCGCGCGAGCACCACCCACTCCACCAGGCCCTGGTGCTGCCGGTCGACCACGTACTGGAAGTTCGTCCCGTCGCGCAGCGTCGCGAGCACCGGCCCGAGGTCCTCCTCGGCGAAGCCCGTGAGGTCGGCGGCGAAGAAGATGAGGTGATGGTCGTTGGCGATCTGGCCGTTGTACCCGGCGCGCACCTCCTCGGCCGACCCGAGGAGCCCGTGGCCGTACATCACCAGCCCGTGCGGCTCTCCGCCGATCGCCGAGTGCGGGATGCGCACCCAGAAGCGCGCCTCGCGCGTGCCGTTCGCCGCGGGGCGCGCGTCGGGGCCGTAGTTCATCTCCCACCCGCGGAGCGAGCCGATCATCCGCGGGCGCATGTAGTGGGGCACGGTGATGGTGCCCGACACCTCGATGGCGATCTGCTCGTCGGTGGAGAGCCCCGCGTCGTTGGCCCCCCGCGCGAAGTACCGCACGTCGTCGGGGTGCAGCTCGGGCCCCGTCGGCCCCACCCGCTGGAGCGCGTCGTCGCGCATCGCGAGGAGACGTCCGTGCAGGGCGTCGCCCGAGGCCGTGTTGAAATCCCACGCGAGCGTGAGCGTCGAGCGCTGCACCCCCGCCCCTTCGAGCAGGCGAAAGACCTCGTCGAAGCGCGCCTGCCGCGGCCCGAGGGCGGGGTCTCCCGCGGTGCTCCCGTCGCGCAGCCGCGTGAAGGCCGCCGAGGGCGCGATCGCCTGCCCCCCCGTCGTACGGAGGTTCCTGAAGGCCACGACGTAGCGGGTGTTCTCCTTCAGGATCACCAGCGGTCGGAGGAACAGCACCCGCTTCGTGGGGTCGGTCTCCTGCGCGTCGTAGTCGACGAAGTGGGGCACGCGGCGCAGGGTCGTCCCGTCGACCTCGAAGAGCAGCGTCGAGGAGTCCTCGGCCATCGAGCGCTCGGCGTGCGTCTCGTCGGCGAGCGCGCTCGCGTCGAGGTTGGGGAAGAGCACCACCGCGGCCGAGCCGAGCCCGTAGCCGTCGAGACGTCGAAAGCCGCGCGGGTCGATGTGGTCGCCGCCCACGTTCGAGGGCAGCGAGGTCGCGCCGAAGGTGAGGGCGTAGCCCGTGGCGCGGCTGGAGTCCGCCCGGAGGTAGAGGTTCGACGGCCAGGGGAGCGCGCAGGCGCCCTCGTCCAGGGGGTCGCAGTCTCCCTCGGGGAGGGACTCCAGCGGGCCCGCGTCGGGGGTGCCCTGGCTCACGTCGGGCTTCACCGCGGCGTCGGTGACGGGCACGTCTGCGCCCAGGTCGCTCGACGCGTCGGTGGGCGTCGCGGGGTTGTCTTCGGTGCAGCCCGCGCCGAGGGCGGCGAGGACGAGGGAGAGCCCGAGGGCGCCGTGGCGGTGACGAAGCATCGGCCCGGGAGGGTCATCGACCAGCGGCGCGCGGGTCAAGCGCGGCCGACGCGCCGCTCGCGTATCGTGGCGGCGATGGGTGAAGCCGTCGCCGCGCCGGGGAGGCGCCACGTTCCGCTGTGGGTCCGCATCGTGATCGCGGTGGTGCTGGGCGTCGCCGCCGCGGCGGTCTTCGGGCGACGGGTCGAGCCGCTGGGCGACCTCGGGATGCTGGTGATCCGCGCGCTCAAGGCCCTCGCGCCGCCGCTGATCCTCTTCGCGGTGATCGACGCCTTCGCGCGCACGCACATCCGCGGGAGGCAGGCCGCGCGGCTCTTCGGCCTCTCGACGCTCAACGCCGTGGTGGCCGTGTGCATCGGCCTCGGCATCGCCCGCGCCCTGCACCTCGGGAGCACCTGGCGCGGACGTCTCCACGACATCCTCCACGCGCCCGCGGGCGACGCCGCCGCGCGCGAGGGCGCGTCACCGACGCTGAACCCCCTCGCGAACGTCTCGCACATGCTCCCCGAGAGCCTCGTCGAGCCCTTCGCGCGCAACAACGTGATCGGCGTGGTGCTCATCGCCGTGGCCCTCGGCGTCGCGCTGCGGGTGCTCAAGACCCGCGCCGACCCCGAGCACGCCGAGGCCCTCGCCACCTGGGAGCGCTTCTCCGCGGGCGGCCTCTCGCTCTTCGCGACGGTGCTCCACGGGGTCGTGCAGGCGGTTCCCTTCGCGGTCTTCGGCGTGGTGGCGAAGGTGGTGGCGCGCACGGGGGTGGGCGTGTTCGCGGCGCTCGCGCCCTTCCTGCTCACGGTGATGCTCGGGCTCTTCGCGCAGGCGGTGGTCTGGTACGGGCTGCTGATCGCGGTGGTGGCGCGGCGCTCACCGCGGGCGTTCTTCGCGGGCGCGGCCGACGCGGCGCTCACGGCGCTGTCGTGCGGGTCGAGCCTCGCGACGCTGCCCGTGACGCTCAAGTGCCTGCACGAGAACCTGAAGGTCTCGGCGGGCAACGCGCGCCTCGCGGCCTGCGTGGGCACCAACCTCAACCACGACGGGATCATCCTCTACGAGGCGGGCGCGGCGGTGTTCGTCGCGCAGGCGATGGGGGTCGAGCTCACCGCGGGTCAGCAGGTGACGGTGGCCCTGTCGTCGGTGATGGCGGGGGTGGGCATCGCGGGCGTGCCCGAGGCGGGGCTGATCACGCTGCCGCTGGTGCTGGGCGCGGCGGGCATCCCCGACGCGACGGTGGCGGCGGTGGTGCCGTTCCTTCTGCCGGTGGACTGGATCGTGGGGCGCGGCCGCGCGTGTACCAACGTGCTGAGCGACATGACCGTCGCCACGCTGCTCGACCGCTTCGAGGAGAGCGACGCGCGTTAGCGCTTGTGCTTCTGCGCCTCGACCATCCGCGCGGCGACGTCGGCGCCGCCAGCCTTGCGCATGATCCAGCTCACGAGGCCCGGAGCGACGCCGAAGGCGTAGCCGCCGAAGACCTGCTCGAAGGCCGCCACGTCGATCTCCGCGGGGTTGGTCCTCACCGCGCGCATCACGGCGTCGGCCACGTCCTGCGGGCTGCGGGTGCCCGTGCCCTTCGGGAGCTCGACCTTCGTGTTTGCGAACATCCCCGCGTCGCGGATGAAGCCTGGGAACACCGTGGTCACGCCCACGTCGTGCGCCGCGAGGTCTTCGCGCAGGGCGTAGGCGAAGCCGCGCATGCCGAACTTGGTGCAGTTGTAGAGGGCCTGACCGCCCGACGCGACCTTGCCCGAGATCGACGAGATGAAGACGATGTGACCGCGCCGACGGCGGGCCATCCCCTCGCCCAGCACGCGCGCCGAGTGCACCACCGCGCGGAGGTTCACGTCGAGCATCCGGTCGATCTGCTCCAGCGAGAGCTCGATCACCGGGCCCGTGCACGGCAGCGCCGCGTTGAGCACGGCGACGTCGACCTCGCCCGCGGCCTCGTGGAGCTTGTCGAGCTCCTCGCGCTTCGCGAGGTCGGCGAGGATGACCTCGGCGCCGAGCTCCTTCGCGAGCGGCTCGATCGCGTCGGCGCGCCGCGCCGAGAGGATGACCTTGGCGCCGGCCTTGTGCAGCGTGCGCGCGATGGCCGCGCCGAGGCCGCCGTTGGCACCGGTGATGAGGGCGGTGGTGTCGGGGGTGATGTTCATGCGCCGCGGGGGTAGTCCTACCCGCGCCGCGGCGCAACGGGGGCGGTGACGATCAGAGGAGCTCGTAGCCGGCGAAGAAGAAGGCGACCTCGCGGGCGGCCGACGCGGGGCTGTCGGAGCCGTGCGTGGCGTTCTCGCCCTTCGACGCGCCGTAGAGCTTGCGGATGGTGCCCTCGGCGGCCTCGGCCGGGTCGGTCGCGCCCATGGTGGCGCGCCACTTCGCGATGGCGCCCTCGGCCTCGAGGGCGAGCACGATCACGGGGCCGCGCGACATGAAGGTGGTGAGCTCGCCGAAGAAGCCGCGGGCGCTGTGCTCGGCGTAGAAGCCCTCGGCCTGCGCCTTGGTGAGGTGGAGGCGCTTCAGCCCGCGGACCTTGAAGCCCTCCTTCTCGATGTGGGCGAGGATCGCGCCGGCGTTGCCGCGCTCGAGGGAATCGGGCTTGATGATCGCGAAGGTGGTCTCGGTGGCCATCGGTGTCTCTCCGTTGAGTGGTCGGTGCGGGTTGCGCGCGCCGTCTACACCGGAGAGAACACCAGGGGCAAGGGCCTACGAGCGGCCCATCACCGACATGAGCGTCTCGGCCATGTGCGCCGGGGTCGGCGCGACCTTGATGCCCGCGGCCTCGAGCGCGGCGATCTTGTCGCTCGCCTTGCCCTTGCCGCCCGAGATGACCGCGCCCGCGTGGCCCATGCGCTTGCCCGGAGGCGCCGTGGTGCCCGCGATGAAGCCCGCGACGGGCTTCTTCATGTTGGCCTTGATCCACTCGGCCGCGCGCTCCTCGGCGCCGCCGCCGATCTCGCCGATCATGATGACGCCGTCGGTGTCGGGGTCGTCGTTGAAGAGCGTGAGCACGTCGATGAAGTCGGTGCCGTTCACCGGGTCGCCGCCGATGCCGACGCAGGAGCTCTGCCCCACGCCCATCGCCGAGAGCTGACCCACGGCCTCGTAGGTGAGCGTGCCCGAGCGCGAGACCACGCCCACGCGGCCGACCTTGTGGATGTGCCCCGGCATGATGCCGATCTTGCACTTGCCCGGGGTGATCACACCGGGGCAGTTGGGGCCGATGAGGCGAAGGTCCTTGTTGAGCCGGTGCTCGAGCGCGCGGCGGACCTTGAGCATGTCGACCACCGGGATGCCCTCGGTGATGCACACGATGAGCGACACGCCCGCGTCGGCGGCCTCGAGGATCGCGTCGGCCGCGCCCGCCGGGGGCACGAACACCACCGACGCGTTCGCGCCCGTGTGCTTCACGGCCTCGTGCGTGGTGTGGAACACGGGCACTTCGCTCTCGAAGGTCGTGCCGCCCGCGCCCGGGGTCACGCCCGCGACCACCTTGGTGCCGTAGGCGAGCATCTGCTTCGCGTGGAAGGAGCCGAACTTGCCGGTGATGCCCTGCACCACGAGGCGGGTGTTGTCGTCGACCAGGATCGCCATCGCTACTGCTCCTACGCCGCCACCAGGGAGGTGATCTTCTTCGCGCCGTCGATCATCGTGTCGGCGGGGGTGATCGCGAGCCCGCTCTCGGCGAGGAGCTTGCGGCCTTCTTCGACGTTGGTGCCCTCGAGGCGCACCACGAGGGGCACCGAGAGGCCGAGCTTGCGCGTGGCGTTGATGACGCCCTGCGCGATCACGTCGCACTTCATGATGCCGCCGAAGATGTTCACGAAGATGCCCTTCACCTTCGGGCTCTTCAGGATGATCTCGAACGCGCGGGTCACCGCGGCCTCGGTCGCGCCGCCGCCCACGTCGAGGAAGTTCGCCGGCGTGCCGCCGCAGTGGGCGATGATGTCCATCGTCGCCATCGCGAGGCCCGCGCCGTTCACGAGGCAGCCGATGTTGCCGTCGAGCGACACGTACGACAGGCCCGCGCTCTTCGCCTCGAGCTCCGTCGGGTCCTCCTCGTGCGAGTCCCGCAGGGTCTCCCAGTCCTTGTGGCGGAAGTCGGCGTTGTCGTCGAAGTTCACCTTCGCGTCGAGCGCCATGAGGTCTCCGCCCTCGGTCACGATGAGCGGGTTCACCTCCACCAGCGAGCAGTCCTCCGCGATGAACATCGCGTAGAGCGAGCTCAGCACCTTGGTGAACTGCGCGACCTGCTCCTTGGTGAAGCCGAGCCCGTAGCCGAGCTGCCGCGCTTGATACGGCATCAGCCCCGCCACCGGGTCGACCCACGCCTTGAGGATCTTCTCGGGCGTGTGCTCGGCGACGTGCTCGATGTCCATGCCGCCCTCGGCGCTGGCCATCACCACCACCTTGCGGGTGTCGCGGTCGACGAGCATCCCGAGGTAGAGCTCGCGCGCGATCGCGACGCCCTGCTCCACGAGCACGGTGCGCACGAGCTGCCCGGCCTCGCCGGTCTGGATCGTCACCAGCGTACCGCCGAGCATCCGGTGCGCGGCGTCGCGGGCCGCGTCGGCGCCGCCCTTCACCACCTCGACGCCCCTCGCCACGTCCTTGCCGCCGCGAGAGACCTTGCCCTTGCCGCGGCCGCCCGCGTGGATCTGGCTCTTCACCACCACCACGGGCACGCCCGTCTCGGCGATGAGCGCCTCGGCCGCCGCGCGCGCCTCGTCGGGGGTCGTGCAGGCCTTGTTGCGCGGCACGGGTACGCCGTAGCGCTTGAAGATTTCCTTGCCCTGATACTCGTGGATCTTCATCGCTCTCCGTTGTCCGTCGGCGCCCGCGCCGACCAGCGAGCCATTGAGGTGGGGTGAACGAAGGGTGTGCTGCGCGGGGCCCCTGCGCGGAGCCCCGGCGGAGGCGTCTCAGCCCTGCGCGCTCAGGCGCTTGGCGACCTCGACCACGCCGCTGACGCTGGCCGCGCTCTTCTGGAGCATGGCCTTCTCCGCGTCGCTCAGGGTGATCTCGACGATCTTCTCGACGCCCGCGCCGCCGATGACCACCGGCACGCCGAGGTACATGTCGTTGTAGCCGTACTGGCCCGTGAGGTGCGCCGCGGCCGGGAGCAGGCGCTTCTGGTCGAGGAGGTACGCCTCGGCCATCGCCATCGCCGCCGAGGCGGGGGCGTAGTAGGCGCTGGTGCCCATGAGCTTCACGATCTCGCCGCCGCCGCCGCGGGTGCGGGCCTCGATGGCGTCGAGCTTCTCCGACGCGATCACCTGCGAGACGGGCAGGCCGTTGACGGTGCAGTAGCCGCGCACGGGGACCATGTCGTCGCCGTGGCCGCCGAGCACCATGGCGCGCACGTCCTTCACGCTCACGCCCGCCTCGGCCGCGAGGAAGTACTGCAGCCGCGCCGCGTCGAGCACGCCCGCCATGCCGACGACCTTCTTCGGGTCGAAGCCGGTGATCTGCTGGAAGGCCCACACCATCACGTCGAGGGGGTTCGAGATGACGATGGTGAACGCGTCGGGGCAGTGCTTCTTCGCGTTCTCGGCGACGTTCTTGATGATCGGGAGGTTGATCCCGACGAGGTCGTCGCGCGACTGGCCCGGCTTACGCGGTACGCCCGCGGTGATGATGATGACGTCGGCGCCGGCGCAGTCGGCCCAGTCGCCCGAGCCCACGATGTTGCAGTCGTCGCCGGTGATGGCCGAGTTCTGCATCAGGTCGAGGGCCTTGCCCTTGGCGAAGTCAGCCTTCGCAGGGATGTCGAACAGCACGACGTCGGCGAGCTGCGTGCGCGCCGCGATGGCCGCGAGCTCTCCGCCGATGTTGCCAGCGCCGATGAGGGCGATCTTGTTCCGCTTGGCCATGTCCTCGCACTCCCGTCTTCAGTGAAGGGGAAACACCAGCCTCGGAGACCGTCCGCCGCAGGACGGGGGGCCTCGCGAGCGGCGGCACTCTGCACAGTTCACGGCCCCGCGTAAAGACCCTCCGCGACCGCGGCCTCGCCCACGGCCACCACGCCCGACGCGCTCGACGCGAGGCCCGTGCGCCGCGGCCCGCGGAGCACCACGGGCGTCCCCGCCTCCCACCACGCCTCCGCCCACGGCGCGAGGCGCACCCGCGTCTCTTCCCCCGCGCGCACCTCGCCCTCTCGCAGCGTCACCCTCCCCTCGGTCGCGCCCACCACCGCGAAGAACACCGCCCCCGGCTCGAACACCCTCTGCCCGCGCCGCCCGTTGACGCCTCGCACCGTCGCGACGAGCTCCCTCGGTCGCCGCGGCCGCGCGCCCGTGAGCGCCCTCGCCCGCGTCGCGCGCAGCACCACCGACGGCCCCGTGAGCGTCACCATCGCGGCCTCGCCCGCCGACGCGAGCGCGACCGCCTCTCCGTCGCGCTTCACCTCCGTCACGGTGAGGCGCTCCGCATTCGCGCTCGTCGCGATCCACACCCCGTCGCCCGCGCGCACCGCGCCGCGCCGCAGCACCCCCGCGAGGTTCAGCTCCTTCGGCCCCACGAACGACTCCAGCACGGTCACCCGCAGCTCGCCGTCGAGGTCCCGCGCGGGGTCGTGCCACGACTCCACGACGTCGAGGAGCGCGCGCACCCCCGCCAGGGCGACCGCGTCGCCGCGAAGCGCCGCGCGCGACCTCACCCGGTGCACCGCCACCTCGTCGGGGTCGCCCCCCGCCGACGCGAGCTCTCCCCGCGCGGCCTGCTCCGCGCGGTCGAGGGCCCCCGCGTCGACGCCCTCGCAGTGCGTGAGGGCCACGGCGCGCGCGGGTCGCTCCATCCGAGCGGCGGCGCAGTAGCCCGTCAGCGTCGAGGTCTTCACCTTGCCCGCGTCGACCACGAGCAGCGCGCCGTCGCAGCACGCGAGCGCGCCCGCGGCCTGGATGAACCCGTCGGCGCGCCCGGGCGTGTCGAGCGCGAGGTAGCGACGCCGCGACGTGCGCAGGGCCGTCCACGTCGTGAAGCTCGTCCGCGGAGGGGGCCATTCAGGCCGCCGCTGCCCGTGGAGGAACACCGAAGGCCCCCAGGGCGCCGTCGTCTCGCCGAGGTGCCCCCGCGACGCGAGGGCCAACGCGGCCACCAGCGAGGTCTTGCCCGCGCCCTCGGCGCCCACCATCGCGAGCGTGAACGGCGGCAGCCGCTCGACGCTCACGCGCACCACCTCGGGAACAGCTCGCCCTCAGTCCGCGGTTGACCCTTTTTGCCACAGTGACCCAAGATCGCCACAGCTCGCTCCTGAAGGGTACGCACGCATGAAGAAGTTGATCCGAGGCATCATCGACTTTCGTCGAAACCTGCGCCCAGGCTACAGAAAGACCTTCGCCCGGCTCGCGCTCGGGCAAGACCCCGACGCGCTCTTCATCGGCTGCTCCGACAGCCGCGTGGTGCCCAACCTCTTCGCGTCGACCGAGCCCGGAGACCTCTTCGTCACCCGCAACGTGGGCAACATCGTCCCTCCCGAGGGCGCGCCCGGTCACGAGTCCTTCGCCGCGGTGCTCGAGTACGCGGTGCAGACCCTGGGGGTGCGCGACATCGTCGTGTGCGGTCACTCCGAGTGCGGGGCGATGATCGCCTCGCTCCAAGACGGCGCGGCGGCTCCCGACTCGGGCCTCGGCCGCTGGCTCTCGCTGGTGAAGCCCACCGTCGAGCGACTGCGCGCGGGCGGGGCCATCGACCCGACCCTCACCGAGCACAACCAGCTCTCGCAGCTCAACGTGCTCACGCAGCTCGACCGGCTGCGCGAGTACCCCTTCGTGGCCGAGCGCGTCGCGTCGGGCCACATCGAGCTGCACGGCTGGTGGTTCGACATCAGCCGCGCCGACGTCTACGCGTGGGAGCCCGCCGACCAGCTCTTCGCGCTCATCGACGAGCCCGAGGCCGACCGCATCCTCACCCGCATCGCCGACCACGAGCCGCGCGCGCCGCGCGAGGTCCGCGCCGACGACGAGGCCTCGCCCGCGAGCTGAACGCGTCCCCCCAAATGACGAACGGCCCTCCCTTCGCGAGAGGAGAGGGCCGCGCGTCACGCGGGCATCACGCCATGTGCTTGATGACCTCGGTCGCGAACTCCGAGCACTTCACCTCCTTCGCGCCGTCGGTGAGACGCGCGAAGTCGTAGGTGACGGTCTTGGCGCCGATGGCGCCGTCCATGCCCTTGATCACCAGCTCGGCGGCCTCGCGCCAGCCGAGGTGACGGAGCATCATCTCGCCCGACAGGATCACCGACCCGGGGTTCACCTTGTCGAGGTTGGCGTACTTCGGCGCGGTGCCGTGCGTCGCCTCGAAGATCGCGTGGCCCGTGACGTAGTTGATGTTCCGCCGGGGGCGATGCCGATGCCGCCGACCTGCGCCGCGAGCGCGTCGGAGAGGTAGTCGCCGTTGAGGTTCAGCGTGGCGATCACGTCGAACTCGTCAGGGCGCGTGAGCACCCGCTGGAGCGTGATGTCGGCGATGGAGTCCTTGATCATCAGCTTGACTTCCACTTGCCGCCGCCGTGGGTGTCCCAGAGCTTGAGCGCGGCCTCGACTCCGGCCACGAGCTCGCGCTGAAAGTCCTCGGGGGCCATGTCCCAGCCCGGCTCGACCATCTTGGCGTTCTCCACCGCCGAGAGGTCCTTGTTCTTCTCCTTGTTTCCAAGGATCCAGCTCGCGCTGGGTCACCACGTCACCGCGGAACTCCCGCGTCGCGAGGCCGTAGCCCCAGTCGCGGAACGCGCCCTCGGTGAACCTTCATGATGTTGCCCTTGTGCACGAGGTTGACGCTCTTGCGTCCTCGCGGAGGGCGTACTCGATCGCGGCTCTCACGAGCCGCTCGGTGCCGTCGCGCGACACGGGCTTGATCCCGATCCTCGAGGTCGCCGGGAAGCGGATCTTCACCTTCATCTCGTCCCGGAAGGAACGCGATGACCTTCTGCCTCGGCGGTCTCGGCCTGTACTCGATGCCCGCGTAGATGTCCTCGGTGTTCTCCCGGAAGATCACCATGTCGACCTTCTCGGGCGCGCGCACCGGCGAGGGCACGCCCTTGAACCACCGCACCGGGCGCAGGCACACGTAGAGGTCGAGCATCTGCCGCAGCGCCACGTTGAGCGAGCGGATGCCCTTGCCCACGGGGGTGGTCAGCGGGCCCTTGATGCCGACGAGGTAGTCCCTGAAGTCCTCGACGGTCTCGTCGGGGAGCCACGAGTCGAACATCTTCTTCGACTTCTCGCCGGCGTAGACCTCGTGCCACGCGATCTTCTTCTTGCCGCCGTAGGCCTTCTCCACCGCGGCGTCGAACACGCGCACGCTCGCGCGCCAGATGTCGGGCCCGGTGCCGTCGCCCTCGATGAAGGGGATGATCGGCTGGTCAGGAACGCTGATCTTGCCGTCGGCCCCGCGAGTGATCGCCTCGCCCTGCGTGGGCTTCGGGAACTTCCGTCCGCTCATGTCTCGGTTACTCCGTCTTGGGTTGCTCCCATCGCGCGTCAGGTCGGCCGCGCCGTCGGGTGCGCCTCTATAACTCCCCCCCTCCCTCGCCGTCGATGCCCGGCGCGAACCGTGGCACCCTGCGCGCCCCCGCCGTGACCGACACCGAGACCGACACCGAGACCGAAGCCCCCGCTGACCCGCCCGCGAAGCCCTCCGCGGCGTCTCCTCCACCGGTCGACCGCGAGGCGTGGTCGGGCCGCTTCGGCTGGATCATCGGCGGCGCCGTCGGTCTGATCGGCGGCTTCCTTTTGACCTGGGCCGTCGAGATGCACGCCCTCAAGGGCCGCGTGGTCGACCCCACGGCCATCGCGACGCGGCTCTCGTCGGTGCTCGTGCCCGCGTGCTTCATCGCGGGCGCGCTCGCGGGCCACGCCCTCGGGCTCCGGGGCGGCCCCAGGCGCTACCGGCTCCTCGGCGGCGCGGCCGGGGTGACCCTCGCGGCGCTGGCCTGGGCGGCCCTGGTGATCTCCCGATGAATTCGGGCGACAATCGGGCGCCGGTCCGCGCCGTAGGATCGCCGCCAACCAGAAGGAGCCCCACGCCGATGAAGCACGCACTCCCCGCCCTCGCCGTCGCCTTCGGACTCTCTGCCCTCGCCCCGGTCGCGTCGGCGCAGGTGATCCAGGTCCGCATCCGCCCCCCGGCGCCCCGGCAGGAGGCGCGCCCCGCCGCCCCCTCTCCGCGCCACGTGTGGATCCCTGGGTACTGGGCCTGGCAGAACGAGCGCTACGACTGGCAAGACGGCCACTACGAGGAGCCCGAGTACGACGGCTGTCGCTACCGCCCCGCGCACTGGGTCGGCCGCGGGATCTTCTGGCGCTTCGTCCCCGGGCAGTGGTCGTGCCCGCCCCGTCGGCAGAACGGCCTGCGGATCAACATCAACATCCCCGGCGTCAACTGACGCCCGACCGCGTCCCTCCCTCGACGCGGTCCCCTCCCCGCCCCCTCTGCCCCGTCACGCCGCGCGGAAGATCTCCGCGTAGTAGTCGTCCATCTCCTGAAGGCCCATCTGCGAGAAGAAGGTCGAGTAGGCCATCCAGATCGCGAGGCCGTTCAGGTCCGAGAAGATCTGCGGCAGGAACTGCGGCGGCCGCACGACCCCATCCGCCACGCGCGACCACAGCACCGGCACGTCCTCGTGCGCGACCTTCCCCACGAAGAGGAAGCGCACCAGCTCGGGCCTGCACGCGCGGATCGCCGCGCGGATGAAGTGGTAGTTCATCACCAGGCCCTTCGTGTAGACGAGGTCCTTGGTGAAGGGGGCGCCGCCGCCCATCACGCCGCCGCGGAAGACGCGGCGCGCGGCGTTGAAGCACTCCTCCTCCTCGTAGCCCTCGGTGCGGTGCCACTCGAAGACCTGCATGAAGTCCGCGCCGTCTTCGGCCTTGTCGATGGCGATGACCCGCTCGTTGAGCCTCCGCGCGCGGCGCGGGTGCGAGCGGAAGGTCAGCACCTCCATGAGCGTGGCGAGGCCCTCCTGCACGGCGGTCGTGCGGGGCGGGCCCTTCGAGAGCCAGCGCGCGACGTGCTGCAGCGACCCGTTGAGGCTCGTCGCGACGTGCACCCAGCCCTCGTGCACCTCGAGCACCTCGACGTCGACGGGCGAGAAGCGCGCGCCCCCGCGGATCTTCACGTAGTCGCTGCCCGCGGCGGCGTCGGCGAGGATGCCGTCGTCCACCGACACCTGCACCGCGCCCGGTGAGAAATAGCTGTCGAAGCGCCCGCGGAGGATCTCCACCACGGCCTCGGAGTCGAGGTCGCGCGGCGGCTGCGGGCCGAGCGTGGGCTCGTCGAGGCTGGTGAGGAGGTCGTAGAGCGTGTGCGCGATGTCGCGCACCGTCGTCTGCCCGTCGGGGAAGACGTCCTTCGGGCTGCCGTACAGGCGCCGCGAGTACGCGTAGAACTCGGGCGTGCCGCGGCGCAGGAGCATCCGGCAGACGTCGCGGTACTCGAGGCAGGTCGCGCGGAGGATGCGCGCGATGGCGTCGTCGGCCCCGAGCGTGCGCCGCACGTCGTCGGCGAGGTCTTGAAAGTCCCTCGCCTGCCCGTCGGCGTCGAAGCCGATGCCCGCGCGGTCGTACTCGACCTTCGGAGGTTCCTTGAAGCGCCCGCGCTTGAACTGCTCCCACGCGTTGGCGTCCCACTTCAGCGCGTTGAGGATGCGGATGGGCTTCTGGAGCTCCGTCACCCGGTCCGCGAGCAGCGCGACCTTCTCCTTGTAGCTCCGCCACGGCCCCTCGGCGGGCGGCGACGGCGGGGGCGGCGGAAGGCTGAGCGGCGCCTCTCGGTCGATGGACTCCGACGCCGACGTGGCCTCCTCGGCCTTCACGGCGCTGCGTTCGGGGTTCTCTCTCGCGCGAGGCATCGCTGGCCCGCACAGCGTAGACCACCGATCCCGCGCGGGCCGAGTTTCCATCCGTCGCTCACAGCGCCGCGCGCATCACCCAGGCGTCCTCTCCGTCGTCGTAGTAGCCCCTGCGCGTCGCCGCGACCTCGAAGCCCTTCGCCCGATAGAGCGCCACCGCGGCGTCGTTCGACGGCCGCACCTCCAGCAGCATCGCGACCGCGCCGCTCTCCCGCGCCGACGCGATCACGACGTCGATCAGCGCCGAAGCGAGGCCCGCGCGCCGGTGCTCGGGGTGCGTCGCGACGAAGAGCACCTCGACCTCGTCGGCCACGCGCCACACGTCGACGAAGCCCGCGACCTCGCCGTCGCGCTCGGCGACCATCACCGTGGCCCAGGTCCGGTCGAGCTCCGCCATCAGGCTGTCGCGCGCGTCGGCGCGGCCGAAGCACAGCGCCTCGATCTCGACGAGCCGGTCGAGGTCGGCCAGCGTCGCGCGGCGCACCGACACGCTCACCCGCCGCTCGCCGCGGGGCGCGTCGCGCGGAACACCCGCAGCCGCACCCGGCTCCCGAGCGCGCGCACCCACGCGCGGAGCGAGCCCGCGGCCCCGTAGCGAACAGCGTCGACGCGCAGCGCCTCGCGCGACGACTCCCAGCGCTCGACCTCGTCGCCGAGCTCCGCGCGCAGCGCCGCGTCCCTCGCGCTGGCGCCGCCCTCCTCGGCCGGGTGACGGACCCGCTCCCACGTCTGCCGGAGCGTGGCTTCGTCGGGGTCGGTGCCCTCGGCGCGGCGCGCGCGGAGCAGCCGCTCGGCCACCACGCGCCGCCGCAGGAGCGCGTCGAACTCCTGCTCGCCCGCGCCCGTCGCTTCGAGGAGCGACGCGAGCCCCGCGTCGCCGCCGAGACGTCGCAGCATCCACACGCGCATCGACGCGAGCTGCTCGGGGGTCACCTCGCTCATCCCCGCGCGCTCGGCCTCGCGCACCGCGAGCTGTTCGCCCACGAGCTGCTCGAGCACGCCCCACACCACGGTCGGGTGGAACTCCCCCACGAGGGGATCGGGCGCGCCGCGCATCACCATCTCGGCGCGGAGCAGCAGCACGAGGTCGCCGCGGAGGACGAATCGCGGCGCGGCCCCCTCGGGCTCCATCGAGGCCACCACGCCGTCGAGCACGGTCTCGCCCGGCGGAGGCGCGGGCCGCGCGACGAGCTCGGCGCTCGAGAGCTGCGGGGCCACGGCGAGGACGAACGCGAGCGCGGGCAGCACGGCCGTCCCTCCTGCGCGGTCAGCCCTCGGCGTCGGGGCCGGCGGTGTTCGCCTCGGAGGTGTCGGTCCACCCCCCCGAGCGGCGGTCGCGGAGCCACTCGAGGACGGCCACCGCCGTCTCGATCTCGCGCGCGGGCACGAGGTCGGCGGCCTCGCGCAGACGTCGCCGCAGGCCCTCGATGCCCATGCGCGCGCGGCGCAGGGTGGCGACGGCCTCGTCCTCGACCTCACCCTCGGCCGCGGTGACCTCGCCTGGCGGAGGCGTCCACACGGGGCGGGCCTCGGCCTCGATGTCGTGCGCCTCCAGCCAGGCCTCCATGCACGACCTCAACCGCTCGGTGCGGAACTGGAACCACCGCTCGCGGTCCGCCGGGAAGGACATCAGCACGTCCTTGAAGCGACGGAACGCGCCCTTGCCGTCGATGGCCGCCACCAGCCGCGAGCGCAGCTCACCGTCGGGCACCGTGGCGATGAAGCGCTCCATCCAGCGGTACTGCTCCCGCGACGACACCGGGTCGACCCGCAGGTAGCTGGTGTCCGCCGCGATGCGCTGGTGCATAGCCGGGTCGGCCACGCCGTCGACCACGCGCAGCACCTCGCCGCTCGTGAGGTGCAGGTACGAGTGCACCTCGGGGGCGTTGTTCTCGAAGGCGTCCTCCAGGGCCTCCCAGGAGATCTCCAGCTTGCGCCTCGCCTTCGTCGTCTCTGCCGTCATCGTTCCCTCGCGCGCAGGAGCGCCCGCGCCACCGCCTCACGCCAGCGGCCCTTGAGGCCCCCGACCCACTCTCCACCCGACGGGGCGAACTCCCGGTCGGGCACCAGCGACCCCGCGAGCGCCTCGCGAGACTCCGCCATCCCCGACCCGAGGAGCGCGAGCATGCCCGCGCCGATCGCCGTCGTCTCCACCACCCTCGGCCGCTGCACGCGCGCGCCCGACACGTCGGCCTGCACCTGCAGCAAGAGGTCGTTCGCCGCGGCCCCGCCGTCGGCCTTCATCGTCGCCAGCGCCGCGCCCGCGTCGGCCGCCATCGCGTCGACCAGGTCGGCCACCTCCAGCGCGATGCCGTCGAGGGCCGCGCGCGCGATGTGCCCGAGCGTCGTGTCGCGGCCGATGCCCGTGATGAGCCCCCGCGCCTCGGGCGCCCAGTGCGGCGCGCCCATGCCCGTGAGCGCCGGCACGAACACCACCTCGCCCGCGTCAGCGACGCTCCGCGCGAGGCCCTCGATGTCGGCCGAGGTCTTGATCACCCCGAGCGCGTCGCGCAGCCACTGCACCACCGCGCCCGCGACGAAGGCGCTGCCCTCGAGTGCGTAGGCCGTCTCGCCGGGGATCTTCCACGCCACCGTGGAGAGGAGGCGATGCTTCGAGGGCTTCGGCGTCGCGCCCACGTTCATCAAGACGAAGGCGCCGGTGCCGTAGGTGCACTTCACGTCGCCGACGGAGAAGCAGCACTGCCCGAAGAGCGCGGCCTGCTGGTCGCCCGCGATGCCCGCGATGGGAACACCGTCGGGCAGGCCGGGTACGCCCCGGGTGCGACCGACCTCGCCCGCGCTCGGGGCGATCTCGGGCAGGAGCTTCTTCGGCACGTCGAGGGCCGAGAGCAGCTCGTCGTCCCACGCGAGGGAGCCGAGACCCATGAGCATCGTGCGCGAGGCGTTGGTGACATCGGTGAGGTGCGCGCCGCCCGTGAGCTTGTAGACCAGCCAAGAATCGATGGTGCCGAAGGCCAGCTCGCCCTTGCTCGCCCGCTCCCGCGCGCCGTCGACGTGCGAGAGCAGCCAACGGATCTTCGTCCCAGCGAAGTAGGGGTCGATCAGGAGGCCCGAGCGCTCGACGATGAGCCCTCGAGGCCCGCGTCGCGCAGGGCCGCGCAGTCGTCGGCGGTGCGCCGGTCTTGCCACACGATGGCGCGGTGGATGGGCTTGCCCGTCGCGCGGTCCCACAGGAGGGTGGTCTCGCGCTGGTTGGTGATGCCGACGGCGCCGATGTCTCGCCCCTCGACGCCCGCGTTCGAGAGCGCGCCCGCGATGGCCTCGACCACGCCGCGCCAGATCTCCTCGGCGTCGTGCTCCACCTGCCCCGACGACGGAAAGTGCTGCGGCACGGCCACGGTCGCGCGGCCCTTCACGCCGGCGCGGCGGTCGAGCACCAGCACCGTGGTGCCCGTGGTGCCCTGGTCGATCGAGAGTACGTACTCAGCCATGGGGAGAATGGGATGGTGTATCGCCGCCCCATCGGCCGTGGCAAGGGTGTCATAGGGGTACGCAACGGCTGCGGCGCGGGGTCAGAGCCACGGTCCGTTCGCGTGGTAGCGTTGTGACCTCGATGATGACCCGGGAGCAGTTCGAGAAGACCGTCCTCGCGATGCGGGCCGAGGGCGTTCCGCTGACGATGCCGAACCTGATGCTACGCACGGAGCTTCCGCGCGGGGTGATCGAGGACTGGCTCGACGACATCGACCGCATCGAGCGCGCGGCGCAGCGGGCCAAGGCGCGCGGAGACGCCGTCGCGACGGCCGCCGCGGGGGCGCGGTCGCTCCGCGACGAGCTCGACGACCTGCGAAAGAAGGTGGTCGAAGAGGCGACCGCGCGGGTGGTCGAGAAGAAGCTCGGCTGGGAGGAGCCCAAGGCCCCCCACGGAGAGAAGGGCCCCGAGAAGGACCTCCGCTGGGCCCTGGGCCTGGGCCTCGTGGGAGGCCCCTTCGGGCTCTTCTACGCCGCGCCCCTCCTCGTCGCGGGCGCGGTGAGCGCGGTCTACGCCCTGACGGCCCTGGCGCTGCTCTTCCTGCCGGGCCTGGGGCTGATGCTGCTGTTCTACCTCCTGCCGCCGGTGCACTTCGCCTGCGCCCTCGCGGGCGCGGCCTACGCGTGGCGGTACAACCGCACGGGCTCCCGGAGCGCGTTGTTTCCTCGCGCGAAGATCCCTGGGGCTCGCAAGAGCCGCGACTGAGCGCCCCTCGGCCGTCACGGGGCGTGCTATCGAATGCCCCGCGATGGCCGACGCTCCTTCTCTTTCTCGCCGTCACCTCCTGGTCCTCTCGACCGCCGCGGGCCTCGCGGCCTGCAGCTCCGACCCGCTCGTACCCGACGCGGGCGACACCGACGCGGGCGACACCGACAGCGGCGCGCCCGACGTCGACACCGACGCGGGCGACACCGACGCGGGCGCACCCGACGTCCCCGCCTCGAACTGCCCCTCGGGGACGGGCATCTCCGACGCGGGCGCCGTGACCGACTTCCCCGTCGGGGCCTTCACGCTGGTGCAGCAGGCCGGCGGGGTGAAGTTCTTCGTGGGCCACGACGCGGGCGGGCTCTTCGCCATGAGCGCGCTCTGCACCCACACGGGCTGCACCCTGCCGACGCCCAACCCCGCGGGCTTCATGCGCTGCCCCTGCCACTTCTCGCTCTTCGACCGCGACGGCCGCGTGCAGGCGGGCAGCGAGGCGCGGCGCGACCTGCAGAACTTCGAGGTCACGGTCTGCGAGGGCCGCGTGTACGTGAACCGCCGCGGCAACGTCGCGACCGGCACGCGCACCTCGCCCGAGCCCCCCGTTCGGATGTGACTCACCCCACCCGTCACCTCCCCTGGCGACGGAACCCGGTCCACCCGCCCCGCCGTCGCCTCCCCAGGTGACGGAGACACGGTACCCCCGCCTCACCGTCGCCTCCCCAGGTGACGGAGACACGGTCTACCCGCCTCACCGTCGCCTCTCCTGGCGACGGCGGGTCGGTGTACCCGCCGCACCGTCGCCTCTCCTGCGGACGGCGCACCTCCGAGGCCGTCGCTCGACGCCGACGTCGTCGCGCATCCCGACGCGCGTCTCGCATCCCGACGGTCTTCGTTCACCGTGAACGCCCTATTTCACGGCGATTCGTGAGCGGCACGCGCGCTGCGATGGCCCCCTCCGCCATCACGAAGGAGGCACCACGATGAACGTTCGCACCCTCGCCCTCTCGCTCTCTCTCTCGCTCCTCGGCGCCTCGGGCGCCGCGCTCGCGCAGCAGGCCCCCGAGGCCCCGCGCGAGTGCCACCACGGCGCCCGCGGCGAGCGCGGCGACCGCCCCGCCCCGCAGGCCGCCTCGGTCAGCGGCCCCATCGCCCGCTACATCGTCGGCCCCGGAGGCCACGTCCGCGGCTTCACCCTCCGCGACGGCACGCTGGTGATGACCCGCGGCGGCGACGCGCTCGCGCAGCGCATCGCGGTCGGCACCACCGTCGCGGTCGACGGCTTCCGCGCGCCCAACGGCCACGCGATCTTCCGCGCGTCGGTGCGGCTGCCCGACGGCACCGAGCTCGTCGCCGCGCCACAGGGTCGCGGCGGGCACGGCGGCGGGCACGGCTGGCACCGCGGCCGCGGCGCGCACCGCCAGGACGGCGCGCAGGGTCAGCAGGGCCAGGCCCAGGGCGACCGCCGCGCCCGCTGGCAGGAGCGCATGGCCTCGCTCACCCCGCAGTCGACCACCGCGCAGGTGCAGCAGGTCGTGGGCGGCCGACGCGGGGCGCGCATGCTGCTCCTCTCGGACAACACCACGGTCGTCCTCGCGCGGGGCATGGGCCGGTCGCTCGGCGAGCGGACGATCCAGCCGGGCGAGACGGTGACGGTGCAGGGCCGCGGCGGCGCGTACCCGCAGGGCCGGTCGATCATCGCCGAGTCGCTGCGCTTCGCCGACGGCACGGTGATCACCCCGGCCCCCGCGCCGCAGCGCTGACCCGACCTCCCCGCGCAGGCTCCGCCCGCGCCCCGCGCCGCACCGCGCGGGCGGAGCCTGTACCCTCCCCCGGAGCGCCGCGATGAACTCCCTCCGACTCCGCCTGCAGATCGTCGCCCTCCTCGCGGTGCTCGCGTTCGTGAGCGCGGCGCTCTCGCTCTGGGGCCTCGCGCGGTCGTCGGCGACGCTCCAGCGCGACCGCGTCGAGTCGATGGCGTTGAGCGACGCGATGCGCGTGCTCGACCACGCCGACGACCCCTTCCTCCCGCACCGCGGTCGCGGGCCGCGCGGAGGGATCTTCGACGCGGCGACGCAGCGCCCCGAGGCGGTGGTGCCCGCGCAGCTCGCGCCCTTGCTGGCCGAGGCCCTCGCCGAGGCGCGGCGCACCCACCAGCCCGCGAAGCGCTCCGCCGAGGTCGACCGCGTGGGCTTTCGCCGCGGACGGTGGAGCCGCGGCGGAGACGGCCCGGGCGTCGTCGCCGTCGCCGTCGTGCCCGACGAAGGGACGCGCTTCGCGTGGGGCGTGGCGCGCGTGCCCACGCAGGGAGGGCCGCGGCTGTGGCGCGCGGGGGTGCTCTTCCTCGCGCTCGCGTCGATCGCGCTGGTGGTGGTCTCGCTCCGCACGCTCTCTCGCCTGGACGAGGGCGCCGGGCAGCTCACGCGCGGCCTCGACGCGCTCACCCGAGACCTGAACGCGCGCGTCGAGCGGCCGCGGGTGCGCGAGCTGGCCGCCGTGGCCGAGGGCATCGAGTCGATGGCCGCCGCGGTGCTGGGCGCGCAGCGCGAGCGCGACGCGCTCTCCGACGAGCTCACGTCGCGCGAGCGCCTCGCCGCGCTCGGGCGCGTCGTCACGGGCGTCGCGCACGAGGTGAGGAACCCCCTCGCCGCGATCAAGCTGAAGGTCGACCTCGCGGCGATGTCGCTCCGCGCGACGGAGCCCGCCGTGGCCGAAGACCTGGGCACGGTGAGCGACGAGGTCTCGCGCCTCGACCGTCTGGTGAACGACCTGCTGGTGATCTCGGGGCGGAGGCAGGGCGCGCGGTCGACCATCCCGCTCGACGCCCTGGCGCGCTCGCGCGTGGCGCTGCTGGAGCCGAAGCTCGCGCCGCGCGGGCTCACCGCGACGGTGACGGGAGAGGCTACGGTGGAGGGCGACCGCGACGGGCTGGTGCGTGCGATCGACAACATCCTGCGGAACGCGGCCGAGGCGTCGCCCGACGGCGGAGAGGTGCGCGTCGAGGTCGGCGCCGCGGGCGGCGTCGCGACGGTGCGCGTGAGCGACGCCGGGGCGGGCGTGCCCGAGGACCGCGTGGCCGAGCTCTTCGAGCCCTTCTTCACCACGAAGGCCGAGGGCACCGGGCTCGGGCTCGCGCTGAGCCGCGCGGTGGCCGTGTCGCACGGGGGAGGGCTGCGCTACGCGCGCGATGGCGGGCGGACGGTGTTCGAGCTTTCGCTCCCCGCGTCGCGCCCCGCGTGAGAGGGTCACGGCATGGGAACGGTGCTGGTCGTCGACGACGAGAAGGGGCTCCGCGAAGGGCTCACGCGGGCGCTGCAAGGGGCGGGTCACACGGCCTTCGGCGCGTCGGGCATCGCTGAGGCGAAGTCGCTCCTGAAGGAGTGTGAGGTCGACTGCGTGCTCCTCGACGTGCGCCTGAAGGACGGCGACGGGATCGAGTTCCTCGAGGAGATGCGCGCGGGCCTCGCGCCCGAGGTGCCGGTGGTGATGGCCACGGCCTTCGGCGACAGCGAGCGCACGATCCGCGCGATGCGCGCGGGGGCCTTCGACTACGCGACCAAGCCCTTCGACCTGCCCGCGCTCCTCGACACGGTCGCCCGCGCGGTGCGGCAGCGCGAGCTCGACCAGGGCGTGACGGCGTCGAAGCCCGAGGCGCCGCCCTCCGACGCCGACACCCTCGTGGGCACCTCGCCCGCGATGCTCCAGGTGTGGAAGCTCATCGGCCGCGCGGCGGGCTCCGACGCGCCGGTGCTGATCACGGGCGAGACGGGCACGGGCAAGGAGCGCGTCGCGCGGGCCATCCACGCGCACTCGGCGCGCGCGGCGGGGCCCTTCGTCGCCGTGAACCTCGCGGCCCTGCCCGAGACCCTCTTGGAGAGCGAGCTCTTCGGCCACGAGAAGGGCGCCTTCACCGGCGCCGCGCAGCGCAAGCCCGGTCGCCTCGAGCTCGCCGCGGGGGGCACGCTCTTCCTCGACGAGATCGGAGACCTCGACGCGGGGCTTCAGACCCGTCTCCTTCGCGTGCTGCAAGACGGCCACTGGGAGCGCGTGGGCGGCACCGAGACGCTCACCCTGCGCGCGCGGGTGATGGCCGCGACGCACCGCGCGGTGCGGCCCGGGTCGCAGGGCGCGGCGATCCGCGACGACCTCTACTACCGCCTCGCGGTGATCGAGATGGAGCTGCCGCCCCTGCGCGCGCGGCGCAGCGACATCCCGCTGCTGGTCGCCCACGCCCTGCGCGGCACCCGCGCGCGGGCCGTGTCGGAGGAGGCGATGGAGAAGCTCCAGGGCTACCTCTGGCCGGGGACCGTGCGCGAGCTCCTGCACGTGCTCGCGCGCGCGGCGGTGATGTGCTCGGGCGAGGTGATCGACGTGCACGACCTGCCCGACGCGCTCGGGCGAAGCGTCACCGTCGGCCCTCACGGCGCGGCGGCGAACCCCTACGAGGGGATGACCATGAAGGCCGCCGTGGCCGCGCTGGAGAAGTCGATGATCGTGAGCGCGCTCGCGCAGGCGAAGGGCAACCGCGCCGAGGCCGCGCGCATCCTCGGCATCGCCCGGCCGCAGCTCTACTCGAAGATGGACGAGCACGGCATGGCCTCGCGCAAGGAGTAGCGGCGCCCTCCGTGGCATCATCGCCGCCACCCTGAGCGCTCCGCGACCGCACCCCGTTCAGATCGCAGGCTTCGTCGTGGGCGCGCTCGCCACCGCGGCCCTGCCCTTCGTCGTCTGGTACGGCGTCGCCCGCTGGGGCGCGCGCCGCGTCGCGCTCTGCGTCGCCGCCCTCGCGCTCGCCCGCCTCGCGCTGCGCCTCGCCTCCACCCCTCGCGATCGGTTGAAGGCCGTCCTCCCCGTGCCGCTCACGGTCGCGCTCCTCGGCGCGCTCTCGTGGGCCGTGGACGACCCGCGCTTCGTGCTCGTCACCCCCGCGCTCATCAACCTCTCGCTCCTCGTGGTCTTCGCGTCGACCCTGCGCGGCCCGGAGTCGATGGTCGAGCGCTTCGCGAAGCTCGAGGTGCCCGACCTCTCGCCCGCCGAGCGCGCCCACTGCCGCGCCACCACCGTGGCGTGGTGCGCGCTCTTCGTGGTGAACGGGGTCGCGTCGGCCGCGCTCGCGCTCCGCGGCGACCTGCGCGCGTGGGCGGTCTACACCGGGCCGGTCTCGTACGCCCTCATCGGCGCGCTCTTCGCGGGTGAGTTCCTCGTGCGGAGCTACCGCTTCCGCCGACACGGCGACGGCCCGCTCGGGAGGGTGATGGCGAGGGTGTTCCCTCCGCGGGCGCGCGGTGCCTGAGCCTCGCGGCGCGCGGGTCGCGCACTACGCGCTCGGCCTCGCGGGGCTGATCGCGGCGGCGGTGATGGCCCGTCACTCCGACGTGGGCGCCTTGCGCGCGTTCGGTCCGTGGGCGGTGTTCGCGGTGGCCGTCGAGGGGCTGCGCGTCGTCGCTGAAGCCCTCGCGACGCGCGCGCTGGTGGGCGGGACCGTGCCGTGGGGGCCGCTCTTGCGCGCTCACGCGGCGGGGTACGCGCTCGCGATGACCATGCCCGCGGGGCGGAGCGTCGCCGAGGCGGCCAAGGCCACGATGCTCGCGCCCTGGATCGGCGCGGGCCGCAGCGTCGGCGTCGCCGCGACGAACCAGTCGCTGGTGATGGCCTCGACGGGGGCGGTCGCGCTCGCGTGCGCGGTCCCCGCGGCGGCGCTCGGCCACGCGAACCTCGCGCGGGCGGTGGTGCTGCAAGGCGTGGCGCTGGTGGCCTTCGGAGGCGCGCTCCTCGCGACGGTGCGCAGCCCCGCGGTGGCCGCGTGGGTGGGGGCGAAGCTCCCTCGGCTCGCGGCGATGGCGGGCGGGGCCAGCGAGGGCGCGCGCGCGCCGGGCGTACCGCAGGCGGCGGGGTGGTTCGCGGCGCACCGGCTCGTGCAAGGGGTCCAGCTCTTCGCGATGCTCGCGGCGGTGGGGAGGCCCGACCCCGTGGTGGCCGCGTCGCTCCTGGGCGCGTCGATCATCGGGACCTCGGTGGGCGTCGCGGTGCCGGGGCAGCTCGGCGCGGTGGGCGCGTCGCTCGCGCTCGCGGCGCCGGGTCTCGGCGTGAGCGCGCCGGTGGCGCTCTCGATGGCGCTGGTGATCCACGCGGCGCAGCTCGCGTGGGTGATCGTGGGGCTCGCCGTGTGGGCGGTGGTCCGACGGCGATCCGTGAGCGTGGAGTGACGGGCCTTCGGCGTGCTACTCGTATCGGCCCTTCGCTCGGAGCTCCGCCGCCGTGAACCGCACCGTGCCGATCGTGTCGCTGCCCAACACGCTGCGCGTCGAAGACGCGGTCGAGGCGGCCTGCGCCGACGACATCGCGTTCATCGAAGAGCGCCTGCGTCGCGGCACCAGCGTGCTCGTCGAGTGCGACAAGGAGCTCGCTCTACCTCTACCTCGCCGTGCGCTCGCGCCTGCGTCGGGTGAAGGACGGGCCCAAGCTCGTCGTGGTCGACGGCCGACCCTCGACGGAGCCGGGCGCGCCCCGCCGCGCGGCGCGCTCCGCGGATGCTGGAGCAGCTCACCGAGGCGATCCGCGGCGCGGTCGACCGCACGGTGATCGTGCTCTTGCACCTCGACGTGCTGACCACCACGCACACGGGGCTCACCCTCGAGGCGCGGGAGTCGATCCCGCTCCTCTACGAGAACCCCGAGGCGCTGCTCCTGGGCTTTCGCGACCCGAGCTTCGAGGTGCCGAAGGTCATCAAGGGCGTGTTCGGCGCGAAGCGCGAGATCACGGGGATCCCTCGCGAGGCGCTCCCGAAGATCATCGCGCAGCGCGAGGCGAGCGCGATGCACGCGACGGACTTCGACCCCTTCGGGCTCTACAAGTACGTCTCGGGCCTGAACCCCGTGCGCTGCCGCCGGATCTTCTCGGAGCTCGCCGCGCGGCGCGAGGCGCCTCCCGGCCGCGACCTCTCGAAGGACGTCTACCAAGAGGTCCGTCGGCAGACCGTCAGCGAGGACATCGAGCTGCCGAGCGTGAGCCTCGACAAGGACATCGGCGGCTACGACGAGGTGAAGACCCGCCTGCGCGAGGAGCTCATCGACCTCGTGAGCCGCAAGGAGTCGATGGCCTCGGAGGGCGACATCACCGCGCTCGAGGGGCTGCTCCCGCGCGGGGTGATCTTCCACGGGCCTCCCGGCACGGGGAAGACGTACTTCGCGAAGGCCGTGGCGACCGCGCTCAACGCGTCGGTGATCATCGTGTCGGGCCCCGAGCTCAAGTCGAAGTGGGTGGGCGAGTCGCTCCCCTACGACGAGGAGCTCCTCGCGGTGGTGAACGGCGCGGCGCGGCGCGTCGCGATCGGCGACCTCGTGGAGAATCACTCACGCGACGACGTGCGCGTATGGACGGCGACGGACGACGGCGGCGCGCGCCTCGCCCCGGTGACGGGCTTCATCCGCCACGACGGCCCCGACTACGTCGACGTGCTCGTCACCGAGACGGGCCGCGAGGTGCGGGTCACGGGCGGGCACAGCCTCTTCGTGGAGCGCGACGGCCGGCTCGCCGACGTGCTCGCCGACGACGTGGTGGCGGGAGAGACGCGCGTCGCGGTGCCGCTGCGACTCCACGCGCCCGAGACCGTGTGGGAGCTCGACCTCGCGGCGGCGCTCTCGGGCCGGAGCGACGTGCGCGTCGAGGGCTACGACCGCGCGCTGGAGGCGGGCGTTCAGCGCGTCGGCGAGGCGCGCTCCGAGGCCGCGCTGGGGGTGCCGCTCGCGAGGCTGCGCGGGGCGCGACGCGCGCCGCTCACGCTGTCGTCGTGGGAGCGCTTCGCGGCCGACGCGGTGGAGCCGACCGCCGCGGCGTCGGTGAAGCTCTACGCGTGGCACCGTCGGCAGACGCTCCCCGCGCGCTACCCGCTCACGGTGGACTTCGGAGAGTTCCTCGGGTTCTGGATGGCCGAGGGGAGCTACTCGTCGTCGGGGCTCCGCCTCGCCGTGCACGAGGACGAGGCCGACCACGTCGTCGCCCTCTGCGAGCGGCTCTTCGGCCGCGCGACGCGCTCTCCCAAGCGGGGCACGCGCGGCGTGGAGGTCGTCGTGAACTCGACGCTGCTCGTGCGCGCGTTGCGTGACGGGTTCGGCGTCGCTGACGGCTCGGGGCGCAAGCGCGTGCCGGGCTTCATCTTCCTCGCGCCGCGCAAGGTGGTGGCGGCCTTCCTACGCGGGTACTTCAGCGGCGACGGGACCTTCAGCGGCAAGTACGTCGAGGTCACCACCACGAGCCGCGCGCTCGCGGGCGACGTGATCACCCTCCTCGGGTACTTCGGGATCGCCGCGCGGTGCCGCCAGAAGCGCGAGCGCACCGGCTCGGTGAGCCACCGGGTGCGCTTCGTGTGGTCGGGCTTTCTGCGGACCTTCCTCGACGAGGTCGGCTTCGCCGACGCGCGACGCACCGAGCGGCTGCGGGCCTACCTCGACGGGATGACCTTCCGCCGCGACCTCCAGACGCCCGCGCGGCACATCACCCACGACGTGCTGTGGGACCGCGTGGTGGAGAAGCGCCGCGAGCCCTACCACCGCCCGCACGTCTACGACCTCAGCGTCGCGGGCACCGAGCGCTTCGTCGCGGGCTTCGGCGGCGTGCTGGTGCACAACTCCGAGGAGAACCTGCGGAGGGTGTTCCGTCAGGCGCGGCAGAGCGCGCCCGCGGTGATCGTCTTCGACGAGATCGACGCCTTCGCGCACCAGCGCGGCACCTACGTCGGCTCGGGCGTCGAGCACTCGATGGTCAACCAGCTCCTCACCGAGATGGACGGCTTTCGCCGCAACGAGATGATCTTCGTGGTGGGCACGACGAACTACCTCGAGTCGCTCGACGGCGCGCTCATGCGGCCGGGTCGCTTCGAGTTCCTCATCGAGATCCCCGCGCCGAGCGCGGAGGACCGCCGCGAGATCGTTCGCATCTACAACCAGAAGTTCGGCCTCGGCCTCAACGACGCCCTCATCGACCACATGGTGCGCCGCACCGAGGGCTGGGCCGACCGGGAGAAGGGCATCCCCTTCGCGGGCGACCACCTGCACTCGGTGTGTCGCGCGCTCAAGCGCCAGTCGCTGCGCACGGGCTCCACGGCCTTCACCGCCGAGGACATCGACAAGGCCCTGCAGCGCAAGACGCGCCGCCCCGTGAAGCTCAGCGCCGAGGAGGAGCGGGTCATCGCCATCCACGAGGCGGGGCACGCCATCATCGCGATGCTCGTGCCGAAGGCCACGCCGCCCGAGAAGATCTGCATCGCGCAGGATCAAGAGGGCGCGCTCGGGTACGTGCTCCGCGCGGCGCGGGCGCGGCCGTACATCACCACCGCCGACGAGATGCGCGCCGACATCTGCGTGGGCCTCGGCGGCACCACCGCCGAGCGCCTCGTGCTCGGCGAGGTGAGCGTCGGCGCGTACCAGGACCTCCAGCAGATCAACGCCATCGCGCGCGCCATGGTCGAGAGCTACGGGATGTCGGACGACCTCGGCCCGCGCGTGATGCTCGAGGACGAGCTCAAGCGCGAGGCCACCTCGGGGGCGGGTGCGGCCGAGGCGCGGCGCGCGCGGGCCGACCAGGCCATCGAGAAGATCCTGCGCGAGGAGCAGGCGAGGGCCGAGGCGATCTTGAGCGAGAACCTCCACCTGCACGAGGCGCTCTACAAGCTCCTCCTCGAGAAGAAGGTGCTCGACGGGGGCGCGCTCCAGGGGCTCCTGCGCCCCGCCTCGGAGGGATGAGGGTGGCCCTGCACGGACTCCGGCTGCGGGGCGCCGCGGCCGACATCGGGGCGCTGCGCGCGCTCGCCGACGCCGCGCCCACCCTGCGCGACGCTCCGTGGACGGAGCTCACCGCGCCCTCGCGCGCGGGCTCGCTGCTCGTGTGCGCGGGGCTCGACGCGACGCTCGCCGCGAAGGCGCGCTCGCGCGGGGCCGACGTGGTGCGCGTGACCATCGAAGACGAGGTCGCGACGGCGCGGCCGCTGAAGTCAGGCGGGCTGTCAGACCTCGGCGAGGCGTGGTCGCCGGTGACGTCGAGGTCGGCGCCGACGCTGGTCGAGACGCTGCGCCCGGTGCGGGTGCACGGCGACCCGCTGGTCGACGAGGCGATCTTCGTGGTGCCGCGCGAGGGCGAGGCCGCGCACCGCACGCTGGAGCGCCTGATGACCATGGGGCGCGACGACGTCTCGGTGGCGCAGGTGACCGGAGACGACGGCGAGGAGCTGCTCGTGCGGGTGGCGCACCCGCCGATGTACCTGTTGATGCGCGCGCGGGAGGAGCCCTCGGAGGGCGTGCGCGCCTACGCGCGGCACGGCGACGCTCCGCTCTGGGTGCGCTGGGGCTACGAGCACCCGCTGGGCTCCCTCGCGCGTGCGCCGCTGTCGAGCGTGGGCCGCTTCGCCCTCGTCGACGTCGACGGCCGCTGGAGGCTCGCGCCCGCCGACCTGCCCTTCGCGTCGATCTACGACGTGCTCGAGCCGCGCTTCGAGGCCCGACGCGCGTCGCTCGCGCACGCGCCGGGGGAGCTGCGCTTCCGCGTGTCGCTGCGGCTCGGGCCGGGGCCCGTGGCGGACCCTGAGCTGTGGCTGCTGACGGCGGAGCAGTTCCTCGCGCTCGAACCGCTCGTGGAGGCGATCACGCCCGAGGAGGTGGGCCGCTTCACCGTCGCGCGCACGACGGGCGCCGAGGGCACCGTGTACGTGCTGCAGGAGCTCCTCCGGCCGAACGTGCCGCGCATGGGCACGCGGGTGAGCGACCTCGCGGGCGCGCAGGGCTTTGTGCGCATGGCGGGCACCGACAACCTCTACCTGCCTCCGGGGCGGCGTCTCACGCCCTCGATGCGGCGCGACGAGATGCGGCGCCTGCTCGACCTCGACCAGCACCGCGCGGTGGTCATCACCGAAGACGGCGACGGGCCGCGGGTGGTGAGCGTCGACGTCGAGGCCGCGGCCGAGGTGCCGCTCACGCGCTGGGTCGACTACGTCGCCACCGACCGGCGCATGGAGCTCGAGCGCCTCGACGAGGGGAGCGTCTTCGACTGGCCCGAGCTGGAGGTGATGAAGCCTCCGAAGGCCGCGGCCTCGGAGGGCGCCGAGGAGCCTGAGAAGGTGCGCGCGCCGCGGCAGGCGCGGGAGCCCCGCAAGGCGCGCGAAGAGACCCCCGACTGGGGCGCGCGCGGCGGCGACGCGGAGTCGACCGAGACGGCCGAGATGCGCGCCGAGGCGAGGGCGTTGGAGCTCGCGCTCGCGGCGGGCGGCGTCGACGACCCGGCGCCGTGGCTGCGCCTGTCGGAGCTGAAGCGCGCGCTGAATGAGCCCGAGGACTCGGCCCTCTGCGGCGAGGCGGGGATCTTCTACGGGGTGGGTGCCTCCGAGGCGCTCGCCCTCGCGTCGCGCCTCGCGGCCGCGCGCGTGCGGCTGGGGGGCCGGGGCGCGGCCATCGACGAGCTCACCGAGATCGCCACCGCGGCGGCGCCGACGCCCTTCGACGCGAGCCTGCTCGGAGCGCGCGTGCTGGAGATGACCCTGCGCGAGCGGGAGGTCATCGACGAGGGCTTCCTCCAGCAGTGCGTGGCGCGCTTCTCGGAGCCGACCTTCCCGGTGTCGCGGCGGCTCGCGTGGGCGGTCTTGCGCGGGGTGCTGGGTCGGTCGGGCGACAAGCTCGGGCTGACGCGCGCGAAGGAGCGGGTGCTGGGCGGCGTGAACGAGCGCGGGCTGAGCGAGGCCGTCGACATGCCCGCTTCGTCCGCTACGCGCTGGCGCTCGCGGCGGACGGAGAGGTGAGCGACGAGGCCGCGCAGCGCGCCGAGCAGATCGCCTCGCTCGAGGAGCTGGGGCGTCGCGCAGCAGCGCCACGTGCGCGAGCTCGACGCGAAGTCGGCCTACGTGCGGCTCGCCTTCGCCGCGGGCTTCATGCGGTTGGGCTCTCCCGGCCGCGCGCGCGAGCTCGTCGAGCCTGTCGACAGCGAGGCTTGCGTGCACGAGCCTCCGAACCGGTGCTGTTCCAGCTCTATCAAGCGCGCATGGCGCACCTCGCGACGCAGGGCGACGCCGAGAGCTGGAAGCGCGAGGTCGACGGCGCGCTCGCGGCGGTGAAGGAGCCGCGGGTGCGCGACCGGGTGATGTTCCGGTGAAGCGCTCGGCGCGGCTGCGCGCGCCGGGCGGCGACGAGGTGCCGGTGCGGCTGCGCCCCGCGCTGAGCGTGAGCTCGCCGAGGCCGAGGCCGCCGGACCTGACGGCGCTCCCCGCGCGCTCGCCTCGGTGATGGACCGCAAGGACAACTGTCACGACTACGAGGCCGGAGATCGCGGTGGAGCGCACTCTCGGCGGCGCTGCGCTCGGGCGACGACGACGCGCTCGCCACGGTGCTGAACGTCGCCGTCACGCGCGTGAGCCAGCGCATCGCCATCGCGGGGCACCGCGCGCGCGCCATCGGCCACTGCATCCGCGCGGCGGCGACGCTCGGAGACAGCGACCGCGTCGACCAGCTCCTGAACGAGGTGGCCGCGCTCGCGAGCGCGCCGACGCAGCCCTTCGTGCGAGAGATCCTCGACGCGGTGCGGCCCGCCCTCGCCGCGCTGCGGCGCCTCGGCGCGTCGGCGTCGGCGCGGAGGTTCCTCGAGTCGCTGGAGCCCATGACGCGACGTCTCTCGCAGGGCGGGGTGCAGTTGCAGGCCGCGCTCGCCGACGGGTTCTTGCAGGTGAAGGACCTCGACCGCGCCGAGGTGATGCTGGAGGGCGCGCTCACCACGGTGCTCGATCAAGACGTGCTGGAGCACCCCGAGCGCTACGCCGCGGGGGCCGCGTGCCTCGACGCGCTCAAGCACTGGCCGCTGCACGCGCGGCTGCCGCGGGCGCGGCGGGTGATCGAGGGCCTCGACCGATTCACCGACGCCTTCACGGCGAGCCTCCAGCGCATCTACGAGACGCACAAGGTATTGATCCTCGAAGGGGTGATCGACACGGTGGCCGACCGCGTGACGTGGCAGGGCGACCGTGTGCAGGGCTGGCTCGACGAGGAGGAGCAGGCGATCCGCCGACGGATCATCGACGACTGGAGGGACCGATGTGGAGCCTGAGCGAGCTCGAGCGTGAGGTCGACGCGATCCGCGATCGCATCAACCGGCACCGCCGCGACCTCGACGAGTACTTCGTGAAGCGCAACGAGGAGATCGACCTCGCGACGGTGTGCGCCTGCGCGCAGGAGCCGCTGCTGTTCGTGGGCCCGCCCGGCACGGCCAAGAGCGACCTGGTGGTGAAGTTCGTCGAGAGCCTCGGGCTCGGCGAGGCCGACTACTTCGAGTACATGCTCACGAAGTTCACGGAGCCGAGCGAGATCCTCGGGCCCATCGACATCGACCTCCTGAAGCAGGGGCGGTTCATCCGGCGCACGCGGGGCAAGCTCCCCGAGGCGCGGGTGGCCTTTCTCGACGAGATCTTCAAGTCGAACAGCGCGATCCTGAACACGCTCCTCACCATCGTGAACGAGCGGAAGTACTACCAGGACGGCGAGCCCGTGCCGGTGAAGCTGCGGATGCTCTTCGCGGCGACCAACGACATCCCTGAGCAGTCGGAGCTCGACGCGCTCGCCGACCGCTTCGTGGTGAAGGTCGAGACGCGGCCCGTGAAGGACGAGCACTTCTCGGAGCTCATCGACGCGGGCGTGGCGAACGAGGTCTACAAGGCCACCGAGCAGCGGCCGTGGGCGCGCGGCAGCGCGAGCTTCGACGACTTCTTGAAGCTCCGTCGGTACATGGACCTCACGCTCGGCGCCGGCGGCGGCGGCGCGAGCGACCGCGAGCAGTGGTTCCCCGCGCCGGTGTTCGCGGAGTTCCGCCGCGTGGTGCGCACGCTCGAGACCGAGGACAAGGTGATGATCTCGGACCGCAAGCTGGTGAAGCTCTACAAGCTCATCCGCACGCGGGCCTTCCTCTTTCACGGCGGCCGCGTGCAGACGCAGGACCTCTCGCTCCTCGCCTACGCGGGCAACCGACGCCACGAGCTCCCCGCGGTGCGCGAGAAGGTGCACGCCCTCCTCGGCGTCGGCGCGGGCTGAGCGCTCAGCGCTCCGCGGTGCGCGCGTTGTTGCACGCCACCGGGTCGCCCGCCGTGCACGCCCTGCGGAAGAGCGCCGCCGCCCGCGCGCGGTCCGCCGGCACGCCCCTCCCCGCGAGGAGGAGCACCCCGAGGTTGTTGCACCCGGTGCGGTTCCCGCCGTCGCAGGCGCGCTGGTAGAGCGGCGCGGCGGCGCCAGGGTCGCGCGGGCCGCCGAGGCCGTCTTCGAGGAGCCTCCCCTGCGACACGCACGCGTCGAGGTGGCCGCCGTTGCACGCGGTGGTGAAGAGCGCGCGCGCGCGGCCGTAGTCGCGGCCGACGCCCTCGGCGTTGCGGTAGGCCCACCCGAGGTGAACGCACGCGCGCTGCGAGCCCGCGTCGCAGCCCCGCCGGTAGAGCCGCGCGGCGCGCGTCACGTCCTGCACGGCGCCGTCTCCGCGGGCGACCATCTCGCCCTCGGCGTCGCAGGCGTCGGGGCGGCCCTCGTTGCACGCGCGCTCGAAGTACCCGATGGCCCGCGCGTCGTCTTGCCCGACGCCGCGGCCGTAGCGGTACATCCACCCGAGGTTCTCGCAGCCCGCCGACCAGTCGTCGTTGCACGCCTGCTGGTAGAGCGTGACGGCGCGCGCGTCGTCTCGGGCCACGCCCTGCCCGTTGGCGTACGCCCCGCCGAGCATGTCGCAGCCCTCGGGCCAGTCGGCGTCGCACGCGCCGCGGTAGTACGCGAGCGCGCGGTTGTGGTCCTGCGCGACGCCGTGGCCCTGGGAGTACATCCACCCGAGGTGCACGCAGCCCTGCTGGTAGCCGCCCTCGCACGCCCGCTCGCGCAGGTCGCGCGCGGTGTTCACGTCCCTCGTGAGCGCGCGGCCGTCTTCGTACATCGACGCGAGGTCGCTGCAGGCCTCCATGTTCCCCGCGTCGCACGCGCGGCGGAACAAGCCCACCGCCCTCGCGTCGTCTCGCGCCACCCCCGTCGCGTCGCGGTAGAGCATCCCGAGGCTGTCGCAGCCCTCGGCGTTGCCCCCGTCGCACGCGCGCTCGTAGAGGCTCCGCGCGACCGCGACGTTCACCCGCGTGCCGCGCCCGGCGACCAACGCGTCGCCGAGGTCGTTGCACGCCTGCATCTCCCGCGCGCCGCACGCGCGGTTGAGGAGGTCGAAGGCCCGCCGCTCGTCCTTCACCACGCCGTCGCCGTGCTGGTAGAGCCCCGCGAGGGCGGTGCACCCGGGCTGGTGCCTCCCGTCGCAGGCGCGCTGGTAGAGCGACGCCGCGCGGGCCTCGTCCTCCTCCACGCCGCGGCCGTGCAGGTACAGCTCCCCGAGCCCGACGCATCCCGCGAGGTCGCCCCCGTTGCACGCGCGCTGAAAGTCCCTCGCGGCGCCGGGGTAATCCCTCGCGGCGCCCGCCGCGCTCGCCCGCGTTCGACCGCGCGCGACGCAGGCCGCGGGGTCTCCCTCGTCGCAGGTGCGCCGCGCGCCCGTGAGCGAGGCCCCGAGCGGGGTCTTGCCCCCGAGCGCGATCACGCCCGCCGCGCCGAGCGCCACCACCAGCCCGCCCGCGGCCATCAAGCCCAGGGTCGCGCCTACGCTCCGTCGCGGCTTCGCCCCCTCGCCCGGCGCGGTCACCCACGGCTGCACGGTGCCGCCCTGCGCCGAGGTGAAGCCCTGCTGCCGCTGCCACGACACGCCGACCTGCTGGCCCTGCCACGACCCGCCGCCCGAGCCCTGCGACGAGGGCGACACCGCGGCGGTCTCGTTCGGCCCCGCCTGCGTCACCGGCGGAGGCATCGGCAGCCCGACGCCCTCCATCGCCTGCGCGATCGACGCGCGGTCCATCGCCATGGTGTGCGACGGAGACGGGCCGCCCGAGGTCGCGAGGGTCGGCGCCACGGCGCTCCACGCGCGGCGGAGCGACTCGCGCAGGGCCGCGGCGTTCGGGTGCCGCTGCGAGGGGTCGACCCGCAGCGCGGCGCGCACCTCGTTCCACACCGTGGCGGGCACGTCGACGCGGAGCGACGCGAGGCGCGAGGCGAGCTCGCCCTCGCGGCGCAGCGCGGCGGCCCACCAGGTCTCTTCGGGCCCCCACGTCGCCTGCAGCGAGAGGAGCTCCACGAGCAGCACGCCGAGCGCGAAGACGTCGGTGGCGGGCCCCACGGCGCTGGTCTGCCCGAGGGCCTGCTCGGGGGCCATGTACGCGAGCGTGCCCATGAGCGCGCCGCTCTGCGTGCCGCCGCGGTCGCCGAGCTGGGCGATGCCGAAGTCGAGCACCTTCACCGATGCCTCTCCGCCGCCCGCGCGCAGGAGCACGTTCGCGGGCTTGAGGTCACGGTGAACGATCGCTCCGGGGACGCGCACCGCGTGGGCCGCGGCGACGCCCGCGCACACCTGGTCGAAGATGTCTCTCGCGGCCTCGACGGCGGGCCAGCGCTGCGCGCGGCGGTGCTCGGCGATCCAGTCTTCGAGGGTCGTGCCCTCGACGTACTCCATCGCGATGTACTCGAGCTCGCCGTGCCGCCCGCGGTCGAGCACCGACACCACGTTGGGGTGCTGCAGGAGCACCATCGCGCCGGCCTCGTTCTGAAAGCGCGCGACGACGTGCGGCTGCTGGAGGAACTCGGGCTTGAGGAACTTCACCGCCACGGGGCGGCCCATGAGCCTCTGGTCCCTCGCCCTCCACACGACGCCGAAGGTGCCGTCGCCGAGGCGCGCGTCGAGCGCGTAGCGCCCGTCGACGACGACGCCCGGCTGCAGCCCGTAGGTAGCGCTCATCGCGGCGACCCGGGTTGTCTCACGCGCGGGGGGACCCCGCAACGCGAGCGGTGGTACACCGCAGGGCCGTGACGCGAGACCTCTCCCGCGAAGACCTGCCGTCGGCGCTCGTCGCGTGGGTCGACATCGCGGGCTGCGCCGACCCGCCGTCGAGCACGCTCCCCGCGTCGCTCGCGTGGCTCGCGGCCCTGTGGGGCGCGGGCGACGACCACCTCTCGCTCACGCTCGTGCACGACCTCGGGCACCTCCTCCTGCGCGGCAGAGACTTTCGCTTCGCCTCGTCGCGCCTCCTCACCCGCTGGGACGAGACGGAGCGCGCGGCGCGGCTCGCGTACGAAGACCGGGTGCTCGGCCGGTGGGTGCTCGACCCCACGGTGATCGAGGCCCACGTCGCCATCTCGGGCATGCCCGCGAAGCACCGCGACGCCGCGGTGGCGCACGCCGTGGGCCTCGCGCTCGCGCGGCCGACCCGCTCGCTCCAGGGCGCGCCGAGGGGCAACGCCGCGCACCTGCGCGCCGCGGCGCAGGCGCTCGTCGAGTCGACCCCCGACGACCCCGACGCGCGGCGAGAGAAGGTCGGCGCCCAGTGGCACGCGTGGGCCGTAGAGCAGTTGAGCGCCGCGCTCGAGGTGCTCCCGCGGGGCCGGCTCTTTCGCCCCGAAGACCTCTGGGAGGTCGCGCACCTGCCCGACCTGCCGAGCGACTCGGCGCGCTTGTCGCTGCGCGAGGTGAACGGGCTCGCGGCGCGCGTCGGGGGCGTGTCTCCGTCGGTGGCGCTGCGCCTGAGGCACACCGCGCGCGAGGTGCCCGTCGAGGCCGAGGAGAGCGACCACTACCCCGCGGGGGGCTTCGACGCGATCAGCACCAAGGGCAGCTTCGAGAACCTCGTGCGCAGCGAGGTCGCGTACGTGGGAGAGGGCACCGACGAGGCGGGCGGCGTCGACCTCTTCGACGTGCGCTTCGCCGAGGGCGAGCTCTTGTTCTACACGCGCGACGAGTCTCCGCTCCTCGACGCGCGGCGCGACGTGACCGTGGTGATCGACCGGCCCGCGCAGCAGCGGCACAAGCACCCCGCGCTGGAGTCGCAGACCCTCGTGCTCGCCGAGGCCCTCGCGCTGACGCTCCAGGCCGACCTCGTGCGCGCCTTCGGCCCCGCGGGCTCGCGCTGCGGCCTCGTGTGGCTCGCGCCGCGCCCCGAGGACCTCGCCGCCGCGCAGGAGGAGCGCGCGCTGCTGGTGCTCCCGCTCGGCGCCGAGGTGGCGCACCGGCGCGTGAGCCTCGACGTGCGGGCGCGGGAGGATCGTCCTCGACGCGGGGCGCGTGGTGTCGCCCCTGTCGGTAGACCTGCGAAAGCCGCGCCGCGGGTGCGCGTGGGCGAGGCCAGAGGACCTCGACGACGAGCGCTTCGACCTGCGCGACGCGCCCGCCGCGCTGCGCGCCGGCGACCGGGCCCTCGCCGCGGTCACCCGACCGAGGCGCGCAGCGCAAGCGCCGCAAGGGCTGAGCCTTCACGACGGTCGCGGTAGCCGCCCTCGACCCAGCGCCGCGCCGACGCGGGCGTGAGCTTGAACCCGGGCGACACCCGCGAGCGAGAGATCTCCTCGCCGTCTTCGCCCCAGGCCGAGAGCACTCGCGTGGGGGTCGTCGTCGTCGGGCACGATGTCGAGGCTGACGCGCACCCGCGCACCTGCCGTCCTCCACCGTCTGGCTCTTGTGCAGCATCGCGCGGCGCTGGTGCGCGTGCCGCTGGAGCACCTCGGTCGCCGTCTTCACCAGCGTCGAGAAGGCGTTCTGGTCGAGGGGCCGTTCTTCTTGTCTGCCCCATTGTCCACGGCCCGACTAGCGCGGGCTCGGGCTCGCTGTCCTGGATCATCTCGACGGCCCACCCGTCGTCGTCTAGGCTCTTCACCACCCGCGCGGTCCATCCGTCGGCCTTCCAGAGCCGGGGGTCCTGCTCCTCGGGTCGTAGCGCGCGCGGCTCCGCCGCGTCTGTTCCGTCGTGTTGGTCGTCCGTCATGGCGTCGAAGCACCATACCAGCACCGCCGCCCCACGACTCCGCCGCAGAGCACACACCGTGACGTTCCCTGCCTCCTCACGCTCACTCCTCCGTTGTTCGCCTCTTCCTCATCGGCATCGCATCTCCCGAGGGTGATCCTGGAACCGCCGATGATGACCCGCGCAACCGTGGGCCGCGATGCAGCCTCTGACCGCGTTGTGTCGGAGGGCCGCGCGGTGACCCCAGTGCCGACGAGTTCCGAGCGCTCGATGCCGACGGTGCTGGTCATCGAAGACGACCCTGACATCCTCGCGAGCGTCCTCACGGCGCTCGAGACCGAGGGCTTCGAGGGCATCGGCGCCGAGAACGGCTGCATTGCGCAGGCCTCGCCTTCGCCGAGCGCCCTGACCTTCATCCTCTGCGACGTCTCGATGCCCGGAGCTCGACGGCTACGCGTGCCTCGCGCGCTGCGCGCCCTGAGACCGTGAACACCCTGTTCATCTTCCTCTCGGCGCGCTTCCGAGCGGGCCGACGCGCGCGGGGATGAACCTCGGCGCCGATGACCACCTGGTCAAGCCCTTTCTCCGTCACCGAGCTCGACGCCATCCACGCGCGGCTCCGCACCCGCTCGGTGCGCACGCCTCCCGCGAGGAGCGCTCGGTGGTGCCAGAAGGCCTCGCGCCCACACCCGACGCGGGGCCTCTGCCCTCGACGGTGATGCCCCGCGAGGTCGTGGGCGACCGCTTCGAGGTCGAGTCCCGCGCGCTACCGGCGGCATGGCCACGGTGTTCCGCGCGAAGCGACCTGCGCGACGGCGGCGGAGGTCGCGCCGAAGGTCTTGCACAGCCAGGGCGAGCGCGTGCGCGAGCGCTTCAACCGCGAGAGGTCGACAAGCTCGCCGAGCTGTTCACCTGCACATCGTCCGCTACGTCGCCCACGGCGTGACCGCCGCCGACGCGCCCTTCCTCGCGATGGAGTGGCTCGAGGGCGAAGACCTCTCCGCGCGCTTCACCAACGGGGCGAGGCTCTCCTCAGCGAGTCGGTGCGCTTGATCATCAACGCCGCGCGCGCCCTCGGCCACGCGCACGCTCGCGGCGGCTTCCACCGCGACGTGAAGCCTCCTCGAACCTCTTCTCGTCGACGGCGAGACGTCGACTGGTTGAAGCTTCCTCGACTTCGGCATCGCGCGAAAAGGTCGCCGCCGCGTAGCGGGCACCACGCGCACGGGCACCACCCTCGGCACCTCGGCTACATGGCTCTTGCCGAGCAGGCCTGGCGTGCGCGACGTCGATCGCCTGCGCGCCGACGCTGTTCTCCCTCGGCTGCGTGCTCTACGAGTGCGTCGTGGGCGAGGCGCCCTTCATGGGCGAGAACGTCATGGTGATCCTGTCGAAGATCCTCTTCGACGACGCGCCGCGCCTCTCGGCGCGCAGGCCCGACACGCTCCCGGCCCTCGACGACCTCGTCGCGCGGATGCTCTCCCGCGACCCCGCGGGCCGGCCCGCCGACGGCGCGGCCGTGGCCGACGAGCTCGAGGCGCTCTACGCCTCCCTCGAGCGGGTCACCGCCGAGGAGCTCCCTGTTGTGCCCGGCGGGGGCGAAGGGTGAGCGCGGTCGAGGGCGAGGGGGCCGTCGACGCTGTCCCGGCGCCCGCGCCGTCCGAGGCGAAGGTCGACATCCTCGTCGTCGACGACAGCCGCAACAACCTCCTCGCGGTCGAGGCCATGCTCGCCGACCTCGGGCAGAACCTGGTCTTCGCCCAGTCGGGCCGCGACGCGCTGCGGCACCTGCTCGAGCAGGACTTCGCCCTCGCGCTCCTCGACGTGCAGATGCCCGAGCTCGACGGCTTCGAGACGGCGCGGATCATCCGCACGCGCGAGCGCACGCGGCACATGCCGATCATCTTCCTCACGGCCTACGGCAAGAGCGACGAGCAGATCGCGCGCGGGTACGAGCTCGGCGCGGTGGACTTCCTCTTCAAGCCGCTGGTGCCCGAGATCCTGAAGGCCAAGGTGCAGGCCTTCGTGGAGCTGTCGCGCAAGAGCGAGGAGATCAAGCGCCAGGCGCAGCTCCTGCGCGAGGGCGAGAAGCGCGAGCACGAGCGTCGTCTCGCCGAGGCCGCGCAGCGCTGGGAGGCCGAGCGCCTTCGCGAGGAGATGGCCCGCGAGCGCCGCAACGCCGAGACCCTCGCGGCCACCGTGGCCGAGCGCGAGCGCGCCGAGGTGGCCCTGCAGCGCAGCAACCAGCGGCTGCGCCTCCTCGCCGACGTCGCCAACCTCCTGCTCCTGTCGGCCCGCCCCGAGGACGTCCTCGGCGGCATCTTCGAGCGCCTCGGCGCGCACCTCGGGCTCGAGCTCTTCGTCTGCTACCTCACCGACGACGACGGGCAGGGCTTTCGCCTCGGGCCGCACAATTTCCCCGAGACCGACGACATCGACCCCGCGAAGGGCGACGGCTGCCCCCTCGCCCGCCACGTGGCCTCGGGCCGCGAGGTGGTCATCGGCGAGTGGGTGCAGCTCGGCGACTCGCGCCCCCTCGCCCTCGCGCGCGCCAAGGGGATGCGCGCCTGCGTGGGCCTCCCCCTCCTCGCGCGGGAGCGACTGCTCGGCACGCTGGCCTTCTGCACCCGCGAGAGCGACACGGTCGACCCCGACGCCGTGCCCATGCTCAACGCGGTGTGCGACCAGGTCGCGATGGCCGTCGAGCGCGCGCGCCTCATCGACGAGCTCTCGCTGCGCAACGTCGACCTCGCCGAGATGGGCCGCCGCAAGGACGAGTTCCTGGCCATCCTCGCGCACGAGCTCCGCAACCCGATGGCGCCCATCGTCAACGCCGTGCAGGTGCTCCGCCTGCCCTCGGTGACCCCCGAGGCCGCCTCGCGCTCGCGCGACGCCATCGACAGGCAGATCCACCACATGGTGCGCCTCGTCGACGACCTGCTCGACGTGGCGCGCATCACCTCGGGCAAGATCAGCCTGCGGCGCGAGCGCGTGAGCCTCGCGTCGGTGGTCTCAGACGCCGTGCAGACCACCGCGCCGAGCGTCGAGCAGCGCGGGCAGCGCCTGTCGCTCTCGCTCCCTCCCACCGAGGTCACGCTCTGGGCCGACCCGACGCGCATCGCGCAGGTGATCGCGAACCTCTTGAACAACGCCTCGCGGTACTCCCCCGCGGGGTCGAACATCGCGCTCACCTGCGCGGTCGCCGACGAGGTCGTCGAGGTGCGGGTGCGCGACCGGGGCACGGGCATCGAGCCCGAGATGCTCGACCAGGTGTTCGAGCTCTTCGTGCAGGCGGGGCGCAAGGTGGGCCAGTCGCAGGGGGGCCTCGGGCTGGGCTTGAGCCTCGTGAAGAGCCTCGTGGAGCTGCACGGCGGCACCGTCGAGGCGCGCAGCGAGGGGCTCGGGATGGGCAGCGAGTTCGTGGTGCGCCTGCCGCTCACGCCAGGGGAGGCGAGCGACGAGGAGGCCCCGCGGGAGCCGGCGCAGTCGTTCCCCCCGGCGGAGCCCGACGCGGGGCTGCGGGTGCTGGTGATCGACGACAACGCCGACGTGCGGGAGATCCTGCGCGACTACCTCGAGCTCCGGGGCCACACCGTCGAGGTCGCCGAGGACGGCCAGTCGGGCATCGACCTCGCGCTCTCGTCGCGCCCTCAGGTGGCGCTGGTCGACATCGGCCTGCCCGGCCTCGACGGCTACGAGGTCGCGGCGGCCATCCGCGCGAGGGCGCCCGACCTCGCGATTCGCCTCATCGCGCTCACGGGCTTCGGCCGCCCCGAAGACCGCCGCCGCGCGATGGACGCCGGCTTCGACGCCCACCTCGTCAAGCCGGTGGACCCCGAGCAGGTGCACCAGCTCCTCGTCGCGCGCTGAGCGCGCGGCGCCCTCGGTTCTCGACCTTCACCCTCACCGCTCCGACCACCTCTCCGAGAGGACAAGGACCGCCACGATGCCAAGCACCCAGCCGCAGCGACCGCCGACCGAGCTCGACCCGCGCGAGCTCCTCGCCGTGCTCACCGCCTTCCGCAAGGGAGACTTCTCCGCGCGGATGTCGCCCGAGTACACGGGCGTCGCGGGCAAGATCGCCGACGCGCTCAACGCGTCGATCGAGCACAACGAGAAGCTGTCGCGCGAGCTCCAGCGCATCCACGGCGCGGTGGGCCGCGACGGGCAGCTCAAGCGCCGCCTCTCGATCGGCGACGTCTCGGGCGGGTGGAGCGACAGCGTCGACGCGGTGAACGCCCTCATCGGCGACCTCGTGCAGCCGATGTCCGAGGTGTCGCGGGTGATCGGCGCGGTGGCCAAGGGCGACCTCTCGCAGACGATGGCCATGGAGATCGACGGCCGCCCGCTGAAGGGCGAGTTCCGTCGCACCGCGCAGCTCGTGAACACCATGGTCGACCAGCTCGCCTCGTTCGCGAGCGAGGTGACGCGCGTGGCGCGCGAGGTGGGCACCGAGGGCAAGCTCGGCGGCCAGGCCGAGGTGAAGGGCGTCGGCGGCACGTGGAAGGACCTCACCGACAACGTGAACTTCATGGCCGGCAACCTCACCGCGCAGGTGCGCGGCATCGCGCGGGTGGTGACGGCGGTCGCCAACGGTGACCTGAAGCGCAAGCTCGCGCTCGAGGCCAAGGGAGAGATCGCGGCGCTCGCCGACACGATCAACGAGATGATCGACACGCTCGCGACCTTCGCCGATCAGGTGACCAACGTCGCGAGGGAGGTGGGCATCGAGGGCAAGCTCGGCGGGCAGGCGCGGGTGCCCGGCGCGGCGGGGATCTGGAGGGACCTCACGGACAACGTGAACCAGCTCGCGGCGAACCTGACGACGCAGGTGAGAGCGATCGCCGACGTGGCGACGGCGGTGACCAAGGGAGACCTCACGCGCTCCATCGCGGTGGAGGCGCAAGGGGAGCTCGCGGCGCTGAAGGACAACGTCAACCAGATGATCGCGAACCTGCGCGAGACGACGCAGAAGAACACCGAGCAGGACTGGCTGAAGACCAACCTCGCGCGCTTCACCCGGATGCTCCAGGGGCAGCGGGACCTGGAGGCCGTGTCGAAGCTGATCCTGCGGGAGCTCGCGCCGCTGGTGTCGGCGCAGCAGGGCCTCTTCTACGTGATGGACGGCGCGGCGGACCCGACCGAGGACGACGGGCTGCTCAAGATGATCGCGAGCTACGCCTTCAGGGAGCGCAAGCACCTCAACAACCAGTTCAGGCTCGGCGAGGGCCTGGTGGGGCAGTGCGCGCTGGAGCGCGACCGCATCCTCCTCACCGACGTTCCCGGCGATTACATCCGCATCAACTCGGGCCTCGGCGAGGCGCCGCCGCGCAACATCGTGGTGCTCCCCGTGGTCTTCGAGGGCGCGGTGAAGGCCGTGATCGAGCTGGCGTCGTTCCAGCGCTTCAACGAGATCCACCTCGCGTTCCTCGACCAGCTCACCGAGAGCATCGGGATCGTGCTCAACACCATCGCGTCGAGCATGCGCACCGAGGAGCTGCTGAAGCAGTCGACCTCCCTCGCCGACGAGCTCCGCTCGCAGCAGCACGAGCTCACCGAGACCAACCGCCGCCTCGAGGAGCAGGCCCGCTCCCTCCAAGCCTCGGAGGAGCGGCTCAAGCTCCAGCAGGAGGAGCTTCAGCAGACCAACGAGGAGCTCGAGGAGCGCTCGCAGTTGCTCCAGCTCCAGAACGCCGAGGTCGAGAGGAAGAACCGCGAGATCGAGCAGGCGAAGTTCGCCCTCGAGGAGCGCGCCCAGCAGCTCGCGCTCTCGTCGAAATACAAGAACGAGTTCCTCGCGAACATGTCGCACGAGCTCCGCACCCCGCTGAACAGCCTGCTCATCCTCGCGCGGCTCCTCGCCGACAACCGCGAGGGCAACCTCGAGCCCAAGCAGGTCGAGTTCGCCCGCACGATCTACTCCGCCGGGAGCGACCTGCTCTCGCTCATCAACGACATCCTCGACCTGTCGAAGATCGAGTCGGGCACGATGAGCGTCGACGTCGACGAGCTCGAGCTCGAGGGCCTCAAGGACTACGTCGAGCGGAACTTCGGCCAGGTCGCCCGCGACAAGGGCCTGGAGTTCGTCGTCGACTTCGCGCCCAACCTCCCCGCGACGATGTACACCGACCCGCGGAGGCTCCAGCAGGTGCTGAAGAACCTCCTCGCGAACGCCTTCAAGTTCACCGACAAGGGCTCGGTCACCCTGCGCGCGGCGCAGGTCGGGTCAGGCTGGAGCGCCGAGTGCGAGGTGCTCAACCGCGCCGAGAGCGTCATCGCGTTCTCGGTCGCCGACACGGGCATCGGCATCCCCGCGCACAAGCAGAAGATCATCTTCGAGGCCTTTCAGCAGGCCGACGGCACGACCTCGCGCAAGTACGGCGGCACGGGCCTGGGCCTGTCGATCTCGCGCGAGATCGCGCGGATCTTCGGCGGCGAGATCAGGGTCGACAGCGCGCCCGGCCAGGGCAGCGTGTTCACGCTCTTCCTGCCGCGCACCTACGTCGCGCAGGAGAGCTCCGCGGCCGAGCGCGCCGAGGCGCCCCGCGCCGCCCGCCCCGCGCTGCCCGCGCCCATCGCGCAGGAGCCCCCCGACGTGGGGGCGCCGCCGCTCCCCGTCGAGACCGCCCCGGGCGCGCTCTCGGTGCCCGCCGAGATGCCCGACGACCGCGACTCCATCCTTCCCGGCGACCGGGTGCTCCTCATCATCGAAGACGACGAGGCCTTCGCGCGGATCCTCCTCGACCTCGCGCGAGAGAACGGCTTCAAGGGCGTGGTGGCCCTGCGGGGCGACACGGGGCTCACCCTCGCGCGAGAGCTGCGGCCCGACGCGATCAGCCTCGACCTCGGCCTGCCCGTCGTCGACGGGTGGGCGATCCTCGACCGGCTGAAGCACGACCCGCGCACGCGGCACATCCCCGTGCACATCCTCTCGGCCACCGAGGAGGGACGGCACCGGGGTTTGCAAGCCGGGGCCATCGCGTTCCTGCAGAAGCCCGTGGAGCGCGAGGCGCTCTCGTCGGCGCTGGCGGCGGCGCGGACCTTTCTCGACCGGCGGGTGAAGAGCCTGCTCATCGTGGAGGACGACGCCGCGCAGCGCACGGCCATCGTGTCGCTCATCGGCAACGGCGACGTGAAGAGCACGGCCGTGGGCACCGCGCGCGAGGCGCTCGAGCTCCTCTCGACGGAGCGCTTCGACTGCATGGTGCTCGACCTGGGCCTGCCCGACATGACGGGCTTCGCGTTCATCGAGAAGGTCAAGCGAGACCTCGGCCTCGTCGACCTGCCGATCATCGTCTACACGGGCCGCGAGCTCTCTCCCGACGAGGAGACCGAGCTCAAGCGCTTCACCGAGGCGATCATCGTGAAGAGCGCGCGCTCGCCCGAGCAGCTCCTCGACGAGACGACGCTGTTCCTGCACCGGGTGGAGGCGAACCTGCCCGAGGGCAAGCGGCGGATGCTCGCGCAGGTGCACCAGTCGGACCCGGTGTTCGCGGGCAAGCGCGTGCTGGTGGTCGACGACGACGTGCGGAACATCTTCGCCATCACCAGCGTGCTGGAGCGCCAGGACGTGCTGGTCACCTACGCGGAGAACGGGCGCAAGGCCATCGAGGTGCTCAAGGCCAACCCGCAGATCGACGTGGTGCTGATGGACGTGATGATGCCCGACATGGACGGGTATGAGACCACCCGGCAGATCCGGCGCATCCCACAGTTCGCGGCGTTGCCCATCATCGCGCTCACCGCGAAGGCGATGAAGGGCGACCGCGAGAAGTGCATCGCCGCGGGCGCGTCGGACTACATCACCAAGCCCGTCGACCCCGAGGCCCTCCTTTCGCTCTTGAGGATCTGGCTCTATGGAAAGTGACGGCGGGGCGTGGGCGAGAGCGTGACCGACGGGCTCGAGTCGCTGGAGATCGAGCTCCTCACCGAGGGGCTCTTCAGGCACCACGGCGTCGACTTTCGCAACTACGCTTACGCCTCGCTGCGCCGCCGCGTGTGGAACACCGTCAAGGCCGAGGGGCTCGGCACCATCACCGCCCTGCTCGACCGCGTGCTCCACGACCCCGCGGTGAAGGACCGGCTGCTGCACAACCTCTCGGTGCACGTCACGTCGATGTTCCGCGACCCGAGCTTCTTCAGCTCGTTCCGCCGCAACGTGGTGCCGCTCCTGCGGTCACACCCCTTCATCCGCATCTGGCACGTCGGCTGCGCCACGGGCGAGGAGGTCTACTCCATGGCCATCCTCCTCGAGGAAGAGGGCCTGCTCCAGCGCGCGCGGCTCTACGCCACCGACATGAACGAGGCCGTGCTCGCGCAGGCCCGCCGCGGGATCTTCCCCTCGTCGCAGGTCGACGAGTACGCGCGCAACTACAGCCTCGCGGGCGGCAAGGCCCGCCTCGCGGACTACTACACCAACCGCTACGACTACGTGATCTTCCGCCACGCCCTGCGGCGCAACGTGGTCTTCGCGCACCACAACCTCGCCACCGACGGCTCCTTCAACGAGTTCAACGTGGTGCTCTGCCGCAACGTGATGATCTACTTCGACCGCGTGCTGCAGGCCCGCGTGCACGAGCTCCTGTACTCGAGCCTGCGCCGCTTCGGCGTGCTCGCCCTCGGCCGCAAGGAGTCGCTCCGCGGCACGCCCCACGAGTCGGACTACGTCGAGATCGACCGGGCGGAGAAGATCTACCGCCGCGACGCCTGAACGGAGACGATGAAGCGATGGCCCGCCCCATGGTCGTCATCGGCGGTTCCCTCGGCGGCATCGAGGCCGTCGAGGTGGTGCTCTCCGGGCTGTCGAGCGCCTTCCCCTGGCCCGTCGCGGTGGTGCTGCACCGCAGCCCCGTCGACGTGAGCGACGGCCTCTGCGAGGTCATCCGCCGCCGCTCGGCGCTGCCCGTGACCGAGGCCGAAGACAAGGAGCCCGCGCGGCCCGGCCGCGTCTACATCGCCCCGGCGGACTATCACCTCCTCGTCGAGGCCGAGGGCCTCGCGCTCTCCACCGACGACCGCGTCCACTGGGCGCGGCCCTCCATCGACGTGCTCTTCGACTCCGCCGCCGCCTCGTGCGGCTCGGGCGTCGTGGCCGTGGTGCTCACCGGCGCCAGCACCGACGGCGCCGAGGGCGCCCGCGCGGTGAAGGCCGCCGGGGGCGTGGTGCTCGTGCAAGACCCCGCCACCGCCGAGTCGGCCGTGATGCCCAAAGGCGCCATCGACGCGGCGGCGGTCGACGCGGTGCTCGGCCTCGACGCCATCGCCGAGCGGCTCAACGCGCTGGCCGAGTCTCGCGTCGGCGGAGCACCGCCGCGCTCGGGCTGACGTAGACCACCGCCCACTCGGGGCTGCGCGCGAGGGCTCGCGCGACGGGGTCTCCGCGCCCTGCGCGGGTGAGCACGGCGAGGTTCGCGCCCCAGCGGTCGACCACCGACGCGACGCGCGGCGGGTCGCGCACCACCGCGACCATCTCGGCCACGCGCGACGCGGGGTACGCGGTGAAGGCCCGACCGTCGATGAAGACCGGGCGCGAGGGCGCCTCCCAGATGAGCCAGCCGCCGAGGTTGTAGCTGTTGAACATCGGCCCCGTGAGCGCGGGGTCGCGCAGCAGCGCCGCGACGCGCGGGTCGAACTTGTCGCTCCACCCCGCGCCCCACGCGCGACCGTCGCGAGAGGCACCGACGACCACCGCGGTGAGCGCGACGAGGGCCGCGATGAGCTCGCGCTTCGGGTCGACGCGCAGGCGCGAGAGGCCCGCCGCGGCGACGGCCGACGAGACCACGCACAGCTCCGCGACGAAGCGGAGGTGACGCGCGGCCATCACGGCGAAGACCGCGAAGACCAGGGCCTCGGCGCGCACGCGGCGCCCGGCGCGGGCGCGGGCGACGAGCGAGACCACCGCGAGCGCGGCGAGACCGAGGGCGACGTAGGCCGGGGGCCAGCGCGCGGCGAGGGCGCGAGAGAGCGGCCACCACTCGCGCAGCTCGGGCAGGAGCGGTCGCGCCGAGAGGAAATGCTCGTGCACGCGCCAGCCGTAGGGCCCGGCCATGGTGAGCGCGACAGAAGCGATGGCCGCGAGGAGGGTGCGCGGCGAGGGCCGCGCGACGAAGACCGCGCCGGTGACGACCACGAGGTGCGGCGCGCCGCCGTGGAGCTGCGTCCAGAGGAGGCCGAGGGGGATCACCCACCAGAGGGCGTCGCGTCGCCACGGGGGCTCTTCGTCGACGGCCGCCCGAGGGAGGAGCGTTGCGAGCGAGAGCGCGAGGAGGAGGTTGGTGAACCACTGCGCGCGCGGCGAGACCGTCTCGCGCAGCACCACCGCCGCGAGCGCGAGGGGGACGAGCGCGTAGCCCGAGGGGAGCGGTCGCGGACCGGAGGGCGACGCGAGGCGCGCCCGCGACCCCCGCGAGGAGAGCGCGCCCGCGTACAGGATCGCTTGGAGCGCGCCGACGCCCCACCAGCCGCCCGCGCGGTGCGCGGCCCACGCGACCACGGCGGCGAGCCACTCGTGGAGCATCCACGGGCCGTGGGAGGTCCATGAGAAGAGGGTCTCGCGGGGCACGGCGCGGTGGGCGACCACCCACTCGCCCGCGCGCAGGAGCCAGCCACGTCGGGCTCCTCGACCTTGCACCCAGCACGAGCGCGACCGCGATCGCGCCTGCGGCCCACGCGCGCCGCACCTCAGCGCACCGCGCGCGCAGCCTTCTCGACCAGGCCCGACACGCCGCCCCTGCGCGCGAGTTCGGCGAGCACGTCCCGCCACGCTACGCGCCGCGACGCGAGGGCCACCACGAGGTGATAGACCACGTCGGCGGCCTCGGAGGCCACGCGCGCGTCGGCCTCGCCCTTCACGGCGCGGGCGAGCTCGTCGGCCTCTTCGCGGAGCTTCGCGCCCACCGCGTCGGGACCTCCGTCGAGGAGCTGTCGGCTGTACGAGCGCCCCGCGGAGGCCGGGTCGTCGCGGCGCGCGGCCACCGTCGCCTCGAGCGCGTCGAGCTCCGCGAGGGGGCGGAGTTCGCTCCACCCCTCGCCCGTCGCCGCGCGGGAGAAGCACGAGGGCGCGCCGGTGTGGCAGGTGGGGCCGGCGGGCTCGACGCGCAGGAGCACCGCGTCGCCGTCGCAGTCGAGGTGCACCGCGCGCACGGCGAGGGTGTTGCCGCTGGTCTCGCCCTTCTTCCAGAGCGAGGCCCGCGAGCGCGACCAGAAGTGCGCGACGCCGGTGGAGAGCGTGAGGGCGAGGGCCTCGCGGTTCATGTACGCGAGCATCCGCACCTCGCCGGTGAGGGCGTCTTGGGCGACGGCGGGCACGAGGCCCCGATCGTCGAAGGACACGGCGTCGAGGCGGGGGTCGTCGGTCATGGCCGTCGGGAGAGTAAGGGCGAAGCCCGTGGGGCCGCGAGCGCGCGAGGGGCCGTGGTAGCTTCGCGCGCCATGCGATCGCGCTTGATGGTCTCCGCGCTGTGTCTGGGCCTCTTCGCCGGGTGCGCCACCCAGACCGACGACGGAGAGGGTGACCTCGACGGCTCGAACGGCGGGGGCGACGACGCGGCCATCGGCTTCGACCTGCAAGACCCCTTCGACATCCCGGTCACCGACCGCGGCTCGACGCCCGAGACCTCGACCACGCTCGACGCGGGCGCCCCCGTCGACACGGGCTCGCCCGTCGACACGGGCGTCGACGTGCCCACCACGCCGAAGGACACCGGCGCTGAAGACATCCCGCCCGTCGAAGACGCGCCCTTCTTCGTCGACGTGCCCGTCGACACCGGCGCCCCCGTCGACACAGGCTCGCCCGTCGACGGCGGGCCTCCCTGCGGGAGCTCCGAGACCCGCTGCGGAGAGGTCTGCGTCGACACCCGCAGCAGCACCACCCACTGCGGCGCGTGCGGCAACGTCTGCAACGAGACCGAGACCTGCACCATGGGCGCCTGCCGCGCGCCCTGCGCCTCGCCCATGACCACCTGCGCGGGCGCCTGCGTCGACACGCGGAGCTCCAACGAGCACTGCGGCGCCTGCGGCCACGCCTGCGCGACGGGCGAGGTCTGCAACGCGGGGAGCTGCTCGGCCACCATGGGCTGCCCCACGGGTCGCCTCGACTGCAACAGCAACTCCTCCGACGGCTGCGAGGTGAACCTCACGACGGCGGCGAACACCTGCATGGCTCCCGAGAACCTCGGAGGGTACTGCGGCGACACGAGCTGCGGCTTCCTCTGCGGCGGCACGTCGACGTACACGCCCGTCACCCGCACGGGCCGCGGGTCGCGTTGGTTCCGCATGACCATGCAGGAGTGCTCGAACTGCCCCGCGAGCCTCTCGCACCAGGTGGTGCTCACGGTGCCCTCGGGGGTCGACTACGACCTCTTCGTGTACTCCGCGTGCGGCGCGCTCATCGGGTCGTCGCGCGAGCTCGCGGGGGTGACCGACCAGCTCACCGTCACGCGCTCGGACTCGATCGCGTCGAGCGACACCGTCGACTACTGGATCGAGGTCCGCTACTACGGCGGCGCGAGCTGCTCCCCGTGGACGCTCAACGTCCGCACGCGCGGTCGGACCCCGGGCTCCTGCTGAGCTCAGCCCAGCGGCGCGACCGCGTCGATGTCGGCGACGCGCACCTCTCGCGCGACGCCCGCGACGCGCACCACCGCGCGCGGGTCCTTCGCGGCGCGGCCGACGGACTCCAGCACGCACCAGCACGGCCCCGACGCGAGGCGCACGCGCACCGTCGTGGGCCCCGCGGCGAGCGCCTTCGACAACGACGACCGGTCCACCGCGGCGTGCATCGCCCGACAGTGTAACCCTCGCCGCGCGCATCCCGCGGAGTCCTCGGAGGATCGTGCGGCTTGACGCCGTTGTGCGCGGGCCGATACGGTGTCGGCGGCGGCTCCTGCTGATGGGTAACCCCAACGATCCCCCCGAGAGCAACGACGAGGTCTGGCAGGCTCGCACCCAGATCATCACGGGGATGCAGAAGACCTCGTCGGCCTCGGGCTCCGACTGCCTGGTGGTGATCTACACCCGCGAGGGCCGCGGCCCCCTCGGTCGGCGCATCCCCCTCGACGGCCCCTTCGACGAGCTGGGCATCGGCCGCGACCCGCAGAACGCCCTGGTGCTGGAGTTCGACTCCGTCTCGCGCCGCCACGCGCGCCTCGTGCGCCGCGACAACTCGTGGTGGGTGATCGACAACAACAGCACCAACGGCACCTACGTGAACGACGAGCCGACCCACGGATCCAGCTCCGCAACGGAGACCGGATCAAGATCGGCGACGATCATCCTGAAGTTCCTCTCGGCGGGCGACCTCGAGGCCGAGTTCCTCGCGACGATGCACCAGATGGCGGTGACCGACGGGCTCACCCAGGCGGCCAACAAGCGCCAGCTCAACGAGGCCATCGCCAACGAGATCGAGCGCTCGCAGCGCCACGGCCGCCCCCTCTCGCTGATCTTCTTCGACATCGACCACTTCAAGCGGGTGAACGACACCCACGGCCACCTCGCCGGCGACATGGTCCTGAAGGAGATCGCCAACGGCATCCTCCGACGCATCCGCCGCAGCGAGGTCTTCGGCCGCTACGGCGGCGAGGAGTTCGCGCTCCTCCTGCCCGAGACCGACCTCGAGGGCGCGCTGCACCTCGCCGAAGAAGCTCGCGCCATCGTGCAGGCGCACCACTTCGTCTACGAGAGCGGCAGATCCCGGTGACCATCTCCATCGGCGTGGTCGAGTGGAACCCCTCGATCCGCACGCCCGATGACTTCTACCGCGAGGCCGACGCGCTGCTCTACAAGGCCAAGCGCTCCGGCCGAAACCGCGTCGTCTCGGCCTGATCGCGAGCGCTCCGCGGCCACGTCCTCCGCGACGCCTCCCGCGCCGTACGTGGGTACGGCTGGTCGTTCGCTGCGGGCGCGCTCGCGGCGATATCGCGCCCAGGCCGAGACCTGCTCGGTGCAGGCGGCCTGCGGAGCGGCGGGTCAGTCCCTGGCGGGTTCGCGCCAGCGGCGGCCGCCGAAGCGGCGCTTGAGCTCGTCGTCGAGGTGGTCAGCCGACACGGCCATCATCCCGACGGAGGCGATGAGCTCCTCGGAGTCGAGGCGGTCGCCGAGGAGGTTGTGCGCGAGCCACACCTCGTCGTTGCGCCAGTAGGCCTTGCCGGAATAGAGCTTCTCGTTGAGGCCCGTTGAGGGTCTCGAGGAGCTCGGGGCTGCGCGCCACGCCGTTGAGCACCGGGCTCACCATCTCGATGATGGTGTAGCGGTCCCTGCCACTGGTGCGCGGCGATGAAGACCGCCGACGAGCCGCGCTCCGCGGCAGCGACCGTCTTCGAGCTTGAACGGGTACCCCGACGCCGTGAGGATCTCGATGATCCGGCGCTGGACCTCTTCGGTGCGACTCTCCATTCCGCCGCGACACTAGACCGCGCCCCGCGCCTCGCGCAACCGCTCGCCTTGCCGCCCCGCGCGGCGTGCTGTTAGCGTCGCGCCGCCCGACGGAACGGGCGTCCTCCCCCGTGGCCCCGGTGCGTCACGATCCCCTCTCGTCTGCGCGCGCCGCGTCGCTCTGCGCGATCGTCGGCGCCGCCCTCGCGCTCTCGCACGGCGACGCGCCCTCCCTCGAGGTCGCCCTCGCCACGCGCGCCCTCGACGTCGTCCCCGGCGCCGTCCACTGGATCGACCCGCCCGGCGTGAGCGCCCGCCGCGCGCTCGTCCTCGCGCGCTCAGGCCGCGAGCCCGCCGACCTCTACGCCGTCACCGCGCGCACCAGCGACGGCGACCGCGTGGTCGAGCTCTCCGACGTCTCGAACCTCACGCGCTCCCCCGACGCCGAGGAGTCGTCGCTCACCACCGCGGGCCCCTGGGCCGCCTTCGCCACCCGCGTCGACGGCGCCGTCAGCGCGGTCACCGTGGTCGACACCCGCGGCGCCCCGCGCGAGCCCGGCCTCGACCGGCGCGCGAGGCTCCGCCGCTCCATCACCAACCTCCAGCGCACCGGGCGCTCCCGCGGGTACGGCATGCACCGCTTCGACCTCGCCGCCCCCGCCGACGAGGTCGACCTGCGCTTCGAGGGAGACGTGATGGTCTCCGACGGCGCCGCGGGGCTGCGCGTGCAGATGCCCGGCGGCGCGGTGATCGACGGCGCCGACGCCGTGCGCCTGCGACCCCGCGCGGAGTCCGACGCCGAGAGCTGGATCACCTGGCTCGTCGACACCGTGCGCGCGCTCCCGTGGGTGGGGCCCGCGCCCATCGCGTGGGCCGAGTCGTGGGCCTTCCGCGGGCGGCACGCCGTCGTCACCGCGCGCAACGCGACGGTGGGCGCCGACACCGCGACGGCCGTGGCCGAAGACCTCGCCGACCTCTTGAGCGACGCCCACGCCAACGCCGCGCAAGGCAGGGTGGTGGGCTGGCCGCCGGAGCCCATCCGCGGCGTGTTCGACCGGCCCATCGCGCGCGAGGGCGAGTGGCTCCCCGTGGGCGGCGCCGACGACCCCTACGTGCGCGGCAACCCGGGCGCGCCCTCGCCCATGGCGCTTACCTTCGTGCGCACCGACCGTGAGCGCAGCGACGCGCGGGTCTACGTCGTCGCGTGGGACCCGCGGCAGGTCGAGCTCCACGTCGCGCCCGGCTCCATCGAGCCCATGGGCGCGACGGGAGAGACGGGAACGGGCGCCGTCCCGCGCGACGAGCGCACGCTGCGACGTCTGGTGGCGGGCTTCAACGGGGGCTTCCAAGGACTGCACGGCGAGTACGGCCTGCTCGCCGAAGACGCGCTGCTGCTCCCACCCAAGCCCTACGCGGCGACGGTGGCGCTGATGGCCGACGGCGCGACGGCCTTCGGCTCGTGGCCCGCGGAGCAGAGCGAGGTGCCCGCGGCGATGGTGGAGTTCCGCCAGAACCTCACGGCCATGGTCGACGGAGGCGTCTACAACCCCTGGCGCCGCGGCGACTGGGGCGCGGTGCTCAACAACGTCCCCGACCTGCGCACGGCGCGCAGCGGGCTGTGCCTCACGCGCGAGGGCCACGTGGCCTTCTTGTGGGGCGACGACATCTCTCCGCGCGCGCTCGGCGACGCGATGCTCGCGGCGCGCTGCGACTACGGGCTGCACCTCGACATGAACGGCCCCAACACCGGCTTCGAGTTCTACCGGGTCGGGCCCAACGACGACATGCCCGCGCTCGCGCGCCCGCCTGCGTCGGGCTACGAGGCCGCGGGCGAGGTCGAGGGCGCGCAGGGGATGCTCTTCCGCGCGCGCAAGCTCGTGCGAGGCATGCCCCACCACGCGCCGCGGTACATCCGGCGCAACCCGCGGGATTTCTTCTACCTGCTCCTGCGCCCCGTGCTCCCCGCGGCGCCGATGCGCGCGCCCGTGTCGCCCGCGCAGCCCGGAGAGGGCACATGGAGCGTGGCGGGCCTGGGCGACGCGCCCTTCCCGTGGCCGATGGCGCGCGCGCGGGTGCGGCCCGACCCCGCGCAGCCCGAGCGATGGGTGAACCTGGTGATGATCGACCCGCGGCGCGTCTCGCTCGCCCCCGCCGACGCGAGCGAGGGCGTCGTCGCGCGCGTGGTGGGCGCGCCCGCCGTCGAGGGAGAGGGCGCGCCTCGCCTCGGCCTCGACGACACCGGCGGCGCGCACTGGGGCATCACCGCGACGGGGCGCGGGATCTCGGTGGCGGGCCTGCGCGAAGACAGCGCGGTGAGCCGCGGAGCGTGCGCGAACCCCGACGGCTTCCTCGTGGTGGCGGTGGCCGATCGCCCGCTGCCGGGCCTCGTGTGGCGCGCGCTCGACCTCGCGGGCTGCGGGCCGGAGCGCCTCTCGCTCCCCGGCGCGGTGTTCGCGTTGCCGGGCGGAGGCACCGCCGCGGGCGACGCGATGCCCGCGAACGCGACGCCCTCGCTCTCGCTGGTGCTCCGCGACGCGCCCGGCGGTCGGAGGGTCTTCCCCGAGGTGCGGCCCGTCGCGCCGTCGGTGTGGTACCCGGTGCAGAGCCGTCGGGTGCGGTACTTCCCCGCGCGGGGGAACAACGTGACGGTGGAGGTCCGACTCGTGGGTCAGCGCCCGTTCATCCAGCGGCTGCCCGGCGTGGCCGCGCGGTACTTCCAGCTCTCGACGGCGGCGTGCTCGCCCTGCCCGGCGAGGACGAGCGGATCTGCCCTCGCCCTCGCCGTCGTGCGCTCGCCGCCTGCGCCTCGCGCACGTTCGGCGCTTACGCCGCCTCCACCGCCGCCGACACCCGACGTCCCCGTCGTGACAGCGACGTCGCTCCTCGACGCGGGCCCCGACGTCGCCGACGTCGCCGCCGCGCCCGAGGGACGTGTCCCTCCGCCCGAGGACGTCGCCGTCGACGCGGGCGCCTGGCCTGCGTCGAGCAGCCTGCGCAGCCCTTCTGATCCGCTCGTTCTACGTCGCGGGCACGCCTGGTCACGGCGGTTGCAGCACCGCGCCGCGATCAACTACCGCACGCAGCACTACGGCCGCTTCGAGTCCTTCGGAGACGCCTCGCTCAACGCGCACCCTCCATGCACTACGCCGTCACCGCGCGCTTCATGGGGATCGCCTGCGCGTGCACCGACGGATCGTCCCCGCCCGCGTGCGTCGAGCAGGAGATCGCGCGGCGACCACCCGTACCGCCCTCACGGCTCAACGGCATCCGGCCCGCGAACTCGTTCCAGGGGAGCTCGAACCACGTCTACGGCATCGCGCTCGACATCGACGCGCACCGCAACCCTGCTGCGGCTGCGGCGCGGCCTTCGCGAACCACCCGCCTGCCGACGTGCGCCACCACGTTGCAGCATGGCGATGCGCCTGAGTGCTGGGTCCACGCCTGAGCGCTACGGGTTCTACTGGCTGGTCATGACCGCGCGCTGCGCGATATGTAGATGCACTTCGAGTTCCTGGGAGACCCCGACCGGCTCTCTGTAGCCGTGACCGCCGCGCGCGATGCGCGACGGGTCGCCGAGGAACTCGAAGTGCATGGTGTCTTGCAAGACATCGTCGCCGAGCCAGTAGAAGCCGAAGCGGCGAAAGGCCTGCACCCAGCACTCGGGCATCGCCATGCGGTCGTAGGCGTGCGCGCCGTCGCGGGACGCCGACACAAGGGGTGCTGCGCCCACGGCCCGACGCAGTGGCAGCAGGTGTTGCGGTCGGGGTCGACGTCGATGGCGATCCCGTACGCGTGGTTGGTGATCTCGCCCGTGTGGTAGGTGTTCTGGAAGCGGATGCCCGCGAGGCCGTGGGGGCGATACGGGCGCGCGGCGCAGGCGCGTTGGATCTCGCGCTCGACGCACGCGAGGGCGGGCACCACGCGGCGGTGCATGCGCACGGGCAGGCCCATGAAGCGCGTGGTGACGGCGTAGAAGCGCGGCGGGTGCGCGTTGAGGCGGCGGTCGCCGAAGCCTCGAAGTAGCCGTACTGCTCGGTGCGGTAGTTGATCGCGCGCTGGTGCGCGGCGCGGCGCGCGGCGCGCTCGGCGGGGTCACGCCGACCGAAGGGGACGTAGTTGCGGCGGATGAGGAAGTCCTGCGGCGACTGGCAGGCACGCGCCCGCGGGCGGAGGGTCGGCCACAGGGGCGAGGCGCGAGGGCGGCGCGGCGCAGAGCAGCGCGGCGAGCGAGAGCCGGGCGCAGCGGGCGCGGGACGGCGGCGTGCCGTTCATGGCCCGCGTGTACACCACCCTCGCCCGTCGCGCGAACAGGAGCTCCTGGATCGGTACTTGACCTTCGCGCGCGCACGTCCCACGCGGGTCGTGCGCAAGGCTTCTCGCGATGGCCTTCGGGGGCTCACGGCGCCTCGCGGTGCTCACCACGGTCGACGCGCGCGCGCAGCCGCACGCGATCAACGCCGACCCGGGCGACCCCCGCTCGGCGACGCGCCGCCCTCGAGGCCGCGCCCTCCGCGCCCCATCGACCCCACCGAGACCAACGGCGACGTGAGCCCGCGCGAGCCCGCGCCCACGGCCACCCCCGCCCGCGCGGCGCCCCTGCGGGCACTTCTTTCTCCCGCAGCGACGACGTTGCCGAGCGCGTGGCCTCCGCGCGACGACGCACGCGCGCCCCGCGGGCGCCCCCGACGTGCTTTAATGCTTGCTGCCCCTGACGCGCCTCTACCGCTCCCGGGCGCGCCGCCGGAGGGTCTTCGGGTTCACATGCACGCGCGCGGGAGCGACCCCGAGGCCCGCCAAAGCCGTCAGCTCCGCGTCGCCGTCGCGCCCTACGGCTGGCTCCTCTGCCCTGTCGGCCTTGCCGACCGCGGCAACGGCCGCCACGAGTGGAACAACGACCCTGTCACCGCGCACCGCTACGCCATGGCCGCGCTCGCGGCGCTGTCGGCGCGATTTCTGCGGCGCGTGATGCAGACCGGGCACGTCGTGCTCGGCTTCAGCGAGGGCGCCTTCGTCGGGATGCAGCCGGCATGATGGAGCTGCGGCCTTCCCCGCTGGGTCATCTTCGCGGGCACCGACTACCACCTCACCAGCGACAGCGCGCGCGCTGGGGCCGAGGCGCGCCGCTGGGTGCGCCGCGTGTCTACCTCTTCACCGGCGAGCGCGACAACGTCGTCCGCAGACGCGCCGCCGAGGCACCTTGCGCCGCGAGCGCGTGGGGCCGCGTGCAGCTCCGGGTCATGCCCGACATGGGCTACCAGCTCCCGACAACAACGTCACGCTCGGCCGCGCGCTGCGCTTCGTGATGCAGTAGCGCTCAGCGCGCCCCGAGGATCGACTCAGCCGCGTGGTGGGCGACCTGGCGCCTCGCCGAGCATCGAGGCCGCTGTCTCCGTAGGCGTCGCGGTGGGCTTCACCCCGCCGCTCCAGCGGGCCGCGCCCTCGGCGAGGTCGCGTCGAGCGACACGCCGCGCTTCCACGCCGAGCTGTGAGCGTCGACGTATTCGGGCGCTCCGTGGCCTCGCCGCCTCGATCAGCGAGAGCCGCCCCTGCGCGCGGCGAGCACGCGCCAACGCCGCGGGGCGTCGTCGCCGCGGAGCGACTCCGCCGCGGAGACCAGCGCGCCCTGCACCGCGTCGCGGGTAGAGAGCTCGGGCGTCTCCGGCGCTCACTCCTCAGCCGCGAGGTCCGTGCTCGAAGTGCGCGCGCCTGCGCGGCGCGGCGCGAAGCGGGCGATTTGCGTGCCCGTCGACTACACCCTGCGCGGAGCCGTCGGCGCGCTGTGGTCGAGCGGGATCACTCCCGGAGCACGCGAGCGTGGTCTCCTCGGGAGCGTGGTGAGCGAGCTTGGGGCGCGCTGGGCTCCTCGCGGCCCGCGCGAAGTCGGAGCGACACGCGGTCGTCGGCCATCGACGCATCGTGCATCGCGCGACCTGCGTCGAGGGAGAGGTCGACGGACTGGATCGCGGGCATCCACGCGGGCGCGGGCTGTGGAGGCCCAAGGCCGTCCATACCGCGCCGTGGAGCGCGGGCCAGCGGGTGGGGCGGAGCGTGAGGTAGAAGAAATCCTTGAGGGTGTAATAGAGAAGCGGTCTCCCCCGGAGACGTGCATCGCGCTGCTCAGGGCTGGTGCCTGAACCGGTCGCGTCGCGACGTCGTCCACCCGCAAGAAGTGGAAGGTCGCGTGCGTGGGGTTCATGTCGAGGTGCATCGCGTAGTCGCAGCCCGCGAGGCGCAGCGCGCGCGCGAGGTGACGCGCGGTGGTCTCCTCCCCACGCGTAGATCATGTGCCCCTGCCGGTCGGCGCAGAGCGCAGAGCGCACCGTGGGCATGGTCTCGATGCCGCCGAGCACGAAGCCCCAGACAACCAGGCGTAGTCTTCGACCCCGTCGGCCACCAACGGGTCGAGGTTCTGCCGCAGCGAGCGCACCACCGCGGGGAGCGTCTCGACGCCCTCCACGTCCCCATCGCCACGCGCGCCTGTCGTCGAGGGTCGCCACCGTCGCCGCCCCCGCGCGCGGAGGGAGCAGCACCCTGCCCTCCACCACCATCCCGTAGCTGCCGTGCTCGGTCTTGAACGCGCCGTTGAAGGCCCCGACGAGGTTCTCCATCACCTCGGGCCTGCGCGGGATGCGCCCGTCGCCCCGCGGCCCGACCAGCGGCACCGGGTCCTCGACGCCCGCCTGCATCCCGAGCTGAGCTGGCGCATGTCCATCGCGACGAGCACCACGTCGGCGTAGGGGCGGCTCGGCGTCGAGCCGCAGCCGCGCGGTAGAACGCGGGCGGCGCCCTCGATCACCCGCGACCACGACGGCGTCGCGGGCGACCACGTGCCCTTCCCGCTCGCGCTCTCCGAGCTGCGGCGCGAGCGTCGGGCGGAGGCCAGCTCGGGTCGCTCGCGTCTCGGCGCCCCCGCGGTGAGCGCGTTGCCTTCGGTCACCGTCGGCGCGGCGCTGCGGCTCCACGGCTCCGACCGGCGCGGCCGCACGCGCAGGTAGCGCCACGCCACGCGGCGCCAGCGGTCGCGCGCGGTGAAGACCGTGTGCTCCAGCCAGGTGATGGGCGGCGGGGGCCCACGAACGAGACCCTGGCACGGTGTCGACGGCCCAGATCACCGCGGGGCTTCTCCACCCGCTGCGAGGCCGCGACGGTGACGCCCTCGGCGGGCTCGGTCACGCCGCGCGTGGGCTCAGCGCCACCGGCCTGCCCGCGACGCAGACGCCCAGCACCGGCGCCCCTCGAAGCGCAGGTCGAGCGCGCGCACCGCGCGGTCGAGGCGCAGGTCCCAGCGATGCCGTGGCGCCGTCCGGTCTCCTGCACGCGGGTGATCGCGTCGCGCCGAGCTCGGGTCTGTGCCGTGCAGGTCGAGCACCGACACGCTCTGCACCTGCCCGAAGGCCCGCGTCGCGAAGGCCACGCGCCTGCCGCCCCGCGCGCCACCGAAGGCCGTCGTCGCCGAGCGGAGAGCGCGTGAGGTTCCGCACGAGGTGCACGGCGATCACCCGCCCCGTCGGGGTCCAGCGCACCGTGGCGGAGTAGATGTCCCTCGGGGCGCCCGCGCGGGCACGGGCCGCGAAGACCACCCCGCGGCCCACCACCGCGTCGCGCAGCGAGGGCGGGCCGTCGTCGTCGGCGCTTCCTCACCTCCGCCGCGTCGACCACCAGCCTGTCTCGCGCGCAGGTGTCGCCACCGCGCCGCGCAGGGCCGCGTCGCTCGATACGCGGCCGCGGCCCCGCCGCGAGGCCCACGGCCACGGTCGCGCCCAGCACCGCGGGGGCGCGGGAGCATCACCGTCAACGCCGACGCAGCGCGGCTCATCAGAGCTCCGGCGCGTAGCCTCCGCCGCGGCCCCCGGTCAAGTTCGCCGCCCGCGCGCGCCCCACGGGCGTCGTGATAGAGCACCGGGCCGATGGCGTCGCTCGCGCTCCACAAGGTCGCGCTGCCTTGCACGCGGTGGCCGCCGCCCTCGTCGGCGCTCGACGCACCTCGCGATCGTCACCCGGCCGCGCGCGGGCGGGTCGACCGCAGCCGCGGCTCCTGCGGGTGTACCCCCGCTTCGCCCTCGCGGTGTACGCGATCAACTTCGCCCTCGGCGCGTGGATGTACCCGCGCTACCGCGTCGAGGTGCGCGCCCACTGGCTCGACGCGCACGCGCGCTGGGCCGCCGTCCTCTTCGACATCAAGGAGAACCTCGCGGCGCTGCTCTTCCCCGCGCTGCTCTCGCTCTGGTGGATCTCGCGCAGGGGCGGCGCCGATCGATCTCCGTCGGCCACCTTCGCCGCCTGCGCGTACGCGCTCGCGGCGGGCGTGTGGTTCAACGCGCTCTCGGGCCTGCTCACCGTGAGCGTGAGGTCGCCGTGAGCGAGGCCGACGAAGGCGCTTCGGACTTCGCCGCGGGCTGCGCGCTCCTCACGCGGGCCGTCTACTCCGTCACACCGCGCGCGTCGACTGCCTTCACCGAGCGCCACCGCTGACTTCACGCTCCTCACGGGGGTCATCGCGATGGACCGTTCTCTCGCGCCGCCGTCACCATGCTGGCCGCGGGACCTGCCCTCGCCGTGGGCGCTCGCCCGCGCCCGCGGACCTGTCACGTCGTCGCGCCGCGGCCTGCGGTCTGCGTCGCTCGGCGGGGCGGCCCGCGTGGTCGCTGGCCTTCACCGTCCTCACGCTCCTCAAGGCGTCGTAGCGCACGACACTCGCGCACCCGGCGCTCGGTGAGGGATACTGCTCCCTCTGTGCGCGACCGCCGTCTCACCCCTGCCCTCATCGCGGCCGCGCTCTCGTTGCTCCTGCTCGCGCCGCGCGAGGCGAGCGCGATCCCCTTCGCGCGGCGGATCTCGCTCCGCGCCGAGGCGCAGCTCGGGCTCGTCATCGGCGAGCCGCAGAGCAGCGTGTACTCCGTCGGCGCGATGGTGCGCGGCAGCGTGGGCCTGCAGCTCGTCGGCCCGCTGTCGCTCCAGGTGAGCGTGATGGAGGGGATCTTCCCCTCGCGCATCGTCGAGAGCTCGCTCAACACCAACTGGCTCGGCGGCCTGCGCTTCGAGCCGCGCACCGTACGGCCCGAGGGCCGGATCTTCATCGACGTGAACGCCGGGCTCGCGGTGACGGGCTTCGACCAGCGCTTCGGCTTCGACGTGGGCGTCGGCTGGGAGTTCGCCCTCAACCGGTACCTCTACCTCGGCCCGGTGATCCGCTACTCGCACATCTATCAGCCCGACGACCGGCCGGGGCCCGAAGACGCGCGCTACGTCTCCTTCGGGCTGTCGTTCATGATCCGGCCGTCGCCGCCGCCGCGCCTGCGCCGCGGGACCTTCCTCGCGATCAACCCCGCCGACCTGCCCGACGCGGACTACGACGGCGTGCCCGACGAGGTCGACCGCTGCCCCGACGTGGTGGAGGACCACGACGGCTTCGAGGACGAAGACGGCTGCCCCGACCGCGACGACGACAACGACGGCCTGCCCGACTCGGAAGACCGCTGCCCGCGGGCGCCCGAGACGCGCAACGACTTCGAGGACGAAGACGGCTGCCCCGACCAGGCGCCCCCCGGCCGCGAGCGCGTCGAGGTCGACGGCCAGCGGCTCGTCACCCGCCAGCGGATCTACTTCAACGTGGGCCGCGTGCAGGTGCAGCCCTTGTTCTTCCCCACGCTCATCGCCGTGGCCGACTACCTGCGCGCCCACCCCGAGGTGCGCCGCGTGAGGATCGAGGCCCACGCCGACGACCGCGGCACGCGCCGCGAGGCCTTCTCGCTCTCGCTCCGCCGCGCGCAGAGCGTCAGGGACTTCCTCGTGCAGCGAGGCGTCGAGCCCGCCCGCCTCTCCGTCGCCGGCTACGGAGACCTCGCGCCCCTCGACCGCGCCCACGACGAGGTCACCCGCGCCCGCAACCGAAGGGTGGATTTCATCATCGCCGACGGGCCTTCCGGTCAGGCGCCCGCCGCGCCCGAGGGCGTGTGGGGCGACCAGCACACCGAGACCCTGCCGCCCGCGCCGCGGCGCTGACCGACGCTTGCGCCGCCACGGGGGTTCTCGCAGAGTCGGCGCCCCCATGATCGGCGTGATCGTCAACCCGAACTCCCGCAAGAACAGAAAGCGCCGCGGGCGCACCGCGCGCCTCGAGAAGATCCTCGGCCGCGGGGGGCGGGTCATCGAGACGCCCAGCGTCGACGCCATCGTGCCCGCGCTGCGCCGCTTCGCCGACGAGGGCCGGCGCTACTGGGTCGCCGACGGCGGCGACGGCTCGCTCCACTGGATCGTCAACGAGGCCGTGCGCTACTTCGGCCCGCAGCGCGCGACGGAGCTGGCCATCTACGTCCCCACGGGCGGCGGGAGCGTCGACTTCGTGGCGAAGCACCTCGACGTGAAGGGCGCGCCCGACGACGTGATCGCGCGGCTCTCGGCCGCCCTCAACGACGGCCACACCCCGCGCATCGCGCCGGTGCAGTCGCTGCTCCTCCAGGGCGAGCAGGTCGCCTACGGAGACGAGCGCAGCGCCTTCCGCCGCGTGGGCTTCGGCAACGCGCTCGGCGGCTACGGCGCGAACTTCTACGGCCCGCTCTACGCCAACACCGCGGGCACCAAAGACCACGGCCCCGCGCGCATCGCGCGGCTCATGGGCACGGCCTTCGGCGCGGCCGCGCTGGGCTCGGCCTTCCGCGGCCCGCTCGAGATCCTCAAGCCCCCGCCCCTCGCGCGCGCCGAGCACGACTACCTCAGGCCCCTGCGCGCCGAGATCCGCGTCGACGGCACGGTGCTCCGCGGAGAAGACGGCCTGCCCGTGCGCGCGCACACCGCGCTCAACTGCGCGTCGCTGCCCTTGAACCTCGCGAACATCCTCCGGGTGTTCCCGCAGGCGCGCGACGGTCGGATGCACGTCCACGCCGGGCACGTCACCGCGGTCGAGATGGCCCGGGTGTTCCCGGGTCTGATGTCAGGCCGCTCGGTGAACCACCTCCTGCCGAACGCCTACGACGGTCCCGCGACCACGCTCGAGATCCGCTGCGACGACGGCGAGGAGATGACCCCGGTGATCGACGGCGAGCTGCACTACCGCGTCACGCACCTGCACGTCTCGCTCGGGCCGAGCTTCCGCATGGCCGCGCCGTAGACGGGGCTTTTCGCGTACCATCGCGGGCCGATGCAGGCCCCGCAGCCGCTCGCCCAGGGCGACCTCTTCGCCGGGGACTACCGCGTCGAGCGGGAGCTCGCGCGGGGCGGCATGGGCACGCTCTACCTCGTGCGGCAGGTCTCCACGGGGGCGGCGCGCGTCCTCAAGCTCATGCACGCGCGGCTCACCGGCGACGCGCGGAGCCGCGACCGCTTCATCCAAGAAGCGCGGGTCAGCGCGCGCATCGAGAGCGACCACGTGGTGCAGGTGCTCGCCGCGGGCTTCGACGACCGCGGCGTGCCGTGGCTGGTGATGGAGCACCTGCGCGGAGAAGACCTCTCCACCGCCATCGAGCGCCGCGGGAGGTTCTCCCCCTCCGACGCGTTGGAGATCCTCCGTCAGCTCTGCCACGCGCTCGGCGCCGCGCACGCCGCGGGGCTGGTGCACAGGGACCTCAAGCCCGAGAACGTCTTCCTCGCGCAGGCCCGGCGCGAGGGCGCGCCCTTCACGGTGAAGCTCCTCGATTTCGGCATCGCCAAGGTGCTCGAAGAGGCCGCCACCGCGCCCGACGCGCCGCCCGGACGTCGCTACCAGACCTCGGCCCTCGGCACGCCCCTGGATGTCTCCCGAGCAGGCGGCCGAGCGCGGCACCGTCACCACCGCGGCCGACGTGTGGTCCCTCGGGCCTTCACCTTCGCCGTGCTCACCGGCCGCTCGTACTGGAAGGTCGGCGACGCCCCGACCGTCCCCCTCGACGGGCTCCTGCGCGAGCTCTTCATCGACCCCTGGAGCCTGCGTCGACCCGCGCGGCGCAGTACGGCCTCAGCCTCCCGCAGGCTTCGACGCGTGGTTCTCGCGCTGCGTCTGCCGCGACCCCGCCGCGCGCATCGCCACCGCGGAGAGGCCCTCGCGCCCTCTCGCCCATCCTCCGCGACGCCTTCCGCTGTCCCCGGCGTCGCGCCCTACGCCCCCCTCGACCCCTGGGGCAGCGCGCAGGGGACCCCCTCCCCCGGCGTTCCCTTCGGCCCCAACCTCACCCCCCCGGCCGTCGCTGCGCGCACGCCCGAGCCCGTCCACCCCGCGGTCACCCCCGTGACGGTGCCGCCGCCCACGCCGCTCCCGCCCAACCCCTTCGCCTCGGGTCACGACAACCCCCTCCCCACCACGGGCAACCGTTGGGGCGGCGCCACGCCCGCGCCCACCCCCCCCCCCGTCGCCCCGCCCCCGCCGGCCTCGTGGGCGCCCCCGCCTCCGCCCGCCACCGTGCTCGCGTCGTACCCGCCCGCGAACCCCTACGCCTCGGCGCAGCGGCCCTACTCGCAGCCGCCCGCGACGGCGGCCACGGCCTGGGGACAGTCCACGCCCGCGCCCGCGGTGCTCGACGGCCGCGTGTCGATCCACGGAGCGCCTCCCCCGACGCGCCCCCGACGCGGGTCGAGCGCCGCGTGGGTGATCGTGGGCCTGCTCCTCGGCGCCAGCGCCGTGGGCGGAGGCGTGGTGCTCTACCTCTACGACCAGCGCCCCGATCCCCCGCGTCGCCGCGCGCCGCGACGTCCGCCCCCGCAGCGCGCGCCGGTGGTGACCCCGCCGCCGCGATACGTCCCTCCGACGACGCCCGAGCTCGCGACGCTCTCGGCGGGCTGGGCCCACGCGTGCGCGGTGCGCGCCGACACCGCCGTCGCGTGCTGGGGCTGGAACCACTTCGGTCAGCTCGGCGACGGGAGCACCATCGACCGCGCCTCGCCCGCCACCGCCGTCGGCCTCGCGGGCGCCGTCGAGGTCGCCGCGGGCGCGTCGCACACCTGCGCGCGCTTGAGCAACGGCACCGTCGCGTGCTGGGGCGCGAACGCCCACGGAGAGCTCGGCGACGGCACCACCACGCCTCGCCCCACGCCCGCGCTCGCGCGTCACCTCGGCGGCGCGACGCAGGTGGTGGCGGGTGACGCCTTCGCCTGCGCGCGGCTCGCCAACGGCACCGTCGCGTGCTGGGGCGCGAACGACGTGGGGCAGCTCGGCGACGGCACCGACGTCGACAAGACGTCTCCGACGCTCGTGCCGGGCCTCGCGAACATCGTCGAGGTCGCCGCGGGCGACGCCCACGCCTGCGCGCGACACGCCTCGGGCGCGGTGTACTGCTGGGGCGCGAGCAGCTTCGGGCAGGTGGGCGACGGGCACCTGATGAGCCACTTTCGGCCCGCGCTCGTGGCGGGGCTGCGCGACGCGGCCTCGCCACCTCGGCCCGCGGCGGTCGTGCGTGGTCACCCGCGAGGGCGCCGCGCGGTGCTGGGGCCGCAACGACCTCGGGCAGCTCGGAGACGGCACGCGGGTGGGCCGCACCACGCCCGTGACGCTCACCCGCTCGGCGCGGTGCAGTCCCTCGCCCTCGGCGGCCGTCACGCCTGCGCGGTGGACCTCGACCGCGGCATGCGCTGCTGGGGAGACAACGGCGACGGGCAGGTGGGCGACGGCACGGCGTCTCCGCGGCCGAGCCCGACCCGGCTGCCCACGCTCTCGGGCGCGCGGCGGCCTCGCTCGGCGACGGCTTCAGCTGCGCGAGGCTCACCGACCGCGGCGTGCGGTGCTGGGGCTCGAACGAGCGCGGGCAGCTCGGCGTGGGCGGGAGCACCGACCGCGGGCTCCCGTCTCCCGTCGCCGTGCCCTGAGCGCCTCGCGAGGGTTCAGCGGTCGCGCGAAGCGGGCCTCGAGGAGGCCAGCGTGGAGGGGTTGGTGTGACCAGGGTGCCCGCGCGGAGCGCGGGCGTGAGGGTAGGGCCCTGCCCCGGACTGCACGGTCCGGGGTAGGCGGTCAGCGATGGAGGAGAGGAGAGGAGGAGGCTGCGCGGTCAGCGCAGGAGGCCGTAGCCGAGGAGGCGCGACACGTTGCGCGCGCCGTCGATGAGGCCGACGTAGTTGTGGAAGTTCGTCACCGCGAGGGCTCGACGCTGCGGCGAGGAGTTCGCCGGGCGCGGCTGGCCGGTGGTAGCGTCGCGGATGACCTGCGGGAGGCCCTGCGCGTCGAGGATCGGGCGCCGGTGGTCATGTCGCGCTGCACCAGGAACGCGTCCATGAGGAGCGCGTTGGCGTGCTGGAGCATACGCGAGGCGATGCCGCGGTCGACGGTGCGCGGGGCCGAGGGGGTGCTGACCAGGGCGGTGAGGCCCGTGTCGGCGCCGTAGCGGCGGGCCACGTAGGTCACGCCGGTCTCGGGGTTGTAGAAGCGCACGCGCTCGGCCTCGGGGATGTCCACCTGCTCGACGCCGCCCTCGGTGAAGATGCGCATCTTGTTGATGAGCGTGAGGTCGGTGTTGAGCGAGGAGAACAGCATCGAGTAGATGATGGTCGGGAGCTGCTGGCGGTACCCGACGTTCGGGAACAGCACGCGCGCGCCGTTCGGGCGGGTCGGGGTGTCGCGCCAGAGCTGGAGCATCTCCGGCGTGGCCTCGGAGCCGGGCGCGCCCGCGGGGGCGTGCATGGCGACCGCGGCCCAGTCCTCGGAGAGGATGCCGCCCAGGAGGCGGTCGAGGGCGCCGGGGATGTCGGTCGCGAAGTTCACCTGGAACTCGCGGCCGTCGAGGTACAGCCCGCGGGTGATCGACGAGAACGTCGGGCGGGTGTCGGTGAGCATGATGGCCGCGAAGGACTTCTCCATGTACGCGCCCTCACGCCGCGCGTACGACTGGTAGTCGAGCGAGCCGCCCTGGCCGTTGTCGTAGTCGTCGCCGATGTAGCGGCCGTCGACCACGCCGATGGAGAACTGCGGGTTCGCCGGGAAGTCCGTCGCGTCGAAGATCGCCTGGCGGGCCTGGCGCATCTCGGGCGTGAGGCGGAGCTCACCGTTGGGGTTCGACCCGTCCGCGCTCTCGAACACGCCCACCTCGGGGGTGAGCATCACGCGGGAGAAGAAGTCGAACATCTCGGGCTGCACCGCCATCGTCGGGCCGAGGCCGCCGTCGGCCGCGGCGAAGCGGGCGAAGGTGGTGTCGGAGTAGAACGAGCGGTAGAGCGCGATGTCGCGAGCGACGTTCCAGTGGTAGCCGCGCACCAGGCGGAACATGCGCGAGGCCACGGACGAAGAGACCGCCCACGACGCCCACTCGCGGTTGCCGCGGCGGAAGTACATCGCCGGGTAGAGCAGGTCGTACTTGCGGGTGATCGAGCGGGTGACCTCGTAGAGGTCCGCGCCCTGGTCGAAGTAGTTGATGTGGGGGTAGCCGGTGCCACGGTCCCACGCCACGCGGTAGCGCCAGCGGAGCGGGCCCTGGCCGTCGGCGATGGGGGCGCCGCTGTCGGGCGTGCCCGCGCGGACGCGCCACGACGGAGCGGCGGCCTCGGAGTCGGTCCCCGCGGGGCCCGTGAAGGTCGCCTCGGAGGTCTCCATGTCGGTGAGCGACGCGTGGTCACGCGGCGCGTGGGCGCAGATCTTCCCGTCGACGATGCGCCAGCGGTAGCGGGCCTGCTCCTCGGGGGTCGCGTCGCGGCAGCGCGACGGGTCGAAGAGGTTCAGCTGGCGGGCGAGCTCCGTGTAGTGGATGCCCGACAGGTTCGGCGCCGCGGTGCTCGTGGTCGTCTGGGGGTCGTTCCAGTAGACCAGGTCGCGGTTCTGGAGCTGCGAGCGGAGGTTGAACACGAACCGACGCTGCTGGTCGACGGGCATGCCGCCGCGCGCCGTGTCGCGCTCCATCGTCTCGACCACGCGGCCGTAGAGGATGCCCATGGCGTAGACGTCGTAGGCGCCGAGGCCCACGGTCTCGCCGAAGCGCTCCCACTGGTACTCCATGGTGGAGGTGTTGCCGAAGTAGGTCAGCCCGGCGTGGTGGTTGCCGGCGTCGAGCGCGCGGATGCCGAGCTCCTCGTCCGTCTCCGGGTCGAGGTAGCGCGGGCCCATGCAGTTGTCGTTGTTGCGGTCCGCGTTGCGGATCGAGTCGCACTGCCCGGGCTGGCAGGTGTCGGGGCGGCAGCTACGGGCCGCCGCGCCGCCGCGGGTGCGGAGCTGCCAGTACTGCGGGTTGTAGTTCGACGAGTCGTACGACGAGACGGGCAGGTGGTAGAGGCCCATCGAGTGGCCGACCTCGTGGAGCGCGATGCCCTTGAAGGCGTCGACGCGGAGGTCCTGCATGATGCGGGCGGCGCGCGCCTCGGGGGTGAGGGAGCGGTAGCGCTGGGCGAACCAGCGGGCGACGCCCTGCATGTCCGACGAGCCCACGAGCGGGGCCGCGCCGGCGTCCTGGAAGCAGAAGCCGCGGGCCTCGAGCTGCGACATGAAGCGGTCGCGCATCGCCGTCGCCCACTCGGGGTCCATGCGGCGGAGCGGAGACACGCGGTCGAGGGTGTTCGAGTCGAGCGACGCGAGGGCCTGCTGCGGGTTGATGCCCGCCGCGCGCAGCCACTGCTGGTCGATCATCTCGGTCTCCAGGGTCGTGCCCCGGATGAGGTTCGCCTGCGACTGGAAGGCCGCCGCGGTCTGCGACACGCCCGCGGGGGTCGTGTCGGCGATCATCCGCGCGTCGTAGCGGAGGCCCGCGCCGATGTCGTTGCCGAAGCTCGGCACGCGGCCGGCCACGGACTGCGCGGCGTGGTTGTGGTCCGCCGACGCGATGCGCTCGGCGATGAGCTCCGGGGTGATCTGCGTGCGGCCCGAGCCCACGCGGTTCGCCGCCGGGTTGCGGATGTACTGCTGGAGCGCCGTGGCGGGCGCGTTGTCGAGCCACGCCGAGAGGGTCAGCGGGTCGAGCGAGGGGTCGATCTCGTGGAGGATCAAGCGGATGTAGTCGCGCTGCTGGCCCGCGGCGTACTCCACCGAGCGGCCCATGGTGACCGCGCCGTTCGAGACGATCTCACCCGTGAGCGGGTCGTAGCCCCAGTGCGCGATGCCGCCGAAGGGCGCGCGCGAGAACCCGGGGATGTACGTCATGTGGTTGTAGCGGATGTCGCCGAGGCGGACGGAGTAGCCCACCTCGCGGCACGCCGACGAGTCGGTGCTGCGCACGGGGTTGTGGCAGACCACCACGCCGCGCTCCACCGCCGTCGCGCCCTCGGGCGTCGCCTTCGGGCTGTCGCCGAGGAAGGCGCCGTCCTCCTGGGGGACGAGGTCGTTGTTGAAGAAGCGGTTGTGGCAGACGTCGCGGGCCTCGCCGAGCTTGCGGCACTCGACCTCGCGGGCGCTGGCGACCGCGCGGCGCACCGCGAGGTCCCAGGTGTTGATGATCTGCTCCGAGGCGCCGGTGGTGACCGCGGCGGTGCCGTACTCGTTCTGGTTCGGCAGGCGGTACGAGAGCGTGCCGTCGGCGTTCTCGGTCTCGACGTGGTCCTGGAACTCCGGCGGGGTCTCGGGGTTCAGGTAGTACGCGATGGGGCGCACCTCGCGGTCGCGGTACGGGATGGTGCACTGCTCCATCACGCCGTCGCACTGCGAGCCGCGCGGCGCGCCGCCGGCGGCGCACACGTCGGCGGTGCCGTCGCTGTTCGCGTCGAGGTTGCCGTCGATGATCCCGTCGCCGTTGGCGTCGCGGCCCGAGCACGACACCGGGTTGCCCTCGGCGTTGCGCCAGTGCGAGCGCACCCAGAGGTTGTGCACCATCTGGTAGCGGTGGAAGTTCCGGTCGAGGGTGCCGAAGTTCGGGTCGAACGCGTTGCGCGTCGCCCGCGGGCCGCCCACGAGGTCGTAGGGCTGCCGGGTCATCTCCAGGGGCTGGAAGTCACGGTCCTCGATCCGGCGGAACGAGGTGCGGATCACCGACTCCTGCGGGTTGCAGTCGTAGACGTCGCTGCCCGTGAAGAAGTTGGTGATGAGGCAGGTCGGGAGCGGGAACCCGAAGGCGTTGCTCATCTCGGGCGAGACGAGCCACTTCGAGGTCACGTCGAAGTACCCGCCGTTGTGGTGGCGGGGGTTGGTCGCCTGCACGCACGCGCCGTCGGCGCCGCGCACCATCCCCGGCTGCATCTCGCAGAAGTTCGGGGCGTTGGGGCTCCGCGGGTCCTGCTCGTAGTAGCGCACGGGCTGGAACGACAGGTCGCCGAAGATCGAGCCGTAGAAGAGCCCGCCCCAGTCGGGGTTGTCGACGAGGTTCTGCGACCAGTCGACGCGCATGTACTCGCGGTCGTACCAGGGCCGGTCGGTGCGGTTCTCCTCGACGACGTTGATCTCCTCGCCCGTGGTCGGGTTGTAGGCCCGGCGGACGTCGAAGTGCGAGTCGATGCGGTACGCGGCGACGATGAGCCCGTTGTTGGTGGGCCCCGCCACGCCGCGGCCGTCGGAGTTGGTCACGTACTCGTACGCCTTGCGGGCGAGGAGCACGTTCTCCTGGATCTCCCAGCGGATCCGGTCGACCTCGTCGTAGGTGCCGACGGGGACCATGTTGTTCGACCCCGACGCGTCGACGACGTAGTTGTTGACGTAGAACTCGGGGTTGTCGGTGCTGTCGCGGAGGTTCGCCCCCACGAAGAAGTGCTTGTCGACCCGACCAGGCTGGGTGCGGTCGATGGGGTCGCGCTCCTGCGCGCAGTCGGCGTTGCCGATGGCCAGGCCACCGAGCATCACCACCGCCAGGGAGCGGCCTCGCCAACGCCCGCGTGAGAGGCGGGATCGCTCCCGTCGCATCTCACCCTGGGGCTTGCCTTCGTCCGTCATCGAAAAAACCTCCACATTCGCTCGAGGGGGAATCCCGTACATCACTAAAAGCAACCCCGGTGCCACCGCCAACTCGGTGGATTCACTGGGCTTTTGGGGTGATTCGGGGGGTGCCCGTTAGAAACCTGACGCTAAGGGCGGGCGGAACATACCCGAGCCCCACGGCGTTGTCTCTCCCCAGGGCTGTGCCGTTCTTGACGGGGTGCTCGACGACCAGGGAGGGGTGCCTCGACCTCCAGGGCTGGTGCTGGAGGAGCACCGGGGCTGGTGCTGGAGGAGCACCAGGGCTGGTGCTGGAGGAGCACCAGGGTTGGTGCTGGGGGAGCACCAGGGCTGGACGCCGGCCGACCCCCTGCCGATGGTGAGGGAGCATCGGGGCTGGTGCTGAGGGAGCATCAGGGCTGGTGCTGGGGGAGCACCAGGGCTGGACGTGGGCCTACCCCCTCCTGATGCTCGCGAGCCTCGCGGTCGACCGTCGGACCGTGGCACCGTCGCCTCATGCGCGCGCTCCTGCTGGCGGCCGTTGTCTCGGCGCTCGGATGCAAGGCCCCCGACCCCTGGGCCCCGTGCCGCGAGGCCGGGCCCGTGGGCTTCACGGGGCAGCCGCTCACCTGCACCACGACGACGTGCCGGGCGTGCTCGGCGGCGCTCGACCAGGCGTGGCACGACCGGCGCGACCCCGCGCGCGCGACGGCGTTCCGCCTTCAGTTCATGCGCTCGGCGGCGCCTGCGCGGGAGGCCTTCGCGCAGAAGAACCTCCCGGACGGCACCTACCCTTACGAGCACTGCACCGCGGGCCTCGCCCCCGACGCCCGCTGCGCGCAGTACGGCACCTACTGCATCGAGCTCTTCTCCCGGGCGCTGCGTTCGGGAGACACCCCCCTCTCGCAGCGGGTGCAGCTCGACCTCGCGGCGAGCCAGGCCTGCCCCGGCGCGCGCAACGCCCTGCTCGAAGAGCTCACCCGCTGCGCGCCCGTCGCCGACGGGGCTTGTACGTCCAACGCCTGCCGCGACTGCGCCGCGGGGTACATCGCCGCCGCGTCGGTGCTGGGCCCGCGCTCCACCGAGGCCGAGGTCGCCCCGCGCTTTCGCGCCCTCGTCGACGCCGCGCCGGAGCCCGTGGCCCGCGCCATCGTCGAGGCCCTCGGCGGCCCCGAGCCGCCCGCCGACGTCGAGCCCGTGGTGGTCGCGCGCGCGACGCGGGCGTGGTGCCTGTCGCTCCTCGACCGCGCGAGGCGGGCGCCGCCGTTCGCGTGCTTCCGCACCGTGGCGCAGACCCTCGCGTCGCCGCGCGCGGCGGACTTCGACCGGGCCTGGGACCTCACCCGCGACGCCGAGCCCGACACCCGCGTCGCGCTCCTCGGCGCGTTCACCCGCCAGGCCGCCGCGTCGCAGTCCGTCGACGCGGCCACCACCGCGAAGCTCCGCGCGCTGCCCCGCGACGAGGTCGTCGCCGCCCTCCATCGCACGATGGACCTGCCTACGACCAGCGACGCGGGCTACGCGACGCTGCGCGGTCAGCTCGGCGCGCTCGGGGTCCCGCCCTCGGAGATGCCGCCGGAGCACCGCCCCGCGCCGAGCACCGACGCGCCCCCCGAGCGCTCCCCTGCGGAGCCCGCCCACGCGCCGAGGCTCAACCCCCGCGCCGCGCCGATGAACGCGCCCGAGCGCGCGATCTGATTACAGGGGACGTCCACCGCCGTTCACACCGCGCGCGACGGTCGCCGAAGTCGTCGGGAATTCCCGCGTGGCACGCGCGCTGCTGTTCGCCCCGGCATGCGAAGCACGCCCCTCTACGGCTTCCTTGCCCTCTCCCTCGCGCTCAACGGCTGCGGGACGCTCTTCTCCGCGCGCGCGACGGTCACCCCGAACGGCGCCCACGCGTCGGTGAACGCCGACCCTCGCGTCGCCGCCGCCGCGGGCCTCGCCGCGGGCCTCGCGGGCGCCGCGCTCAACGCCTCGGCGTCGAGCGGAGGCGCGGCCACGGTGCAGACCCCCGCCGTCGCGAGCGGAGGCGCCGCGTCGAGCACCACCGTCCGCACCGACGTGGTCACGCCTTCGGGCGGGGCGAGCAGCACCGCGAGCACCGAGGTCGGCACGGGCGCGACGAGCGGAGGCGCAGGCGTTGGCGCGGCGAGCGGGGGCGTGAGCGGCGGTGCGAGCGCGGGCGTGACCGTGAGCCTCCAGGCCGAGGCGGCGCAGATGCCGCGCGGGCGGGCGCCGGGCGTCACGGTGGAGCGCATCGGCGCGGGCGGGGCCGACGTGGTCGCGGGCGGGCTGATCGTCATCGAGGGCGCGCCGCTCGGGCGCGGGCTGCGCGTGGTCGATGGACGCGTCGAGGTGCGGGCGGGTGGGCCTCCCCGCGGCGGGCGGCGCGCTCGCGGGGGGCGGGCTGCGCGCGCGGTGGGAGATCGGCGGCGGCGTGCTGCTCCTCGCCGACGCGAACGGCCACCGCTGGCGCGTGCGCGTCGACGCGGGCTCGCTGGGGCTGAGCTCCGAGGGCGCGAACTCCGTGGGCCGCACCGTGTGGACGCCCGGCGATGGCACGCTGAACGTCACGGTGATCGTCGCGGGCGACCGCGAGCTCGCGCTGGAGGGAGAGGTCACCGCCGGGGTGACCGTCGCGAGCGCGACGCCCGCCGCGCCGCTCGCGCCCGGGTCGCTCGCCGCGCTCGACGAGCTGATGGCCGCGGCGCCCGAGGGCAGCGAGGAGTCGCTCCGCCTCGCGTCGGCGGTGGAGATCGTCACCCGCGCGAACACCCCGGGCGGCCCGGCCTTCTTCGCGGTGCCGGTGCGCGGCCGCTCGATCGTGCTGGTGGTCGACGTCTCGTACTCGATGCGCGACGTCGACCCGCGCGCGTCGGACCTCTGGCTCACCCCCACCGCGCGCCCGACCAAGCTCGACGTGGCCCGCGCGGAGCTCGTGAAGCTCCTCGGGGCGCTGCCCGCCGACGTGCGGGTCGACGTGGTGGCCTTCTCGTCGACGGCGCGCACGCTGTGGCCCGCGCCGCGCGCCCTCGACGCGGCCGCGCGCTCCGAGGCGATCCGCTGGGTGGCGGCGCTGCGGCCGGGCGACGAGACGGCGCCGGTGGTGGCCCTCGAGGCGGCCGCGTCGCTCCAGCCCGAGCAGATCGTGCTGCTCTCTGACGGGAGGCCCACCGACCGCGACGGCGACGAGCGCGCGCTCCTCGGGCTCGCGCAGGGGATCTCTGCCCGCATCCGCCTCGACGTGGTGGGCATCGGCCCCGACCAGGACCGCCCCTTCCTCGCGGCCCTCGCGCAGAGCGGCCGCGGGGAGCTTCGGATGCGCTGACCCTCCGCGGGGCGCGTGTAGACTCCGCGGCCATGAAGCCCACCACCCTCCTCCTCGCGCTCGCGGCCCTCGCGGGCTGCGCGAGCAGCGGCTCCACCCCCGCGAGCACCACGGCCACGACCACGACGACCACCACCGCGTCGGCGACGGCCAGCGCGTCGACGGGCGGCGAGCGCGAGTCGTTCCAGCGCATGAGCGTCGACGAGCTCGCCGGGATGCTCTCCCGCAACGAGACGGTCTACGTCTTCGACAACAACCGCCGCGAGCGTTACGTGCAGGGCCACGTGCCCACGGCGCGCTGGGTCTCGTACGACGCGGTGAACGCGAGCGTGCTCCCCGAAGACCGCGCCGCGCGGCTGGTCTTCTACTGCGCCAACGAGAGCTGCCGCGCGTGCCACCACGCCGCCGACGCGGCCACCGCGCTCGGGTACACCAGCGTGTACATCCTCCGCGCCAGGCATCAGCAAGCTGGACCGCGTCGGGCCAGCGCGTCGTCGCGGGCGAGGACCCTCCTGATCGACCGCCGCGCTCGCACCGCGGGCGGCGACCCAACCAGCCCGCGGCCGCGATCACCGCGCCGAGCCGCGGCCCGAGGGTCCCACGGGTTCAGCGCCTGCGAACCGAGCACCGCTCAGCGCCACGCCGACATCTCTGAGCTGCGCGCGCGGTTCCACTGGCAGCCACGCCACCGCCGCGTAAAGCCGCCGCGAAGACACCACCTGCCGGCGGCCTCACCGTTCGGCGTGAAATATCGACCGCAGGAAGCGCTCGCGCAGCTGATGCTCCACACGAACCACGCGCTGAACAGCAGCGACGTGACCCGCCGACGAAGGGCCACCCCTCCACCCCGGAGACAGGCCCCAGACGCATCGCAGCGGAGGCGGCAGGATTCAGACCTGCTGGATGGGTTGCCCCATCAACGGCTTAGCAAGCCGCCGCCGCAAACCACTCAGCCCGCACTCGATCGCCCTTTCGAGCGGGCGCGGTGCACCACGCCCCGCCCGACGAGGCAGACCACGAGACCCCGTGGACCAGCTTCTTCACGCCCTCCTCGAAGAGCACGTCGATGCGCCCTCCGTCGACGGCCACGACCAGCCCCTTGCCGAACTTGGGGTGGGCCATCAGGGCGTTGTGGGCGAAGCTCTGCGAGGGCGAGTAGGTCGTGAACGACTCCTCGGCCTTGCGCCCACGGCCACTCGTCCCCGCCCAGGCCAGGTCGCGGCTGGGCCAGGTTGAACCCAGCGGCCTTCGGTCCTGCGCCGCGGGTTGAACCATGCGGCCTTCGCGGTGCGCTTCATCGACATCGAAGGTTCCTCCTGAGCTCCTCCGAAGCTATGCGTGTGGGCCGCGACCGGTCGCGCCCGCGCGCGACGGAATACCCTCACGTCGCCGCCCGAAGCAACAGCGCCCCGACCCTCGACCAGCCAGAAGCCCGACGCGACCCCCAGCGCCTCGCGCAGACCCACCCTCGCCCAGCGCTCCGCGCGCGGCCACCGACGCGCGACCCGCGCGAGCCCGAGGGCCGCCGTCACCACCGCGAGCTGCCCGGCCTCGACGCCGAGGTTGAAGCCCAGGAGGGCCGTCGCCGCCCTCCCCGCGGGGAGGCCCGCCTCGCGCAGCGCGCCCGCGAAGCCGAAGCCGTGCAGGAGCCCGAACCCCCCCGCCATCACCCACGGCGCGCGGCGCGCGAGGGTCGAGGGCTCCGTCGGCGGGCGCGCGGCCTCGAGCGCGAGGGCGAACACGCTCAGCGCGATGCACGCCTCGACGGCGCCCGACGAGGCCCGCGCGAGGCCCAGGGCCGCGAGCGCGAGGGTCACGCTGTGCCCCGCGGTGAAGGCCGTGACGGTCTTCGCGAGGGCCGCGGTTCCGCGCACCAGGAGCAGGAGCCCCAGCACGAAGAGCAGGTGGTCGACGCCGCCGAGGATGTGCCGCGCCCCCATCGCGACGTAGGGGACGAACACGCTCCGTGAGGCCGCGCCGCGCGGGAGGACGGCCGAGGGCGCGTCGCCGCGCAGCACCGCGACGTGCTCGCGGCCCGAGGCGAAGCGCGCGCGCAGCAGCACGTCGACGTCGCCCGAGGCGTCGAGGCCCGTGACCGAGACGGCGCGGCCCGCGAGGCCCGTCGGGCCGCAGTCGAGACGTCTCCGCTCGATGACCGTGAAGGGCGCGAGCTCGGGCGCCTCGACCGAGACGAGCGCGCATCCCGAGGGGAGCGTCGGCCGCACGCCCGACGGCACGCCCGCGCCGCGCGGAGGCCGCCAGCGCTCCTCGACGCGGCCGTCGGCGTGCTCGACGTACTCCAGCGAGCCGGGGGCCGCGCCGTGCGCGAGGGCCGCCGGGGCCGCGAGGAGGAGCCCGAGCGCCAGGGCGGGTCGCACGCCCGCGACGCTACCCCATCGCCGCGGCGCTTGATGTACTCCAAGGGCCCCCGTGGCCGACGCCGCGCCGACGAAGCGACCCTGGTGGCGAGAGCCCGCGCTGCGCTACCTCGCCGTCGGCGCGGCCCTCTTCGCCGCGGAGCGCGCCGCGCGCAGAGAGCCCGCCGCGACCCCTCACCCCGTCCCGCGGTCGGTGATCGACGAGGCGCGCGCCGAGTCGCTGCGCCGCGGGCGCGGCGAGCCCACGCCCGAGGCGCTCTCGGCCGCGGTGGAGCGCAGGCTCGACGACGAGGCCCTCTCCCGCGAGGCCATCGCGCGAGGGATGCACCGCGACAACCCCGCGGTGCGCGCGCGGCTGGCCGAGCGGATGCGCGCGGCGATCCGCGAGTCGCTCACGGTGGAGGAGCCCGACGACGCGGCCCTTCGCGCGTGGCTCGACGCGCACCGCGACCACTACCGTCGGCCGTCGCGCGTCGCGGTGGAGCACCTGTTCTTCTCTCGCGCCCGTCGCGGCGCGAACGCCGAGGCCGACGCGAGGGCCGCGCTCGACGCGCTCCGTCGCGGCGCGACCGACGTGAGCAGCGACCCCTCTCCGCTCGGCCGAGGCTTCGGCCCGGGCCCCGAGGGCGAGCTCGTCGCGCGCTTCGGAGAGGGGCTCGCGCAGCGCGCGCTGGCGCTCCCCGTGGGGGTGTGGAGCGAGCCCGTGGAGTCTCCGCTGGGCCTGCACCTCGTGCGGGTGGCGTCGCGCGAGGGGGCCGAGGCGCCGGACTTCGAGCGGCTGCGCGAGCCGCTCAGGGCCGACGTGATGGTCGCCCGGCGGAGGGAGGCCGAGGCGCGCGCGGTGGCGGAGCTCCGTCGCAGGTACGGCGTGACGCTCGCGCCGCGGTAGAGAATCAGCGGGCGCACAGGCCGTCGAGGACGAGGGCGTGCATCGCGCGGAGCTTGCGCGCGATGTCGTCGCGACAGTGGTGAAAGAGCCGCGGAGGCGCGAAGGCGCCGTAGGCGGTGAGCACCACGGCGGCGGTGGCGTCGGGGTCGGAGACGGAGAACTCCCCGGCGGCGGCGGCGTCGGAGAGGAGCGACGAGAGGAGCTCGCGCTCGCGCTGGAGGAAGCGCGCGTGCTCCTGCTGCACGGCGCTCTGGCCGCAGTGGACGAGGTCGGCGGCGTGGGCGCCGGTGTCGCTCAGGCGCCAGAGGGCGTCGACCTTCGCGTCCATCACGGCGCGAAAGCGCGCGGCGAAGCTCTCGGCGGGCCGCTCGCGGGCCGACTGCATCGCGTCGAGCACCTGCTCGTGCCGGCGGTGCGAGAGCGCCGCGAGGATGTCGTCCTTCGAGTGGAACTCAAGGTAGACGGTGCCGACCCCGAGCCCGGCCTCGCGCGCGATCTCGGCCACGGTGGTCTTCCCCGGGCCGTAATGCTCGAGGAGCCGCGCGGCCACCTCGAGGATCTGCGTACGGCGGTCCATCTCTCCCGTCGTCTATGGCATTTTCCCGCGCGATGCGCGCGCCCCCCTGGCTCGTCTTCGCGCTCTGCCTCTGCGCGGCCCGGTCCGCGCGGGCGCAGTCCGACGACGAGGCCGCCGAGTACGAGCTCCGCCGCGCCGTGGAGCGCTGCCGCCGCGGCGAGTACGACCGCGCCCTGGCCTCGTTCCGTCAGGCCCTCGACCGCGCCCGCTCGGCCCGCGCCCTCGCCGAGATGGGCCTCTGCGAACAACGCGCCCGCCGTTGGGTCGACGCCGAAGACCACCTCCTCCAATCGCTCAACGCCCCCGACGCGTGGGTGAGCGAGCACCGCGGCTCGCTGGAGCTCGCCCTCAACGAGGTCAGCGCCCGCGTCGGCCGCCTCGCCCTCATCGGCGGCGCCGAGGGCGCAGAGCTCCGGGTCAACGGCGAGGTGGTGGGCGCGCTCCCGATGAACCAACCCCTGCGCCTCGCGAGCGGGCGGGTGCGCCTCGAGGCCACCCTGCGCGGCTGGCGCCCCTGGCGCCGCGAGCTCGACCTCGCGGGCGGGGGCACCACCCACGAGAACGTGGTCATGGAGCGCGAAGAAGACCCCACCCCTCGCGCCGCGGGTGCCGCGACGGTGCGCTGCCCCGCGGGCCTCGTGGCGCGCGACGGGCTCTGCTACGCGCCCGAGGGCTACCGCCGGAGCCGCGCGGGCATCCGCCCGGGGCAGGTCACGATGATCGTCGGAGGGAGCGTCGCCGCGGTGGCGGGCGTGGTCGCGCTCGCGCTCGGCGTCGAGGGCAACAGCGTCGAGGGCGACTTCGTCTCGCGCTGCGGCGGCGCGAGCGTGGCCCCCTCGTGCGTGAGCGAGCGCGCGTCGCTCCAGTCGGACCTCGACGGCCGCGCGACGGCCGTGAACGCGATGATCGCCGTCGCGGGCGTGGGCGTCGCCGCGGCCATCGTCGGCCTCATCGTCGACCAGACCAGCGCGCGGCCGTCGCCCTCGCGCTTCTCGCTCTCGGCGTCGGGGGTCACGCTGCGATGGTGAGCCGCGCGACCGTCGCACTCTCGCTCGCGCTCCTCGCCGCGGGCTGCGCGTGGGAGCTCCCGGTGCCGCGCGTGCGCGACGCGGGGCCCGCGATGGACGTCCACGACGCCGCGACCGACGCGCGACCCGCCGACGCGGCTCGCGACGTCGCCGACGACGCGCGAATGAATGACGTCCCGGTGATGGACGCGGGGACGGACACTGGCGTGATGGACGTGGGCGTCGTCGACGCGGGCACTGACGCGGGCGCGGTCGACCGCGGCGTGATCGACGTGGGCGTGGTCGACACCGGCACGGACCTCGGGCGCCTCGACGTGGGCGTCGCGGTCGACGTCGGCGTCGACGTGGGCTGGCCCGAGTGCGTCCCCGGGACGCGGCGCTCCTGCTACACGGGGCCCGAGTCGTCGCGCGGCCGAGGGATCTGCCGCGACGGCGTGCAGACCTGCGCGATGGACGGGACCTGGCCCACCACCGAGGCCTCGTGCGTCGGTCAGGTGGTGCCCGACTGCGCGGGGCGCGCCTGCGGCTCCGACGGCTGCGGAGACTCCTGCGGCGGCTGCGCGTCGCCCGAGGTCTGCGACGAGACGGGTCAGTGCGCGGCGGTCACCTGCGGCATGGCGAACTTCGTCTTGAACTGCCCCGGGGTGGGCCTGTGCCCGCTCAACGGCGCCTGCGGGATGACCGGCTGCACCTGCGCCGCGGGCTTCGCGGCGCGCACCTGCGACGGCGACCCCTGCCCCGCGAGCGGCTGCTCCTACCCCGACTGGTTCTGCCAGCGCGCGCTCTTCTGCGCCGCCGGCGCCGTCGCGTGCGCGGGCGGGTACCGCTGTCCGCGCTACAGCCGCTGCGTCGCCGACACGCGGAGCTGCGAGTGCCTCCCGGGCTTCGTCGCGGTCACCTGCGCGGGCGACCGCTGCACCTCGTGCCCGGGCACCGACTACCGCTGCGTGCCCTCGGGCTGAGCGACCTCACGCTTCGCGCGCTTCGCCTCGCGCTTCGCGCGGCTCTGCCGCTCGGCCTCGGTGCCGAGCCACGGCTTGCGCGTGCCCATCACCCAGTCGAAGAACGGATGCGTCACGCACCAGTTCGCGTGCTGGTCGGGCCCCATGTGGTGGTCGTAGTGCCAGGGCAGGTGGCGCTTCGCCCACTCGGGGTCTTCGTGCGAGCGACGGTGAACCCGGTAGTAGTTCGCCTGCGAGAAGAGCACCGCCGCGGTGAACCAGGGGTAGCGACGCGCGAGCGGCAGGTGCACCGCCGCGGCGCACACCAGGCCGAGGGCCTCTTTACCCTGCGCGTGCCAGCCGAAGACGCCGCGCCGGTAGGTGGCGTCGTTCATCTCCTCTTTGCGCGCGTTGCGGTGGTGCTCGTGCCAGTGAAAGGCCCAGAAGCTCTCGCGGTCGCGCGCGAGCCCGTGCAGCACGTACTTGTGGATGACCCACTCCCACGCGTTGCTGTACAGCAGTCCGAGAGGAAGACCGATCATGCGCCGCCGCCTTGGTGAGAGAAGCCGCCCGTTCCTGGGCGGGAAGAACATAACCCGACCGAGCAGTCATCTTTTCTCCGAGGTCGCGGGTTGATGTCAAGGCCCCGTCGCGCCGCGCGCGTCGATCCTCCGCGCGCGCCCACGGAGCGACCCGGTCGCGAGGGCGGCCGACGCGACGCGAACCGCAAGGCGCGCACGGCGGCCATCGGTCGGGCGGCGCTGAAGCTCTTCTTGGAGCGCGGCACGGGCGCGGTGTCGATCGACGACATCGCGAGCGAGGCGGGGGTCGCGAAGGGGAGCTTCTATACGTACTTCCATGACAAGACCGACGTGGTGCGGGCGCTGCTGGAGCCGGTGCGCTCGCAGCTCGAGTCGGTCTTGTCGCGCTGCGAGCCGAGCTGCGCGCGGCCGAGACGCGCGAGGCGCTGGTCGAGGCGTACACGTCGATGGCGCTCGGGTGCTCGCTCACGGTGCTGGGGCACCCCGACGTGGCGCGGCTCTACCTCATGGAGTGCCGCGCCCCGGCGGTGGGCGCGCGCGCCCTTCGCGGAGATGGCGTCGATGCTCTACGAGCGCGGCGAGCGCGTGACCGAGGCGGCGCAGGCGCACGGCCTGCTGCGTCCGTTGGACCCGCGGGTGACGGCGACGGCGGTGATCGGCGCGGCGCAGGAGCTCTTGCACCGGGCGCTCTCGAACGACGACATCGGGCCGCCCGAGGCGGTGCCCGACGCGCTGGTGACGATGGTGGTCGACGGCCTCGCGCGCCGGGTGGAGTGAGCGAGGGAGTTACTTCGCGCGCGCGTCGAGCCTCGCCCTCGCGTCGGTGATCGCGGCGAGCACGCGGGCGCGCGCGGGGCCGCCGGGGATGTCTCTGCGCTCGATCGCGCGCTCGGGGTCGAGGGCGGAAAACACCGTCTCGTCGAAATCGGGGTGCTCCTCGCGGAAGGCCGCGAGCGGGAGCGCCTCGAGCGTCACGCCCTCGCGGATCGCGCGGGCCACGAGCCTCCCCGCGACCTCGTGCGCGTGGCGGAAGGGGACGCCCTTCGCCGCGAGCCAGTCTGCGGCCTCGGTGGCGTTCACGAAGCCCGCGCCCAGCGCCGCCCGCATGCGCTCGCGGTGAAAGCGCATCGCGCGCGCCGCGTCGGCGAGCACCAGCGCCGTGTCGCGCACCGTGTCTACCGCGTCGAAGACGGGGACCTTGTCCTCCTGCAGGTCGCGGTTGTAGCCGAGCGGGAGGCCCTTGGTGGTGACCAGCAGCGACACGAGGTCGCCCACGACGCGGCCGCACTTTCCGCGCGCGACCTCGGCCACGTCGGGGTTCTTCTTCTGCGGCATCATCGACGAGCCCGTGGTGTGCGCGTCGGCCATCTCGACGAAGCCGAACTCCTGCGTCGACCAGAGCACCAGCTCCTCCGAGAAGCGCGAGAGGTGCACCGCCGCGATGGAGAGCGCCGACAGCAGCTCCAGGAGGAAGTCTCGGTCGCCCGTCGCGTCGAGGGAGTTGCGCGTCGGCGCGTCGAAGCCCAGGGCCCGCGCCGTCATCGCCCGGTCGAGCGGGAAGGTCGTCGCGCACACCGCGCCCGACCCGAGCGGCGACTCGTTCATCCTCCGCGCGGCGTCGTCGAGACGTCCGCGGTCGCGGCCGAGCATCTCGACCCACGCGAGGAGGTGGTGCGCGAGGCGGTTGGGCTGCGCGCGCTGAAGGTGCGTGTACGCGGGGAGCAGCGTGTCGATCTCGCCCTCGGCGCGGTCGACCAGCGCGCGCGCGAGCGCGTCGAGGGCGTCTCCCACCGAGGCGCAGGCGCGGCGCGACCAGAGGCGCATGTCGGTGGCGACCTGGTCGTTGCGCGAGCGGCCGGTGTGCAGGCGCGCGCCGACGTCTCCCTCGGCCGCGGTGAGCGCGGCCTCGACGTTCATGTGGACGTCCTCCTTCGCCGCGTCCCACGCGAAGGCCCCGGCGCGCACCTCGTCGCGGATCGCGAGGAGGCCGCGGCGCACCTTCGCCACGTCGTCGTCGGTGAGCACGCCGATGGAGCCCAGCATCTCGGCGTGCGCGATGGAGCCCTCGATGTCTTCTTCGGCGAGCCGCTTGTCGGTGTCGACCGACGCGAGGAAGCGCGACGCCGCCTCGCTGAGCTCTTCAGAGAACCTCCCGCCCCACGCGGTCTTCGTAGACATGTCCTTCGCTCTCAATTCTCAGCGCGACACGCACCCGTAGCGGGTGGCGGCGACGCTGAACTCCACGGGGAGACACCGCTCCTGCAGGTTGCAGTCGGCGTCGGAGGTGCAGCCCATGCGCTGCACGGCCTCGGCCCACTGCGCGATGTGGTTGCCCTCGCTCATGCTCTGGAACGGCAGCCAGAAGGCCGGCGCCGACGCGTCGCCAGAGGCCGCGCGCGACGGGCGGAACGCGGCCATCCAGAGCTGCGCGGTGCGCGACCCCGCCTCGCGCGACTGCTGCCGCAGGCGGAGGCCGTAGTCCCTGCGCGACGAGAAGGTGAACCACATCAGGGGTTCGCCCTGGTAGCGCTGCACGAAGGGCGCCCACTTCGGCCAGGAGTTGCCCATCCCCTCGGCGAGGTCGGCGTTCGCGAGGCGGGTGGGCGCGCCGCCCGTCGAGGGCATCACCCAGAGCTGGGCGTCGATGTTGTTGTTCGAGTTCCCCGTGGCGCGGTTGAAGAGCACCCACGCGTCGTCGGGAGAGAACGAGGGGTAGTAGCTGTTGTTGCGCGCGCCCGAGGCCGCGAGGAGCACCGTGGGCGCGGCGAAGGCCGTCCCGCTCCAGGCCATGGTGAGGAGGTCGGCGGGCCCGTCGTGGCCGGGCGTGCCGAGGAAGGGGATGGACGTGCGCGGCCGCGCAAACACCACGCGTCGTCCGTCGCGAGACCAGTCGGGGTGCGTGCCCGCGGTGGGGCCAGGGAGGCCCGGCACCTCGGCGCCGTTCACGGGGTTGCGCAGCGCGAGGGTCGAGCCGTTGCTGGTGAGCAGCCAGCGCACGTCGGGGGAGAAGGTCCCGAAGTTCGCGCCGTAGTCCGCGCTCAACGAAGCGCGCGTGGGCACGTCGTAGATGCGCGTCGCCGCGGGGCCGGGGATGAAGCGACCGACCATCACCCGCGAGCCGTCGCGCGAGAGCACGTGGCAGCCGAGGCAGTTGATCGGGTCACCGCGGAGGTAGGGCTCGGCGCGCGCGCCGGCGCGGCCGAACTCGAAGCGGTTGATGGTCCCGCTCGCGGCGGCCCAGTAGTAGAGCCCGCCGCGCACGTCGAAGTTCGTCACGCCGATCGAGCGGGTGACGGAGCGGCCGACGCCTCCGCCCGAGGCCGAGGTGCCGCGCACGGTGAGGGTGACGTCGCCCGAGGGCTGCGCGACGCGGGCGAGCTCGTTGTAGGCCGCCTCGTCGAGGGAGAGCGCGCAGCCGTCGGCGACGGCGTTGCAGCGGGTGAACACGCGGAGCGCGCCGCGGTCGCCGCGGAGCGAGACCTCGAAGAGGTCGTTGCCCGCCCCCGGGCGAAAGTGCACCTCGAAGCCCGTGAGGTTCGGCGGGAGGATGGTGCCCTCCTCGGGGTAGACGATGGAGGGCGCGCGCCAGGGCTCGTCGCCGCCGCCTAGGCGAGAGGCGCTGTCGCTCGGCGCGGGGGAGATCACCCGGTCGACGTCGCGGGGCGTCGGGTCGCCCGCGTCGCGCTCGGCGCTCCAGGCGTCGCCGAGGCTGACCGCGCCCGCGTCGAAGCCCACGTCCGCGGGCGGGAGGTCGAGGGGCGCGGGGAGGTCCACGGGCGCTCCTCGGTCGGACGAAACGTCCATCGCGACAGGGACGTCGGGCGTCGCGGGCGCGTCCATCGCGGGGGGCGCGTCCCTCCCCTCGCCCGCGTCCACCGTTGCGGGCACGTCCACCGGGGCGATCGCGTCGGAGGGCGCGCCGCGGTCCGTCGCGACGTCGCGGGAGCCCGTGTCGCGCGCGCCGGCGTCGCGGCCCGGAACCACCTGCGTCCCCTGCTCCGCCGCGCACGCGCCGAGCGCCGCGGCGATCACCAAGAAGCCCGTTCGCATGAGGGCGGCGATCCTATCGCGGTCGCATCGCCGAGTCGCTGCGCGGCGGGGCCTCGGGCTGCGGCCCCGGGAGCGTGAGCACCATCCACCGACGGTCGCCCGGGCCCACCCACGCCGAGCGCACGTCGAAGTCCTCTCCCACGGCGCGCACGCGGAGCCGCGCCCGCGGAGGCACCCGCAGCGAGAAGCGCCCCGCCCCGTCGACGGGGCCGCGCGCGATCACCTCGCCCTCGGCGTCGACCGCCTCGACCTCGCGGGGAAAGGCCACGCGTCGGTCCGCGGCCCAGCGGAGCTCCCCGGCGAGCGCGACGCGCGGCGCGGTGGGCTCGACCCTCGCCGCGAGCGCGAAGCTCCCGGCGCTGTCGACGTCGTAGCCGTCGACGAAGACGAAGTAGGTGCCCGCGGCGAGGTCGAGCGCGAGCGACGCGTGGTCCGAGCCCGCGGCGTCGTCGTCGTCGCAGGCCACCTCGGTGACGGGGTCGTCGCAGCCGCGCCGCACGTAGAGCGAGACGTCGTAGGTGGCCTCGACCGCGAGCGTGACCCGCGCGTCTTCGACCAGCCGCAGCCGGTACACCCGGTCGCCCGAGAGCGACTCCCGCGCGCACGACGCGTGGAAGCGGTCGGCCGCCCCCTCGGTGCTCCCCCGCACGACCCTCCCGGGCACGAGCGGCGGGGCCGCCTCGCACGCCGCCCGCGTCGCGCCCGCGCGCTGCGCCGACGCGCTGCACGCGAAGAGCGAGAGGCTGGCCGCGATCGTCAGGCTACGAAGGATCATTGGGGGTGCCGGGTCGGCGGCCGCGCAAGCTGCTCGCGCTGACGCCCCGTGTCAACGGGTCACGACGGCCCGGTGTTCCCGGCGAGTGTGGCGTGACGCGGGGCTCCAGGGCGAAGAACCCGCGAGGGGGTCAGCGGCCGCGGTCGAGGGCCTCGCGCAGGCGGTCTCCGAGGGCGCCGTAGCGCTGCACCACGCGGGCGTTGCTGATCGCGATGCGCAGCGCGCGCTCGTTGCCCACCAGCACCACCAACCTGCGGGCGCGGGTGATCGCCGTGTAGAGGAGCGAGCGGGTGAGCAGCACGAAATGCGAGGTGTGCAGCCCCACCACGACGGCGTCGTACTCCGAGCCCTGGGCCTTGTGCACCGTGGCCGCGTAGGCGAGCGAGAGGTTGTCGGCGGCGGCGCCCGCGTAGGTCACCTCGCGGCCCTCGACGCTCACCACCACGGATTTCTCCTCGACGCGCAGCACCGTGCCGACGTCGCCGTTCCACACGTCGAGGTCGTAGTCGTTCTTGTGCTGCATGACCTTGTCGCCGGGCGCGAAGCCCCTGCGACCGCGGTCGGCGCCGGGGTTCAGCGCGGCCTGCAGCGCCTCGTTCAAGCGCTGCGCCCCCATCGGCCCGCGGTGCGTGGGCACCAGCACCTGCAGCGCGCGGATCGGGTCGACCCCGAAGCTCCGCGGGATGCGCCGCGCCACGGTCTCGACCAGGAGCCGCGCGCCCTCCTCGGCCTCCTCGGCGCGCACGAAGTACAGCTCCCCGTCGGGCGGAACGGGAGACCCCGTCGGCGCGCGCGGAGGAGAGGGCTTCGGCAGCTCTCCCTGGAGCACCGAGTAGGCCCCGCGCACGATGGCGCTCGCGCTCGCCTGACGGAACACCTCGGTCAGCCGCACCGAGCGCACCGCGGGTTGCGCGAGGAGGTCCGCGAGCACAGTCCCTGGCCCCACGGGCGGGAGCTGGTCGGCGTCGCCCACGAGCACGAGCCGCGCGCCGGGCCGCACCGCCTGCACTAGCGCCGACGCGAGCTGCACGTCGAGCATCGAGGCCTCGTCGACGAGCACGAAGTCGGCGTCGAGCGGTGAGCTCCGGTTGCGCGAGAAGCGACCGAGCCGCGGGGTCCACTCCAGGAGGCGGTGGATCGTCGACGCGGGCGCCTGCGTGGCCTCGTTCAAGCGACGCGCGGCGCGGCCCGTGGGCGCGGCGAGCAGGACCTTGTTCCCCGCGGCGCGGTGCAGGGCCACCATCGCGCGCACGGTGGTGGTCTTGCCCGTGCCGGGGCCTCCGGTGAGCACCACGACGGGCGAGGTCATGGTGGCCTCGACGGCCTCGCGCTGCTTCGCGTTGAGCGGCGCGAGGGCCTGCGCCACTACGGGGAACTCCAGCGCCTTTCGCGGCACCGGCGTGAGCTCGCGCTTCAGTTGCGCCGCGAGGTCGGCGGCGAGCTTCGCCTCGGCCTCGAACAGCGGAGGCGGGTACACGAGGTCGCGGTCGACGGCGACCATCCCTCGCTGGGCGAGCTGGGCGAGCGACTCGTGCACGGGCTTGCGCTCGATGTCGAAGCGCTGCGCGAGCACGGCGAGCTCGGGCGGGAGCGCGGCGTGGCCCTCCTCCACCGCTTCGAGGAGGAGGTAGAGCGTCGCGCCCGCGATGCGCCGCGGGTCGTCCCCGCGATGCCGACGTTCTTCGCGATGCGGTCGGCCGTGAGGAAGCCGATGCCCGCGACCTCCTCGGCGAGGCGGTAGGGGTTCTCGCGCAGCACCGTGGCGGTGTCTGCTCCGAAGCGCTCCCACACGCGACGCGCGAGCGCGGGGCCCAGGTCGAGCCCCTGCAAGAACGCCTTGCCCTCGGCCTCGGCCTTGCGCGCGGAACGACTCGGTGATGCGCCCCGCGCGCTTCTTCCCGATGCCCTCGACCTCGCCGAGCCGGTCGGGGTGGTCGCCGATCACGTCGAGGGTCGACGACCCGAAGCGCTCCACGATGCGCCTGGCGAGGGTCGGTCCGATGTCGGGCACGAAGCCCGAGCCCAGGAGCCGCTCGATACCTTCGGGCGTGCTCGGGAGCTCGGGCACCATCGCGACGGCCTTGAGCTGGCGACCGTGCGTGGCGTGCTGCTCCCACCGACCCGTGATGCGGATCGACTCGCCCGGCGCGAGGGGCCCAGCGAGGCCCACGGCGATCACCTCGTCTCCACCGAGGGTGGTGAGGCGGATCACCGAGAAGGCCAGGTCGTCGCTGCGGTACACCACGCTCCGCACGACCCCGCGCACGGTCACCGCGGCCTCGCCCGTCGCCACGGGAGCCGCCACGCCGGGGAGCGTCGTGTCTTCGTCTCTCGGCACCGCGGCGGCGATCATGCCTCAGGCCCCCGCGCGCCGTCGCGTTCTCGCGGACATTCGCTGACCCGCACTTGTGAGCGCTCGGGTCGGAGGGTAGGGATAGCGCCCTCCTCGATGCCTACGCTCTCTTCGCTTTCCATCGCGGCCGTCTCGCTCGTGTGCGCGGCGCTCGCGTCGTGCTCGTCGAACAGCCCCGGCACGACCTACGTGCCCGCCGACACGGGCGTGACCGACGCGGGCGCAGTGATGGACGTCCCTGCCGTCGATGTCCCTGACGTGCCGACGGTGATGCGGCCCGACTCGGGCTGCCCCGCGGCCGAGGTGATCCCCGCGCAGCCGCTCCCGGGCTTCCTCGCGCCGCGCACGGTGCGGCTGATCCGCAGCGTCGACGGCGACACCGCGCACTTCACCTGGCCCATCGTGGGCGACCTCGACGTGCGGATGCTGTGGGTGAACACCGAGGAGTCGCACGGCGCCGAGACCACGGCCTTCGGCACCTTCACCGCGCAGCAGGTGGCGACGATGCTCGGCGCGGCGCGGGAGATCATCCTCATGCCCCGAGAGCGCGCGGGGATGCCCGGCGTGACCGACGTCGACACCTACGGCCGCACGCTCGCGCTGGTCTTCGTCGACGGAGAGCTGTTCCAGACGCGGCTGGTGCGCGAGGGGTGGTCGGCCTACTACGCCCAGTTCGGGTGCGCGCCGGAGCCCGTGCACACCGCGCTCTTGAACGCCGAGGCCGAGGCCCGCGCGGGGATGCGCGGCGTCTGGCAGCCCGGCCACCCCACCGACTACGCCGAGGTCTTCTCGCGGTGGACGCCCGCCCGCAACGCGTGCCGCCCGAACCCCTACCGCGGTCAGCCCTACTGCCAGTAGACCGCTCCGCGGCCGTGCGGCGGGGCCTCTCACCGCACGATGCCCGGGACATCCCTCCGCGTCGGCCTCGCCGCGCTGACCCTCGGCGCGTGCCGCGGCCCGCAGTCGGCGCTCGACCCCGCGGGCGAGTCGGCCTCGCGGGTGGCGTCGCTCTTCTGGGTCATGCTCGTGGGCGCGGCGGTGGTCTGGGCCGCGGTCGTCGCGCTCACGGTCTGGGCCGCCCGCTCTCGCGCGGACGAGGGCCCGCGCACCCGCTCGGCGTGGCTCATCATCGGAGGCGGCGCCGCGGTGCCCACCGTGGTCCTCACGGCGCTCCTCGCCGTGGGCCTGTCGATGCTCCCGGCCATGGTGGCGCCCGCACCCCCAGGGAGCCTGCGCGTCGCCGTCACGGGCGAGCAGTGGTGGTGGCGCGTGCGCTACCCGCGCGACGACGGCGCGGTCACCCTCGCCAACGAGCTGCACCTCCCGCTGGGAGAACCCGTCGACCTCACGCTCGACAGCGCCGACGTCATCCACTCGTTCTGGATTCCGCCCCTCGGCGGCAAGCTCGACATGCTCCCGGGTCGGCCCAACCGCCTCGCGCTGCGGGCCACGCGCGCGGGGGTCTTCCGCGGCGTGTGCGCGGAGTACTGCGGCGACTCGCACGCCCTCATGGCCTTCGACGTCGTGGTCGAGCCCCGCGAGGCGCTCGACCGATGGCTCACGCATCAGGCCGAACCCGCGGCGACACCCACGGACCCCCTCGCCGCTCGCGGCGCGGCGCTCTTCGTCGCCGACGGCTGCGGCGCGTGCCACGCCGTGCGCGGAACGGTCTCCGACGGTCGCCTCGGCCCTGACCTCACGCACGTCGGGAGCCGGCGGAGCCTCGCCGCGGGAACGCTCCGTAACGAACCCGACGCCCTCACCCGCTGGATCGCGCGCGCCGACGCGCTCAAGCCCGACGCGCACATGCCCGCGTTCGCGATGCTCGCCCGCGACGACCTCCGCGCCCTCGCGGCCTACCTGGAAGCCCTCCGATGAGCGAAGCCCCCGACCCCGAGCCCTCGCGCGACACGCCCGACCCGGCGCTCCAGCGCGGTCAGCGCGAGCGCCTCCTCGCCGCGTGGAAGACCCCGACCGGGTGGCGCCGCTGGTCGGCGGTGAACAACTCCGAGGTGGGCCGCTGGTACATGGCCGCGGCCTTCGGCTTCTTCCTCTTCGGCGGCGCGCTCGCGCTGGTGATGCGCGCGCAGCTCGCGGTGCCCGGCGCGCGGGTGCTCTCGGCCGACCGCTACAACCAGTTCTTCACCATGCACGGCACGGTGATGATGTTCCTCTTCGCCATCCCGATCTTCGAGGCCTTCTCGATCTTCGTGCTGCCGCAGATGCTCGGCGCGCGCGACCTGCCCTTCCCCCGCCTCTCGGCCTTCGGCTTCTGGTGCTACGTGATCGGCGGGGTCTTCTTCTGCGGCTCGATCTTCTTCGACGCTGCGCCCCGCGGCGGGTGGTTCATGTACCCGCCGCTCACCACCCGGTACCAGCCCGGCATCGGCGCGGACTTCTGGCTCCTCGGCCTCTCGTTCATCGAGGTCGCCGCCGTCGCCGCCGCGGTGGAGCTCATCGTGGGCATCCTCAAGTGCCGCCCGCCCGGGATGCGCCTCAACCTCATCCCGCTCTACGCCTGGTACCTCCTCGTCGCCGCCGCGATGATCGTCTTCGCGTTCCCCCCCGTCATCGCCGGGAGCCTTCTGTTGGAGGTCGAGCGCGCCTTCGACTGGCCCTTCTTCGACGCCTCCCGCGGCGGAGACCCGCTCCTCTGGCAGCACCTCTTCTGGCTCTTCGGCCACCCCGAGGTCTACGTCGTCTTCCTGCCCTCGGTGGCCGTGGTCGCGATGATCGTCCCGACCTTCGCGCGGCGCGCGGTGGTGGGCTACCGCTGGGTCGTCCTCGCCACGGTGGGCACGGGCTTCTTGAGCTTCGGGCTGTGGGTGCACCACATGTTCACCACGGGCCTGCCCGGCGTCTCGCTCGGTCTCTTCTCCGCCGCGAGCGAGGCCGTCGCGATCCCCACCGGCGTGCAGCTCTTCTGCTTCATCGCGACGCTCGCCGCGGGCCGACCCACCACCTCGGTGCCGATGCTCTTCGCCTACGGAGGGCTCGCGAGCTTCGTGATGGGCGGCCTCACCGGCGTGATGATCGCGCTCGCGCCCTTCGACATGCAGGCCCACGACAGCTTCTTCATCGTGGCCCACCTGCACTACGTGCTCATCGGCGGCACGGTCTTTCCGATCGTGGGAGGCGTCTACTACTTCTATCCCTTGTTCGATGGGAAGCAGCTCTCGCCGCGCCTGGGGCGCGCGGCCTTCTGGCTGATGCTCGCGGGCTTTCACCTCACCTTCATGCCGATGCACCTCACGGGGCTGCGCGGGCTGCCCCGCAGGGTCTTCACCTACCCCGCGGGCGCGGGCTTCGAGCTGCCCAACCTCGTCTCGACGGTGGGAGCCTTCGTGCTCGCGACGGGCACGCTGGTGTTCGTCTACGACCTCCTGCGACCGAAGGGGCGCGAGCCCGACGCGCCTCGCAACCCGTGGAACGCAGGCACCCTCGAGTGGCTGCAAGACGTCCCCGACAAGCCCTGGGGCGTGCGCTCGATCCCCGAGATCGACGACCGCGACCCGCTCTGGAAGCAGCCCGACTTCGTGCGCCACGTCGACGAGGGTCGCTTCTACCTCCCCGACGCGGAGGAGGGCCTGCGCGAGACCCTGGTCACCTCGGTCATCGACGCGAAGCCCGTACAGGTGCTGAGGGTGCCCGGACCCACCTGGATCACCCACGTCGCCGCGAGCACCCTCGGCGCGAGCTTCATCTTCGCGACCTTCCACTGGTGGAAGCTCACCGTCGTCAGCACCGCCCTCGCCTTCGTCGCCATCCTCTACTGGCTCTGGACGGGCACCGCGGTGATCCCCGAGAAGCCCGCGAAGCCCGCGGGCCTCGGGCTCACGCTCCCGCTCTACGCCTCTGGCCCGGCCTCGGTGGGCTGGTGGGCGATGTTCATCACGATGCTCGCCGACCTCACGGCCTTCGTCTGCCTCGTCTTTGCCTACTTCTCCTTCTGGACCATCCACCGCGACTTCGCCGCCGTCGCCCTCGCAATGGGCCCCGCTCCCCAGTGGCCCCTCGCCGCGGGCGCCCTCGCCCTCGGCGCGTGGGCGATGACCCTCGCCGCCCGGAGCGCCAACCGCCGCGACCGACCCGCGATCTTCTACACGACGGGGGCCGCGGGCCTCGCGCTCGCCGTCGCTTCCGCGTGGGCGCTGGTGACGGGCTGCCTGCGCGCGGGCCTCGACCCGACGCGCCACGCCTACGCCGCCATCGTCTGGCTCCTCGTCGTCTGGACGGCCCTGCACCTCGCCGTCGGCGCCGTCACCCAAGGCTATTTCATCGCGCGCCGCGCGGCGGGGCGCATGACCGCGA
>JAWKRC010000026.1:0-108031 GCA_041389825.1 Polyangiales bacterium | reverse complement strand
CCCCTCGGGGTGCTCTGCGCCGACGCGCTGCCCGCGCTCACGCTCGTGGGCGCGCTGGTCGCCAACGCCAGCTCCAGCGCGAAGGAGGTCGCCCACCGGCTCGCGACGCGGCGCCCCGCCGACACGTCGAGCCCGGTGCTCGTGACCGACAACGCCGGGCGTTACCTCGGCGTGGTGACCATCCAGCGGCTACTCGCGGCCCTCACCGACTCGTGACCGCGCGGAAAGTCCTCGCGAACGCGCGGCGCGCGTCGATATCCTCCCGGCGCGTATGGCCGACCCCACGACCCTTCGACCGCCGCGCCGCGCGGCGGGGGTGACGGTTCCTCTCTTCTCGATCCGCACCGAGCGCTCCTGGGGCGTCGGCGAGGTCACCGACCTGCCCGAGTTCGGGCTGTGGGCGCGCTCCGCCGGGCTCTCGCTCGTGCAGCTCCTCCCGCTGGGCGAGCTCGGCGCGGGCGAGACCTCGCCCTACGGCGCGCTGAGCGCCTTCGGCATCGACCCGGTCTACATCGGCTGGGGCGAGGTCGAAGACCTGCCCGAGAGCGTCTTGCCCTTCGCCCTCGGCGACGACGGCTCGCAGTCGCTCGACGGCGCGCGTCGCAGCGACCGGGTCGACTACGCCCGCGTGCGGGCGGTGAAGTCCCGCGCCCTCGCGGCGGCGTGGCGGAGCTTTCGCGCGCACCACCTCGACCGCGGCACGCCCCGCGCGGCGCGCTACCGGGAGTTCTGCCGCGCCAACGCCGAGTGGCTCGCGCCCTACGCGCTCTTCCGCGCGCTGCGCGACGTGTACGACGGCCTCCCGTGGTGGCAGTGGCCCGCGCCCTTCCGCGACCGCGCGGCGCGGGCGCTCGAGCACGCGTGGGCCGCGCACGACGACGCCGTGCAGCGCTGCCAGTACGGCCAGTGGGTCGCCCACGAGCAGTGGGCCGACGCGCGCGCGAAGCTCCGCGCCGCGGGCGTCGAGGTCATGGGCGACCTGCCCTTCATGGTGGGAAGAGACAGCGCCGACCTCTGGTCGCACCGCGGGGAGTTCAAGGCCGACAGCTCCGTGGGCGCGCCGCCCGACCAGTTCAACGACGAGGGCCAGGAGTGGGGCCTGCCCCCCTACGACTGGGACGCGATGCGCCGCAACGGCTTCCGCTGGCTGCGGCGGCGCGCGCGCTACGCCGCGACGCTGTACGACCGCTTCCGCATCGACCACCTCGTGGGCTTCTACCGCACGTACCAGCGGCCCGCGTCGCGCCTGCGCGGCCCCGACGGACGTCTCGTGCCGGGCCACTTCGACCCCGCGACGCCCGACGCGCAGCTCGCGCACGGCGAGGCCGTGGTGAGCGCCATGCGCGACGCGGCCAAGGCCCTCGGCGCCGACCTCGTGGCCGAAGACCTCGGTGACATCCCGCCGTACGTGCGCCCCTCTCTCACGAAGCTCGACGTGCCCGGCTACAAGGTCCTGATCTGGGAGCGCGACGGAGAGGTCTTCCGCGACCCCGAGTCGTACCCCGCGCGGAGCGTGGCCTGCTTCGGCACGCACGACACCGACCCCGTCTCGGCGTGGTGGAAGACCTGCTCCGCCGCGGAGCGCGAGGGCGTGTGCGCCCTGCCCGCGATGCGCGCGCGCGGCGCGGAGTCGTTCACCGAGCGCTTCACGCCCGCCGTGCACGCCGCGCTCACGGCCCTCCTCATGGGCGCGCGCTCGGAGCTCACGCTTCTGCTCGTGCAAGACATCCTCGGCGTCGACGACCGGGTGAACACGCCCGCGACGGTGGGCGCGCAGAACTGGACCTGGCGCCTGCCGGGCACCGTGCGCGAGCTCTCGCGCGACACCTCGGTGCAGCCGCTGGTGGCGATGGTGAAGGCCGCCGTGCAGGAGAGCGGGCGGGGTTAGTCTCCGCAGCCGTCGTGGGGCGCGCGCGCCCGCGGGCGCGGCGCGGTGAGGGCCATCGCGCGCGGGGTGAGCGTCACCTCGCGGGTCTCGTCGAGGCTGAGCCCGCCGCGGGAGAAGTCGTCGCGGGTGAAACGCAGGGCCGCCTCGACGCGCACCGTCGCGCGGCCGTCGCGCACGATGGCGTCGTAGACGTCGTCGGGGATGTCCCTCGGCGCGAAGAGGTACGCCTCCCAGACGCCGCCGTAGGAGATCACCTCCCAGCGGTTGAAGCTCACGCGCGCGTCGGTGCCCACGAGCGACAGCGCCGCCCGCTGCGGGTACGCGCGCAGCGCCCGCCCGCCCTGGCGCACGTCGAGGTCGAGGCGCACCAGCAGCGTGCGTCGATCGGGGAACGCGCTCACGGTGAGCCCGCCCACCCCGAGGTGGTCGGGCGCGACGGCGGTCTGGTGCAGGTCGATCACGCCGTCTCGGTCGTTGTCGCCGAGGCCCACCTCGCCCCAGAAGACGTCGTCGCGCACTCCGGGTCGGAGCGAGTCGGCCGCGCGGGCCATGAGCGTGCTCGCCCACTGGAGCTCGCCGCCGACGGTGACGTAGCGGTCGGTGGCGCCGAAGGTGTGCCCGAGCTCGTGCGCCGCGAGGGGCGCGGCCCAGCGGTTCATCGCCACGCGCTGCGTGCGGAACACCCGCCCCGCGTAGGGCCCGAGGTCGACGCGGGGAGACACCACCACGGCGCGGTCGTAGTCGTCGTCGAAGCCCGTGAGGCAGCCGCGCCCGCGCAGGTAGGTCTCGACGGTGTCGTGCAGGGCCTCTTGCGTCACGGGGCCGTCGGGCAGGCCGAGGTCGGCGCTGCGCAGCCCCGCGAGCACCGTCCACCGCCACGAGGCCACGGTCCGACCGACGCGGGCGCGCTCCACGTCGGCGTACCAGCGCTCGAGGTCGGCGAGGCCGAGCTCCTCACGGAGCGCGGCGCTGCGGTCGGCGCAAGGGTCGGCGCTCGGGGCGCGGTCGTCGTCGACGAGCACCACGAGCACGCGCTGCGGGCCCGCGAGGGGCGTGGCCGACCACGAAACGCCCGTCGAGGCGCTCAAGCAACGGCCGTCGACGCAGCGGCCCCCGCCGGAGCAATCGCTCGACGCGCAGCAGCTCGCGCCGGGGAAGAACACCCCCGCGCAGCACGCGGCCTCGCCGTAGTTGCCCGTCTCGCCCGCGCGGTACTCCGGGAACCACCGGTCGCCGCAGCGCGCGCCCTCGCCCTCGGGGTAGCGCACGGGCACGGTGAGGGGCCAGCCTCCGCGGCCCTCGACCTCGGGGATGCGCACCCACGCGCCGGTCCACTTCACGGCGTCGAGGATGGTGGGCTCGGTGAAGCGCACGCGGAGCGTGACGCGCGCGGCCTCGCCCGGCGCGACGGAGCTCACCTCGCCCGAGGCGGGGTCCATCGAGACGACGGTCCACCAGTCGTTGGTCTGGAGCTCGAAGCGCAGCGGGCGCGCGGTGTCGCTCACGTTCCGCACGTCGAAGACGAGGTCGCGGGTCTCACCCACGGTCACCTCCGACGGGATCGACACGGGCTCTCGCGCCCACCCGCCGTCGGTCGCCGCGCTCGTCTCGATGGGCGGGAAGTCGAAGCACAGCCCCGCCCGGGTCGTGCCCGCGCAGCGCAGCCCCTCGCCCACCGCCACGCAGCGCGAGGGGCACAGCCCGCCGTCATCGGGGAAGCCGTCGCAGGCCTCTCCCTCAGCGCAGCGCGTCGGCGTGGGCGGTACGTCGGGAGGGACGTCGACCGCGGGCACGTCCGCGGCGGGGACGTCGGCGGCCGCGTCGAGGCCGGGCGCATCCACGACGTCGACGTCGGGTGTCGAGACGTCGGCGGTGGTGACGTCGGGAGCGGTGACGTCGGGGGTGGTGACGTCGGGGGATGACGCATCGGGGGCGGGCGTCGAGGGGGTGCTGCCTCCGCACGCGGCGAGGAGCGACGCGAGGCAGAGGGCGCAGAGGCGGTGCTTCATGAGTGGGTGACCTCCCGTGACGGGGCGCGACGGGAGAGCAACGGCGGGGCCACGCGGGAACGCGGGGCGAAGGAGGGAGCGAGGGCGGCGAGGCCGCAGGGCGCGGGGCGCGCGGTGTGTCACGGTGTGCACCGTCGGGGGCGGGGGGTGGATTCCACCGGGGCGCGGGTGGTAGACGGCGCGCCATGCAGCCGTTGCAGCTCCGAGGGAAATGGGTGCTCGTCACGGGCGCCTCGGCGGGACTGGGCACCGAGATCGCGAGGCACCTCGCGAAGGACCACGGCGCCAACCTCATCCTCGCGGCGCGACGTCGCGAGCGCTTGGAGGCGCTGGCCGAGGAGCTCACCGCCGCGCACGGCGTGTCGGTGGAGTGCGTCCCGACGGACCTCTCGCGCCCCGACGACGTGGGTCGCTTGTACGAGTCGGCGGTGCAGACGCGGCCCGTGCACGCCGCGGTGCTCAACGCGGGCGTGACCTGGTTCGGCCACGGGATCGAGCAGAGCTGGTCCGACGCCGAGGCGCTCCTGCGCACCAACGTCGACGCGGTGGTGCAGCTCGCGCTGCGCTTCACCAACCACTTCCGCGAGCAGGGCGGCGGCGCGGTGATGATGGTGACGAGCCTGACGGCCTTCGCGCCCTTCCCGTACCAGGCCCTCTACGGCGCGACGAAATCGCTGGTGACCCACTACGGCGTCGCGCTCTCGGAGGAGCTCAAGGGCACGGGCGTGAGCGTCACGGTCTTCGCCCCCGGCGGCATCGCGACCGAGATGCTCGACCACATGGGAGGCGCCTTCAAGAAGGGCGACCTCGGGATCATGGACGCCGACGTCTGCGCCCGCCACGCGGTGCGGGGCATGGTCGCGCGCCGCCCGCTGGTGGTGCCCGGCGCGCTCAACCGGATGAACGCCCTGGTGATGCAGCTCGGCCCGCGGGCGGTGGTGATGCGCTCGGTGTCGAACCTGTACCGCAAGGCGCTGGCGAAGAAGTCGACGGGCTGAGAGCGTGAACACGCTCTGAAGGGCAACGCGCGCAGAGGGCGCTTGACACCGTGAGGGCCGGTGCCGACACTCCCCCGCCTTCTAGAGAAAGGGGTACCCCTCGCATGCCGCTCACCAAGGCAGACCTCGGCCGGTTCCGCACGATGCTCGAAGAGAAGCGGGCGCAGATCATCGCGAACGCGCAGAGCACCCTCGCCGAAGACATGGCCCTCGACGCCAACGACCTGCCCGACGAGATGGACCTCGCGTCGAGCGAGTACCTGCAGTCCTTCCAGTTCCGCCTCCGCGGGCGCGAGAAGTCCTTCCTCGAGAAGATCGACCGCGCGCTGCAGAAGATCGACCGCGGCGAGTTCGGCCTCTGCGAAGAGTGCGGCGAGGAGATCTCGGTGAAGCGCCTCGAGGCTCGCCCCGAGACCACCCTCTGCATCAAGTGCAAAGAGGACCAGGAGCGCGCCGAGAAGGACTTCTCGTAGCCTCCACGTTGTCTCTCCCGGGCGATGTCGTAGGCTCTGCGTCGCCGTGAAGTCGCCGGTCCGGTTCCTCCTGGTCTCCGACGACCCCGAGCCCTGCCCCTACCTCCCGGGGCAAACGATGCGCCTCCCGCTGCGCATGCCCACCGCGCGGCTCTCCCCCGACACCTTCGACCGCCTCCTCGCCGAGGGCGACCGCCGCTCGGGCCCGCTGCTCTACCGCCCGTCGTGCCCCGGCTGCACCGCGTGCGAGGCGATCCGCGTGCACGTCCCGCGCTTCACGCCCTCGCGCTCGCAGAAGCGCGCCCTGCGCAAGAACGACGGCGGCCTGCGCGTCGAGCGCGCGCGCCCCGCGGTCACGCCCCGCCACGTCGAGCTCTACAACCGCCACTCGCGCGAGCGGGGGTTGTCCCTGCGCCGCGAGCCCGCCACCGAGAACGACTACCGCTTCTTCCTCGTCGAGACCTGCGTCGACACCTGGGAGATGCGCTACCTCGCCGGCGACACCCTCGTCGGCGTGAGCATCCTCGACATCGGCCGCGAGGGGATGTCGTCGGTCTACTACTTCGACCCCGACGAGGCCTGGCGCTCCCTGGGCGTCTACTCCGTGCTCAAGGAGATCGAGCTCTGCGCCTCGCTCGGCATCGAGTGGTACTACCTCGGCCTCTACGTCGAGGCCTGCGACCACCTGAACTACAAGGCCGAGTATTTCCCTCACCAGCGACGGGTGAAGGGCGTCTGGCACGAGGTGGCCTCGAAGGGCGCCCCGCCGGTGCCCGTCTCGGGCTGACCTTCAGCGATCGGGCTGCGCGTCGAGGGTGAGCGGCACCTCGTTTACCGCGCCGCCGCGCAGCACCCGGAGCGTGATCGCGTCCCCCGGGCGCCTCCCGTCCAGCGCCGCGGCGAGCTCAGCGAGCGAGCGCACCGGCCGACCATCCACGCTCAGCACCACGTCGGCGCCCTCTCCCGTGCGCAGCCGCGCGCGCGCGCCGGGGCCCTGCGGGTCGACCCGCGCCACCCGCAGCCCGCCCTCCGCCGCGTGCACGTTCGACCCCGGAGGCATCTCCTCGAAGGTCACCCCGAGCCACGGCCGCGCGCTCTGCCCCGCGCCCTCGATCAGCGCGGTCAGCACCGACGCGGGCACCCCGTACGCGTGCTCAGGGCCCGTGGCCGAGTCGTCGCGCTCGGGCGCCACCACCAGGCCCACGAGCTCGCCCGTGCTCTGCGACGCGAGGCCCGAGCCCGACGCCACGTTCGCGGGCACCGGGTCGATCTCCCACGCGTCGCGCAGGAGCGCCGCGCCGCCGCCCACCAGCGACACCCGGCGCTGCAACACCCCCGACGACACCGACCGCGACGAGGTCGCCCAGCTCACCGCGTCGCGCGTGCGCGCGCCCCGCGACGTGAGCTCGACCCCCTCGGGCCACCGCCCCGCAGCGCCCTCGAGCAGGGCCACGCCCCACGCCGGGTCCGTCGCCACGACCCGCGCTTGATCGACCCTGCCGTCGGGGTAGCGCACCCGCAGCGCGCGGGCCCGCTGCACCGGCCACAGGGCCGTGAGGATCCTCCCCGAGCGCGCGAGCACCACGCCCCTCGCCCGCGGCGCCGACCCGTCGAGCACGTCGACCGTCGCCCGCGCGAGGAACACCCCCACCCCCATCGGCGCCGACGCGGCCGCGCCCGCGTTCCTCCTGCGCGCGGGCTGCGCCGACGCGCACCACGGCAGGCACAAGAGGGCTGCGAGCACCGTCACGCGCGACACGCCCCCACGGTGCCCCCGCGCCCCGCGGGGCGCAACGGCTCCGCGCACGCTCAGGTCGTGTACTCCGCGTTGACCTCGACGTAGCGGTACGACAGGTCGCTGGTCATCACCGACGCGCGGCCGTCGCCCTCGCGCAGGTCGATGTCGAGCGCGACGTCGTCGGCGCGCATCGCGGCGCTCAGCGCGGCGCGGTCGAAGCCCGTGGGCTCTCCGCCCTCGAAGACCGTCACGCCCTGCAGCGCGCAGCGCAGGCCGGTCACGTCTCTCACGGCCTTGGCGTTGCCCACCTGCGACACGAAGCGGCCCCAGTTCGGGTCGTTGCCGTAGAGCGCCGTGCGCACCAGCGCGGAGCTCGCGACGTAGTCGGCGACGGCGCGCGCGGCCTCGTCGCTCGACGCGCCGCGCACGGTGATGGTGGTGACCTTCGTGGCGCCCTCGCCGTCGCGGGCGATCATCCACGCGAGACGTCGCGACACGCGCTCGACCCGCGCGCGGTCGTCGTCGCCGCCCTCGGCGCCGCGGCCCGTGGCGATCCACAGGAAGGTGTCGTTGGTGCTCGGGTGCGTGTCGACGTGCACCGCGTTGAAGCTCTCGCGCGCGACGCCCGGGATCATCGACCGCAGCGCCTCGGGCGACCACCGCGCGTCGGTGGCGACGAAGGCCAGCATCGTGGCCATGTCGGGGTGGATCATCCCCGCGCCCTTGCACACGCCAGCGACGCGCGAGCCGCCCGCCTCGCCGTGCTCCTTCGCGAAGGCGTCGGTGGTCATGATCGCGCGGAGGAAGCTCCGCCCCGCGTCGCGCGCCGTCGACAGCGCCGCGAAGGCCGCGTCGACGCCCGCGCGCACGCGCTCCATCGGGAGCTTGTGGCCGATGACCCCCGTGGAGCACACCAGCACCTCCTCGACGGGGCACCCGACCAGGCGCGCGACGCGCTCGCACATCTCCAGCGCGTCGGCCTCGCCCTGCGCGCCGGTGCACGCGTTGGCGTTGCCGGAGTTCACCACCAGCGCGCGCATGAGCCCCTTCGTCTTCGCGAGGTGCGCGCGCGAGAGCGCGACGGGCGCGGCCGCGAGCCGGTTCTGCGTGAACACCCCCGCGACGGGCACGGGCGCGTCGGCGACGAGGAGCGCGACGTCGGGTCGGCCGCTGGGCTTGATGCCCGCCGCGACGCCCGCGGCGCGCAGGCCCGCGACCTCGGTGAGCGTGAGGCCGGGCTCGAAGAGGTGCGGCAGCGGGTGGTGCAGGCGCGCGTCGAGGGGGCCGCGGTCAGACATCGTGTCGACACCTCCGCCGCGCCGGAGACGCCGAGCGCGGGGCGCGGAGAGAACACCCGAAGCACCGCGGCGGTCAACGACGACGGTGTGCGACGCCGCGCACAGTCGCCCATCAGGAGTTACCCAGAAGCGTCAGGGGGGGCCTTGTCGCGCCGCGCGAGCGTTGATACACCCCGTCGTCCAGTACTTGACCTAACGCGCCCTCGCGCACCTGACGTTCACGGCGTCGGCGGCGGAGACAGGGCGACGACACGAGTCGAGCAGACGAGACCCCTCCGTTGGTCTCTGCACGCTCCGAGCGATCTCAACGCCCCGCGTGATGAGCGCGGCCAACGCTGACCTTGCAAGGGAGACCTGATGCAACGAGCCACGAGGGTGCGTGCGACCATGCTCGCGTTCGCGGCCATGGTGATGGCGGGCCTGATCGGCGCGCGCCCCGCCCGCTCTGACGCCCCCTGCCCCCAGGGCATGGCCTACATCGAGGGGGCCGGCTTCTGCGTCGACCGCTTCGAGGCCTCGCTGGTGCAGGTGATGCCCGACGGCACCGAGCGGCCCTGGTCGCCGTACCTCAACCCGGGCCGCGCCACGGTGCGCGCGGTGTCTCGCCGGGGGGTGGTGCCGCAGGGGTACATCTCGCAGTTGGAGGCCACGAGGGCCTGCGCGAGGGCGGGCAAGCGGCTGTGCGCCGAGCGGGAGTGGTTCCGCGCGTGCCGCGGGCCGCAGCAGCGCACCTTCGGGTACGGCAACACGCGCGAGCAGGGGCGGTGCAACGAGAACCACCGCTGGCACCCGGTGGTGCGGCTCTTCAGCGCCACGACCCGCTACCTCTGGGGCTCGGCCCCGATGAACGACCCGCAGATCAACCAGCTCCCCGGCACGGTGGCCCTCACCGGCGCGCACGCGGGCTGCTCGAACGAGCACGGCGTGTTCGACATGGTGGGCAACATGCACGAGTGGACGAACGACCCCGCGGGCACCTTCCGCGGCGGGTACTACATGGACACGACGCTGAATGGTGACGGGTGCTGGTACCGCACGGCCGCCCACGACGTCGCGTACCACGACTACTCCATCGGCTTCCGCTGCTGCGCCTCCGCCGCGGAGTGAACCCCGCGCGGCGATAAGCGCTGCGTTCTGTCATAGGATCGCGCCCACTCCACCATGCGCTCCTTCACTTCGCGCGCGGCGCTCCGCGCGGCCCTCGCCCTCTGCGCCTCGGTCGCCCTCCCTTCGCTCTCTCACGCGCAGGACTCCTGCGGCGAGGGCTTCGTCGGCTGCGCCGAGGCGCCCATCGAGTATCACCACCGCGAGGGCCTGCCCGTCGAGTTCGACGTCGACACGGGCTGGGTGCCCGGGGGCTCGCCCGTGTCGGTGCGCTTCCGCGCCGCGCTGGTGGGCAACACGCGCGTCGACCTCAGGGGACGTCTCCAGGGCGGATGGCCCGAGCCCATCGTCTTGAGCGCCGCGGGCGACCCCGACGGCGGCAACCTCTCGGTCGACTACGGCGTGCAGTTCACCGCGCGGGCGCGGCTGTCGCTCCCCGTCGACGGCGCCATGGTCGGCTGGGAGGGCGCGCTGCCCTTCATCCCGATGATCGACTTCCGCGCGATGGCCGCGCAGATGTTCGACCCCTGGGCGTGGGACGGCGTGAGCGTCGCGGGCCGCACGATGCGCGTGCGCGTGGCGACCATCTCGCTCACCGACTCGATCATCCGCATCCCGGGCATCTCGGGCGGCTTCGCCTTCGACGCCGCGGGCGAGGTGCAGGCCGACTACCGCTCCACGCGGCTCGACTTCGGGATCCAGGCCGACCCCATCACGGCCAGCGTGAACCGCGTGCAGGGCGTCTTCACCGCGGGACCCTTCGTGGAGTACTCGCCCGTGCTCGAGGGCGTGCTCGGCTACACGGCCACCATCCACGTCTACCCCTCGCTCTACGTCTCCCTCGCGGGCCGGCGGTGGAACCTCGACCTCGCCGACATCCCGATCCGCGTGCCCTTCTCGCGCACGATCCGCTTCGACCCGTCGGTGGCCCGGCTGGGCCTTCCTGACATCCAAGCTGACGTGCGCGAGGTGGACTTCGGCGAGGTGACCCTCGGTGACTTCGCCGAGCGCTCGTTCACCCTTCGGAACATGGGCGAGGGCGCGGGCCGGGTGGTGAGCACCATGGGCGACGGGCCGTTCTCACTGCCGTCGCGCTCGGGCCCGCTGCCCGTGGCCTCGCGCAGCGAGGTGGTGGTGACCTTCACGCCAGTGAGGCCCGGCCCCGTCGAGGGCACCGTGGTGGTCACCACCTCGGACCCTGACAACCCCCGGGTGCGAGTGGCGGTGCGCGGCGTGGGCGTGGAGCCCCCGGTGGTGGACGCGGGCGTCGACGCGGGGCCCGTGGTGGTCGCCGACGCGGGCGCGGACGACGCGGGGCCCGAGGCGGGGACGGTGGTCGAGGCGCTCCAAGACGGCGGCTGCGGGTGCCGGGCCGTAGGCGGGGGCGCGGGCTCGCGCGCGGGGGGCGCGGGAGGTTTCTTCGCTGCGCTGGCGGGTGTATGGAGCGCGCGCCGCCCGCGGCGTCGGAGTCACGGCGTGGCGCGCGCACAGAGAGGGAAGCGATGACGGAGGAGATCCTGGTCCAGCGGACGAAGACGTCGAGGCCGCGCCCCGCGGAGGACGCGCTGGGCTTCGGGCGGCACTTCGCCGACCACATGTTCGTGCTGGACTGGGAGGAAGCTCGCGGCTGGCACTCGCCGCGGGTGGTGCCCTACGCGCCCTTCACGCTCGACCCCGCCGCCGCGGTGCTGCACTACGGCCAGGCCCTCTTCGAGGGGCTCAAGGCGATGCGCGCGGTCGACGGCGCGGTGCGTCTCTTCCGCCCGGACCGTCACTGCGCGCGCATGGCGCACGGCGCGCCGCGGCTGTGCCTGCCCGTGCCCGAACCGGCCCTGCTCCAGCGCGCGATCACGACCCTGGTGGGCGTCGACCGCGACTGGGTGCCGTCGTCCGAGGGCACGGCGCTCTACATCCGCCCGACGCTGATCGCGACGGAGCCCTTCCTCGGGGTGCGCCCCGCGGCGAAGTGCATGCTCTTCGTGATCACGTCGCCGGTGGGGGCCTACTACGGCGGGTCGGGGCTCAAGCCCGTGAAGATCTGGGTCGAGACCTCGATGACCCGCGCGGCCCCGGGGGGCCTCGGCTCGGTGAAGGCCGGCGCGAACTACGCCGCGAGCCTCTACGCCGCGCACCGCGCGAAGAAGGACGGCTACGACCAGGTGCTCTGGCTCGACGGCGCGCGGCACCAGAACGTCGAGGAGGTCGGCACGATGAACCTCTTCGCGCTGCTGGGAGACACCCTGGTCACGCCCGCGCTGGGAGACTCGGTGCTGGGCGGGATCACCCGCGAGAGCGTCATGACCCTCGCCCGCGAGCGCGGGATGAAGGTCGAGGAGCGCGCGCTGCCGATCGCCGAGGTGATCGAGGCGCACCGCACGGGCGCGCTGAAGGAGGTCTTCGGCAGCGGCACCGCCGCGGTGGTGAGCCCGGTGGGCGAGCTCACCGTGGGGAGCGAGAAGATGGTGGTGGGCGACGGCGGCGTCGGGCCCGTCGCGCTGTCGCTGTACGAAGAGCTCACGGGCATCCAGCGCGGCACGCGGGAAGACCGCCACGGGTGGATGGTGAAGGTGTAGCGACGGGGTTGGGGGAAGGGGTCGAGCTCGCCCTCGCCTCACCCCTTGATTCCCCGTGCCGTAAGCACGGAGAGCAGGGCTTCGGCCTCTCCGCGGGCTTCAAGGTCACGCCGCGGCGCCGCCGCGATCGCGGACACGAGGGACGTAGCGTCGACAAGAAAGGTCGACCTCCTCGCCCTTGTTCGTCGCGACGAACGAGTGAGCGCTCCGCCGCGGGTAGACGCTGGGCGATGCCCCGGCGCGCGCAGCCCCACCCGCTCTCGCTGCTCATCGGGCAGCGGGTGCGGGCCCTGCGCGAGGCCGCACACCTCACCCTCGAGGGACTCGCCTTCGAGAGCGAGATCGGCTCCAAGGGTCACCTCTCCGACCTGGAGCGGGGCCTCCTCCACCCCACGGTGCAGACGCTCGAGCGCCTCGCGCATCGGCTCGACGTGCAGCTCCTCGACCTCGTTATCGACCCGCAGCGCGACCCGCGGCACGACCTGGTCGACGTGGCGCGCGAGCTCTCTCCGCGTCAGGTGCGCGCGCTGCTCGACGAGGCCAAGGCCATGCGCGACGCGCCCGCGAAGCCCGCGGCGCCCGCGCCGCCTCCGCCCTTCACCGTCGTCGACCGTCGCGACGAACGCGCCGTGCCGCTGCTCCCCCTCGACGTCGCCGCGGGCGGCTTCACCCCCGGCGCGCACGGAGACGAGGTCCGCTGGGTGCGACCTCGCACGCGCAAGCGCTTGCAGCCCGGTCACTTCGTGGCGCGCGTGGTGGGCCGCTCGATGGCCCCGCGCGTGCCCGACGGCAGCCACGCGCTCTTCTTCGCCCCCGTGCGCGGAGACCCCGAGGGCCGCACGCTGCTCCTCCGCTGCCCGGGCATGGTCGACGACGACACCGGCGCCAGCTACACGCTCAAGCGCTTCACGGGAGAGCGCGGCCCCGACGGCGCGTGGGCGCGCGTGACGCTCGTCCCCGACAACACAGACTTCGCGCCCATCACCCTCGACCTCTCGTCGGGTGCGCGCTTCGACGCCGTCGCGGAGCTCGTCGAAGTGCTCGCTCCGACCGACGCGTGACCGCTACACCGATCTCCACGCGAGGCGCGTCGCGGTGACCTTGCGGTAGCCCTTCGGCACGCCCTCGGCGTCGACGCTCCACCGCGCGCACAGCGTCGTCGCCACCACGCGCTGCAACGCGCCCCTGCGCGGCTTCTTCCCGTCGAGCGCGAGCGCGATCGCCGGCGCGTCCTTCGCGGGCGGCGCGTCGAGCGACTCCCAGCGCGTGAGCTCCGCCATCGTCGCGGCCTCGCCCGTGAGCGCCCACAGCGCGTCGCCCTCGCCCTCGTACACCGCCGACATCGCCACCTGCGCCTTGCACTTCACCATCACGGCGGGGCGCGACCGCGACGCGCCCGTCACGTCCACCGCGCGCAGCGTGCCCTCCCACGTCGGCCGCGCCGTGACCCGCCCTCCCGCCGCCGCGCGGCCCGCCACCAGCACGCGCTCGCGGTCGGGGTGCAGGTCCACCGTCGCCCACGCCCCGACGCTCCCGGGCTCGTCGAGCGGCGACGCGATCGACGTGTCGTGCAGCACCACCCCCCGCCCGCTGTCGACCACCGCGATGTCTCCGCGCCCCGAGATGTCGGCCGAGAAGTGCCCGCTGCGCAGCACCCACCGCGACGCGTCGGCCGCGATCACGTCGTCGACCTCGCGCCCCACCGCGCACACCCGCTCGTCCTTCGCGCGCGCCCAGTCGATCAGGTGGAGCGCGCCCTCCTCGTGCACGAGCGCGTCTCGTGGCTGGGCGGCCGAGACCCACATCGCCACGCGGTCTCCGTCGGGCGAGAGCGTCGCCACCGCCGAGGGCGCGTGCGGCAGCGTCGCCTGCGACGGAAGCGCGTCAGGGTCCACCGACGCGAGCACCTCCAGCGACGGGAGGCGCAGCACCGCGCCGTGCAGCCTGCGCGTCACGCGCCGGTCTCCGCCGAGCCAGCGCAGCGGCGTCACCAGCGCGAAGGGAGACACGCCTCCGCCCCACGCGCTCGCGAGCGACACGCGGCACCGCGCCGTGCGCAGCCCCGGCAACGCCACCGTCGCCACCACGCCTCCGTCGGGGACGAGGTGCAGCACCGCGCGGCACCCGAGGTCCGCCGCGCGCACCACCAACAGGTGCTCGGGCGACGCGAAGGCCATCGCCGCCGCCTCGCGCCCGCGGATGCTCATCGCCACGCGGCCCGTCTCGACCTCGACCACGCGCACGAGGCTCTGCCCCATCGCGTCGCCGAAGGGCTCGCTCACCGCCAGCCACTGCCCGTCGGGGCTGAACGCGTAGACGCCCACCTCCGCGCGGAGCCGCCGCCAGCCCTGCGCGTCGTCGTCGATCAGCGACGCGTCCACGCTACCGCTTCGGCGTCTTCATCGCCGCGCGCAGCCGGTCGACGAGGCTCTGCCCCGCGCCGGCCTTCTTGCCCACGTCGGCCGCCGTCGAGTCGTAGCGGTAGCTCTCCTGGTCGTCGAAGCTCACCGACTCGCGCAGCTTCGCCAGCGGGTCGGCCCCGCCCTGGAGCAGCCGCTCCACCATCGGGAGCGACCGCTGCCGCGCGGCCTCGTGCAGGGCCGTCCACCCGGTCTCGTCGGTGAGGTCGGGGTCGGCGCCCGCGTCGAGGAGCGCGCCCGCCGCGTCGACGTTGCCCGACTCCACCGCGAGGCGCAGCGCGGGCCAGTGACGGTCGGGGTCGATGGTGTCGGGGCTGTCTCCCGACGCGAGCGCCGCGCGCACGCCCTCGACCGAGCCCGCGGTCGCGGCGGCGGTGAGCGTGCCGCTCAACTGGATCCCCGCCGCGGTGAGGAGCGCGGCCTTCTCGGCCCCGTGCTCGCTCTTCAAGATCTCTCCGATGGCCGCGGGCTTCATGGGCTTCGCGCCCGCGTCGAGGAGGCGCTTCAACACCTCGGCTTCGCAGTCGGGGCCCACCACGTCGACGGGGCCGTTTCCGTCGCGGTCGGTGGCGTTCACGTCGGCGCCCGCGGCGACGAGGGCGTCGATGATCTCCACGCGCTGCGCGACGGCGCCGCGACCCTTGAGGTAGTGCAAAGGCCGCTGGCCGCGGTGGTCCTTCACGTCGGCCGAGACGCCCGCCGCAAGGCCGGCGGAGAGGAGCGAGGGCATCTGCCCCGCGGCCGCGGCGTGGAGCACCGTGGCGCCGTCCTGCGCGCGAGAGGTGAGCGAGACCCCCCGCGCCAGGAGCCACTCGACGGCCTCGTGCTGCCGGTTCCACGCGGCGTTGAGGAGGGGCGTCGCCCCGCGCAGGTCGTTGAAGCGACGGTATCCGTGGAGCACCCAGGAATCACTGCTCGGGAGCGTGTCGGCGGGCCGCGGCGCGTCGAGGGAGACGCCCTCGGACTCGGCGGCCTCGAGCCCGGCGATGTACCCGAGGGCGGCGTCGGTCGAAGGGTCGAGCGCCAGGAGGGTGAAGCCGGCCTTCTGCTTCTTGGCGACCGTCGAGGCCACCATCTTCGAGGCGGCGTCGACGCTGTCGAGAGAGGTCTCCTTGCGCTGCTCGCGGCGGCCGTGCTGGCCCGAGACCTGAACCACCCGCGCGCCGTCGCGCGCGACGTCGAAGTACTCTTCTCCTTGGGTCAATCGAGGCATAGGGCGGGGGACTATGGCACACCGTGGCAACGGGTTGGACCCACTCTTGCGCCCCCTCAGCGCTCCGTGGCGTCGAGCACGACACGACGGCGCTCGCCCGCGCGAAACCTGCGCTGCTCGGTGCGTCGCACCACCCCCGACTGTGACACGGTGAGCGCGTGCGCCCCGGCGGGGAGCGTGATGGGCGCGCCCACGCGCACGGGCCTGCCGTCGACCCGCACCTCTCCCCAGGGGCGCACCTGGAAGGTGATCACCGCGGGGGCTTCGACCGCCGTCGAGGGCGCTCCCGCGTCGACGACGACGCTCTGCTCGACGACGGGCGTCGGGTCGACCGTGAGCGCGGGCGCTGGAGGGGGCGTCGGCGCGGGCGCGGGCGCGGGCGCCGTGAGCGGACGCGGCGACGAGGGCGACGCCGGCGCGGGAGGCTGTGAGCGCGAGAGGGTCACGCCCACCGCGGCGAGGGCGCAGCACAGCGCGACGAGCGCGAGGGCCAGCGCGAGGAACGAGCGGCGCGGCGCGGGCGCGACGACCGTCGTCGCGGGCGTGGGCGTGGGCGTGGGCTCGATCGCGGGCGCGGGCGGCGCGGTGGGCGGCGCGGGCTCGGCCGCCGACGAGAGCTCGGTGAGCGTCGCGTCGACCGCGGGGATGACCTCGGTGCCGCCGGGGGCGAAGCGAGGCGGGGGCTCTCCGTCGGGGCGCGCGGGCGCGGGGTGGTCGCCGAGGAGGAGGTCCATCGAGGCGCGCTCGGTGCGCTCGAAGCCCGACACGGCAGGGTCGCGGTCGGTGTCCGACACGACGTCGACGTCGGGTGTCTGCCCGGGCGGTCGCTCGGTGTCGGGCGCCTCGGGCCGCTCGGTGTCGGGCGCCTCGACCGCGGGCGCCTCGGGGGCGGGGCGCGGAGGGCGCGCGGTGATGGCGAGGGGCGCGTCGCGCACCGCGGGCGTGACGATGGAGGCCTGGTCGGGCCAGAGCTCGGCCATCAGTCGCTCGAGGCTCCGGCTGCTGACCTTCACGGGCAGGGACTCGAGCGCGTCGTGCGCGGCGCCCGCGTGGGGGTATCTCTCGTCGGGAGACTTCTTCAGCAGCCGGTCGACGAAGGCCTCGACCTCGGGCGGCGCGTCGGGCCGCAGCGCGCGCAGCGTCGGGCGGCGGTCGGCGAGGATCGCGTAGAGCACGTCGCGGCCCTGCCCCTGAAAGGGCTGCGAGCCGGTGAGGGCCTCGTAGGCGCACACGCCGAGCGCGAAGAGGTCGGTGCGTCGGTCGAGGGGTTTCCCCGTGGCCTGCTCGGGGGCCATGTACGAGAGCTTGCCCTTCACGAGGTCGCCCCGGGTCTCGTAGAGGCGCGAGGTGGCCTTGGCGATGCCGAAGTCGGCCAGCTTCACCTCGCCGAAGTAGCTCACCATCACGTTGTGCGGCGTGACATCGCGGTGGACGATGTTCTGCGGCACGCCGTCGACGACCTTGCCGTGCGCGTACTCCAGCGCCTTGAGCACCTCGCCGACCACGAAGAGCGCGGCGTCGACGGGCATCCGACGTCCGTCGGCCGAGAGGCGCTTGATGACCCGCTTGAGGTCGGCGCCGTTCACCCACTCCATGCAGATGAAGAGCTGGCCGTCTTCGTTGCCGAAGTCCTCGACGCTGACGATGTTCCCGTGGCGCAGGTGCGACGAGATGCGCGCCTCGTCGATGAACATCGACACGAACTCGGTCTCGCTCGACAGCCGCGGGAGCATCCGCTTGATGCAGACCTCGCGGCTGAAGTCGAAGGAGCCCACCCGGCTGGCCCGATAGATCTCGGCCATCCCTCCCTGGTCGAGGCGCTCTCGCAAGACGTAGTTCTTGAAGCGCGCGCCCTCCACGAGCCCCCCTCTCGCGTCAGTCGGTCACGCGTAGCGCGTGGTAGCTCTTGCGCCCCTTGCGCAGCACGATGAACCCGCTCGGGAGCACGTCGTCGCCCGTGAGCACCCTGCGCACGTCGGTGACGGGCCGCTTGTTCACCGAGGCCGCGCCCTTCTCGACAGAGGTCCGCGCCTCGGTCTTCGATTTGAACAAGCCCGTCGACGCGAGCCAGGCCACCAGCGACGCGTCGGGGGTGCCCAGCGACGCGCGCGGGATCTCGCTCGTCGGCACGCCCATGAAGGCCGACCGCTGGTCGCTCACCGAGAGCGCCTCGAAGTCGACCTCGCCGAAGAGCGCCGCGGTGGCTCTCTTCGCGCTCGCGAGGCCCTCGTCGCCGTGCACGTAACGCGTGAGGCTGTCGGCGAGGAGGCCCTGCGCCGCGCGCGCGCCGGGGTCCTGCGCCTGGGCCTCCATCACCTCGCGCACGGTGTCGAGGGTCTCGAAGGTGAGCCGCAGGAGGTAGCCCTCGACGTCGGCGTCGGCGCTGTTCACGAGGAACTGGTAGAGCTCGTACGGAGAGGTCATCGCGGGGTCGAGCCACACGGTGCCCTTCTCGGTCTTGCCGAACTTTCCGCCGTCGGCGCGGGTGAGGAGCGGGACGGTGAGGCCGAAGCACTCGGCGCCACGCGAGCGGCGCACGAGGTCGATGCCCGAGACGATGTTGCCCCACTGGTCCGAGCCGCCCATCTGCAGCGTGCAGCCGTGGCGCTCGTGCAGCGCGAGGAAGTCGTAGGCCTGCAACAGCATGTAGCTGAACTCGGTGTACGAGATCCCGTGCTCGCGCTGCTCGAGGCGGTTCTTCACCGAGTCGCGCTGCACCATGGCGTTCACCGAGAAGTGCTTGCCCACGTCGCGCAAGAAGTCGATGAGTCCCATCGACCCGAGCCACGCGCGGTTGTCGACCAGGGTCACCCCGTCGAGGTAGCGCTCCAACTGCGAACGGATGCCCGCGAGGTACCCGTCGAGGGCCTCGTTCGAGAGCATCGCGCGCTCCGACGACTTTCCGCTGGGGTCGCCGATGAGCCCGGTGCCGCCGCCGACGAGGGCGATGGGCGTGTGCCCCGCGCGGCGCAGGCGGTCGAGCAGCACGATCTGCACGAGCGACCCGAGGTGCAGGCTCGCGGCGGTGGGGTCGAAGCCGATGTAGCCGACGACCTTGCCCGACGAGAGCGCGCGGCGCAGGCCCTCCTCGTCGGAGCACTGGTGAAACGACTTGCGGGCCTTGAGCTCTTCGATGAGGTCCATGGTGTTCACGGGAAGGGCGGAGGGGCATCGCCCCGATGACGGTCTCGACGCCCTGCGCGACCGCGAGGAGCCGCGCGTCGTCGAAGCGCCGCGCGATGAGCTGAAGCCCGATGGGGAGCCTCTTGCGCGTTGAGCCCTACGGGCAGGCTCACCGCGGGAACCCCGCGAGCGACGCGGGGAGCGTGCACACGTCGGCCATGTACATCGCCACCGGGTCGTCGACCCGCGAGCCCAGCGGGAAGGCCACCGTCGGAGAGGTCGGCGTCGCGATCACGTCGACCTCGGCGAAGGCGCGGGTGAAGTCGTGCGCGATCAAGCGCCGCACGCGCTGGGCCTTGCCGTAGAAGGCTTCGTAGTAGCCACGCCGAGAGCGCGAAGGTGCCGAGGAGGATCCGCCGCTTCACCTCGTCGCCGAAGCCCGCGTCGCGCGTCTCTCCGTAGAGGGATTTGAGGTCCTTGCCCTCGACGCGGAGCCCGTAGCGCACGCCGTCGAAGCGCGAGAGGTTCGAGCTCGCCTCGGTAAGCGCGAGCACGTAGTAGGTCGCCGCCGCGTAGCGCGTGTGCGGCAGCGAGACGGGCACCACCTCGGCCCCCGCGTCGCGCATCGCCCGATCGCGCCGCGCACCACCGCCTCGACCTCGGGCTCGATCCCGTCGGCGAAGTACTCCTCGGGCACGCCGACGCGCAGGCCCTTCAAGACTTCGGCGCCGCGCGAGAGGTCGACGGGCTCGACATCACGGTCGGCGCAGGTGCTGTCGCGCGGGTCTCTCCCCGCGATCACCGCGTACACCGCGGCGACGTCGGCCACGGTGCGCCCGAAGGGAGACACCACGTCGAGCGACGACGCGAAGGCCACGAGGCCGTAGCGAGAGACGCGGCCGTAGGTGGGCTTGAAGCCGACGAGGCCCGTGAGCGACGCGGGCTGTCGCACCGAGCCGCCCGTGTCGGAGCCCAACGCGACGTGGGCGAAGCGGGCAGCGACGGCCGCCGCGGAGCCCCCCGACGAGCCGCCGGGGGTGCGCGAGAGGTCCCAGGGGTTGCGCGTGGGGAAGAAGGCCGAGTTCTCGGTGGAGGAGCCCATCGCGAACTCGTCCATGTTGGTCTTGCCGACGATCACGGCGCCCGCGGCGCGCAGGCGAGAGACCACCGTCGCGTCGTAGGGAGGCACCCAGCGCTCGAGCATCCTTGAGCCGCAGGTGGTGCGCAGCCCGCGCGTGCACAGCGCGTCCTTCACCGCGACGGTGACGCCCGCGAGCGGGAGGCCCGAGAGGTCGTCGCCCCTCTCCCGGCGCGCGTCGATGGACTCCGCCGCGGCCATCGCGCCCTCTTCGTCGCGCGTGACGAAGGCCCCCACCCGAGCGTCGTGCGCCCGCGCCCGCGCGAGGAACTCCGCGGCGACCTCCGCCGCGCGCAGGGCGCCGTCGCGCACCGCCCGCGAGGTCTCGCTCGCCTCGAGCTCCGTCGCGCCCGACACCGTTCAGCCCTCGACGAACTGCGGAACCACGAAGGCCCCTTGCTCCGACCGCGGCGCCTGCGAGAGCGCCTCGTCGCGCGAGAGGCCCTCGACCACGACGTCGTCCCGGCGGAGACACCCGACGTCGACGTCGTCGGTCGCCGCGTCGCCCTCGACCTCGTCGAGCGCGGCGATGAAGCCCAGCACCCGCTCGAGCTGCGCCGCGAGCGGCGCCACCTCGTCGTCGCGGAGCGCGAGACGCGCGAGCTCCGCGGTGGCGACCACGCGCCGCGCCGACACCTCGATGGCCATTGCGGCGCGGGACGCTAGCACGCCCCCGCGCCCACGCGGGAGGCCGAACCGCGGCCCCGCGACCTGGCCGCCGCGGCGCCGCCCTCTCCGGGTTGTCTACGTGTCTTACACCGTGGTCGCTTGTGCCGACGCGCGGCACCGCCGTCGACCATCGCCGCCACGCGCTCACCATTCATACATTGATTGCAATCAAACCCCGCAGAAGACTGCGTTTGCGGCGATTCCAAACTTCACCGATGATGCCTTGCCAGCAATCACCCGTCTCGGAGGTCTCGATCGATGGTCGCGCACGCAATCCACGCCCGCGGAGTCAGCTCGGTGGCGCCGCCCTCTAGGGTCGGGCCGTACGAGCTCGTGACGCTGCTCGGAAAGGGCGGCATGGCGAGCGTGTACCTCGGGCGCAACGTGGGGAGCGCGGGCTTCGAGCGCCTCGCGGCGGTGAAGCTCATGCACCGCAACCTCACCGCCGACGAGGACTTCGTCACGATGTTCCTCGACGAGGCGAGGGTGGCCGCGCGGCTGCACCACCCCAACGTCGCGGCGATCATCGACCTCGGCGCCGAGGGCTCGCAGCTCTACACCGTGATGGACTACGTCCAGGGCGACACCCTCGACGCCGCGCAGCGCGCCGCGACCTCCCTGCGCCGCTCGATCCCCCTGGGCATCGTGCTCCGCGTGGTGATGGACGCGCTCGCCGGCCTCGACGCCGCCCACGAGCTCCGCGCCCCCGACGGCACCTCGCTCAACCTCATCCACCGCGACGCGACCCCGCACAACATCCTCATCGGCGTCGACGGCGCCGCGCGCCTGGTCGACTTCGGCATCGCCCGCGCCGAGTGCCGCGCCGGCGTCACCTCCGTGGGCGTGCTCAAGGGCAAGGCCCCCTTCATGGCCCCCGAGCAGCTCAAGGGCCGCTCCATCGACCGCCGCGCCGACGTCTTCTCCATGGGCGTCACGCTCTGGGAGTCCATCGGCCTGCGCCGCTGCTTCCCCTTGCGCGACGGGGTGGTGCCGCGCGAGCGCTACCGCGACGACGCCTACCGCCCGCTGCGCACCTTCGCGCCGCACGTCCCCGAGGCCCTCGACGCCATCTGCCGCCGCGCGCTCGCCATCGACCCCGCCGACCGCTTCGCCACCGCCGCGGCCTTCGCCGAGGCCCTCGACCACGCCTTCCGCGCCGACATCGCCACGCAGCGCCAGCTCGGTCAGTTCATCTCCGTGGTCGCCGCCGACAAGATCCGCCGCGAGCGCGAGGCCGTGCGCGAGGCCGCCTCGATCCCGCCTCCGCAGCCCGCGACGCTCCGCCCGGGCCGCTCCGCGGTCGCCGCGTCGGTGATCGACCTGCGCCCGCCCCGCACGCCGCGGCTCGCGCCGCCGGTGCTCGACGACTTCGAGGCCCCCACCGCCATCGTGGTGCCCAAGCCTCCGCCCATGCTCTCCGAGCGGCCCACGCAGCGCCACACGATGCCCCCACCGCCTCCGCCCGCGGCGTCGGTGCGCCCTCGCCACTCGGCCTCCCCCGACGCGCGCGCGCGCTTCGTCCCCTCGCCCCCCGCGGCGCCGTCGCCCGCGCCGCCCGCCGACGCGAACACCGTCTACGAGGTCGCCACCGCGGCCTTCTCGCTCACCCGCGCGCGGCCCTCGGTGGTGCCCATCTCCCCGCGCTCCATCGACGCCATGATCTCTGGAGCGACAGACCCGGCGCCGCCCCCGACGCACGAGCCCGAGGTCGCCGCCGTCGAGCCCGAAGCCGTCGAGGTCGAGGTCGAGGCCGCGGAGCCGCGCGTCGCGGCCGACCAGACGATGAAGCGGCCGGTGTCGAGGCTCCCCGAGCTGAGCGACGACGAGCTGGTGACCTTCGAGGCGCGACGTCTGCCCAAGGAGTTCCGCGAGCCGCCGCCGCTCCCGGCGAAGCGCGGCGTCGGTGGCTTCTTGCGCGCCGTGCTCGGGGTCTTCTTCGCCCGCTTCAGGGACTGACCGGGTCGTCGCCCGAGAGCAGCGCGTCCATCGCGCGGGCGCAGCCGCGGGGCGTGGCGTCGGGGGCCCGACCCAGGAGGGCGAGCCCGCCGTCGTCGACGCGCCCGAGGTCGCTGGTCTGCACCGCCACGGCGCTCCCCACGTTCAGGAGGTCGACCACGCGCACGAAGCCCACCTCGCCCGCGGGCACGGGTCGCAGCGTCGACGGGTCCACCACGGTCACGCGCATCCACGGCGGCGCGCGGAATCGCCCCGGAGCCCCCTCGCGCGTCGCCTCCCACGCCTGCGACGAGAGCTCGGTCATGCCGTACTCGGCGATCACGCCCTCGCGCGGCAGCCCGTAGCGCTCGCGCACCGCCGCGCGCAGCGCGTCGTCGGAGAGCTCCCGCGCGCGACCCTTGGTGCCCCCCGTCGGCATCGCGACGCTCCCGGTCGGGAGCGCCCAGCGACGGTCACCGAGGGCCTCGTCGAGGTGGACGAAGGCCCACGTCGTCCCGAGGAGCGCGACGGGCTCGCCGTCACGAACGGCCGCGTCGAGCGCGCGCGTGACGGCCTCGACGTCGACCCTCGCGTCGCGGACGTAGAAGGCATCGCCCCCGTCGCCCCAGCGCTCCGCGAAGCGCACGAGCATGAAGGTGAGCGACGAGGTCGGCGCGGCGCGCTCGTCCTCCGCGAGGAACACGCAGCGGTACCGCGCGCTCGGGAGGAGCCACCGCGCGGCGCCGACGAGGCAGGCCTCGGCGTAGAGCGAGACGTCGGCGAAGGGGTGGAGGCCGCGCACGTCGCGCGTGGTGCCGCTCGTCGCGAAGACCCGCGCGTCGTAGCGCTCGTCGAAGCACGCGACGCGCGCGTGCTTGAAGACGTCGGTGGGCAGCGCGGGGATGTCGTCGACGTGCGCAGGCTCGCGCTCGCCGAGGAGCGCCGCGGCGTAGCGCGCGTAGGGCGCGTTGCGCGCGCGCTGCCACGCGAAGAGGTCGCGCGCGAGTCGGTCGACCGCGTCGTCGTGGATCGTGCCCCACGGTGCGCGCACCATCGCGCGGGCGCGCTCCCACAGCGACGCGCCCTGCGGGTCGAGCCAGGCGGGTCGCTGGTTCACGACGCAGGGTGCGCGCGGAGGGCGTCGGCGAGCGCGACCACGAAGCCGTCGATCTGCAGCGGCGTGAGCACGCACGGGGGCGTGAGCGTGAGCACGTCTCCGTCGACGCCTCCCGTGAGCGCGACGTAGCCGCGCTCCAGCAGGGAGCGGCACACCGCGAGCGCGCGCCGCCCGCCGCCCTCGACGGCGAGGCCGATCATCAAGCGCGCGAAGGTGCGACGCGGCACCGCGAGGCGGTGGTCGTTGAGCACGGCGTTGAGGGCCTCTTCGAGCGCCACCGCGGTGGACTTGATCGCCGCGGCGGTCTCGGTCGCCTCGAGCGCGTCGAGCGACGCGAGCGCCGCCGCGCACCCGAGGGGGTTCCCGAGGAAGGTCGACGTGTGGATCGCCTCGCCCCGCGGCTTCGCCCACGCCTCGGCGAGGTCTTCACGCACCAGGGTCGCGCTCACGGGGAGACCTCCGCCGAGCGCCTTGCCCAGGCAGATCACGTCGGGCGAGGTCGTCGCGCTCACCGAGCGGAAGCGCCTCCCGGTGCGGCCGAGGCCCGTCTGCACCTCGTCGGCGATGAGCACCGCGCCCGCGGCGCGCACGCGCTCGGCGAGCGCCGCCATGAAGCCCGACGGCGGCACCTCGACGCCGCCGCGTCCGAGGATGGGCTCGATCAAGACGGCCCCCACCTCGCGCGTCGCGAGCGCGCGGTCGACCACGGCGAAGGTCTCGCCCATCGCGCGCTGCGCCTCGGCGGGCTCCGGCGTGCGCACCGCGGGGAAGGGCGCGAAGCGCACCGCCGGGTTCAACTGCCCCGCGAAAGGCTCGCGGAAGGCCGCCTTGTAGCCGCACGCCGCGAGCGCGCCGTACGAGAGCCCGTGGTAGCCGCCCGTGAAGGCGAGCACGCCCGGTCGGCCCGTGGCGAGGGCGGCGGTCTTCACCGCGGCCTCGACGGCGTCGGCGCCCGAGAGCCCGAGGATCACCCGCGCGGGCCACGGCGCGAGCGACGCGAGCCGAGCCTCGAGCGCGACCTTCACGTCGGAGGGGTAGACATCGCCGAGGGCGTGGAGCATCCGCTCGGCCTGCGCGCGCACGGCCGAGACGACGGCGGGGTGGCCGTGGCCGAGGAGCGCCGCGCCGAAGCCCGCGGTGAGGTCGACGTAGCGGTTGCCGTCGACGTCGAGGACGTTGGCCCCCTTGGCGGCGGCCCACACGATGGGGTCGTGGTCGGCGCCGGAGGTCTCGGCGCGGCGGCGACGGCGGAGGGTGAGGCCCGGGCACTCGACGCGCGAGAGCGCCTCGACGAAGTCACGGGAGCGAGGGCCCGGGAGGTCGACCCCCACGGCGGGCATGAGGTCGCCCGAGGGGAGGTCGAGGGGGAGCTTGGCTGGGGGGATCATCGCCGTGGCCTCGCGTGGAGTGGGGCCACGGTCACGGCGGCGTCGCTGCGCCGTGGCGGAGGGCTCAGCCCTCGGTCGACTCGCCGGACTCGGCGGACTCGCCGCGCGAGCGCGGGGCGTCGCCGCGGACAGTCTCGACCGCGGGGGTCAGCTCGGCCTCGCCGCCGGCCTGGGTGCGACCCACGCGCGGGTCGCGCTGCACGAGTTCGATGAAGGCCATCTCGGCGTTGTCGCCGCGGCGGTTGCGGGTGCGCAGGATGCGGGTGTACCCGCCCTGGCGGCCCACGAAGCGCGGAGCGATCTCGCGGAAGAGGTGCTCGGTCACGTCGATGCGCTCAAGCTCGCCGTCGACCCAGCGCTCGGTGAAGCGCGGGAGCTCAGAGGCGATCTGGCGCTTGAGGGCCAGGCGGCGCGCGGCCGCGTCGCCCGTCAGCTCGGCGGCGTTGGCGTCGGCGCCGAGGCGCGCCGCGCGGGTGATCATCCGCTCGGCGATGCGGCGGAGCTCCTTCGCCTTGGGCACCGTGGTCTCGATGCGCTCGTGGGCGAAGAGGTTGGCGACGAGGTTGCGGAACATCGCCGCCCGGTTGGAACCGTTGCGGTCGAACTTCCGTCCGGCGTTCATGTGGCGCATGGCAGTGGCTCTCGGAGGTCTCGGTAGTGATCAGATCTGGTTGTGCTCGGCCTTCCAGCGCTCAAGCAGCTGCGGCCAGTTCTCGATGTGCATGCCAAGCTGGAGGTTCAGCTCGGTGAGCTTGTCCTTGATCTCCTTCAAGGACTTGCGGCCGAAGTTCTTGGTCTTCAGCAGGTCGGCCTCGCTCTTCTGCACGAGCTCGCCGATGTACGAGATGTTCGCGTTCTGGAGGCAGTTCGCGCTGCGCACCGAGAGCTCGAACTCCTCGACGGACTTGAACAGGTTCTCGTTGAGCGGCTCCTCCGACTGCGACATCGGCGCGGCCACCACCTCGTCCTGCTCCTGGAAGTTGATGAAGATCTGGAGCTGCTCCTTGAGGATCTTCGCGGCGTAGGCCACGGCGTCGCGCGGGCGCACGGCTCCGTTGGTCCACACCTCCAGGGTGAGCTTGTCGTAGTCGGTCATCTGCCCGACGCGGGCGTTGGTGACCGTGTAGTTCACCTTGCGCACCGGCGAGAACAGCGAGTCGATCGCCACCCAGCCGATGGCCGCGCTCGGGTCCTTGTTGCGCTCCGCGGGCACGTACCCGCGGCCGGGGCCCACGACCACCTCCATCGAGAGCTTGCCGCCCTTCGACACGGTGGCGATGTGCTGCTTCGGGTTCAGCACCTTCACGTTGGCCGACGCGTCGGTGCGGATGTCGCCCGCCGTCACGGCCCCCGGGCCCTCCTTCGAGAGGGTGAAGGTGTACCGCTTCGCCTCGGGGATCTGGAACACCACCTCCTTGAGGTTGAGGATGATGTCCGCGACGTCTTCCTTCACGTCGTCGATGGTGGTGAACTCGTGCAGCGCGCCGTCGATGCGCACCGACGTGATCGCCGCGCCCTGCAGCGACGACAGCAGCACCCTTCGGAGCGAGTTGCCGATGGTGATGCCGAACCCGCGCTCCAACGGCTCGCACACGAACTTGCCGTAGAACTCCGTGTGAGCATCGCGGTCCTCCTCGAGGAGGGCCTTGGGGCGGATCAGGTCTCGCCAGTTGCGTGCCTGCATCGACTGGGTCATGGAGGTCTCTCTCCCCTTAAGTCCGTAGGGTGTCGTCTCTGTGGCGATGAACGAGGGCGTTGGGAGCGGGCGGTCGCTCAGCGCGAGTAGAACTCGACGATGAGCTGCTCCTTGATCTCGAGCCCGACCTCCTCGCGCACGGGGAGGGTCTTCACGGTGCCCGTGAAGCTCTCCTTGTCGAGCTCGAGCCAGGTCAGGGGCGCGCGGCGCTCGGAGCCCTGCACGGAGTCCTTCACGCGCGCGATCTCCCGCGACTTCTCGCGGATCGCGACCTTGTCGCCGACCTTCACGAGGAACGACGGCACGTTCACGCGCTTGCCGTTCACCGTGACGTGGTGGTGCAGCACGAGCTGCCGCGCCTCGGAGCGCGTCGCCGCGAAGCCCAGGCGGTACACCACGTTGTCGAGCCGACGCTCGAGGAGCGCGAGCAGGTTCTCGCCCGTCACGCCCTTGAGCCGGTCGGCCTCGGCGAAGTACCCGCGGAACTGGCGCTCGAGCACGCCGTAGATCCGGCGGAGCTTCTGCTTCTCGCGGAGGCGCAGGCCGTACTCGCTGAACTTGATCCTCGCCTGGCCGTGCTGGCCGGGGGGGTAGGGGCGGCGCTCGTAGGCGCACTTGTCGGTCATGCAGCGGTCCCCCTTGAGGAACAGCTTCATGCCTTCACGACGGCAGAGCTTGCAGACGGGTCCGATGTACCGAGCCATGGCGGTCTCTTCTCTCCTAAAGAACTTTCAGACGCGGCGGCGCTTCGGCGGCCGGCACCCGTTGTGCGGAATGGGGGTCACGTCGCGGATCAGCGTCACGCGGAAGCCCGCGGTCTGCAGCGCCCGCAGCGCGCTCTCGCGGCCCGCGCCGGGGCCGCGCACGAACACCGCGACCTCGCGCATGCCGTGCTCCTGCGCCTTGCGGGCGGCGTCCTCCGCGGCCACCTGGGCGGCGAAGGGCGTGCTCTTGCGCGAGCCCTTGAACCCGCGCGAGCCCGCCGACGACCACGCCACGGTGTTGCCGTACACGTCGGCGATCGTGACGATGGTGTTGTTGAACGTCGCCTGGATGTGACACACACCCTTCGGCACGTTCTTCTTGACCTTCTTCTTGCCCTTCGCCGCAGCCTTCGAAGCGGCGGACCCTTGCGCCTTGGCCATCGAGATTCCTCTATCCGTACAACGTCGCCGGAACGATCCGCGCGCTCAGCCTTCGGTCACTTCTTCGCACGCGCGACCGCGAGGCCCTTGCGGGGGCCCTTGCGGGTGCGCGCGTTGGTGTGCGTGCGCTGGCCGTTCACCGGCAGCCCGCGGCGGTGGCGGAGGCCCCGGTAGCACCCGAGGTCCATCAGCCGCTTGATGTTCATCTGCACCTCGCGGCGCAGGTCGCCCTCGACGCGGTACTCGCCGTCGATGATCTCACGGAGGCGGCGCACCTCGGCCTCGGTGAGGTCCTGCGCGCGCTTGTCGAGGGGCACGTCGGCCTTCTGGCAGATCGCCACGGAGGTCGCCGCGCCGATCCCGTACAGGTACTGGAGGGCGATGGAGATGTGCTTGCGACCGGGGAGGTCAACGCCTGCAATTCGAGCCATGTCTCAACCCTGCCGCTGCTTGTGTCGGGGATTGTCACAAATGATCCGGACCACCCCGCGGCGGCGGATCACCTTGCACTTGTCGCAGATCTTCTTCACGGACGGGCGAACCTTCATTCTCGCTACTCGTTCGGGGCGCGCGGCGCGCGCGGGTCACTTGTGCCGGTAGGTGATCCGGCCCTTCGACAGGTCATAGGGGCTCACCTCGACGCTCACGCGGTCGCCGGGGAGGATGCGGATGTAGTACTGGCGCATCCGGCCCGAGATCGTGGCGAGCACGTCGAGGCCGTTGTCGCAGCGCACGCGGAACATCGCGTTCGGCAGGGCCTCGAGCACGGCGCCCTCGAACTCGAGCTTGTCGCCCTTGGGTTCCCGCGGGCCTTGGGAGTAAGGCTTTCTCGCCATGGGTGTCTCTACGCGGCTCCGATCGAGCGGTTGATGGCCTGGGTCACGTCGTCGACGGAGCCGACCCCGTCGACCCGCCGGAGGAGCCCGCGGTTGCCGTAGTAGGCAACGAGGGGCGCCGTCTGCGCGGAGTAGCTCGCCAGGCGTGGACGAACGACCTCGTCACGGTCGTCGTCGCGGGTGAGGAGCCGCTCGCCACCCTCGCCCCGGTCGGGAGAGGGGGGCGGATCATACTTGATGTGATAGATCCGTCCAGTGGTCTCGCCGACCCTTCGACCGGTGATGCGCTCGAGGATGAGCGCGTCGGGCACCTCGAGGAGGACCACGTCGGTGATCTTGCGACCGAGCTTCGCGAGCATCCGGTCGAGGGCCTCGGCCTGGGGCTCGGTGCGGGGGAAGCCGTCGAGCACGAAGCCCTTGGCCGCGTCGGGCTGACGGAGGCGCTCCTCCACCAGGCCGATGACCACCTCGTCGGGCACCAGCGCGCCCTTGGACATGTACTCGTCGGCCTTGCGGCCGAGTTCGCTGCCGGCCTTGCGGGCCGCGCGGAGCATGTCGCCCGTCGACACCTGCGGGACGCCGAGGCGCGCGCAGAGCCGCTGGGCCTGGGTGCCCTTGCCGGCGCCCGGAGGACCGATGAAGACGATGTCGCTCACGCGGCCCTCCGACCCTGGAGCGTGGGCCCGCTCGGACCCGTGAAGCCCTCGTAGTGGCGCGAGATCAGGTACGACTCGATCTGGTTGACCGTGTCGAGCGCGACGCCCACCACGATCATGATCGAGGTGCCGCCGAAGGGGAACGTGATGCGCAGGTACTGCCGCATGAAGTCGGGCAGGATGCAGATCACCGCGACGTACACGGCGCCGCCGAAGGTGATCCGCATGAGGACCTTCTCGATGTAGTCCGCCGTCTGCTTGCCCGGGCGGATGTTCGGGATGAAGGCCCCCTGCTTCTTCAGGTTGTCGGCCACGTCCACCGGGGGGAACGTGACGGAGGTGTAGAAGTAACAAAAGAACACGGTCAGGGCGACGAAGACGGTGTTGTAGACCCAGTCGCCGCGCTGCATCGCGTCGCGGGCGGCCTCCATCCCGGGGATGCGGAGGTTCGCCAGCGTCGCGGGGAGCATGAGCACCGTGCTCGCGAAGAGCGGCGGGATCACGCCCGAGGAGTTCACGCGGAGCGGCAGGTGCGTGCGCTGCCCGCCGTACATCTTCCGGCCGATGATGCGGCGGGAGTACTCGATCGGGATGCGGCGCTGCCCGCGCTCGAAGAAGACGATCACGGCGACGGAGCCCAGGGTCAGCACGGCGGCGATCAAGAGCGACACGGGCTGGATCTGCCCGGTGCTGGTGAACTGCCAGGTCTGGCCGATGGCCTGGGGGAAGTCGGCGACGATGCCCGCGAAGATGATCAGCGAGGTGCCGTTGCCGATGCCGCGCTCGGTGATCTGCTCGCCGAGCCACATGATGAACGACGTGCCCGTGGTGAGGGTCAGCATCGCCAGGAGGCGGAAGCCCCAGCCCTGGTCGCGGACCACGTTGAGGCCGTCGACGGTGGTGCGGCCCTGGAGCCAGAGGGCGATGGAGATGCCCTGCACCATGGCGATGCCGATGGTGAGGTAGCGGGTGTACTGGTTGAACTTGCGCTGGCCGACCTCGCCCTCCTTGCGCAGCTCTTCGAGGGGCTTCGAGATCGAGCCCAGGAGCTGGAGGATGATCGAGGCGGAGACGTACGGCATGATGCCGAGCGCGAAGATGCTCACCTGCTCGAGCGCGCCGCCCGAGAAGAGGTTCATGAGGTTCAGGAGCGAGTTCGAGTCGCCCTGGCCCATGATCTCTTGCATGGCCTTGCGGTCCGCCCCGGGGACGGTCACGAAGACCCCGATGCGGTAGACGGCGAGCATGCCGAGAGTGAAGAGCAGACGTCGCCGCAGCTCCGGGATCTTGGCGATGTTCGACAACGCGCTCAGTGCCATGCGGTCCGTCCGTGAGGTTCTTTGAAGGGAGAGGGAACGCCGCCGAGGGGGTGATCCGTCGGCGGCGCTCTATAACCCGGCATCAGGCCGGGTTGCTCCCTCCCTTGGGCGCGGCGTCGAAGGGCAGGAGCTCGACGCTCCCGCCGGCGGCCTCGATCTTCGTCCGAGCGCCCGCAGAGATCGCGTGGACCTTCAGCGAGAGCTTGCGGTCGAGCTCGCCGTCGCCGAGGACCTTCACCCGGGTCGCGTGCTTGTCGACCAGGCGGTGGGTCTTGAGCGAGTCGAGGTCCACCGTGGCGCCTGCGTCGTAGACCTTCGCGAGCGCGCCCACGTTCACCGCCGAGATCTCGGTCGGGAACGGGTTGTGGAACCCGAGCTTCGGCAGGCGACGCTGGATCGGGGTCTGCCCGCCCTGGAACGCCGTCTTCGAGAAGTTCCCCGGGTGACGGGCCTTCTGGCCCTTCTGGCCCTTGCCCGCGGTCTTGCCGAGGCCCGAGCCCACGCCGCGGCCCTTGCGGGTCTTGGCGCGCACCGCGCCAGCGGGCGGGTGCAGGTTGCTGAGTACGTTAGCCATCGATCTCCTCCACGGAGACGAGGTGGATCACCTTCTTGACCATCCCCCGGAACGACGGGGTGTTGTCGACGACCACCTCGGACTCGGGCCCGCGCAGCCCGAGGCCCGCGAGGGTCTTCTCGAACTGGTGGCGCTGGCCGATGGTGGAGCGTCGCTGCACGACGCGGAGCTTGGGCTTCGCCATGACGTCTCTCCTCAGGCCGCCGGACCCGCGATCTCGTCGGGGTTCTTGCCGCGACGGGTCGCGGTCGCGTGGATGTCGCGGAGCTGCCGGAGCGCGTCGATGGTCGCCTTCACCGCGTTGTGCGGGTTCCGGCTCCCGAGGCTCTTGGTGAGGATGTCGCGGATGCCCGCGCTCTCCACCACCGCGCGCACCGCGCCGCCGGCGATCACGCCCGTTCCCGGCGAGGCCGGGCGGAGCAGGACCTCGCCCGCGCCGAAGTGACCCATCGCCTCGTGGGGGACGGTGCCGCCGATCAGCGGGATCGAGAACAGGTTCTTGCGCGCCTGCTCGTTGCCCTTGCGGATCGCCTCGGGGACCTCGTTGGCCTTGCCGAGGCCGACGCCCACGCGACCCGCGCCGTCGCCCACGACCACCAGGGCCGAGAACGAGAACCGGCGACCGCCCTTCACCACCTTGGCGACGCGGTTGATGTTGACGACGCGCTCCTTGAGTTCGCGCGACTCGTCGCTGTCAGCCATCGACATCACAGACCTTCCTGTTCGGGCTCAGAAGTTCAGCCCGGCCTTGCGGGCGGCGTCGGCGAGGGCGCCCACGCGGTTGTTCGGGTGGTAGACGTTGCCGTTGCGGTCGAACACGACCTTCTCGATGCTCTTGCCGAGGCAGAGCTTCGCGATCGCCTCGCCCACCTTGCGGGCCGCGTCGAGCTTGCGATCCTCGGAGACCGCGTCGCGCAGGTCGGGCGAGAGCGTGCTCACCGCCGCGAGGGTCTCGCCGCGCTGGTCGTCGATGACCTGCGCGTAGATGTGCTTCGACGAACGGAACACCGACAGCCGCGGCCGCTCGGCCGTGCCGCTCACCTTGCCCCGGATGCGCGCCTTGCGCCGGGCCTTCTGGTCGTCCTTGCTCTTCATCGTGTCCTCGTGCCCCGCGTACGAGCGGGTGACTGTCACACCGCTCGGCTACGAGAGCGTCTCGATCACTTGCCGCCCTTGCCGCCCTTGCCAGCCTTGCCGGCCTTCTGGCGGATCTTCACGCCGTCGATCCTCACGCCCTTGCCCTTGTAGGGCTCCGGCGGACGGAGCGACTGGAGCTGCGCGACCACCTGGCCCAGCAGGTCCTTGTCGACGGAGTCGAGCTCGAGCACGGTGCCCTTGCTGTCCGACGGGATCTTCACCGAGACGGCCTTCGGCATCTCGTAGATCTCAGGGTGCGACTTGCCGACCGACAGCGTGAGCTGCTGACCCTTGAGCTCCACGCGGTAGCCCGTGCCCTCGAGCTTGAGCTTGCGCGCGTAGCCCTTGGTCACGCCGGTCACGGCGTTGTTGAGGTGCGCGCGGATCGTGCCGCCCATGCGCGAGAGGTGAGCCTTGGCGGCCTCGTCCTTCGCGATGACGCTCGCCTCGGCGCCGTTGACCTCGATGCCGTAGCCCGCGGGGAGCGCGCGGCGCACGGTGCCCTTCGGGCCCTTGACCTCGAAGAAGCCCGCGCCGGTGTTGACCGACACGTTCTTTTCCAGCGCCACCGGGCGCTTTCCGACCTTCGACATCGCCGTCTCCTACCAGACTTCGCAGAGGACCTCGCCGCCCACGCCCTGCTGGCGCGCGGCCCGGTCGCTCATCACGCCGCGGGAGGTGCTGAGCACCGAGATCCCGAGGCCGTTGCGCACCTTGCTGATATCCTTGCTCGGCACGTACACGCGCTTGCCAGGGCGCGACACGCGGCGCAGGCCCTCGATGGCGGGCTTGCGGTCGCGGCCGTACTTCAGCACCAGCACCAGGCGCGAGGCGCCGGTGTCGGTGGTCTCGTCCTGGATCGACGAGACGTAGCCCTCGCTCACGAGGATCTCGGCCACGCTGCGCTTCAGCCGCGACGCCGGGAGGGAGACCCGATCGTGGCGCGCCAGGGCGGCGTTCCGGATCCGGGTCAGCATGTCTGAAATGGGGTCCGTCAGCATCGTCGACCTCTTACCAGCTCGCCTTGATCACGCCGGGGAGCTCACCGCGGAGGGCGAGGTTCCGCAGGCAGACCCGGCAGAGCTCGAACTTGCGGTAGTAGCCCCGCGCGCGACCGCACACGCGGCAGCGGTTGCGGTGGCGCACCGAGAACTTCGGCGTCTGTTGCAGCTTCGCGAACGAACAGGCACGTGCCACGGTCTATCTCCACTCTCAACGCGCGCCCTCAGGCGCGGAACGGCATCCCGAGGTGCTGGAGGAGCGCGCGGCCCTCCTCGTCGTTCTTCGCCGTGGTGGTGACGGAGATGTTGAGCCCCTTCACCTTCTCCACGGTGTCGTAGTTGATCTCCGGGAAGATGATCTGCTCCTTCACCCCGAGGGTGTAGTTGCCCTTCCCGTCGAAGGCCTTCGGGCTCACGCCCTTGAAGTCACGCACGCGCGGCAGCGCGAAGGTGATCAGCCGGTCGAGGAACTCCCACATCCGCTCGCGGCGCAGGGTGACCATCACGCCGATCGGCACGCCGGTGCGGAGCTTGAAGGTCGCGATGCTCTTCCGCGCGCGGGTCACCACGGGCTTCTGGCCCGTGATGGCGGTGACCTGGTCGACGCCCATCTCGATGATCTTGGCGTTCGCCACGGCCTCGCCGAGGCCCATGTTCACGGTCACCTTGGTGATCCGCGGCACCTGCATCGGGTTGGCGTAGTTGAACTGGCGCTGGAGCGCGGGCACCACCTCGGCGCGGTACTTGTCGCGCAGCCGGGGCGGGATCTTCTGCTCCGGGCCGCGGTCCGGGCGCTCCGCCGCGGGGGCCGGCTTCTTGGCCTTGGCCTTCGCGGGGGTCGCCTTCGCCGGGGCCGGCTTGCCGCCGCCCGCGGGCTTCGCGGCGCTCTTGCCGCCCTTCGCGTCGGCGCCCTTCTTCTTCTTGTCGTCGGCCATCTTCGGTCCTCTTCAGCCTTCTCGCGTTGCCGCGGTCTACGCGGGTCTCGCGCGGCGTTGCTTCACAGCGTCTCGGCCTTGATCTCTCGGCCGCTCTTGGCCAGCCGCACCTTCGAGCCGTCGGCGTCGACCTTGGTCTTCACCCGCGTCCCGCGGTTGGTCTCGGGGTCGAGCGGCATCACCTTCGAGAGGTGGATCGGGCGCTCGGCCTCGACGATCCCGCCCTCGCGCTCACGCATGGTGGGCTTCACGTGGCGCTTCACCACGTTGATCCCCTCGATCAGCACCCGCTCGGTCTCGGCGTTCACCGCGATGACCTTGCCGGTCTTGCCCTTGTCCTTGCCCGAGATCACCACGACGGTGTCTCCGCGGCGCACCCTCGCGAGGCTCATGTCAGATCACCTCCGGCGCGAGCGAGATGATCTTGGTGAAGTTCTTCGCACGCAGCTCGCGCGCGACCGGCCCGAAGATGCGCGTCCCGACGGGGGCGTTCTCCTTGTCGATCAGCACCGCGGAGTTGGTGTCGAACTTCACGTACGACCCGTCGGCACGCTGGTACTCGCGGCGGGTACGAACCACCACCGCGCGGGCCACCTGGCCCTTCTTCACCTTCATGTTCGGGAGCGCTTCCTTCACGCTCACCACGATCACGTCGCCGAGGGCGGCGTACTTGCGCCGCGACCCGCCCAGCACCTTGATGCACTGCACCTTGCGGGCGCCGGAGTTGTCAGCGACGTCCAGCGTCGTTCGCATCTGGATCATGGCGGTGGCTCCTTCAGGTCCCTTCAGGGCGCTCGACGAGGCGCGCGACCGTGAAGCTCTTGTCCTTCGAGATCGGGCGGCACTCGCGGATCTCGACCACGTCGCCGACCCGGAACTGCCCCTGCTCGTCGTGGGCCTTGTAGCGCTTACGCCGGCGCACGTACTTGCCGTAGATCGGGTGCTTCACCGAGCGCACGACCTCGACCACCACGGTCTTGGCCATCTTCGCGCTCGCCACCTTGCCGATCAGCACCCGCTTGGCGCCCTTCTTCTGGGCGGCGGCGGTGTCGGCCACGTTCGCTTGAGTGGTCATTGCTCTCAGCCCTTCGCGCTCTTCTCGGAGCGAACGGTCAGCGCGCGGGCCAGCTCGCGGCGGAGCTTGCCGATGCGGCTCGTGTCGTTCAGCCGGTTGGCGTGGTTGTCGAAGCGCGCGTTCAGGAGAGACTTCTCGGTCTCGCTGATGAACGCCGCGAGGTCCTCAGTGGACTTCTCGCGCAGCTCGGCGGTGGTGGTTCCCTTGGCCATGACTCGCTCTCCCTCAGCCGATCTCGCGGGTCAGGACCTTGGTCGAGACCGGCAGCTTGTGAGACGCGAGGCGGAACGCTTCGCGCGCGAGGGGCTCGGGCACGCCGCCGAGCTCGTAGATCACGCGGCCGGGGGTCACCACGGCGACCCACTCCTCGACCGAGCCCTTGCCGTGACCCATGCGGGTCTCGAGGGGCTTCTTGGTGATCGGCTTGTCGGGGAACACCCGGATCCAGAGGTTGCCGGCGCGCTTCACGTGGCGGGTGATCGCCATACGCGCGGCCTCGATCTGGCGGGCGGTGATGTGCCCGGCCTCAGTGACCTGCAGCGCGAAGTCGCCGAACGAGACGTCGGACCCGCGGTACGACATCCCCTTCAGGTTCCCCTTCTGCTGCTTGCGGTGCTTCGTTCTCTTGGGTGACAGCATGGTCTACCTCTCGCGTCGCTCAGCGGGTGCCCGGGCGGCGCTTCTTCTGCGGCAGCACCTCGCCCTTGAACAGCCAGACCTTGACCCCGATGGAGCCGTAGGTGGTGTGGGCCTCGGCGGTGCCGAACTCGATGTCGGCGCGGAGCGTGTGCAGCGGCACCCGGCCCTCGCGGTAGGTCTCGACGCGGGACATCTCCGAGCCGCCGAGGCGGCCCGCGCAGCGGATGCGGATGCCCTTGGCGCCGAGCTTCATCGCCGCGCCCACGGCCTTCTTCATCGCGCGGCGGAAGCTCACCCGGCGCTCGAGCTGCGTGGCGACCGTCTCGGCCACGAGCTGCGCGTTGGTGTCGGGCTTCCGGATCTCCTGCACGTCGATGACGATGTCGTCGGCGCCGGCGTTGGTGTAGGTCATCAGGCCGGCGAAGCCCGCCTGGCCCTTGCGCTCCGAGGCCTTGCCCTTCTTGAGCTCCTCGACCCCTTTGCCGCCCTTGCCGATCACGATGCCGGGGCGGGCGGTGTAGACCACCACCTTCACCTTGGCCGCGGCGCGCTCGATCTCGATGCCCGCGATGCCGGCGTTGGCGAGGTGCTCCTTCACCACGCGCTTGAGCGTGATGTCCTCGTGGAGCCAGCGGGCGTAGTTACGCTCCTCGAACCACTTCGAGTTCCAGGTCTTGATGACCCCGAGGCGGAAGCCGTACGGATGAACCTTCTGTCCCATGTGTCACTGTCCCTGGGTCGGGGCCGCGGTCTCGGCCTCGGCGGTGGCGGTGGGCGTCTCGGTCGCCTTGGGCGCGCGGGCGGGCTTCGCCTTCGCGGGCGGCGGCCGGTCGGTGAGGGTGATGGCGATGTGGCTCACGCCCTTGGTCACCCGCGTCGCGCGGCCCATGGCCCGCGGCCGCCAGCGCCGGGTGTGCTTGTTCGGACCCTTGTCGACCTGCGCCAGCGTCACCCACAGCCCGTCGACGTCGACGGAGGGGTCGCTGTTGCGCGCGTTGGCGAGGGCCGACTCGATCACCTTCCGGACGATCGGGGCCGCGGCCTTGCGCGTGTAGAGCAGCATGTCGATCGCCTCGGCGGCCTTGTGCCCGCGGACGAGGTTCACCACAGTGCGCGCCTTTCTCGGCGCGATGCGCGCGAACCGCGCGCTCGCCTTGCTCTCCATGTGCTTTCGCTTCCGTTTCCCGTCGCCGCGCGGTGGCGTCGTCCCGGGGCTCCGCCGGCGCGTTCGCCCGTCATGGGCGCGGCCACCGACATAGAAGTGTCCTCTCCGAAGGGGCCACGAGGGCCACCTCTGCGAGAGGGCGCGGTGTGTATCACCGGGGTTTTCAGCCCGTCAAGCACCCTCTCGCGCTTTCTGTCTCCTCGTCGCTCCGGCTCCCCTCGTTCGTCCTTGTGCGGCGACCCCGGGTGTGGGTATCTCCCCGACGCGACGCCCGAAGGCCAGCGTGGCGGAATTGGCAGACGCACCGGATTCAAAATCCGGCGATGGTTCACTCCTCGTGCGGGTTCGACCCCCGCCGCTGGCACCTCGACGAGAGAAATTCTCCGCGCGACCGCGGCCGACGACCGCGCATCTGAGCGCGTCGTTGAACATCTCTGTCCCGCTCCCGTAGGATCGACGCCGGTTGGAGGGACCAACACGGCTCTGCCCCTGGAGGAGATGATGACGGAGAAGAAGACCGAACCGCAGCTCACCTTGACCGACGACGACATCGTCGAGGCGCCCGAGTCCTCGCGCCGCGGCGCGCTGCAGCTCATGGGCGTCGCGGCGCTCGGCGCTGCGGTCGCGGCGTTCTTCGGCGGCGAGCGCACGGCCGAGGCCCAGCGTCGCTGTACCGACAGCGACCCGAACGACCGCCCCGGCTGGGGCCGCTGCCGCTTCCGCCGCACCGGGATCACCGACCGTGACCCCAGCGACGGCGTCGGCAACGGCCGCGGCGGCTACCGCGCGGCGCCGGTGCGCTACCGCCGCCGTCGGCGCTGCACCGACAACGACCCGAACGACGGCGTGGGCCGCGGCATCCGCTGCTACTGACCGCCCCCGTCACGACCCGCCTTTCGCGACACCGACGTCGCCCTTCTCTCCCCTCGACAGCGCCATCTCAGTGACCGCGTAGCCCGCGCGGGCCACGGTCTCGCGCGCCTCGAAGCCCACGCCCGCGTAGAGGCCCTGCGCGTCGCGCGTGCCGAGCGTCACGAGCGCGACGTCCCTCACCGCGGGGTGGTCGAGGAGCAACGACATCAGCGCGCGGCCCACGCCCCCGCCGCGGTGTGATGCTGCGACCATCACGTCGAAGACCCGCGCCCGCTGCGCGCCGTCGGAGATCGCCCGCGCCGTCGCGACCACCCGCTCGCCGTCCTTCGCCACGACCCACGCGGCGCTCCCGCGCTGAGCCCGGGCGAGGCGCTCACGGTCGACGCCGGGGAGCCAGTACGCGCCGTCGAGGAGCTCCGCGGCCATCGTCGCGTCTCGCGCGCTGGGCGCGCACACCAGCCGCGTCCCGCCCGGCCCTCGGAGGAAGGCGGGGATCTCCACGTCGGGGTTCGCCGCGAGGATCGCCTCGACGGCCGCGGGGTCTTCGCGTCGTCCGCGCCTCCACAGTCCCTCGACGGTGCGTGCGATGTCGGCGGGGAGCGGTTCTGCGCGAGCTTCGACTTGCCGTCGACACGGTCGAGCGCGAGGCCCGCGACGAGGAGGCTCGCGACGGGCTTCGCGTACAGCGGTGCTCCGCGAAGATGGGTACGTGGCCGCCCTCGGGCTGGTACTTCTCCATCAGCGCCTGGAGCGCCGCGGCCTTGAGCGCGGGCGAGCGGACCTCGGTGAGCGCGCCGTGCGCCTGCGCGCTGCGGTAGAGCGTGGTGGCGGGGCACGCGCGCGACGGGTCGGTGAAATAGCTCGGGACCTCGGCGACGACCTCCTCGACGGAGAGCACCGCGGGGCGGCCGAGGCAGCGGGTCTTCTCTCCCACGGGCGCGGCGTGGAAGAGCGCCCAGCCGTCGATCACCACGGGGTGCACCGCGCGCAGCACGGGCGCGCCGTCGTCGTCGGTGGAGGCCAGGTGCGCGACGGGCGCGCGGGCGATGAGGCTCACGGCCTCGTCGTGGGGCATGCGGAACAGGTGCTCGCGACGCATGGGCGAAACGGTCGCGCGGCGCTGGTCCGTCGAGGAGGGCCAGTTTCGACAATCTCGCTAGACCAGGTCAGCGCAGGCGGCGCCAGCCCGTCGCGCGCGCGATGTCGCGGAGCGTGCGGCCCATCGCGTAGCTCACGCGCACGCCGCCGGTGTCGACGGTGTTCGCCTGGCGGTCGAGGAAGAGCGAGAACTGCCACGCGGGCAGCGGGATCGGGAGCTGCCACTCGACGCTGATGTACGGGTCGGAGGTGTCTCCGCCGAAGCCCGGCTGGCCGATGCGGTCGAAGGCCACGCCGAGGTCCACCGCGAGGCTCTGGAAGGGGAAGGCCCGCACGCCCACCGCCGCGCGCCATGTGTCGTCGCCGAGGGAGGCGCCCTCCCACTGGCCCATCGCGACGAGGCTCACCTCGTCGGTCGCGTGCCACTCGGCCTGCACGACCGCCGTCGGGATCGTGAGGCCGACGTACCAACGGTGGCCGACGTGCGCCGCGAACGACGCGACGCCGAGGTGCCCCACGAGGCCGAGGCCCACCTCGTTCAAGGGCTCCGACGCGAGCGCGCCGGACTCGAGGTCGAGCACCGCGACGAGGCGCGGCACGATGCGCTGCGCGACGCGCAGGCGCGCCGTGAGGAGCAGCGCGTCTCCGGTCTTGCCCACGCCGAGGTCGAGGGTGCCTCCGGGGGTGGAGATCGTTCGGCCCTCGGTGGGAGGAGGGACGCCCTCCCAGGGGCCGGGGATGTCGTGGCGGGGGGCGAGGGCGTAGCGCGCGGAGAGCGAGGCGCCGTAGCCGTCGAAGGCGGGGTTGTGCGGGCCGAGGCCCTGGCCGTTGGAGAGGTGCGCGTAGCGGGCGTCGAGGGCGAGGGTCCAGCGGTCGGAGAGCGAGACCTCGGCGCCGAGGCCGAAGGAGATGATCCCTTCGTAGATGTCTCCGCCGGGGAGGAAGGGCGCGCGAGGGAAGAGCAACAGCCCGATGGACCAGAAGCCGTACGGGCGCACCGCCCACCGCGGGAAGGGGTGCAGGCGCAGGGCGAGCTCTCCGCCCGCGCCGAAGGGTGCGGCCTCTCCGCGCGACGACGCTCCGACGGCGCCGAGCGCGAGGGCCTGCGCGCGGAGCGAGAGGGTCGAGGCGAGGGCCCACTCGACGCCGAGGCCTCCGTGCGGGAGGTGCAGGCCCGAGACATCGCTCACGCCCGTGACGAAGCGAGCGTCGGCGTGGAGCGAGAGCCTGTCGCGAGGGTCGGCGCGCGCCGCCGAGGTGAAGGCCGTCGCCGCGAGGAGGACGCGCGCGACGCGGCGGAGCATCACCCCAGGCGCCTCCCCGTGACCTTCGCGCAGAGGAGCCGCACGGCGGGGTCGGGGTCGACGAGGCCGCGCACGAAGGCGGGCGCGTCGGGCGGGCAGCGCGCGGCGATCCAGCCGTAGAGGGCCGCGGGGTTGCCGACGTCCTCGGGCGCGAGGACCTCCCCGAGCGCGCGCGCGGTCGCGAGGAGCGTCGCGCGGGGCAGCGCGAGGAGCGTCGCGCAGCGCTGCACGGGCAAGCGGTCGTCGGGCGGCAGCGCGCAGAGCGCGTCGGCGAGGCGCCACGGGGTCATCGGGTCGTCGGGGCTGAGCTGCTGCCGCATCGCGACCTCGTAGAGGGCGAAGGCGGGCTCCCAGCGCCAGCGGCGGAGCGCGTCGATCCACGCGGCGCAGAGCGAGGCGAAGGGCAGCGGGCGCAGCGAGATCACGTCGTCGACGCGGCACCGCGCCGACGCGGCCTCGCGCGACGCGGCGAGGAGCCAGGTGCTCACCGCGCGACGTCGGTCGGGGGTCACCGCGGCGCGGGCGGCGCGGGCCTGCGTGAAGGGCTCCGGCGCGCGCACCATCAAGGGCGCGGGCGTACCGCGGCGGTCGAGGCCGTCGCGGGCGAGACGTCTCACCAGCGCGTCGGGGTCGGTGAGGGCGGCGTGCAGGGCGGCGTGCTCTCCGTCGAGGCGGGCGAGCGCGGCGACGAGCACGCGCCGGCCCGCGCGCGTGGGGAAGGGGCCGTCGAGCGCGAGGGCGATGGGGCGCTCGGCGGCGGGGCCGAGGCGCGAGAGCGCGGCGACGACCTCGTGGCAGCCCGAGGGGAAGCTCCGGTCGCGCGTGTCTCTCGCCGCGGCGAACACGGCGCGCGACGCGACGCGCGAGGGCTCGCAGGCCGAGAGGTAGCGCCACGCGACGCGGGCGCCGTCTCCCATCACGAGCGCCTCTCGACGCTGCGGGTCGAGCGCGCCGAGGCACGCGAGGAGCGCGCCGTGCGTGTCGCGCGGCCACCACTCGCGCAGGGCGGTCGAGAGCGTGACGTCGTGGCGCGCGTCGAGGCTCCGGCCCGAGGCGGCGATGGCGCAGAGCGACTCGACGACCTCGCGCGGCGGAGCGGTCACGACGGGGTCGCGAGGCACGACGGATCGTGTCTCACACGCCCCGGCGAGAGGCAACGCGCGCGGGGCGGTGGCGCCGACGCGCGGGGCGGTGTGAGCATCGCGGGCGCATGGGATTTCCGGCGGCGCTGACGATCGACGAGGGGCCCGAGGGGGAGCCCGTGTTCCTGCGCATCGCGCGGGCGGTGGTGCGCGAGGTGCGGCGCGGTCGGCTGCGGCCCGGAGACGCGCTGCCTGGCACGCGCGCGCTCGCGGCCTCGCTGGGCGTGCACCGCAACACCGTGCTCGCCGCGTGGGCCGAGCTCTCGGCCGAGGGGTGGATCGAGACCGTCCCCGCGCGCGGCACCTTCGTCACGCGCGCGCTGCCCGACCACCTCCCGAAGCGCTTCGGCCGCGCTCCGTCGCGCGAGGGCGTGCCGGAGCGCGCGGGTTTCGAGCTGCCTCCGCCGGGACCTTCGATCGCGCCGCACGTCGCGGTGCCCAAGGGCGTGCTCGCGCTCTACGGCGGCGTGCCCGACCTCGCGATGCTGCCCCGCGACGCCCTCGCCCGCGCGTGGCGGCGCGCGCTGAAGCAGGGTGGGCCCTCGCTCCTCGGGTACGCCGACGCGCGCGGAGACGCTCGGTTGCGCGCGGCCCTCGCGTCGATACTCACGGCGCTGCGCGGGCTCGCGGTGGGGGCCGACGACCTGATGGTCACGCGCGGGAGCCAGATGGCCCTCTCGCTCGCGGCGAAGACTCTGTTGCGCCCCGGCGATGTCGTGGCCGTGGAGTCGTACGGCTACCGCCCCGCGTGGGAGGCACTGCGCGCCGAGGGCGCGCGCCTCGTCGCGGTGCGCGTCGACCGCGACGGGGTGGACGTCGACGCCCTCGCGGCGCTGATGGAGCGCGAGCCCGTGCGCGAGGTGTACGTCACGCCGCACCATCAGTACCCGACCACGGCGGTGCTCTCTCCGGGGCGGCGCATGGCGCTCCTCGCGCTCGCCCGCGCGCGTCGCGTCGCGGTGATCGAGGACGACTACGACCACGAGTTCCACTACGAGGGACGGCCCGTGCTGCCGCTCGCGAGCGCCGACGACGCGGGGGTGGTGGTGTACGTCGGCACGCTGTCGAAGCTGCTCGCGCCCGCGCTGCGGGTGGGCTTCGTGTCGGCGCCGCGCGCGGTGCTCGACCGCATGGCCGAGGCGCGCGCGTTGATCGATCGACAGGGAGACCCTGTCACCGAGAGGGCCGTCGCGGCGCTCCTGGAGGAGGGCGAGGTGGAGCGCCACGCGAAGCGCGCGCGGCGGGCCTACCAGTCGCGGCGCGACGCGATGGTCGAGGCGCTCACCAGGGAGCTCGGCGGGGCGCTGAGCTTCCGCGTGCCGATGGGGGGCATGGCGCTGTGGGAGAGGGTGAAGGCGGTCGAGGTCGAGGCGTGGGCCGCGCGCTGCGAGGCCGCGGGCGTGTGGCTGCACACGGGGCGCCGCTTCAGCTTCGACGGACGTCCGCGGCCCTACCTGCGGCTCGGGTACGCGTCGCTCTCCGAGCGCTCGATCGCCGAGGCCGCGCGGCGCATGGCCCGCTGCCTGGAGTGACCGCTCACACCGAGGCGGCGACGGCGCGGAGCGCTCCCGCGGGGTCGTCGGTGATGGTCTCGTGGTGCGAGACGATCACCCGCGCGAGGCCCGGGAGGTTCGCGATGCGCCCGAGGTGGGCGGCGAAGTCTCGCTTGTTCTTGATGAGCGCGAGGCGCGCGAGGCGAGAGACCTTCGGCCCGCCCGTCGAGGCCGTCACGTAGCGCAGCACGAAGCCCGAGAAGCCCGGCTGGTGCGGCATGTTGAACACCGCGTCGTTGAAGACCACGGTGGTGCCGGAGCCCGTGCCCTCGCGCACGACCATCACGCCCTCGCCCTCGCCGGTGCCGTCGAGGGTCTCGAGCGACACGAACTCGTCGGCGGGGAGGTCTTCGTACGCGCCGTCGACCGCGACGCGCTGCTCGACCTTGGCGCGCGAGCCTTTCGGGCAGAGCACCTTCGCGTCGGGGTAGCGGGCCTTGAAGCGCGGCGCGTCGATGCGGTGGTAGCCGTTGGGCACGACGATGAAGCGCACCGGGCCCCAGTCGTCGATCTCCTTCATCGCGGGCTCTTCGAGGGCGACGGCGTTGTGCACGACGAGCCCTCCGTCGGCGCGGCGCGCGACGGTCATCACGCGCTTGAGGTCCATGCCCTTGAGGTCTCCCTCGACGCGCCACACGCGCTCGGAGAGCTTCTCGATGGGGCGGTGAGGGAGCACGGTCCAGCGGGTCTCGTTCGCCATGGGGCCGCGACGGTACTACCGGTACAGCCCGTCGGCGCAGGTGTCTTCGGGGCCCATCCCCACGCGCGACGCGTAGAAGGCCGCGAGGCTCGGCCCGTCGACGCAGTCGGCCTGGTACACCGCGCCCCACGCCGCCGCGGCCACCTCGCTCTCCAGCAAGGGGTCGGGGGTCAGCACCGCCCTCGGTCGAACCGGCGCGCCCGGCGCGACGCACCCGGGGTCGCCCGGGAGCGCGTCGAAGACCGCCCGCACCCGCGCCGCGAGGGCGCACTGGTCGTCGGCGCATCGGTACGCGATCACCACGCCGCCGTGCTCGAGGTTGTGCACGTAGTTCGCGCGCGGGACGGGCGCGCTGAAGGCCCCGAAGCGCGCCCACACGCCGGAGTGGGGGCCCGACGACGGGGGGTTGGAGTTCCACGCGATGGGGCCCGACGAGGGGTCGACGTGGGGGCTGTCGAGGGTCGCGAAGCGACGCGTGCGCGCGCCGCAGGTCGCGCCCGTGACGGAGACCCAGTCGAGGTCGACGGGGGCGTCTCCGCACGCGGAGAGGGCGAGCACGAGGGCGACGAGGTGCGTGGGCTTCATCGGCCGCGCACTCATACCGCAAGTGCTACCGGCAGGCCGCGCCTTGGAAGCGGCACGTACACGTCGCCGACTGCCCCGGGATCACGCTGTTCCAGCGGCCGTCCCACTGGCCGCCCTCGCGCTCGCACACGCGCGCGCAGCGGCGCTCGGCGTGGCGCGGGCTCCAGATCGACCCGGTTCGCACGGCGCGGGTGCAGGTGCCTCCGCGGTGGTTGCGACGGTCGCGGCGACCGAGCACGCGCATGAGGGTCTGCCGGTCGAGGGCCGCGGGGTCTTCGCGGTCGTGATGGCGTGACGCGCGGCGCCGCGACGACGCCGCCGGGGGCGCGGGTGGAGGCGCGGGCGCGGGCGGCGCAGGGGTCACGGGGGGCGTCACGGCTCTACCAGGGGCGGGCGGCGCGGGTGGAGGCGCGGCGCTGGCGCGGCGACGGCTACCGCGGGCGAGGGCAGCAGGCGCGGCGCGGGCTGAGATCGTCCACATCCACGCGCCCGCGGCGGCGGGGACGGCGATCGCCGCGAGGGCCGCGACGAGGGGCCAGCGGCGGCGCGCTCGGGGCGACGTCACGGTCGCGATATAGACGTCGCTCGTCGCGGCGCGGCGCCGTAGAGCGGAGCGTGGGCGGTGACCGTGGGGTCGTGAGCGGGGCGGGCCCGTCGGGGGCGCGGCGGGGGTCGGGCCCGTCGAGAGCGGCGGCGCGAGGGGGGCGAGGAGCGTCGGGGCGTAGGCGAGGCCGTGCTGCGTGGGCGCCGCGAGGGGCGGCTGGCCGCGGGCGCGGCGGAGAGGAGCGCGGCGAGCGACTGGGCGGCCTCGGCGACCTCGGGGAAGCGGCGGGAGGGCTCGCGGTCGGCGGCGCGCGCGAACCAGGCGTCGAAGCCCGCGGGGAGGCGGTGCGACACGCCGAGCTCGGCGGCGCGCGCGCTCGCGGGCGGGATGGGGTCGACGAGGAGCTCGCGGAGCATGGCGCCGACGCTGGGGTTGGGCCGCGCGGGGGTGAGCCAGAAGTACTGACCCGTGAGCATGAAGAAGGCGATGAGCCCGAAGGCCCAGACGTCGGTGGAAGGGGTGATCGGGAGCGAGGTGTCGGTCTGCTCGGGGGACATCCACAGGGGCGAGCCGATGGCGCCGGTGGTGGCGCTCACGGAGGTCTGGTGGATGAAGCGCGCGATGCCGAAGTCGAGGACCTTCACGGTGAAGGGCACGCCGTCGACGCGGGGGGTCGAGAGCATGACGTTGTCGGGCTTGAGGTCGCGGTGCACCACGCCCGCGCGGTGGGCCGCGGAGAGGGCGTGGCCGAGCTGGCGCGCGACGAGCGCGGCGTGCTCGCGCGAGAGGGCCCCGGACTTCACCGTCTTCGCGAGGTCGTCACCGGTGAGGAGCCCATCGCGATCCAGGGGACGCCTGTCGCGTCGTCGACGCCCGCGGCGAGCACCTCGACGACGTGGTCGCTGTCGATGCGCGCCGAGGCCGTCGCCTCGCGGGCGAAGCGCTCGCGCATCGTCGGGTCGGAGACGTACTCCGGTGATGGTCTTGATCGCGCGCTGCCGCCCGGTGGTGCGCTGCAGGGCGACGTAGACCGCGCCCATCCCGCCCGCGGCGAGGGGGCGCTGGAGCTCGAAGTTCCGCCGAGCACGGTGCCCGCGGGAGGGTCGGCGCCCCGATCGCGCCGGGCTGTGGGATGGCCTCGCTCACCGTGTCCTGCCGACTGTACGCGCGTCGACCCCGGCGGGCTTCACCGCGAGCCCGCCACGGGGGGCTCGAACCACGACCGCATGGGGCCCTCGACGCGGAGCGCTCGCAGCGCCGCCCCGTCGTTGCCCCGGCGGAGCGTGAGCGTCGCCGCCTCGGCCCCGCGCGTGTAGACCGCCACGTCGTCGAGGCCGTCTCCGTCGAGGTCTCCCACCGCGACGGGGATCGTGACGCTCTCGCCTTGGGCCTCGTCGTCGTGGATCACCGCGCCCTCGGCCGTGAGCCCGACCTGGCTCTGGACGAAGCGCAGCGCGCGCCGCCGCGTGCGCCCTGGCGTCGCCGTCTCGGTCGCGACCCCCACGAAGAGGTCGTTGAGCCCGTTGCCGTCGACGTCGGTCACCGCGGCGAAGCGCGGGCCGAGGTCTCCGGCGAGCCCGCCCAGCACCCGCGTCGCTCGCGCGGCGGGGCCGTCTCGGCGCAGGCCGGCGTAGAGCGCGAGGGTGTTCTCGTAGCGGCGCTGGCCGTTGTCGTAGAGCACCTCGCTCACCAGGACGCCCGAGGTCCCCTCGCCCGTCACGTCGCCGGCGAAGACCTGGCGGATGGTCACGTTGCGCCCCGCGGGCTCGGGCCCCGCGGTGAGCGCCCTCCACCGCGGCGCGCCCGCGGGGTCGAAGAGCGCCCACGCCTCGCCCGAGGTGCCGTACACCCCGACGCCGACGTCGTCGCGGCCGTCTCCGTCGAGGTCCCACGCCGCCGCGGGGAGCGCGCGGGCCGCGGCGGGCACGCCGGGCGGTCGGTCGAGGTCCACCACCCGCCCGCTCCCGAGGCGGAGCTGCACGAAGGGCGCGCGGCCCGGAGGCGCCACCGCGAGGTCTCCGCGGCCGTCTCCGTCGACGTCTCCCACGCTCGCCACCAGCGCCTCGGCGCCGACGTCGAGGGCCTCGCACGCGGGGTCGCGCTCCACCGCGCAGCGGTACCACCCGCGCGGCTCCCTGCCCGGGGCGCACGCGTGCGCGAGGAGCTCCACCACGCCGTCGCCGTCGGTGTCTCCCGCCGAGGCCACGGAGCAGTACCCCTCGGCGTGAGAGAGCGTCACGTCGGGGTCGGCGCCGAAGCCCCCCGCGCGGCCGTAGTACACCCGCACGCTCGCGGGGCTCCCGGCCACCAGGGCGAGGTCGGCGCGGCCGTCGTGGTTCAGGTCGAGCACCTCGCCGGTCACCGCGTCGACGGGCGCGCCCCGCGGAGACGGCCAGAACGACCACCTCGCGCTCGACGCACCGCCCGAAGACACCCTCCAGAAGGCCGCGCGGCCCGCGGGGAGGCGCGGCGGCGTCCATCGGTCGCCCGTGACGTCGACGTCGACGAGGACCCTGGCGCACGCGCGGTCTTCGCAGACCTGCACCCGCGCGCGGGTCGCGCCGGCCGGGAGCGCCCACCGCAGCGAGGTCGCGCCGCGGCTCGCGCGCGAGGCCGTGCGAGGGGAGAGCAGGCGCACGCTCCCGTCGGCGGGGTCGGGCCACGGCCCCGCGTCGCGGACAGGCCCGAGGTCGGTCGACGCGCCGCCGTCGGAGAGCGAGGCCCCGTCGACGGTCGACGCGCAGCCCGCGCAGACGACCACCGCGAAGAGGCCCACCACGTCGAGCGCCCACATGACCCGGGAGCGTCTTCCCGGGTGGCGCCGCGGGTCAATCGCGACGGCGCGCGCGGTCAATGACGGAGCGATCGCCAGGGCGCAGGTTCCGGTGCGTGGCGGGGCGCCGAAGGGAGCGCCCGACGCCGAGGAGGGTGTTCGCATGGAGCGCTGGTGCTGTGAGGCCTGCGGTCGTACGGAGTCGGTTCGTTCTCACCGTGTCGCGTGGCAGGTCGCGCAGGTCGCGACCTACGTCGCGGTGGCGGTGATGCTCGGGGGCGCGGTGCTCCTGGGGCTGTTGGTCACCGTGCTCGCCCCGCTGGTGCTCGCGCTCGGCGCTCCGGTCGCCTCAGTGGTGGGGCAGAAGTTGGACGAGGGCCCGCGGTGTACGCAGTGCCGACGCTACCTCACGCGGCCGTCGCGGGTGAGCGCCGAGGATGTGCGCGGGGTGACCTTCGCCCGCGCGGCGTGACCGTTCCCCTCGCCACGAGGCGCGGGTGGGCCCTACCGTCGTCGGCCTCATGGCGGCGACCCACGCGCCCCCGCCCGAGGCGGTGGGGACGATCTCCGTGCAGGTGCTCCGCGCGCTGCTCTTCCACGCGGCGTCGCGGGGGCACGACCCGGCCGCGCTCGCGCGGGGCTTCGGCGTCGACCCGGGCGTGCTCGCCGACCCCGACGGCCGCGTCCCCGCGATGGTGATGGTCCGGGTGTGGAACGAGCTCTCGGCGCTCCTCGACGACCCCCACCTCGGGCTCACCCTGGCCGAGGTCGCGAAGCCCTCGGCGCTCTCCATCGCGGGCTACCTCATGCAGGCCGCGCCCACCCTCGGCGACGCGCTGAAGATCCTCCTGCGCTACGAGCGGCTCCTGCAAGACACCGGGGGCACCGTGCTCGAAGCGCTCCCCGACGCGCTGCGCGTGGTGCACCGCCACCCCGTCGGCGTCGACGTGCCGGGCCACGTCGCCGAGTTCGGCCTCGCGGTCACCACCCACATGGCCCGCCGCAACACCGGCGCGACGCTCGTGGCCCGCGCGATCTTCTTCGAGCACCCGAGGCCCGCCGACACGTCGCGGCACCGCGAGGTCTTCGGCGTGGAGCCCGCCTTCAGCGCCGGCCGCACCGAGGTGGTGATCCCCCGCGCGGTGCTCGACCTGCCGCAGCGCACCGCCGACCCGATGCTCAGCGAGATCCTCTCGCGCGACGCCGAGGCCCTCATGGCGAAGCTCCCTCGCAAGGGAGACCTCGTCGACCTCGCGCGGCGCGCCGTGGCCGAGTCCCTCCCCTCGGGCGACGCGACCCTCGAGCGCGTGGCGCGTCGGGTGGGGGTGCCCCCGCGCACGCTGCAACGCAGGCTGCGCGAGTCGGGGTGCACGCTCCAGTCGATGGTCGACGACGTGCGCAGGGCCCTCGCCGAGCGGCACCTCTCAGACCCGACGGCGAGCGTGAGCGAGGTCGCGCTGCTCCTGGGCTTCTCCGAGGTGAGCGCCTTCTACCGCGCCTTCACCCGGTGGACGGGCGTGCCCCCCGCGCGCTGGCGGCGCGATCACTCCACGTAGTCGAGGTCCTTGCCGTAGGCCTCTTCGAGCTTCACCAGCGAGAGGCCCGCGATGAGGTAGCACGCGCCCCCCACGATGGCGGCGCTCCACACCATGCCCAGCGAGAGGCGCGTGCGGAGCGTGACGAAGGCCAGGGTGATGATCGGCACCGAGCCCCGCACGAGGTTCGGCACCGTGGTGGTCACCGTCGCGCGGAGGTTCGTGCCGAACTGCTCCGCCGCGATGGTGACGAACACCGCCCAGTACCCGATGGCCACGCCCAGCAGCGCGCAGAGGCCGTACATCAGCGCGGGCGAGGGCGCGCGCAGGAGGAGGTACCCCGCGGTGAACACCGCCGTGAGGAGGAGGTAGATCCCCACCACGCGCTTGCGGCTCCCGAGCCACTGCGAGAGCACGCCGCTGGAGAGGTCTCCCACGACGAGGCCCGCGTAGGTCCAGAGCACGGCGTCGCCCGCGGAGACGGGGCCCGTGGCGCCGAAGGCCCGCGCGAACTCCGGCGAGGCCGTCACCAGGATGCCCACCACGTACCAGATGGGCAGCCCGATGAGCACGCAGCGGGCGTAGCGCTTGAACCGCGGCCACGAGCGCAGGAGCATCGTGAGGTCGCCGCGCGAGACGCCCTCCTGGGCCTTCACCTTCGCGAACATCCCCGACTCGAAGGTGCTCAGGCGCGCGATGAGGAGCGCGATGCCGAGCCCGCCGCCGACCTGGTAGGCCACGCGCCAGGAGAAGTGCTTTCCGACGAGGGCGGCGACCACCGCGCCGAGGAGGCCGATGCCCGCGACGAGGGCGGTGCCGTACCCGCGGGAGCGCGCGGGCATGGTCTCGCTCACCAGGGTGATGGCCGCGCCGAGCTCCCCCGCGAGGCCGACGCCCGCGATGAAGCGCCAGATCGAGTAGGCCCGCACCGTATCGACGTAGGCGTTGGCGATGTTCGCGACGGAGTAGATGAGGATCGAGCCGAAGAGCACCGAGAGCCGGCCGCGCTTGTCGCCCAGCACGCCCCACAAGACGCCCCCGACGAGCAGGCCCCACATCTGGATCGAGAGCAGGCTCAGGCCCTCGTCGAGGAGGGCGTCTCCGCGCACGCCGAGGTCGCGCAGGCTCGCGACGCGCACGATGGAGAAGAGCAGGAGGTCGTAGATGTCGACGAAGTAGCCGAGCGCGCCCACGAGCACGGTCGCAGCGACGGCCCGTCGGGGCGTGGTCTGGTCGGTCATGGTCCCTGCCGGGATGCATCAGACCCCAGGGCGGCCGCGGGCCACAAGCCCGTCACGCCGTTGCGAAGCCCGCGGGAGTGTGGGCAGTCTCCGCGCCCATGGAGATCGTCCTCGTCACGCCGGAGGTGGTGCCCTACAGCAAGGTGGGCGGGCTCGGTGATGTGTCTGGCGCGCTGCCCAAGGCCCTGCGCGCCCTCGGCCACAAGGTCACCGTGCTCTCGCTGCGCTACGGCAGCGTCGACCCCGCGGCGCACTCCCTCGCCCGGAGGCTCACCCGCATCAAGGTCCCGCTGGCGGGCCAGGTCGTCGACGCGGAGCTCTGGGAGGCGCGCCTGCCCTCGGGCGTGAACGTGTGCCTCCTGGGCGGCCCCGGCGTGAGCGACCGCGCGGGCGTCTACGGCGAGGGCGGAAAGGAGTACGCGGACAACCACCTGCGCTTCGGCCTCCTGTGCCGCGGGGCCATCGAGTGGATGCGCGCGCAGCCGCGGCTGCCCGACGTGGTGCACGTGCACGACTGGCCCGCGTCGCTGGTGCCCACGATGCTCAAGCACCTCGCGAAGGAGACCCCGGCGCTCGGTCACATCAAGACCGTGCTGACCATCCACAACCTCGCGCACCAGGGGCTCTTCGCGCCCGAGACCCTCGGCGACCTCGGGCTGCCCGCGAGCGAGGCCTCGCCCGACCGGATGGAGTTCTGGGGCGCGGTGAGCTGGCTCAAGGCCGCGATCCTCGACAGCGACCGGGTGACCACGGTGTCTCCGGGCTACGCGAAGGAGGTGCTCACCCCCGCGGGCGGCGCGCGCATGGACGGCGTGCTCCGCGCGTCGGCCAAGGGCTTCACGGGGATCTTGAACGGGGTCGACCCGGGCGTGTGGAACCCCAGCACCGACCCGCACGTGATCGCGCGCTACGACGCCGAAGACCCGCTGCCCAAGGCCCGGTGCAAGACCGACCTGCAGCAACGGCTGGGTCTGCCGGTGAAGCCCGAGACGCCCGTCCTCGCGATGGTGTCGCGCGTCGACACGCAGAAGGGCATCGACCTCCTCGCGGGCGCGGCGCACACGCTGCTGCGGCAAGACGTTCAGCTCGTGGTGCAGGGCCAGGGCGACCCCGCGCTCATGGACGTGCTCGCGGCCATCGCGCGCGAGGCGCCCGAGAAGATGGTGTTCCGCACGGAGTACGACGACGCGCTCGCGCACCGGATCTTCGCGGGGGCCGACCTCTTCCTCGCGCCGCAGGCGCTTCGAGCCCTGCGGGCTCACGCAGCTCTACGCGATGCGCTACGGGGCCATCCCCGTGGTGCGCGCGACGGGGATTGCGCGACACGGTGATCGACTGCGACGCGACGCTCGCGAGCGGCACGGGCTTCGTGTTCGACGAGGCGACCCCCGAGGCGCTCTACGGCGCCGTCTCGCGCGGCCTCGCGGCCTACGCCGACGAGGGGGCCTTCGCGAAGCTCCGCCGCCGCGTGATGCGTCAGGACTGGTCGTGGGACCGCGCGGCCCATCGCTACCAGGCCGTCTTCGACGCGCTCGTGCCCGCCGAGACCCGCGCCGCCGCGCCGTGACGCCTCGCCCGCGGCCCCGCCCGCGGCTGGTGGTGCTCGCGGGCGCGACGGCCTCGGGCAAGACCGCGCTCTCGCTCTCGCTCGCTGCGGCGACGGGCGCCGAGGTCGTCGGCGCCGACTCGGTGCAGGTCTACGACCGGCTGGTCATCGGGAGCGCGCGGCCCTCGCCCGAGGAGCTCGCCGCCGCGCCGCACCACCTCATCGGGCACGTCGGCCTCGACGAGAAGTACGACGCGGCCCGCTACACCGAAGACGCCGACCGGGCCATCGCCGACATCGCCGCGCGCGGACGTCCCGCGCTGGTGGTGGGCGGCGCGGGGCTGTACCTGCGCGCGCTGGTGAAGGGGCTCGCGACGGGCATCCCCGCCGACCCGACGGTGCGCGCCGCGCTCAACGCGCGCGCCGCCGAGGGCCCCGACGCGCTCGCGGCGATGCACGCCGAGCTCGCCGCGGTGGACCCCGAGTACGCGGCGAGCATCCACCGCACCGACCCGACGCGCGTCGTGCGCGCGCTGGAGGTGTGGCGCACCACGGGGGTCGCGTACTCCGAGCACCACCGGCGGCACCGCGCCGAGGGGCCGCGCTACGAGGCCCTGTGGCTCGCGCTCGACGTGCCGCGCCCCGAGCTGAAGCGCCGCATCGCCGCGCGGGCCGAGGCGATGTTCGCCGCGGGGTGGGTCGACGAGGTGCGCGCGATCCTCGCGGACGGGTACGACCCCGCGCTCAAGCCGTTGCGCTCGGTGGGCTACGCCGAGGTGGTCGACGCGCTCACGGGCGCGCGGCCGATGGAGGGCCTCGCCGACGCCGTCGCGCTCTCCACCGCGGCCTTCGCGAAGCGGCAGCGGACGTGGTTCCGCGGCGAGGAGGGCGTACGCTGGGTGACCCCCGACGAGGCCCGCGCGCCCGCGCTCGTGGAGGAGGTCCGGCGCTGGCTCGCGGGCGCGGAATAACCCTGTAGAGAAGGGCGTTCGCCCCCGTCACTGCCCGATTTCTCGCGGGTCGTTGCGGTCGCGGGAGAAGGTCAGTAGATTCCGCCCCTCGCAGGTCATGCACGCCCTCCTCTTCGCCCTCTGCGCCGCCGTCGCCGTGATGTTCACGGCCTCGCCCGCGCGCGCTGAGGGTGCCGCGTCGCAGGGCCGCTGTCTGATCCACTGGGCGAGCTTCGACGACGCCCCGCTCCCGCTGTCGCTCCCTGAGTCTCAGCCCGAGCGCCCTGAGACCCGCGCCGTCGCGCCCGCGGTCGCCGCCTCGCTCATCGAGGTCGCGCCGCCCGTCGCCGCGAAGCCCGCGCCCCGCCCCGGCCAGTCTCGCGCCCCTCGGCTCTGCGTCGACCCCGACCAGCCCGAGTGCCAGGTGCACCCGGCCGACCCCCCGCACCGCGGGGGGATCTTCATGGCCCGCCACGAGCTCACCGCGCTCGTGTGCGGCGACCTCGATGTCTCACCCCCCGACGCTGTCGACTACGACTTCGCGGCGCCGCGCCGCCAGGGCCCGATGAGCGGCCACGCGCGGCCCGCGTGGCGACCGCCGTCCGCCTGACGCGCGGCCCTCGCGGGAGAGCTCCGTCCGGCGATCACGCGCCCTGAGGGCGCGCGCCGTGACGAACGCTGTACCCCCGCGGGAGCCCGCGCGGTCGCGCGTCGCGAGGCCGACGCGCCCCGACCGATCGACGCTCGCTCACCGCCCGCGCTCCCTGCGCGGACGAGACCGCGAGCCGCCGACGCCGGGGTGGCGCGACCCCGCGGGGCGACGACACTGAGCTCACGGCGCGCGCGTTCGCGGGAGACGGGCGCGCGCCGCGAGGGGACGACAGGTCGACGGCTCCGTCACCCGCGAAGGTTCTCTGTCAGCGCGTCGCTCCGGTGCGGCCGGGGCGCGACGCAGGGTTTCGACCGGCCGTGAGGAGATCAATGTGAGCAAGGGAGCAGCAGCCATCTCGATCATCATGGCGCTCGTTCTCGGCTTCGTGGTGGGCAACATCACGGGGTCGAAGGCGCCCGCCGAGCCTGGGAGTGAAGTGAACTCCGAGGCGTCGGCGAACAACGGCGGCGGGGGCGGGCGTCAGGCCGACGCCGAGCGCATCCCCGTCGGCAACTCGCCGATGAACGGCCCGGCCTCGGCGCTGGTGACCATCGTCGAGTTCTCGGACTTCCAGTGCCCCTTCTGCAGCCGCGTCGAGGAGACCATGCGGCGCATCCGGCAGGAGTACGGCAACGACGTCCGCATCGTGTGGAAGAACAACCCCCTGCCCTTCCACAACAACGCCGAGCCCGCCGCCGAGGCCGCCATGGAGGCGATGGCGCAGGGCGGCAACGACAAGTTCTGGGCGATGCACCGCAAGCTCTTCGAGAACCAGCAGCACCTCGAGCGCGCGGACCTGGAGCGCTACGCCCAGGAGCTCAACCTGAACATGACCCGCTTCCGCCAGGCGATGGACGACCACCGCCACCGCGCGGCCATCCAGGCTGACACCCAGCTCGCCCAGCGCCTCAACGCGCAGGGCACGCCGAACTTCTTCATCAACGGCACGAACATCGTGGGCGCGCAGCCCTTCGAGCGCTTCAAGACCCTGATCGACCAGGTGCTCGCCCGCGCCCGCACCATCACCCCGCGCGACCGGGTGTACGCCCAGATGGTCGCCGACCCCGTCGCGGGCAACGAGCCCGCGCCCTCGCCGCAGCAGCCGCAGCAGCGCCCGGCGGAGCCCGACCCGAACCAGGTGCTCCGCGTGCCCGTGGGCAACAGCCCCGTGCAGGGCCCCCGCGACGCGCTCGTGACCATGGTGGTCTTCTCGGACTTCCAGTGCCCCTTCTGCTCGCGCGTCGAGGGCACCATCACCGCGCTCCGCCAGCGCTACGGCAACGACCTGCGCGTGGTGTGGAAGAACGAGCCCCTGCCCTTCCACGACAAGGCCCGCCCGGCCGCCGAGGCCGCGATGGAGGTCTTCGCGCAGCGTGGGAACGAGGGCTTCTGGCGCTACCACGACCTGCTCATGCAGAACCAGTCGAGCCTCGACCGGCCTGACCTCGAGCGCTTCGCGGGCCAGATCCCGGGGATCAACATGGCGCGCTTCCGCGCCGCGCTCGACAACCACACCCACCAGGCCGCGATCGACGCCGACCACCAGCTCGCGCAGAGCCTCGAGGCGAACGGCACGCCGCACTTCTTCATCAACGGCAAGCGCCTCGTGGGCGCCCAGCCCGAGGACGCCTTCGCGCGCGTGATCGACCAGGCCCGCACCGACGCGAACGCCTGGATCTCGTCGCACCCCGGCACCAACCGCGGGAACTTCTACGAGCGCTTCATGGCGACCGCCGACACCACCGTCCGCCGCACCGGCGGCGGTCAGGCCGCCGCCCCGACGCCGGCCCCCGCGCAGCCCGACGAGGACCGCGTGTACCAGGTGCGCGACAACCCCCGCGCGCCCTCCATCGGCCCGGCCAACGCCCGGGTGGTGATCCAGCACTTCTCGGACTACCAGTGCCCCTTCTGCAGCCGCGTGCTGCCGACCATCGACCAGATCACCCAGCGCTACCCGACCCAGGTGCGCATCGTCTGGCGCGACTACCCGCTGCCCTTCCACAACAACGCGATGCCCGCCGCCGAGGCGGGCCGCGAGGCCTTCGCGCAGCGCGGCAACCAGGGCTTCTGGCGCTTCCACCACGCGCTCTTCCAGAACCAGCAGAGCCTCGACCGCGCGGGCCTCGAGCGCATCGCCCAGGAGCAGGGCCTCGACATGGCGCGCTTCCGCGCCGCGCTCGACAACCACACCCACCAGGCCGCGATCCGCGACGACATGGCCGCCGCCGACGCGACCGGCGCCCAGATCGGCACGCCGGCCTTCTTCATCAACGGCAAGTTCGTCGCCGGCGCCCTGCCCTTCGAGCAGTTCCAGCAGCGCATCGACGCGGCCCTCCAGGGCGGCGGCGGCGCGGCCGCGCGTCACTGATCGAAGCGATCTCTCCGTCCTCTACGGGCGCCTGATCGCCGGGCGCCCGCCCCCCTGACCTTCACCGCCCCTCACCATCGCCCGCGCTCGGCCGTGCTCGCCACGCGCCGCCTGGGTTCCCTATGCTCGCGCCACGATGGCGGACCTCTTCCACGACAAGGCCGCGGACTGGGACCAGCGCCCGGTGCCCGCGCAGATCTCCGAGGGCGTGTCGCGCGCGATGCTCGCGGCGGTGCCCTTCTCCCCCGACGACGCGGTGATGGACTTCGGCGCCGGCACGGGCCTGCTCGCGGGGAAGATCGCTCCGCGGGTGAGGTCCGTCCTCGCCGTCGACGTGTCGCCCGCGATGCTCGAGCAGCTCGCGAAGAAGCCCGAGCTCCAGGGCAAGGTCGAGGTCTTCTGCCAGGACATCACCGCGGCGCCGCTCGGTCGCACGGTCGACCGCGTGGTGAGCGCGATGGCGATGCACCACGTCGAGGACACCGCCGCGCTCCTGCGCGCGCTCTACGCGCACCTGCGGCCGGGCGGCACCGTCGCGCTCGCCGACCTCGACCGCGAAGACGGAGACTTCCACCCGCCGGGGATGGAGGGCGTGTTCCACGCGGGCTTCGACCGCGAGGCGCTCGTCGAGACGATGCGCGACGCGGGCTTCGTCGACGCGCGGGTGGTGACCGCGTGCGAGGTCGACAAGGGCGAGAAGCGCTACCCGGTCTTCCTCGCGACGGCGACGCGGCCGCGCGATTGACACCCTCTCTCGGGGCGCGCGAGGGTACGCGCGATGATCACACGGCTCTGCGTGAAGGGCTTTCGCGCGCTGAAGGACTTCGCGCTCGAAGTCCCGCCGGGCGTCCCCGTCGTGCTCATCGGATCGAACGGCACGGGGAAGACCACCATCCTCGAGGTCTTCGACTTCCTCCACGAGCTGGCCACCGAGGGGACGCAGCGCGCCTTTCAGCGCAGAGGCGGCTTCGACGCCATCGCGACGCGCGGCGGCGACGGCCGCATCGAGATCACCGTCGAGTACTCGCTCACGACCGCCGAGAACTCCATCCCGGCCCGCTATCGGTTGGCGTTCGCGTCGATCGCGCGCGGCGGGTGGCGCCTGGAGCGCGACGAGCTCGACGCGCTCGACGAAGGCGCCTGGGTCGAGATCGCACGCAACAACCCTGACCGGAAGGTGTCTCGCGAGGAGATCAGGGGCGTGCTGACGCCCCTCCAGATCGCAGGCGACGAGACGCTGCTGTCGAGCCATCGCGGGCGCGGGCCGCTGACGCTGTCCGACATGCTCCTACTTCCACTCGCGCACTTGCGCTACGTGCCCTCCTTCGAGGTGCGTGCAACGTGGGCGCGTCGTCCGGGAGACACGGTCTCGCGTTCTTCTGTGGTGACCGTCGACCACGTCACCGAGCTCGACGCGCACGGGCTCAACCTGCTCAACGTCTTGCACACCCTGTCCAGCGACATCGAGCGTCGTTCGGCCTGGGAACGTCTGCTCGACGAGTTCCGCCGGGAGTTCCCCTACGTCAACGAAGTGTCCTTCCCTCCGAGCGGGGGCGGGCGGGGGCAGGTCGTGATGAAGTGGCGCGACGGCCGCTCCGGCCAGTGGATGTTCTTCGACGAGATGTCCGACGGGATGATCGTCTACCTCACGCTCCTCACGACGCTCCTCACGCCCGTGGGCGGGCTCGGTCGCCTTCGACGAGCCCGACCTGCACATGCACCCCTCGCTGCTCGCGCGGGTCGTCGAGAACATCGAAGACTGCGCCGAGGCGCACACCGTCCTCGTCGCGACGCACTCCGACCGCCTGCTCGACTTCCTCTCAGACCCGGCGAGCTCGATCCACGTGGTGGAGCACGACGTCGACGCGGGCGTGATCGCGCGACGGCTCGACCCCGACTCTCTCGCCGCGTGGATGTCGCAGTACCGCGCCTCGGAGCTCCGTCAGATGGGGCTCCTCGACGCGCCGCGCGAGGGGCGCGCGTGAGCGACACGGTGAGGGACCTCGCCGACGCGATCGGTGACGACCACGACGAGGTTCTCGCGCGCGTGCCTGGGCTGGTAGACCTCGTCGCGTGGCTGAGCGATCCACGCCCCCCATGAGCCCGCGCGACCGCGTGACTCCCCTCCCTTGACGTCTCCCCACGCGCTGTCTCTCCTCGCGTTCACCGTGCCGCTCCGCCCGCTCGCCCTCCCCTGCGCGCTCCTCCTCGCCGCGTGCTCGCGGCCGTCGCCGCCGCCCGCGAACGTCGCGCCGCAGGCCGTCACCGCCGTCGACGCGCCCGCGCCCGCCGTCGACGCGCCCGCGCCCGCGTCCCTCGTCGAGCTCGCGTCCGCGCGCGTGGCGGGAGGCTCGGTGATGGCCGCTTCCCCGTGGCCGGGCGCCGCGGGCTTCGACGACGTCGTCGCCGTCGCGGGCGTCACCTCGGCCGATCCCACCGGGCGCGCCGAGCGCGTCGTGACGTGGTTCCGTCGGAGCGAGCGCGGCGCCATCTCGCGGCAGCGCAACTACCCCCTCCCCAACGACGCCGAGGTCTCGTCGCTCATCTCCGTCGACGTCACCGGAGACGGGCACCCCGAGCTCATCGCGTTCCTCACGCGCGGAACGGTCACCACCTCGAACACCCTCCAGGTCTTCGCGCTCCCCGCGGACGGCAGCGGACAACCGCTCGCGCTCTCGCGAGAGTCCGCGGCCCTCGACGGCGCTCACGCCGAGGCCGAGGTCGCCGCGCGCCTCCCGCTCTCGCGCGGGCTCTCCGTCGACGACGTCGCGACGAGCACCACGGCCTCGCTCGTCGGACGCTTGAGCTACGCCTCGCCCGAGCAGTGGGGCGCGCTCGCCTCCGCCGCTGGGATCGAGCGATGCACCGACGGCGCGGGCAACGGAGGCCGCCGCCGCTGCACGCGCTCCACCCCCGCGCAGGTCGCGCGGCCCGCCACGCACGAACCCCTGCGTGGCGCGCTCGAAGACGCGCTGGAGCCGCTCTCGCTGATGACCTTCGAGTGCAGCGATGAAGCCCCGGTGCGCTGCGCCGCGGGTCGCGTCGGAGGCCACCAGACCGTGGTCGAGTTCGACGGCGCGGGACCGACGCGACGGCTCCGACGGATCATCGAGGTCGACCAGGGCCTCGGCGAGTGAGGGCTACGCGCGGCGCCTCGACGCTCCACCACCAATGGCGGAACGGCACCACACACCGGTACAGCGACTCGCTGGAGTGCCCCGAACCCGAGGCGAGCACGCTTGACGCTGGTGAAGGCTTGGATCTCCTATCGGCGCCAACGACCCGAGACGCTCAACGGATGGGGATTGGGCTGCTCTTCGCTCTCGCGCTCTCGGCGTGTGTCGAGACCACCGGAGGCTCCGCGCCCCTCGACGCCTCGACCCTCGACGCCGTCGCGTCCTTCGATCGGTTCGACGCTCCGGAGGAAGAAGACGTCTCCGCGGTGATGGATCGCGACGCCACCTCTCCAGACGTCCACACGGCGGACACGTTCGTCCCCGACGCGCTCGTCCCCGACGCGCTCGTGCCGGACGCGCTCGTGCCGGACGCACTCGTGCCGGACGCGGACGTGGACGCGTCACGTCCCGACGTCGCGCCGTCCGAGGCGGGCGCTCCGGACGTCCTGTGCGTCCCGTCTTGTGACTCGCGCGCGTGCGGGGGTGACGGCTGCGGCGGATCGTGCGGTGGGTGCGACCCGGGGGAGGTCTGCACCGCGTCGGGGGGATGTACCGGGTGCGTCGACGGGGCTTCGTGCGTGGAGGGATTGTCGTCTTGTCGGGTGGGCGTGCGTCGCTGCTCGCCCGTGCCTGCCTGTGTAGAAGCTCGGCTGGCTTTGTCGGGGACGCCGTGCGGCGTTGGCGGTCGCTGCGACGCGACAGGCATTGCGTCGCGACCGGCGGCCTCGTTCAACGGAGTTGTCCCAACGGGAACGAGCGAGGGTGCGGGGTCGTGCCCTTCTCCGAGGGCACCTTCGCGATGGGCTCCGTCGGCGTCTTGGACGCTGAACCCGTGCAGGAGTCCATCACCGTGGGCGCCTTCTCACTCGACAGCCACGAAGTGACCATCGCTCGCTTCCGGCGCTTCTGGGACGCAGGCCACCCGGCGCCTGCGACCGATGTCCGGTACCCGGGAGGGCGCACGGTCGTCTGGCGGGGTCCGGTGGTCGAGCCGCGGTCGAACACCGAGTGCAGTTGGACCCGCGCGCCCGGGCGCTTGGAGCACCACCCCATCGAGTGCGTGGAGTGGGCCACGGCGATGGCGTTCTGCGTTTGGGACGGCGGCCGCCTGCCGACGGAGGCCGAGTGGGAGTACGCAGCCCGGGGGTCGCGCGACCGCCCGGTCCCGCGCAGCGCCCCGTGGGGTGACGAGCCGGCGACCTGCGCGCGGGCGCAGATCGGCACGTGCACGGGGGACGACGGCGAGGGCACGCGCCGCGTGGGTGGGCGGGAGAGCTTCGGCGGCGTCTTCGACCTCGAAGGCAACGTGGTCGAGTGGGTCACGGATCGGTTCGACCCCTTCGGTCGACGAGGGCTGTGCTGGCGCGATCTCCCGCAGATCAACCCGGTGTGCGACCTCAGCGCGGGATCTCGAAGCGCCCGCGGCACGATGTATCAGAACCTTCCTTCGATGGCGGTCTCCGCGCGGCGCGTCGTGATCACCGAGCCGACCCTGGAGGCCTTGGGGTTCCGCTGCGCCCGCGCGCGATGAGGGCGGCATCGCTCGCGCGCTGAGTCATCCGTTCGCGTCAACCACGCGCTCGCCCTCGGAACTCCCGCCCCGCGCCACGACCTCGCGTGCCTGCCCCCGGCTCGACCCATCGACGCTCACCCGAGACCTCTGGCCCGCGCCAACAGCAGCGCCCGCTCCCGCGCGTTCTGCGTGAGCGACGCGGCGCGCGCGAACTCCGCCCTCGCCTCCTCGCTCCGACCGAGCTTCTCCAGCAGGTCGCCGCGCACGCTCGGGAGGAGGTGGTACCCGTCGAGCGCGCCCGTCGCCGCGAGCGCGTCGACCGCCGCGAGCCCCGCCGCGGGACCGTCCGCCATCGACACCGCCACCGCGCGGTTCAGCGCCACCACGGGTGACGGCGCGACCTCGGCGAGCGCGCCGTACAACGACGCGATGCGCGGCCAGTCCGTCGCCTCGGCGCTCGGCGCACGCGCGTGGCACGCCGCGATCGCCGCTTGCAGCGCGTAGAAGCCCCTCGCTCCACCCAACGACTCCGCGCGCGCGAGCGCCGCGAGGCCGTGCGCGATCAACAGCCGGTCCCACCGCGCGCGGTTCTGCGCGGCGAGGAGGATCGGCGCGCCGTCCGCCGCCACCCGCGCGCGCAGCCGCGACGCCTGCAGCTCCATCAGCGCGACCAGCGCGTGCGCCTCGGAGACGTCGGGCGCGAGCCCCGCGAGCACGCGCCCCAGGCGCATCGCGTCTTCGCAGAGCTCAGGGCGCACCCAGTCGTCGCCCGCGGTGGCCGCGTAGCCCTCGTTGAAGACCAGGTAGATCACCCCCATCACCGACGCGAGCCTCTCCGCGAGCGCGTCTCCGCGGGGGACCTCGAAGGGCACCCTCGCCTCGGAGAGCGTTCGCTTCGCCCGCACGATCCTCTGCGCGACGGTGGCCTCGGGCACGAGGAAGGCCCGCGCGATCTCGGGCGTGGTGAGACCTCCCACGAGGCGCAGGGTGAGCGCGACGCGGGCCTCGACGCCGAGCGCGGGGTGGCACGCGATGAACATCAAGCGCAGCACGTCGTCGCCCACGGGGTCGTCGAGGGCCGCGTCGAGGTCCACCGTGTCGGGCGAGAGGTCGGGGTCGTGCGCGAGCGCGTCGTGCTTTCGGGCGCGCATCCGGTCACGGCGCAATCGATCGACCCCGCGGTTGCGCGCGGTGGTCATCAGCCACGCCCCGGGCTTGTCAGGGACGCCCGTCGCGGGCCACTGCTCCAGCGCGGCGACGAGGGCGTCTTGCGCGAGCTCCTCGGCGAGGCCGACGTCCCTCACCGCGCGGGTGAGCGCCGCGATCAACCGAGGAGACTCGATGCGCCACACCGCCTCGATGGCGCGACGCACGTCGCCGCTCACGCTCGCTCACCGCCCGCCCCGCGCTGACTGTGCGCGGAGCGAGCCGGTGGTCTATCGCGCCCCCCGCGCGGCGTTCAAGCGCCCGCTACTTCTGCTGCCGCTGCGTCGCCGACTCGGCGCGCAGGCGCTCCTCGGCCTCGCGCAGCTCGGGGGTGAGCGCGTCGCCGAAGTCGTCGGCCTCGAACACCTGCCGGATCTCCAGCACCGACTCCTCGCCCTCGCGCATCGTGGGCGGGCAGCGCTTCACCCACTCCAGGGCCTCCTCCTTCGACTTCACCTGCCAGATCCAGAAGCCCGCGATGAGCTCCTTCGTCTCGGTGAAGGGGCCGTCGGTGAAGACCCACTTGCCGTCGGTGTACCGCGCACGGGCGCCCTTCGCGCTCGGGTGCAGCCCCTCGCCCGCCAGCATCACCCCCGCCTTCACCAGCTCCTCGTTGAACTTCCCCATCGCCGCGAGCTCGGCCTCGGTGGGCATACGGCCCGCCTCGCTGTCCGGGGTGGCCTTCACGATGACCATGAATCGCATGTCGTCTCTCCTCGCGCGGTGAACCCGGCGACGCCGCCGGGCCCTTCACCACCACGACGAAGGAGCCTCGCCCCGATCGACACGGGCCTCACATTTTTCTCCCGGCCCTGACGTACTCCCCCGCGCCGCGCCCCGCGCACCACCGCGGCGCGCGTCGGAGCATCTCCCTCCTGCGCGGGCGCCGCCTCTCGCCGGGCCCCGCGACGGAGCGACCCCATGAACGAAGAGCGCGTGTTCGCGTCGGCGCGCGAGGTCGCCGACCCGCGCCGCAACGCCTGGGTCGAGCGCCTCGCCCGCTTCGGCATCGCCACCAAGGGCGCCGTCTACCTCGTGCTCGGGGTCCTCGCCGTGATGGCCGCCGCGGGCGCCTCGGGCGGGCGCGTCACCGACCGCGACGGGGCCGTGCGCACCATGACCGACCACCCGCTCGGCACGGTGCTCCTCGTCGTGGTCGCGGTGGGCATGACGGGCTACGCGCTCTGGCGCTTCGCGCAGGCGGTCTTCGACCCGAACCACGCCGGCTCCGACCTCAAGGGCCTCGCGAAGCGCGCGGGGTGCGTCGTGAGCGCGGTGGTCTACGGCTCCTTCGTGGTGGGCGTCGTGCAGCGCCTCGCGGGCGAACCCACGACGCGCGACGGCGGGCGCACCTGGCTCGACGCGCTGCTGCGCCAGGGCGGGGTCGGCGCCGTGGCCGTGGGCCTCGCGGGCGCCGTCGTCGTCGGCGTCTCGATCTCGCATTTCGTGCAGGCCGTGACCGCGAAGTTCATGCGGGACCTGAAGCTCTCCGACCTGAGCGAAGAGGCGCGCGCGTGGATCGAGCGGTTGGGCCGCTTCGGCCTCGCCGCGCGGGGCGTGGTGTTCGCGCTGCTCGGGTGGTTCTTGATCCAGGCCGCGGCGCGCTCCGACGCGTCGGAGTGGCGCGGCACCGCGGGCGCGCTCCACGAGATCGCCCAGCAGGGCCGCGGCAAGGTCGCGCTCGGCGTCGTCGCGGCGGGCCTCGCCGCGTACGGCGCGTACCAGCTCGTCCGTGCCCCGCGCTTGAAGATCGGCGCGTCGTGACGCTTGCGCGGGGCGGGCCTCTCGGTGCCTCCTACCGCCGTGCGCCGCGCCCTCGCCGTCGTGATGCTCACCGCCGCGTGCGGGACCTCACCCGCGGTCGCGACCGACGCGGGCCGCGACGTCTCCGCCACTGACGTCTCCGCCACCGACGTCTCCGACGCAGGGGAGGGCTGCACCACCGCCCTCGCGGACCGACGCGACGGCAGCGTGTGCATCACCCGGGTCGTGGGCCGCGCCGAGACCTTCGACGGCGCGCCCCTCGCCAACCACGCCATCACCTTCTGCGGCCCCGCGTGCTTCATCGGCAACACCGACGCCGACGGGCGCTTCTCGGTGCCCGTGCGCGAGTTCCTCCCCGCGGAGATCTACTCGGTGCAGGTGCACGGCCGCCCCGACCACGCGAGCCTCTATTTCGCCCCCGTGCCCGCGCCCGTCGACGGCGCCGTCACGCTCCCCGCCGCGCTGCGCGTGCCCGCGTACACCGCCACGGGCCCCGCCGTGCCCGAAGGGAACGCTGGCGGAGAGGTCTCCGCGGGCGACGTGACCCTCGCCTTCGCGCCCGACAGCGGGGTCACCCTCGACCTCGAAGACTTCGACCTCGGCGAGCTCGGCGCGCGCGTGCGCGTGGCGGCCGTGCCGGTCGACCAGGCGCCTCCCTTCGCGGCGGGGCAGCGGCTCGTGCTCCTGCGCGCGCTCGCGCCCTTCGCGCTCACCGCGACGCGACCCATCGGCGTGACGATCCGCGACGCGGGAGGGCTCGCGCCGAACACTGCCGTCGAGTTCGTCGCCCTCGGTCACGACATCCTGAGCACGCCCCCCACCGCGGGCACGGCGCAGGTGGTGGCGACGGGCCGCGTGTCGGCCGACGGGGCGAGCGTCAGCACCGACCCCGGGCAGGGCCCGACCGTGTTGACCTGGATCGGCGTTCGGCCGAGAACGGAGTGACCGATGCGCGCGCGAAGCACTCTCCCGTGGGCGATGGCGATGCTCCTCCTCGGGTGCGGCGGAGAGGGCTCGACCCCGACGGTGACCGACGCGGGGAGCACCGTCACCGACGCGCCCGCGGTCGATGTCGCGACCGTCGACGCGCCCGCGGTCGACGTCCCGACCAAGGACGTCGCGGAGGACGTCGCGGCCGACGTGATGGTGGTGGCCGACGCGAGCGGGGTGGGGCCGTACCCCGAGGGGCCCTACGGCAACGCGGTGGGCAACGTGCTCCAGGGCCTGGAGTGGGAGGGCTTCGACAACCCCACGGGCGAGGGCGTGTCGAACACGCGGCCCTACGGGCCGTTGTCGATGCAAGACGTGAGGGCGCGAGGGCGGCGCTACGCCATCGTGCACGTCTCAGAGTTCCTTTGACCCGGCTGTAGGAACGCGGCCCGTGACCTGGCCGCGCGAGGACGAGAGGTGCTGGACGCTGGCGGCGAGATCGTCGAGATCCTCGCGACCAACAGCTTTCAGCCGCCGACGCGCCGCAACCTCGAGAGCTGGATCACCGCGTTCAACATCCCCGTGACCGCGGTGATCGACCCTCCCGGCGTGGGCACGCGCAGCTTCGACGCCTACGGCGTGCGCGAGAGCACCTTCGTCGTCGACCTGCGCACCATGGTCATCGTGCGGAAGATCAACGGCTCCGTCGCGGGCATCGGCCCCTCGGGCGTGGCGCAGGCCATCCCGGTGATCCTCGACCTGCTGCGCGCTGGCGGCTGACCCTCCCGCTCACTCGCCGAGAGACGCCCTCAAGAACCACGAGTGCTTCTCGAACTCGGTGATGATCTGCGTGAGCAGGTCGACCGAGTCAGTGTCTCCCTCGGCCTCGCCCTCACCCCGCGCCGCGCGCACCCCGTCGAGGAAGGTCTCGAACCGCTCCGCGAGGAGCCTCACGTGCTCGAGGTCGCGCGTCGTCTCCTGGGGGTAGTCGGGCAGCCGCGAGGTCTTCGCGACGTGCCGCGCGGTGCCGTAGGCCCGGCCGCCGAGCGTGACCGCGCGCTCGGCCACGGCGTCTCCGTGCGCGGCGAGGCCCACCGCGAAGGTCTCGAACAGCGGGTGCAGCGACGCGAACTGCGGGCCGCGGATGTTCCAGTGCGCGACCTTGATCTGGCTGTGCAGGTCGAGGGCGTCAGAGAGCACCGCGTTGAGGGCCTTGACCACCTTCTCGCGCGACGACTCCGACAGCTTGCTGGGGCTCTTGTACATGGCTCGCTCCTCCTTCGTTGCCCCCATTTCTCCGCACGCCGACGCAGGGTGTAAATGACAACGTTCCTGGCTCACTGATAGCCTCTGGCTATCGTGCGCTTCTCCCCTCACCCGCTCACGCTGCGGCAGCTCCAGTACGCGGTGGCGGTGGCCGAGCACCGGAGCTTTCGCCGCGCGGCGGAGCTCTGCCACGTCTCGCAGCCCGCCCTCTCGGCGCAGGTGGCGCAGCTCGAAGACGCTCTCGGCGTTCGCCTCTTCGAGCGCGACCGACGTCGGGTGATGCCCACCGCCGCGGGGCCGCGCTCATCGACCGCGCGCGACGTCTGCTCGTGGGCGCCGACGAGCTGGTGGAGCTCGCGCAGCGCCACGCCGACCCCTTCGCGGGCACGGTGCGGCTCGGGGTGATCCCGACCATCGCGCCGTACCTCCTGCCCGAGGTGATGCCGCTCTTGAGGGAGCGCTTCGCGAAGCTGACCCTGGTGTGGCGCGAGGAGAAGACCTCGACCCTCGTGGAGCTGCTGCAATCGGGCGAGCTCGACGGCGCGGTGGTGGCGTTGGAGGCCGAGCTCGGCGACCTCGAGCACGCGGTGCTGGGTCGCGACCCCTTCGTGTTCGCAGCGGCGCCGGGGCACCCCTTGTCGCGCTCGCGCAAGCCCGTGAAGGCCGACGAGCTCGACGGCGAGCGGGTGCTGCTCCTCGACGACGGGCACTGCTTTCGCGCGCAGGCGCTGTCGTTCTGCGAGAAGGCCGGCGCCGAGGAGATGGGCTTCCGCGCGACGAGCCTGCCGACGCTGACGCAGATGGTGGCGGGCGGCGCGGGGGTGACGCTGCTCCCGCGCATCGCGGTGCCGACGGAGAACCGCCACCACGCGCTGAAGCTCCGCCCCTTCGCGCCGCGCGTGCCCGAGCGCACCATCGCGCTCGCGTGGAGACGTCACTCCCCGCTCGCCGCGACGCTCACCCCGCTCGCGGCCGCGATGCGCGAGGCCTACGAGGCGCTGGAGCCCGCGCTCGACGCCGCGCTCACGGGGCGGTAGGCGCTCACGGCGCGAGGCGGCGCTTCGTCCACCCGTCGGGCGAGTGGTGGTACTCCACGCGGTCGTGCATGCGGCTCGCGCGGCCCTGCCAGAACTCGAAGCGCGTCGGGATCACCCTGTACCCGCCCCAGTGCGGAGGCCGCGGCACGGCCCCGCCCTCGTAGCGCGCGTCGACCTCGGCGAAGACGCGCTCCAGCGCGTCGCGGTCGACGACCTCCTCGCTCTGCGGAGAGGCCCACGCGCTCACCTGCGAGCCCCGCGGGCGCTCGGCGAAATACGCGTCGGACTCGGCCTCGCTCACGCGCTCGACCTTGCCCTCGACGCGCACCTGGCGCTCCAGCGTAGGCCAGAAGAAGCACAGCGCCGCGTGCGGGTTCACCGCGAGCTGCGCGGCCTTGTGGCTGCCGTAGTTCGTGAAGAACACGAAGCCCCGCGCGTCGAGCTCCTTCAAGAGCACCATGCGCACGCAGGGCCGCCCGTTGGCGTCGGCGGTCGCGAGCGACATCGCGTTGACCTCGCTCCCGCCCGACGCGATCACCTCGCGGAACCACCCCTCGAACTGCGCGAAGGGGTCGGCGTCGGCGTCGGCCACGTCGAAGGGGCGCGAGTGGTACTCCCGGCGCAGAGAGGCGTAGTCCATGCGCGATGAGGTAGAGCATCACGGGCCCTTAGGGAACCCCATCGCGGGCCTTGCATCCCCGCGCGATTGCGGCGAGAACCCGTCACCTCATGCGCCTCGCCCTGTCGCTTACGCTCTGCCTCTCCATCGCCGCGTGCAGCTCTGACCCCGACCCCGCGAACACCGACGCGGGCAACACCCCGGTCGACACGGGCACCCCCGGCGCCGACGCGGGCGACACCGACAGCGGCACGCCCCCCACCGACGCGGGCGACACCGACGCGGGCAACCCCACCGACGCGGGCAACCCCACCGACGCGGGCAACACCCCCACCTGCGGCTCCGAGCGGCCTGACATCTCGTCGATCCGCGGCACCGAGGGCCTGGTCATCGGCCCCGACGGGACGATCTACTACTCGCAGTCGCGCGCCGTGGGCCGACTGCGGCCGGGCATGGCCCCCGAGCCCACGTGGGCGTCGCTCCCCTCGGGCGCGACCACCGTGTGGGGCCTCGCGCTCGACACCGCGCGCAACCGCCTCTACGTGGGCGTGCCCACCACCCGGGTCATCTACGTCATCGACACCACCGCCGACGCCCCCAGCGGCATGCCCTACGTCTCCACGGCGGGGCAGCCCAACGGCCTGACCATCGCCGCCGACGGCACGCTCTACTACTCCGACTTCGGCGGCGGCCACGTCTACCGCGTCCCCGTCGACGGGATGCGCGCGCGCGTCACCACCAGCACCATCGCCCAGGCCAACGGCCTCGCGTTCAACACCGACGGCCGGCTCTACGTCGACTCCTACGGCGCGGGATCGCTCATCGCCCTCACCCTCACCGACGGCGCCGAGACCGCGCGCGAGACCATCGCCACCAACCTCGGCGCCCCCGACGGCCTCGCCTTCGACGCGATGGGCCGCATCTACATCGGCGACAACGGCCGCGGCCGGGTGATCCGCCTCGACCCCGACGGGTCGAACCCCATGACCCTGCGCTCGGGCGTGTCGCAGGCCGCCAACGTCGAGTTCGGCGCGGGCGCGCTGCCCTGCTCCGACATCTACGTCGCGTCTGGGGGCGTGCTCGCGCGCATCGAAGGCGACACGCCCGGCGCCGCCGTGCCCTGGCACCGCTGAGACCGACTCACACCGACACGAGAGAGAGCACCGTCATGGCAGACTTGAAGAGCATCCTCACCGACCCCGCGCGCCGTCAGCAGGTGGTGCGCGACGCCGAGCGCCTCCTCGACGACGAGGTGAACGCGAAGTCGGGCCTGTCGGGCCTCGCCATCAAGGGCGCGTTCAAGGTCGTGAAGGGCGCCCGCCCCGGGATGATCCCCGACGTGGTCGACGGCCTCCTCGACGACTTCGCCGCGCGCCTCGACCCCTTCTACCAGGCGCACCTCACCAACGCCGGCGGCAAGTCGCTCGTCGACGCCTTCACGTCTCGCAAGGGCGAGATCGCCGACGCGCTCCTCGGGATCACCGACGACCGCGCGACGAACACCCGCCACACCACGCTCAAGAAGGCCTACGAGCAGCTCCGCCCGCAGGGAAAGAAGAACGTCGAAGAGGCCGTCCCTGGCCTCGCGCGGCTCGTCGAGAAGCACACCCGCGGCGCGTGAGCGCCGACGCCGTCGAGGTCTTCCCCGGAGAGGCCGCGGGCTTCGCGCGAGGCTGCGAGCCCGTGCCCGATCCCCTCCCCGAGCGCGCGCGCTGGTGCGTCACCCGCGGCGACGCCGTGGTGCTCGCGAGCGGCCCCGACGGAGACCTTCTCCCGACCTCCCTCTCCGCGCTCGGGCTCGCGCCCACGACCATTCATCACCTCGGCGCGCTCGAGGGCGACGCCCTCTTCGCCGTCGAGCTCCCCAACGGTCACCCGCTCCCCGCGGGCTTCACCGTGGTGGGCCTGCGCGCCCTCGCCGAGCGCGTCGACCCTTCGACCTGGGCCGCCTGCGCCTTCGCCACGCAGGTCGTCACTGGGACCGCACCACCTGCCACTGCGGCATCTGCGGCGGGGCGACGTCTCAGCGCGACCCGCGCGAGCGCGCGAAGCACTGCCCGCGGTGCGACCACTCGGTGTGGCCGCGGGTGTCGCCCTGCGTGATCGTGCGCGTCACCGACGATGAGGGGAGGCTCTTGCTCGTGCGCCAGCCCTCGTGGTCGTCGGGCCGCTACTCGCTGGTCGCCGGCTTCGTCGAGGCGGGAGAGACCCTGGAGCAGTGCGTGCGCCGCGAGCTGCGCGAGGAGACGGGGGTCGAGGTGACAGACATCGCGTACGTGGCGAGCCAGCCGTGGCCCTTTCCGCACCAGCTCATGGTGGGCTTCTCGGCGCGCTACGCGTCGGGGGATGTGAAGCCCACGGACCCCGAGATCGACGACGCGCGGTGGTTCGCGCCCGACGCGCTGCCCGAGCTGCCGCCGTCGGGGATCTCCATCGCCCGCAGGATGATCGAGGGGTACTTGTTGCAGCGCAACAAATGAGGTTTACGCGCGGTGCGAAGGGCGGTAGACGCACCGGCACCAGACCCGCGCAGAGGTTGTTCTCCGACGCGGGCCGATCGCAGGAGGAGACGACCATGGATCTCGATACGCTGAAGATCATCGTCACGGGCGGCGCGCAGGGCATGGGCGCGCACTTCGCGCAGCGGCTCGTCGAGGCGGGCGCCTCGGTGGCCGTGGGCGACGTGAAGGAAGAGGGCCTCGCCGCGCTGGCCGAGTCGGTGAAGGGCCCGGGCAAGCTGTTCACGCGCAAGCTCGACGTGTCGAGCGAGGCCGAGTGCGAGAGCTTCGTGGCGTGGGCGCACGACGCGATGGGCGGGCTCAACGGGCTGATCAACAACGCGGGCATCCTGCGCGACGGTCTTCTCGTGAAGAAGAACCGCGAGACCGGCGCGGTGGAGAAGCTCACCCGCGCGCAGTGGGACGCGGTGATCGGCGTGAACCTCTCGGGCGCGACCTTCATGGTGCGCGAGGTGGTGGCGAAGATGCTCGAGACGGGCACGCGCCCCGGCGTGGTGGTGAACATGTCGTCCATCGCGCGCTACGGGAACCGCGGGCAGTCGAACTACTCGGCGGCGAAGGCGGCCCTCGCGGCGAACACGCTGACGTGGGCGCGGGAGTTCGGCGGGTACGGCATCCGCGTGGGCGCGATCGCGCCGGGGATGATCGAGACCCCGATGACCCAGGGGATGAACCAGAAGGCACGCGACGCGCTGGTCGAGCGCGTCCCCGCGGGCCGCATCGGCGCCCCCGAGGACATCTGGCGCGGCGTGAAGTTCGTGCTCGAGTGCGACTACTTCACGGGCCGCACCATCGACATCGACGGCGGCCTGTCGATGTGACCTCTGCCCCGCGTCGGGGCGCGCTCAGCGCCCCAGCGGGGTGACCGTGCCGGACTTCGTCTCGTGCACGGTGATCTGGATCTGGTTGTGGTCGCCCGCCGCGTTGGGGGGCAGGTCGACCACCATCTCGACGTTCATCTCCATCGACTGCTGCGGCGTGACCGCGGTCGGCGAGACCGGGAGCATCCCGCGCATGGTCATGCGCATCGTTCCCGAGCGCACCGACGCGCGCGGCGGCAGGTTCTGCATCGCGGTGACGGTGCCGCTCATCTCGACCGTGATGTCGAGGCAGGGCTGCCGCTGCACCGTGGCGAGCGCGTTGATGCGCGCCTGGCCCGTGAGCCGAGACGTGACGTGGGCCTCGCGCTCGAGGTCGGCCTGCGCCACGGCGGAGTTGATCGGCCACGAGGCCCCCACGGGCTGACGCTGCGCGGTGCCGAAGACGTCGTCGTCGTTGGTCTCGCTGATCGACAGCGACATCACCACGGCGAGCGCGTCGCGCACCGGGCGCTCGACGGGGCGCCCTCCCACGGTGACCCGCGGTTCAGCGCCGCGCTCGCCGCGCACCACCGAGAGCACCTGCCCGGGGCGGAGCAGCGCGTGCTCGCCGCCCGCGTCGTCCGAGACGAAGCGCTCGATGGTGAGCTCGCTCCCCACCTGGCGGCCCGCGGCGTTGACCGCGGTGATCCGCTCGACCGCGCGGAGCTGCACGCGCAGGCGCTCGTCGCGGTTCACCGGCGGGCGGCCGCTCACCTCGACGCGCATCGTCTGGCGCTTCTCTCCCTCGACGACGACGCGCGCGCGCTGCCCCACGACCGCGCGCCGCTGAAAGCGCACCGCGTAGGTGGGCGCGGGCGCCTGCTGCGCGTCGGCGGGCGACGGGTGGGCGAAGGCCGCGGCGGAGGCGGCGAGGGCGGCGAGCACGAGGCCCCCGCGGAGGAGCGACGACGGGCGGCGGGGCGATGCGTTCACGGGGGAGTGTCCTTCGGTGGAGGCGTCGGGGGGCGAACCATCGCACGGCCCGGCGCCTCCGAGGAGAGCCCGCGCGGCGGGGCGAGCGAGACCCGACACGCCCTGACCTCTCGCGTGTACGATCCGCGCAGCTCCGCCGATGCCTCCTCCCTGGAAGACCGTCTACAACCTCTTCGACCCGATGCAGAAGCTCGAGGGCCCCACCCTCAAGTTCTTCGTCGCGCGCCAGCAAGACCAGCTCGAGCGCATGGCGATCGAGTTCCAGTTCGCCGACGCGCCGCTGCACGCGCTGTTGGTCGGCCAGAGGGGCACCGGCAAGAGCTCCGAGCTGCGCTACCTCGCGCAGCAGCTCCAGGGGCAGTTCCTCCCGGTGCTCATCGACGTCGACGAGCTCACCGACCTCTTCAACGTCAACCACGTCGAGGTGCTGTTCCTCCTCGGCTCGGCGATCTTCGCCGCGGGGCGCGTCGCCGGCGCGAGGCTCCCTGAGAAGCTCCTGAAGGACCTCGCGCAGAGCATCCAGTCGCTGGTGCGCGCGAACACCGAGTCGAAGGACTTCACCGTCCCCGTCGCGTCGATCCTGAACGCGATCGCGGTGAGCGTCGGGGCCGCGGCGGGCGGGCTCGCGGGCGCCGTCCTCGTCAGCGCGGCCACCCTCTTCAAGGACCTCAAGTTCAACTCGGCCTCACCGAGCAGCTCGTTCGCAAGCTCGAAGTGAAGCCGCAGATCACCGAGATCGTCGCCGCCGTCGGCGCCATCGTGCGCGCCGTCGAGTCCGCCGTCGGCCGCCGCCTGCTCGTCATCGTCGACGGGCTCGACCGCGTCGACGTCGAGCAGGGCCGGCAGATCTTCGCCGAGAGCCAGGTGCTCGACGCGCCGTCGTGCCACCTGATCTACGTGATCCCGGCGCACCTGTACTACTCGCCGTACCTCAACCTCACCAAGCAGATCTTCAAGAGCGTCTACGCGCTGCCCAACGTGAAGCTGCGGAGCCGCGACGGCGCGAGGCACGAGGCCGGCTACGACTTCATGCGCGAGGTCGTCGACAAGCGCGTGGCCTCGGTGGGCCTCGCCCGAGGCGAGCTCTTCGAGCCCGAGGCCCTCGACCAGCTCGCCGCCCACTCCGGGGGAATGCTCCGGGAGTACATCCGGCTCATCCAGTCGGCCGTGCTCGAGGCGACGCAGAAGCGCTCCGCCACCGTCACCGCCGCCAACGCGCAGGCCGCCGTCGACGCGCTCCGCCGCGACTACATGGCCGGGATCACCCCGCCGCTCCTCGCCGAGCTCGTCGAGGTGCAGCGCAAAGGGATGCCCTCGGGCGTGCAGATGGGCGACGTAGCCCTGCAGAACCAGTACGTGCTGTGCCAGACGAACCGCGACGTCTGGTACGAGGTCCACCCCGTGATCGAGTCGTACGTGCGTGAGGCATGGGCGAAGGGGAGCTGAGCGAGGCCCTCGCCCCGCTCTTCACCGCGCTCGACCTGCTCGACGGGCCGAGCCTGTGGGTGCTCACCTCGCCGAGCCCCGCGGCGCACGCGCGGGTGACCCAGCACATCGACGACGCGCTCGCCGGGTCGATGGCCGTCGACCGCTTCAACCTGTCGGACGAGGCGAGCCTCTCGGGCTTCTTGCGCGACCTCGACCCGAAGGCTCGCGGGGTCGTGGCCGTGACGGGGCTCGAAGCCCTGGAGCCCGAGCGACGACGTCGCTGCCTCGCGGCGCTCAGCCGAGGTCGCGAGGCGCTCGCCGAGACGCGGCGCGCGGTGGTGCTGCTCGTCACGCCGTCGCTCCTGCCTGAGCTCATCCAGCACGCGGGGGACTTCTGGACGTGGCGCCGCGGCACCCTCGACCTCTGCGACGTCGCCGCGCTCGACGCGACGGACCCTGACGAGCCCTCGCGACAACGACGTGACTACCTCGCCCGGCTGCGGTCGCGCGTCGACGTGTACGAGCTCCCCGTGCCAGACCGCTACCTCGGCCTGCGCCGCGGGAGGCAGCGCCCGACGCTGGACCTCTGGTCCCACGCGGTCTTCCCGGAGGAGGTGATCGTGGTCGACGCGGCGCTGCGGCACCCCGTGGGTCGTCGGCGCTGGGCCGACGTCCTGCGCGGCCCGCGGCCCACGGTGCTGGTCGGCCCTCCAGGGATCGGCAAGACCACGGCGCTCCGCCTGCTCGCGCTCACGCTCGCGCGGGGTGACAGGGGCGAGGTCCGCGAGCGGCTCGGAGGCGCGGTGGACCTCCTCCCGGTGCTCCTCGACGCAACGTCCTTCACGCAGACGCCGCGCGACTGGTCGGTGGCGCACCTCGTCGACGCGCTGCCCGCAGCGCTGAGCGCGGAGGGAGACGCCGCGCTCTCCGCGGGCGTCGTCGACGCCGTGCGAAGCGGGAAGGCCCTGCTGCTCATCGACGCGGTGGAGCGGATCACGTCGTGGAAGACCCGCGCGCTCCTCTTCGAGTGCATGGAGCGCGCGTGCGCGGAGCACCCGGGCCTGCGCTGCGTGGTCGCGATGCGGGAGTACACCGACGTCGCCCCGGTGCAGGCGCGAGCGAGGGCGGAACAGAGCGCGGCGCCCGCGGCGATGGCGCGGCGGGGATCGCGCGCGCGGCGCAAGCGCCTGTGGTGGGTCGGCCACCGCGGCCCGGCCGAATGGGGATGGGTGCGACTGCCCGCGCCGACACAAGAGGAAATCAAGGGCTTTTTAAAGGCGCAGATCAAAACTCTAGGCATCTCGTTCCCCATTGAGCGGGTTCGGAGCGAGGAGGAGGTCACGCGCTGAGTCGTCACCGAGGCACGAGAGCGGAGCGCCGTACACCTTCGCCGCTCTACGGTGCCTCACCGGTCGAACTGGAACCCCGACGTCGACGCCGCCTCCGAGCTCAGGGGGAGATCATCGACGGCATCCTCGTCGACATCAATCCCGCGCCGGGTCTCCAAGACTTACGGCTGGAGCCGATAAACTCGCGCAGCTGATGACGGCGCGCGGGACAGACGATTCACCGCGGCGCAGCGGCGGCGCTCCTCGACGGCGCGATCGGGTCGTCGAAGACGTCGCCGTCGCTCGAGCGGCCTTCTCCTCGCGCGTGATCAACCCAACCGCGCGGAGAGCGGCTCTCGTTCAGCACCGCGCGCTCTTCACGAACCACTTCCTCGCGTCTTTCTTGGTTCGACCAGATACGTTAAGCCGACCTCCCGCGAGCGGCCTGACCCGCGCTGGCGAGAGAGGCCATGAGCTCCGCGCACATCGCGCCCGACGCTGCCCCACGCTGGGAAGACCTCCTCGGCCGCCGCGTCTTCGCCCGACTGCGACGCGCGCGTTGACTCACGCCTCCGAAGAGCGCGCGGACACGCTCTCCGACGTCGACGCCTTCACCGCCCGCCACCCTCGCTCGTGGCGCGCTGCGGGCGCTCCGCGACGCCCTCGACCGCGCGCCGACCTTCGCCCCCGCCCACCCCGCGCGGCGCGATGGAGCTTCCGATCGAGCCCTCGGTCGTCGGCGTCTGGAGCCATCCCAAGGCGGCAGGCGCAGCCCCCGCCACCTGACGGCATAACGCGCCAGGCTTCGTGGATCGTCCACCTTCGGCGGCAAGGACGCCGTCGTCGGCTCGTCGGTGGCACCCGTCACGTTCCGTCGACGCCGCATCGTCGATCGGCTCCTCGCTGGCCGCACGACATCGTCCTCGCGCGACCGCGCCGCATCGCCCGCATCGGCGCGCCATCACCCGCAGCGGCCGAAACCGTCTTCCGGTGATCGCTCGCTCGACTGGTCCTTCGCATCTCGCAGCGGTGGCGCTCCTGTGCATCCCTTTCGTCCCAGGAGGCGACACCGAGGTGCTCGACGCGCTCCTCGCTGCACTCGACGATGTCACCGAAGACGTGCAACGCGCCGCCCTGCGCGCCGCGCGTCTGCCCGCCTCCCGCACCGCAACGCCGAGGCCGTGCTCCAGCACACGCTCCACTTCGCCGAGGCCGTCGCCGAGCTGCCTGCGCGACCCTGCGCGCATGGAGCGCGAGCGACGACCTCGCGGGCGAGCCAAAATAGCGCCGGGCGAGCTCGCCGACCGGCTCGCGATGGCGGATCGACTGACGCCGTTTGTTCGCGCGCGCGGTCTCTCTCGCGTAGACACTCCCGCGGCGATGGCGAAGACCCGCTACTGGCTCATCAAGAGCGAGCTCCTTCAAGTACCCTGGTCGCAGCTCGTGGCCGACGGCCTGCACCCACTGACGGCGTGCAACTACGAGGCGCGCAACAACCTCCGCGCGATGGCCGGGCGACCCTCTGCCTCTACTACCAATTCCAACGAGGGAAAGGAGGTCAATGGTATCGCCCGCGTCGCCCGCGCGGCCTACCCCGACCCCTCCACCGACGAGGACTGGTCCTGCGTCGACGTCGAGCTCGCGCGCGCGCTGCCGACGCCCGTGGGCCTCGACGCGATCAAGGGCCGCAAGTCGCTCGCGAACATGGCGATGCTCCGGCGCAACCGGCTCTCGGTCACGCCGGTCACCGCCGCGGAGTTCAAGACGATCTTGAAGATGGGCGGCGACGCGGGCTGAACCCCGCGCCGCCCGGGTGAAGGCGCGGTCAGAACCCGAAGGCGCTGCACTCGCCCGCGCGCTGCGCTGCACGACTCGCACGCGCACGAGACGAGGTTCACGAAGTTCGCGTTGTCGCCGCACGCGGGGTTCGAGTAGTCCGAGAGGCACGCCGCGCAGGTCGAGTCGTCAGGCACGCGGGCACGTTGCTCGCGCACGCGCCGCCGATCACGCAGCCCTGGCACTGCGAGCCGATGCCTCCGCCGGTGCTCCCCGCGTCGGTGGGCGGAGGCGTGGAGCTGCACTGGCTCGACACCCACGCCCACGACGACTCGCCGCACGACGCGCCCGTGGGGCCCGAGCTGCTCCCCACGTAGCAGCGGCCGTTGCACCAGCCGCAGGTCGAGCGGGCCGTGCAGTCGCCGCACGAGGTCGCGCTCGCGCACGGGTCCGAGGCTGCCCCGCGTCGGTGGGCGGCGTCGACGCCCGCGTCGGTGGGGTGGCCGCTGCCCCGGCACGCGGCGCTCGCGAAGCACTGCCCGCAAGGCCTCTCCGCGTGCTGCACGCGCCCCGGATGCACGCGTGGCAAGGCCGCGGGGATGGCCATCGCCTGACAGTCCGACACGCACTCGCCCATGGTGCCCACCGCCGCCCCGAGGTAGGGCACCAGCAGCGCGCAGCTCGCCGAGCACTGGGCGCCGCCCGTGTTCGAGCCCGAGTCTCCCTGGTTCATCGAGAAGCCCGCGCTCGAGCGAGGCCGCCCGAGGCGTTCGCGCTGCACGCGAGCGCGCCTGCCACCACCGCCGTCAGGGCCCATCGTTCGAATCGCATCGCGCCGTCTCCCCGTTCGCGGCGGCTCGCCCCCGCGCCGCGCCATAGGGTGATTGGCTGAAGGGTCGCCCCTGGTGAGAGGCTCCGATGTGGGTTGTACGCCCGCGGCCCGCGGGGTCGCTACGGCGCCGGGGTCGCGTTCACGTCGAGGACGTAGTCGCCCACCGCGGCGCGGCCCGACTGCGGGTTGCGCACGCAGAGCGCGTAGCGGCCCGCGGGGAGGTCCCTCGCCCAGGTGAAGATGGGCGGGGTGCGGGTGTCGGGACCGTCGATCATCGGGCAGCCGAAGGCGCCGCTCGAGGTGTTGCTCCCGAGGAGACGTCCGCTCGGGTCGTAGAGGTCGATCGCGAGCACCGAGCCCGTGTAGCAGAGCCCGCTCGGCGCCGCGGCGCGCGCGAAGACCCGCCCCCCCGAGGGGACCTCCACCGTGTAGCAGTCGGTGTCGTACACCGAGAGCGCGCCGCGCACCGAGCCCGCGCCGCCCGTGATGGCCGTCGCCATCGCGATGAGGTCGTTGGGCTCCGTCTCCATCGCCGGGGCCGCGCAGGTCCCCGTCTCGGCCGTCGCGGCGCGGCAGCTCTGCCCGTCGGGGCAGCGCGCGCGCACCGTGCGCGGGTCGCACGCGCCCATCGCCGCCTCGGCCTGGCAGATCCCCGCCGCCGTCATGCTGGTGCAGGTGAGCCCCGCGTCGCAGCGGGGTCATCGTCGCCGCGCGGCAGGCCGAGCCCGCGGCGGTGCCGTCGGCGCGGCAGGTGCCCATGGGCGAAGCGTCCGTCCGCACGCAGGTGTTGCCCGTCGCGCAGCGCGCCGTGGCGAGGGGAGAGACCTCACACGGCATCCCTGCGGCGAGGACGCGCACGCAGCGGGCCTGACGCCGGGGTCGTGGTGTTGGTGCAGGTGAGGCCCGCGCCGCAGGCCGCGCCCGAGGCGTTGCAGGGCCCGCCCTCGGTGCCCGCGGCGAAGCAGGTGCCGCGCGAGCGGTCGGCCTGGTAGTGAGGTAGCAGGTGTTGCCCGTGGGGCAGCCCGTCCAGATGGAGCAGGGCATCCCCGTGGTGGTGGTGTTGGTGCAGGTGCCCGTGGTGGTGTTGCAGGTGAGCCCCGACGAGCACGCGCCCGCGGCGGTGCAGGGCCCGCCGACCTGCGAGCCCAGCGCGACGCAGGTGCCCTGGAGCTGCCCGGGGTTCGTCGGCGCGCAGCCCTGCCCGTCGGGGCAGAGGGTGTCGGCGGTGGAGCACGCGCCCATGTCGGCGGGGCGCGCGCAGATGGGGCGCATCGCGTTGGTGGTGCACGCGAGGCCCATGGCGCAGGTGTTCATCGCGCCGCAGTCGGTGAAGACCGCGCTGCCGCGGGCGAGGCAGGTGCCGCGCACCGAGCCCGACTGCGGGTTGGTGCAGGTCGCGTCGGCGCCGCAGCGCTCCCACCCGTCGAGGAAGCGGTCGCAGCCCGCCCCCGTCGCCACGGTGCGGTAGCAGAGGTTGTAGGTGGTGTCGCAGGTGAGCCCCGCCATGCAGCTCGCGGTGCCGCCCACCATCGCGGGGATGCACTGCGCGCCCGCGGCGCTGCCGAAGGGCCTGCACACGCCCGTCTGCCCCGTGATGGACGAGGGCACGCACGAGTGGCCGTCGACGCATCCCGCGGTGGTGCGCAGCGAGCGGTCGCACATCGCGCCGTTCGCGATGGGGGCGAGCTCCTCGACGGTGAGCTCGAAGTTGCCCTGCGGCTCGCCCGGGGTCGTGGTGCCCGGGGCGACGTAGAGCCCGCCGACGGCGATGTGCACCTCGGAGCCCGCGGGCAGCACCGGGGTGATGACCGTGGAGCTCAGCCGGCGGGTCATGCCCACGGCCGCCGGGTCGTCGTCGTTGCAGTACACCAGCCGCGGAGAGCGCACGCAGGTGCGCGAGGGGAGCACCTGCACCGTGGTGTCGAAGGTCTCGTCGGTGCCCTCGTTGTTGGTGCTCACCCGCAGCGAGGCCGCCGCCCGCAGCGTGTAGTGGAACACCCGCTGGTACGTCGTGGTGAAGTTGCACGCGGCGATGGTGTCGGGGCCCTGCACGCCCGCCGTCGACGACGCGCGCGCGGCGTTGTTGTAGCCCACGTAGCGCAGCGTCGCGCCCATGCGCGTCGCGACGGTCTCGAGCTCCTCGACGGGCACCGAGTTGCACGTCGCCGCGCCCGCGTCGCCCGCGTCGACGCTCGCCTCGCTCACGACGTCGGCGCCCGCGTCGCTCCCCGCGTCGGCGCCCGCGTCCATCGCGCCGACGTCGGTCGGGCCCGCGTCGCTCCCCGCGTCGGTCACCGTCGCCATCGGGTCGTCGCCGCACCCGCCCAGCGCCACCGCCACCGCCGCCAGCCCGAGGCCGCGCCTCGCCCATCGATCGATCATCGCTCGCGTCTCCAGTCCACGGCGGCGCGCCACCCGCGCGGCCGCGGCGGATCATCCACGGCGCGGCGCCGATGTCGAGCCCCCCACCCATCGCCCGCGTGCGATGCTCCCCGCCACGTCGTGAACCACCCCGCGCACAGCCTCCCGGCGCTCTCGCCCGCGGCCGCGTGGTCGATCACCGGAGAGCCCGTCGAGCACGTCGAGCCCCTCGGCGACGGCACGCGCTCCAGGGTGTTCCTCGTCACCCTCTCCGACGGCGACGAGCGCGTGGTGAAGCTCCTCCCGCGGGGCTCGGGCCGCGTCGAGCGCGAGGCCTGGGTGCGCGGCCGCCTCGCGGGCTGCCCGCCCTTCCCCACCCTCTCTGAAGTGGTCGTCCCGCCCGACCGTCACGGCCTCGACGCCGACGTGACCCTCTCGCGCCGCGCCCACGCCGAGCCCATGGCCGCCGCCCTCGCCCGCGGAGACGACCGCGAGTGCCTCCCCCTCTGGTCGGCCTTCGGCGAGGGCCTCGCCGCCCTCCACGGGATCTCTCCCCGCGGCTTCGGCCTCCTCGACGGCGCGGGTCAGGGCTCCACCACCACGTGGCGCGAGGCCATGAGCGCCGTCTCCCGCGCGGCCCTCGACCTCGCCCGCCGCACGCCCCTCGACGACCTCTGCGACGCCGCGGAGCGCTCGCTCCTGGCCCTCGCGCCTGCCCTCGACGCGGTGCGCGCGCCGAGGCTCCTCCACGGAGACGCCCAGCCCCGCAACGTGCTCGTGCGCGGCCCGAGGCTCGTGGCCTGGCTCGACCTGGAGTTCGCCTCGGGGGGCGACCCCCTCTACGAGACGGCCTTCGTCGCGGGCTGCTTCGAGGGCGACGACCCACGCCGTGGGATGCGCTGGCTCGAGGCCTTCGCCGAGGGCTACACCCGCCGCGGGGCCCTCGACGACGCGCCCGACCGCGCGCGGTACTACGGCATCGTGCACGCGCTCCGCGCCGCGGAGTACCTGTCGGTGGTGGGGCCGTCGCTGGGGTCTGAGGCGATGGCGCGCGCGGTCAGCGCGGCGCGTGGGTCTCTGTCGCGCTGGCTGCCCTGAAGGGCACGGCGGCGGGGGCCTCGGGCGCGAGCGTGCGCAGGAGCTCGAGGAGGTCGCCCAGCGCGAAGGGCTGGCCGAGGCCGTGGGCGATGCCGAGCGCGGCGCAGTGCTGGGCGACGTTGGGCATCGACGAGATGGCCACCACGGGCGGCGCGTGGCGCTTGCCGCGCAGGGCGAGGGCGACCTCGACCGACTGCATCTTGCTGGCCGAGAGGTCGAGCACCACCACGGGCTTCACCGGCGCGGCGGCCAGGGCGAGGGCCTCGGCGGCGGTGGGGGCGACGCGGGTGGGGTGACCGGAGCGCTCGATGAGGCTCGCGAGGTGGCGGGTGAAGGCGTCGTCGTCGCCGACGAGCACCACGGGGACGCCCGCGGGGCGACGACGGGTCAAGAGAAAGCCCATGACGGTTCTTCCTGGTCTACGGTTCAGAGGCCTCTAGCAACCCCTCAGGTCGGCCTCAGCGCGCGCGACGCTAACACACCTGACGCGCTGCGCAACGACCCTGCAACAGGCCCGTGAACCCGTCACCCCTCGCATCGGCCTATCGCCGAGGGCGGTGACTTTTCTACACTGCGGCGCTCCCGATGCTCGCCCGCGTCTACGCCGTCGCCCTCACCGCCTTCCGCGAGTCGCTGCGCGACCGGATCCTCTTCGCGGTGCTCGGCCTCGGCGCGGCCTCGGTCTTCTTCGGCCTGGGCATCGGGTCGATCTCCTACGCCGAGAGCGTGCGCGTGCTGGTCGACCACGGGCTCGTCACCGCGTCGCTCCTGGGCAACCTCGTGGCGATCTTCCTGGGGGCGAATTTCCTCTACAAGGAGCTGGAGCTCCGCACGCTCTACGTGCTCCTCGCGAAGCCCCTCGGGCGGCACGAGCTGGTGCTGGGCAAGTACCTCGGCATCCTCGTCACGTGCGCGGTCTTCGTGTGCCTCACCTGCGCGCTCCTCCTCGGGCTGGTCACCATGGTCGCCGCCGAAGAGAGCTGGGCCGGCGCGCAGCGCGCCCAGGTCGCGCTCGGGCCCGCGGTGCGCCTGCTCCACTCCCGCGGGTGGCGCGCGGCCGCCCTCGCGGCGCTGGTCACCGCGCCGACGCTCCTCCTCCTCTCGGCGCGGCTGCGGCGCAAGGTGACGCTGTCGCTGCTCCTCCCCGCGTCGGCCGTGCTCCTCGCGGCGGTGTCGTCGGTCGCGGGCGTGGTCGCCCCCGACGAGACGGGCTTCGTCCTGTGGAGCGCCCTCCTGGTGATGGCCGAGGTCTCGCTCACCGCGGCCTTCTCGATGCTGTTCTCGTCCTTCTCCACCCCCTTCGTCACGGGGATGCTCTCGGTCGGCGTCTTCGCCATCGGCCGCAGCACCTGGCTCATGTCGCACCTGCCGCGCTCGGGCCTGTCGACGGTGCTGCGCGGTCTCCTGAGCGCCTTCGCGACGGTGGTGCCGAACCTCCACCTCTTCGTGCCCGCGCGCGCGGCGCTGGGCGTGGGCGACCTGGCGGCCTCGGCGGCGCCCTACGTCGCGCAGTCGGCGCTCTACGCCCTCGCGTGGGTGGTGGTGATGCTCACCGCGGCGTCGCTGCTCTTCCGACGGCGAGACCTGGTGTGAGGCCCGCGGCGCGCGCGGCGGCGGTGGGGCTCGCGCTCCTCGCGCTGGTGGTGGGGCGCGTGCTCGTCGAGGGCCGCGCCGCGCTGCGAGAGGGTCAGGCCGCCGTCGCCCGCGGAGACGTCGACCACGGCGTGCGCGCGCTGCGCCGGGCCGCGCACTGGTACGCGCCGGGGAGCCCGTACACCCGCGCGGCCTACGACGCGCTCGAGCGGCTCGCGCGCGACCGCGAGGCGCACGGGCAGAGCGAGCAGGCCCTCGCGGCGTGGAGGGCGATCCGCGCGAGCGCGCTCGCGACGCGGTGGCTGGTGACCCCAGAGGCCGACCGGCTGCGCAGGGCGAACCGGCGCATCGCGCGGTTGATGGCGCTGCAGCCGCCTCCGCCCGAGGAGCGGGAGGTGCCCGTCGCGCGACGCGAGGAGCGGCACCTCGCGCTCTTGCAGGAAGACCGCGCGCCGGAGCCCGCGTGGGTGGTGGTGATGGGCGTAGGCCTCGCGCTCTGGCTCGGCGCCGCCGCGTGGGCCGCCCGCAACGGGTGGGACGACGACGACCGCGCGCGCCCTCGCGCGCTGGGCATCGCGGGGGGCTGCGTGGCCGTGGGCTTCGCCCTCTTCGCGCTCGCCCTCTGGCGCGCGTAGCGCTCACCCCAGGGCTGTGTGCCAGCGACGCGGCACAGCGGACTCCAAAGGTTTTCAAGCGATTCTCAAGCACGATGGCACGGCATGGCCCGTGCTCCGTAGGGACCTCATGCAGACGCGCAAGACGCTTCGTTCTCCCTTTGTGATCACGCTCGCGGCGAGCGCGGCGGCCGTGCTCGACGCGGGCTGCGGCGCCGACGTCGTGAGCGGGAACCCTCCGCCCACGACCACCCCCGCGTGCCCCACGGCGCTTCCGCAGGGCGGCGCCGCGTGCGACCCGAGCGCCGTGCCCGACCACTGCGACTACGGCGTCACGCCGGGCTGCGCGGGCCTGCCGCAGAACACGGCCTTCTGCGACGCCGACAGCCGCGCGTGGCGGGTGATCGCCTCGTCGTGCAACCCGCCCCCCGTGCAGACCTGCCCGACCGAGGCGCCCGCCGACGGGACCTTCTGTTACAGCGACATCCGCTGCACCTACGGCGACTGCCTCGGGCGGCCGACCACCGAGGCGAGCTGCACGGGCAACCGCTGGTCGGTCACGACCTCGACCTGCAATCCCCCGCCGCCGATGTGCCCGCCCTCGCGGCCCGCGCAGGGCGCGGCGTGCGACCCGTCGACGGTCCCCGACGCGTGCCAGTACACGGGCACCTTCTGCCCGTACCCGCCGCCCGGGACGAACAACACCGTGGTGGCGCTGTGCGTCCCGAGCACGCGCACGTGGCAGGTGTCTGAAGCGACGTGCAACCCGCCTCCGCCCATGTGCCCGACCACCCCGCCCACCGAGAACACGCCCTGCCTCGGGTTCCCGCCGGAGTGCAGCTACGACTCGTGCAGCAACCCCCGCGGCGTGGCCCTCGCGCGCTGCGCCGCGGGCGCGTGGCAGCTCCAGTTCGCGAGCTGCAACCCGCCGCCCGTCGACGCGGGCGCGCCCGACGCGTGATGACGTGAGCCCGGCGCATCGACGATGATCGACGCCATGGCGAGCGACGACGAAGCGCGGGAGGCGGCCTCGGAGCGGGTGCGCGGCGAGTGGCTGCTGCGGGTCGAGGCGGAGTACCGCTCCTCGGTGATCACGCAGCACCTCACGCTGTGGATGACCCAGGCGGGCGCGTCTCCTGACCTCTTGCACGAGGGCTTGCGCATCGCGGCCGACGAGCTCGACCACGCCGAGCTCTCGATGGAGGCCCACCTCGCCGCGGGCGGCACCTCCACGCCGCGGCTGTCGCGCGAGTCGCTCGACATCCCGCGCGCGCCGGGCGAGCCGCTGGAGTTCGCGATCCTGCGCATGGGCGTCGACGTGTTCTGCCTCGGAGAGACCGTGGCGGTGCCCTTGTTCCGTCACCTGCGCGAGGGCTGCGAGGTCGAGGTCGCGCGCACCGCGCTCGACCGCATCCTGCGCGACGAGGTGCGCCACCGCGACTTCGGCTGGACGCTGCTGGAATGGATGCTCCAGACCCCGCACGAGAAGGAGCTGCGCGCGCTGATCGACCGCGAGCTGCCGCAGTGGTTCTCGCGCATCCGTCGCAGCTACGCGCCGGCCTTCGCGGCGGCGCTCACCGAGGTGGCGCCCGACGACCGTCGGTGGGGGCTGATGGCGCCGGCGCAGTACGCGTCGGTGGTCGACCGCACCTACGAGCGCGACTGGCGCCCGCGCTTCGAGCGGCTCGGCGTCGACGCGCGCAAGGCGTGGGGCGAGCCCCTCACGCCTCCACGTTGAACATCTCGGGCGCGAGCATCTCGACGGGCTCGAAGCCCGAGGTCTTCTTGAACCTCATCGCGTGCTCGAAGCCCTGCACCGCGTCGGAGGGGTCGATGCCGTCGAGGTTCAGCGCCTCGAAGGGCCCGCGCTCGAACATCACCGAGAGCACGGGCGTGTGCGCGGAGTGACCCGTGCGGGGATCCACCCGTGACGTCGCCGCGTGCACGAACACCACGGGCACGGGCAGCAGCGCGAAGACCTCGCGCGCCACGCGGAAGGCCGCGCTGCACACGTGGTCTTGATAGAGCGCGATGGCGCGGGTCTTCGGCATCGCGCGGCGGGAGAGCTTGCCCGCGGCGGTGAGCGAGAGCTGCTCCTTCGGGACGACCTCGTCGCTGTTCGCGGTGAACCACGCCTCGACGCACCACGGGTGGCGCATCGCGACGTTGGGCGTCGAGCCGATGGACGTGAGCTCGGCGAAGGGCCCGAGGTGGTCGATGGCCGCGCGGCACGCGTCGACGTTGCCGTCGATCACGCCGCGGGCGAGGCGCTGGAGCCACTCCCAGCGAGGGCGCTCATTGGGGTCTGCGGGAGGAGGTGAAGAGAGCACCGCGGGCCAGTCCCACGCGGGCGAGCACTCTTTGTGGAGAGACGTGAGGAGCGCGAGGCGGTTCTCGAAGGAGTCGACCTCCCAGCGGGCGCGCTGCGCGGCGTCCATCGCGGGGAGGTTCTTCGCCTGCGCGTCGAGGGCCTGTCGTCGCGCGCGGTCGGCGCGGGGGGCCTTGGCGAACTGGTGCGTGTACCCGACGCCCGTGCCCGGGAGACCGACGGTGACCTTTCCGCCCGAGGGCCCGTAGCCCACGCGAAAGCCCGGGACGCCGATGGAGGCCCCCACGCCGCTCTTGCCGATGTTCAGCCGGATGCCCCCCGGCAGCCGGATGCTCTTTCGGAACGTGAAGCCCATGTGCCCGTTCGTCCCTTCTCGCGCGGTGTCAGGTGCCGACGTTCCAGACCAGGTCCGAGGAACCCAGCGGGCCGCTGAAGCGCAAGATGAAATACCGCGTGCCGGGCGGGAGGATCTCGACCTCGCCCTGCCCCGCGACGCGCACCGTCCGTGGGAAGCGCACGCGGTACGCCTGCCGCCACACCGTGGTGTAGGGGAAGTACGTGCGCTCCAGCGCGCCGGGGCGCTGGATGGCGTCGATGTGCACGGGGGCGACCTCTTGCCGGCGGTCGTTCACGAGCAGCACGCGCCACGCGGAGGTCGGTCGGGTGAGCTCTCCCCAGCGGAAGGCTTGCGTGTAGAGCGCGACGTAGAACTCGTGCTCGCGGTCGAGCGCCCCGAGCGAGGTCTGGAGGAACTGCGTGCGGTCGTCCGTCGAGAGCCTGAAGTCCGCGGCGTAGCGGACGGCGTAGGCCCAGCGGAAGTCCCAGCTCTGGTAGGTGGCCGTGACGGCGAGCTGATCTTCGAGGCCGTTGAGGGTGTAGGCGTGGCCCTCGCGGGTCCACCGGCGGAGCACGTCGTCGTAGCTCTCGGAGGTGTAGGTGCGCGGCCCGTGTCGCAGGTCGACGTTGGGCGTCGAGCAGGCCGCGAGCGAGAGGGCGAGCGCGAGGGCGTAGCGCACGGGCATCACTCCGCGAAGAAGTCCGCGCGAGAGAGGAGCGCGCGCGCGGGCACGCCCACGGAGGCGAGCGCGTCGACGGCGCCCTCTTCGCGGTCGACGAGCGCGATCACGGCCACCACGTCGTAGCCCTCGGCGCGGAGGCTCTCGACGGCCTTCTTCGACGACCCTCCCGTGGTGAGCACGTCTTCGAGCAGGGCCACCCTCGGCCGATCGACCCCTTCGGGCGCGGTGATCGTGCCTTCGACGAGCTTCGCGGTGCCGTGGTCCTTGGCCTCTTTGCGCACGTAGAGGGCGTTCCACCCGTTGCCGTCGCGACCGAGGCGTTGGAGGGCCGAGGTGAGCGACACGGCGCTGGCGAGGGGGCAGCCTCCGAGCGCGACGCCCGCGACGCCGTCGATGGCGTCACCCTCGCGCGCGAGGGCCTCGCAGAGCGCGGCGCCGAGGAGCCGGTGGCCGTCGGCGGTGAGCATCACGGCCTTGCAGTCGATGAAGAAGTCGCTCTCCTTGCCCGAGGCGAGGCGAAAGCGGCCCTTCTTCCACGCGTCGCGCTTGAGCCGTTCGAGGAGTTCGTCGCGCAGCGAGCCCATGAGCGAGTGAAGGGCGTACCAGAGCCCGCGGGGAAAATACACGGGCCCGCGCAGCCGCGCCGAGTGGGCTTCAGCCCGCGGTGCCGGAGCGTGCCTTCGCGTCTGGTCCACAAACCGCCCTCACCTCAGCGCACCCGCGCCCACCAATCGCGTGACCCAGCGCGGACTTTCGTAGACCTCGCGGGGACTCCCTCGCTACGTTCGACGCTCCACGTCGAGGCGGCGGCGCGGGTGCCGCTCCCTCGGCGTGCTCACGGGAGGAGACACGACCCTATGGCGAAGTCCATCAAGCCTGTTCGTCCGTCTCGCGCGAAGAAGACACCGCCCTCCGCGGCGGTCGAGGCGTCCACCGACGCGGCGCCCGTCGACGAGGCCGCCCGCTACACCTGGGCGCAGCTTCGGGCGACGGTGAAGCCTCCGAGCGACGAGGCCCTCGCGCTCTACGCGCTCCGCGCGCCGCCGTCGGAGCTGGTGGCCCGCGGCGCGCAGCTCCGCAGCGAGCGCGTGCTCACCGACCTGCGCCTGTGGCTCGGGCAGATCCTCGACTGGTGGAGGCGCCTCCCCGCGAAGCGCCGCGCCGAGGTCGCGCTCTTCTCCGAGGACCGCCTGCGCGTGGTCGCGCACCACGCCTTCGCGCTCTACGACCTCGTCGAGCGCGCGGGCGCGCGCAACAAGGCGCGCATCGACCACGCCGAGGCGGTGGCGAAGGCCGACAAGGCCTTCCACGAGGCGCAGCGGGCGAGGCAGGTGCTGCGCGTGGCGCTCGATCAGGCCGCGGAGGCCGACGCGGGCTTCGGCGCGAGGGTCGACGCGGCCGACGCGTCCACGGGCGACGACGCGGAGAAGCTCCAACGCACGCTGGGCTCGCTGATCGACCTCGCGCGGCAGGAGATGGAGAAGCGCTCCGACGTGGGGCAGGTGCTCGCGGCCGACGGCGCGGCGGCGGCGCTCACGCGCGGAGACGTTGCGCTCAAGGCGCTGAAGGAGACGCACGAGGCGACGCGCGGCGCGGCGCCGAAGGGGCCCGTGACGCAGACCGAGCTCGACGCGCTCGACGGCGTGTGCCTGACGTACATGACCCACCTGCGCACGGCCTTCCGCGAGCTGAAGGAGGACGACCCGAGCGCGCCGACGCTGGTGCCGCGGGCGACGCGGTCGGTGTTCGGGGTACGCCGTCGCAGTGAAGACAGCGCGACCACTCCGAAGGAGACGGAGAAGGAGCCCGTGAAGGAGGAGTCGCGCGCTGAGGTGAAGAGCTGACGCGCTGAGGTGGAGGGAGGACCGCGCTGAGGTGGTCCTCTCGCGCGCTGAGGTGAGAGGGGGACGCGCTGAGGTGGTCCTCCCGCGCGCTGAGGTGGATGGGCAGGAGGCGCGGGCGGCGCTGCGGGCGCGGGGTGGTCCTCTCGCGTGCGGGGATGGATGGGTGACGGCGCGGAGGTCGATGGGTGATGGCGCGGAGGTGAACCCGCGAGGCGCGACGCGGGTGGTGGTGCGCGAGGAACGCGAAGTGCGACGCGGGTGGTGGCGCGGAGGTGGACGAGGAAGGCGCGACGCGGGTGGTGGCGCGGAGGGGAACGCGAGGTGCGACGCGCTCGTCGCTGGGGTTAGAGCGCTGCCGCGCCGCACCCCAGGCTTACGCAAGTGACGCCCGCCCACAGGGCGGGCTTGAAATTACAGCGCTGCCGCGGATCGATGGGAGCGTGACGACGCTGCCCGGAAACGTCTCCAGCTCTCTCTCGGACGCACGACGCACAAGAGCCTTACCCGAAGGCCCGCCGCATGGCCTCCTTGATACTGCGTGCCTGGGGTGCGGGCGCGGCGGCGCTAACCCAGCGGCCGGCGCGCTCCGCCGTCAACCGCGGTCAGGTCGTACCGCACCCATCCTCGGCGTCCATCGCGCCACGTCCGCACGCAGCGTCGCCGTCAACACCGCGGTCAGGCGTGCCGCACCCATCCTCGGCGTCCATCGCGCCACGTCCGCGCGCTCCGCCGTCAACACCGCGGTCGGTCGTACCGCACCCATCCGCGGCGTCCATCGCGCCACGTCCGCGCGCTCCGCCGTCAGCACCGCGGTCGGTCGTACCGCACCCATCCGCGGCGCGTCCGCGCGCTCCGTCCCGCGCGCTCCGTCTCGCCCGCGCGCCCCGCGCCCCGCGCTCAGAAGAAGCGCACGCCCGTCGGGATCACGTTGGAGTCGTGCATCTGGTCGGCGACGGTGTCGCTCAGGCCGTAGCGGTGCGGGCGCTCGTGGGGCTTGTTGTGCTCGTCGCACCACCACTGCGCGCCGCGCGTGCGCTGCCGCGTCTCGACGCAGCGCGGGCACGGCGGCTCGATCTGCGGCGAGTGCTCGGCCCCGTGGAAATCCTTCTCGCGCACCACCAGCACCGGGCACCCGGCGTGGCGCACCAGCGCCTCGGCCACGGAGCTGTGCATCAGGCGCTTGATCCCCTCGCGGCCCTCGGTGCCCACCACGATCAGGTCGGCGTCGAGGTCTACCGCGAGCTGCAGGATCGACCCCGCCGCGTCGCCCACCCGCACGTGCGCCGCCGCCGGCACGCTCGTGCGCGCGTGGTCGATGCGCCACCCGCGCAGCTTGCTCGCGGCCTGGTCGATGTCCTTGGCGACCTTGTCGATCTGCGACTGCGTGCGCGGGGGCGACTCGTCGATCACCGTCACCAGGTGCAGCTCCGCGCCCGACGAGGCCACGCGCTCGGCGGCCTGGTACACCGCGGGGCTCCGCTCGCTGAAGTCGATCGCCACGATGATGACGACACGATCGGTCGCCGCTGCCTCGGTCATCTCCGCCTCCTGGTCGTTCGATGCCCGGAATCTCGGGCGGGGCTCAGTCGGCCACGGCTTCGTAGCCGACCATGCGGCCCTGCGCCGGGTCCCAGAGCTTCAGCTCGAAGCACGCCAGCACGTCGCGCGGAGCGAGCGACGTGGTGTGCGGGTTCTGCAGCTCGGGGATCGCCGCCATGGCCTCGGGGAGACGATAGAACGGGATCGTGGGGTTGAGGTGGTGAACGTGGTGGTAGCCGATGTTCCCCGTGAACCAGCCCATCACCGGCCCGGTCTTCAGGTAGCTCGACGACTCCAGCGCCGCCCGGGTGTAGCTCCAGCTCTCGCGCGGCTGGACCTTGATCCCAGGGAAGTTGTGCTGCGCGTAGAAGAGGTACGCCCCCAGCGCGAAGGCGATCACGTAGGGGCCCACCACCCCCGTGAGCACCGCCGTCGGGCCGAGGGTCACCCACACGGCCGTCACGATCGCCGCGTGGAGCACGAAGGCCAGGAGCGAGTCCCACAGCTTGCGCGGCGCGCGCAAGAAGGGCCCGAGGCACATCCCCCACAGGAACACCGTGAGGTAGCCCATCGCCATGTTCAGCGGGTGCCGCATGAAGCGGTACACCGCGCGCTGCGCGGGGGTGGCCTTCTTGTACATCTCGGGCGTCAGCATCAGGTACGAGCCGACGTGCGAGCCCACCAGCTTCGCCGTGTGCGCGTGGTGGTAGTTGTGCGTCTGCTTCCAGACCTTCGGGGGCGTGAGCACCCACACGCCGAAGGCCGTGAAGAAGCCCCGACCGACGCGCGCCGTGAGCGAGGGCCCGCGGAAGAGCGCCCCGTGCATCACGTCGTGGTAGAGGATGAAGGCCCGCACGATGGTGAGGCCGGCGACCACCATCGACGCGATGCGCGCGGGCCACCAGGGGAGGGCCACGGCGCCCGCCAGCGCGGCGAGCAGCACCGCCACCGTGGTGACCGACGCGGTCACGCTGCGGGAGAGGTCCTCGACGGCGAAGGCGCGCGAGGCCTCGATGAGCTCCTTGCCGTCACGCGCGGCGGGCGTCGGCGCGGCGGTCGCGGGGACGTCTTGGTCGGGCAGTGAACAGTCTGAGAGGCTCGCGGCGGTCATGCGGGCGCGGAGGATGCCCGGCGAAAACCCTGGATTCAACGGCGTGACGCGCTACGCAGGCGCCACCTTCGGGTGGCACCCGCGCGCCGCTCCGAGGGACCTCGCGGGTCGACCACCGTGACCGAGGTCAGCGCGTAGACCCATCGCCACGAGCGGAGGAGACGTCGCACCCCGGTTGGAGCCTCTCCACGCGGTTGTCACCTCCGCGGCACGGTGGCTCCCCTACCCTCCGGGCGCCTCCCGACGCGCGGCGCCGTAGTTGGATCCGCGCGTGTACCTCGGGCAGAAAGGGAGCCGCCCCGCATGGACGCACTCTTCGACCACGACCTCTCGACGGGGAGCGCGCTGCTCCTCGCGCTGTGTCTCCTCATCGCGTTCGGCTTCGAGTTCGTGAACGGCTTCCACGACACGGCCAACGCCGTGGCGACGGTGATCTACACGAACTCGCTCAAGCCCACGCGGGCGGTGATCCTCTCGGGCCTGTGCAACTTCCTCGGGGTCTTCGTCGGAGGCATCTCCGTCGCCCTCGGGATCATGAAGCTCCTGCCCGTGGAGCTTCTGGTGCAGGGCGGCGCGGGCATCGGCCTCGCCATGGTGCTCGCCCTGCTCCTCTCGGCGATCCTCTGGAACCTCGGCACCTGGTACCTGGGCCTCCCCGCGTCGAGCTCGCACACCCTCATCGGCGCCATCCTGGGGGTGGGCATCGCGAACTCCCTCCGCCCCGGGCACGCCTTCGGCGACGGGGTGAACTGGGGCAAGGCGGGCGAGATCGGCCTCTCGCTGGTGGTGTCGCCCCTCTTCGGCTTCGCCTGCGCCGCGGGGCTGCTCCTCCTCATGCGCCGCTACAGCCGCCTGAAGGGCCTGCTCATCGCGCCGCCCAAGGACACTCCCCCCTCGCCCGGCGTGCGCGCGCTGCTCATCGGCACCTGCTCGGGCGTGAGCTTCGCGCACGGGTCGAACGACGGTCAGAAGGGCGTCGGGCTCGTGATGCTGATCCTCATCGGCCTGGTGCCCGCGGGCTTCTCGCTGAACCTCACGGCGGGCTCGGCCGACGTGTCGCGCACGGTCCGCGCGAGCGAGCGCATCGAGCAGGTGCTGCACGACCACGCCGACCGCACGGGGCAGGCCGAGGCCGCGCGGGCCGTCACCGAGCTCACCGCGCTGCGCGCGCACCTCGCGGGGCGCGCGGTGGTGAGCGAGATCCCGCGGGGGGAGCGCTTCGCGGCGCGGCAGGCGATCCTCCTCGCGGACAAGAGCGTCGACCGGTTGGTGAAGGCCGGGCACCTGGGGCTGAGCTCCCGCGAGGCCGACGAGCTGAAGCGCCTGCGGGCCGACCTGCGCTGCCTGACCGACTACGCCCCGCGGTGGGTGATCTTCTGCATCGCCCTCGCGCTCGGCGTCGGCACCATGTTCGGGTGGAAGCGCATCGTGGTCACGGTGGGCGAGAAGATCGGCAAGGCCCACCTCACCTACGCGCAGGGCGCGAGCGCCGAGATCGTCGCGATGAGCACCATCGGCTTCGCGTCGGTGTCGGGCCTGCCCGTGAGCACCACCCACGTCTTGAGCTCGGGCATCGCGGGGACGATGGTCGCCAACGGCTCGGGCCTGCAGAAGACCACCGTGCGCAACATCGCGCTCGCGTGGCTCCTCACCCTGCCCGCGACCATCGCGCTCTCGGCGGCGCTGTTCACGCTCCTCCGCCTCGCCCTCGCTTGAGGGGGCCCTTGCGCCCCCGCGGGCGCTCCCTGCCGACGCCCTCTCCCACCGCCGCGACCACCCGCTCCCGCTCCGCCGCCGTGAGCGACGCGCCCTCGGGCCCGCCCGCCGCGAGGTCGCGCAGCGCCACGGCCCACGCGATCGCCGCCGACTGGGCCTCGTCGCCGAGCTCCTTCGCGAGGGCGAGCGCCGCGTCGAGGTCGCCCGCCTCGCGCGCGCAGCGAAGGGCCGCGCGCTCGTCGCCCGCGTCGAGGTAGGCCCGCGAGGCCTCGGCCCACGCGCCCAGCGCCGCGTGACACCGCGCCTCGAGGCTCCGGTCGCGCGCGTCGAGCCCGAGCGCCATCGAGAGCGCCTCGCGCGCGAGCCCCTCGTCGAGGAGGGCCGCGCCCACCCTCCGCCGCGCCGTGGCGCGGTGCGCGCCGAGGTCGGGGTGGCGCTCTCCGAGCGAGAGCCAGAGCGAGTCGAGGGCGTCGACGAGACGTCGCCGGTGCGCCACGCCGTCGGGGAGCGGGGCCTCGGCGGCGTCGCGGCTCCAGCGCACGAGCCCGCGGCGCAAGACGGCGTCGGCCTCGGAGGCGCGGGAGAGATCGGGCAGGAGCTTCGCGAGCGCGAGGGCGTCGTCGACCTCGTTGCGGCCGCGGGCGATCACGCCGCGCAGGAGGAGCGCGGCGCGGGCCTCGTTCGTGGCGTCGGCCTTGTGCAGCCAGGTGTTCGCCTCGCGGAAGAGCTTGTCGCGGTCGGGCGCGTCGAGGGGTCGGTCGGCGGCCACGAGGAGCGCGGCCACGCCGCGGAGGCGGCAGGTCTCGGCGCGCACGGCCGCGTCGGAGACGGCGCCCGGGGTGCGCGAGGCGCCGAGGAGGCCGACGGCGACGCGGGCCTCGCTGAGGGCTCGCTCGGGGTCTTCGAGGAGGAGCGCCGAGACGGAGCGGTGGTGCTCGAGCACGAGGTCGGCGGCGGGCGCGTCGTCGCGCGCGAGGAGCTCGCAGAGCGCGTCGACGGAGAGCTCGCCGAGCACGCCCTCGAGGGCCTCGCCGTCGTCGTCGACGCAGAGGTGCGCGGCGGCGTCGCGGTGGGGGGCGGCCCCGTCGAGGTCGAGGTCGACGAGCACGAGGGTGTCGGTGGCGCGCGAGAGCGCGACGCGCAGGTGGTCGGCGAGGGCCCGCGCGCGGGAGACCGAGAGGGCGTCGTTGCGGTCGGCGGCGAGGCGCTTGAGGGCCGCCACGCGCTCGCTCGCGTCGAGCACCCCCACGACCTGAAAATCGAGGCCCTTGATGGCGTCGCTGGTCCACGGGCGGGGCTCGACCTCGCGCCACGGCTCGGGCAGGCGCGAGCCGGGGTAGACCAGCGCGGCGCGGGGCATCCGGCGGAAGGCCTCGACCACGGCGTCTCGCTCGGCCTCGGTGGTCACCCTGCACCGCGCGACGCGGCCAGGCCCGGTCTCTTCGACCTCGACCTCGGCCCTCCCTCGCGGGCGCGCCTGCCGGTCGAGCGCGCGGTAGAGCGACCACGAGCGCTGGATCACCGCGGCGATGGTGCGCGGCGAGCGCACGTTCCCGAGGAGGTCGTGCTCGCTCTTGGCCCCGAGGCGCGCGGCGATGAGGTCGGAGAGACGTCCCCAGGAGAAGTCTGTGGGGCGCACGGTCTGGCCCTCGTCTCCGGCGACGGTGAGCGAGACGTCTCCGCGGCCCGCGCGGCGCAGCGCGGCGACGAGCTCGACCACCAGCGCGCACTCGACCAGGGTGAGGTCCTGCACCTCGTCGACGATCACCGCGGAGACGTCCGCGAGGCGCGCGGGGAGGGGCTCTCCCTCCATCACCCGGTCGAGGGCGGCGCGGGCGCGGGTGGGGCCCGCGAAGACGTCACCGAAGCCCGGCAGGTGCGTGAGGTACTCCGCGGCCTCGTAGGCCGCGCGGGCGGCGCGCTCGCCGATGTCTCTCTCGCGGAGCCTGAGGTGCGCCTCGCGGGTGAGGGTCTTCCCGGTCGCGGGCGGCAGGTCACGGAACGCGTGCGGCAGCGCGGCGCCCACGAGGTGCGCGTGCATCTCGGCGTGCAGGCCGTCGAAGTGCTGCTCCCACGGGTGCCATCGGCGCGGCGCGCCCGTGAGGAGCCGCTCGACGCGCTCGGCGGCGACCTCGGGCATGAGCAGCTCGGCGGCCTCGCCCGTGAGCTCGTCGAGGAGCTCGGCGAAGGTCATCACGTCGAAGCGCGCCCCGCTCGTGGGGACGAGCCCGAGGTAGCGCTCGGCCTCGGCCGCGAGACGTCGCCCGTGGGTGAGGTAGAGCACGCGCCCTGACGCGACGCGCTCGGCGGCGAGCCAGAGGGCGGTGGTCTTGCCGGTGCCGGGCTGACCCTTGAGCACGCGCACGAGCGAGGGGTCGGCCGCGATGGCGCGCTGCGCGGGGAGGAACTCCGGCGCGAGCGACTCGTCGCGCAGGTCGCCCGCGTCGACGGGCATCCACTCGGCGGGGGCGCCGGGGTCGAGGCCGCGGTCGGTCTCGTCGTGGTGGCGCACGAGCCGCGCGCAGCAGTCGCCCTGCCCGAGCGGGAGCCCCGCGAGCGGCCCCGCGTTGCCGCGCGCCCACCAGAGGTAGAACTGCGCGCCGTTGTTCCCCCCGAGGCGGGTACGGAGCCAGCCGGCGCCGGCGCCCTGCACGGTCTTCACGTGGTTGGGTCGGCCCTGGGCGAGCATCTGCCAGAGCACGAGCCGCGCGCGCTTGCGGAGCGAGGTGGCGCCGTCGTCTTCGTCGAGCCAGCGCACGAAGTCGTCGTGGAGCCAGACCCTCCCCCGGGCGTCGGGAGGCAGGGATTGATCCCGTCGGAGGACGTCACCGACGCGCGAGGGCGGGGGCATCGACATGGCTCCGAGAGAGACGCGACGCGGGGCGCGGACCTGACGTCGTCCATCGTCGGTCGGAGCGGGCGTCGGGGCGTGTCATTCCGGCCACGGTATCACCCGTCGGGGGCCGACGTTGACCGAGCCTACATAGGGGGTTACCCCCATACACATGACCCCGACAGAGACGAGAACAGACGGTTCGCGCCGTCGCTGGCTCCTCGGAGCGGCGGTCGCGGTGGCGGTGTCGACGGCGGGCCTGGGGCTCGCGGTGCGCTCGGGGGTCGACCCGAGCGGCTTGCTCGGAGAGGTGAGCGGCCGCGGTCGGGCGCGGGTGTTCGTCGACGTGGGCGCGGTGGCGTCGCGCGCGGGGAGCGACGTCGAGGGCGCGGCGCGCGAGGGCGTCGAGGCGGCGCTGGCCGATCGCTCCGAGGTGACGCGCGAGGCGAGCGGGTCGGGGCAGCGCGGGGCGCGCGCGATGGGCCGCGGCCACGTGATCGACGCGAACGTGCAGTCGATCGACACGGGCCCGGGGCGGGCGCGGGTGTCGGTGTCGGTGGTGGTGTCGACGTACCCGGGTCGGGCGTACGAGTTCGAGTCGTCGTCGACGGTCACGGTGTCGGGCTCGTCGGTCGACACGCCCGCGGGCAGGGCCGACGCGGTGCGCCGCGCGATGCGCTCGGCGACGGACCACGCCGTCGATCAGATGCTGATGGCGCGGCGGTAGCCGAACTCGCGGGCCCGCCGCGGGGCCGTGATAGAGAGTGGGCGCGATGTGGGTGAAGCGCCTGCGGTTGGAGAACTTCAGAGGGTTCGCGTCGCTCGACCTCGACCTCGACCGCCCGCTCACGGTGCTCGTCGGCGTCAACGGCTCGGGGAAGACGTCGGTGCTCCGTGCGATCGCCAGCGCGCAGGGCTGGATCCCCTCGTTCTTCCTCCTCACCCATCCGTACTCGGCAGTCGAGTTCAGTGAGATCGACCTTCGAGTCGGTACCACGACAGGAAGTGTTCTGATCTCGCAACGCCATGCGGATCAAGAGTTCGACTTCGGTCGGGTCTGGAAGGGCGAGTGGAAGCGCTGGGTAGGAACAATCCCTTCTCAAGGCCCCCCGAACTTTTCAGGGCATGAGCCCCTGCCTTTCATCTTCCTGGTCGGCACCAATCGATTCGTTTCGACGGCGGACGTGCGCGCTCTCGCCCCGGGCGACCCAGCCTCGGAAATCGTTTCGTCACAGGCCGAAGAGGACACTGGGGTTGTCATCCTTCACCCTGGCTACTCGCGCTTCGTCGAGTGGTTCAAGGAGCGCGAGGACGTCGAGAACGAGCGACGAGTCGCCGAGCGCGACTTCACGGTGCAGGACCCGCAGCTCCAGGCCGTGCGCGAGGTCGTCGCGGCCCTCATGCCGGGCTTCGACAATCTCCGCATCAAGCGCGCGCCCTCGCCTGCGATGGTGGTGACCAAGGGCGGGGTCGAGCTGCGCCTCGATCAGCTCTCCGACGGCGAGCGCAACCTCATCGCCCTCGCCGGAGACCTCGCCCGACGCATGGCCATCGTCGCCCCCGAAGGAACGCCCGCGCGCGAGGTCGAGGGTCATCCTCATCGACGAGGTCGAGCAGCACCTCCACCCTGCCTGGCAGCGCAACGTCGTGCCTGCGCTCCAAGGGCCTTCCCGAAGGCGCAGCTCATCGTGACGACGCACTCGCCACAGGTGCTCTCGTCGGTGCCCGCGTCGTCCATCGTCGTCCTCGACGGCGAGCACGCGTACCCGGTCACCGAGCCCACCGAGGGGCGCGACTCCAACGCGATCCTGCGCGAGGTCTTCGGCGTGCCCGAGCGCCCCAGGAGATCGCCAAGGAGGTCACGGAGATCCAGGCGCTCATCGACCGCGAGGCGCTCGACGAAGCGCGCGCGCGGCTCTCGGCCCTCGCGACGAAGCTCACCGAGCACGACGACGCGGTGCTCACGCTCCGCACCCGCCTCGATTTCGCCGAGGCCGGTTTGTGATCCTGATCCGCAAGGGGCGGGAGCCCGACGCGCTCACGACCTACCGACGCGCGCCCGACACCAGCGTTGATCCACCCCGCGCGGCTCGCTACGACGGCCCCGGCTTCGAGGCGGTGAAGCCGTCGGTGCGCGACGCGCTCGTCGCGGAGCAACGCGGGGTGTGCTGCTACTGCAACGGCCGCATCACGGCCACGCCGACGGGGATGAAGATCGAGCACCGCGTCGCGCAGTCCGTTGACGAGACGCGCGACCTCGAGTGGAAGAACCTGCTGGGCGCGTGCAAGGGAGAAGTCGATGCACCCGGTGGGCGCGGCGCCAGGAGCGTCCACTGCGACGCCTCGAAGGGCGACGCGAGCATCGACCTCGACCCCACGGAGCCGTCGCACGTCAGCGCCATCTCGTTCACGAGGGACGGCCGCGTGACCTCGTCGCGCGCGGAGCACCAGCGCGAGCTCGACGGGCCACTCAACCTCAACCACCCCTCGGTCATCACGCGACGTCGCAACGCGCTCGACGAGATCAAGCTGGAGCTCAACCGCAAGTACCCGGGGCGCAGCTACTCGGCGACCGCTCTCTCGCGGCTTCGGGATCAGTACCAATCAGCCGCGGGGCAGGCCCCGCCCTTCGTGGGCTACCTGTGCTGGTGGTTGGAGCGCGCGATCCGCAGCAAGCGAGGCCAGTAGCGTCACTCCTCGCGCGCGCGGTTCCACGAGCGCACGAAGCTCTCCACGTTGCGCCGCCCCACCGGGTTCTCGCTGTGTACGTACAACTCGGGGAACGGCGCGTCGACGCGCTCCGTCCACCACCGGAGGAAGGCCATCACGGTGTCGTCTCCGCCGAGGTCGTGGTCGAGGCACAACAGCGCGGGTAGACCGCGCGACGACACCACCGCGATGGCCTCGGCGCTGCTACGCGCGATGACGAAATCCGTACGCGACCCGAGCGACGCTGGGAGCGCCGCGTACTGAGCCTCACCGGGCGTCGCCGCGAGGGGATCGAAGCGCGGCGACGGCACGCGCTCGTCGTCGAGGAACAACGCGTAGGCCACGGCTGAGCCTACGCGAGGTCCAGCACCCGTCGACAGGGACGTCAGACGCCGGGGGTAGGTCGCGTCTGGAGCGGCGATGACCTCGTCGGTGCTCGATCACGTCCGTGGTCGAGGCCCGCGAACGGGAGGAGTCGCCGGTGTACCCAGAACAGCAGTCGATCCAGCTCACGCCTGAGCTCTATGGAGCTTCAGCGCCGCCACCGCCGCAGCCGTCGAAGCGGCCCGCGTGGCTCTCCGCCAACCTCGCGCTCGGGGCGCTCCTCGGCGTCGCGGGGGCGGCGCTCGCGATCGGGGGCCGCGCGAGCGCGCACGACAACCCCAGCGTCGTGGTCCAGCGCTGGCACCAGACGCTGCAACGCGGCGACGTCGCGCGGCTCAAGAGCGACCCGCAGCTCAACGCGCAGGCGTGGGTGCGCGCCGAGATCCAACGCGCCGGAGAGGAGGAGTACACGCGCGTCCTCGGCCTGTTCAGCCGCGCGCAGAACGAGGGGCGCAACGAGTACAACCGGCTGGTCGACGCCATCACCCGCAACGGGCAGAGCCAATCAACGCGCTCCCTACGAGCGGCAGCAGGACCATCACCCGGCAGAGCCACGACCTCTGGGTGTACGAGCACGGCTTCGCGAGCGTCCCTGACGCGGCGACCGTGGGGACGTGGCAGGTGCTCGCAGACAACCCCATCCCCGCGGCGCTGCTCCAGCGCCTCGGCACCCGCGCTCGGCGCCGACGAGCAACTCCTCCTCGGGAACCGCGCCGCCACCGACCCGGCGGTGACCGCCGACCTGGATGCTGGTCGAGCTCGCCGCGCGCCGAACCGCGGCGGGGCAACAGGTGATCGACCGACTGCGGCAGCGGGTCTACAGCGAAGGCGAGCGCGCCTACCGCCACCAGCACCACGACGAGCGCGAGCGCATCGACAACCGCAGCCGCGACCGCTGGATCCTGGAGCACGGCTTCACGGCGCTCCCCGCGGCGGACCGCGCGCGGGTCGGCACCCTCGACGCGATGATCAACGACGCCGACGCGCTCACCACGCGCCTCGGCGTGCAGCGGCTCACCCCCGACGAGCAGCGCGAGGTCGTCGGTCGCACCCGCGAGGCCTTCGTCGCGGCGCGCGCGCAGTTCGTCGAGGCGCGCGGCACCGAGGTGGTCCGCCGCGCGCTGCTCTCGGGCTTCGGCAACGCGCGGTACACCCTCGACGACTTCGCCGCGCAGGGAGAAGGCGGGCGTGACCTCGTCCGGCGACAGACCGCGCGCAGCGCTCTCGTGGACGCGGGTGGGAGACGGTCTGCGGCGCGTCCCGTCGGCGATCACCCTCCGGTGGGCGCCGCGCGAGGCCGAGTGGAGGGTGGACGAGGTCTCGTGGCGCCCGCGCGACGCTCACGACGACCCCGCGAGCACCGACACGACCCTGACGAGTCCCCTGCGCCCGACACGGAACCGTCGAGCGGGTCCGACGACGCAGAGCGAGGTGCGACGTGAGCGCGTTCCAGGGATGGGCCTTCCTCTTCCTCCTCGCGGCGCTCGCGGCGCGCGGCCTCGACCGGCCTCGCCTCACGGCGCACGACCTGCGGGTCATCGGCGGCGCCGCCGCGCTCGCGATCCTGCAGTCGCCTGCTCGTCGACCGGTGACCCTCGACGACGTCGTCGTCGCGCCCTCGTGCTCGCGCTTCCGACCCTCGCGGCGGTGCGCGGCGGCGTGCGCGACGGCCTCGCGGCCGCGTTCGGCACGTGGGTCGCGCTCACGGTGGTCGCGGGCGCCCTGCCGGTGCTCTCGCGCGGCGAGCTCCCGCAAGACGCCTTCGTGCTCGCCGCGGTCTTCGCCGTGCTGGTCGCGGGCGCGGCGGGGTCACTGAGCGAGCGCCGACGTCACCTCGGCCCGTGGTTCGGCCTCGCGTGGCTGGCGTTCTTCCTCGTGCGAGACGCGTCGCTGCTCAGGAGCGCCTCGGTCCTCTCCGTGGTGGTGCTCACCGTCGCGTGGACCTTCATCGGCGTGGCCGTGCTCCCGCCGCGCGCGGTCGAAGCGTGAGCGCCTCGCACCGCGTGGGCGTGGCGCTCCTCGTCGCGACGGCGGGCTGCGGGATGACCTCGACGGTCACGACCCAGCGATCGCGTGTGCGGCGCTTCGAGGAGCGGGTCGAGCTGCCGGGCGAGCTCGCGCTCTCGGTGAGCGACGAGGGCTCCACGGCGCGCGTCACCGTCGAGCGCCGACGGATGTGCGCGACGCGCCAGCGCGTCGAGGGCGTGGACGACGTCACGACGACCCTGAGCCCGGAAGACCCTCGCACGACGGCCACCGTCGCCGTGGGGGGCCTGCTCTCGGCCCTCGCGGGCGCGGGGCTGATCGGCGCGCCCTCGCTCACGAGCGCCGGGTCCGCGACAGACCCGGACGGGCTCTCGCGAGGGGAGTCCATCGGCTTGGGCGCGGGGCTGATCGGCCTGGGCGCGCTGCTCGCGGTGCCGTGGATCTACACCACGGTGCGCGCGGGCTCGACGACCCAGGAGCGCCCGTTCCAGGAGCAGGAGCCCGGCGGCGTGGCCGTCGCGTGCGGGACCGCGCCCGCGCGCGGCGTGGTGGTCCTGCGCGTGAACGGACGCGCGCTCCACGAGCGCGTCAGTGACCCGTCGGGGCGCGTCGACCTCGACCTCGCAGCGCTGCTCCCGACGGAGGTCCTCCGCGGGCGACCCGACGGCGCGGTCGTCGAGCTGGCCGTGCAGGAGAGCGGCTTCGCGACGCGCGTGGACGTCACGCCGTACCGACGCGCCGTCGCCGACGCGGACTGGGCCAGGGTCGAGTCCGCCGACGCGCCTGAGCAGCTCGAGCGCTTCGTGATCGATCACCCCGACGACCGGCGGGTGGGCGAGGCGCAGAGACGCGCGGAGACCCTGCGCGGCTCCGACGCGGTGCTGGCGCGAGACGGAGAGCGCTCTGCGCGGTGGGCCGCGGCGGGGAACGACGCGTCGCGCCTCGCGGCCTTCACCGCCGAGAACGTCGCCGACGTCTGGGACGCCGAAGCCACCTGCCGCGCGGCGCTCCAGCCGACGGAGGTGGGAGCGATCCGCGCGCAGGTCGCGGCCTGCCGCGAACACCTCGAAGCGCTGCCGAGGCGCGTGGGCGCCGCGCACCCCGACGTGCTGGCCGACGCGCGGCGCGAGCTCGCCGAGGCCGAGCGGCGGCTGACCGAGAGTGAGCAGGCGCAGCGAGAGTCCGAAGCGCGCGCCGCGGAGCTGCACGCGCGCGCCCGCCGCCGCAGCCGCGACGCGCTGCGAGGCGCGCTCGGAGAGGTCCGCGACATCCTCGACGGGTGTCGGAGCGGCCGCGCCACAGGACCGAGCGCGGCACGCGCGGCCTATCAAGCCCTGGCCCGCGCGCGTCAGAACGACGGTGGCGCGCAGGTGGAAGCCGGCTTGGCGGTCCGCGTCGCGGCCTCGTGCCGCTGCACCCCGCGTGCGCGGGCGTGCCCGCGCCGTAGCGCGTTCAGCGGTCGCCCCGCGAATCGTGCAAGATCCGCCGCGCGAGATGGCGGGCATCGGAGACGACATCTACCTCCGCGTCGGAGACGCCCGACGCGACGTTCGCGCGCTCCTCGGTCGCCTCGAGGTGCGCTCCTGGGCGAGCGGCGCGCGGGCCCTCGCCTGCGTGACCGTCGCGCTCGCTCTGGCCTACCTGCCCGCGCACCCCGGCCTCGACCCCGCGGCGCGGCACGCGATGTTCATCCTCCTCGTCGCGGCGGGGCTCTGGATCACCGAGGCGATCCCGGCCTTCGCGGTGGCGCTGGTCGTCATGGCCCTCGCGATCGTGCTCCTCGGCGACATGGGCCGCCCGGGCGGGGCCCTCGGCTGGGAGCGCTTCGTCGCGCCCTGGGCGAGCCCGATGGTGTGGCTCTTCCTCGGCGGCTTCGTCCTCGGCCGCGCGGCGAGCCGCACGGGCCTCGACCGCAGCGTCGCCATGCGCGCCCTGGCCCTCTTCGGACCGTCTCCGAGCGGCGCGCTCCTCGGGCTGATGGGCGTCGCGTACGTGCTCTCGATGTTCATGTCGAACACCGCCGCCACCGCGATGCTCCTCGCGGTGGTCGCCCCCATCCTCGCGTCGGTGCCGCCGGGCGACCCGCTGCGCAAGGCCCTCGCCCTCGGGGTGCCCGTGGCCGCCAACCTCGGCGGCATGGCCACGCTCATCGGCAGCCCGCCCAACGCCATCGCGGTGGGCGCCCTCGGCGAGTCGACCATCGACTTCGCCCGCTGGATGCTCATCGGCCTGCCGCCCTCCCTCGCGCTCCTGGTCGCGGCGTGGCTCTTCCTCCGCTGGCGCTACCGCAGCGGCGTGGCCGCCGTGACCCTCGCCTCGGTCGAGGCCTCCATCGACGCCGCGGGCGAGCCCCCTGAGCGGCTCTCGGCGTGGCGCAGGATCATCGTCGTGGCGACCCTCGCCCTGACCGTGGGGCTGTGGTTCACGTCGAGCCTCCACGGCATCCCCACGCCGGTCGTGTCCTTCCTCCCGATCACCGTCTTCGCCGCCGTCGGCGTGATGACCCCCCTCGACATCCGCGCCCTCGGCTGGGACATCCTCCTCCTCCTCGCGGGCGGGCTCGTCCTCGGCGTGGTGGTGTCCACCACGGGCCTCGCCGAGTGGGCCGTCGGGCACATCCCCCTCGGCGGCCTCGGCCCCGTCAGCGTCGCCCTCGCGGCCGCCTTCGCCACGGTGCTCCTGTCGAACCTCATGAGCAACACCGCCGCGGCGAACATCCTCGTGCCCGTCGCGATCGCGCTCACCCCGCACGCGCGCCCGCTCTCCGCCGCGACCGTCGCCCTCGCGGCCTCGTGCGCGATGGCGCTCCCGATCTCCACGCCGCCGAACGCCATCGCCTACGCCACGCGCGAGCTCGACGCGAGAGACTTCCTCGCGGTCGGCGTCGGGGTCGGCGTGGTCGGCCCGCTCCTGGTCGTCGGGTGGGCCTCCCTCGTCGCGCCCTGACGGTCTTCAGCCCGTGCGCCGAGGCGGCCCGCGCCACGTCGCCCTCCGCGCGCAGCGCGACTGCAACTACACTCCGCCGCCCTCCACAGGAGCCGCAGGCCATGAGCACTCACGACAGCGTCCACTATCAGCTCCGCGACGGCGTGGCCGTCGTCACCCTCGACGACGGCAAGCGCAACGCGCTCCCCACCGCGGTGCTCCGCGCCATCGACGACGCCTTCGCGCGCGCCGAGCGAGACCGCGCGGCCGTCGTGCTCACGGGCCGCGAGGGGGTCTTCTCCGCGGGCTTCGACCTCAAGGTGATGAAGGCCGGCGGCCCCGCCGCGCTCGCCATGCTCCGCGCCGGCTACTCGCTCCCCGCGCGCATCATGGACCACCCCTTCCCCGTCGTCGCCGCGTGCAACGGGCACGCGTTCGCGATGGGCGTCTTCATGATGCTCTCCGCCGACACCGTGATCGGCGCGCGCGGAGACTTCCAGATCGCCGCCAACGAGGTCGCCATCGGGCTGCCCATGCCGCGCGTGCCCTGCACCGTGATGCGGCAGCGGCTCACGCCCGCGGCCTTCCAGCGCGCGACGGTGCTCGCCGAGCACTTCACGCCGGAGTCGGCCCTCGCCGCGGGCTTCTTCGACGAGCTGGTCGACCCCGACGCGCTCCTCGACCGCGCCCTGGCCATCGCCACGAAGCTCAGCAAGCTCGACATGGGCGCCCACGCCTTCACCAAGCACCGCGTGCGCGCCGAGCAGGTCAGCGCGATCCGCCGCCAGGTCCCGCTCGACCTCGTCGACGCCGTGAAGTTCGCGCTCCAGCGCGGCCGCCCGAAGCGCTGAGCGCGAGCCACGACAGCGCCATCGCCCACACCGCCGACGACCCGCCGCTCCCCCGCGTCGCGGGCGCGCTCCGACACCCGCACCCTCCCCCGCTCTCCGCGGGAGGCGCGCTCGCGTCGATGCCCGCGCTCGCGTCGATCACTTCGCCCGCGTCCGCGCCCGCGTCGACGGGCGGCGCCTCTCCCGTCGCGGCGACCCAGACGTGGCCGGTGACCACCCGGGGTTGTCCGTTCACCGTGAGCTCGCAGCGCCACCAGTCGTCGGCGCTCCCCGCGGGGGCGTCGACCTCGCGCGTCGCCGTGAAGGGGTCGGCGTTCACCGTCACCGGCTCGGTGGCGTCTCCGTTGCGCACGAAGCTCAGCGTCGCGCCCATCGCGCCCGTCACCGTCGCGCGCAGCGTCACGCGTCGATCCCGCACCGTGTCTCCCACCATCGCCTCGCCCGCGCGCAGATCCACCATGGGGTCGTCGGGGCCCTGGAGCTTCACCACGGTGTGCCCCGCGCGCACCCCCGCGAGGATCGCGGGCACGCTCAGCTCCGTCGCGTAGACCATCGTGGTCGGGCCGCCGATGGGGCTGGAGAGCGAGCCCGTGTCGGTGCCCGCGCGGTGATCGTCGCTGCCGCCGATGGGGGCGACGTGCTCTCCGCGCGAGAGGTACCGCTCCCAGAAGCGCACCGACCGGCGGTAGAAGAGGTTTCCCGTGACGGAGTACTGGCCGTTCTGCACCTCGACGGCTGCGACGGTGTTCGGGGGATCCATGTGCCCCCACGCGCAGCCGATGCAGAGCTCGCCGAGGTTCAATACCGGGTGGTTGATCGCGAAGAGCGCGCCCTGCGCGGCGGTCGCGGCGGTGATGGAACTGATCGTCACCGCGGGGTCGGTGCCCCCCACGCGGAAGTCGATCCAGCGCGTCGCGCCGATGGCGTTGGCGTGGCCCTGGTACGTCGTGACCTCGGTGCCAGGGACGAAGAGCAGCGCGGGGTGACGCGCCTGCGCGGCGACGATGTAGTCGACCTGCGAGACGGTGTTGTGCTCGGAGAGCTCGACGAAATCGAGGCCGCGGCTACGGGCGAAGGTGGCGACCTCGTCGAGGGTGGGCGACGCGTCTCCGCTCTCGCGCGAGTGGACGTGGAAGTCCCCCGCGTACCAGCGCGGCCCCGTGGAGAGCGCGGGGACGTTCGCGTAGGGCGCGCGCTCGGGCTGCGCGTCGAGGGTCGGTGAGGTGCGGAGGATCACCTCGACGTGGTAGCGGGCGGGGCGCTCGACGACCTTCGCGAGGCCGATGAGGAGCTGCCACTGCCCCGCGGGGATCGCGCCGGGGACGTAGCTCCGCGAGGCCGCGTTCACGGAGACCACGGCGGGCTCGGTGTTGCCGCCGCCCCATCCGCGGAAGCGCGTCGGGTCGGCGAGGCCCCAGTCGAGGATGTTCATCTCGGAGCGGTCGTCGTGGCGGACCTCGATCTCCTGCACGCCCTCGGGCACGGTGAAGGGCACCGCGAAGTAGCGAGGCGTGCCGTCGGGCACCGTGTCGTCGAGGACGATGGTGGTCTGCGCCGCGGCGAGCGCGGGGCAGAGCGTGACCGCGGCGAGGGCGAGCGCGAGGCGCGAGGTGATCACGGAGCGCGATGATAGGTGAGGTCGCGCCGCCGACGCAGCGCCGCGCTCACCCCTTCAGCCCGAGGAAGCCCGCGAGCTCCGTCACCGCGCCCTTCACCGACACGCCGCGAGGGAGCTTCTTCCCGACCACGCGCAGTCGCCCTGCGGAGCGGTCCGCCGCGGGGTCGACGTGGCCCACGAGCGCGTCTCCCACCAGCACCGGCAGGGCGTAGTACCCGCGCACCCGCTTCTCTGGAGGCGTGTAGACCTCCCAGGTGTAGGCGTAGCCCCAGAGGTCGCGCAGCACGCGCCGGTCGTAGACCAACGGGTCGATCGGCGCGACCAGCCGGGGCGTGGCGTCCACCGCGTCTCCGCGCTGCGCGGCGCGGTCACAGTCGATCAGCGCGTCGAGGTCCTCGGCGAGCACGAAGAGCTTGCCGACGTCCTCCACGGTCACCGCGCGCGCGCCGTCTCCCGCGAGCGCGATCTCAGCGGGGGAGAGCTTCACCAGCCGCCGCTGTCGCACGCGGTGGAGCACCCACCACTGCGCGCTCTCGTCGGCGGTGACCGCTGGCGCGTCGAGCACCTCGCGCGGGAGCACCCGCTCCGGGAGGTCGTACACCCGACGCATCTCCCTGCGCGCGGTGATGTGTCCGCGGCCGTGCAGGAAGAGCTTCTCGAGCACGGTCTTCACGGCGCGCGCGCGGCCTCCCCACGCGGTCGTCGCGCTGCCTTCGTGCGCGATGGCGTCGCTGGTGATCGGCCCTCGCGCCGTGATCTCATCGAGGATGCGCGTCGCAAGAGACTCTTCGTCGGCGGTGAGACGTCCGCCCCATCCCTTCGCGAGGGCGCGTCGCTCGGCCATGCGGTGCCGCAAGCGCGGCCACGCCTCGAAGGGGAGCGCCGCGAGCACTCCCCCCGGGATGAAGTGCTCGAAGCCCGCGCGCGGAGACCCGTCGCTCCCATGCACGGCGCGCATGAGGTCGCCCTCGCGGTAGCCCGCGACGCGCGAACGGAGGATGAGGTCGTGCATCCGTCCGCACACGTTGATGGGGTCGACCTGCACCCAGCCCATGCGCGCGAGGGCGGCCCTCGCGTCGGGGAGCGGTTCGTCGAAGCGCAGCGCCCAGCGCGCGAAGCGGCGCGCGCCCGCGGGGCTCACGGTGATCGCGGTCTTCATCGTCAGCGGTGGATGTTCAACACCCAACGACCCGTGCCGCCCGCCGGTAACGCCCCTGGTCCTTCGGGACGTCCGTTGAAGCCCGAGAGCACCACGGTCACGACCTGCCCCGTGCGCAGCGTCGCGAGGAGGTTGCTGGTGTAGTCGCCTCCGCCCACGTCGTCGGAGCACGCGATCTCGGGGCCGTCGCAGTCTCCGTCGCGCAGGTGCAGCACCGTGTCGTAGTCCGATCCCGCGGTGTCGAAGCGCCACGCGCCGTCGGCGGGAGCGCGCCATCGCAGCAGCACGTCACGCCCCGAGCGCGCGCACGAGGCGAAGAAGGTCCCGCCCGTGTCTCCCACCGTGCCCGACGCGACGGAGGCTCCCGTGGCCGATCCGAGGTCGCGGTCGGGGCAGGCGTCGAGGGCCTCGATGTTGAGACGAAAGCTCCCGGTGGCGCCGTCCTTCGCCTCGATGAGGAGGGCCACGCGCTCGCCCTCGGCGAGGGTGAGCCGCAGCGCGGGCTGCGGGCCGCTCGCGTCGTCGTTGCAGGCCACCTCGGGCCCGTCGCAGCCGCCGCGCAGGGCCGCCATCACCAGGTCGAGGTCGCGCGGAGAGCCCGTGAGGTCGAAGGTGTAGGTGCCCGCGCGAGGGGCCGTCCACAAGACGCGCCGCTCGGGCGTCGCGCCACGGCCGCAGGTGGGGGTGCGCGCGTGCGCGTAGCCGACGGTGGTGCCCGTGAAGACCGCGCGGCCGAGGCGTGATCCGGCGTCATCGCCCGCGCATCCGCAGCGGGCTTCGGCGAGGCAGTCGCGGTCGTCGCAGTCGACGAGCCGGTCGCCGTCGTCGTCCGTTCCGTCGGCGCACGCGGTCTCGTAGGCGACGCCGAGGGCGCGGCTGTCGAGCCTCCACGACGCGGGCGGAAAGGCCCCGAGGAAACGCATCACCGTGGGGTGGACGTCCATCTGCGACACGAAGCCCGAGGGCAGCGCGGGGCGCACCGTGGGGCCCGCGACGAAGAGGGGGATGTCGCGGTTCTCGTCGGTGAGC
>JAWKRC010000025.1:0-108457 GCA_041389825.1 Polyangiales bacterium | reverse complement strand
TCGCCACGCGCGACGCCGCGGCCTCGTCGCCGAGCGCCACGCGCCAGGTCATCGCGCGGTGCAGGGCGCGCTGCGTGCGCTCGCTCGCGTCGTCGGGGATGGACTCCAAGAGGGCCGCGCCTTCGGCGAAGTCACCGCGCGCCGCGAGGGCGTCGGCGCGGGGTTCGACGTCGGGAGCGGTCTGCGCGAGCGCTGGCGTCGCGAGGGTGAGCAGCGCCGCGAGGGTGAGCCCAGCGAGGGGACGATGCGCAGTTTGGCTCACGGTTCAGCGTTGATCGTGCGGAGTTCGCAACTCACGCGGGGGAGATCGGCGCTCGTCAACGCGAAGGGATCGTTGATGGAGCCGCCGTGGGTCACCGCGCGAACGCAGAGCGCGTCGCCCGAGAGCTGCATACGGACGAAGGAAGCCTCTTGAGGGAAGGTCGTGCGCGACTCGCCAGGGAGTGGGTCGTCGGCGACGATGATGGGGCCGCGGAGGACGAAATCGCCGCGCGCGTCGGGCGGGCAAGGGCCGAAGCGCGTACCGCGCGCGATCACGCGGGGGCGCGCGCCGAGGTGCGAAGCGAGCGCGGTGCCATCTGCGAGGAGGCGGAGCGTGCCCGTATCGCCGCCCATCGCGTACACGCCGAGCCAGCCGGAGGTCGCCGCCGCGAAGGGCGCGGATTCGAAGGTCATGGGGTGCCTCGCCGTGTGAGAGAGAAGCCAGTGCCTCGCGACGCCTCGTTCGTCAGGCGACATCAGAAGCAACGCGGCGATGGAGGCGCCGTCTCGGGCGACGAAGGGCGGGGCCGAACTCGCCCAGAACGCGATCGCGGGGAAGACCCACCGCGCGACGGGGGGCGCTCGCGGGCTCAGCGCAAACAGCGTGGACGCGGAGTCCGTGAGCACCAGCAGCGACGCGCTCTGCGTCGTCGCGTCGATCAGCGATCGAGTCTCATGGCGGTCTTCGGGGACGCCGACGAACTCGGTCGTCCGGTCGTAGCCCTCTCGCGACCGCGCGGTGACGTGGATCCCGAGGGCCGAGCGCACCCAGCTCCGCCCCCACCGCAAGACCACCTCGTCGTGGAACGTCTGCGCGCCGTTCGTCGACTCGCACGACAACACGGAGGTCGGCGCCGCGGAGGGGCTCTCGGGAGAGACCTCGACCTCCGGCGCGAGGGTGGGCTCGCCCCAGCCGACCACGGAGATCGCCCATTGCCAGGAGGTCGCGTCGCAGGTCGGCGTCGCCCCCGGATCGGCAGGGCGAGGAAGGTGACGGCCGCGCAGGTAGGCGTCTCCGCGGGGCGACACGAACGGGTGCCACGCGGGTTGTGCGCGCGTCGATAGCCACGGCGTGCCGTCGGGAGCGACGGCGAGTGCGTCTCCGTCGGCGCTGCACAACCGCTGCGAGGTTGCCTCTCCTGGGCCGACCCACGGTGGCGCGTCGAGGACGGCGAAGCGCTCCCCCGCCCGGCCCGAGAGGATCCGCTCGGTGTTCGAGCCGAACTCTCGCACCACGAGTCGCACCTCGCCGTCGCTCCCGACCCTCGGAGCGTCGCCGACGATCACCCATCCTTCGCGCTCGGGGTTCGCGAGGAGCGGCGACGCCGCGCCGTCGCCGCGGAGGAAGCGCGCGCGCCTCGCGAAGCGACGGTGCTCCACGAAGAGCGGGGCGTCTCCCTCGTACCCCGCGAGGCGCCACGGCTCCGCCGGCGCGCCGACCACCCGTTCCCGCGGTGCCGCTCGGGACTCCCGCTCGCAGACGGAGAGCGACGCCGAGCAGGCGCCCACGCCCAGGCAACGCCCCTCGCAGGCGACGCGGCGGCCGTCCGCGCTCGCGGCGCAGCGCGGGCGAGACGCGCACGATCGCGTCGTGAGTCGGCTGGACCACCTCCCGAAGTCGTCGCTCTCGTGCAGCGACAGGGAGCGCTCGCCTGCGCAGGTGACGTAGAGCCGCCCGGCGAAGAAGAACTCCGGCGACGCGCAGTCGGTGGGCGGCGACAACTCCCCGATGACGCGACCCTCGGCGAGGTCGTACACCGCGTAGAGATCACGGCCGTTGATCGTGCGCGACGTGAGGAGCACGGTCCGGCGCCGCGCGTCGACGAAGGTGAGCGAGCGCCACGCTGTACTCCGTTGGACGCTGGCCGCGGCCGCGTCGCGAGCGGCCGGGATCGATGGGAACGAGGCGCTCGCCGCGTCACGCCCCGGAACCGCCACCGCCTCGAGACCCTCGATGACGTACGCGCGGGAGTCTCCCATCGCCCACCGCCGCTGGTGGTCCGCGGCGACACGAACCGCGTCGCGACCGCCGCTCACGAGATCCCACCGCTCGCCGCCGTCGCTCGTCACGAGCAGCGACCCGGGCTCCATCAACGCGACGCCCCGCAGGTCGTCGGAGAAGGCGATGTCGATCACCACGCCGGTCGGGAGCGAGAGGCCCTCGACGCGACCGTCGTAGATTTCGACGACGCGGCCCGCGCCGTCACCCAGGCGACCGCGCCGCGCGCGCGCGGCGAAGCGGAGCGGAGCGACGAAGGTGTCCGCATCCCACGCGCTGGCGCCCGAGAGGAAGCGCCAGCCCTCGCCTCGTCGGAGCGCCATCCACTCGCGCGGCACGAAGCTCCCCGCGCTCTCGGTCACCCTCGCGTTCGCATCGACCTCGACGCGCACGCCCCGCGCCAGCAGCCGAGAGACCTCGCCCCGGGGGAACACCTCCCAGACCCCGTAATTCAACTGCAACTGCAGCTGCAATTGGAACGGCGAGGTCGCGTCGTCGACGTCGGTGTCGAAGACCCTCGCGGGTTCGCGCGCGCTCCTCGCGGGAGCGGCCCCGCCGCTCGGTGGAGGCGCTGCGGGGGCTGCCAACGTCGGAGCGCACCCCGCGAGCGTGAGCGCGACGCAGACCCGCCCGAGGGTCACGGCGCGCACCGCGTGGGGGTGAGCGCTCTCTCGCTGAGTCGCGCGCCTTCGAGGGCGCCGTCACCTCGTGCGGTCACCGACACGAGCGCCTGGTTCGAACGGAGCGTGAGCGCCCTCAAGCACACCTGTCCAGGTTCGAGGTCGAGCGTCACGGTCGACGCGACGGGGGCTCCGATCTCGGTGGCCGAGTGCTGGACGTCCACGTTCGAGACCACGATCTGCGGAGTGTTCGGGGCCGCCGCCGCGGTGCAGACGTGGATCGGGCCCTCGTCCACCCAGGGCAGGCGCACGGGGAGCGCGCGTGAGTCGTTGCGTGAAGGGAAGAGCACGACGCGTCGGGATGGCAGCACCCGCACCGCGGCCAACCCCACCTCGTCACCGCGCCGCGCGAACGCGACGCAGTCGTCGAGAGAGCGGTTGATGTCGCACCCACCCGAGAACTCGTGCAACAGCGAGACGCGTGTCAAGGGAGGGGCTCCGTCGTCGCCCCGATGCTCCGCGCGCAGGTCCAGCTGAATCACTCCGTCGCCGTCGGGGTACCAGGCGGTGCCGCGCGTCGCACCCCACCCCTCGAAGAGCGGCCTCACCGGCTCTCCGACACTGACGGTCCACGGAAGGTCGTTCTGCTCTTCGACCCGCGCTTCTCCGTCGAAGGCCGTCACGGCGTTCGTGGGTGGGAAACAGCTTGAGATCAGGTGCACCACGCCGCGGCGCGGCTCCGCACCCCACGCTGTCGAAGGGAAGAAGCACATCTCACTTCGTACCGAGAGCACGCGAGTCGCGCCTCGGAAGGCTCCGCGCGCGTCGAGGCCGCTCCACGTCACGGCGTGGGGCAAGCTCGCGCCGCCTCGTTCGGCGGCGTAGACCGTCACCCGACCTGTGTTCGTCCATTGTGAGATCGGCGCGCTCCATCGATTCCCGCGCGGGGCGGGGGGCGTTGGCGGGGGCGTGAGGGCCGTCGCGGGCCCGCTCGACGCGCATCTTAGCCGCGGGATTCGTGCGTCGAGGCGCCACCCTCCCTCAGCGGCCCCGCCCGGCTCACGGTCCCGCGCCGCCAAAGGCGCGCGGGGGTGCTCGACCCGCGGTGACCAACCGGTCACGAAGAAGCGCCGCCCGACGACGCAGCGTTCGGTGTCGCACTGACCCGGGTAGCGGTTCGGCTCACCGCGCCAGAACCGCGCGATGGACGCGTCGTCGAGACCGGTGGGGAGGACGTGCCAGGTCCTCCCGCCGTCGAGGGTGCGCAGGATCTCGGGGCGCTCGCCCCAGGCGATCCCGCGGGACGGGTCCGCGAAGACGACGTGGCGCGCGTCTGGAGGCAGAGGGTGCTGCGCCGCCGTTCCGTCTATACGACCCACGATGAAGCGTGGCGGGACGGCGTGGAGAGCGACTCCGCTGAAGGTGCCTGAAGGGTTGAGACCGATCTCCGAGAAGTGACCTGTGGAACTCAGGGTGGTGATGAGAGGATGGGGGGAAACCTCATCGCCGTTGACGCACGATCCGATCCCCTCGGGGAGCAGCGTCAGCAGGGTTCGTCCGAGTGCGCGCCCGTGCGAGCGGGCCGCCCGCGTCCGTGGTGGACCGCTGGACTCGTCGCGGAGGTCGCGGGCAGGCGTCGCGTCGCTCTCAGGTGGCGCGCCGAAGCGTGAGAAGTCGAAGGCCTCGTCGCGGTGGGCCTCGCGGGAGCTCAGACCCAAGACACGGCCGTCGCGCAGGTCGACCTCTACCGGGGGAGCGTCCCCCTCCATCGAGACGGAGTGAGGGCTCACGGGCCGCGCGTCGAAGGCGTCGATCCACGACGGGCGCCGACGGACCATCGCGAGCAGCGTCGTCTGAAAATCGAACGGAAGACGCCGTCGTTCGACGTCGAAGCGCGACTCGGATCGCGGCGTGAGGAGGTGGTCCCTGTAGACCGACGCGAATCCTTCGCGGTGGTCGTCGAGGCGGCCCTCGGTGACGCACAGCGCTGTCCGCGAGCTGTCGTACGGCGGCTCGCCCGCAGATCGCCAGTCGAGGGATCGCGCCATGGCCCATGTCTCTCCGCCGTCGGCGGTGACCATGAGCCCACCGCCGTCGATGATCGCGGCGCCCTGACGCGCGTCGGTGAAGAGAATCGCGCGCAACGCGACGGCCGGAAGGTAGGTGACCTTCCTGAAGGTGCCTCCGTCGCTGGTCCAAGCCACGGCTTGAGCGTCGATCACCGCGGCGCGACCGCGCGCGTCGATCGAGAGCGTCTCGGCCGATCCGACACGCATCCCAGGGAACTCCCCGACGCGTCGGAGCGGCCCGAGGAAGGTCTCGCTCGCGGCGCAGGCGCCGTCCTCTGCGCAGAAGACCCACCCGTGGGCGACCTGCACCGCGAGCGTGATGCGCAGCGCGAAGAGGTCGTCGGCGACGCGGACCTCGTCGTCGAGCGCTTGCACGCGCGCGCCGCCGAAGGTCAGGTCGGACCACCCATCGGGCTCAACGCCCACCCACGAGATGGGCCCGTCGGGGAGCACCTCCACTCGCGTCGGAGGCTCACGCTCAGGCGTCGCGTGCGGCGCGGCGATGGGTGCGGGGGCCGAGCGGCACCCCGTCCACATCACAGCGCACGCGATGGCGACGCTCCACCTCACGGCCGGCTCCGTCCTTCGCGAGAGCAGACCACGAAGGCGGGGAAAGGTTCACTGCAGCGCCAGCCCGCAAGATCCACCGGCGTCGCACACGAAACGTCGCCCGACGATCTGGGTAACGATGAGCCTACGTAGCGGGGCGGCTCCCTCGCTCAGTGATTGCCCACCGTGACGCCGAAGCCGTTGCACCCGCCCGTCGGGTCGGCGATCGACACCATCATGGCCGGCCGTCGGCGCGGCTGCTCCGCCCGCGATGAAGCCCAGTTGGGCGAAGCACGACTTGCTGTACTCCGGCCCGCCCGCGAGGGTCGTCGAAGCCGTCTGCGTTGAAGTCGCCGACGAAGCCCAGGCCCTGACCGATGTGCGCCGCCGTGTCAAGCTCAGCGTGATCGGCGTGCCCAGCCCGAAGACGACCCGCGGTAGACGAACAGCGAGAGCCCGGGGTCCGACACCACCACGTCGTCGAAGCCGTCGCGGTTCATGTCTCCCACCGCGGAGACGCTCTGCCCGTAGCCCGTGGCGCGCACCGCGATCGGCGTGTCTGAGGTCGTCGAGATCCCCGACGCGCCCCCGCGGAACACGTAGAGCTGGAACGCCACCGACTCGCGCGGCACCAGCGCCACGAGGTCGTTGTAGCCGTCTCCGTTCACGTCGGCCGCCGCGACCCGCGCGCCGTCGGTGAAGCGCTCGCCCTCGGGCGGGATGCTGATCGTGCGGATGGGCGTGTACGGCCCCGCGCCCGCGAGGGCCGTCGCCCGGTAGATGTAGAACTGGCGCCGCTCGTGCCGCCGCCGCCGACCACCACCACCTCGGGCGAGGGGTCGCTGTCGGTCTGCCCGAGGCTCACGACGTCGAGCCCGAAGCGCGTCGCCGCCGTCGGGGCCGAGATCACCGTCGGAGACGACGACAGCCCCGTCGCGCCGCCGCGGACCAGGTAGATCGTGCCCTCGCAGACCTCGAAGTTGCACGCGCTCACGAGGAGGTCGTTGAAGCCGTCTCCGTCGAGGTCGGGCGAGGGGCTCACCACCGAGCCGAAGACGCGCGAGCTCGTGGGCGAGATGGTCGTGCCCGTGGTCGAGAAGCCCGAGCCGATGCCCGCGTGGACGATCACCCGGTTGTCGAAGGTGAAGCCCGCGACGAGGTCTCCGAGGCCGTCGCCGTTGAAGTCACCCACGCCGAGGAGCTCGCCGAAGGAAGACTCCACCGGCCCTTCGAGGGTCTGCGTCGGGAGCGTCGACGCCGACGGCGACGCGCCCTGGTAGTACAGCGCGCTCCATGTGTAGGGCGCGCCCACCACGAGGTCGGCCACGCCGTCGCCGTTCACGTCGGGCAGCACACGCTCGACGCCCACCACGCCCGCGGCGCGCTGGGCAGCGTGAACGACCACGTGCGCGTCGAGGCGGCGGTGCCCTCGGCGGTACCGATCCGCCCGAAGGCGCGCCAGAAGTAGCGACCCGCGGGGAGCGTGGCCGTGGGCGTCGCGCTCGCGCCCGTCGCGGTGAAGCGGCCCACCGACATCGTGCACGCGCGGTCGCGGGCAGACCTCGACCACCACGCCGTCGGTGCCCGCCGCGAGGGTCACGTCGAAGCGCACCGCCGCCGTCTGCATCACCGACCCCGACGAGGGAAGCGCAGCGACGGCGCCTCGATCGCCACGCAGGCCCCGCTCACCAGCGCGAAGCCCGCGTTGCAGCGCGGGCGCACGCCCATCACGCAGCTCGTCGTCCCGTTGGTCGGCGCCGCGCACGGGGCGTTGCACGCGCCGCAGTGCGTCGCGCTCGTGGTGGTGTCGGTCTCGCAGCCGTTCGCGGCCATCCCGTCGCAGTTGCCGCGGCCGGCGTTGCAGGCCCCGAGGCCGCACGCGCCCGCCGCGCACACCGCCGTCCCGCCCGTGACGGAGCACGCCGTGGTGCAGCTCCCGCAGTGGGCGACGGAGGTCTGCAGGTCGAAGCACGCGTCGCCGCAGAGGGTCTGCCCCGCCGGACACACCCGGGTGCACGCGCCCGCCACGCAGGTGAGCCCCGTCGCGCAGGCGTTGGCGCAGCCGCCGCAGTTGGCGTTGTCGGTCTGCGTGTCGACGCACGCGCCCGCGCAGTTGGTGGTGCCCGTCGCGCAGTTCAACCGGCACGCGCCCGCGTCGCAGACCTGCCCGGCCGGGCACACGTTGCCGCAGGCGCCGCAGTGCGAGCCGCTCGTCTGCGTGTCGACGCACGCGCCCGAGCACTCGGTGAGGCCCGACTCGCAGGTGAGCCGGCACGCGCCCGAGGAGCACACCTGGTTCGAGGCGCAGACCGTCCCGCAGGCGCCGCAGTGCGAGCTGCTCGACTGGGTGTCGACGCACTGCCCCGCGCACGCGGTCTGCCCCGCGGGGCACACGAGCGCGCAGGCGCCCGCGACGCACGAGAGGCCCGTGACGCACGAGGTCCCGCACGCGCCGCAGTGCGAGGCGTTGGTCTGCGTGTCGACGCAGGCGCCCGCGCAGAGGGTCTGCCCCGCGGCGCACGACGACGCGCAGGTCGAGGCGCGGCAGAGCTGCCCCGCGGCGCAGGCGGTGCCGCACGCGCCGCAGTGGGCGGCGCTCGCGGTGGTGTCGACCTCGCAGCCGTCGCGCGGGTCGCTGTTGCAGTCGGCGCGGCCCGCGGTGCACACGAGGCGGCACGCGTTGGAGACGCACGTGAACGCGGGGTTCACCACGCGGCAGTCGTAGTCGGTCTGGCACTCGGCGACGCAGCGCGAGGTGCGGCACACGAGGCCCGCGGGGCAGTCGCTGGTGCGCGTGCACTCGGCCATGGCCTGCTGCACCTGGCAGACGCGCTGCCCGGCGAACTGTCCCTCGACGCACGACTGGCCCGCGGGGCACTCACGGTCGGTGGTGCACGAGGTGCGGCAGTAGTTGCTGCGGCAGACCTGCCCGTCGGAGCAGTCGGAGTCGTAGAGGCACTGGCCTTCGGGGATCGTGGTCCCGGGGCATCCGGTGAGGGCGAGGCCCGCGGCGAGCGCGAGGCCGAACAGGGAGGTGAAGCGAGGCATCGCGGGCCCGATGGTAACAGCGTCGGGGCTACCGACGTCTCGGCCGAAGGCGCCCCGTCAGCGCGGGGGCAGGTACCAGATGGGCGAGGTCCACGCGCGCTCCTGCACGGTGTCAGGGAGCGACCCGTCGCAGCAGGCCGCGAGGGGCGAGGTCGCGGGCGTGGCGCCGCAGTCGACGCGGAGGGTGTTGCAGAGCTGCCGGCTCCATCGGCAGGTGGGGTCTTCGAGCACGCGCGCGTACCAGAACGCGGGCTGCGTCGGGTCGAAGTCGGGGTCCGTCCACGCGCCGCAGAGCGCGGCCGCGCCGGGGGTGCCCGTGGGCGAACACGTCGCGACGTCGACGCCCGCGGCGCCGTCTCCGCCCGCGAGGCGGTAGACCCGCTCGTGGGTGCCGGTGGCGTCGGCCCAGCCCTTGACGACCTCGACGCGCGCGAGGGGTGATCCCATCGCGTCGCGCAGCGCGCTCACCACGAAGGTCGGCGCGCCCCCTGACGCGGGCCGCGCGGGCAGGTCCGATCCCATCGGGACGCCCATCGCGTAGCCTTGCGCCGCGAGGTCGCCCGCGTCGCACAGGGAGGTGGGGAGCGACCACCCGCCGAAGAAGCGCACCACGACGCGCGTGCCGCTGGTGGCGTAGGCCTCGCGACGTCGCATCGCGGAGAAGAGCGACTCGCGGGAGTTCTCCTCGGCCCAGAGCACCGCGAGCCCACCGGGGCTGTTGAGCCGGATGGTGATGGGACGTCCGCCGGGAGGGGTGAGACGTCCCTCGGGGGTGTCGTCGCCGCGCGAGGCGTGGCCGGGCCAGTCGCGCTCGTCGACGAGGCCGGCCGCGGCGTTGTGCGTGTCGGTGCTCGCGATGAGCCCGAAGTGAAAGGGGTCCGCGCCCGTGCGGAGGTACTCCGCGAGGCCGTTGCGCAGCGCGGGTCGCGCGAAATCCCTGGGTTCGACGCAGGCGCCCGCGAGGCCGAAGCCGCCCGCGACGGAGCACAGGGGCGTGCATCCCGGCGGATCGTTCGGGGCCGCACAAGGCACGGTGGTGAGTTGCTCGAAGCCGCAGGCTTCGTCTTCGCTCGCGAGGAGGCTCGCCGCGCCGGGGATGCACTCGGAGCTGCCCTTGTGCTGATAGACCTCGACGAGGGGTTCGAGCGCGGCGCGCCGTCGGGCGAAGTCGGCGTCGTAGGGGCGCCCGTCTTCGGTGACGGGGTTGAACATCAGCCCCGCCGACTGGTTGGAGTTGTGCGGGATCGTGAGGACATCACACGCGGTGCCGGTGGAGAGGCAGTCGCGCTCGAGGGCGCTCCAGAGCCGGTCGGGCGTGGGGGCCTCGATGTAGCTCGTGGGCACGCGGGGCACCGTGCGGTTTCGGAAGACGACGTTGCGGTGGAGGTTGTTGGCGCCGGGGGAGCCGGTCCACTCGTAGCCGACGAAGGAGGTGAAGCGGCAGTCGGCGGAGCGGTCGTAGGCCTCCTCGGCGGCGCGCTGCACTTCGTTCCAGACGGCGCCGAGGGCGCGGGTGCAGGCGCCGGTGTCGTCGTCGCGGCAGATGGAGGGCCGCGTGGGCGTGCGCGACGAGAGCGGCAGGGCGTAGTCGGTGGCGGCGACGAAGGTGGTCTCTCGCTGCTCGCGGCAGGTGCGCGAGTCGTACACGGGCGATCCCGGCGTGGTGCAGAGCTCGGTCTCGGCGAGGAACTCCGAGTGGTCGGTGACGGCGGCGAAGTCGAGCGGTCGCGTGAGCCGCGCGCTGCGCGTGGGTCGGCCCTGGGCGTCGTAGGGAGAGAGGCCCACGGGCTCTCCGCGGGCGAAGCGGTAGGCGTCGGCGGGCCGCGCGCGGGTGCCCCAGGTCGCGGCGTCGAAGGAGAGCGCGGTGTGCACGTGCAGGTCGCCGAAGAAGGGCTGCCGCAGCGGGTCGCGGCGCGTACACGCCGGGTGTTCGTCGGGGAGCTCGATCACGGGCGATACGTCGGCGGACGCGTCGGTGACGTCGGAGACGTCGGTCGCGGCGTCGCGCGCGGTCGAGGGCGTGGGGTCGCCGTCGCACGCGGCGAGCGAGAGCGGCAGGAGCGAGAGCGCGAGGGCGCGAGGGCGCAGCACGGCGGGACCATACCCGAGGTGAACCGTCACCGTCGGAAGGGCCGGGGATGGACGCCCGGATGTACCCTCCGCGGCCGTGTCGTCGGTGATGGACCGTTGGCGCGCGTCTCCCCTCGCGCGCTTCGTCGTGCTCGGCGCGCTGCTCTTCGCGCTCGACGCGTGGCGCTCCCGCGCTCGCGCGCCGCGTCGCGACGCCATCACCGTCACCTCCGACTTCGTCGCGGGCTTGCGCGAGGGCCTTCGCCGGGAGCGCGGTCGCGAGCCCACCCCCGACGAGGTCGAGGCCCGCGTGCAGGAGCACGTGCGCGAAGAGGCGCTCTATCGCCACGCCCTCGCGCTCGGGCTCGACCGCGGAGACGTGATCGTCCGACGACGTCTCGCGCAGAAGGCCGCGTACCTGATCGAGGCCGAGTCCGAGCCGCCCGCGCCCACCGCGGAACAGCTCCGCGCGTGGTACGCCGCGCACCCCGAGCGCTACGCCGAGGCGCGACGCATCACCCTGGAGCACCGCTATTTCTCCCGCGAGCGCAGGGGCGAGCGCGCCCGCGCCGACGCGGCGAACGACGACGCGGGAGCGGGCGACCCCTTCCTGCGCGGCGAGCGCTTCGTCGACGTGACCCCCGCGGAGCTCGACGGGGTCTTCGGCGAGGGCTTCACGGCGCGCGCGACCGCGCTGCGAGAGGGAGAGTGGACGGGCCCCGTCGAGAGCGCGCTCGGGTGGCACCGGGTGCGATGGGTCGCGGTCCCTTCGGCGCGCCGGGGGCTTCGACGCGTCGCGGAGGCGCGTGGCCTTCGACTGGCGCGAGGCCGAGCGCGCGCGGCGCGTGGAGGCCGCCACCCGCGAGCTCGTGTCGCGGTACCGGGTGGTGCGCCGGTGAGGGCGCGGGCGCTCACGGCGGCGATGCTCCTCGCGGCGAGCGCAGCGGCGTCGCGCGCGCCGCTGGGCTTCGGCGTGGTGGAGCTCACCGAGTCGCGCGGCGGAGCGGTCGCCGTCGCGCTGCGCGTGTCGGGCACGGGCAGCAGGGACACCGCGTGACGATGGCGCCTCCGCCGGGCTGCGCGCCGCAGGGGCCGACGCGCGAGGCCCTTGCCCGAGGGCTTCGCGATGCGCGCGCGGTGGCGCTGCGCGAGGGGCCTGCGCGGCGCGCGGGTGTCGCTCGCGGGCCTCGAAGGGAGCGGGGCGCAGTTCGCGGTGCGCGCGCGCTTCGCCGACGGCGTGACCGTGGAGGAGACCCTCGACGACGCCCGCCGCGCGGTGACCTTGCCGACGCGGGCGCGCCCGTGGGCGGTGGCGGGTCGGTATTTCGTGATGGGCGCGCGGCACATCGCCGAGGGCGCCGATCTCCCTCGCGTTCGTGCTGGCGCTCGCGCTGTGGTTCACGTCGCTCCGCGCGCTCGCCCTCGCGGTGACGGGCTTCACGCTCGGGCACAGCGCGACGCTCGCGCTGGCGGCGCTCAGGTGCTTGCGCGTCCCTCAGCGCCCGGTGAGGCGTGCATCGCGCTGAGCGTGCTGGTCGTGGCGCTCGACGTCGCGAAGGGCCGCGCGCCTCCGGAGCGCGGGTGGGCGGTGACCGCCGCGGTCGGCGCGTTGCACGGCCTGGGCTTCGCGGGCGCGCTGCGGGAGGCGGGGCTCCCGGCGGGCGCGGTGGTGCCCGCGCTCGGGGCCTTCAACGTGGGCGTCGAGGCGGGGCAGTTGGTGTTCATCGCGATGGCGCTCGCGGTGATGGCGCTGTTGAAGCGCGCGCGGGTGGAGGAGCGCGTGACGCGGCGGTGGGTGACCGACGCGCTGGGCGCGTGGTCGGTGATGCTGCTGTTGCAGCGGGTGTGGTGAGGGCCGCGGGCGTGGGAGCATCGGCGCATGGCGCGCGGTGCGCTGACGCTCACGGCGGAGATCCTCGCGTGCGTCGCATGCGCGAGTCGCGTCGCGCGGAGTGGCGCCCGCGAGGCGAACGAGGCGGTGGTCTGGCGGCCACCACCACTCCCTCCCACGGGAACGGTTCTACCTCCGCCGGATCTGCGTGACCCGCTCGTCGACCACTTCGTACCGCGCGTCGAAGAGGTGCTCGCGCGCCGCGCGATGGGGCACGGCGACGCGGGCGTGTCGGTCGATGCGTCGGCCGTCGCGAGCGAACCGAGCCCCGACACGCTGCGCGGGCTGACGCCTCGCGCCTTGGTGCAGCGCTGTCGCCGCGCGCGCGTCGAGCCGCGAGAGATGCCCGCTTCGATGCTGCGTTGGAACTTCGAAGGTGGGTTGCACAACCTGGTCTACTCGGCAGGCAACTACACACGGAACGTAGGGCCTCCCCTCGGGGGGCCACCCCCTCCGACGATGATCTGCCACGGCGTCGCAGACACATTCCGCGGCTTTCTTGGAGACTGCGGTCAGTACGAGGGCCTCTCCGGTCAACCCGCGGAGAGCGTTTCGGCCTCTCAGCTCGCAGTGATGCACGACGGCCTCGCTCACCGAGCGCGCGCGCTGCGCTACGTCCTTCGTCGACCCAACGTCGAAGCCGCCGCGGGTGCATTTCCCGGGTGGTGGTGCCAGCGACTCCGCGCGTGGATCCTCCTCCTCAGCGGAGAGCCCGACGCCCTCGACGCGCTCCGCGCTGGCGTGGCGTCGCCGGAGTTCCTCGGCGACATCTGGTCGCTCTTGCTCCTCGCGGAGCACGATGCGCGCGCGACCACATCTCAGCGCGCCGACTGGTACACCCGCGTCGCGGCGGACAACGAGCTCCACGTCTCGTTCCGGGCCTACGCGCTCTATCGACTCGCGTGGTGGACCCGCGGCCCCGCAGCGGCGGAGCCCCTCACGCGCGCCGTCGCGCTCCTCGACGTGGTGGAGCCGGGGTGGTTCGGGCGACGTGTGTCCGCGGCGCTCACGCGAGACGCGTGCGCGATCGTTCGCGACGCGCCGCGAAGCGAGCGGTGATCGCCGCGCCGCGCCCCCGCGGAGCCGTCGCTCAGCGCTTCACCGCGAGCGCGTCGAGGTACGACTGGATCGCGCGCGTCGTCTCCGCGCTCATCCACGCCGCCTTCGCGTCGTCGTCGATGGGCGCCTGCCGCCGCGCCATCTCGTAGATCGGCTCGGCCATCGAGCGCCGCGCCAGCGCGTAGGCCCTCGGAGCCACCTCGGCCCGCGCGCGCGCCACCGTCAGCGCGCGCGTCATCAGGAAGTCGACCTCGCACAGCTCGTCGCACAGCCCCGTCGCGAGCGCCTCGTCGGCGTGCACCGCGCGCGCGCCGTACACCAGCTCGCGCAGCGCCGTCGGCGCGCAGCGCGACGCCACCACCGCCAGCGGCAGCGCGGGGAAGGGGACGCCCACCGCGAGCTCCGTCACCCCCATGCGCGGCCACCCCTTCACCAGCACCCGGTGGTCGCAGCAGGCCGCGAGGATGCACCCGCCCGCGATCGCGTGGCCGTTCACCGCCGCGATCAGCGGCTTCGGGAAATCCAGCGCCGCGCGGAACACCGCGTCGAGCAGCGGCAGGAAGCGCGAGACGTACGCCTCGCCCCCGTCGAGCAGCCGGCGCAGGTCGACGCCCGCGGAGAACGACCGCCCCGCGCCCGTGAGCACCACGGCGCCCGCGCTCCCCTTCGCCTCCTCGGCGAGCGCCGCGATCAGCGCCTCGCACAGCTCGACGTCGAGCGCGTTCACCTTGCCGCGCTCCATGCGCAGCACCGTCACGGCCCCGTGTACCTCGCGGTGGATCATCTCGCTCACGATCTCTCCTCCTCTGACCTCGCGCGAGGATACCCCGATGGCCCCCTTGACCGTCCGCGATGGGCTGTGGTGAGTGCGCCACAGGTCCAATGCTTCGCTCGCTTCGTTCGGTGGGGTTCGCCTGGGCGCTCGTCGCGCTCAGCGCGGGGTGTGGCGCGTCCGTCGACGACGGAACCCTGGTCGAGGGCGTCGACGCCGCCGTGCGCGACGGGTCGCGGGTCGACACCGGCCCCGCCGACGCGCGCGTCACCGCCGACCGACCCGTCACCGCCGACGTCGCCGAACCCCTCGACGCGGGCGCGCCCGACGTCACCGAGCCTCCCCCCGTCGACGGCGGCGCGGAGGACGTCACCTCGCCCCCCGTCGACGTCCCCGCCGTGGGCGCGGCGGCGCTCCTCGACATCGTGCCGATGGACCTCTGGGCCCAACGCCTCCCCGCGGGCGCGTTCACCCTCACGGTCACCCTCGCGGGCGCGCCCGTCACCCTCGGGTCCGGCCCCGACGGCGTCAGCCGCATCCCCTTGCGCGACGCGGGCACCTACGTCGTCTCGCTCACCGCGCCGGGCCACCGCCCGCTCACCGTCACCCTCACCTTCGACGGCGGCGCGTCCCCAACGCCGTCACCCTCGACCGCGACGCGCGCGCTGCGGGCGCAGGGTGCTCCTCTCCCGCCACGCGCGCCGTCGACGGCGCGAGCCTGCCCGTGCACACCGCGTGGCTCGGCGCGCGGCGCACCTCTGGTTCAGCGCCCAGGGCCGCCCCGCCCGCCGCGGCAACAACGTGCGCCTGCTGATGGACGGCGAGGAGGCGTGGAGCACCGTCGCCGCCGACCTCCGGGCGACGCGCACGAGCGCCCACGTCGCGACGTGGTGGTGGGAGTCGGACTTCGAGCTCCAGCGCGACGCCGCCACGCACCCGAGCTCCACCGAGGCGTCGCGGCGGGGCAACACCATCCTCTCGATCCTCGAGGGCTCGCCCGCGCAGAAGCGCGTGCTGGTGGGCCAGTTCCTCAACATGGACGGCCTCGCCTCGACGCTCTCCTCCGACGCGGCGCTGCGCGCGCACGGCACCGCGCGCGGAGACCGCTTCGAGTACATGGGCCAGGCGAACCCCTCCCGCGGGATGTTCCGCTGGCAGATCCCGAGCTTTCGCTTCGGCGCGCGGGTGCAGGGCGTCTACGGCACGGGGGGCTTGAGCTTCGACGCCGACCCCTTCATCGACTCCGAGGTCGCGCCGAGGGACGTCGACCTCACCCAGTGGCCGCTCACGATCGACCTGCTCCACGCGTCGTACCACCAGAAGTTCATGGTCCTCGACGACCGCGTGGCCTTCATCGGCGGGATGAACCTCCGGCGCGTCGACTGGGACACCTCGCAGCACCTCGTGTTCGAGCCGCGGCGGATGCTCTTCGGCTCCACCACCGCGCAGCGTCAGGCCGTGGTGGCCCGCGAGGAGCAGCCCGACAACGGCCCGCGCAAGGACTACATGGTCCGCGTCGAGGGCCCCTCGGTGCGCGACGCCGAGGACATCTTCCACCAGCGCTGGCGCTACCTCATCGACACCCGCGCGGACTACAGCGACGACGCGACGGACTTCGCGGTGCCGCCCCCCGCGGCGCCCCTCTCGGGCGGCGTGCAGGCGCAGGTGACCGCGACGCTCCCCGCGCCCTTCAACGAGAACGCCATCGCCGAGACGCTCTTCAACGCCGTCGAGCAGGCGCGGCAGTACATCTACATCGAAGACCAGTACTTCCGCGTGCCGATGCTCACCGACGCGATCTACCGCCGCATGGAGGAGGTTCCGGGCTTGCGTCTGGTGGTCATCACCAAGCCCATCAACGAGTGGACCGACCCGGGCTGCGCGTGGACGTACCGCACGCACCAGCAGTTCCGCGCGCGCTTCGCCGGTCGCTACACGCTCCTGCAGCTACGGGCCTTCGACACGCAGGTCACGTGGGGCTTCGACGAGACCGAGTCGCGCTTCGTCGACATGGACACCCACTCGAAGATCATGATGGTCGACGACGTGTTCCTGTCGGTGGGGTCGGCGAACAAGAACAACCGGGGATTGATCTACGAGGGCGAGCTCAACGTGGCCGTGTACGACGCGACGTGGGTGCGCGCCGCGCGGCGGAGGGTCATCGCGAACCTCCTCGGCGCGACCACCGTCTCGGACGACCCCGCGGCGTGGTGGGCGGCCATCGCCGACGCCGTGCGCTGGAACGACGCCGTGCGCGCGCGCTGGAGCGACGAGGGCGACGACATCTCCCTCGACGGCGCGCCGCTGCCGTCGCAGTACCGCCCGCGGGGCTTCCTCTACACGCTCGACCCGGGCCCTCCGTCGGACTGCCTCATCGAGTCCATCGGCCCCGACGTGGTGTGACGCTCAGAAGCGCAGCGCCGCGCGGGCCATCAGCGAGAGCTGAAAGCCCACCGAGTCTCCCGTCTGCGAGAAGCCCGTCGCGGTGGGCGACGCGCTGCGGGTGAGGTTGAGCAGGGTGAAGTCGACGCCCGCGCCCACGGTCACGTACTTGATGAGCGCGAAGTCGACGCCCGCGCCGAGCCCGAGGTTCCACCCGTTGATGCTCGGGCACTCGGTGGCGGTCGACCCCGGCGAGCAGCGGAAGGCGTTCGACGCGAGGTTCACGTCGCCGAGCCACGCGTAGCCGATGCCGAGCCGCGCCCACGGCTGGATCAAGGGCGAGGGCAGCCGGAGCTCACCCATCACGCCGACGGTGCCGATGTCGTAGGGGGTGTAGCGCGCGAAGTCGAAGTGGCCGCCGAAGGAGACCGGGCCGAAGCGCATCCCCACGAAGGCGCCGTAGCGGGGCCCCGTCTCGCTGCTGGTGTTGACCTCGGGGAAGAGGTTGCTGTTGCTGAAGCTCGCGACGTTGGCCCACGAGACGCCGACCTCGGGCTGGAGCACGAGCCAGTCGACGTTGGTGAAGCCCTGCGCGCGGCCCTCGGAGGCGGCGGTGAGCGCGGCGAGCGAGAGGGCGGCGAACGAGAGGGCGGCGGGTGTCTTCATGCGTCTCCTCGCGGGTTGCGGGCCTGGACCACGTCGGCCTCGTCGGGGACCTCGTCGTGCACCGGGAGCCGGTAGTCGCCGTCGAGCCACCGCGCGAGGTCGATGGTCTTGCAGCGGCCAGAGCAGAACGGGGCCCACGGGTTGTCGGGTCGCCCCTTCGTCACGGGCGACCTGCAGATCGGACACGGCGTGCTCATGGGATGCAGTCTACGCCCCTCGCGGGCGCGGAGGCCCGAGGCGAGCGGCCGCGCGTCACATGCAGACGTTGGCCGCGCCGGGCGTGCCGAAGTCGCCCATCCCGTACGAAGGCCCGCCCGAGCACCAGTTCGACGCGGTGTCGTTGTCGACGGGCGAGAGGCTCGGCGGGCGCAGGGACTTCGACCGACCCGAGGTCACGGGCCACCCCCCGGCGACGGTGTTCAGCCACGCGACCTGGTCGATGAGCACGCCCGACACCTCGAGGATGATCTCGTCACCTGTGGAGGTGGAGTTGCCGAGGTTCATGTTGGTGCCGAAGCCGTAGGCCGCGGTCACGCCGCCGTTCGTGCCGGTGTCGGTGCTCTTGGCGATCACCACGTAGCCCATCGCGGGCACGAGGATCGGGGTCGCCCCCGCGATGGTGAAGCGGTCGGTGCGCGTGTCGCGCACGGTCACGTCGCGCAGGTCGACGGGCGTCGCGCGCGGGTTGTAGACCTCGAACCACTCGCCCGACTGGTCGGCGATCACGTCGGGGTCGTTCTGGATCTCGGTGATGACCAGCGAGCCGGTGATGGTCCCCATCACGCACGCGCCCGAGACGCAGGTCTCTCCGACGCGGCACCACCCCGCGGGCGTCGTCGGCGCGCAGGGGCAGAGCGGCCCCGTGCACGGCGGAGGCCCGGTGTCGACCGGCCCCGTGTCGAGCGGCCCCGTGTCAAGCGGTCCGGTGTCGGGCGGCCCCGCGTCGCGCGGACCCGCGTCCATCGGTCCGGTGTCGGTCGGACCCGCGTCGCGCGGCCCGGTGTCCGTCGGTCCCGTGTCGCGCGGACCCGTGTCCATCGGTCCGGTGTCGGTCGGGCCCGTGTCGGTCGGGCCCGTGTCCATCGGCCCTGTGTCTGTCGGTCCAGCGTCGGCGGGGCCGGAGTCGGTCGGCCCCGCGTCCGTCGAGCCGGCGTCCGTCGGCCCGCTGTCCGCGGTCGCGTCGTCGGGCGACGTGTCTGTCGCGACATCGACGTCGTTCGTCACGTCCGGCGCGCCGCGGTCGACGGCGGCCGCGTCGCCGCCCGGCACCGGTCGCAGGCCGTCGAAGTCGTACATGCAGCCCGCGCCGAGCGTGATCGCCGCGACGAGGAGCGCGCGCGCGCCGCGGTCAGAACGCACCGGTCACCCCGAAGGTCCCTCGCGAGGGGTCGATGTACGGGTTGAGCGACGCGCGCGGCGCGGGCTCCAACACCTCACGGCGCGGGCCTCCGACGGCGATCATCACCACGCCCGCGATCACCGCCGCGGCCCCGACGCCGAGGCTGATGTTCGCGAGGAGCTGCGTCTGCGCGCCGGCGTCGATGTCCGCCACGTCGCGGCTCGTGCAGCGGTTGCCGCAGCGGGCCACGAGGTCGTCGTACTGCTGCCCCGCCACCACGCCGAGCGCCGCGAAGGCCCCGAGCGCCGCGACGCCGACGCCCGCGACCACGAAGCCCGCCACGCGCACGCCCCCGCCGCGCGACACGGTGACGGGCTCTCCCGTGGGAGGCGTCGTGACGTCGCCGACGCGCACGGTCACGGGCGGCCGCGGCGCGGAGCCGTCGGGGCGCATCGCCACGTCGAGCGCGGCCACGCTGCCTGGCGCGAGCCGGAGGTCTTGCGAGAAGGTCTCGTAGCCGGGCGCCTCGGCGGTGAGCCGCACGTTGCCCGGGTCGAAGGGCAGCGGCACGCCGAAGGCCGCGGGGGGGACGTCGGCGTCTCCCACCCGCACGCGCAGCCCCGCGGGCACCTGCGGGACGTGCAGCGTGACCCGCGCGATGCGCGGCTCCAGCGCGGTCATCTCGCGCCGGGAGATGTCGCGCGCGGCGGCGTAGCGGGGGTCGGTGCGCGCGAGGTCGGTGGCTTCGGTGTGCGTGCGCTGGAGCTCGGCCCAGGCCTCGGCGTCGTGGCCCATGCGCTGGAGGCACAGGCCCACGTAGAGCCGTGTGTTGGGGCTGCGGTACAGCCCCAGCGACGCGCGGAACTCCGAGAGGGCGTTGGCGAAATCCCCGGCGGCGAAGCGGCGTCGGCCCTCGTCGAAGCGCGCCTGCGCCGCGACCGAGGAGGAGTTGGCCTCGAGGGGAGGGGGGTCGAGGGTCTGCGCGCGGAGCGCGGAGGGCGCGGCGAGGAGGAGCGTCGGCGCGAGCGCGAGGAGGGTCGCCGGGAGGCGCATGGTGCTCAGATCGCGGTCGGGAGCTGGGGGTCCAGCGGGGGCGACGGCGAGGGGGGCGCGACCACGGCGGGAGGCGCGACCACGGCAGGGGGCGCGACCACGGCGGGAGGCGCGGAGGGCGCCACCGCGGGCGCAGAGCGACGCGGGCGCGCGGGCGCCATCGGCGAGCGACGGGCGCGGCGCGGGCAGCGGCGCGGTCACGGGGCGACGCGGGCGCGGCGACGGGCGGAGCGACGACCGGCGTGCGACGACGGGCGGAGCGATGACGGGCGGAGGCGCGGGCTCGGTGGCCGCAGGCTCGGGCGCGATGGACGAGGGCTCGGGCTGCGCCATGGGCGGGAGCTCGGGCGCGGACTCGGGCGCCGCGACGGCGCGGGAGCGGCGCGGCGCGGGGGACGTGGTGCGCGCGGGCGCGGCCTCGTGGGGCGGGCGCGCACGGGCACGGCGCGGGGTTCGATGAAGGTCCAGATGCCGTAGCCGAGCGGCGGAGCCGAGGAGGAGCACGCCCACGATCACCCAGGCCATCGAGCGCGCGGAGCGGTCGTGGGAGGCGGGGGCGCTCCACGCGGCGATGGGCGTCGGGTCGACGGGGAGCTCGCGCTCGACGAGGGCCGGAGGCGGCGCCGAGGTCGCGACCGCGGCGGCGGGCGTCAGCGGCATCGCGGGCGGCGTGCTCAGCGACGGCGTCGGGACCACGGGCGGCGCGCTCACCGCGGGCGGCGCGGGGGCCGTGGGCGGGGCGAGGTCGAGGGTCTTGCCGCGGGTCGGAGGCGGGAGCGTGGGGTTGGTTACCACGCGGGTCTGCGCCTCGGGGTCGGGCGGCGCGGCCTTGAGCGCGGGGCGCGGGGCCGAGGTGACGACGGTCTCGGGCTCGTCGTACTCGGGCTCCGACGCGGCGAGGGAGGGGCGCACCCCCGAGGTCTTCACCAGCGGGACCGGGCGCTCTTCGAGGACCTCGGCCTTCGCGGGCATCGCGGGCGGCCGCGCCGTGGGCTTCTGCGACGCCTCGCTCGGGGCGGCGTTCGGCACGGGCGGCGGGAACACCCGCGCGGTGGGCAGCGTCGGCGGCAGGGGCGTGGGCGCGACCTGCGTGGGGGCCTCGTCGGCGAGGGCGCGGCGACGGAGTTCCGCCCCGCGGGGCGTGGTGATCGCGGGGCGCGGCGGGCGGCACCGACGGGCGCTCTTCGGCGCCGGGTAGTGAGCGAGCTGCGGAAGATCGGGATGTTGGGTCGGGCGGTCGCGCGGCGGCGCGCGTGCTCGTCGCTGATCTTCGCCGCGGCGGTGGTCTTCACGTACTCGGCGACGGCGCGGTACGAGGCGATCTTGTTGTTGGGCGCGGCGGCCTCGAGGGCGTCGGCGAAGGCGGCGGCGGTGGGGTAGCGGGCCTCGGGGTCGCGCGAGAGGGCGCGCGCGCGAGCACCTCGTCGAGGGCCTTCGGGGAGCTTCGGGTCGACGTCTGCGCAGCCGCGGGATGGGCTTGTGCAAGAGGTTCTGCAGCACCTCGCCGTCGGTCTTGCCCGAAGAGCCTGCGGCCCGTGAGGCACTCCCACAGCACGGTGGCCATGGAGAAGAGGTCGGCCCGGCGGTCGAAGGGCAGCCCGTCGGGCTGCTCGGGGGCCATGTACGAGAGCTTGCCCTTGACGATGCCGTCGCGGGTGTTGCTGATCCGCTCCTCGGCGCGGGCGATGCCGAAGTCGGTGAGGCGAGAGATGCCGTCGGAGCCGACGAGGATGTTGTGCGGCGAGACGTCTCTGTGGACGATGAGGAGCGGCGTGCCGAGGTCGTCGGTGAGGTCGTGCGCGCAGTGCAGGCCCGCGAGCACGTCGAGGGCCACGCGAAGGCTCACCTCGAGCGGGATGCGGTCTTCGCTGGCGCGCGCGGACTTGTAGATCCCGAGGAGCTGGTCGCCCTCGATGTACTCCGAGACGATGAAGATCCCGTGCTCGGTGTGCTCGAGGTCGAGGGTGCCCACCACGTTCGGGTGGTGGATGCGCGCCGCGAGGCGGCCCTCGTCGAGGAACATCTGCACGAACTGCTCGTCCTTGAGCAGGTGCGGGTGCAGCACCTTGATCGCGACGAGGCGCTGAAAGCCCGCGGCGGCGAGGGCGCGGCCGAGGTAGACGGTGGCCATTCCCCCGGTGCCGAGCTCAGACACCACCTCGTAGCGGCCGAGTCGCGCGCCGGGCGGCAGCGACGTGAGCGGCGGCATGGGCGGCGCGGCGTTGGGCATCGGGATCGAGACGGGCAGAGGCGGTGGCACGGCGTCGGGCGCGGACCATACCAATCGTCGCCCGGTCATTGAAGCCCCCCTCTGCCACGGGGCGGCGCCCGCGCATCATCGCACGATGGCGGATCGACGGGGAGTCGTGGCAGTCTGCGCGTCGATGAGCGACGAGCCCGCGCGCCCCGCCGACGGAGTCGTGCCGCCCGCCCGACAGAGCTCCGAGACCCTCGACAACCTCTGGCACGGCGTCGAGGCGGTGGTGAAGGGCTCGTTCCTCTTCCGCTCCCTCGACGAGCCCTCGCGCCGCGAGCTCGTCGACCGCGGCGTGGTGATGCTCTTCCCCGCGGGGCGTGTGGTGCTCGAAGAGGGCGCCGAGGGCGCGGAGTTCTACCTCATCGACCGCGGCGTCGTAGAGGTCACCACCCGCGGCCCCGACGGCGCGGCCATCGTGCTCTCGACCCTGCAGCGCGGGGCCTTCTTCGGCGAGGTGGCGCTCCTGCAGCGCACGCCGCGCACGGCCACCGTGACGGCGCTCACCGAGGTGCTCGCGGTGCGCTTCGACCGCGCCGACATCGACGAGGTGCTCGACCGCAACCCCTCGGCGCGGCGCCTCCTCGAAGCGATGATCGCGGGCCGCGCGCGCGACACCGCCGAGAAGGTCACCCGCGCCCTCGCCTCGTCTCCGCCCCCCTCGTCTCCGCCCCCCGCCGGCGACGCCGAGGGCTGAGCCGCCGTGTCTCTCGCGGTCACGCTCCACCCCTTCAGCGAGGCCGAGTACCTCGGGTGGTGGGTGCCCGTCGCGCTCGGGCGCCTTCCCGTCGAGCACGTCGCCGCCGACGTGGCCGCGGAGCCCGGCCTCGCCGCCGTGGTGCGCGAGTACGGCGCGCAGCTCCCCGCGGCCTTCGCGGCGCTGCGCGCGGGAGACGGCGTGCCCTGGAGCGCGACGGTGAACCTCGGCTGGGCCCTGGTGAACGCGTGGCGCCACCCGTCGTGGTTCCTGGGCGACCTGGGCCTGTCGTACTGGCGCGCGCCGGGGGAGTGCCCCTTTCGCCCCTACACCCGCTCGATGTCGGTGCTCGCCGCGCGCGCCCGCGGCGTGGGCGCGGCCTCGTGCGAGGTGCGCGAGGGCTTCGCGGGCCCGCACTCGGCGGGCTCGTACATCACCCCCGGCGACGTGTACCTCCTCATCCGCGACATCGAGAAGCGGCCGCAGCTCTTCGCCGAGCGCCTGCAGGCCGCGGGCTACGACGTGCGCGAGGCGCTCGCGGTGGCGCTCGAGGCGGCCCACTACGCGCGCGAGCGGCACCTCGGCGTGCTCGAGGCGACGCACCTGGTCGACCCCGCGCCGCGCACGGCGCGCTACCCCCTCGACCACCTCCGCGGAGGCTGGCGCGGAGGGCTCAACGAGCAGGTGCTCTCGCGCCTCGACGAGGCCTTCGCGCGCGAGGGCGTGTAGTCTCCACGGCATGGGCGACGCCGCCGAAGCACTCCCCGATTTCGACGCGCTCTACCACCAGATCGAGGCGCTGCCCCAGGGCGTCACGGGCGAGATCCTCGACCCGGGCGCGCTCCGCACGATGTCTCGCCCCGCGCGCGCGCATCGCTACACCGCGCGTCGGTTGGGCTCGGTGCTCTCAGGCGTCGACCGCAACCTCGGCGGCGTCGGGTGGTGGATCGAGGTCGAGGCCGAGGTGCGCTTCGGACCTCGGTTGTTGGTGCCCGACCTCGCGGGGTGGCGGGCCGACCGCGTGCCGGTGTTCCCCGACGAGAGCCCGATCACGCTCTGCCCGGATTGGGCCTGCGAGGTGTTGTCGCCGACCACGGCGCGGGATGACCGCTTGAAGAAGCTCCCGCGCTACATCGCCGAGGGCGTCGCGCACGTGTGGCTGGTCGACCCCGAGCAGCGCTTCGTCGAGGTCTTCGCCGCGCTCGACGGCAGGCCGCTCCTCATCGCGTCGGGAGACACCGACGCGACGGCCGCGCTGCCTCCCTTCGACGGTGTGTTCGACCTCGCGCGGTGGTGGCTGCCGACCCCCGAGGGCGGGTCAGCGGGGGCGGAAGGCGAGTGACACGGAGTTGATGCAGTAGCGCAGGCCCGTGGGCGGGGGGCCGTCGTCGAAGACGTGCCCGAGGTGCCCGCCGCAGCGCGCGCAGTGCACTTCGTTGCGGGTCATCCCGAGCGAGTCGTCGCGGGACTGGGCCACGCGGCCGTCTTCGAGGGGGCGCGTGTAGCTCGGCCAGCCGGTGCCCGAGTCGAACTTGTCCTCCGAGCGGAACAACGGGTTGCCGCAGGCCGAGCACAGGTAGGTGCCGCGCTCGTGGTTGTTCCAGTACGCGCCCGTGAACGCGCGCTCGGTGCCCTGCTCGCGCATCACGTGGAACTGCTCGGGCGTCATGCGCTGCCGCCACTGCGCGTCGGTGAGCGTGAGGCGGTCGGTGACGGGGGGCGTGGCGCCTCCGTCGGCGGGCACCGCGGGGGATCGCGCGGGGGCGCGTCGGTTCGCGTGGGGAGACTGGGCCGCCGCGCGGTCGCACGCGGCGGCGACGAGGGCGCCGAAGAGGCCCTGAAAGAGGGAGCGTCGGTTCATGGGTTCCACCTCCGCGCGCGGCGCCGTGTGCGACGCCGCGACGTTGCGGTCACGGGGGTAGATGTCGCCCGAGGCCCTCGAGGGTTACGACGAATCTCAGAACGACAGCGACAGCCCCGCGCCGCGGGGCGAGAGCGAGACGGTCCACGAGGGGGGCCGGTCGAAGCGGTCGAGGGAGCCCGCGTTGCCGAGCAGCACCGCGCCCACGACTGTGGTGACCAGCCCCGCGCCCGCGACGACGCCCGACACGAGTGTCGCGTTTTGAGAGTCGTACGCGGCGCTCTCGGCCGCGTTCCTCGCTTCGAAGAGAGGTCCGTTGTCGCCGCACGTCCCGTCTCTACAGGCCTCGACGCGCGCGTCGGCGGCGTCGTAGGCGTCGAGGTCGCTCGCGTACCGCGGGGCGAAGACGGCGAGGCCCACGCCGCCCGCGACGAGGAGGCCGAGGCCCACGCCGCCCACGATGAAGGCCATCCGGCGCCGCGCGCGGATCTGTGACAGCGCCTCCTCGCGGTAGGCGGGCGACGGGTCCATCCACACCGAGACGGGCGTGGTGGCGCCCGCGACGAGGGTCACGTCGCGCTCGTGCGGGAGGTAGCGGTCGACCTCCACGCGGAGCCGGTGCGGCCCGGGAGGGATCGCGTCGCGGCCGTCGATCGAGACGCGGCGTCCGTCGACGAAGGCCACCGCGCCGGGGCGCGACGCGTTCACGCGCAAGCGCGCCGCCTGCGCGTCGGGGATGGGCTCCCTCCACGCGAGCCCGGCCTCGACGCTCGCGCCCTGACCGTGTACCTCGACCTCGGTCTCGTACGCGACGTACCCGTCGCGCTCCACGCGCACGCGGTGACGTCCCTCGGGCACGCGCAACGCCTCGCGCACCGGGGTCACCGCGAGCGCGCGGCCGTCGACCATCACCCGCGCGCCGGGCACCGCGCACTCCACGCGCAGCGACGAGCGCACGGGCTCCAGTGCGTCGCGCACCTCGACGGTCGCGCCGCCCACCACGGGCACCTCGCGCTCCAACGCTTCGAAGCCCGGCGCGCGCAGCGTCACCCGACGCGTGCCCGCCGACACCGCGAGGCCATCCCGCAATCGTTCCACGGGTCGCTCGACGCCGTCGACGCGCGCCGTGAGCCCGGGAGCCTCGGTGAGCACCCGCAGCGTGCCGATGCGCGAGGAGGCGTTGCAGCGCGGCGTCGACCTCGGCCCGGTGCCGCGCCACGGCCTCGGGCGGCGCCTGCATCTGGAACGCCTGCAGCGCGTCGAGGGCCTCGACGTAGTGGCCCAGCGACTCGTGCGCGACGGCGATGTTGTAGAGCAGCGACGGGCGGCGGAGCAGCTCCATCGCGCGCTGGAACTCCACCAGCGCCGCGGCGTGGTCGCCGTCGGTGAAGAGCGACACGCCGCGCTCGAAGTGGGCGCGGCCCTCGGACTGGGCGTCGGGCGCGGGCTGCGCGAGGGCGACGGGCGAGAGCGCGGTGAGCGCGAGGGCGAGCGCGAGGCGGTTCACGGCGGGAGCTCCGTGTCGATGCGTCGGCGCGTCGGGCGAGCGGGATCGGGCTCGGCCCTGGGCTGCGCGCGAGGGCGAGGCGTGGGCTCGGCGCGCGGGCGATCGACGGGCACCAACGACTGCGAGACGCGCGCGTCGGCGTCGGCGCGGAGCACGTCGGTCCAGGGCTCGTACCCGTCGGCCTCGAGGCGGAGGGCGTAGGTGCGGTCGCCGCGCGGTCGGCGCACCGAGGCGTGCCCCACGCCCAACGACTCTCCCTCGAGGAGGATGCGCGCCTCGCTCGGGCGCACGTCGATGGTGAAGACCACCTCGGCGGGCGAGGGGGTCGGCACGGGCGCGGGCGCGGGCGCAGGCGTCGGCGCGGGGAGCGTGAGCGCGGTGGACGTCGCGGGGTTCGCGAGGGTCGCCTCTCGGCGCGCGAGTGAGAGCGCCGTGGCCGCCGCGCTGAGGGCGATGAGGGCCGCGGCCACCCACGGCCAGCGAGGCGCGGGAGGGACGAGCGGGGGAGCGACCCCGTCGGCGGTGTCGAGCGCGACGCGAGACATCGGGGCCGCGATCGAGGGCGGCGAGGGCTCGCGCGAGGGCGCGGGCGCGGGCGCGTCGGCGGTGAGCCCCACGGGGTCGACGGGCGCGGGCGGGCTGAACGACGCCGGGGTGGCGCGCGGGGGCCCCGGGTCGAGGGTGTCGTTGCGCGGGGCTCCGGTGACGCGGACGGCGGCGCGCCGCGGGCCGAGCTCGGCGAAGGGCGCGAGCGCGTCGCGCAGGGCGAGGGCGCTCTCGAAGCGATCGGCGGGCTCGGGCGAGAGGGCGCGGTCGAGCGCGGCGCAGAGCGCGGCGGGCAGGTCGGGGCGGAGCTCGGCGAGCGGCGCGGGGGGCTCCGTCGAGCGGCGCAGGACGAGCTCCTGGATGCTGTCGCACTGGTGCAGGAAGCTCCCCGTGAGGCCCTCGTACAAGACCGCGGCGAGGCTCCACTGGTCGGCCGCGGCGGTGACCGGGCGCTCGCCCCACACCTGCTCTGGGGCCATGTACGCGGGGGTGCCGAGCATCACCCCGGTGCTGGTGAGCTTCATCCCGAGGCCGCGGTCGGTGCGCGCGATGCCGAAGTCGACCAGGCGCGGCACCACCTCCCCGTCGGCGCCGCGCTGGAGGAAGACGTTGTCGGGCTTCACGTCGCGGTGCACCACGTCGTGGGTGTGCGCGTGGTGCAGGGCCTCGGCGATGGGAGCGCGAGCGCGACGAGCTCCCCGAAGGGCACCGCCGCCTCGCGCGTGAAGAGCGACTGGAGGCTCTCCCCCTCGAGGAACTCCATCGCCAGGTAGAAGCGGCCCTGGTCGTCGCCGAAGTCGCTGACCTCGACGATGTGCGGGTGACGCAGCCGAGAGACGGTGCGCGCCTCCAACTGAAAGCGCGCCACCGCGAGCCCGTCGCGCGAGAGCTCGGGGCGCATGACCTTCAGCGCCACGCGCCGGTCGAGCCCGAGGTGGTGGGCCTCGTACACCGCGCCGAAGCCGCCCTCGCCGAGGAGGCGCACGACCTCGTAGCGGTCGTCGACGCGGTCTCCGGGGTGGAGGGCGGGGGTGCTCTGCGTCGCGTCGCGGTCGTGCCCCATGCGCGGTGCCGCGCGCAGCCTACCAGAGCGCGGCGCGACCCTCGCCTCGCTCGCGGCCCGCGGGGCGACGGCCCTCACCACGCGACGGCGGTGGGCGCAGCGAGGATGGGCGGGGGCATCCCCCCGGAGCCCGCGCTCGGACCCCAGCAGCGCAGGTCGGCCCCGCCGAGGAACGCGCAGAAGCCCGATCCGCCCGAGAGCCGCCGCACGCCCGTGAGCCCCGGCACCCTCCGCGCGGTCATCGCCACGCTCGAGCTCATCGGGTCACCCAGCGATTGGCTCCCCCAGCAGTACACCTCGCCCGAGCCCTGGAGGCGCGCGCACGACGAGAGCTGCCCCACGGCGATCTCGGCGACGGGCCCCGGCAGGCCCAACACTGGAGAGGGCGTGGGGTTGCGCCCTCCGCGGGAGCCGTTGCCGAGCTCGGCGCCGGTGTTGTTGCCCCAGCAGAGCACCGCGCCCGCGTTGGTACGCGCGCAGGTGAAGTAGCGCCCCGCGCCGACCTCGGCGACGTCGCTCAGGCTCGCGACGAGCGTCGGGGTCGAGGTGCTCCCGCCCGCCGCGCCGTTGCCGAGCTGGCCGTACGTGTTGTCGCCCATGCAGAGCACCGAGCCGTCGAAGTAGTGCAGGCACGAGTGCGTCTCGCCGAGCGCCACGGCGTCGGGGGCGCCGCCCATGAGGATCGTCGCGCGGGCCTCGCGGTTGATCGTGGTGCCGTCGCCGAGCTGACCCTGGTTGTTCGCGCCCCAGCAGACGCGGAACATCCCGGACTCGATCACGCAGCCGTTGGTCATCCCGGTGAAGAGCCGGTAGCTCGACCCCGAGCTGAGGGTGGTGGGCTGCGGCGTGGGCGAGCGCCGCCCGCCGGTCATCAGCCCGAGCCCCAGGTTGCCCTGGAAGTTGCTCCCCCAGCAGAGCACCTGCGTGTCGGTGAGCGCGCAGACGAAGGCGTTGCCCGTCGAGAGCGCGCGCACGCCGCGCAGCCCGGGCACCACGCTCGGCCGCCCGCAGTGCTGCGGCAGCGTCGACCCGTTGCCGAAGGAGCCCGCGAGGTTCCACCCCCAGCAGCGGACGTGACCGTCGCTGAAGGCCGCGCAGGCGACGTCGACGCTGTCCTTGCCCGCGGAGAAGTCGATGATGTCGCAGCCCGGCGCGCCCGGCGTACACACCCCTGGCTCCGTGGTGTACGGGCAGGGGTACATGCCGCCCGTGTCCGTGGGCACCGCGGCGTCGCCGCCGTCACCGCCCCCCGCGTCGATCCCCGCGTCGGGCGCCGTGGTGGCGTCGGGCGCGTCGGGCGTCGCGCTGGCGTCGGGCGCGCTCGCATCGGGCGCGTCGGTCACCGGCGGCGCGTCGGGGAAGGCCATCGCGTCGCCCGCGTCGAGGTTCGCGTCGGGTGGCGCGCCCGCGTCTTCGACGGGTGTGTAGTCGGGGTTCGTCGTGCACAGGAACAGCGGCGGGTCGTGGTCGGTCCGCCGGCACTCCGACCCGGCGCTGTAGATCTGGCAGTCGTAGTCCCTTCGGCACTGCACGCCGCACACGCCGTTGCGCTGGCACACCGCGGGGCGGTCGCAGTCGGCGCTGTAGGCGCAGTAGCCGAAGTCTCCCGGCGGGAGGCACACGCGGCGGTCGGTCTGCCCCGACGGTCGGCAGGTCCATCCCCCGGAGCAGTCGCGGTCGGTGCGGCACGGCGCGCGGCAGCGTCGGCCCGCGCACACCAGCGGGTCTTCGCAGTCGCCGTTGAAGAGGCACTGCTCGTCCTGCGCGCGACGTCGGTCGAGGAGGTCGCACGCGCCGACGAGGGCGAGCGCCGCCCAGAGCCATCGCTTCGAGGGGTTCACGGCTGGCCTCCGTCGGTCGCGGCCACGGGGTTGTTCGCGCACACCCGCACCACGCCCACGTCGGTGGGCATCGAGTCGACGCACGCGAGCGCGCCCGAGGGCGTGAAGGTGCGGCAGTCGCTGTCGGTGACGCACTGCGGGCCGCAGGTGCCGTCGAGCCTGCACGCGAGCGGAGGGCCGCAGTCGGAGTGGTGCACGCAGTAGCCGGTCTCTTCAGGCGAGAGGCACGCGAGCGCCACGCCGCCGTCGGCGACGTAGGTCCCGCTGGGCTTGCAGTGAAAGTCGTTGGCGCAGTCGCGGTCCGTCGCGCAGGGCGCCCGGCAGCGGCGACCCGCGCAGATCAGCGGGCTCGCGCAGTCGTCGGCGAAGAGGCACTCCTCGCCGTTGCCGCGGGTGCGCAGGGCGTCGGAGCACCCGAGGAGGGCGAGCGCGAGGAGCGCGGCGCGGGGGAGCATCACGGTCGCGCCTCCGTCGGCGCGCACACGGGGGCAGACCCGCTGGCGTCGCAGCGAAAGCCCGCGCCGAAGCGCGCCTGGCAGTCGTAGTCGGCGACGGCGGGGTCGACGGAGCCGTCGGCCGAGGCGCGGCACCGGTAGCGGCACTGCAGGTCGGCGGCGCACACCTGCTCGGCGCCGTCGCAGTCGTGGTCGTCGAAGCACACGGGCGGCCCCGCGGGCTCGACGCACACCCGCTTCGAGGGCGCGGCGCAGGGCACGTCGCCGCAGGTGCGCGGGTACCGCGGCACGCACAGGAACGCGTTGGCGCAGTCGCGGTCGCTCGCGCAGGGCGCGCGGCAGCGGCCCGCGGCGCACACCAGCGGGAGCGCGCAGTCGCCGTTGAAGAGGCACTCCTCCTGCGCGCCGCGGCGGGCGAGGTCGCCGACGCACGACGCGAGGCCGAGGGCCAGGAGGGTCCGTAGCGCGAGGTTCATCTCTGCCGCCTCCCACGTGACGCCGCGGGCCGACAGGCCGAACGGCGGGGCTTCGTGAGGGGAGTGTCAGCGATTCCAGACGCGAGGGCTACCGCGGGCGTCGGGTCGGGCGGAGGGTCAGAAGCGCGCGCGGTCGAGGAGGGCGGTCACGGCGTCGTCCATCGAGGCCGACCAGTCGCCGAGCACGACGTCACCGACGCTCTGCCCGCGCTCTACCAGTGGCGCGAGCGGGTCGAGGAGCACGGACTCGTCGCGGCCGAGGTCGTCGGTGATCGCGCGGCGCGAGAGCGAGCGCCGGGCGAGGTCGAGGGCCATCGCCGCGTACTCGCGAAGCGGGGTGCCGCGCACGCGGGCCGCGAGGCCCTCGACGCCGACCGCGGGGCGCACCTCGGTCCACGCCTCGCACCCCAGGGGGACGAGCCGGTCTTCGACCGCCGCGAGGGCGTCGTCGTCGTAGAGGAGGCCCGTCCACAAGGCCGCGAGGGCGGCGGTGTAGTCGAGGGGCACCGAGTCGGCGCCGCGCACCTCGAAGGTCTTGCCGAGCCGCACCTCGGGGAAGAGCGTCTTGATGTGGATGTCCCAGTCGCCGCGCGTCGCGCGGTGCTCGCCCAGGCCCTCGGCCATGTACCGACGGAAGGTCAGGTGCGTCGCGCGGGTCACCTCGCCGCCGCGCTTCACGATGAACATCGGCGCGTCGAGGGCCCAGCGCACGTAGTCGCCCAACGACGCGTCGGCCCTCCACGCGAAGGGGAGCATCCCGGTGCGGTCGGGGTCCATCTCCAGCCACACGCGCGCGCGGCGGCTCTTGAACGCGCCGCGCTGGCCCTCGACCACGGCGCTGTTGGCGAAGAGCGCCGTCACCACGGGCGAGAGCGCGAGGGCCGCGCGGAGCTTGCGCATCGCGTCGGCCTCCGAGGCCACGTCGAAGTTCACCTGCGCCGTCGCCGTCCTGCGCATCATGTCGTGCGCCGCGGGGCCGCGCGTCGGGAGGTAGTCCCGCATGATCGGGTAGCGGGGCTTCGGCACCCAGTCGAGGTCCTCCTGCTTCGCGAGCGGGTGAAAGCCCAGCGCGAGGAAGCGCAGCCCCACCTCGTCGCCGACGGCCACCACCTCGTCGCGGTGCCGCGCGAGCTCGTCCCTCAGCGCGTGCAGGCTCGCGTGGGGCGAGCCCGACAGCTCGAACTGCGAGCCGGGCTCCAGCGTGATGTTCTCCCGCCCGCGCGTGAGCATCAGCACCGGCGCGCCGGGCTTGTCGACCTCGGGCGTCCACCCGTAGCGCTCGACGAAGCGCGGCAGCAGGTCTTCGACGCCGGGGTGGCCGCTCGTGGCGCGGTAGCGCAGCGGCGCGCCGTCGGTGAAGACCGCGACCTTCTCAGACTCGACGCCGACGAGCCGGGGCGTCGCGCGGTACGCGCCCTCGAAGGCCTCGAAGAGGTCGGCTTCTCCGCGCAGGAGCGCGTCGTCGGCGGTGCTGTCGGCGGGCATAGGGCGCGGAACATACTCCCGCCCGAAACGGCGCCCAGGGCGAAAACACCCGGTGCGCCGAGGGGGCCTCTCGGTCTACCCTCCCGCCCCTCTATGGGCAGCAGGATCGAGGCGGGGCTCACCATCGAAGGCAGCGTTCGCGGCGACGGGGAGCTCGTCGTGGCCGGTCGCCTCCGCGGCGCGCTCACGCTCCAGGGCACGCTGGTGGTCGAAGAGGGCGGCAGCGTCGAGGCCGAGGTCGAGGCCAACACCGTGGTGGTCTCGGGCCTCCTCTCGGGGAGCGTGCTGGCGCACGAGTCGCTGCGCATCGAGTCGGGCGGCTGCGTCGACGCGCGGGTGCGGGCGACGCGCCTCGCCGTGGCCGACGGCGCGATCTTCCGCGGAGAGCTTCAGGCCCAGGCCTCGGCGCGACCGGCGATCGCCTCGGGCCGGCCCGCGCGCGTCGCCGTCGAGGTCGAGGCCCCGCGCACGCTCGAGTCTCCGTCGCGCGCGCCCGCGAAGCCCCGCGGGAGGGCCTTCTCGGCGCCGGTGGCGGAGGTGAGCGAGGCCCCTCCGCCCGCGGCCCCGCAGCGTCGGCCGACCGCTTCGCCGGGGGGCGCGCCGCCGCGGATGCCCGCGCTCCCGAAGGGCCGCACGACCTTCGGCGGCCGCGAGTAGCGCGACGGTAACAACGCGCGCGGCGGGGCCTCGCCGCGCTTGACGATGGCCGAGTCGCTGCCGTTGAATCCCGCGCCCGCCGCGTCACCCCGCTGGCGGATGGAGGTAGCGCGTTGCAGGTCACCGAAGCCCACAAGGGCGCCGAGCAGTGGAGCACCGACGACGCGAAGTCGTTCTACATGATCGACCGCTGGGGCGCCGGGTACTTCTCGGTCGACCGCGACGGGAAGATCGTCTGCACGCCGAACGCGAGCGGCACGGCCATCCCGATCCTCGACGTGGTGCGCGAGGCCCTCGACGAAGAGGGCCTCAAGACCCCGTTGCTCATCCGCTTCCAGGACATCCTCCACGAGCGGGTGCGGGCCATCAACGAGGCCTTCGCGCGCGCCATCGCCGAGACCCAGTTCAAGGGCCTCTACCGCGGCGTGTACCCCATCAAGGTGAACCAGCTCCGCGAGGTGCTCGAGGAGATCCTCACGGCGGGCGCGCCCTACCACTACGGCATCGAGGTCGGGTCGAAGCCCGAGCTCTTCGCCGCGATGTCGGTGCACAGCGACCCCGAGTCGCTCATCGTCTGCAACGGCTACAAAGACGACACCTTCATCCGCACCGCCCTCATCGGGAGGAAGCTCGGCAAGAAGGTCATCCTCGTGGCCGAGAAGCTCGCCGAGGTGCGCTCCATCGTGCGCCTCGCGCGGGAGATGAACGTCGAGCCCATGATCGGGCTGCGCGTGCGGCTCCTCTCGAAGGGCGCGGGCAAGTGGGCGACCTCGGGCGGCGAGCACGCGAAGTTCGGGCTCTCGACCGCTGAGATCCTCGAGGCCACGCACGTGATGGCCGAGGCGGGGATGAGCGGGGCCTTCAAGCTCCTGCACTTTCACATCGGGTCGCAGGTGCCCGACGTGCTGATCGTGAAGCGCGCGGTGCGCGAGGCGGCGCGGTACTACGCCAAGCTCCGCCAGCTCGGGCACCCCGTGGAGTACATGGACGTGGGCGGCGGCCTCGCGGTCGACTACGACGGCTCGCGGTCGACCTTCCACTCGTCGATGAACTACACGATCCAGGAGTACGCCGACTCCATCGTGTGGAACGTGATGGACGTCTGCGACGAGGAGAAGGTCCCGCACCCGAACCTCGTGTCGGAGTCGGGCCGCGCGGTGGTGGCGCACCACTCGGTGCTGGTGGTCGAGGCCTTCGGCAGCATCGAGAAGACCCCCGCCTCGCCGTACACCCCGCCCTCGGCCGAGCACAAGCTCATCGGGGACCTGCAGTACATCCGCGAGCGGCTCACCAAGAAGACCCTCAACGAGAGCTGGCACGAGCTCGTCGACATCAAGGAGGAGTCGCAGAAGCGCTTCGAGCTCGGCATGCTCGACCTCGCGGTGAAGGCCCGCGTCGAGGCGCTCTACTGGGAGATCGCCGAGGCCATCCAGCGCATCGCCGACGCGGTGCCGCCCGAGGAGCGGCCCACGGATTTCGGCGACCTCGACGACCACCTGGCCGACCAGCACATCTGCAACTTCTCGGTGTTCCAGTCGCTGCTGGATCACTGGGCGCTCGGGCAGTTGTTCCCGATCGTGCCGATCCACCGCTTGAACGAGGAGCCCACCGCCGAGGCGACGCTGGTCGACATCACCTGCGACTCCGACGGCAAGGTGTCGAAGTTCATCGACCTCAGCGACGTGAAGGACACGCTGCGCCTCCACGAGGTGCAGCCCGACGCGCCCTACTACCTCGGGATCTTCCTCACGGGCGCCTATCAAGACATCATGGGCGACCTGCACAACCTCTTCGGCAAGGTCGCGAGGTGCACGTCTTCCTCGATGACGACGACGAGCGCGGCTACTACATCGAAAGAGACCATCGCAGGGAACACCGTGGCCGAGGTGCTGGCGATGACCCGAGTACTTCCCCAACGACCTCGCGCAGAAGATGAAGTCGCAGGTCGACGCGGCCATCAAAGGCAACCGCGCGTGAAGCCCACCGAGGGGATGCGCCTCCTAGCCGACTGAGCGCGGCGAAGGACCGGGCCTACCTCACCTTCCGCTACGACAAGCTCGCGGCCTCGCTGCCGCCGCCCGCGCCCAGCAGCAGCGGCGCTGGGCCCAGCAGCGGCAGCAGGGACGTAGCGGTTCACTCGCGGGGCGCTCTGCCATAGTGCCCCGCGACGTGCGCTGGCGATACGCGTTCGCGGCGCTCGCCCTCGCGGGCGGGTGCTCGTCCGAGGAGTCGGTGATCCAGCCCGACACGGGCGTCGCTCCGGTGATCGACGCGGGCCCGAAGGACGCCTGGCGTCACCGGCGATCGTCGGCGCGGGCGCGGAGGGACGTCGCGGCGGACGCTCCCGCGCCGGAGGACCGCTCCGCGCCCGACGCGCCCGCGGTGGAGGACGTCCCGTCTCCGCGCGACCTCGGCCCGCCGCGGCGGCTGGAGTGCGGCGCGCTCGCGCGGGACGAAGACCCCATGGGCGACTACATGATCCTGGGAGCCCCGTCGAAGGACGCGCCCGGCGGCTCGTGGTCGACGTGTGATCCGCAACCGTGCGAGGCTACGGTCGTGCGACGAGCCCCGTCGACGTGACGATCAACTTGGGAGCTTCAACACCAGCGTCCGCCGGGTGCACCTCATCGGCGCGGGAGCTTACGCCGGGCTCCGGTGGTGCGCCGCCAAGCGTCGGTGATCGTGGAGCGCGCGGGCACGCCCGTAGCGACGGTGCCCGACGTGCGCGGAGAGAGCGCGCTGCGGTGCCTGAGCGCGTGCGACCCGAGCGCCGTGCAAGCCGACGAGGGCTGCAACACGGTGGAGCAGGCGAGGGCGTACTTCCAGGCGCAGTTCGGGCAGGCGTTGCGCTGGTACATCGTGCAGCGCTCGTCGTGGGACAGGCTGTACGTCTTCGTCTCCCGCGGCGGGTGTTGCCTGCCGTAGACCTTTCTCGCGCGACGCGCGTCTCGATGGGCCACCCCCTACACGGAGAGTGTCCCATGCACGGTCGCGCCGCCCGCTTCGTTCGTCGCATCACCCCGGGTCTCCTCGCCCTCGCCCTCTGCGCCGCGGGCGACGCCGACGCGCAGACGCGCACGCGGCATTTCCCGCACCCGCCGCCGGTGGTGGACGCGCCGGCGCGACCGCAGATCGACCTGGTGTTCGTGCTCGACGGCACCGGCTCGATGGGAGACGAGATCGGCCCGGTGCGCGACCAGATCTGGTCCATCGCCAACCGCATCGCGTCGGGCAACCCCCGGCCCGCGCTGCGCGTGGGGCTGGTGGTGTACCGCGACCGCAACGACCGAGAGCACACCCGCATGCTCCCGCTGACGCGCGACCTCGACGAGGTGCACGCCGAGCTCATGCGCACCGACGCCTACGGCGGCGGCGACTACCCCGAGGACGTCTACGCCGGCCTCTCGCTCGCCCTGCACGAGATGGACTGGGCGCCGCGCGCCGCGCGCATGGTGTTCCTCGTGGGAGACGCTCCGCCGCAGGAGTACGGCGACCACGACGGAGAGGGCCTCGTTCGCTACGCGCGCACCCACCAGATCGAGGTGAGCACCATCGAGTGCAGCGGGATGAGCGCCATGGGCAGCGCGCTGTGGTCGTCGATCGCGACGCGCACCAACGGTCTGGCTGAGGTGCTCACCTACGCGCAGGACCAGCAGATGGCCGACGGGTCGTCGCGCACGATCCTCCGTCGGGGCCGCGACACCTACGTCTCGACGCGCGCCCTCTCGGCCGAAGAGCGCGCCCAGGACGCGCGCACGCTGGCCTCCCGCGGCGTGGTGCGCGCGGCGCGGGGCGACGAGCTCGCGGGCGCGGGCACGGACGAGGGTATGGCCCTCGGCGGGCTCGGCAGCTCCCGCGGCGGAGGCGGGCGAGGGCGCGCGGTGGCGGCGGCTCCGGCGCGGCCGATGGCGGCGCCGACCAACAACATCGACAGCGTGATCGCGCGCCGGGTGCGCTCGCGCGCGACGTCGATGGGCGTGGCGTACTGAGCGCGCACCACCGCGGCGATCACCGCCGCATGGTCCCCACGCCCACGCGCTCCAGGAGCTCTGAGATCATCCCGTGGGTGAGCCCCCACACCGTGAGCCCCTCGAGCCGCCAGTGTGGAAGCACCATCGGGACGATCGGCGGCCCTCGCTTCACCGGCCGCAGCCAATGGACCGGTAGCCTGGCCCGCCCAGCAGCGCGGCGAGCGGCACCCACCGGGCCTCGGCCACCTCGCGCGACTGCAACGCGAGGCGGCAGGTCCTCCCTCGACGACGAAGACCACGGGGGTGACCGTGAAGCGCGCCCAGCGCTCCTGCGACGGCGGAGGGTGCTGCGAGAGCGCGCCCAGCACGCGCGCGTTCGAGAGGTCGAGGCCCACCTCCTCGAAGGTCTCGCGCGCCGCGGTCGCGACGATGTCGACGTCGTCGGGCTCGGCGCGGCCGCCGGGGAGGGCGGCGTGCCCGCTCCAGGGGTCTCCCTCGCGCTCGGCGCGGCGGATGAGGAGCACCTCGGTCTGACCGTCGCGCTCGCGGAGCACCAGCGCGACGGCCGCGCGCCAGCGGACCTCGTTGCCGCGCGTCCACAGGGGCGCGGCGTCGGTGAGGGCCGCGGCGATGGCGTCGATCGTGAGGGCGCCGACCGGCACTCGTGGACGTCGCGCGAACACACCGACGACATAGCCTCCGCGCGGGGGAGAGGGAAGGCGCAGCCGCCCACGTTGCGCCCCCTCGCGGCCCCGTGGGAAGGTCCGCTCCACCCTATGGAGCCCGACGCGCGCCCGAAGCCCCGCAAGGCCCTCGTCGACACGCTGCTCTCCGAGCGCGCGCTCCTGCCCGCCGCGGGCGTCGCGCTCGTGGCCCTCCTCGCGTGGGTCGCGCTCCGTCCGCGCAGCTACGGCTCCGCCACGGACTTCAACCTCCCCGTGGTCGACGACCGCGGCGGCCTCGGCGACGAGCGCGTGCGCCTCTCTGACCTGCGCGGCCGGCCCGTGCTCCTCGACTTCTGGGCGACGTGGTGCGGGCCCTGCCGCGCCGAGCTCCCCGTGCTCGTGCGCCTCCACCAGCGCTACAGCGCGCGCGGCTTCACCGTCGTGGGCGTGAACGTCGACGAGGCGGGGCCGTCGCTGGTGCCGCAGTTCAAGCGGCATTTCAACATCCCCTACGCCGTCGTCTACGACCTCGGCAACGCCGCGTCGCGCGCGTATCAGGTCACCGGGCTCCCGACGCTGGTGCTCATCGACCGCGCGGGGACGGTGCGACGTCGCTACGCCGGGGCGATCCCCGAAGACACCCTGGCGAGCGCCATCGAAGGGGTCCTCTAGCGCTTGTGGCCGCGGGGGGATTCCCGTAGAAGCGCGCCGTGAAAGAGGCGACCGAGAAGGCCCGCGTGCTGCTCGAGGCGCTGCCGTACATCCGGCGGTTCCAGGGGCGAACCTTCGTCATCAAGTACGGCGGGCACGCGATGGTGGCGCCGGAGCTCAAGGAGAGCTTCGCCCGCGACGTGTGCCTCTTGAAGTACATCGGCGTGAACGTCGTGGTGGTGCACGGCGGGGGCCCGCAGATCAGCTCGATGCTGAAGCAGTCGGGGGTGCAGTCGCGCTTCGTCGACGGGCTGCGCGTCACCGACGACGCCACCATGGAGGTCGTCGAGATGGTGCTCGCGGGCTCCATCAACCAGGACATCGTCTCGCTCATCTGCCGCCATGGAGGCCGCGCCGTGGGCCTCTCGGGCAAGGACGACGGCTTCGTCCTCGCCGACCGCGTGCCGCCCATTCGCACCCGCGACGGCGAGGAGGTCGACCTCGGCCGCGTCGGTGAGGTCCGCCACGTCACCCCCGACGTGGTGGTAGAGCTCATGCGCGCGGGCTTCATCCCCGTCATCGCCCCCATCGGCGTGGATGACGGCGGCGCCTCGCTCAACCTCAACGCCGACACGGCGGCGGGCAAGGTCGCCGAGGCCCTGCGCGCCGAGAAGCTCATCCTCCTCACCGACGTCGAGGGCGTGCGCGGCGGCGACGGGCAGTTCCTCTCGTCGCTGGCGGCGCAAGAGGCCCGTCGGCTCATCGAGGAGCGCGTGATCGACGGCGGGATGATCCCCAAGGTGGAGTGCGCCCTCGACGCCATCGCCTCGGGCGTGCGCAAGGTGCACATCCTCGACGGCCGAAAGTCCCACGCGGTGCTGCTCGAGATCTTCACCGACGGCGGCATCGGGACCGAGATCACCCGGGGATAGGCGCCCCCAAGCGCCGCCGCCCCGCGGCTCCTCCGTGGTAGAAGCGCGGGCGCCATGCCCACCACCGCCGAGCTCCTCGCCTACGCCGATCAGCACCTCCTGCGCACGTACAAGCAGCCCCCGCTGGTGCTCACCCGCGGCGAGGGATGCCGCGTCTGGGACACCGACGGCAAGTGCTACCTCGACCTCTACGCGGGCATCGCCGTGTGCGTGCTCGGCCACGGTCACCCGGCCATCGTGAAGGCCGTCACCGAGCAGATCTCTCGCCTCGGCCACGTCGCCAACTACTTCTACACCGACCGGCAGCTCGAGCTCGCCGCCGCCCTCGCGAAGCGCACGGGCCTGGAGCGCGTCTTCTTCTGCAACTCGGGCGCTGAGGCCAACGAGGGCGCGCTCAAGCTCGTGCGCCGCTGGCACGCATCGCACGGCAACCCCGAGCGCGCGGGCATCGTCGCCACCTGGGGCTCGTTCCACGGCCGCACCATGGGCGCCGTCGCCATGACCGGGCAGCCCAAGTACTGGGAGGGCTTCGGCCCGCGCCTCGCCGACGTCTCGCACGTCCCCTACGGCGACCTCGACGCGATGCGACGTCGGGTGAACGACCGCACCGCGGCCATCATCGTCGAGCCCGTGCAGGGCGAGGGCGGCGTGCTCCCGGCCCCCACTGGGTACCTCGAAGGGCTGCGGCAGCTCTGCGACGACACCGGCGCGCTCCTCATCCTCGACGAGATCCAGACCGGCGTCGGCCGCACGGGGAAATTCCTCGCCTCGCAGCACCGCGGCGTGCTCCCCGACGTGGTCACCATGGCCAAGGGGCATCGCGGGCGGCGTTCCCATCGGCTTCTTCGCCGCGCGGGAGCGTTACGCCGACACGCTCCCGCCGGCAGCCACGGGAGCACCTTCGGCGGCAACCCCCTCGCCGCCGCGGGCGCCTCGCGGTGCTCGACACCCTCGACCGTGAGGGGCTCATCGAGGGCGCGGTCACCAAGGGCGAGTACCTCCTCGGCAAGCTCAACGGGCTCGTCGCGAAGTACCCCACCGCGGCCACCGCGGCCCGCGGCTGGGGCCTCATGGCGGGCCTCGTGCTCGCCGACGACGTCGACGTGCGCGGCGTGCTCGGCGCGCTGCGCGAGCGGGGCGTGCTCCTCTCGATGGCGGGCGACAAGGTGCTGCGCTTCGTGCCCGCGCTCACCATCACCGAGGCCGAGATCGACGAGGGCCTCGCCGCCCTCGACGCCGTGCTCTCCGACGCGCCGCGGGTGAAGCCGTGAAGCGAGATTTCCTGGAGCTCAGCGACCTCTCCCGCGACGAGCTGTTGAGCGTGCTCGACCGCGCCGCGGCGATGAAGGCCGACCGCCGCGCCTTTCGACCGCTGGAGGGCAAGAGCGTCGCGCTCATCTTCGAGAAGCCCTCGACGCGCACGAGGGTGTCCTTCGAGGTCGGCGTGTACGAGCTCGGCGGTCACCCCGTGGTGCTTTCCAGCCGCGACATGCAGCTCGGGCGCGGAGAGACCGTCGAAGACACCGCGCGCACCCTCTCGGGCTACGTGCGCGGGATCGTGATCCGCACCTTCGGCCAGGAGAAGATCGTCGCGCTCGCGAAGGCCGCGAAGGTGCCGGTGATCAACGCCCTCACCGACGAGCACCACCCGTGTCAGATCCTCGCCGACCTGCAGGCCGTGAAGGAGCGCAAGGGCCGCGTCGAGGGGCTGCGCTACGCGTGGGTGGGCGACGGAAACAACGTCGCGCGGAGCTGGGCCCAGGCCGCGCAGCGGCTCGGGCTGGAGCTGGCGCTGGCCTCCCCCGAGGGCTTTCAGTTGGACCCGAAGGCCGAGGGCTTCGGGCCCACGGTGTCGGTCACCGCCGACCGCTTCGAGGCCGTGCGAAAGGCCGACGTGGTGATCACCGACGTGTGGGCGTCGATGGGGCAGGAGGGCGAGGCCGAGCGGCGGCGCAAAGCGTTCGCGGGGTGGTGTGTGGACCCGACGCTCATGGCCGAGGCGGCGCGAGGGGCGGTGGTGCTGCACTGCCTGCCGGCGCATCGGGGCGAGGAGATCGACGCGGTCTACCTCGACGGGCCCGACGCGGCGGTGTGGGACGAGGCGGAGAACCGGCTGCACGCGCAGAAGGCGTTGATGGAGCTCCTGCTGGGGTGAGGGGGCAGCCGCGCGCGCACTGTCCCGGCTCGCGGGACGACTCGCGCGGGAACGCTCACAAACCATTGCCAACGGTCGTTCGATGGTCGACCGTAGGGCGTCGGTAGGCACTCGGAAGGTACGCTGCGGATGGACAAGGTCATCGGGATCGATCTGGGGACGACGAACTCCTGCGTCGCGGTGGTGGAGAACGGCACCGCCGTGGTGATCGCCAACCGCGGCGGGTACAAGACCACGCCGTCGATGGTCGCGATGACCGAGGCCGGCAAGCGCCTGGTGGGGCACCTCGCGAAGCGCCAGGCGATCACCAACGCCGAGAACACGGTCTACTCCGCGAAGCGCTTGATCGGGCGCAAGTGGAACAGCCCGCAGGTGAAGCAGGTCTCGCAGTCGGCGTCGTACACGATCGTCGAGGGCCCCCACGGCGACGTGCGCATCGCGCTGCGCGACAAGGTGTACTCGGTGCCTGAGGTCAGCGCGATGGTGCTCCAGGAGATGAAGCTCATCGCCGAGGAGTACCTGGGCAGCGAGGTGCAGAAGGCGGTGGTGACCGTCCCCGCGTGCTTCAACGACAACCAGCGGCAGGCGACGAAGGACGCGGGCGCGATCGCGGGCCTCGACGTCATCCGCATCATCAACGAGCCCACGGCCGCGGCGCTCGCCTACGGCTTCGGGCGCAACATCGACCGCACCGTGGCCGTGTACGACCTCGGCGGCGGCACCTTCGACGTGTCGATCCTCGAGATCGGGTCGAACGGGGTCTTCAAGGTCATCTCCACGGCGGGCGACACCTTCCTCGGCGGCGAGGACTTCGACGCGCGGGTCATCGACTGGCTCGTCGACGAGTTCACCCGCGAGCACAACATCGACCTCCGCAAGGACCGCATGGCCCTGCAGCGCCTCAAGGACGCGGCGGAGAAGGCCAAGGTGGAGCTCTCGTCGGTGAAGGAGGTCGAGATCAACCTCCCCTTCATCATCTCGTCAGGCCGCAACGAGGCGCTGCACCTCCAGCGCGTGCTGAGCCGCGGCGAGTTCGAGGAGCTCACCCGCGACCTCGTCACCCGCACCGTCGACATCGTCAAGCAGACCATCGAAGACGCCGGGCTCAACCGCGACGACGTTGAAGACGTCATCCTCGTGGGCGGCATGACCCGCATGCCCCTGGTGGAGCGCATGGTGGCCGACTTCTTCGGCCGCGAGCCCTCGAAGGGCGTGCACCCCGACGAGGTGGTGGCCATCGGCGCGGCGATCCAGGGCTCGGCCCTGGTCGAAGACGACCAGCCGCAGCAGCGCGTGGTGCTCCTCGACGTGACCCCGCAGACCCTCGGGATGATGGTCGCGGGCGGGCTCATGGAGCCTCTCATCCCGAAGGACACCACCGTGCCCACGGCGCGGTCGAAGATCTTCACCACGTCGCGCGACAACCAGACGGCGGTGAAGATCCTGGTGATGCAGGGCGAGGCCGACCAGGCCGACCAGAACGAGCTCCTGGGCGAGTTCATCCTGACGGGGCTGCGCCGCGCGCCCGCGGGCGTGGTCGAGATCGAGGTGACCTTCGAGATCAACGCCGACGGCATCGTGAGCGTGCACGCGAAGGACCTCGAGACCGGCAAGGAGCAGTCGATCACGGTGACGGCCACCTCGGGCCTCACGCGCGACGAGATCGAGGCGATGATCGCCGGCGGCCAGGAGTACGCCCTCGAGCGCAAGCGCGACGAGGAGTTCGAGGCCACCCGCCAGGAGGCCGAGTCGCTCATCCACGAGATCGAGCGGCTGTTCGAGAAGGTGGCGAAGGTCGTGGGCGGCAGCGACTACGGCCGCGACGCGCTCGACAAGGCCCAGGGCGTCATCGAGCGCACCCGCGTGGCGCTCGACCGCAGAGACAACACCGCCCTCAAGGAGCAGATCGAGGCCCTCTCTCGGACGCTCCGGATGTTCAAGGGCGTCGTCGCCAAAGGTTGATCCCGCCGCCGTGGCGGTGGAGGATTCACGGTCATGAGTGGTCAAGGGCGCGATCCGTCCAACGAAGGGGGGGCCGACGACTGGTTCGACCTCCTGTTCGACGACGACACGCCCGCGGCCGGCACCGAGGCTCCGGGGCGCGCGCGTCCGTCGGGCGACGCGACGAACCCGTCCCGGCCCGTGCCGTCGCCGGCCCTCACGTCTCCCCCCGCGGGCGACTCGTGGGATTTCGACCCGACCTCCCCTGATCCCTCCCCGTCAGAGGCCGCCGACGAGTTCATCGACTTCGGGGCCTCGTCGCAGCCCGAGCCCGCGGTGAACACCCCCGCCTTCGGGCACGAGCCCGCGGGCTACGGCACGCCCGTCCCGTCGAGCCCTCGCGCCCCCTCGTCGGCGCCGCGCGGCCTGGTGGGCGGCGTGGGGGGTCGACGCGCGACCCCCGCCACGGTGATGTTCGGCGCGCCCCCCGAGCCGGTGATCAACCCCACGCAGCCGCAGAGCTTCACCACCCCCGCCACGCCGCTGCCCATGGTCGAGGCCCCGCCCGCGTCGTCGCCGCTGCCTCCGCGGCCGTCTCCCAGCGCCGCGCCCCGCGACGAGCGCGACGGTGCTGCGCGCGCCTCGGGGCTGCCCTCTCCGGGAGACATCCGGCCGACGAAGAACCCCTTGCGCGGGCGCACGCCCCTGCCGCGACCGCCCATCCCCGGTCGATGGCGCCGCGGGCGCCCACGCCGAGCCCGGTGACGGCGCCGCCGCCCGACCCCGTGGGCTACGACCGCGCGCGCGCGCGCGCTCCGACGAGGCCATCGAGCTCGACCCGGCCGACCTCGACTTCGAGGACGTCGACGACTCGCTCCAGTTCGACCCCACGGCGAAGCCCGCGCCCGCGCCTCCGCCGCGCGCGCTCTCGGTGCCCGTCTCGCAGAAGGCGACCCCCGTGGTGCCGCTCAACGACGTGGTGCGCGACCTCGAGACGCCGATCATCCCGCCCACGCCGCAGCCGGGCCCGCCGCGGAGAGACTCGCGCGAGAGCCCCGCCACCACGGGGATGTCGGCCCGCCGCGAGATGCACGAGCGCTTCGAACTCGGAGACCTCTCGGGCGCCCTCTCGCTCGCCGAGTCGCTGCTCGAGATCGACCCGCGCGACGCCGACGCCCGCGACATCTCGAACACCTGCCGCTCGCGCCTGCAGGCGATCTACGTCGGCCGCCTCGGGTCGCTCGATCAGGTGCCGGTGCTGCTGGTGTCGCCCGCGGAGCTGCGCTGGCTCGCGCTCGACCACCGCGCGGGCTTCGTGCTCTCGCTCATCGACGGCGTCTCGACGGTCGAGGAGATCATCGACGTGTCGACCATGCCGCAGATGGAGGTCCTGCGGACGCTCTACAACCTGATCACGCAGAACGTGATCAACCTGCGCCGCGCCTCGATGGTCTGACCCTGGGCTGAGGCTTCGCTCACCCCGGACTGAAGTCCGGGGCAGGCCTTACGCTCAAGCCCGCGCTCGCGCGCAGGCTTCGCGCTGTTCCATCAGGGGATGGGGTCGTTGGAAGCGACGCGAGGAGCGGGAGAAGCCCTCGCGTTGCGAGGGCTTGAGCGTAAGGCCTGCCCCGGACTTCAGTCCGGGGTGGCGTCCATCGCCGCGTCGGTGACGTCGTCCACGGCGGCGTCGACCACGTCATCGCCCGCGTCCGCCGTTCCCGTGTCCGTCGGTCCCGTGTCGGTCGGCCCGGTGTCCGCGGGGCCCGTGTCGGTCACGCCGGAGTCCGTCGGTCCCGTGTCGGCCGGACCGGTGTCGGTCGGGCCCGTGTCCGTCGATCCCGTGTCGGTCGGCCCGGTGTCCGCGGGGCCCGCGTCGCTCGACCCGGAGTCCGCCGTGCCCGTGTCGGTCGGGCCCGTGTCGCCAGGGCCGGTGTCGCGCGGGCCCGTGTCGGTCACGCCGGAGTCGGTGCGCTGGCGCGGGATGCACGCGGCGATGCCCTGCGCGATGGCCGGGTCCGAGGGGCAGCAGATGCACGCGCCGCCGGCGCAGCCGCGCTCGGGGGCGACCTCCTGACGGCAGACCTCGTTGTTGCTGGCGTTGCAGTCGAGGTCCTGCTCGCAGCGCGCGCCCACGGGCTGCGTGGTGCACCCAAAGGCCAGGAGGACGAAGGGGAGGAGCGAGGTGAGGCGCATCGACGTGTGGGCTCCGTTTCGGGGCGCGCAGTCTATCGACCCCCCGCCAGAGGGCAACGGTCATCGACGTCGCGGGCGAATCAGCGGTCCCACGCGCAGCGGAAGCCCAGGTCGGGCAGGCGCGTGTCGGGCAGGAGGAGCAGGCGCGCGGTGGTGCGACCCATCCATCCGGGGTGGTCCCACGCGCCGCCGCGGGCCACGCGACGTCCGTCGTCGGCCTCGCCGCGAGGAGCGACCAGGCGCGGGAAGGAGCCCGGGAGCGGCTCGGGAGCCATGTGATCCTCGACCCACTCCTGCGCGTTGCCCGCGAGGTCGAGCACGCCCTCGGGCGTCGCCCCGCTCGGGAACGACCCAACGGGCGCGGCGAAGCCGTAGCCGTCGTCGTCGTCGCGGCAGTCGTCCGTCACCGAGCCGTGGTTGAAGCGGCCCGGGTCGTAGAGCGAACCCCAGGGGAAGTTCCGCGCCTCGCGCCCGCGGGCCGCGCGCTCCCACTCGGCCTCGGTGGGGAGCCGCGCGCCGCGCCACGCGCAGTAAGCCCTCGCGGCGGACCAGCTCACCCCCGTCACCGGGAGCGTGGGCTCTCCGTAGGTGCGCGTCCCGAGCGGGAACAGGGGAGACGGGCACGGCCCCGCGAGCACGCAGCGGTGGTACTCCTCCACGGTCACCTCGCGTCGATCGAGGCCGAAGCGCGGCAGCCACACGATCCGCTCGCCGGCCTCCTGGAGGAACAGCGACGCGCCGCACACGTCGCCCACGAAGCCCTCTCCGAGGCACGCCCGCACGCGGCGCTGGAAGAGCTCGGCCACGCGGGTGAGCCTCGGGTCGATGCCCAGCACCTCGGCGCGGGCGCGCAGGTCCCGCACGCAGAGGGTCTCGGCGTAGTGCAGCGCGAGGGCGTCGGCGCCCATCACGAACTCCCCCGCGGAGAACCACGCGATGGGCCCGGGGTCGGGCGTGACCGAGGCGCTCCGGCCGGTGTGTCCGCGCTGCGCGTCGAGGCGAGGGGCGACCCCGGTGAGCACCACACCGAGGGCCGCGGCCAGTCGCGTGCGCCGTCGCCAGGACACCCCCCTGTGAGTACACCACCCGCGTCGCGCGCGCGGAGGCGGAGGGGTGGCGCGCGGTCGGGCGAAGGTTGTGTTAGTGGTGCCGCCCCGATGTCGAAGCGGCCCGAGAATCCCACTGAAGCGCAGCCCCAGGCTGCCGACCCCATCACCCGCGCGGGCGCGGTGGCCCTGGTGGGTCGGCCCAACGTGGGCAAGAGCACCCTGCTCAACGCGCTGGCGGGAGAGTCGCTCTCCATCGTGACGCCGAAGCCCGAGACCACCCGCGACCGGGTGATGGCCGTGGTGTCGCGCCCCCTCGGGCTCGCGGCGCAGATGGTGGTGGTCGACACGCCGGGCATCCACCGGCCGCACCGAAAGCTCGGCGAGTTCATGAACGCCGAGGCGAAGGGCGCGGTGGAGGACGCCGACGCCGTGGTGATGGTGGTCGACGCGAGCGAGGGGCACGCGGGCCCCGCGCGCGAGGAGCACGTGCTCGAGGCGCTCGCGGCGGTGACGGCGCCGGTGTTCCTCGCGGTGAACAAGGTCGACCGGGTGCGGCCGAAGGAGGCGCTCCTGCCGCTGCTCGACGCGTACGGCAAGAAGCGCGAGTTCCGCGCGGTGGTGCCGATGTCGGCGATGCTCGAAGACGGCGTCGAGACGCTGCTGCGCGAGCTGGTGGAGACGTTGCCCGAGAGCCCCGCGCTCTACCCCGAGGACACGCTCACCGACCGGCCCGAGCGGTGGTTCGCGGCCGAACGAATCCGCGAGGCGGTGATCCACGAGACGGGCGACGAGATCCCCTTCGTGACCGCGGTGGAGATCGAGACGTGGGACGCGCGGCCGTCGATCCCGAGGATCTCGGCGACGGTGCACGTCGAGCGGCCGGGGCAGAAGAAGATCGTGATCGGGACGGGCGGCGAGAGGATCAGGGCCATCGGCGCGACGGCGCGCGCGGGCATCGAGCGGATGCTCGGGCGGCAGGTGTTCTTGGAGCTGTTCGTGAAGGTGAGCCCGGACTGGACGCGCTCCCCCGAGGCGCTCACGCGGTTGGGTTACGTGTCGCGAGGCAAGAAGTGAAATACGCGAGGGAGGGCCGAGAGGGATCGGCCGCCGAGGCGAGGGTGGCGCGCGGGTCGCGCCCCATGGTGGCCATCGTGGGCCGGCCCAACGTGGGCAAGAGCACGCTCTTCAACCGGCTGGTGGGCAAGCACATCGCCATCGTCGAAGACGAGCCCGGCGTGACGCGCGACCGGCATTTCGCCGACGCCGAGGTGCGCGGCCGGCCCTACGTGCTGGTCGACACCGGCGGCTTCGAGCACGACGCGAAGGACGCGCTCATGGCGAGCGTGCGCGACCAGGTGCGGCTCGCGGTGGGCGAGGCCGACGTGGTGGTCTTCGTGACCGACGGCACGGTGGCTCTCTCCGAGGCCGACCATGAGGCGCTGAAGCTCTTGCGCCGCGCGGGGCGGCCGGTGATCTACGTCGCGAACAAGACCGACAGCGACAAGAAGGCCCTCGAGGCGACGGACCTCTACCGCGCGGGCGCCGACCGTGTGATCGCGGTGAGCGCGCTGCACGGCCGCGGGATGATGGAGCTCGAGGCGGCGCTGGAGTCGTTCCTGCCGAAGGAGAGCGCGGCGGAGGACTCGATCCTGCCCGACAGCGTGGCGCGCGTCGCGGTGGTGGGTCGCCCGAACGCGGGCAAGAGCTCACTCATCAACAAGCTCATCGGGTCGGACCGTCTCGTGGTGACGGATGTGCCGGGCACGACCCGCGACGCGATCGACACGACGGTGACGCGGGGCGACCGGCAGTACGTGTTCGTCGACACGGCGGGCATCCGGCGCAAGCGCGCGGTGACCGCCCCCGCGGAGATGACCTCGGTGATGCAGGCCATCCGCGCGATGGAGCGCGCCGAGGTGGTGGTGATCCTCGTCGACATCGTCGGGGGCCTCGCCGAGCAGGACCTCAAGCTGGTGAGCCTCGCGGTAGACCGCGGCCGCGCCGTGATCGTGGGCCTGAACAAGGTCGACGCGGTCGACACCGCGACGGAGCGCGCGGCGGTGGCGCGGGCGCACGAGCAGCTCTCCTTCGCGCCGTGGATCCCGGTGATGAAGCTCTCGGCGAAGGCGGGCAAAGGGACCACCAGCCTGCTCTCGATGGTGGATCGGGCCTTCGACGCGCACGGACGCCGCGTGGGCACGGGCGAGGCCAACCGCTTCTTCGAGGAGGTGGTGCAGAAGCACCCTCCGCCCACGAACCTCGGCAAGGCCGTGCGGATCTACTACGTCTCTCAGGTGGGCACGCACCCGCCGCGCTTCGCCGCGGTGACGAACTACCCCGACGCGGTGAACACCGCCTACCAGCGCTACCTGCAGAACCAGTTGAGGGAGCGGTTCAACTTCGATGCGGTGCCCGTGCGGGTGTCGTTCCGCCCGAAGCGTCGTCGCACCGACCCCAGCGAGGGGTGAGGGTCACTGACCCGCGGTGACCCGCAGCGCGCTCATCACGTCGCTCACCGCCGCGCCCGCGGGATAGCCCAGGCCCGGCTCGGCGAGCACGGTCCCGTCGGGGGAGAGCTGCCACGACGACCACACCCTCCACCCGTCGGTGACGAGCGCGTCGTCGCTCACCACGGCGATCACCCGACGGCCCGTGCGCAGCGCGGCCCGCGCGGGGGTGTCGTCGAATGGGTTCACGATCACCACCACGGGGTTCCCGTCGGCGTCGGTCTGCGTGACCGCGGTGTGCAGCGAGGCCGTCGCCGAGGCCGCGAGCGACCGCGCCCCCGGCGGCTGCGCCCGGTCGTGAACGGTCACGGGGTACGAGGTCACGGTCACCTGCGCCTGCGAGCCGAGGGGGAGGACCCGGCGGGCGCCGTCTCCGTTCGCGCTCAGCACGGCCACCGACCAGCCCTGCGAGAAGGCCGTGCGCGGGTCGGAGAAGCCGTCGACGGGGGCCCGCTGCTCGGTGACCTCAGGGGCGCTGCACGCGCACAGGAGCGCGAAGAACAGTGCGCCGCGCCGTGGGAACGCTCGGGGACCAGCCTTCATCGGTGTTCAATCGGGGGCGGATCGTGAAGTACTTATAGATAGTCCCCGCGGGGGAACGGGGCGGGCGGAGGGCTCACTCGGTCTTGGGCGCGGGCCGGGGGCGGACGACGAAGACCGAGCGGTCGGTGTGGTTCACCACGCGGCCGGTGGTGGTGCCCAGGAGGCTGTCGAGGAGCTTGTGGCCGTGGGCGCCCATGACGATGAGGTCGACGTCCTCTTCGGAGGCGACGTCGCAGATGGCGCGCCACGGGGCGCCGAGCTCGATGCGCAGGCCCGCGTAGAGGTCTTCGGGGATGTTCGCCGCCACGCGCTCGAGCTCGCGCTGGGCGCTCTTGGTGAGGAGGCCCGCGATGTCGTCGGGGTTCATCGCGTAGGCCTCGAGGGGGAGCTCGGTGGGCAGGCCCACCACCCGCAGCAAGCGCACGCGCGCGCCGTGGGAGCGGGCGTACTCGACGGCGGTCGAGACGACCTCGTCGGAGACCGACGAGCTGTCGAGGGGAACGAGTACGGTCTTCATCGCGGTCCTCCTTCGCGGGGGGTCGTTGAGCGGCGCGCATTGCACCACGGGAAGCGCCCGCGCGGGAAACGTTCCGGTGACGGTGGGATGCACCGTCAGCGCGCGGTGCCCGATGGGGTATCGTGCGTCGCGCATGGGTCGGCGGCGAGTGGCGTGGGTCGTGTGCGTCGCGCTGTCCGCGCTGGGGTGCGGCGGCGGTGACGACGCGTACGTCTTCTCGTCGTGCCCGCTCTCGTCGCTCGAAGAGGTCACGCGCGCGACCCCGCTCGGCGAGGCGAGCTTCGACGCGAGCGGTGTGACGCCCGCGCAGACGGCCTTCGCGGGCGCGGGCTTCGTCGCGGTGGCGCTCGACGACACGTCGCGGTGCGTGACCGTCGAGACCCTCCGCGCGGGGTCGACCTCGCTCGTCGAGGCGATGGACTACGGGCTCACCTGCGCCTCGTGCGCGCAGCGGGTGACGGTGATGCGCGGCGGGGGGATCTTCCCGCTGCCCTCGGACGGCACGGCCTTTCGCGCGACGGCGAGCTTCACCCTGGGCCTGCGCGACTGCCTGAGCTACGGCGCGCCGATGCCGACCGCGACCCCCGTCACGGCGACGCTCTGGACGGTCTTCGCGCGCGACGAGCCCCTCACGCGCCGCGCGGTGCTGCGCGTCGACCTCGTGTCGCTGCCAGGCTCGTGGCTCGCGGGCGTCGACGACGCGACGGCCGACCGCTTCGCGCGGGCCGTGTCGGCGGAGCTCTCCGACGCGAACCTCGACGTGCAGGTGGCGTCGCGCTGCGCGCTCGGGGGCGCCGTCGCCGACGTGACCATCAACGACCACGACGACGGACCCATCGAGGTGATCCGTTCGCGGGCGCGGGGCGCGTGCATGACCTACGGCTCGCGCGTGGGCGATCCGCGGGTGACGGTGATCGCCGCGCCCTGCGTGCGCACCGACGGCCTCGCGGCGCCGGGCTACACGACGCGCGTCGCGGCGGGCTTCACGCCGATCGGGGTGCCCGAGGGCGTGGTGGTGGGCGGCGCGTGCGAGGGCGCGCCTGCGGTGGTCGACGGCTTCCCCGAGGGGCTCGTGCGGGCGACGGCGCACGAGCTCGGGCACTACCTCGGGCTGTACCACTCGGTCGACAGTCGCTTCGGGGACGATCGGTTGAGCGACACCGACGCGAACAACCTCATGCACGCCGACGTGACGCTCGCGACCTCGCGGGGCCTGAGCGCGACGCAGGCGCGGGTGATGCGACGGCATCCGGCGATACGGTGGCCGAGGGCGGCCTTCACGGCCTGCGCGGCGCGGTAGCGAGCGAGCGGGAGACCGCGTCGAGGTCGGGGCCCCACGCGCTCTGCTCGCGCAGTCGGTCGAGGATGGCGCGGGCGGTGTTCACGCGTCCGGTGCGGGCGCAGAAGCGCGCGGCCTCGACCCACCAGCGGCGCTCGACGCCGTCGCTGCGGAGCATGCGTCCGAAGGCGCGCGCGGCCTCGCGCTCGTGACCGAGCCGGTCCTGCGCGATGGCGACGCAGCCGTGGGGGACTCCCCATCGCGGGGTGATCTCCGCCGCGCGCTCGCAGAGGGCGATGGACTCGGCGTAGCGGTGTTGGTCGAAGCGCACCGCGGCGAGGTCGACGCGCATCCGCGCGTTGTCGGGGGCGTCGCGGACGGCGGCGGCGTAGAGGGCCTCCTCGCTGCGCCAGTCGCGGTCGCGGGCGATGGTTCGGACCGCGAACAATGTGATGAGCGCGGCGGCGGTGAGGGTGAGCGCGCGAGGGCGGGCGCGGGCTTCGAGGCGCGCGAAGGCGATCCCCGCGAGGAGGCAGAAGCCGACGGAGGGCGTGTACCAGAGGCGCTCGGCGTAGAGCACCGGCAGACGGAGGAGCCCGTTCGCCGCGGCCCAGCCGGGGAGCGCGAGCCACGCGACCGCGGTGACCGTGAGCGGGTCGCGACGGTGGCGATAGGCGAGCGCGAGGAGCGCGAGGAGCGACACGACGCCGACGAGGGTGAGTGGCGTGACAGAGAGCGGGAGCGTGGTGGCGCTGTAGTCGGGGAGCAGCGTCGCAGGGAAGGCGAGCTGGAGGAGCCCGCGCGCGAAGAGGGCGGGCGCGTGGGCGAGGCGCGTCAGGAGCGGTGCCGTCGCGAGGGGGTTGGCGACGGGGTCGGTGACGAAGCGGGCGGCGTCTCCGAGGGCCCACGCGCGCGCGGCGAGGGAGAGCGCGAGGGTGAGCGCGAGGAGGGCGTGGCGGGTGAGCCGATCGCGCAGCGGGCGGTCGCGCGCCGCGAGGTCGTGCGCGAGGAGGAGCGCGGGGAGGAGCGAGGAGGACTCCTTCGCGAGGAGCGCGAGCGCGAAGGCGATCGGTGAGAGCGCGAGCGCGAGGGGGCGGCGCGATCGGTGGAGGCGGAAGACGAGGAGCGAGAGCGAGAGGGCGAGGGGTTCGGCGAGGCCGACGCACGACGCGACGGCGTCGGTGTGCAAGGGGTGCACGGCGAAGAGCGCGGATGCGAAGAGCGCGGCGCGCGGAGAGGGGAGGCGCGCGGCCAGCACGCGCGCGAAGAGCGCCGACGCGACGACGTGGAAGAGGATGGGCAGCGCGTGGAGGGCGTAGGGGTGTCCGTGGGAGAGCGCGTAGGCGAGGGCGAAGAGGGCCGTGGTGAGCGGGCGCCACGATCCGATGGAGGCGGACGCGGGGTGGCCCCAGAGGTCGTGGCGGAGGAGCGCGTCGAGGGTGCGCGGGCCGACGACGAAGGGGTGACCGGCGATGGCGAGCGGGTCGTCGTGCAGGAACGGATGCGGCAGCGCGGGGAGCGACGTCGCCAGAGCGAGCAGCGCCGCGACGAGGGGGAGGCGGGAGGCGGAGGGCTTCAGTGCTCTCCCTGCACGCGGCGGGCGAGGCGCTGGAAGAAGGCCGGGCCCCACCAGTTCAGCGCGCCGAAGAGCCGCATCGTCGCGGGCACCAACAGCAACCGCACCACCGTCGCGTCGAGCGTGACCGCGATGGCCATGCCGACGCCCACCGCTTTCAACAAGATGATGTCGGCCATCGCGAAGGCCGAGAAGACCACCACCATGATCGCCGCCGCGCTGGTGATGAGCTTCGCGCTGTGCTCCAGGCCCTCGGCGACCGCGCGCGTGTTGTCGCCGTGCTCTTCGAACTGCTCCTGCATGCGCGTGAGGAGGAGCACCTCGTAGTCCATCGAGAGGCCGAAGGTCGCGCAGAACATCACGATGGGGAGCGACGGGTCGATGGGCCCCGGCGTGAACCTCAACAGGTGCGAGAGGTGACCCTTCTGGAAGATCCACACGAGCGCGCCGAAGGAGCCCGTGATCGACAAGAGGTTCATCAGCACCGCCTTGAAGGGCAGCACCACCGAACCGAGCAGGAGGAAGAGCACCAGCATGGTCATCCCGACCACGAACGCGAGCGCCTTGGGCGCGTGGCGCACGATGAAGTCGGCGGTGTCGACGTCCATCGCGGTCTGGCCCGTGACCATCACCTCGCCGTCTCCGACGCGCCGCTGGGTACGGATGCGCCGCACCAGCGCCCTCGCCTCGGGGCTTGCGGGCGCGCGGTCGGTCACCACCGAGAACACCGCGATGTTCCTCCCTACGGTCTGACCGACCACCACCGACGCGGGGTCTTGCAGCTCTTGGCGGGGGATCGCGAGGAGCGTCTGGTAGCCCTCGCGGTCGAGCATCGGGTCGAAGCCCACCGGCCCCTCGACGTGGTCGACCTCGGGCAGCGTCGCGAGCCGCTGTTGCAGGTCGTACATCGCGCCCACGCGCTCCCGTGTGAGGGGGTCACCCGGGAATCGCGCCACCACCACCACGCGCGTCGCCACGCGCTCGGGGAAGTGCTCCTCGAGCTGCGATTGACCCACCCGCGCGAGCGCGCGCGGCGGGAGCACGTTGAGGTCGGGGATGGCCGTCTGCAGGTCGAGGAAGGGGTGCCCGAGCGCGAGGAGCGCCGCGAGCGTGGGGATGAGCACCAGCACCGGGTGGCGCATCACCCACGTCGCCATGCGGTGCCAGAAGCCTTGCGCGACCTTGAACTTCGGCAGCCGCACCTTTCCGCGGTGCACGCGCGGGCCGATGGCCGCGAGCAGCGCCGGGAGGAAGGTCAGCGCGTAGACCACCGCGAAGACGACCACGATGGTGCCGCCCAACCCGAGGGAGGCGAGGTATGAGCGCCGGAAGAACAAGAGCCCCGAGAGGCCGATGGCGACGGCGAGGCCCGAGAAGGCCACGGCCCGACCCGCGGTGGAGAGCGATCGGGCGAGGGCGTCGACCTCGCTCAGGCCCTCGCCGAGCTCCTCGCGGTAGCGGTTGAGGATGAAGAGCGAGTAGTCGATCGCGACGCCGAGTCCGACCAGCGACACGATGTTGATCGCGTAGCTCGCGACGTCGGTGGCGCGGGCGAGGAGCATCACCGCGGCGATGCCTCCGAGGACGGCGAGCGACCCGACGCCGACGGGCAGGAGCGCCGCGACGAGCGAGCCGAAGACCAGCACGAGCACCAGCACCGTGACCGGCGTGGAGATCACCTCGGCGCGCACGAGGTCTTCTTGGAGCACGCGGTCGAGGTCGGCCTTGTAGACGGCGGGGCCCGAGAAGCTCATCTCGACGCCGGGCGCGCGCATGAGCGCCCGCAGCGCGGGGAAGCGGCGCGTGTCGTCGAGGGCCGCGGGGCGGAGCACCACCGTGGCGAGCGCGCGGGTCGCGTCGACGGACTGCATCGACGACGCGAGGAAGGACGAGGCGTCGTCGTCGAAGGGCGAGCGCACCGAGAGCACGTCGGGGTGGTGACGCAGGGGCGCGAGCGCGCGCTGCACGGCCTCGCGGAAGGGCTCGTCGTCGACGGTCGCGCCGGGCTTGTGGAAGACCACGGTGAAGCCCGCCGTGTCGGCGAGGCGGAGCTGGCCGTCGACGAGGCGCAGGGCCGTGTCGGACTCGACGCCGCGCACGGTGCCGGTGGTGAGGCGCGCGCCGTGGAGCACCACCGCGAGCGAGGCGACCAGCACCGCCGCGCTCACGGAGAGCACGATCCAGCGGCGGGCGTGGACGAAGCGGGCCCAACGGTCGAGCATGACGTCGCGCAGGATCGACCCGCGAGGCAGTCGAGGGCAAACCTTGTGTGAAGCTTGTGTGAGGGTCAGCGCGTGATGGCGCTGGGCGGGAGCGACGGGGGCGGGGGCTGCTGGTTCGCGCCCGAGGCGTTGAGGGCCTGTCGCTCGGCGATGCGGTGGCGCACGGCCTCGTAGGACTGGTCCATGGACGAGCGGCGGCGGATGGCGTCGACGCGGGCGCGGCCGACGGCGCCGTAGGTCACGTCGGCGTGGGCGTCGGCGAAGGTGACGTACTCCTGCCAGGCGGTGACGGCGTCGTCCCAGCGGGCCTGGGTCTCGTGCAGGGTGGCGATGGCCATGAGGGCGCGCGCCCGGTCGCGGTGGTTGTCGGCCGCGGTCGCGACGCGGGCGGCCTCGCGGAACGACCCCAGCGCCGTAGCGGCCTCTCCGCGCGCGGCGGCGGTGAAGCCCATGTAGAGCGCGGGCTCGGGCGAACGGGGTTCGAGCGTCGCGGCCTGGCGGAAGTGGGTCATGGCGCCGTCCCAATCGCGGCGGCGGTGGGCCTCGATGCCGTCGAGGATCGCGCGGGTGAAGGGCGGCACCCCCCGTCGCGTCGCGGGCTGCGCGGCGGCAGTGGTGGTCGTCGCGGGCTGCGCGGTGGGCGTCTGCGCGAAGGCCACCGAGGGGAGCGCGAGGAGGAGGGACGCGATCACGGCGCGCATGGCGGCGACTCTATCGCAGGTGGGGAACGCCGCGCTGTCGGAAGCGCCAGGGCAGGGCGACGTCCTCGGGGCGGCCGACGACGCCGACGCGCGGAGAGGTGATCACCTCGGACTCGGGCAGGGCCTCACCCGCGAGCACGGCGACGCGGTCGGAGGCGGTGACGTCGAGGCCGTCCCAGGTGCGGTCGATGGCGAGGGCGCGGCAGAGGCTGCCGGGGCCCGCGCAGAGGCGCGCGTCGGTGACCTTCGGGCCGCGGCGATGGCGCATCAGGTCAAGTCCCTCGGTGGGCACGAGCGCGCGCAGGAGTACGGCGCACCCCGAGCCCTCGGCCTCGCCGACGAGGTTCACGCAGTGGTGCATCCCGTAGATGAAATAGACGTAGGCCGTGCCGGGCGGGCCGAACATCGACGCGTTGCGCGCGGTGCGCCCTCGGAAGGTGTGGCAGCACGACTCGTCGCGCCGGTAGGCCTCGGTCTCGACGATCACCCCGGCGGCGGTGCCTTCGGGCGTCACCGTGCGCAGCACCCGGCCGAGGAGGTCGCGGGCCAGCGCGCGGACGTCGCGGGCGAAGAACTCGGGCGGGAGGCGGGCGTCGGCGCGCATCGTCGCCCCCGCTCTACCTCACTTCGTGGCGTTGGCCCTGTACTCCGCCGCGCGCACCGGCGTGTAGACGGGCGGATCGCCGAGCCCGAGCCGCGCGCGAACCTCGGCGAGCGGGAGCGCGAGCATCGACTCCCACTCTTGCGCGGGGAGCCACGCCGCAGTGCGGCCGCGACGGTAGCCCTCGGCGATGACGGGCCCGATGCCGCTCACGCGGCCCTTCACCCACGCGCTGGAGACGATGAGGGCGATGCCGGCGTTCCAGTTCTGCGCGAGGTAGAAGGCGAGGAGCGCGGCCTCGCCCACCACGTCGCCCTGGTAGCCCGTGACCGTGTGCCAGAGGTCGTGCGTGTCGGTCATCCGGCCGTGGACGAACTCGAAGTCGGCCACGCGCTCGCTCTCGGACAACCCGCGCTCGCGCGCGTCGCGGATGCCCGCGGGGCTGATGCCCTCGGACTCGACGAAGGCGAGGTAGGCCCGGCCGAGCGACCCCTCGGGGAGCTTGCGCAATGCCTCGCGGTCGCTCAGCAGGGCCACGAGGTCGGGCCGCTCGCGCAGGAGCCGCGCGCCCGACGCGGTGCGCCTGAACGCGCGCAGGAGCCGGTGCGGCGCGGTGCCCGACAGCGACTCGAGGATCGTGAAGACCTGCGGCAGGTCGTCGGGGTCGCGGAGCAGCGCGGAGATCGCGCGCCCGGCGCGGCGAAGGTCGAAGACGGGGAGCGGAAGGGCAGCGGTCGCGTTCATGAGGGCCTCCGTAGGCTACTGACAGGCGTGTAGGTAGAGGCTGTCTACAACCCTGTCAACAGCGAGGGAGAGATTCCCTGGGTTCGTGTCAGGGCCGCGGGTGCACAATGGCCGGCGCCATGGCCCGCCCGAAGAAGGCACCGCCGCCCGCGCCCCGACGGAGACGCACCGCCGAGGAGGCGCGCGCCGCGATCATGGACGCCGCGGAGCGGCAGCTCGTGGCCGCGGGACCTGGGGGTATTCGCTTGCAGGACGTGGCGCGCGAGGTGGGCGTCTCGCACCCGACGGTGCTGCACCATTTCGGGAGCCGCGAGGGTCTGGTCGACGCGGTGGTGTCGCGCGCGCTCGACGCGCTGCACGCCGACGTGACGGCGGCGCTGGCCGACGCGTCGGCGGGGGAGGACAAGGTCGCCGCGCTGCTCGACGGGGTGGCGGCGGCGCTCTCGGCGCGGGGGCAGGGGCGCGCGATGATGTGGTTGGCGCTGGGGTCGCCGGAGCCGCAGCGAGACGACCTGCGGCTGCGCGAGCAGGCCGAGGCGGTGGACGCGCTGCGGCGCGCGCGCTTCGGGGCGACGGGCGAGGCCACGCTGGAGGACTCGCAGTTCATGGTGGTGCTCGCGGCGTCGACGATGCTGGCGCACTCGGTGATGGGCGCGCACCTCCTGCACGGCGCGGGGGTGCGCGGGGCGAAGGCGCCGGCGCGCTTCAGGGCGTGGCTCGCGCGGCTGCTGGTCGCGCACGTCGAGCGGTGCGGGGGCGCGACGGGGCAGGGCGCGTGACCCGCTCGCTCCTTCCGGTGCTGCGCCCCGCGGAGGCGTCGCTCCCGCCGCTCCTCGCGCGGTGGGTGGGCGCGGCGCTCGGGGGCGCGCTCCCGCAGGAGGCGAACGCGACCTGCGGCGACTGCGCGATGACCGCGGGCGAGGGGATGACCTTCGACCCGCGGACGAAGTGCTGCACGTACCTCCCGACGATCCCGAACTTCGGCGTGGGCGGGGCGCTGCGCGCGGGGGTGTCGTCGGTGCGGCTCCGCGTGCGCGAGGGGAAGGAACTCTCTCCGCTCGGGCTCGTCGCAGACCCGGGCGAGGTCGCGCGGCGCACCGAGGGGAGCGCCTTCGGGCGCGAGGCGTCGCTCGTGTGTCCGCACTACGCGAGCGGGACGGGCGCGTGCGGCGTGTGGGCGTGGCGCGAGTCGACCTGCGCGACGTGGTTCTGCAAGCACACCCGCGGCGCGGTGGCGAAGGCGATGTGGAACCGCGTGCACGCCCTCGCGTCGGCCGTGGAGCGCGCGGTGGCGTGGCGGTGCGCCGTGGAGCTGGGCGTCCCCGCCGAGGGGCTCGCGCGCGCGGCGCCGCTGCGGTCGACGCACGGCGCGCGGTCGGACCTCGAATCGAGCGGTGACCCGCGCGCGCTCTGGGGGCGGTGGGCGACGGACGTGGAGGGCTACTACCTCGCCTGCGCCGAGCTGGCCGAGGCGATGGCCGCGGACGAGGCGCTCGCCGCGGGCGGCGCCGAGGTGAGCGCGCTCGCGGTGATCGCGCGTCGCGCGCTCGACGTGGAGATGGACGAGGCGCTCCCGCCGCGGGTGGCGATGGGCGCGGCGCAGGTGCTCGCGATGGGGCGGGAGCGCGTGCGCGTGCAGGGCTACAGCCACCTCGACCCGCTGGAGGTGCCGCGCGCGCTCTTCGACCGGCTGCACTGCTTCGACGGGAGAGACGTGAACGAGGCGCTGCGCGTCGCGAGCGAGGAGGCGGGAGAGGAGGTCCCCGCGGGCGCGGTGCGGATGCTGGTGGACTTCGGGGTGCTGCGCGGGGTGTAGGGGCTGTCGCAGGCGCGGGTGGTATCGTGCCGCGGGCGATGGATCGACACGACCCGACGCCCTCCCCCGAGGGGCCCGTGTTCGTCGGGAGGCTCGCGCTCCCGTGCGGGCCGATGTCGCGCGCCGCGGTCACGCACGCGTTCTCGGCGCTGTCGTTCCACACCGGCGGCACCGCGCGCTTCGAGCAGCGCGGCGCGTGGACGCTCGAACCCGGCGACGTGCTGATCGTCCCCGCGGGGGAGCCCCACCGGATGCTCGCGAGCGAGCGGCCCGAGCGCTGGGGCGTGGGCTTCTGCGCGCCGTGCTTTCCCGATGACGTCGCGACCCTGCTCGCGCCCTTCGAGCGCGTGCGCGAGGGGGCCTCTCCCGTCGTGCGGGTGCCCGAGGCGCGCAGGGCCTTCTTCGCGTCGCTCTTCTCCGAGCTCGCGTCGGCGTCGGCGGAGCGCGGCGAGGGCGCCCTCGCGGCGCAGCGGAGCCTCCTCACGCTCATCGTGCGCGAGGTCGACCGGGCCTCACACGACAACGGTATCGCGACGCTCACGTCGGGCGTCGTGACCGAGGCACTGCGGGTCATCGAGCGCCGCTGCCTCGGCCCGCTCTCGCTCGGCGGCGTCGCCGACGCCATCGGGCGCACGCCCTCGTACGTCACCACCGCGCTCACCCGCGCCACCGGGCGCAGCGCCGTCGCGTGGATCATCGCCGGGCGCATGGCCGAGGCGCGGCGGCTGCTCCTGCACTCCGACGTGAGGGTCGACGACGTGGCCGCGCGGGTGGGCTACGCCGACCCGACGCACTTCATCCGGCTCTTTCGTCGCGAGCACGGGGTGACGCCCGCGGCGTGGCGCGCGGCGCGGTCACGCGCGGCGGAGTGAGCCCTCGCGCGCGAGCTCCATGGTGAGCTCGTGGTTGAGCGAGTAGGCCGCGAGCGCGCCCGCCGACGCGCCGAGGAGGGCGCCCTGACGCATGGTGAGGAGGTCTCCGCCCGCGTACACGCCGGGGCGCGAGGTCTGCCCCGCGGGGTCGACGGTGACGAAGCCCATGTCGTCGAGCGCGAGGCCCATGGCCGTGACCAGCGGGGTCTGCCGCTGCTTCGGGTGCGCGAAGAGGGCCTCGCGGGCGACGCGGGCGCCGTCGTCGAGCTCGATGAAGGCGAGGCGCGTCGGGTCGTCGTCGCGCGGGACCAGCGCGCGGATGGGGCGCTCCACGATGGAGATGCCCTGCGCGGTGAGCGCGGCGCGGGCCTCGTCGGGCACGGTGAAGTGGCCGTCGGTGAAGACCGTGAGGTCGGAGGTCCAGCCGGTGAAGAAGGGGGACATCTCGATCCACCGAGGGTCGTGGACGACGAGGCCCCAGGCGGCGTCGCGGATCTCCCAGCCGTGGCAGTAGGGGCACTGGAAGACCGCGTGACCCCAGAGGGCGCGGTAGAGCTCGGGCACCTCGTCGATCATCCCCACGCAGAGGATCACCCGACGCGCGGTGACGGTGTCGTCGCCGACGCGCGCGGTGAAGGCGCCGCGCTCTCCGTCGATGGAGGACACCAACCCGTCGCGGACCTCGACGCCGGGGTAGCGCGCGAGCTGCTCGCGGCCGACGCGGCGGAGCTCCTTCGGGGGCGTGCCGTCGCGGAAGACGAAGCCGTTGACGTGAGCGGCGGCGGCGTTGCGCGGCGTGCCTCCGTCGACGAGGAGCGCGCGCTTTCTGGCGCGGCCGAGGATGAGGGCGGCGGAGAGGCCGGCGGGGCCTCCGCCGACGATGAGGGCGTCGTAGGGGTCGGTGGACATGGGACGGAGGTACCGCGGCGAGGGCGCGCGGAGTAGGGCGCAGATTGCGCTCGGGTCGGCGTGGTGCTGGATCGCGGTGACGCGCCTACCGAAGCGCGACGCCGTCGCCGAGGGTCGCCGCCACGCGGGCGCCGCAGCGGGCCGCGGGCACGCGCGACGCGCGGCGGTGCAGCACGAAGGACAGCCACTCGCTCGCCGACATCGCGCGCAGGTCGGGGGTCGACAGCACCGACGCGAGCCACTGCGGCGCGAAGGCGTAGAGCGTCGGGTGCGCGTTCAGCACCACGGGGACCTCGGCGGCGCGCGCCACGGTGAGGGTCTCGCGCGCGGCCGACGCGAGGGCCGTGGCCGCCCCCGCGAGCTGGGCGTAGTCGTTCACCCGCAGCGAGAAGTCGTCGACCGCGGTGGGCTGCTGGAGGATCGGCACGCGGTCGTCGTCGTCGGCGATCATCACGGGCACCGACGAGCCTCCGGGGAAGCCCACGCAAGGACGTCGTCCGTCGCACACGGCCATGTAGTCGAGGTTCATCGCCACGCCCCGCGCGGCCTCGGCGCGGGGGACGTCGAGACGTCCGATCCAGCGCAGGTGGTGGTCGCGCGCGAAGAGCATCGGGAGCGAGAGGCGCCGACCCGTGAGCGCGACGTGCGCGCCCACGTCTTCGATCGCCGCGGGGAAGGGGTGCACGCCCAGGTCGTGACCCTGCGCGAGGAGCGCGTCGGCCGCTTCGAGGGAGAGCGTCGGCGCCGCGCCGCCGCGTACGTTGAGGTCGGGGCGACGTCCGACCGAGGGCTCGGTGAGGAGGAAGGTCGCGTGCGCGCCGCGCCCCGCGAGGGTCTCGCCCATCGCGGTGAGCTTCGCGTCGTCGGCGTAGTCCTGGTCGGCGGTGATGACCAGCACCGCGCGCGCGCCCGTGGGAAGGCCCCGCAGGCGCGGCAGCGCGCAGGGGAGCGAGGCGGTGAGGGTCTCCATCAGCCGCGCCATCACGCGGTCGGCGAAGGGCGTCTCGGTGAGCGCGGGGTCGAGCCGCGGGAGCGCGTCGGCGGGCTGGAGCTCGCCGTTTCCGTCGCGGTCGGTGAGGGGAGGGCGGGGTCTCCGAGGCGGAGGCGCCAGAGCGCGGCCGCGAGGTCGACGCCGAGGCGGAGCGTGGCGGAGCCGTCGCGCGACGAGAGCGCGGCGAGGGGGTGGCCCGCGTCGTCGGTGGCGACCACGGTCTCTCCGTCGGCGGGCGCGAGCGCGACCACCTCGGCGCCGTCGAGGGGGACGGTGATGTCTCCCCAGGTCATCGCGCTCGCGCGTCGGCGCTCGCCCGCGCGCTCCATCGCGACCACGGCGCGGCCGGGCGCACGGAGCGCGTCGAGCCCGTCGGTGCTCGCGACGACGACCAGCCGCGCGCCGTCGGGGACGGGGTCGTCGCTCGGGAGTTCCACCGCGAGGGGCGCGCCCGCGGCGTGGAGGAGCTCGCTCCACGCGACGGTCGAGGGCCCGCGCGGACCACCGCGTAGGTGTCGGCGAGGGTGCGGGGCGACGGGGTGCGCGCGGTGTTCCATCGGGCCGAGAGCGCGCGGAGGCGTTCGCGCGCGGGCTCTGCGTCGGGCCCGCGGAGCGAGCGCCAGAGCTGGAAGCCGGCGACGATCCACGCGGTGACGGCCGCGAGGGCGAGGAGCTTCTTCGCGCGCGGGGTCATCGGGGGCCTCGCGATGGTGAAGGCTTTCCCCGGACTGAAGTCCGGGGCAGGCCTTACGCTCAAGCCCGCGCTGCGCGCAGGCTTCGCGCGGTTCCATCAGGGCGGGGTGTTTGAACGCGTTGTGAGCGCCATCGGGAAGCCCTCGCCCGGCGAGGGCTTGAGGCGTAAGGCCTGCCCCGGACTTCAGTCCGGGGGAGCGCAGCGGCGGTCACGGCGGCCCCTGCACGAGCCAGAAGGCGAGGTTGCGGCCCACCACGCGCACGTCGGGGCGACGTCGCAGGAGCTCGCCGCCGTCTTCGGAGCGCACCAGCGCCCAGCCGCCGTGGTCGAGGAGCGAGTCTTCCCACCGGAGCACGAGGCGGTAGGCGCGGATGTACGGGATGCGCCACACGAGGTCGATGATCGCAGGGTTCGACACCGCGTAGTCGGCGCGGTGCCGCGCGTAGAACTGCGGCGCGGCGAAGTAGGTGTCCTTCACGTGGAGGATCGCGTCGGGCGGGGCGACCTCGGCGAAGCGGCGCGCGAGCGGCGCGATCCACCCCTCGGCGGACTGCGAGGGCTCGGGCGCGAAGTGGTCGCGGCCCAGCGCGACGAACTGCAGCGAGGTGAGCGCGGCCACCAGCACCACGCGCGCGCGCTCCGCGGCGAGCCAGGGCGCGAGCGCCATCGACGCCCCCACGGCCGCCACCGGGAAGGCCGTGAGGAGATAGAGGTCCTTCTTCGTCGAGATCACCGTGTAGAGCACGAGCTGGAGGCCCAGCGCGATGGCGATGGTGCCGAGCTCACGGTCGCCCCTGCGCCACCGGCGCGCGCCTTCGATGAGCGCGGCGAGCATCGCGAGGCCCATCAGCGGGTCGTGCGTCGCGAGGTGCACCGGGTAGAAGAGCGGGCCTCCGGTGCTCCACGGCTGCGCCGACAACACCTGGTCGCGCACGTGGAGGCGGAAGGTGAAGTCCATCATGGGGCCCGGCTGCGCCGCGAAGGCCGCCGCGTGCCAGGGCACCACCACCGCCGCGAAGACCGCCGCCGAGATCAGGGTCTCCTTCCACGGGAGGCGCCTCTCCGTCGCGGCCACCGCGACGAGCGCGCCCGCGAGCCCGAGCCCTCCGGGGATGGTCTTGAGCATGAAGCCCAGGCCCGCGACGAGGCCCGCGAGGGCCCAGCGACGACGAAGGCCGAGCTCCAGGCTCGCGAGCACCGCGAGGGCCGTGGGGACCTCCATGTAGACGCGGCGCGAGTACTCGAAGAACAAGGGCGCGGTGAGGAGGAGCACCGGCGCGAGGAGCGCGGCGCGGCGCGAGCCCGAGAGACGTCGCGTCATGCGCGAGGCGAGCACGGCGCAGCCCACGCCGCTCGCGATGGGCACGAGGCGCAGCGCGAGGTCGCTCTCGCCGAAGACCGCCGTCACCGCCGCGCCCGCGAGGAAGAACAGCGGCGGCTTGTCGAGGAAGTGCACGCCGTGGATGTGGAGGCGGATCCAGCTCCCGCCGTGGCGCAGCGCGCGGATCACGTCGGCGTAGAGGCAGTCGTTGTCGTTCGGCAGCGGCGCGCGGTTCGCGAAGGCGAGGAGGAAGACCGACGCGCCCACGGCCACGAGCACGTCGTCGCTCACGGGCGGGCGACGTCCGTAGGCGAGCGCGGCGAGGCAGAGGATCGCGGCGAGGGAGAGCCAGTAGCCGTCGCGCACGCTGGTCGGGTGGAAGCGCATCGCGACGCGGTGACGTCCCGCGCCGAGGGCGACGCCGCGCAGGGCGTGGTCGACGCGGAGCACGTCGGTCTCGGCGCCGTCGACGGTGGCCGTCCACCCCGGGAACCACGCGTCGGCCAGCACGAGGATCCCGTTGCCCGAGGCCACCACCTCGACCTCGACGCGGTCGGGCGCGGGGTAGCGCACGCTCGCGATCACGGGCTCGGGGTCGCCGTCGCACTCCGCGATGCCCGGGACGCGCGCCGCGAGCACGGCCTGCGCGAAGGGGCGGAACTCGGGCGAGGTGAGGTGGCGCACCCGCGCGTTGCCGTCGGCGATCACGCGCGAGCAGCGGGTGAAGAAGGCCCGCGTGCGCGGGTGGCGGTTGGCGAAGATCCCCGGCGCGACCTCGCGATAGTGCGCGGGCGGCAGCGGGTGGCGCGAGAGCACGTAGCCCAGGTCGAGGAGGTCGAAGAGCGGGCGGTCGAGGTCTCCGCTCGGCGCGAGGGTCGGGAACGACAGCGGCGCGACGGTCTGGAGGAGCTCGGCGACGGGAGAGGGCGGCAGGCGAGAGCAGGCGCGCAGGTCGTCGAAGCCCATCGCCGCGGCGGTGTTCGGCGGGAGGTGGTCTCCGTCGTAGGGCGGGAAGGTGTCGGGCTCGGTCAGGCCCGTCATGCGGATCGGCGCGTGACGTCGCAGCCGCTCTCTGATCGCGCGCGAGACGCTCGTCTCGCGGAGCACGGCGCTGGCGGGCGCGCTCGGGAGCGTGGGCATCGCGAGGGCGAGCACCTCGCAGGCGACCATCGCGGCGACGATCATCGGCGCGAAGGGCGCGAGCTTCTCTCGGCGCGCGCCGTAGTGCGCGAGGGCCGCGGTGATGCCTGTGAAGACGATGGGGAGCAGCACCCGCGGCGCGAGGAGGAGCGAGGGGCGAGAGAGCGAGCGCAGGTGCCAGGCGAGGCGCTGGTCTCCGACGCGGCCCGCGAGGTCGAGGGCGATGGCGAGCGCGATCAGCGCGACGGGCCACCAGCGCAGGGCGCGTTGCGCGCGCGCTTCGAGGAGGGCGTCGACGCCGTCGGCGCAGAGCCACGCGAGGCCGAGGTACGCGACGCCCAGGGCCCGCAGCGCGTCGAGGCCGTCGAAGAAGGGCAGCGCCGACGCGAGCGCGCGGTGCAGGGGCGTGATCGCCGTGAGGCAGAGGAGCGCGACCACGGCCGCGAAGGCGGCGACGGCGCGGAGCGAGCGGCGGGAGAGGGCTCCGGCGAGGCCGAGGCCGACGAGCACGGGGCCGGGCCCCGGGCCGAGGAGCGAGAAGAAGGGGCGGTTGAAGAGGTATCCGCCGACGTAGTCGCCGTGCGCGGGGTGGCCGAAGAGGCGCGGGAAGGCGAGGGTGAAGAGGCTGGTGAGCGGGAGGAAATTGGTGTCGCGGTAGCGGTCGTCGGGGCGCGCGGTGAGGCCGGCCATCTCGGCGAAGGGCAGGAGCTGCACAGCCGCGGCGATCACGCCGAGGAGCGTCGCGAGGGCGCACCAGCCGAGGAAGGCGCCGCGGCGAGGAGCGGTGTCAGTGTCGTCTGTGGGCGGGCGGACGGTGAGCGCGTAGATCGATTGCAGCGCGACGGCGAGGAGGCCCTGCTGGGGGTTTCCGCCGAGGAGCTGGAGGGCGGTGACGAGGCCGAGGGCGGCGGCCGGGCGCCAGGGCTCGCGCGAGCGCGCGGCGAGGTCGACGGCGAGGAGCGCGAAGGGCGCGAGGCCGAAGACCGGCACGGTGTCTCCGAAGGGGAGCCACGCGGCGAAGAGGGGGTTGAGCATGAAGGCCGCTCCGCCCGCGAACGAAGCGGCTTCGGAGCGGCCGTGACGACGGAGGAGGAGCCAGAGCCCGTAGCCCGCGAGGACGAGGTGCAGCGCGAGGGTGAAGGCGCGACCGCGCACCAGCGGCAGGAGGTACGAGGGCCAGGTGAGGGGAGAGAGCGGGCTCGACGCGGTGGTGACCAGCAGCGGCATCCCCGCGAGGCCGCGCGGCTGCCACCACGGGACGTTCCCCGAGCGCACCTGCTCGCGGACCATGACGTGGTCGGGCCAGACGGTGACGACCTGGTCGCCCGCGAGGTAGTGCTGCCAGTACGCCCGGTAGCGGTCCATCACGTCGCGGTCGGGCGCGGGGCGCATCGCGGCGGTGGTCTCGGGCGACGCGGGCGGGCGCGCGACGGGGGCGTCGCTCCACGGGCGGAAGCTCTCCTGCCGCGGCAGGTCGTAGGGGACCTCGCCGAGGAAGAAGGGCCTCCAGAGCGCCGCGACGGCCAGGAGCGCGAAGAGCGCGACGGCGCGGAGGTGGCTCCGCCAGGGGAGCGGGTCGAGCACCATGAGGTCCGCGAATCTACAGGAAGCCCCGCGCGGGGATGGAGAGACCGTCACGCCGCGTGGCAGTGTGTTCGTCGATGGAGTCCGACGACGAGACCCTCCCGACGCCTCGCGCGGCGACGACGGCCGAGGTGCTCTCGCTCGCGTCTCGCGCGGTGGGCGAGGGCCGCGCCGTGGTGCTGGCCACGGTGCTCGCGCGCCACGGCTCGGCGCCGGGCACGCCCGGGCAGAAGCTCGCGCTCACGGAAGACGGGGTCTGTGAGGGCACCGTCGGCGGCGGCGCGCTGGAGCGGGCGGCGCTCTTCGCGATGCGCGACGCGATGGCGTCTGCGGTGCGGGGTGACGGCGAGCCGCGGGTCGAGACGCTTCACCTCGGCCGTGGGCTCGGGATGTGCTGCGGCGGCTCGGTGGAGGTGCTGATCGAACCGATGGCCGCGGCGGCGCGCGTCGGGATCGTGGGCGCGGGCCACGTCGCGGCGGCGCTCGCGCCGGTGCTGGTGGGCCTGGGCTTCGCGGTGACGGTGGCGGACCCGCGCGAGGCGTGGGCGGTGGGCGAGCGCTTCGCGGGCGCGGCGGTGGTGTGCGGCGAGCCGAGGGAGCTCCGCGCGACGGTGGGGGCGCGCGGCGCAGTGCTGGTGATGACGCACGACCACCAGCGGGACCAGGACGCGATCGAGTGGGCGCTGCGCGAGGGCTACGCGTTCGTGGGCGGCGTGGGGAGCCGCGCGAAGCTGGTGAAGACGCGCGCGCGGCTGGAGGCCAAGGGCTTCAGCGCGGAGGACATCGCGCGGGTGCGGATGCCGCTCGGGGTGGACGTGGGCGCGCGGAGCCCGGCGGAGATCGCGGTGGCCATCGCGGCGGAGATGGTGGCGTGGCGAAGGGGCCACGCGCTCGCGCCGGGCGCGGTGGCGACGGTGAGGTGAGCTACGCGGGCACCACCGCGCGCGCGACCACGCTCACGAAGATCGCGAGCAGGACGAGGCCGGAGAGCAGGGCGCCCGCGAAGACGACGCGGGGCGGGAGCTTCGGGTGGCGAGAGAGCGCGCGGGTGGTCGACATGGTGAACGTCCTCCTTGGTGAGAGGAGGAGTAGCGACCCGGCGCGCGCGCCGCCATCAGGGCTTGCCCTGTCAGGAATCGCCCTGATGCCACATGGAGGTACAAGGTGCACCGCGGGGCGCACCGAGGGCATCCTCCACGGCCATGAGCGACGCACCCCTCACCGCGGAGCGACTCCGCGAGCTCTTCGCCAGCGGCCCCTTCGACGACGCCACCGTCGAGCGGCTGTTGCCCTACTACACCGACGACGTCGTCTTCACCGACCCGATCCAGACCGTGCGCGGCAAGGCCGCCTTCGCCGAGATGAACCGGCGGCTCATCCGCCGCGCGAAGGAGATCCGCTTCGAGGCCCACGACGTCGCGCAGCAGGGCGACATGGTCTTCATCACCTGGACGATGGTGATGACGATGAAGATCCCCGCGCCCCCGATGCGCGTCGAGGGCGTCACGCACTGCACCCTGCGCGACGGAAAGGTCGCCGCGCACCGCGACTACTGGGACCTCCTCGGGTCGACCATGGACATGATCCCGCTCGCGGGCCCCGTGTACCGCGCCGCCGTTGCGCTGATGGGCTGACCGCCCGCGGCCCCGCGGCCGCTGTGGTACCAACCGTGGTCAGCGCGCTGGGAGGCGCACGGCCATGGACTCGCTGTTCTTCAGGTACGCGTCGGTCTTCAACGCCCTCTCGATGCTCAACGTTGTCGGGCTCCTCGCGGTGCTCGCCGTCGCCGTCTCGCGGCACTCGAAGTCGCGCGGCGCGAGCGGAGACCTCGGGTGGGCCGTCGCCGCCGGCGTGCTCCTCGCGTCGGGCTACCTGCTGTTCCCCTTCATCCGCACGATGGGCTTTCCGCCGTGGGGCCTCCTCGTGCTCCTGCCGCTGGTGAAGCTCGCCTTCGTCGTCGCGTACGCCTTCCGCACGATGAACGCTCCCCCCGCCGCCGCGCGGGCGTACTCGGCCCCCATGGGCGCCGCCGTCGCGACGGGCGGTGCGTACGGCCCTCCGCCCGCGGTCTCGCACGCCCCGCGCAATCCGCCCTTCGTGCAGCCGCCGCAGCCGCTCGCGTCGCGTTCCATCGACGAGATGAACCTCTTCATGGACCTGCACCCTTGCGTCTGCGGCGAGACCCGCTTCGAGCGTCGCAGCGCGCTCCTCTCCGAGGGGAGCGACCTCGTGGCCGTGTACCGCAACCCCTGCGCGCGCTGCGGGCTCGCCCGCGAGTTCAAGTTCGTCGTGAACGACCCGGTCCCCCCGCGGCCCGACGGGGGTATGCAGTTCGGGGTCGAACCGTCTCGCATCCTCGACCCGGGCGAGTTCGCCGCCGCGTCGGACATGCTCGCGAAGCAGCTCCCCGGCTCGGTGCAGGGGATGACCCCCGCGCAGCGGCAGTCGGCCATCGCGACGCTCGACCGCGCCGCCGCGGCCCTCGACGAGGCGATCAAGTTCATCCCGCCGGGGATGGACGAGGTGCCGCCTCACCTCTTCCGCTCGGCCGTGGGGGTGTACGAGCGCGACCGCCTGCCGGGGCAGTTCCGCCGCGAGCGCCTGGAGGCGCGGGCGAACACCTACCGCGGTCTCCTCGCGCAGTGGCGCGCCGCGGGCTGACCCGACGCGCTCACCGCCCCGCGCACACCGACGCGCGCTCGCTCGGGATCGCGTAGCCGACGCCGTCGGCCCACTCCACGTCGGGGTCGCACACCGTCACCGCGGTGCGAGTCCCTTCGGTCGCGCCGAGCATCACCCGCGCGCCGCGGAGGAGCCGACCGACGCCGCGCGGCTCTCCGCGGTCGATCGCGACGAGGGGCACGTCGTCGGCGCAGGTGGTCGCGCGCGGGCACGCGGTCGCGCGGCGCGCGCCGGTGCCTGTCCCTGAGCCGTGCCCGATCTGCGGGCGGACGTGCGTGCGCTGGTCGACCCACGCCACCACCGCGACGTCATCCGTGGTCCAGAGCACCCTCGCCCAGCGCTCGGGGCCGTCTTCGAGGCGCCACACCTGATCGCTCGCCACGAGGTCGACGGCCACGCTCGGCCCGTCTTCGTGCGTGGGCGTCGGGTAGAAGTGCCACCGCCCAGGCCCGAGCGGGAGGGTTCGCCGCGAGGCCGCGGGCGGCAGCGCGACGGGGTCGAAGTCATCGACGGGCGCGAGGCGCAGGTCTTCGCAGCGTCGCTCCTCGGGCGGCGCGAGGAGCGACGCGCGCGGCGAGGGGGTGGGCGTCACGGTGATGACCCCGAGCGCGGCCGACACCCACCGCAGCGGGTGACGCGCGAGCGGGATCACCATGCGCGCGAAGGGCGCCGGCCCCGACGGGTACAGCGGGATCGTCGACGCGCGCGCCACGCCGTCGAGGTGCGTCATGGTCGTGTCGACGCTCACGCGCGCGGGGGTGGTCGCGGCCTCTCCAGCGAGGGCCTCGACGTGGAGACGTCGCGCGGCGCGCACCTCGGCGAAGGGGTGTTCGACCAACGCACCCGGGGGCGGGAGCGCGCCGAGGAGGGTGAGGGGCGAGGCGAAGCGGACCTCGCCCGCGTCGAGCGCGCACGCGACGGGCGGCGACGGCGCGGCGCGCGCGAGAGGCGGCGGAGGCGAGCGCGCGGGGCGCGAGGGCGAGACGCGGGGCGGGTGCGCGCAGGCGGCGAGCGAGGCCGCGAGGAGGGCGGGCGCGGGGCGCATCACGGCGCGAGAGACAATGGTCGCGGGCGCGGGTTCCGCGCGGAGGGTCAGCGGCAGTAGAGCGGGCCCATGGAGAGCGGCGCGACGAGCGCGCGGTAGTCGTCGTTGAGCTGGCCTCCGCGGCGGTTGCCGGTGAAGCGGTAGTAGTACGCGCGGTCGGGCGAGACCCCGACGGCGTCGTAGGCCTGCGCGTCGGTGTCGGTGTTGCCGAAGGCGTAGTCGGGCACGCGCCCGAGCCGCTCGCGCAGCGCGGTGAGCTCGTCGCGCTTGAAGGTGAAGGCCGCGTTGCCCGTGCCCCCCGTGAGGTTGAGCATCGTGTGGACGAGCCCCGGCGGCAGGCCCCGCTCGCGCACCCACTCGTGCGTGCGCGTCACGAGCCACTCGGGGCGCGCGGTGAGGTAGAAGACGATGAAGCCGCGGCGCGCGAGGGCCCACAGGGCCTCGGGGGCGCCGGGGTTCACCGCGGGGGAGGCGCCGCCGAAGACGGTGACCCACTCGGCGGTCTCGCTCTCGGAGAGCGTGCCGTCGACGTCGGTCACGACGACGTGAGCCGTAGAGGGCAGGACCTCGATGTACTGGTCGGCGACGGTGTGGTCGCCGCGGACGACGTAGCGGAGGCGGTGCCGCCCGACGCCGAGCCGCGCGGACGCTGGGATCTCGAAGAAGACGTAGCCGCCGTTGTCGACCACGCCCTCGACGGTGGCGTGCTGGTTGTCGCGGGTGGTGCGCGCCTCGCCGAGGCGCTCCCAGGCGCGGCAGCCGCGCATGAGGAAGACCTCGACGTCTTCGTCTTGCAGGTCGTCGTCGGCGGGGCCGTAGGCGAAGCGCGCGATGCCCCACTGGGGGTCTCCCTCGCGGAGGAAGAGGTCGCGCCCGCGGTGGCGCTGCGAGCCGAGGGCGACGGTGACGCGCGTGGTGAGGTGCCGCCATGAGGTGGTGGGCGACGGGGTCGGCGCGGGCCCGTCGCACATCGGCGGCTCGTCGCAGCGCGCGCCCGCGTCGGCGCTCACGGGGACGTCCGCGGGCGGAGGCGCGTCGGTGACCGCCGGGACATCGTCAGGCGATCCCGCGTCGGTGGGGGCGCCGGTGTCGAGGGGGGCGCTCGCGTCGGAGGGAGCGCCGGTGTCGAGGGGCGCGGCGGTGTCTTCCCGCGAGGGCGCGTCGGCGGCGGCGACGTCGGGGCCGGTGTCGAAGTCGGGCGCCTCGGGGAAGGTGAGCGCGTCGGTCGCGCCCGCGTCGGTGTCGGGCGCGGTGGCGGTCTGGTCGGCGCTCCCGCAGGCGGCGAGGGTGAGGCAGAGGGCGATCCAGCGCTGGGGGGAGGCCATCGCGCGCGACTGTCGCACGCGACGGGGAGGTGAAGAAGCCGTGACGGGGAGGCCGGTCAGGACAGCGCGAGGCGCATCGGTCGTGGCGCGGTCGTGGTCGCACTGGGGGGCGCCGAGCTGACGCCCCGAGGCGCTCGGCGAGGCGTGCCGCGCGGCGCGCTTCGAGGAGAGCGAGGCGGTGAGCGACCGCGCCGCGACGGACCCGGAGGCGGTGCGACGCTTCTCTCCACGGACGCGTCGGGATAGCGTCGCCGCGTGCGGGTCACGTCGGGAGGCTTGCTGCTCGCCGCGCTCTTCGTCGTGGTCGCCTGCGCGGAGCTGCCCACGGTCGACCCCGCGCGGCCCGAGCGCGAGTGCGCGGCGATGGCAGGTCGCGCGGTGCGATCGGCGCTGCGTGACCCCCGCGGAGGACCCTCGCACTGCGCGCGTGTGGCCGCTCGCGTCGACGGGGCGGTCTGCGTCGAGGCGCTGCACGCGGCGCTTCGTCGACCTGTCGTCGTCGATGGAGCACACCTGCGCGGTGGAGGTCGGCGGCGCCGTGGTGCTGGGGAAAGAACGAGACGGGCAGCTCGGCGACGGCGACCCCGTACCACGCGCGCGTCGCCGGTGCGCGTCGCGGGGTGAGGGCGCGACGCGGGTGTTCGCGGGCTACACGCACACCTGCGCGCGCGCGGTCGACGGGTCGCTGCGGTGCTGGGGCGCGAACCCTCACGGAGAGCTCGGCGACGGGTCGACCGCGGCGGTGCAGGCCGAGGCGGTGACCGCGCGCGGGGTGAGCGGCACGGCGGCGATGGCGATCTGGCGGCGCAGCTCCCGTGCGCGGCCGACGAGGGCGGCGCGGCGCTCTGCTGGGGCTCGAACGAGTGGGGCGGACTGGGAGACGGCCGCTCGGGGCGCAGGCCGCCCGTGGCGCCCGCGAACGTCGACGGCGTGACGGCCCTCGGCGCGGGCTGGGGCCACGTGTGCGCGCTCGCGGCGCAGGGCGCGGTGTGGTGCTGGGCAGCTGCGGCTTCGCGCAGGTGGGCGACGGTCGCGTGTCTCCCATCACGGCGTGGCGGCGCTGCCGGTGCAGACGATTCGGAGGGGATGGCCTCGCTCGTGGTGGGCAACACCGTGGCGTGCGCGCGCGCGAGCGACGCGAGGGTGTGGTGCTGGGGCGACAACACCTACGGCTCGGCGGGCGACGGGACCGCCGAGGCCCGCTGGCGGCCGGTGACGGTGCCGGGCCTCGAGGCGTCGGCGCTCCACGGCGGCTTCGCGACCTTCTTCGCGCGGCGGCTCGACGGCGCGCTCGTCGGGCGGGGAAGAACGATCAGGGCGCGGTGGTGTCCTCGGCGGTGACCAGCGCGTGCCGGTGGAGACCCTGGGAGAGATCGCGCCGCGGGTCGCGCGGATCGTCGCGGGGGCGGCGCACGCGTGCGCGCTCCTCTCCGACCAGACCCTGCGCTGCTGGGGCGGGAACAACCTCGGCCAGCTCGGTCGCGGCACGACGTGGCTCCCGCGGACCACCCTGTCGAGCCCGCGTGGTGATCGCGGCTACCACCGCGGCGAGCGGGGCGTGAGCCCTGCGCGTTGAGGGTGCCCAGGCCGAGCTGCCCCCGTCCGTTGCCGCCCCAGCAGCGCACGGTCTGATCGCGCAGGAGCGCGCAGGTGTGGTCGAGCCCGCCCGCGAAGGACACCGCCTCGGCCGCGAGGTCTCCGAGCGCGCGCATCTCGACCGGGGGCCAGCGGTTCACGGTGGTGCCGTCGCCGACGCCTCCCCGCGACGTTGCGGCCCCAGGCGCGGAGCGTTCCTCGGCGTCGTCGCGCGATGAAGCCGTGCCGACGCGACCAGAGCGCTCGCGGCGTGAAGGGCAGGTCGACGCGCTCGGGCGACCAGCGCGTCGAGACCTGCGTGCGTGTTGGTTCCCCAGCACCAGAGCGCGCCGTCGTCCGCGGCGAGGGACGCAGGCGCCCTCGGCGCTCGCCGCGAGGGCTGACGCGCGGGAGGCCGACGGGAGCCACCGGACTGGGGAAGTAGTCGACGCCGGCCAGAGGTCGGTGTTGCCGTCGCCGAACTGCCCGTAGCCGCGCCGCCTGCCGCAGCGCACCGCGCCGTCGTCGTGGAGCGCGCAGAGGTGACCCCCAGCCTCCGGCGATCGCGACCACGTGGTCGGTCCATCGCAGGTAGGGCTGAGCGGTCTCGCCGCCGAACTCGCCGCGGCAGTAGCACCGCCCTGTCGCTCAAGAGCGCGCAGATCCCTGGCCCCAGGGCGAGCGCGGTGACGCGACCTGGAGCGCGGGCACCGCCTCGGGCGCAGCGCACCACCGCCCTCGCGTCGTCGGCGATGCACCGGCCCGAGTTCGCGCCCCAGCACCACACGCGCCCGTCGGGGTCGATCGCGCACGAGCGCGACCACGCCGCGGCGACGTAGGCCGCGGTACGCCGGGCACCCGCGCGAGGGAGCGGGCGCGTGGCCTCGGAGGAGCCGTCGCCCACCTCTCCGCTCTCGTTGGTGCCCAGCACCAGACCGACCCGTCGACGAGGCGGGCGCAGACGTGGTCGAGCCCGACGCGACCTGCGCGACGCGCCGCGAGCACACGCCGTGGATGCACTCGACGCCGTCGGCGCAGCGCTCGGGGCAGGGCCCGAGGTCGGAGCCGTCGCCGTCGTCGCTCGCGTCGACCGCGGCGTCGGGCGCGCGCACCGGCAGCGAGGAGCACCCGAGGGTCAGCGCGAGGACGATGGCGCGAGCGTGTCGCATGGAAGGAGGTGTCGCGCGGAGGGAGGGTGACGCCCCCGCGGGGATGCGCGCGGAGACGTCGAGGGTCTCATGCTGTCAATCGCGGCAGCAGAGCACGCCGCCGTTCGCGGCGGTGGTCTTGGTCACGGTGCGGCTCTCGCCGCCCATGCTCGGGCAGCGCCAGTTCGAGGTGAGCGCGCCGCACTCGTTGTTGGAGAAGCGGTTGAGCCCGTCGCAGGCGCCCTCGGGGGGGCTGCCGAGGGTGCCGCAGCCGAAGAAGTCGTTGTTGAGGTTGCCGTCCTCGCGGCACCCGGCCTGGCACGAGATGATCGAGCAGTTCGAGGTGCCGGTGGACGAGCGCAGGGCGCAGCGGCCGCAGCCCGTGCCGCTCACCGAGGCGGCGAAGAACGCGCTCGCGGGGTAGTCGCCCGCGGCGCAGCCCATGTCCATCGTGCGCGGGAGCACGTCGCCGCCGTTGCAGATGCGCCAGCCCGGCGCGCAGAGGTTCGACGACGCGCAGCCCGCGCCGTCGACGGGCGCCGCGGTCGAGGAGTTACCCAGGGTCGCGCACGACGCCTGCGTCGAGACCGGGATCGCGGGGAAGATCCCCGGCAGCGACCACGCCCCCGCGCAGCCCGCGATGCGGGGGGAAGCGCGTCGCGTCGGTGAAGGGCCTCGCGCGTCCCGTCGGCGCAGCCGCTGCCGTCGATGCTCGCCACCACCACGCAGCGCCCGCTCGCGCGACCGCGTCGGCGCCGCAGGCGTTTCCGCACGCGCCGCAGTTCGCGCGGTCGTCGCCGAGGAGCACGCACTGCCCCGAGCAGTTCGTCGCGCCGCTGGAGCACGCGGCCCCGCAGCGCCCGCCGGAGCACACCCGCCTGCTCGCGCAGGCGTTCCCGCAGGCGCCGCAGCTGCGCGCGTCGCCCGAGGTTGACGCAGGCGCCGCCGCACATCGCTCTCCTGAGCGGGCACGCGCAGCCCCGGCGTTGCAGATCCCTCCCGCGGGGCAGGCGTTTCCGCACGCGCCGCAGTGGGCGACGTTGCCCGCGAGGGCGGTCTCGCACCCGTTGGCGGCGTCGCCGTCGCAGTTGCCGTAGCCCGTCGCGCAGCTCGCGACGCCGCAGGCGCCCGCGTGCACGCGGCGGCTGCTGGCGACCGCGCAGGCGTTGTTGCACGCGCCGCAGTGAGCGTTGGTGGTGCTGGTGTCGACCTCGCAGCCGTTGATCGGGTTGCCGTCGCAGTCGCCGCGGCCCGCGGCGCAGGCGAGGCCGCAGACGCTCCCGGCGCACGAGGCCGCGCCGCCGGGGAGCGCGGGGCACGCGTTGCCGCAGCCGCCGCAGTGCGAGGCGTTGGTGCGGGTGTCGACCTCGCACCCGTTGGCGGCGTTGCCGTCGCAGTCGGCGAAGAAGGGCAGGCAGGCGGCGACGGCGCAGGCGCCCGCGACGCACATCCCGATGGCGTTGGCGGGCGCGCAGGCGCGGTTGCAGGCGCCGCAGTGGGCGTTGGAGTCGAGGGTGTTCTCGCACCCGTTGGCGGCGTTAGCCGTCGGGTCGCCGCGGCCCGCGCTGCAGGTGGCGCCGCAGCGACCGGCGGCGCAGGTGGGGTGCCTCCTGCGACGGCGGGGCAGGCGTTGTTGCACGCGCCGCAGTGGGCGGTGCTGGTCTGCACGTCGGTCTCGCACCCGTTGGCGGCGTTGCCGCCGCAGCTGCCGCGTCCGGCGCGCAGGAGGAGCCGCAGACGCCCGCGGCGCAGGTGGCGGTGGAGCCCGGCTCGAGCGGTGCAGGTCGTGCCGCACGCGCCGCAGTTGCCCGTGGAGGTCTGGAGGTTCGCGCAGGAGCCACCGCAGCAGGTCTGCCCGGAGGGGCAGGGGGAGCTGGCGGAGCAGCCCGCGACGCACGATCCCGCGCGACAGATGCGGCCCGCGCCGCAGTGGGCGTCGGTGGAGCAGTCGCCGCACTCGCGCGTGGTGAGGTCGCAGTGGGGGGTGAAGGCGAAGCAGCTCGAGTCGTCGCGGCATCCCTGCGCGCAGGCGCCCCAGGCGGTGCAGTACTCGAAGGTGGTGCAGTCGTCGTTCGACGCGCAGCCCGTGGCGCAGGTGCGGCGCGGGGTGCAGATACGGCGTCCGCTGCTGCCGCAGTCGTCGTTGGCGATGCACTCGACGCAGCGACCGAGGGAGGGGTCGCAGTGGGGACCCGCGCCGTCGAAGAGGCAGTCGCTGTCGCGGGCGCAGGGGTCGCCGACCTCGGGGGGCCCCGCGTCGACAGGGGGCGGGCCGCCGTCGGGGGCGGGCGTGTCGGTCGGAGATGTGACGTCGGGCGAGCCCGTGTCGGTCGGCGTCACGGGCACATCGGTCGTGATCGGGACGTCCATCGAGGGAGGGACGTCGGGCGTGACAGGCAGGTCGGGTGTGACGGGCACGTCGGGTGTGACGAGGACGTCTGGCGTGACGGGTACGTCGGGTGTGATCGGGACGTCGGTGGCGTCCGTGGTGGAGGTCGCGTCGGGTGTGGGGGTGGAGGGTTGCGGGGAGCCGCAGCCCTGCGCGGCGATCAGGGCGAGCGCGGCGGCGTAGGTGCGAAGAGCGCGCATGGGGAGGACCTCGTGGTCGCGGAGGGCTGTCGAGGTCCGCGACGCGCGGAGGCAGAGGTCAACGGGCGTGCCACAGCGGTGCGCGCGGAGAGTCCGAAGGGGGCGTCGCGACGCTGCGGGGCGCGGGCGCCACGGTCGGGGCGGGAGCGCCACGTCGCGACGCCAGGTTCACCCTCGCTTGCGCCCTACGGCCTTCGCCTTCGGCTTGCGCGCGGGCGCGCTTGCGTTGGCCGCCTGCGTGGCCTTCGCCAGCGCGCGCATCAGCGACACGTCCTCCCACTTCTCCTCGGGGACCACCATCGACGGCTTCGCGCCGGGGTACGGCGGCGCCATCTCTGCGTCGGGGAGCAGCGCGCGCCCAGCGTCGCTCGGCTTCAAGAACAGTCGGTCGTCGCACATCAGCGCGATGAGCGTGCCCGCGTAGTAGACGCCGTACTCGCCGAACATCGCGCGGGCCGAGGACTCCTCTCCGAGCCGCTCCACCACGAGGTCCACCAGCGAGCGTCGCGTCGACATCGCCCGCGAGCGTACCTCGGCGGAGCGTGTTCAGGGCCGGTACGCGATCAGCCGTAACCCGCGCACGCGCAGGGTGCCGTCGCCCTCCTTCGACGCGACGGCGCGCACCGCGGTGGAGCCTCCCGGCGGCGCGGTCACCTGGCAGTCGGAGTTGTAGTGGGTCTGTCCGCCGCCGCCTCCGCCGTCGCCCTCCAGCTCGAAGGCGCGGCAGCGCATCGTGGCGACCACGCGGCCGTCTCGCAGGAGCTCGACCCTCACGCGGATGTAGTCGGGGCCCTCGTAGGCGATCTCGTCGCCGGTCATGCCGAAGCCCACGCGCGCGCCCGCTTCGAGGCGGAGCGGGCGCTCGGCGGGGGCGTCGAGACCGGGGAGGGCGATCGCCGCGATGGTCGGCTTGAACATCGGGCTGTCGAAGAGGACGAAGCCCACGCCAGCGAGGATGAGGAAGACGAGGGCGGTGATCGCGAGCGTTCCGTTCGAGCCCTGCGACGCGGGCTCATCGCGCGGGGCGTCGGGCTCGGGGGCGTCCATGCGGGGACGATACCCCCGTCGGTGCGCGGCGCGCGCCGGTCGGTCCCGTGATGGAATGCGCGCGCCATGACGCTCGAGGCAGAGGCGCTCGCGGAGGGCGCGGCGAAGGCGCTCGCGGAGGTCGGGATGCCCTCCACGGCGTCGCAGTCCATCGGCAACAGCGCGACGGTGGCGGCCGCCTCGCCGCCGACGATGCCCGTGACGCTCCCCGAGGTGGTGACCAGCGAGGACCCCGAGGCGCCCCACGCCGACCTCGTGGTGCTGCGCGTGCTCGGGCAGGGCGGCATGGGCGTGGTGCAGCTCGCGCGGCAGCGCTCGCTCTCGCGCGAGGTCGCGGTGAAGCGGCTGCGACCCGGAGCGAGAGACGGGGCGGCGCTCCTCGCCGAGGCGACCACCACGGGCTCGCTGGAGCACCCGAACATCGTTCCGGTGCACGCGCTCGGCAGGGACGCCGACGGCGCGCCGGTGATGGTGATGAAGCGCGTCGAGGGCGCGTCGCTGCACGCGATGCTGCGCGACCCCGAGCACCCGCGCTGGCGCGGCGCCGACCGGGTGACGGTCCTCGTCGACACGCTGCGGAGTCTCTGTGACGCGGTCTCCTTCGCGCACTCGCGGGGGGTGATCCACCGCGACATCAAGCCCGAGAACGTGATGCTCGGAGACTTCGGCGAGGTCTACCTCCTCGACTGGGGCGTCGCGGTGAAGAAGGGCCACCCGCTGCCCTCCACGGCCATCGCGGGGACGCCCGCGTACATGGCCCCCGAGATGCTCGCCCCGCAGGAGGGGAAGATCGACGAGCGGAGCGACGTCTTCCTCCTCGGCGCGACGCTCTACGAAGCGCTCACGGGGGCGCCGCCCTACGCGGGGAGCACCATCCCGCAGGTGATCTACCAGGCCGCGCTCTGCGCGCCGAAGGAGCACCCCGAGGGCGTGCCCGCGGAGCTGTCGCCGATCCTCCATCGGTGCATGGCGCGCGAGCCCGAGGCGCGCTTTCAGAGCGCGGCGGCGCTGAAGCAGGCGCTCGGCGAGGTGCAGAAGCACAGGGCCGCGGCGGCGCTGGTGCGGGCGGCGCAGGAGCGGCTGCGCGCCCTCGACGCGGCGCTGGCGTCTGACCCTGCGACGGCGCAGGTGCTCTTTCACGAGTGCCGCTTCGCGCTGGAGCAGGCGCTGCGGGAGACGCCCGAGCACGAGGCCGCGCGCGAGGCGAGGGAGCGGCTGCTCCAGCGGATGTTCGCGTGGGAGGTCGCGCAGGGGAACCGCGCCGCGGCGGCGGCCCTGATGACCTCGCTGGGGGAGCGCCCCGAGATGGTCGAGGCGCTGGCGGAGCTCGACCGACGGCTCGCGCGCGAGTCCGAGGAGAGGGAGCGGCTCGCGCGCATCGACTACGACATGGACCTCACGGTGGGCGCGCGGAGTCGGGCGGTGGCGCTGCGCGGCGCGGCGGTGATCACGGCGGCGATGGCGCTGGTCGTGGCCGTGGCGGTGCTCGCGTTCGGTCGCGCGCCGAGCCTGCGGGTGATGGGGGTGTCGTCGGCGGTCCTGCTGGTGATGGTGCTGGGGATCGCCGTGGTGAAGCGGCGTGAGCTCTTCACGAACCGTGTGAACCGCCAGCTCGCGTGGGCCGTCGCGGCGACCGCCGTGATCGTCTTCGCGCACCGCATGCTCGGCGTGATGACCGGCGAGCGGGTCGAGGCCATCGGCGCCGCCGACGGCTTCATCGCCGCGGCGGCGCTCGCGGTCCTCGGCTTCTCTGTGCGGCGGCTCTACCTCGCGCCGGCCGCGCTCTTCGTGGCGGGGAGCTTCGCGTGCAGGCTCGTCCCCGGCGTGAGCGTGCTCCCGCTCTTCGTGGCGACGCTGCTCTCGGTGCTGCTGGTGGCGGCCTTCCCGCCGCGCAGCGCAAGCCAGTGACCCGCTACTTCGCCCTCTCTCCCGGCCCGGGCACCTTGCCCTCCTCGTTGCGGTCCGTCGCGGGCGGGGGCTCGGGCCACAGCGCGCTCACCCTCGCGCGAAGCTCGTCGGGCAAGGGTCGCTCCGCCGCCGAGAGCGCGGGCTCCAACTGCTCCACGCGCGTCGCGCCGAGGATGGGCGCGGTCACCGCGGGGTGCGCCATCACCCACGCCACCGCGAGCGCCGCCGGGTGCCACCCTGCCTCCGCGGCCAGCGCGCGGAAGCGCTCGGCGAGGGTGAAGTGGTCCTCGCTGCCGTAGCGCGTCTGGTACATCGCCCAGGTCGCGACGCGGCCGTCGGAGGGTCGGTCGCGGGCGCCGTACTTGCCGCTCAGGAGGCCTCCGCCCAGGGGGCTGTAGGGGAAGACCGCGAGGCCCTCGCTCTTCGCGAGCGGGAGGATCTCCACCTCGGCCTGACGCTTGGCGAGGTTGTACATGGGCTGCATCGCGACGGTGGGCGCCCACGCGAAGTGTCGCTGGAGGCCGAGCGCCTTCATCGCCTGCCACGCGGAGAAATTGCTGACGGCGGGATAGAGCACCTTGCCCGACCGCACGAGGAGCTCGACGCCGCGGAGCGAGTCTTCGAGGTCGGCCTCGTCGTCGAAGCGGTGCAGGTAATAGAGGTCGACGCGGTCGGTGTTGAGACGTCGCAGGCTCGCTTCGCAGGCGCGCACGAGGTGGTAGCGAGAGGTGCCCCGCGCGTTGCGGTCGGTGCCGGTGGGGAAGTACGCCTTCGACGCGAGCACCACCTCGTCGCGGCACCCGCGGAGGAGCTCCCCGAGGAGCGTCTCGCTCGCGCCGCCGTTGTAGACGTCGGCGGTGTCGAAGTGGTTGACGCCCGCGGCGCGGGCCCGGTCGAAGAGGGCGCGCGAGGCGGCCGCGTCGGCCTGACCGCCGAAGGTCATGGTGCCGAGCGCGAGGCGAGAGACGCGCACGCCGGTGCGTCCGAGGAGGGCGTAGTCCATGGCGCGAGGTGCGTACCACGGGGGCGCTTCTCCGAGGGCGGCGCGAGCACCCAACGGCCATGTTCTTCGACGACTGGCGCGGCGTCGCCCGGGTGCTGATCATCTCGGTCGCGGCCTACGTGGGACTCATCGCGGTCTTGCGGGTCTCGGGCAAGCGCTCGCTCGCGAAGCTCAACGCCTTCGACTTCGTGGTCACCGTCGCGCTCGGGTCGACGCTCGCGACGGTGGTCCTCTCGAAGGACATCGCGCTCGTCGAGGGCCTCCTCGGCTTCGTCGCGCTGGTGACGCTGCAGTACGTCGTCGCGTGGCTCTCGGTGCGGTGGCCGTGGTTCCAGCGGCTCGTGCGCGCGTCGCCGACGCTGCTCGTCGAAGACGGCCGGTGCCTTCACGCCGCGATGCGCGCGCAGCGCGTGACCCGCGGAGACATCGACGCCGCCGTGCGCGCCGCGGGCGTCGGGCGTCTCGACGAGGTGGCCGCCGTGGTGCTCGAGACCGACGGCAGCCTCAGCGTGATCCGCAGGCGGGGCGAGGGAGCTCGACGTGCTCCGCTCGGTGCGCCGCGTCGACGAGGCCTCACCGCCCTGAGCGCGCGGGCGCCTCGCCCGCGCAGCGGAAGCCGTTGTTCGAGAAGGCCGCGCGCGCCTCGGCGTGGCCGCGGTACCAGAGCCCGTAGCCCTCGCAGGTGCAGGCCGCGCACCACCACGAGCCTCCACGGAGCACGCGCCGGTCGCTCTGCGCCCGCGTCGGGGCCATCGCCCGCGTCGAGGGGGCGCGCGTAGGCGTCGGCGCGGTAGCGGTCCGCGGTCCATTGCCAGACGTTGCCGACGGGGTCGTAGAGGCCCCAGGCGTTGGGCGGAACGCGCGCACGGGGGAGACGTAGACGTGCCCGTCGACGCGGTCGTTGTGATGGTGCGAGGCGCCCTGCCAGAAGTTGAGGCGAGATCGTCCGCGCGCGTCGGAGGGGGCGTCTCCCCAGGGGTAGCGGGTGCCCGCGGAGCCCGCGCGCATGGCGAACTCCCACTCGGCCTCGGTGGGGAGACGTCCGCCGCGCCACGCGCAGTAGGCGACCGCGTCGTGCCACGACACCATCACCGCGGGGGCGTCGTCGCGCAGGAAAGCGCGCGTCTCAGCGTCCTCCTCGCGGAAGGGACGTCGCCAGCTCCCGTGGGGCACGCGCCGCCACGCCCAGTCGTCCATGCCCTCGACGGACTCCAGGCCGTACCCCCTTCGCTCGGCGGTGGTGACGTAGCGGGTGGCGTCGACGAAGCGCGCGAAGTCGGCGCGGGTGGCGAGCGCGCGGTCGATGCAGAAGGGCGCGACGGTGACGGCGTGCGCGGGTCGCTCGTCGCGGCGCGGGGAGCGGTCGCGGCCCTGGGTGAAGGCGCCTCCGGCGAGGCACACGCGGGTTGCGTCGGAGACGGGGAGCGGCTGCGCGGAGGCGATGGCGGAGAGGAGGAGCGCGGAGAGCGCTGTGAGGAGGATGAAGGGGGGGGCGCTCGCCCGCGTTGACGTGTCACTGAAGGGCGCTTCGCGGCTCGTCCCCGGACTGAAGTCCGGGGCAGGCCTTACGCTCTGCGCCTCGCGGGGCGAGGGCTTCACTGGCGCTCGGCTCGCGTCCAACGGACTCGACACGATGGCGGGTGAAGTCTCCGACACGATGGCGGGCGACGTCCTCGACACGATGGAACAGCGGTGAGCCTGCGCGCAGCGCGGGCTTGAGCGTAGGCCTGCCCGGACTTCAGTCCGAGGACGAGAGCCAGCGGAGGCATCGTCGTCAGTCGCCCTCGCCGTGGTCGGGCGCGCCGGTGTCTGTGGATTCCACGCCGAAGCGGTGACCCTCGAAGGCGCAGATGGCGCGCTGCTCGGCGTCGCAGCCGCGCGCGCGTTGCAGGCAGGCGGTCACGCACTCGCCCGTCGCCTCGCTGTCGCGGCAGCGCTCCTCGCAGCGCGCGCAGGGCCCGGCGCACGTTCGGCGGAAGCGCTGCGACACCTCGCGCGAGCACTGGAGCTCGCGCTGCGTACACGTCGCGGTGAAGCAGCGGTCGCGCGCGTCGAGGCAGCCCTGGAGGCACGCGCCGCAGGTGCGTCCGCACGCCTCGCGGCACGCGTCGTCGGCGCAGGCCGAGTGGCAGCGCTCGCAGGACCCGCGGCAGGCGGTGTCGCAAGAGCCGCAGGTGCCCGCGCACTCGCGGCGGCAGGGCGCGCCCACGCGCTCGGGGCAGGGGTCGGCCGTGCACGACTGCTGCTCGACCTCGTAGTTGCACGAGAGGGTGTCCTCGTCTCCCTCGGCGTGCGGCGCGCGGAAGGCGCAGTCGCGGGCGAGGCCCGCGATCGCGGCGGGGTCGGTCCAGGCCGCGGGCGGGGGAGGGGGCGTCGGAGGGGGCGTCGCGGGAGGCGCCGTGGCGGGCGCGGGCGGAACGTCGGGAGTCACCGCGACGCGGGGCTCGGGCACGACGCGGGGCGGAGATTGGTTCGGGTGCGAACAGCCGAGGAGGAGCAGCGCGAGGAGCGCGGGGCGCATCGCTCGGGGGTAACAGAAGTGAAGGTGAGGCGCGAGGCTGCGGGACGGCGATGATGTACACCGATGCGCGCGATGATCGACCGACCGTACCGAGCTGGGATGATGCATCGCGTGGAGCAGGCCGCGGACGCGACCTTCCACGACGCGGGGCTGCGTGCGCTCCGGGTGGACCTCGACCGCGCGACGGTCACCCTCGACCTCGACGTGTACGTCGACGACACCGAAGAGACCGCGCCGTGCGCCGCGGTCTTCGAGGGCGTGACCTCGGTGACCATGGACCCGATCTCGCTCGGCCTCGGGGGGCGCGTCGATGTGGGCGACGAGGTCGACGGCCCCGACGGCGCGGTGTGGGTCTTCGTCGACCGAAGCAACGGGTTCGTGCGGCTGCGCGCGGAGCGGGTGACGATGCGCGTCGCGGGGAGGGAGGGCGTCGCGGTGGCGGAGTGATCCGACGCCGTCGCGCGTCAGCCCACGCCGAGCTGGCGCATCATCGCGGCGCTGTCGAACTGACCCCAGTGCTCCACGATGAGCCCGTCGGCGAAGCGGTCGACCACGATCAGCGGGAAGCTCACCCGCCGGCCCGTCGCGGGGATGCCCATGAAGTCTCCCCGGTGGGTGCCCGACCACTCGGCCACGGTGACCACCGTGTCGCCCTCGACGACCTGGCGCACCACGCGGTGCGCGCCGTCGGGGAAGGCGCCGTAGAAGGCCTTGCCGAAGTGCATCCACGCGGCGCGGTCGAGGGTCTGCGCGCCGACGTGGGCGGTGCAGCCCGCGGCGACGCGGCGGTCGATGGACTCCCAGTCGTGGCCGTCGAGGCGCGCGATGAAGTCACGGGAGAGCTCGCGGAGGGGAACGTCGGGGTTCGTCATGCCGCGACTGTGCGCGCCGCCCGCGAAGGGCACATGAGGCGAACGCCCTACGATCGCTCCCCCGGCGCGAGACCGTGGCGCATCGCGAACATCGCCGCGCCCGACCGCGTCGTCACCCCCGCCTTGCGGAACACCGCCTGGACGTGGTTGCCCGCGGTCTTCGGCGCGACGCCGAGGGCGTCCGCGATGGCGCGGTTCGACATCCCTCGCGCGAGGAGGGAGAGCACCTCGAGCTCCCTCTCGGTCAGGCCCGCCACCGCGCGGGGCCGCGCCGCGGGCGTCTCTCCGGCCGCCGCGAGCACGGCCTCGGCCGCGTCGGCGTCGAGGCGGCCCTCGCGCACCTCGTCGCGCATCGCCGACCTCGCGCGCTCGGCGTCGCGCGCTGGTCGGTGCGGGCGCTCGGAGCGCAGGGCCTGGTACACGTCGGCCGCGGCGAGGAGCCGCGCCGCGCGGCCGAGAGCGAGGGGAGGCAGCCCGCGGTGGTACCCGCCGCCCGCGAGCCGCTCGTGGGCCGCGCCCGCGAGGTCCGAGAGGGGCGCGAGGACGGGCGTCCGCGCGAGGAGCCGCTCGGTGTGGAGGGCGTGCATCCGTACGCGCTCGCGCTGCGCGTCGGAGAGGGGACCGGGGTGCTCCCAGATCGAAGCGGTGACGGCGACGCGGCCGAGGTCGTGGACGAAGGCCGCGCGGCGCAGTGTGGCCCGCTCGGAGGCGGGCACCGACGCGAGGGCCGCGGCGCGCGTGACGAGCTCCGCGACGGCGGACGAGTGGCCGACGGTGTAGCGGCACTTGAGGTCGGCGAAGTCTCCGAGCACGGCGGCGAGGGCCTCGACCGTCGCGTCGTCGAGGGTGGGGTCGTCGTCGAGCGCGAGGCGCGAGAGCGCTTCGGCCGGGGAGCTCGCGTCGAGGGGCGCGCAGAGCGTCGCGGCGTGACGGCGGAAGGTGTCGCAGAGCGCGGGGTCGAGGGCGCGGCCCGACGCGAAGCGTGCGCGGTCGAGGGCGCCGTCGACCCCGCCGTAGTGGTGCGCGGCCTCGAGGTCGTCGGCGAGCACCGCCACGCGCGCGGGGAGGGCGATCGCGTCGCCGCGGAGTCGCCGGGGGACGCCCATGCCGTTCCAGCACTCGAAGGCGTCGGCGAGGGCGGCGCGCGTCGATGGCGCGACGCCGAGGCGCTCCACCACGAGGTCGTTCACCTCGCAGTGCGCGACGGCGGTCTGGTAGAGCTCCGGCATCCGCGCGAGGGCGCGCGCGAAGGTCGCGACCTGCCCCGCGAACCCGCGGCCCTGCCCCGCGTGCCGCCACACGAAGGCCAGCATCTCGCGCGGCTCCGCGAACGACGCCCGGCCGTACATCTCCCCGCGCGTCGCGACCTCGTCGCCCATGACCCGCGCGGCGGTGCGCGCGTCGGCGGTGCACCCCGCGAAGCGCAGGAGCGAGACGTACACCGCGTCGCGGACCTCCCGCGGCGAGTGACCCGCGGCGACGGCGACCCCGTGCGCGAGCAGCGCGCACCGCAGGCTGCGGTCGTCGGGCATCCCCATCCCGAGGTCCGACGCGCGACCGAGGGCGACCAGCGCGTCACGTCGGCGAAACATCCGCGGTCGTCAGCCGTAGCCGCCCGGTGGTCCGTTGCGCTGAGGGGGATACCTGCCCGGGTACGGTCGCGTCGCTGCCGGTGCTGGTGAAGACGCAGCGGGCGCCGTTCCCGTCGACGTTGCAGCTCGCGCGGAGGTACGAGAGCGCCAGCGCGGGCGGGGATATCGCCAGCGTGGCGGCGAGCGTCCCCAAGGCGAGCACGGTCCGTAGACGCATGGCGAGGCCTCCGAGCGCGATGGTCACGCCGCGGTCGGGAGGTGCGCAAGGCCCATCGTTCGCGCTGGGAGCGTTGACCGCGTCCCTCTCTGCGCCCATCACCCGTCGCATGTGTACGTTGAGCGCGTGGTTCGGGGTCCACCCGCGGTGGCCGCTGGTCGTCGCGGCGAACCGCGACGAGATCCTCTCCCGGCACGGCACCGCGCCGCTGGTGCTGCACGATCACCCGCGGGTGGTGGGCGGGCGCGACCCGCAGCGCGGAGGCACCTGGCTCGGCGCCACCGCGCGGGGCTTCTTCGTGGGCATCACCAACCAACGCGGGAAGGTCTCAGAAGTGCGCCCGCGCTCGCGTGGGGCCGTGGTGCTCGAGGCGCTCCGCAGAGACAGCGTCGAGGGCGTCGAGGCCCTCTTGCGTTCGATCGACACCGACGACTACTCGCCCTTCAACCTCCTCTTCGGCGACGCCCGCGGGCTCCGCGTCGGGTACGCCCGCTCGGGCAAGCCCGTCGAGGTCGTCGCGCTCGCACCGGGGCTGCACGTGCTCGCCAACGACGTGATCGGCGCGGAGGACTTCCCCCGCACGCGCCGGGCCGCGGAGCTCCTCCCACCCGAAGCGCTCCGCGCGATGGACGAGCCCGAGGCCCTCGCGTCGCTCGCCGCGCTCCTCGCCGACCACGAGCCCCCGCCCGCGGGCTGGACGCCCCACGACACCGAGACGGGCTTCTTCCCCGCGGAGATGTACCCCCTCCTCCAGCGGGTGTGCGTGCACGCGCCGGGCTACGGCACCGTGTCGTCGACGGTGCTCCTCCTGCGCGACGGCGGCGTCGACCGCTACCTCTTCGCCGACGGAAAGCCCTGCGTCACGCCCTTCACCGACGTCACCGCGCTCCTCGCTTGACCCGCCCCGCCCTTGCGGCTCCGCCGCGCCGCACGGTACTTCACTCCCCGTTGCGGACCGATGAGCGAGCCGGGCGCCGCGCAGAACACCGATGACATCCTCTCCCCCGGGGAGGACTTCGGTCGCTATCGCGTCGTCCGTCGGCTCGGCCGCGGCGGCATGGGAGAGGTCTACGAGGCCACCCACGCCACCCTCGGCAAGCGCGTCGCGCTGAAGGTGCTGCGCCCCGAGGTCGCGCAGAACCCCAAGGTGCTCGCGCGCTTTCAGCGCGAGGGCGCCGCCGTCGCCCGCGTCGAGCACCCCAACGTCGTCGACATCTTCGACGTCGGCGTCGAGCGCGACGTGGCCTTCCTGGTGATGGAGTTCCTCGAGGGCGAAGACCTCGGCGCGATGCTCCGCCGCGAGGGCGCGCTCGAGGTCTCGCGCGCGGTCGACATCCTCCTGCCCGTGCTCGCCGCCGTCGCCGCCGCGCACGCCGAGGGGGTGATCCACCGCGACCTCAAGCCCGCCAACGTCTTCCTCGCGACCACGAAGCTCGGCGTGGTCACCCCGAAGGTGTTGGACTTCGGCGTGTCGAAGATCCTCGACGGGCCCTCGTTCCAGAACATCACCGGGCCGACGACCCTCCTCGGCACGCCCTACTACCTCCCGCCCGAGCTCGCGCGCGGCGCGCGCAACGCCGACCCGCGCAGCGACCAGTACGCGCTCGGGGTGATCCTCTACCAGTGCCTCACCGACCGCAGGCCCTTCGCGGGCGCGACGCTCTACGACACCCTGCGCGCCATCGTGCACGGCGAGTACGAGCCCGCCCACGTCGTGCGCCCCTCGCTCCCGCGCGAGGTCGCCGACGCCGTCGCGCGCGCGCTCTCGCGCGAGCCCGAGCGCCGCTTCGCCTCGGTGCTGGAGTTCGGTAGCGCGCTGATCCCCTTCGCCTCCCGCGGCGTGCGCGCGCTGTGGGGCAGGGTCTTCGGCCTCACCGCCGACATCTTCAGCGAGGTCGCCACGCGCCCCGAGATCGCGCTGCACCTCTTCGAGCCCGCGCACGACGTGCCCGCGAGCGCCCTCGCGTCGACGCCGCCGTCCCTCGCGCCGCCGCCCGTCGCGCCCGCGGGCTACGCCTCGATCGCGCCGCCGCGCGACCCGCCCACCGACCCCTCGGCGCTCACGCCCCCCGCCGCGGAGCTGTCGATCCCCGCGCCGCCGCGCACGTCACGCCTCGCGACGGCCCCGGCGCGCTCTCCGTCGCGCTCCTCCTCGCGGCCGCCGCGGTGCTCGTCACGGCCGCGCGACGTCCGCCGCCGCCCGCGCCTGTCGCCGCGTCGCGGCCGCTCCCGCCACCGCCCCCGCCGCGCGTGGTCTCGCCCCCGCCGCCGCCCGCGCTCCCGCCGCGCCCGTGGTGCAGGTGCTCCCCGCGCCCGCGGCCGTGGTCGTGCCTGCGCCGACCCCGGCTCCGGCGGCGCGGCCCGCGCGCGTCGCGGCCCCGACGGCGCCCCGCGCGACCGAGGCGGCCCGTGGTGACGCGCAGGCCCGCGGTGCCGCGGAGCGCGAACGGAGCGCCCATCCTGCGGTGAGGGCGTCCGCACGTCCTACCCCGGACTGAAGTCCGGGGCAGCTTATGCTCAAGCTTCCTCGCAGAGCGAGGGCTTCTCACCGGCGCTCACGCCGCGATGAACGACCCCGCCCTGATGGAACCGCGCGAAGCCTGCGCGCAGCGCGGGCTCGAGCGTAAGGCCTGCCCCGGACTTCAGTCCGGGGGCGCTTCACTTCCTCCGCCGCGACAGAATAGTGTCGCGTTCAGCGTGCGGACGCGGCGATCGCTCACGGTGTGGATGCTCGTCGCGTCGCTGCGCGCGGCGACGGTGACCGCGCAGCCCGCCGAGGACGAGTCGCTCTACCGCCGCGGCGCCGACCTCAGGGAAGCGGGGCGCGACGAGGAGGCCCTCGCGGTCTTCCGCGAGGTGCTGGAGCGGCGTCCGTCGGGGCGGGCGCGCGCGCAGGTGGCCCTCGCGGAGCAGGCCCTCGGGCGATGGCTCGACGCCGACGCGCACCTTCGCGCCGCGCTCGAAGACCGCGCCGACCCGTGGGTGCGACGTCACCGCGGCGTGCTGGAGGGCGCCCTCGCGATGATCGCGCGCCACGTCGGCGCCATCGCGCTGAGCGGAGAGCCCGCGGGGGCGAGGGTGAGCGTCGACGGCGCGCCGGTGGGGATGCTCCCGATGTCCGAGCCCGTGCGCGCGCTCGCGGGGGAGGTGACGCTGGAGGTCTCCGCGCCGGGGCGCTACCCGCTGACCCGTCGGGTGACCGTGCGCCCTGGCGAGACCGTGCGCGAGGCGGTGTCGCTGCGGCCGTTGCAGCAGGAGTCCGAGGGGCAGCGCGCGGCGGTGGCCGAGCGGGTGGTGCTGCGCGAGGTGAGGGTCCCGGTGGGGGCCGGGCCGCAGCGGGCGATCGGGTGGGTGAGCGTCGGGGCCGCGGCGATCTTCGCGGGCGTCTCGATCGCGGCGTGGGTCGTGCGCGAAGACGCCGCCGACCGGTGGAACGACGACGCGCGCTGCGTGGGCAACGGGCTCACGCGCGAGCAGAACTGCGGCGATTACAGGGACACGGCGGAGTCGGCGCGCGTGGTGGCGGTGAGCGCCGCGGTGGGCGCGGGCGTGCTCGGGGTGATGGCCGCGGTGCTGCTGGCGACGTCTCCGCGAGGGAGGGACGCGCGCCCGGCGGCGTTGCGGTGCGCGCCGGGGATCGGAGGCGTGGGGTGCGCGCTGCGGTTCTGATCGCGCTGGTCGCGGCCGCGGGATGCAGCGACCTGAAGCCGGGCTACGACCGGGGCGACGTCGCTGTCGCGCGCGACGTGAGCGACGTGAGCGACGTGATGGACGCGGTGGACGCGCCCGTGATGGACGCGCCCGCGATGGACGCAGGGGGACCGCTCGACGCGGGCGACGCGAGGGACGTTCTCGCGGACCGCGGCGTGATCGACGCGCGGGACGCGGGCGACGCGAGGGACGTTCGCGACGTGATCGACGTGCGGGACGCGGAGGACGCGCGCGATGCGATGGACGCGCCCGACGCGGGGGACGCGATCGACGCGGACGACGTGGTGGACGTCGAGGACGTGGTGGACGTCGAGGACGCAGTGGATGTCGCCGACGCGGACAGCTGCGCGGCGGGCGAGGAGGTGTGCGGCGGCGCGTGCGTCGACACCGAGACCGACCCGGTGAACTGCGGGCGCTGCGGGCGGCGGTGCAGCGCGCGCCCGAACGCGTCTCCGGCGTGCGCCTCGGGCGCGTGCGACATCACGTGCGAGCCGGGCTACGGAGACTGCGACCGCTTGAGCTTCACGGGCTGCGAGGTGGACCTCACGTCGAGCAGCTCCCACTGCGGCGCGTGCGGGGAGAGCTGCGCGGGCGGGCTGCACCTGCGCTCGTCGCGCTGCGTGGCGGGCCTGTGCGACTGCGCCGACGGCTACAGCGACTGCGACGGAGACCGCTCCAACGGCTGCGAGGTGCGGACGATGCTCTGCGCGAGGCCGTAGCGCTCCGTCAGCGCAGCGACTCCGCGAGCGCGATCAGCCCGCGCGCGTCTCGCAGGAGTCGGGCTCGGGGCAGCGGGGTCGGGGCGCTCCGCGCGGCGCGTGAGGTGGATCTCCCGCGCCGCGGCGCGGTACGACTCCCAGTGCGCCTCGGGGAGCGAGAGCGCGTCGCGGTTGAGCCACATCCACGCGAGCGCCGCGAGGTCGCACTGCAGCTCGGTGGACGGTCGGTCGTCGAAGGGCCCGTGGTTGTGAAAGTGCGACCAGTCGTGAAGCGCCCAGTACACCGCGTTGGTGTTGTCGGCCGCGAGCCACATCGCCTCGGTGGGCGCGCGCCGGTGCTCGTAGAGGAGGTCCGTCGCGTCGTCGATGGCGTAGGGCGCGAGGCAGCGCTCGTCGGTCACCCCGACCGCGCGCGCGTTCTCTCGACCGAGGTGGAGCCAGGCGTACTCCGTGGGGAGCGCGTCCCACGCGGCGCGCATCACGAAGGCCATGCCGAGCGGGAGCTGGTCGGCGAAGGCGTTGCGCGCGGGCTCGGGCGTGGGGCAGCGCCACTCCAACGTGGTGCTCGCGCACCATCCGAAGGCGTCGAAGGTCTCGGGCCGCACCAGCAGCGGCAGCGGCGGCGTGAGGAGCGCGCGGTCGATCACGCGCCAGGGATGACACGCGCGCCGGCCTCCGTGGTAGAGCCCCTCCCGTGCCCGACGACGAGATCGTGATGGGCGTCGACCCGGGCTCGCACCGACTCGGGTGGGGCGCGGTTCGACGGCGCGGCAGCCGCTACGTCCACATCGCGCACGGGGTCGCGAAGGCCCCCGCGACGGCGGCGCTGCCGGAGCGCCTGCGCGTCATCGCCGACGGCCTCGAGCGCGCCCTCGACCTCGTGAAGCCCGGCGTGCTCGCGCTGGAGCAGGCCTTCTTCCACAAAGACGCCCACGCCGCGCTGGTCATCGGTCACGCCCGCGGCGTGGTGATGCTCCTCGCGGCGCGCGCGGGGCTCACCGTGGTGGAGTATCCCCCCGCCCTCGTGAAGCGCAGCGTCGTGGGCAACGGCCGCGCCGACAAGGCCCAGGTGCAGTCGATGATGCGGTCGATCCTGGGGCTCGCCGAGGCGCCGCCCGAAGACGCCGCCGACGCGCTCGCGGTGGCGGTCTGCCACGCGGGCAACACCGGCCTCGCCGCGCTCCGCTCACGCGAGCGGTGACTGCCCGGCCTCGGCCGCGAGGAGGTACAGCACCGCCATGCGCACGGCCACGCCCGCCTCGACCTGATCGAGGATCACCGAGCGCGACCCGTCGGCGATGTCGGGGTCGATCTCGACGCCGCGGTTCATGGGCCCGGGGTGCATGACGATGGCGTCGGGCTTCGCGCGCGAGAGCACGCGGGGGTTGAGCCCGAAGGTGCGGCTGTACTCCCGCGTCGAGGGGATGAGCGCCTCTGTGAGCCGCTCGTTCTGGATGCGGAGCATCATCACCACGTCGGCGCCGTCGACGGCCTCTCCGAGGTCGTGGTGCACCTCGACGCCGTAGCCCTCGACCCCGACGGGCATGAGCGTGCGCGGCGCGCAGAGGCGCACCGTCGCGCCGAGCATGGTGAGGAGCAGGGCGTTGGAGCGCGCCACGCGCGAGTGGGCGACGTCGCCGGCGATGGCGACCGTGAGCCCGGCGACCTTGCCCTTGGCGCGGCGGATGGTGAAGGCGTCGAGGAGGGCCTGGGTGGGGTGCTCGTGCGTGCCGTCGCCCGCGTTCACGACGCCCGCGCGGCAGTGGCCCGCGATGAAGTGCGGCGCGCCGGAGGAGGCGTGGCGCACCACGAGCACGTCGGGGCGCATGGCCTCGAGGTTCCTCACCGTGTCGAGGAGGGTCTCTCCCTTGGTGGCGCTGGAGGTGCTCGCGGAGATGTTGATGACGTCGGCGGAGAGGCGCTTTCCGGCGACCTCGAAGGAGGTGCGGGTGCGGGTGCTGGCCTCGTAGAAGAGGTTGATGACGGTCTTTCCGCGGAGGGTGGGGACCTTGCGCACGGGGCGGCGGGAGACGTCGAAGAAGACCTCGGCGGTGTCGAGGATCTGCACCACGTCGCGGGTGGAGAGGTCTTCGATCCCGAGCAGGTGACGGACGGAGCCGGTCATACGAGGCGCGGATCGTACGCGAAGCGCCGAGAGGGGACGTCGAGATCGGCGGGAATGGCCCGCGCCCTCGGGGGCGTTGCGTGGTCCCTCGAGCGCCGCGGTCGAACCGCACGCGCCGCGGAGACAACCCCCGCCCGCACGAGCGCCGGGGTCGACCCGCACCGGCCGCGTCGCCGTCGCGCCGCGTCCTCGCTCCTCCGGCGTTCCGTAGAGAGGACGCGCGGCGACGGCCGCGCGGCCGGCGCGGTACGACGAACCGCCCGCACGAGCGCCGGGGTCGACCCGCACCGGCCGTCGCGGCGAGACCCTCGCGCCCTCAGCGCACCACCACCTCGTCGGGGCCGCCGTCGTCGCGGTCGACGCGCACCTCGACGCGCTCGGCCCGCTCGGTGCGCAGCGCGCGGCCCACGTAGTCGGCGTGGATCGGCAGCTCCCGGTGCCCCCGGTCGACCAGCGCCGCGAGCTGGATCGCCCGCGGGCGCCCGTAGTCGAGGATCGCGTCGATCGCCGCCCGCGTCGTGCGCCCCGTGAAGAGCACGTCGTCGACCAGCACCACCACCCGGCCCTCCACCGCGAAGCCGATCTCGCTCCGGCCGATGAGCGGGTTCGGCAGCGCCGTCGCCGCGTCGTCGCGGTAGAGCGTGATGTCGACGGTGCCCAGCGGCACCTCGCGGCCCTCGCTCTCGGCCAGCAGCGCCCGCAGCCGCCGCGCCAGCGGGATGCCCCCGCGCCGCACCCCGACCAGCGCCACCTCGGCGGCGCCCTGGTTCCGCTCGGCGATCTCGCCCGCCATGCGCCGCAGCGCCCGCGCGATCTCGTCGGAGCCCAGCACCACCCGCCCTTCGCTCGCCGCGCCCGTCATCGCGGCCACGACCCTACCAGACCCGGCGCCCCCTGCGGTGCGCAGGCTCCTTGACCCCCTGGGCGATGGCGCGCGATAGACGGTGCGATGGCCCGTCGCGTCCTCGTCGTGGATGACAGCGCGACGTTGCGTCGGGTGCTCACCATGCACCTCGAGTCGGGCGGCTACGAGGTCGAGCTCGCCGCCGACGGCGCCGAGGCCCTCGACCGCGTGCAGCGCGCCCCCTTCGACCTGGTGCTCACCGACTTCGTGATGCCCAGGCTCAACGGCTACCAGCTCGCCCAGGCCATCCGCTCGATCCCCGCCCTCGCGCGGCTGCCCGTGGTGCTCGTCTCGGCCCGCGCCGAGGCCGTCGCCGCGCGCTTCGTCGCCCAGACCGGCGCCGCGGGCTGGATCGCCAAGCCCTTCTCCTCCGCGCAGCTCCTCACCGTCGTGGGCCGCGCCCTCGGGGAGCTCCCGCCCGACGCCAGGCCCCACCCCGTCACCGAGGCCGTCGACGCCCCCTCCCGCGACCCCGCCCAGACCGTGCGCCCGGGCCTCGTCACCGTGCGCCCCGAAGACCTCGCGCCCCCGCCTCACGGGGTCTCCTCGTCGACCACGCCCTCTCCGCCGCCCTCTCCGCAGCGCGTCCCCACCGAGGCCGCGCCGCCGCCCGTCGGGGTCGTCCCCATGACCGCCGGGGAGTTCTTCAACGACCTCTCCCTCGCCCTCGACGAGCTCACCCGCCACGTCGACCCCGAGCGCGCGCTCACCACCGTCGCCGCGTCGAGCTCCGTGCAGCCCCGGCCGCCCACGCCCCCGCACCGCGCGTCGGTGCCGCCCGCGCCCGCCGTCGCGAGCTTCCTCGTCACGCAAGACGCCGCCCACGCGCGCTTCACCGAGGTGCTCGGCCGCGCGCTCCTGCCCGCCGTGCGCGACCTCCTCTCGCGGCCCGAGCCCGACGACGCCGCCGTGCTCCAGGCCCTGCGCTACCACCTCTCGGTGCCCGCCGTGGCCGCCCTCGCGAGGGAGCTCCGCCCCCTCGACGTCGGGCTCCGCGGCCCGGTCGTCCTCGACGGCCTCGTGGGCGCCGTGCCCCTCGGAGAGGTCTTCCAGCTCCTCGCCTTCCAGTCGCAGACGGGGCTCCTGGTGGTCGAGCGCACGCTGCGCCCCGGCGCGCCCACCATCACCGTCGCGCTGCGCCACGGCCGCGTCGACCTCTGCCTCGCCAAGGGCCTCGGGCCCGAGTTCCTCATCGGCCGCTACCTCTGCGCCGAGGGCCTCGAGCGCGAGGAGGTCGAGTCCGCCGCCCACGCCCTGCGCGGCCAGGGGAGACGTCTCGGCGAGGCCCTGGTCTCCTCGGGGCGCGTCACCACCAACGCCCTCGAGCGCGCCCTCGTGCGGCAGACCTCCGAGCTCGTCTACGAGCTCCTGCGCTGGAGCGGCGGGCGCTTCCGCTTCGAGGCCGGCGCGTCGTCGCCCGAGGCCCAGGCCGCGCGGCTCGGCCTCACCAGCGACAACCTCGTGCTCGAGGGCTTCCGCCGCATCGACGAGTGGCGGCTCATCGCCGAGTACATCCCCAGCGACGCCGTGGTGCTCGCCCGCGACGAGGGGCTCGTGCGCGCGCTCGCCTCTGACCGCCTCGACGGCGACGAGCAGCGCGTGCTCGCCGCGGTCGACGGCGCCCGCACCGTGCGCGAGGTCGTCGACGCCGTCGCCATGAGCGCCTTCGACGCGTGCAAGATCCTCTACCGCCTGCTGCGCGCGCGGCTGGTCACCCCGGTGGCCGCGTGACCGACCCCGACGCGCGCCGCTGGCTGAGGGTGCGCGTCGGAGACCGCGAGCGGGAGCTCCCCGCGCGGTCGCTCCGCGCCGTGCTGGCCTCGCCGCGGGTGACCGCGGTGCCCGACGCGACCGCGCCCCTCGCGGGCCTGGTGGTGTGGCGCGGGGCCGTGGTGGAGCTCCTCGGCGACGGCGCCCGCCCGCCCGCGGCGGCGGTGGTGCTCGCCGACGGAGACCGCGTGGCCGCCCTCGCCGTCGACGCCGTCGAGGGCTTCGTCGACGACCCCCACGACCCCGTCGACGTGCCCGCCCTCCTCGTCGGACCATGAGCGCCGCGATGCGTCCCTCGAAGGTGCGCGCCGGCGTGCGGCGCTGGGTGATCGACCGATGGGCCTCCCCCGCGGGAGACGGCCTCCTCGACGCGCTCCGCGCCGTCGCGCGCGGAGACCTCACCGTCGACCCGCGGCCCGAGCGCGTGGGCCCCTCGGGCGCCGAGGCCCTCTCGACCCTCGTGAAGCGCGTCGGCGCGCTGGTGCTCGCGGCGCGCGCGTCGCGGAGCCTGCACGACGCCGCCCCCGCGGCCCTCGCCGCCGCCAGCGCGCGGGTGGGCGAGGCCGCCGCGCGGGAGCGCGTCTCGCTGGAGCGCGCCGTCGACGACCTCGCCTGGGCCGCGGGCCGCGCGAGGGAGCTGCACGCCGTCGCCGAGGGCGTGGTCGACTGCTCCGAGCGCAGCGCCCTCGTGTCGCTCAACGCCGAGATCGAAGGGCTGCGCGCGGGGGGCGAGGCCGCGCGGGGGATGAGCCTCCTCGGCGACGAGCTGCGGCGCTTGAACCAGCGCGGCGCGGCCGGGGCGACGTCGCTCGCCGAGGGCCTCACGGAGCTCTCCGCCGCGCTCGACGCGGCGCGCGTGAAGGTGGAGTCGGCGCGCGAGGCGCTGCGCGCGCTGAGCGACGAGGCCGCCCGCGCCGCGGCGGCGGCCGAGGGCGCGCGGCGGGCCGAGCGGGCGCTCGGAGAGGCCCTGGAGGGCTGGTCGCTGGTCGACGACGAGACGGCGGCGCGGGCGCGGGAGCTCACCGCGGCGGCGGAGCGCCTCGCGGGCGAGGCGGCGGCGCTGCGCGCGCGGCTCGGGGCGGTCGACGGCGCGGCGAAGGAGGAGCTCGCGCGGGCCCTGGCGGCGCTGCGCGAGGCCGCGGGCGAGGGGTGAGCGCGCCCCTCGACGACCCCGAGCTGCGGGCGCTCTTCCGCGACGAGATGGGGCGCTACGTCGATCTCCTCGCGCGGGGCGCGTGGGGCGACTGGGCGAGGGTCACGCACCAGGTGAAGGGCGCCGCGCGGATGCTCGGCCTCGACGCGCTGAGCGACGCCGCGGCCTCGCTGGAGCTCGCCCTGCGCGACGACGACGCGCCGGGCGCCGTGGAGGCCCTGGCGGCCTTGCGGGCCTCCGCCGCGGCGCTGGGGGTGGACGTCACGGCCCTCGAAGGCGCGTTGCCTCCGCCGCGGGCCGAGGCGCGGGGGAGCCGCGCCCGTCGCGCCCGCCGCCCGTGGAGCCCGTGGACCCGGAGCTGTCGGCGTGGTTCGCCGAGGAGACCCGCTCGCGGCTGGAGCGCGTGGGCGCGGCGGTGCAGGGCGCGGCCGACGAGGGGCCCGCGGCGCGGCAGCGGAGCCTCGATCAGGCCCTGCGCGACCTGCACGCGATGAAGGGCTCGGCGGGCACCCTGGGCCTGCGCGGCGTGGCGCGCGCGGCGCACGCGCTGGAGGGCGCGCTCTCGGCGGTGCGGGCCCGCGCCGCGACGCCCACGAAGATCGAGCTCGACGCGCTGGAGTCGGCGCGGTCGAGGCTCCTGCGGGCCGCGCTCGACCCCGCGGGAGAAGACGCCGCGGCGGTGCTCCCCCCGTTGCGCGCCGCGGGGCTCTTGCGGGCGAGGGACGTGGCCCTGGTCGACGCCCGCACCGACGCGCGCGCCGCCGCGGCGAGCGACGACGAGCACGTGCGCGTCCCGGCGGCGCAGGTGGCGCGGGCGTCGGCGGCGGCGGGCGAGGCGTGGGCGCTGGAGCGCGGCCTCGCGGCGCGGGCGGCGGAGGCCGACGGGATGGTGCGCGCGCTGGAGTCCGCGCGCCGGGCGCTGGAGTCCGCGCGCCGGGCGCTGGGGCCCGCGCGGCCCTGGGGCGTCGCGGCCGAGGTGCTGGAGCGCGTCGAGTCCGTCGAGGCGTCGCTGGGGGCGGCCCGCAAGGACGCCGAGCGGGCCGCGCGCGGGTTGCGGCTCGACGCCGAGGCGCTGGGCGGTGCGGTGCGAGAGATGCGCGGCGCGCTGGAGGGCATCGAGCGCGTCGAGGCGGGGTGGATCTTCGACCGGGTGGCCGCGGCGGCGCGCGGGAGCGGGGCGCGCGTGACGCGGGAGGGCGACGGCGTGGAGGTCGAGCGGGCCGCCGCCGAGCGGCTGGTGGAGCCCCTGCGGCAGCTCGTGAGGAACGCCCTCGCGCACGGGGTGGAGCCCGCCGAGGAGCGCATGGCCCGGGGCAAGCCCGGGCGGGCGACGGTGCGGCTGGTGGCCGAGGCCACGCCCGACGGCCTGCGCCTCGCCGTGGAGGACGACGGCCGCGGGGTCGACCTGGCCGCGGTGCGCGCGCGGGCGATCCTCGACGGGAGGCTCCCCCCGGGCGCGGCGGCGAGCGAGGCGGAGCTCCTGGCGCTGCTCTTCGCGCGGGGCTTCACCACGCGGGCCGAGGTGAGCCCCGAGGCGGGCCGGGGGATCGGGCTCGACCTCGTGCGCGAGGAGGTCGCGCGGCTGGGCGGGCGCGCGCGGGCGACGAGCCGGGCGGGCGAGGGGGCGCGCTTCGAGCTGCGGCTCCCCCGGAGGGCGGCGGCGGCGCGGGTGCTGCCGCTGCGCTGCGCGTCGGGGCTGCGGGTGCTGGTGCCCGTGGGGTCCGTCGCGGCGGTGGAGCTGCGGCCGCGGGGCGCGAGCGACGAGCCGGGATGGGCGCCGGGCGGCGCGCGGGGCGACGAGCGGTGGAGGGTGAGGGTGCGGGGCGAGGGGGGAGAGCTCTCGCTCGCGGCGGTGGCCGTCGACGCGCCCGCGGAGGTCGCGCTACGGGCGCTGCCCCGGCGCGCGCGGGCCGCGGGGCCGTGGCGCGCGGCGGCGGTGGACGTCGACGGCGCGGTGATGCTCGTCCTTGACGTCGAGGCCGCGGTCGCGTCGCGGCGCGTGAATGTAGCGGTCGCGCGCGGCGCTGAACTAGACTCCCGCCTCCGACGCGCATGACAGGCAACGCGACTTCCGAAGGGGATGACGGCGCCGAGGGCGCGGTCGAGAGCGCCTTCTCGGTGCCAGACGCCGCGCGCGCCGGCTGGCAGGAGGTGGTCGACATCACCTCCGCCGAGCTCCCGCTGGCCTCCACGCGCGAGTCTCGCGCCTCGCTCCAGCACGAGGTCGCCGAGTTCGAAGAGCGGGTGAAGGGCGACGAGCCCGCCGCCGCCCGCGGCTACCTCGCGGCCTTCAACGCCCGCCCCGCGTTCCGCCCGCCCCTCGACGCGCTGATCCGGCTCTACACCCGCCGGCGCTCCACCGCGAACCTCGCCAAGCTCTTCGACGCCCTCGTGAAGGCCGCGCCCTCGTCGCGCGAGCGCGCCGACGCCCACGCCCTGCGCGGCGAGCTCCTCGAAGACCGCCTCGGCGACCCCGAGGGCGCCCTGGCCTCGTACGAGTCCGCGGTCTCCACCGACCCCACGCACCGCGTGGCCTGGGTCGACCTCGAGCGCGTCGCCGTGCGCTCGGGCGACACCGCCCTGCGCCTGCGTGCCCTCGCCCACCTCGCCGAGCTGTCGCAAGACCCCGCCCGCAAGGGTCGGCTCCTGCGCGAGCTCGCGGGCGAGCAGGCCGCCGTGGGCACCCCCGAGGCCCTCGACGAGGCCGCCCGCTGCCTCCGCGACGCCGCGGCCCTGCCCGGCGCGCGCTGGCAGACCCTGCGCGAGCTCGAGCGCTTCTCCGAGCGCGCGCGGCGCCCCGACGACCTCGTGCTCGCCCTCGAGGGCCAGGCCGCCCTCGCCACCGAGCGCGCGCAGGGAGGGCCCCTCGCCGCCGATCTCGCCGGCGCGTGGGAGCTCGAGACCCCCGAAGGCGCCCGCGCCGTCGCCGCGGGGCTGTGGGCCCGCTCGGCCCGGCTGCGCCTCGCCGCCCTCGGCGACGTCGAGGGCTCCCGCGCCGCGATGGAGCAGTGCCTCGCGCTGACCCCCGACTCGGCCCGCGCGCACTACCTCGCGATGACCCTCGCCGACCAGGCCGGCGACATCGCGAACGCGGGCGCCCACGCCGACTGGCTCCTCGCGGGGGAGTTCGGCGACACCACCCTCCGCGCGGCGATGCGCTTCCGCCAGGCCGAGCGCGCCGCGCTCGAGGGCGACCTCGCGGGCGCCTCGGCGGCCCTGCAGCAGGCCCTGGAGCTCGACCCCGAGTCCGCCGTCGCGCGCGCGGCCCTCATCGAGCAGCGCCTCGCCACGGGCGACGGGGCCGCGGTGGTGACCGAGTTCGACGCCCTCGCCGACGCCGCCGCGTCGCCCCGCGAGCGCGCGGCCCTCCTGCGCTCCGCGGCGGTGCTCTCCCTCGCCCTGCAGGGCAGCGCCGACGAGGCCGTGCGGCGCTTTCGCCTCGCGGCCCAGGTCGACCCCACCGACATCACCTCGCGCCGCGCGGCGCTGCTCTTCCTCGGGCGGGTGATGCCCGGCGACGCCGCCGCGGCCACCGCGCGCATCGTCGCCATCGACGACCTCCTGCCCGCCGCCGCTGACGAGGTCGAGCGCTCGGCGCTGCTCATCGACCGCCTCCACGCCGAGCGCTGGGGCCTGCGCGACGCGCGCGCCGCCGCGGTCACCGCCGAGCAGCTCGTCGAGGCCAGCGGCGAGGCCCGCTGGGCCATGGAGGCCGCCGCCCTCCACTGGGCCGCCGCGGGCTCGCCCAACATCGCCGCCCGCTGGGCCGAGGCCCTCGCCGAGCGCGACGACCACGAGGCCGGAGAGGCCGACCGCCGGGCGTGGCGCGTCGCCGCCGCCCGCTGGTCGCTCGCCGCCGGAGACGAAGACCGCGCCCGCGCGCTCGCCCTCGAGGCGCACGCGGGCGACGCCAACGACGCCTACGCCTCGGCCCTCGCCCTGCGCCTCGCGTGGAGCGCCAAGGACCCCGAGCTCATCCTCCAGGTCGCCACGGCCTCGGCCGAGGCCCGCGACGAGGCCTCGGGCGCCCGCTGGCTCCTCGCGGCGGCGGCCCTCCTCACGGCCCTGGGCGCCGAGGAGCACGCCCGCCGCGCGCTGGAGGGCGCCGTCGCGCGCGACCCCTCCGCCGCCGACGTGCGCGCCGCCGCCCTGGGCCTCACCGACTGGCGCTCCGACGCGGCCCTGCGCGGGCGCGTGGTCGACGCCGCCCTCGACCTCATCGAGCGCGGCGCCGAGGAGGTCGCCCTGGGCCTCGAGCGCGCCCTCGCGCACGCGCTCATCGACCACGACCTCGCGGCGGCCACCGCGGCGGCCGAGCGGGCGTCGATGGGCACCGACGCCCCCGCGGCGGGGCTCACGCTCTCGCTCCTGCGCGGGGCGTCGCGAGGGCCCGACGCGCCCGAGACCGCCGCGGCGCTCGAGGCCCTCCTCGCGGGTACGGCCACCACCGACCCCTTGCGCGTGGGCGTGGAGCTCGAGCTCGCCCGCGCCCTGGGCAGCGGCGGGGGCGACCGTGAGCAGGCCGAGGCCGCCCTGGGCCTCGTCGACGGAGACCGCCCGGAGCTCGTCGCGCCGCGGGTCCTGACGCTCCTCGACGCGCTCCAGCGGGGCGACCGCGGGCCGCTGGCGGGCGGCTGCGGAGGCTCGCCGAGGCCGCCGAGGGCGCGTCGGCGACGGCCCTGCGCGCGGCGGCGCTGGCGGCCCTGCGCGCGAGGGGGCGCGGGGCCGACGCGAGGGCGCTGGCCGAGGCCCACCCGGGCGACCCCGCGTCGGTGATCGCGCAGTCCGAGGTGGCGCCGACGATGGAGCGCGCGGCGGAGCACGGCGCGGCGATGGAGGCCCGCGCGGCGCTCTCCCCTGAGCGCGCCCGCCCCTCGGCGCTGCGGGCCGGGGCGAGCTGGGCCTCGCTGGGCGGCGACGACGCGCGCGCCCTGCGCCTCGCGCGAGAGGCCCTCGCGGCGCGGCCCGGCGACGTGGTCTCCCTCGACGTGGTGCGCGCCGCGGGGCGACGTCTCGGCCGCTGGGCCGAGGTGGCCGAGGCGTGTGAGGCCCTCGGGGCCGCCGCCCGCGACCCCGCGCGCGCCGCGGCCTTCTGGGAAGAGGCCGGGGCCGTGGCCGCCGACGCCCTGGGCGACGACGACCGCGCCGAGCGGGCCCTGCGCGCGTCGCTCTCCCGCGAGCCCGGTCGGCCCGTGGCCTACCGCAAGCTCCGGGCGATCCTCGAGGCCCGCGGAGACACCCAGTCGCTCGAGGCGCTCGTCTCGGGCCGCCTCGGGGCCGTCGACGACGAGGCCGAGCGCGCCGGGCTCTACTGGGAGCAGGCCCGTTTGCGCCGCGCCCTGGGCCTGCGCGAGGGCGCGCTCGAGAGCGCGACGCGGGTGGTCGAGCTCGACCCCTCGCACGTCGCCGCCCTGGCGATGGTGGCCGAGGTGCACGCCGCCTCGGGGCGCCTCGACGAGACCGCCGCGGCCCTGGCGGCGCTGGCGGCCTGCGCGGCGGCCCCCGAGGCCCAGCGGCGCGCCGCGCGGCTCGGCGCGATGGAGCTCTACCAGCACCGCCTGCACCGCCCTGACGAGGCCCTCGCCCAGGCCGAGGCCATGGTCGACGCGGGCTGGGCCGACGACGCGCTCCTCGACCGCGCGCTCACCCTGGCGACCGAGAGCGCCCGCTGGCCCGCGGCCCTGCGCTTCGCCCGCCGCGCCGCCGAGGTGGCCCCGCCGGGGGCGCCCCGCGCCGAGGCGCTCTTGAGGGTGGCGGGGCTCCTGCGTGACCAGCTCCGCGACGTGCCCGCGGCGCGCGACCAAGCCCTGCGGGCCCACGACGCCGCGCCCGCGTCGCTCGCGGTGCTCCGGGCGCTCCTGCCGTTGTGCGCCCCCGACGAGCGCGCCCGGCACGCGCGCCGCGCCGTCGAGGCCCTGCGCGAGCAGATGCGCGTCGACGCGCCCACGGTCGAGCGCGCCCGCGACCTCGCCGAGGTATGCCGCCACGGCACGCAGACGCGGCAGCGATCGCCGAGCAGCGCCTCGAGACGCTGCAGGCGCATGGCTTCGCCTGGAGCCCGCCTCCGCTGGGGCGCCTGCCGCGGCGGGCCCCACCTGCGCGACGCGCCGTTGGTGCTGCGGGCAACGCAACCCGGTGGACGCCGGGCGGTGGTCCCGATAAGCCGAGGCGGTGATGCCCGAGCGTCGAGCTCGCGGGGGTGTCGACCGAGGCCGCGAAGGTGGGCTGCCTGACCGGGTGAAGGGGCCGAGCCCGCGCGCGCCGCGGTCACGCCGGCAGGATGGCCCTCGCGGCGTGAAGGACCTGGACCTCTACGTGGGCGGCGCCGACCTTGAGCCGAAGAGATGGTGATCCCGGGCGACCCGGTGACCGTGGTGCTGGGTCGGGGCGTTCCGGTGCCCCCTCGACGAGGCGGCGCGCTTCGAGCTGGCGCGCCAGGCGCCTGGCGCAGCGCGGCTCGCGCCCTCGCGTGGAAAGGCCGGTGCCGCGGGTGACGGCCATGGCTCCTCATGGGCCTCGCCTACGCCGAGCTGCCCGTGACGGCCCAACGAAGGTCTACGCGGCGATGGCCTGTCGCCAAGGCGCTTCCGCGGCGCACGGCAAGGCCGTGGCCGAGCTCGCGCGCGCCCGCTGGCCTCGTCGCCGACGCTGCCTCGACGAGGTGACCGCGGCGACGCGCGCGGCGCTCGACTGCGCGGCGGGGCGCGCTGGCGGTGACGGGGGTGTTGAGCGCGGCCTTCGCCGACCTCGGGCGCGCCGAGGGGCTGGCGTGTCGTCGCCGAAGGCGCTGGTGGCGAGCGAGGGGCCCCGCGGAGCCCTCTTCGCGCTCAGCGACGCGGCGGCGGCCCGCGCGAGACGGGCATCGAGCGAGGGTGAGTGACGACGTGACGGAGCCGAAGAAGCCCGAAGACAACGCGCCGCCCGACGCCGCATGGCGAGTTCGGCCCGCGGCCCTCGCGGGCCGACCTCGCGCGACGCCCTGTCGGTCCCTCGCGCGGCGCTGCGCGCCGCTGTCGCCTGCGCCCGCCTGGCGCGCCGCCGTCGATGCCGGGCCCCTCCGCCTCCGCCCGAGGCGGTGCGCCCGGCGCCTCGCCGCCGAGCCTCCTGCGGAGTGTCTCGGAAGACCTCGACAGCGTGGAGCTCGACGCGATCGAGATCGACATCGACGACGCCCCCGAGGCCCTCGTCGAGACCTCCCCGGAGCCCGAACCCGCGCCCGCCATCGAGCCCGCGCCCGAGCCCGCGCCCGCCGTCGAGGCCGCTGCGCCCGAGCCCGAGCCTGCGCCAGAGCCCGAGCCCGAGCCCGAAGCGCCCCTCGCCGCGGAGCCCGCGCCTCCGCCTCCGCTCTCTCGTGGAGCCCGAGGCGCTCTACGCGCCGTCGGCTTCCGACGAGGGCCCCTTCATCGACCTCGACGCCGCGCCCGAGCCGTCGCCCGAGGAGCCCGGCGCCGTCGAGATCGAGCCCGACTTCGACCTCGACGACCTCGCCCCGCCCGCGCCCGAACCCGCGCCCGAACCCGCGCTGCCGCCCGCGCTGTCGGCTGAGCCCGCGCCCGCGGTCGCCGCCGCGCCTTGATGATGCCGACGCGGACTCTCCTTCGAGGGAGGCATCGACGACCTCGACTCGACGCGGTACCGACAACCTCCAGGTCGTCCCCGCCGACGCCGCGGAGTCCTGGAGCCGAGCCCAGCCTGCCGGCAGGTCTTCCGCCGCGCCGCTGGCTGTCCGACGGTTTCGTCGTTTTCGACCTGCTTCGACCCCGACGCGCCTCCGCCGAGCCTGCGACCCTGCCGCGAAAGCACTCCGTGCCTCCGCCCGCCGAGCCCTCGCCCGAGCCGACGCCCGAGCCCGACGCGCCGATGTTCGACCTGAGCGCCTCCGAGCCGCCCCCCGCGGTCGCGGCGGACGGCGACTTCGAGCTGGATTTCGTCGACGCGCTCGAGCTGCCCGACGCGGAGGTCGACTTGGAGCTGAGCGTCGACGACGACATGAATACCGCCGCAAGTTGCTGGAGATCGACGACGAGGGCGAGGCCGAGGTCGAGGTCGAGCTCCCGCCCGCGTCGACGGAGCCCGACCGCGCTGCTGGCGGCCACGGTCACCTCGCGGCGGCGCGTCGACGACGACCACGAGAAGCTCTACGCCCGCTCGGCGAAGGACGAAGCCCGCGCGCGGATGGAGCTGCTCGTGGAGCAGGCCGCGAGCGCCGACGACTACGACGACGCCGCGGAGTGGCTCGCCCACGCGGCCGAGATCGCCGAGGGCGCGCTCGGCGACCCGGCGCGGGCGCGGGCGCTCACCGAGAGGGCGCTGGCGCTCTCGCCCACGTCCGTGACAGGTCGGCGCCCGCGCGCTGCGTCGGATGGATCTCGCCGCGGGCGGACGCGGCGGGCGGCCCTCGCGCACGCCGAGGCCGAGCTCGCGCCGGAGCCGGCGAGGCCGAGCGCGGCGCAGCTCCTGTGGTGGGAGGGCGAGGTCGCGGCGGCGCACGACCCCGCGCGGGCCTCTGAGGCGTGGGCGAAGTCGTCGGCGGCGGCGCGGCGGGCGCGATGGCGGGCGTTTTCCGCGGCGGCGTCGCGAGACCTGCCGCGCAGGCCGACGCCTCAGCGGACGCGAGCGAGGCTCGCGGGGCCCTCGCATGGCGGGCGCGCGCGGCTCTCGAGGGGGAGAGGGCAGCGACGAGCCCTGGACGCCGCCCGCGAGGCGGCGCGGCGCGACCCGACCGACGCGGGGGCGTGGTTCGCCATCGCGCGCATCGGGCTCTCCGGGCCGCGGCGCTGGTGACCAGGCCTCGGCGGCCTTCGCGGCGAGCGACCGAGCCTGGCGTGCAGCGCGCGGCTGGCGTGTTCGGCGGATGGCCACGGCCATCGTCGGCGAGCCTCGCGCCGCTCCCTCGATCGACGGAGACAACCCGGGCTGCTCGCCGCGCACCGCGACGCGCGACGCGGGCGGCGACACCTCGGCGCAGGTGGAGTGGGGCGTGTCGCTCAACGCGCCTGGCTGGTCGGAGTGGCAGCCCGGCGCTGACGGCCCCGTGGGGCGTTGGCTCGACGCGCTCGCGGCGGCGCGCGGGCCCTCGTTCGCGAAGGCCCTGTCGCACCTCACGTCGCACGGGTCGGCCCGCCGGAGCCTCGTCGAGGCCGGCCTGCGGGCGACGCCGGGGCTCGTCGCCGAGGTCGAGGCCACGCTGGTCGACACGGGCCGCGGGGCCTCGCGCCCGCTGCGGGCGGCGCTGCGGACCTCGCTCCCCGAAGGGGCGCTGGAGGCCGCGCGGGCCATCGTGCTCTCCGAGGGCGACGAGCCCCTGCACCGGCTCGAGGCGGCGTCGCGGGCGGCCCTCGACGGCGAGCCCGCGGTGGCGCTCGCGGTGTGGCGCGACCTCGCCGAGGTGGCCTCGGGCACCGTGGCGGGGCTGGTGGCGGCGCGCTCCCTCGTGGCGTGGAGCGACGACGCGGCCGGCGTGGTCGAGGGCCTGCGCGCCGAGGCGGCGTCGGCGGACGACCCCGAGCGCGGCGCGGGTCCGCGGATGCTCGCGGCGGCCGCGGCGGCGGTGGGCGAGGTCGAGGGCGGCGGCGACGACGCGCTGGCGGCGGCCGAGGCGCTGCCGAGCGAGCTGGCGGCGATGGAGCTCGCGGCGCTCTTCGCGTCGCGGGGCGAGGCCGACGCGACGGCGGCTGCGATGCTGTTGGAGGTGCAGGGCGACGCGAGCGAGGGCCTCGCGGGGCGCGTGGCGCTGGTGCGCTCGGGGCTGCGACGGTCGGCGTCGGAGCCCGAGGCCGCGGGCGAGGCCGTGTGGCGCGCGTGGACGCGGGGCCGCGGCGACGTGGGCCTCGGGGCGCTGGTCTTGCGCGCGTCGGCGCACCGGCCCGACCGCACGGTGGAGGTGCTCCGCGCGCGGGCCGAGGCGGCGCACGCGGCGGGGGCGGGCGGCGTCGAGGCGGGCGTGGCCGTGGGGCTGCTGCTCTCCGAGGCGATGGAGGAGGCGCGGCAGTTGCCCGAGGCGTCGCAGGCGCTGGCGCGGGCGCGCACCCTCGACCTGCGCGACCCGGCGCTGAAGATGGCCGAGGAGCGGCTGTGGGTGCGCGCGGGGCAGTGGGCCGAGGTGACCGAGCGGGCCTTCGACCGCTTGAAGGAGGCCCCCACGGACGAGGCCCGCATCGCGGCCTACGAGCAGCTCGCCGAGCACGACCGGGCCGAGCGGGGAGACACGGCGTCGGCGGTGCTGTCGTACCAGGCGATCCTGGAGATCGACCCCTCGCACCCGGGCGCCCTGCGCACGCTGGAGCGGTACTACACCGAGCAGGGGCGCAGCGAGGAGCTCCTCGGGGTGTACCGGCGGCTGGTGGATTTCGGCGCCGACCCCGACGACGCGCTGGCCTACGCGCACGCCGGGGCGCGGCTGGCCGACGCGACGAGCGAGGTCGAGGGGGCGGGGGTGGAGTTCCTCCGGGCGGCGCTGGCGCGGGGTCTCACCGACCGGCGGCTGGTGACGGCGATGGACGCGGAGTACCGCCGCGTGGGCGACCTCGAGCGCTTCGCCGACGTGCAGCTCCGCGCGGCGAGCGCGGCGGGGAGCGAGCTGGAGCGCGCGACGCACCTGTGCCGGGCGGGCGAGGCCTACGAGGCGCTGGGCGACCACGCGCGGGCGCGGCGGGCCTTCGAGGGCGCGGTGTCGTCCGACGGGGCGAGCGTGACGGGGCTGTCGGGCGTGGCGCGGGTGTGCGGGGTGATGGGCGACCCGCGGGGCGAGGCCGAGGCGTGGGAGGCCCTGGGCCAGAAGCTCAAGGACGCTCCCTGGGCGTCGACGGTGCTCCAGCGGGCGATGCTCCTGTGGCGCGACATCGAGGGCGGGGCGGGCGCGCCCCCCGAGCGGACGCTGGCGACGGCGCGCGCGGTGCTGGCCTGCGACCCGCGGCACACCGAGGCCTTCTCGCAGGCCCTGGAGATCCTCTCGGAGCGGACGGACCACGCGGGCGAGCTCGAGCTCATCGAGCGCTTCGTGGCGACGGGCACCGACGACCTCGTGGAGGAAGACGCCGTGGCGCTCTACGCGCGGGCGGCGTCGCTGGCCGAGGCGCTCAACGACCCGGCCCGGGCGCGGGCGCTGTGGCAGGCGGTGACCACGGTGCAGCCCACGCACGAAGAGGCCCTGCGCGCGGTGTCGCAGTTGAGCTTCGACGCCGAGGACTGGGCCGCCGCGGCCGACGCGATGGTGAAGCTCGCGAAGGTGAGCGCAGACCCCAAGGAGCGCGCGGAGCTCTTGTTCGGGCTCGGAGACATCTTCGACCGGAGGCTCCCCGACCCGAAGCGCGCCGAGGCGGCGTGGCGGCGGCTGGTGCAGGCCCAGCCCGACGACGCCCGCGCGCTGGAGCGCCTGGTGGACCTCTACGCCCGCACCGGCGAGCGCGCGAAGGAGGTGGAGACGCTCCAGCTCCTGGTGCAGCGCACGCCGCAGGGGCCGCAGCGGGTGGCGCGGCTGCTGCGCGTGGCGCGCGTGGCCGGCGAGGAGGGCGACGACGCCCGCGCCCGCGCCGCCCTCGACGTGGCGGGCAGGGAGCTCCGCGCCGCGGTGGACAAAGACCCTCGCGACGGCGTGGCGCTCGGTCAGTTCGTCGAGTGCCTCTCGCTGCGCAAGCGCCCCGACGCGGCGCGCGCGGTGGCCGCCGTGGCGGCGGCGCTGGGCCGGGGCGAGCTGGGGGCGCGGGCGCTCGCGCCGACCGGGGTGGTCCCGGGCGCGGGGGCCTCGGCGCTGTCGGCGTCGGGGCTCGACCTCCTGGCGCCGCCGGCGATCCCCGGGGCGCTGCGCGAGGTGCTCGCGCGGACCTCCCCCGTGGTCGACCCGCTGATGCCCTACGACATGGCGGCGGCGAAGGCCGAGCGGCTCGGCGCGCGGCCTCACCCCTTGCGCAAGGAGATCGACCGCTGGGCCCAGACCCTGGACCTCGGCGAGGTCGAGGTGCTCATCGCGCCGACGGTGCCCGCGCGGTGCCTGCCCGTGGGGCGCTCGCCCGCGACGGTGGTGGTGGCGGCGGCGGCGGTCGACGACGCGGCCAACCGCTTCGCGGTCGCGCGGGCGATGCTCTTGATCGCGATGGGGCTCTCGCTCCCGTTGCGGATGTCGGCGGCTGACTTCTCCCTCGCGCTCTCGGCGGTGCTCCGTCAGTTCGAGCCGATGTTCAAGCTCGACGGGGTCGACGGGGCGAAGCTCGACGAGATGGCGCGGAGCATCACCAGGTCGTTCTCGCGCGAGGCGCAGGCGGAGCTGTCTCCCTTCGCCTACGAGGTGCTGGGCCGCCCGGTGGACGCCGCGGCGATCCACGCGGCGGCGCTGGAGTGCGGCGACCGCGTGGCCCTCCT
>JAWKRC010000024.1:0-109890 GCA_041389825.1 Polyangiales bacterium | reverse complement strand
GACCAATATAGACGGGACGTCTGAGCGTATATCTTCCCGACAACATGATCGGAATTGACGCGCCGAACTGATGAGTGCGATTGTGGACGGCCGCATCGATCGCCGACTGCAGTCCCAGAGTACTATTCACGACGGCCGCTCCGAAGGGATACGCATCAGAACGAGCCCCCCACCATTCTGGGTAAACCTGCTGAACGGACTCGCCCGACAGGAGCAGCGTGCCTCGGCCGGTATGGTTTCCGGCCTCGTCAAATGTCGGCTCCAGGAATTGGTGAGGTCCGGCTTGCAGCGCGCCTTGAACTTCGACACAGAGCGTGTTGTACCGCGAATCTGGGCTCAAGAACGGTGGTGAGAGCGCGGGGTTGATGTCACCGCCGCGAGGAAGGACGAGTTTCGCACCTGTGGCGATGACAAGAGTGAGTTTCGGGCCGATAGTGAACCCTCTCTTGATGTAATAGGTGCCAGGTGGAAAGTAGACATAGCCGCCGTTGTTGAGAGGAGGCGCAGCGAGTGCAGGGATGAAACTATCGATGAATCGACGCCATAGATCATCATTCTCGTCTGGTAGAGGCATCGTGGTGAAAAAACCGAGCTCCCGCGCCATGAACTCTCGTACGTTCAAGAACTCGTCCCCGAAGGTTCCCATTCCCGCCGCTCCGATCTCTAGTCACTGATTCCCGGCCTGTCGCTGAACGTTCTCAACTCAGTTGTTCGCGATCCCGCGTCTTCGGCGCGTGCAGCACCATACTTCACTTCAACGCGATTCAAACCGGTCACGATCACGTCGTCGAACCCGTCACCGTCATAGTCACTGCATGAAGCGATGTATGCGCCGTAGTTGTCCTCGATCCCTCCTATGCCGGTTGGCCTGGCGTCCCAGCGAACGGCGAGCACCCCCGGTCCGCGAACTCCGCCAGGGTACAGGTACACGCGTCCGTCTCCACGAAGTCCCGCTCCGGCCGGGAGCGGGGCTTCTGGTGCGCTCGTGATCAGATCCGCATACCCGTCTCCGTTCACATCTCCCGCGGTGATCCTCATCCCGAAACTACGCCCCGCGATTCCAGAAGGGATGTCCGGTGACCTGAGCGCGCTCCAACCGTTGGGTGCCGGTCCGGTGCTTGTCCATCGGAAGAACGTGATGGAGTCTGGCGAAGCATGCAGCCATTCGCCATAGCCGTCTCCGTCGAAATCCGCACCAAATAACGGTTCGCCGCCGGCTGGTACTGTCGAGACGGATGCGACGCCACCAGCGAGCGACGAGACGACGAGAAGCCCTATTGATGTTCGGAATTGAAATTCCGGCAGCCCGTCCAGATTCAGATCCGCTCTGGAACTACCTTGCAGAGCGCTAAAGGGTTGGATCTCTCCTTCGGCGAGTTGAAGTCTGCTAACTGATTCAAGCCCGGTGGAGGAGCCGGAATACAATCTGATTCTCAAGGTGTCGCGGACGGCGTCGCAGCCTGAAGATCCACAAACTTCTCCGATCAACGCGTCTCCGAATCCATCTCCGTCAAAATCTCCTGTAGTCAACCCTACGAGTTGAATCGCGCCGATCTCATTCGGTTCCCGGAAAATCAGATCAGGCGTATCGGCGAAGCCCGATGGTCGACCGTAATACACGACGACCGCCGATGATAAGTGCGGAGTGGTGGAGCCCGCATCGATGTCAACTCTAATGAGGCCGTACACCTCGACCGCCAGATCTGCCAGGCCATCGCCATTGAAATCACAGAACTGTGGTCGATTCGGAGACCAGCCATAGTCGCGCGAGAGCATCGACCGCAGATCGATGTTGGTTCCGGTCGCCGAGACTCCCCTCATGCTCCCCCAGTACACCTGCTCCGGTCTCAATCCCGTATCCAACACGACGAGATCATCATACCCATCCCCATTGAAGTCCCGCCACGTCCCCCAGCTCGAGTCCACCGCGGTGTCCCTGCGCGGCGCGCGGAACTCCCACGTGGGGCTGGTCCACACTACGCCTCCGTCTTCGCCGAGGCCCTCCACCCGCCAGAACCACACCGCGAACGGAAGCGGCTCCGTCGGTCGCCAACTCGTCCCCGTGGCCATCCCGGTGCGCACATCCATGGTGAGCGCGCGGTCGCGGGCGACGGTCACCCGCGCTCGCGTCACGCCATCGGGCAACACCCAGCGGAACGTGGGCCGCTGCGTGGTGGTGCGCGAGATCGACTGCGGCGTGATCAGCCGCGGCCCCAGCGGACGCACCGGGATGTCCAACGTCCACGCGTCGCTCGCAGCGTCCGTCGGCGCGCTCGCGTCGGGGCAGACGCACACGCCGTAGACGCCTTCGGAGGTGCAGGTCTGTACCCCGGTAAGCCCACCGAGGCACACGCAGGCCACGCTCATCCCAGGAACGCAGCGAGGGACGGCGGAGTCCATCGGAGAAGTGTCCATCCCGGCGTCGCGAGCGGAACCGAGATCGTCGACCGCGATGGGTTGATCGATGGCGGCGTCGGTGCTGCTGCCCGACTCGCTCGCGCAGCCCGCGGCGAGGAGGAGGGCGAGGGCGAGCGTGCGGTTGCCCTCACCCCGGCCTCTCTCCCGCCGGTCACGTCACTGTGCTCTCGCTTCACCGCGCACCTCCGTCGGGCATCGTCGCGACGCCCACGGTCATGGGTTGCCCGCTTCGGGCCGTGGGTTTCACCTCATCGGGCCATCCCGCGGAGATTGAAGACCACGGTCCCGCCTTCTTCGGCTGCTGATGACGTGCCAGCGCACGTAGCGCAAGAAGCCCGCGTAGCGCCGCGGTCGGTGCCCCCGTCGGAGAGCGGCGTGAAGGCGCCCAGGGGCTTCCGGTCGCTTCGGGGTCGGGGTCCATCGAGGTCTCCATCAAAGAGGGTCGCCCAGACGTTGCTGGCCCTCCGTCTTGATCGACAGCACGCTCAGCTCCAGCTCCAGCTCCCGGAAGGCCCACAGGTCGAACACGGCCTCCTTGCCGGGCTTCTTGTTCATCGACGCGGCCGCGCCGCTGGCCATCACGACCGTCTCTGCCATCGCTGCACCTCCCTCAGTCGTCCTGCCACGTCAGCACCGGGATGAAGAACAGCGTCGTGTCCGCCGTGCCCGTGCTCAGCCGCGCCGCCACGGTCTGCCCCGGCCACTCGCCGTCGGTGGGCGTCCCCGTCGGCGGCACGCGCACCCCGCACCGTCATGTCGCCCGAGAAGGCGATCACGTTCTTGCCGCCGGTGTCGGGGCTTCGGCCGTGGAGTGCCGACCCCTACCGCGAGGTACACCGTCACCGTCGGGCTCCGGCCCTCCAGCCACACTCGGTAGATCCCGGGCGCGACCGCGAGCGACGTGGAGGCGTCGTCGTTGATCGGGAACCCGTAGCTCGACGCGCCGAGGAGCTGCGGGTCGTTGTCGCAGGCCAGCGCGCTCGCCTCGCTGGTCTCCCGCGAGAAGACCTCGAACCAGGCCATGGCCCGACCTCAGCCCGCCCGCCCGATGCCGCGCACGGTGATCAACACCTTGGCCGGGTTGGCCGTGGCGCCCTTGAGCTTCCAGCGCAGGTAGCGCAGGAGCGGCTGGTTGGCCGTCGCGCCGATGGTCTTGCGGAAGATCACCGCCGCCTCGGTGCCGCTCGGCGCGTCGTCGATGGCGATGTTGTCGACCTCGCTCCACAGGCTCGTGTCGCTCGCGTTCGTCGTCGCCGTCATGAAGTAAAGCGTCGCCGTGTCGGTGAGCGCGTAGCTGGCCAGCTCGATGTCGATGGTCTCGTAGCCCGTCACGTCGAGCGACGACTCCACCGGGCTCCACACGGCCTTGGCGTCGGAGTTGTCATCGACCGAATAGCTCGTCGGCGTCGAGAATGATCTCGATGAAGGTCCCCATCTGCGCTCCCCGTCCGTCGGTGTCGCGGCGCCCCCGCCGCCTGGACCGGCACGACACGGGTGGACCTCATCGCCCCAGCGCCGCGTCGACGAGGGCGATCATCCTCCCCGCGGTTGTCAAGCGGGATGTGCGCACATTCGTCGATGGAACGGTGAACCCCAGTGAACCCCGCGGATCAACGCCAGCGGGTCGCTCGAACCGTAGCCCCGCGGCGGCGGACGCGCCGCGTTGGCGCCCCCACCCGCGATACGCCCGCGTATCCCGGCGACCTCCGCGCCATCAGCCGATACGCCCGCGTATCTCCGACGCCCTTCCACCCCTCTGCTGATACGCCCACGTATCCCGGCGACCCCCTTTGCCACTCTTTCGATACCATCGCGTTACGGGAATGCCCTATTTGTCACGCCCCTGTTACACACGCGTATCGACGGAGGCTGCGAACCCCTCCACCGATACGCCCGCGTATCCCAGGCGCGTCTTCACACCTTCACCGATACGGGAAAGTCCCTACTTCACCTTCAACGAAGCTCCGGCGAATCATCGTCATCATGAAGATACCCTCTCGCCCTCGGAAGCCGCCGAAGTCCGCTCCCTCCACCGATGCGACGGAGCCCGTCGCGCAGGAGCCCACCGCGTCGAGCTCGCCGCCGCGGAGCTCGCCTTCAACGCCCTGCGCGACCGCCTCGCCGCCATCCCCAACGACCGCGTCGAGCCGCTGCGCGCCGACGCCCAGCGGGTCGTCTCCGCCGCGCTCCGCGTCGCCCGCGAGAACGCCACGGGCCCCGCGCGCGTTCGCTTCGAGCGCCTCGCCGCCGCGGGGGAGTTCGACCTCGCCCACCTCGACAGCCTCGCCGACGCCGCCCTCGCGCTCTGGTTCACCCGACGCCGCGCGATGAACGCCACGGCCACCGAGTCCGAGGCAGAAGCTCCCGCCGAAGCTCGACAAGGACTCCAGGAGCTGCGCGACCGGATGATGGACTGTGTGACGTACCTCCTGCGCGACCACGCCGAAGACGGCCCCTCGTCGCCCGACTGCGCCAGGAGCGGCCACGCCGACCGCGCCAACGACCTCGCCTCCCTCGCCGAGCTCTACCAGAAGCACCACGACCTCGTGTCGCGCGACCCGCTCAACTACCGCGAGGGCGACTCCGCCGCGGCGCAGAAGGCCGCCCAGGAGATCATGGAGGTCCTCAACAAGCGGGAGGTGCAGCCCGAGTGGCTCGCGCTCTCGCACCGCGCGTGGAGCCACCTCGCGCCGCTCTACCGGGAGGTCTCCGCCGCGGGGCGATACACCTTCCGCGACGACGACCCCGAGGGGCGCTTCCCCAACCTGCTCGCCGAGGGCAGGCCCGGCTCGTCGAAGGCCCCGAAGGCCGAGAGCGAGAAGCCCGAGAGCGAGAAGAGCGAGAAGAGCGAGAGCGAGAGCGAGAGCGAGAGCGAGAGCGAGAAGAGCGAAGAGCGCTGAAGCGGCGATCGTGCGTAGGGCGACCGTCGGCGCTCGCGCGCCGATGTCACCCCGCGCCCCGCGGCGGCGCGATCAGCGAGGGAGCACGCGTCGCAGCCTGAGCGCGAGGCGCGCTCGGGCGTAGCGCGCGACGCGGCGGGCGGAGAGTCCCCACCAGTCGACGGGGCCATCGCGGAGGAAGAGCTGCGAGAGCATCGGCCGCGGCGCGTCGCTTCGGTTGACCGTGCCTCGGTGGATCAGGTCGCCGTCACGGAGGAACGCGTCACCACGACGCGTGAGGACGAGGCGGGGGTGACGGGGCGCGCCGCGGGTCTCGCGCGCCCAGCGGTCGTAGTGGTCGGTGTGGCTCCCGAGGTCGACCTCGGTGGGGCCGCGCGACGCGTCGACGTCGATCATCGGCACCTGGAGGGCCACCCTCACGGTGCGCTTCCGCCGCGAGAGGTCGGGCGGAAAGGCGTCGGAGTGCCACGGCATCGGGGCGCACCCAGGCAGCGCGCACTCGACCTGCGTCGGACCGCGCCTCCACGGCCCCGCGAAGACGGAGGACACCAGCGACGTGACGAGGGGGTGATCCCGCACCCACGGGGGCGAGAGCGGGTTCGAGAGCGCCTCCTCGGGGGCGAGGCTCAGGTGGTGCCTCTGCTCCGCGCGGAAGCTCCCGCGGTCGCCGCGCGCTCGACGCTCCGTCGCGGCCGCGAGCACGGGGTCGTAGGCGCTCTGCACGGCGTCGAGCTGCGCCGGCGTCGCGAGCCCGCGCAGCAACACCACGCCCGCGCGGCGGAACGCGCGCAGCACCTCGTCGAAGCGATCGAGCGCGAGGTCGGCGCGGAACTCCGGGATCTCCGTGGGGCGATCATCGTCTGCGCGCATCAGGGTGGTCGCGGACGGTGCAGCGCGTCCGCGAAGGAGGCAACGGGCTTCGGCGAAGCCTCGGCGGTCGATCAGGCCGCCCGAGCCTCGTCTCCGCCGCGCCGCCCGCGGCTCGGGTGCCAGATCTGACGGAGCTCGTCCATCGTCACGCGGCCGCCCGTGCGCTCGTGGTTGCCGCGCCAGTTCTCCAGCGCCTCCCACGCGGCGTGGTCGAGGAGGTCGACGTCGAGGTCGACGCTCACCGCCGACCCGACCGGCAGCTTCGCGAGCTCCCCGCCAGCTTCGGCACCCCCAGGAAGGTCAGCGACCCCGACACCCGCACCGCCCACGCCTCGGGCTCGCGCGTGAGCGTCACCTCCACCCGCGTGAGCCGGTAGACCAATTGCGCGAGCGCGACGGCCACGCCCATCCCGATGCCCGCGAGGAGGTTCACGAACACCACCCCGAAGATCGTGACGAAGTACACCGCGCCCTGGCCGTGCTTCACCATCGACCTGATGTTCGCGGGCGACACCAGCTTCGCCCCCACCACACACAACAGCCCCGCGAGCACCGACAGCGGGATGCGGTTGAGCACGAAGCCGAGCTGCGTGACGAACACCGCCACCCACAGCCCGTGGAGCATCGTCGACAGCCGCGTCTTCGCGCCCGAGCTCACGTTCGCCGTGGAGCGCACGATCACGCCGGTGATGGGCAGTCCCCCGAGGAGGCCCGCGGTGATGTTGCCGACGCCCTGCGCGACGAGCTCGCGGTCGAGGTTGGCGCGCGCGCCCGCGTGGAGCTTGTCGGTGGCGAGCCCTGAGAGCAGCGACTCGGCGCTCGCGACGAGGGTGAGGCTCACCGCGGCGACGAGCACCGGGCCCATGTTCGCGGCCGTGGGCCAGATCGGCGTCGAGAACGCGTTGCGCCAGTCGTGAGGAACGCTCACCCGCGGCAGCGCGATGTGCATCACGGTCGCGATCACCGTGCCCAGCGTCACCGCCACGAGCGGGCCGGGGAGGACCTTGAGACGACCCTTGGTGGCGCGCTCGGCGAAGGGCCACGCGATGAGCACGGCGATGGTGAGGAGGCCGAGCGCCGTCGCGGCGCCGTGGAGGTCTCCCACCTGGCGCGGGAGCTCGACGATGTTCTTCAGCGCCGAGCTCTGCGGCCTCCCCCCGAGGATCACGTGGAGCTGCGAGAGGAAGATCTGCACGCCGATGCCGGCGAGCATCCCGTGGATGACCGCGGGCGAGATGGCGAGCGTGACCCGCGCGACGCGCGCGAGGCCGAGCACGATCTGGAGCGCGCCGCCGAGCACCGCGATGGCGAGCACCGTGCGGAACCCGAAGCGCTCGACGAAGGTGAAGACCATCACCGCGAGCCCCGCCGCGGGACCGCTCACCTGCAACGGCACGCCTGAGAGGAGACCGACGATGAGACCTCCGATGGCGGCGGAGATGAGCCCGGCCATGATGGGCGCGCCGGACGCGAGCGCGATGCCCATCGAGAGCGGCACCGCCACGAGGAAGGTCACCAGCGACGCGGGGAGGTCGTAGGTCCACAGCGGTCGCGAGGGCGCGGGCTCCGTCGCGTGGGTCTGTGCATCCGGTGCGGTCATCTGGAACCCCTGGGCGGTGCGGCGCGAAGGCGCCCTCCGTGAAACAAGGGCTATCACGCGGGGAGATTCGCGGAAGTGTGGTGAATGCCGCCACTTCCGGCGTTTGGCGCGTGCGACAACGCGACACACTCCCAGGGGGTTTTGAGCGGGCGCGGGATGTGTGCGAGAGAGGGGGCCGATGCACGTCCACCTGATCGGCGTCTCGGGCACGGGGATGGGTTCCTTCGCGGGCTTGCTGAAGGCCGCGGGGCACAGGGTGACGGGGAGCGACACGGCCTTTCACCTGCCCATGGGCGAGATGCTCACCCGCTGGGGCGTCGAGGTGATGGAGGGCTACGACCCCGCGCACCTCTCCCCTCGCCCCGACCTCGTGGTGGTGGGCAACGTCTGTCGCAGCACCAACCCCGAGGCGCGCGCCGCCATCGACGGAGGGATGAACTACCGCTCCTTCCCGAAGGCGCTGGGTGAGCTCTTCCTCGCGCAGCGAAAGTCCCTCGTGGTGGCGGGCACGCACGGCAAGAGCACCACGGCCTCTCTCGTCGCGTGGCTGTTGCAGTCCGCGGGGGTCGATCCGTCGTTCCTGATCGGCGCGGTGGTGAAGAACTTCGACGCGAGCTTTCGCCTCGGCCGCGGCGGGGCCTTCGTGGTGGAGGGCGACGAGTACGACTCGGCCTTCTTCGAGAAGGTGCCGAAGTTCTGGTCCTACCGCCCCTTCGGCGCGATCGTGACCTCGGTCGAGCACGACCACGTCGACATCTACCCCACGATGGAGTCGTACCGCGACGCGTTCCGCGGCTTCGCCTCGCGCCTCGACCCCGCGGGCGTGCTCGTCGCCCACGCGAAGGACCGCGAGGTGATGGCCGTGGCCCGCGACGCGCCGTGCCGGGTGGTGCGCTACGGGCTGGAGGGCGACGTCTCCGCCGACGGCTCGCCCATCGAGTGGGTGGCCGCGCCCATCGCGCCGAGCGGAGGGATGCAGCCCTTCGAGCTCTTCATCGGCGGCTCCCTCGCGGGTCGGTACTTCTCGCCGCTGATGGGCGAGCACAACCTGCGGAACGCGGTGGCCGCGATCGCTCTGTTGGCCGAGGGCCTGTCGATGCCGGTGCAGGGGCTCGCGAACGCGCTGCGGGAGTTCCAGGGCGTGAAGCGACGGCAGGAGCTCGTCGACGTGGTGAACGGCGTGCGGGTCTACGACGACTTCGCGCACCACCCGACGGCGGTCGACGAGACGCTTCGCGCGATGAAGCGCCACCTGCCCGAGGGGAGGCTCATCGCGGTGTTCGAGCCGCGGAGCGCGACGGCGTGTCGACGCACGCACCAGGCGGAGTACCCGGCGGCCTTCTCCGCGTCGGACCACGTGATCCTCGCGCCGGTGGGTCGACCCGAGATCCCCGCGGAGGAGCGGCTCGACGTGGAGGCGATCATTGGTCAGATCCGCGCGCGCGGCGGCGCGGCCGAGACGGTGGAGGCGGGAGACGGAAGCGTCGACCGCATCGTGTCGCGCGTGAAGGCGATCGCGCGCCCGGGCGACGCGGTGGCGGTGCTGTCGAACGGCGCGTTCGGCGGGATCTTCGCGAAGCTGCGCGCGGCGCTCTGAGCGCGCGGGCTACTTCTTCTTCACGGCGGCCTTCTTCTCCGCGCGGGGGTGGATGGTCTTCCCCTCGGCGAGCATCGCGACGAGCTTCGCGATCTGCGCGGCGCGGGAGGTCTCGGTCTTCGCCGTCTGCACCCGGTAGAGGATCGCGAAGCGGTTCGCGCCGTCGAGCGCGTCGAAGAGCGCCTTCGCCTTCGGTGAGGCCGCGAGCGCGGCCGTGAGGTCGTCGGGCACCGTCGCGGTGCGCGCGCCGTCGTAGGCCCGCTCCCAGCGGCCGTCCTCCTTCGCGCGGTCGACCTCGGCCTGACCGGGAGGGCGCATCCGACCCGCGGCGGTGAGCGCCTCGACGCGGTCGCGGTTGATCTTCGACCACGGGCTCGCCTTGCGCCGCGGCGTGAAGCGCTGGCGGTAGTGGTGCTCGTCGCCCGTACCCGCCTGGCCGTCGATCCAGCCCCAGCAGAGCGCGACCTCCAGCGCTTCGAGGTAGGTCACCAGCGGCTCGGCGCCGCCCTTCTTCTTCAGCTTCAGCCACACGCCCGTCGGGTCGGCGTGGTTCTCCGCGAGCCACGCCTCCCAGTCGGCGGCGGTCGCGAAGCCCAGCACCGGCTGCACCTTCTTCGTCGCGCTCACGGCGACGTCTTCGCCCGACGACGCGCCCCGTGTACAGACCCGCGCGCGGGGTTGTGTGCGATGCTCCCGCGCCCTCCACGCGAGACCCACCACCATGGACACCCTCACCCTCCGCGGACGCGTCGTCGTCCACCCCCGGGGCTTCGGCTTCGTCGACGACGGCGACGTCTCGGCCTTCGTCACGCCCCCCGTGCTCAACCCCTTCCTCGCCGACGACGTCGTGGAGTGCAAGGCCACGCAAGGCGACGACGGCCGCTGGATGGCCTCGGACCTCGCCCTCGTCGACCGCCCCCGCGTCGAGCTCTACGGCACCGTGGTCTCGCACCGCGGCGCGGCGCACCTGAAGGTCGACCGCGAGGTCGCCAACACCGACTGGCCCCTCGACGACGGCGGCGTGACCTTCACCGTGGGCGACCACCTCCTCGCGCGCGTCGAGGGCAAGACCGCCGTCGCGCTGCGCGTGCTCGAAGGCGACGACCGCGCCCTCACCCGCGTCGTGGCGCGCCACGCGATCCCCACGGAGTTCTCCCCCGCGGCGGTGAGCGAGGCCGAGTCGGCCCGCGCGATCCCGCACGCGCTCGACCACCGGCGCGACCTCCGCGACGTGCCCACGGTCACCATCGACGCGCCCTCGACGCGCGACATCGACGACGCCATCGCCGTGCTCCCCGCCGACGGAGACGGCGCGCTGCGGTTGCTGGTCTCCATCGCCGACGTGGGCCGCTTCGTGCCGATGGGAGGGCCCCTCGACGCCGACGCGCGCGCCCGCGGGACCTCGGTCTACCTCGCGGGGCGGGTGATCCCGATGCTCCCCGACGGCCTCTCGTCGGACTGGATCTCGCTCCTGCCCGGCGTCGAGCGCTCGTGCCTGACGGCCGAGCTCCGCATCGACGACGAGGGGCGGGTCACCGCAGTCGACGTGTACGAGAGCCTGATCCGCTCGTGGGCGCGGCTGAACTACGACGAGGTCGCGGCCTTCCTCGACCGCGGAGAGGTGTCGACGGCGATGGAGCCCGTGCGCGACGCGGCGCCGTGGTTCCGCACGGTGTCGGCGCGGCTGGCGCTCGCCCGCGCGCGGCGCGGCGGCGTGGAGATCAACCGCGACGAGGCGCGCGTGAGCGTCGACGCCGCGGGCGTGTCGGTGGAGGGCGTGAAGGCCAACAGCGCGCACCTCCTCATCGAGCGCTGCATGGTGGCCGCGAACGAGGCCATCGCGACGTGGCTGCGCGACCGCGGCGTGCCGGGCGTGTACCGCGTACACGACTCCCCCTCGCCCGAGGCGGTGCGCGACCTCGACGAGTTCGCGACGAACTTCGGCTTCGCGCCGGGCTTCGGCGAGCGGCTCACCCCGCTCGCGCTCGCGGCCTTCGACCGGCAGATCAGCGCGATGCCGAGCGAGGCCGCGATCCGCGGCGTGCTCCTGCGCTCGCTCGGGCCGAGCGCGCTACACGGTGCACCCTTCCATGCACTACGGCTCGCGGCGCCGCTGTACCTGCACTTCACCTCGCCGATCCGCCGCTACGCCGACCTCGCGGTGCACCGGATGATCCGCGCGTACCTGCACGGAGAGCGCGCGTGGCGCATCCGCGACGAGGAGGTCGAGTCGCTCGCGGCGCACCTGAACGCGCGCTCGCGCGGCGCGGCGCGTGCCGAGACCGACCGGCGACGGATGCTCCTCGCGCGCTACATGGGCGAGCGCGTGGGGCAGACCTTCACGGCGAGGGTGGTCAAGGCGCGCCCGTTCGGTGTGGTCGCGCAGATCGACACGACCTTGATCGAGGGGACGATCCCGCTGGAGAAGCTCCCCGAGGGCCCGTACACGCTCGCGGCGCGCGAGGGCGCGGTGGTGTCGTCGACGCGACGGTTCGCGGTGGGGATGCCCGTGACCGTGAAGGTGGTCTCGGCCGACGAGGCCCTGGGCCGCGTGGAGTTCGCGCTGGTCGAGGGATAGCGCGCAGGCGCCCGATGGAACTCCCACCGGGCGCCCGCACGGTCGTTGGTTCGCTACTTCACCGAGAGCACGACGCCCGCGCCCACGGTCTTGCGCCCCTCACGGAGCGCGAATCGCATCCCGGGCTCCATGCCCACGGGGCGCTGCAGGCGGAAGCCCACCCGCGCCCGCTCCCCCGGCATCACCAGGCCCTCGGCGACCTCGAGGGTGCCGGTGACGTCGGTGGTGCCGAAGAAGAACTGCGGCATGTAGCCGGTGCCGAAGGGGCTGTGGCGGCCGCCCTCCTTCGCCGAGAGCGCGTACAGCTCCGCCTCGCCCGCCGCGTGGGCCACGATGGCGCCGGGGACCGACACCACCTGCCCGCGCTCGACCTCCTCACGGCGCACGCCGCGCAGGAGGAGGCCGACGTTCTCGCCCGCGCGCGCCTCGGCGCGGTCCTTGTGGAACGACTGGATCGCCGTCACCACCACGACCCGGGCCTTGCCCTGATCGGACAAGCCCAGCACCTCGACGCTCGCGCCCACCGGGAGCACGCCCCGGTCGACGCGCCCCGTCACCACGGTGCCGCGGCCCTCGATGGTGAACACGTCCTCCACCGGCATCAGGAACGGCGACGCCGTGTCCCTCACGGGATCGGGGAAATGCGCGTCCATCGCGGAGACCAGCGCGCGGATCGGCTCCGCGCGGGGGCCGTGGGCGTCGCCCTCGTCCACCGCGCGGATCGCCTGGAGGGCCGAGCCCATCACCACGGGCGTTCCCTGGTAACCATGCTCAATGAGCAGGTCCTGGGTCTCCATGGAGACGAGCTCCAACAGCTCCGGGTCGGCCACGTCGGTCTTGTTGATGAAGACCACGACCCTCTCGACGCCCACCTGCCGCGCGAGGAGCACGTGCTCCCGCGTCTGCGCCTGCGGCCCCTGCGAGCCGTCGACGAGCACGATCGCGCCGTCCATCTGCGAGGCGCCGGTGATCATGTTCTTCACGTAGTCCGCGTGACCGGGGCAGTCGATGTGCGCGTAGTGCCGCGTCGCCGACTCGTACTCGACGTGCGCGAGGTTGATCGTGATCCCGCGCACGCGCTCCTCGGGGGCGCTGTCGATCTGCTCGAGGGAGCGCGCCCTGCCGCCGTACGAGGCCGCCATCACCTTCGTGATCGCGCTCGTCAGCGTGGTCTTTCCGTGGTCGACGTGTCCGATGGTACCGACGTTGAGATGAACCTTGCCCATTGGATTCTCCTGTATGCATCGGGCCGGGCAACGACCCGAAGTCCGTTGAGACCGCGCGCGAGCGCGACCCCGAAAACCGAGAGCCCCAAAACGCCGAGACCCCCTCCAGCGGCTGCCGGAGAGGGTCTCGAAGGTGGGGCGACGAAGCTGTGAAAAGCCTTGTTATGTCGCCGTCTTGCGTGAGCCCTCTCGCGCGCAGGAGTCCGCGGATGACCGTGACCGGTCACCGGCGGAGAGCGCTGAGTCGAGGGCGAAGAGGCGCATGGGAGGGCCGCACCCTAATCCCTTGTCTCCAATGGAGTCAAGAGACCTGATGAAGATTGTCGTCAATCGCTCGCGGGCAACAGACGTCGTCGCAGGTCTTCGAGGCGGTCGACCTCGCTCGGGGGCTTGTCCTTGCGCCACCGGAGGATGCGCGGGAAGCGCAGGGCGATCCCTCCGCGGTGGCGGGTCGAGGCCGCGGCGCCCTCGAAGGCGAGCTCGAAGACCTGCAGGGGCTCCACGCTGCGCACCGGGCCGAAGCGCTCGCGCGTGTGCTGGCGGATCCATCGGTCGAGGGACTCGATCTCGCCCTGGTCGAGGCCCGAGTACGCCTTGGCGACGGGCACCAGCGCGCCGGCCTCGTCGAGCACCGCGAAGGTGTAGTCGGTGAAGAGGTTCGAGCGCTTGCCGTGCCTCGCCTGCGCGTAGACGAGCACCGCGTCGAGGGTGAGCGGGTCGACCTTCCATTTCCACCAGTCGCCGCGGCGGCGGCCGTGGGTGTAGGGCGACGATCGGCGCTTCAGCATCAGGCCCTCGACGGTGCGCGCGCGCGACCCTTCACGCAGCGCGGCGAGCGCCTCCCACGACGCCGCGGTGACCACGGGCGAGAGCGTCAGGTTCGGGTGGCCGACCTTCGACACCCACGCATCGAGCATCGCGCGGCGCTCCGACAGCGGCCGCTCGCGGAGGTCCTCCCCGTCGAGCTCCAGGAGGTCGTAGGCGACGAGGCGGGCGGGGCACGCGGCGAGCACCTTCGCGGTGACGGTCTTGCGCCCGATGCGGGTCTGCAGGTCTTGAAAGGGCAGCGGCCCGTCGCGCCACCCGAGCACCTCTCCGTCGACCACGGCCGACGTACACGCCGCGCGCGCGGCCTCGACCATCGCGCCCGCCGTGAGCTCGGGGAAGCGCTCGGTGATGACGTCCTCGCCGCGGCTCCAGAGGGCCACGCGGCCGCCGCGCATCACCCACTGCCCGCGGATGCCGTCCCATTTCCACTCGACCAGCCAGTCGTCGAGGGGGCCGAGAGACTCCGGCGGGTCTTCGAGCGGAGACGCGAGCTGAAAGGGGTACGGCGCGCTCCACGCCTCGCCCTGCGCGGCGCCCGACTTCAGCGCGACGACAGCCTCTGGCGTGGGCGACCAGCGGCCCATCAAGCCTTGCGCGACCTGCACCTCGGGCAGCGACCACGCCTTCGCGAGGGACCGCACCAGCAAGCCCTTCGCGACGCCCACGCGCAGCGCGCCGGTAAGGATCTTGTGCAGCACGAAGAGCGAGAACGCGTCCCACCGCGACCACGCGCGGGAGAGCACCGCGGCGGGGTCTTCGTCGGAGAGCAGCTCGGTCTCGATCCAGCGCGCGAGGGAGCCCGTGAAGGGCTGCGGGTCCGCGGGTTCGACCAGCAACGCGATGGTCTCGGCGAGGTCTCCTACCGACGCCTGTGACTCTTCGAAGAGCCAGTCGGGCACGCCCGCGTGGCGTGTGGCGAGCGCGCGAAGGTCCTTCGTCGACAGCTTTCGCGGCGGCAGCTCGCCCAGGATCAGCGCGATGGCCCACGCGACCTCGGCGTCGTCCTGGGTCGTGAAGAAGTCGACGAGGGCCTCGGTCTTGTCGCGCGTCGACGAGGTCTGGTCGAGACGTCGATAGAGCGTCACGAAGCTCACGACGCCTCCTCGGCCTCGCCGTGAAAGTCCGTGGCGAGCGCCTCGGCGTCGAGGCCCATCTCCTCTCGGGCGTAGCGGGCGAGCGCCTCGCTGAAGCCGTGGGTGGTGATCACCCGCCGCGCGCCGCACGCGCGGAGCGTGTCGATGAGCGCGGGCCAGTCGGCGTGGTCCGAGAGCGCGAAGCCGCGGTCGTAGGCCTTGCGACGGCGGTCGCCGCGCACCTGCATCCAGCCCGACGCGAAGCCCACCTCGCGCTCGCCGAAGCGCCGCGCCCAGGTCGAGCCCGAGGCCGAGGGAGGGCACAGCACCAGCGCGCCCGCGAGCTTCTCTCCTTGGGTCGGTCCGTCGCGGGCTCGGTCTCGACCATCGCCACGCCCGCGTCGCGATAGACCTTCACCAGCGGCTCCATCGCGCCGTGAAGGAGCACCGGCCGCGGCGCGCGACCGACGAGCCCCGCGAGCACGCGCTGGGCCTTTCCGAGCGCGTAGCAGCACAAGAGCGCGTTGCGCCCGCGGGCGGCGCAGTCGTTCCACCACGCGAGGATCGCGTCGATCACCTCGCCGGGAGGCCTCCAGCGGTAGACCGGGAGCGCGAAGGTCGCCTCGGTGATGATCGCGTCGCAGGGCACGACCTCGAAGGGCGCGCAGGTGGGGTCTTCGTCGCGCTTGAAGTCGCCGGTCACCACCCAGACGCGGCCCTCGTGTTCGAGCCGCACCTGCGACGACCCGAGGATGTGCCCCGCGGGGTGCAGGCTCACCCGCACGCCCTTCACGTCGAGGGCCTCGCCGTACGCGACGGTGGTGAGGTCGAGGTCTCGGCCGAGCCGGTGGCGGAGGATGGGCGCCGCGTCGCGCTGCGCGAGGTAGCGCGTCGAGCCGGGCCGCGCGTGGTCGGCGTGCGCGTGCGTGAGGACGGCGTGGGCGACCGGCTTCCACGGGTCGATGTAGAGCTCCGCGGGCGGGCAGTAGAGGCCCTCGGGGCGGAGCTGGATCAGGTCGTCGTCGCGCATCCAGCGGGTGAGATGTCGCGCGTCGCGCGGCGATGGCGTCAGGGCTCCACGGCCCAGCTCCCATCGCGGCGCAGCGTGACGGAGCTCCGCCCGCGCAGGTCGGTCCGCAACACCCGCACACCGTGCTCGCGCAGCCTCCGCAGCACGCTCGGGTGGGGATGGCCGAAGGGAGAGGGGTGACCCGCGCTGATCATCGCGACCGACGGACGCAGCCGATCGAGCCACGCGTCGGTGGTCGAGGTGCGGCTGCCGTGGTGGCCGACCTTCAAGACCGTCACGGGGCGCGACCGATCGAGGAGCGCGCGTTCTCCGTGGGCTTCGAGGTCTCCGGGGAGGAGCGCCGACGCGCGCCCGTGGTCGATGCGCAGCACGAAGCTCGCGTCGTTGGGCGGCGTGTCGGCGCTCGCGTCGGGGCACGGCGCGAGAACCTCGACGCGCGCTCCGTGGAACCACCGCGCGCCGCACAGCTCTCTCGGACCGAGCACGAGCACCCCACGGTCGCGCGCGGCGTCGCGCATCGCGCGGTAGGCGCCGCCGGTCTGGAGCGCCTCGCCCTGAAGCGTGTCCCAGAGCGCGTCGACGCGGAGCGCGTTGAGAACAGCCGCGAGGCCGCCCGCGTGGTCGGGGTGCGGGTGCGAGAGGACGACCGCGGCGAGGTGGTCGCGACGTCTCCATCGCAGCCACGGCACCACCGCGCGCGCGCCCGGGTCGGGCTCACCGTGCAGCGCGCCGCCGCCGTCGACCAGCATCGCAGCGCCGTCGGGGAACTCCACGAGCACGGCGTCTCCCTGCCCCACGTCGATGGTCGTCACGCGGAGCACCCCCGCGGACGACACCGCGCGACGGTGCGAGAGCTCCGCGCCCGCGAGCGCGACCGTCGCGATCACGACGACCACCGCGCGGCCCGTCCATCGGAGTCGGAGCGCGAGGAGCGCGAGCGCCGTCGCGAGCACCCACTGCGTCGGCGTGGGCATTGGCAGCGGCGCCGTCGCGAGCGGGAGGCGCAGCGCCACGCGCGGCAGGCTCCACAGCGCGTCGAGCGCGAAGCCCGTCGCGCGCCCGAACACCGACGCGATCGGAGGCGCGACCAGCGACGCGAGCGCGGTGACGAGCACGAGCGGGAGCGCGAGGGCCTCTCCGAGCGGCGCGGCGACCACGTTCACGAGCACCGCGGTGACGGGCGTCTGGCCGAAGCTCCACGCGGCGAGCGGCACCACCGCGACGGCCACGCGCAGCGACGCCGACACCGCCGCGACGAGCTCGTCGACCACGCCGCGCAGGAGCGAGCTCGGCTCGGTGGGGTCGCGCGACGCAGAGACCAGCGCCCACGACGCGACCACCGAGAGCAGCCACCCCACGTCGCGCGCGTAGGACGGGCAACACGCGCTCATCGCGAGCGCCACCGCGGCGAGGGTCGACTCGGGGTGCGCGCGACGCCCCGCCAGCGACGCGAGCGCGGAGACGAGCCCCGTGAGGAGCGCGCGGATCGACGCGGGCGACTCGCCGGTCATCGCGACGAAGACCACCGCGAAGGGCAGCGGGGCCCACAGCGCGAGCCGCGGCGCCCACCCGCGCAGTGCGATGGGCCTCACCCGCGAGAGCGCCCGTCGCAGCGCCCACCCCGCCGCGGCGAGGAGCATCGAGACGTGCGCGCCGCTCACCGCGAGCAGGTGCGCGAGCCCGCTCTCACGGAACGCGTCGGCGCTCCCCTCGTCGAGCCCGCGGGTGTCGCCCACGAGGAGGGCCATCGCGCGCGGGGCGTCGGCGCCGCCCATGCTCCGCGTGACCCCGGCCTCGACCGCGCGACGCAGCCGCAGCGCGAGCGCGCGTACGGACGACGTCCACGTCGTGCGTCGACCGACGACGGCGCAGGCCGCGGACTCGGCCTTCCAGTGCACCCCGTCGCGGAGGAGCGCGTCGGCGGGGTCGTCCCTCGGCGGGTTGTGGAGCGGCGCCACCGCGCGGAAGGTCGCGACGGCCTCGACCACGTCACCCGGCACGGCGTGGCATCGCCCCGCCTCGACCCGGAGCTGCACCGCCCCGCGCTCGCGCGTCTCGACCTCGCACCGATCCCACTCCCCCGCCCGCACGCACCCGCGCGTGACCGCACCGCGCAGCGGCCCCGCCTCCACCGAGGGAACCCCTCCCTCGCCCCACCGATGCGTCGGCGCCGTCACCCCACGCAGCGCTCCGCCCGTGAAGGCCGCCACGACCATCGCCACGGCCGCCGCGCCGGGGCGCCTCTGATGGAGCACCGCCCCCGCCGCGAGCGCCGCGCCGGTCACCCCCATCAACACCCCGGTTTCTCGGGTCGGGAGCAGCAACAACCCCAGCAGCCACGCCGCGGTCACCAATGGGAGCGGACCCGCCATGCGCCGCGCCGCGGCCACGCCCCGTGCCAGAGACGGCTTGACGTTCGGGACCCTTACCTTTACGTAAGGGTGACCCTGCAAACCTCACCCGTACGTGAGGGTCAGAGTCACCGAGTTTCAGATGGCGCTCCGACTGCCGATCGCAGAGACCGAGGTCCCCTCGGCCCTGCCGCCCCGAGAGGGCGAGTGCTCCGCGGGAGACCTCCTGCGCGTGGGCGACCTCGCGCAGCGCACGCAGAAGACCGTGCGGGCGCCGCACCTCTATGAAGAGCTCGGGCTGCTCCAGCCCGCCGAGCGCTCCCGCGGGGGCTTTCGCCTCTACGCCCCCGACGCCGTCTTGCGCGTGCGCTGGATCTCGAAGCTCCAGGAGATGGGCTTCTCGCTCCCTGAGATCCGCGAGGTGCTCCAGCAGTGGGAGCAGGCGGGCTCGGCGACGGGCGCGATGAACCGCATCCGCGAGCTCTACGCCCAGAAGCTCGACGAGACCCGGCGGCAGATCCAGCGGCTCTCCGAGCTGCGCCACGAGCTCGAGGCCAGCGTCGCCTACCTCGAAGGCTGCGAGGTCTGCGACCCCGAGCGACTCATCTCCGCGTGCCCCCGCTGTGAGCTCCACGGCGGCGGGTGCGCGCCCGACCTGGTGGCGGGCCTCCACGGCCCCCGCCCCGCGTGACCGAAGCGAGGAACGACATGGCGCCCAAGCTGCCGATCTACATGGACTACCACGCCACCACGCCGGTCGACCCGCGCGTGCTCGAGGCGATGCTCCCGTACTTCACCCAGCATTTCGGCAACGCGGCCTCGCGCTCGCACGCCTTCGGCTGGGCCGGCGAAGAGGCCGTCTCCTACGCCCGCGAGCAGGTCGCCACCCTCATCGGCGCCCACAAGCCCGAGGAGATCGTCTTCACCTCGGGCGCGAGCGAGAGCGACAACCTCGCCATCAAGGGCGTCGCGGAGTTCTACCGCGACAAGGGCAACCACATCATCACCACGAAGATCGAGCACAAGGCCGTGCTCGACACCTGCAAGCGCCTCGAGAAGCAGGGCTACGAGGTCACCTACCTCGACGTCGACCAGGAGGGCATGGTGAGCGTCGACGCGTTCCGCGCGGCGATCACCGACAAGACCATCCTCGCGTCGGTGATGCTCGCCAACAACGAGATCGGGACGATCCAGCCGATCGCCGAGCTCGCGAAGGCGTGCAAGGAGCGCGGGGTGCTCTTCCACTGCGACGCGGTGCAGGGCATCGGCAAGACCGAGTTCGACGTCGAGAAGATGGGCGTCGACCTCGCGTCGATCACCGCGCACAAGATCTACGGCCCCAAGGGCGTGGGCGCGCTCTACGTGCGTCGCTCGAAGCCCCGCGTGCGGCTCTCGGCGCAGATCGACGGCGGCGGCCACGAGCGCGGGATGCGCTCGGGCACGCTGAACGTCCCGGCCATCGTGGGCTTCGGAAAGGCCTGCGCGATCCTCACGGCCGAGTGGCGCGACGAGGCCGCGCGCCTCGCCCGCCAGCGCGACCACCTCAAGGACCGGCTCTTCGCCGAGCTCGACCACGTGTTCATCAACGGCGCGTGGGGCGAGGGTCGGCGCCTGCCGAACAACCTCAACGTGTCCTTCGCCTTCGTCGAGGGCGAGGGCCTGATGATGCAGATCAAGGACGTGGCCGTCTCGTCGGGCAGCGCGTGCACCAGCGCGTCGCTCGAGCCCTCGTACGTGCTGCGCGCGATCGGGGTAGACGAGGAGCTCGCGCACACGAGCATCCGCTTCGGGCTCGGCCGATTCACCACCGACGAGGAGGTCGAGTACGTCGCCTCGCTGGTGATCGACCGGGTGAAGAAGCTTCGGGACCTGTCGCCCCTCTACGAGATGGCGAAGGAAGGCATCGACCTCAAGAGCATCGCGTGGGTGGCTCACTGAGCCCGCGCTGACGGAGAAGAAGTCATGGCGTACAGCGAGAAGGTCATCGACCACGCGGAGAACCCGCGCAACGTCGGCACCCTGGACAAGGACGACCCCAACGTCGGCACCGGCCTGGTCGGCGCGCCGGCCTGCGGCGACGTGATGCGGCTGCAGATCAAGGTCGGCGACGGCGGCGTGATCGAAGACGCGCGCTTCAAGACCTTCGGCTGCGGCTCGGCCATCGCGAGCAGCTCCCTCGCCACCGAGTGGCTCAAGGGCCGCACGCTCGAGGAGGCCGAGAAGATCCGCAACACCGACATCGTGCAGGAGCTCAACCTCCCGCCGGTGAAGATCCACTGCTCGGTGCTCGCCGAAGACGCGATCAAGAGCGCGATCGAAGACTTCCGCCAGAAGCAGTCGAAGCGCCGCGAGGGGGGCCAGTGAACACGGCCACCGAGTCGCGGCCGTCTCCGCAGCCCGATGGCCCCGCGAAGGTCGAGATGTCGATCGTCGTGACGCCCAAGGCCGCGGCCAAGGCGCGCGAGGCGCTCGCGAAGCGGGGCACGCCCGACGCGGCGCTGCGGCTCGGCGTGAAGGGCGGCGGCTGCTCGGGCTTCTCGTACGTGATCGAGTTCGCCGACGCGCCCACCGCGCGAGACAAGGTCTTCGAGTTCGACGGGCTGCGCGTGGTGGTCGACCCGAAGTCGCTGGTGTTCCTCAACGGCACCACCCTCGACTACGAGGTGAAGCTCATGCAGCACGGCTTCAAGTTCGTGAACCCCAACGAGGCCGCGGGCTGCGGCTGCGGGTCGAGCTTCGGCGTCTGACCGCGCGACCGCACTCCTCCCCCTCACCGAAGACATCACCGTGGACGACCCCTTCGCGACGCTGGGCGTGCCGCGCCGCTTCGACCTCCCTCGCAAGGAGGTCGAGCAGCGGCACCGCGACCTCTCCCGCGCGCTGCACCCCGACCGTTTCGTCAACGCCGCCCCCGCCGAGCGGCGCGTGGCGCTCGAGCGCGCGGTGTCGGTCAACGACGCGTGGCGAGCACTCCGCGACCCGCTCACTCGGGCGACAGCGCTCCTGCGGCTCAACGGCGTGACCATCGAAGACGGCGACCGCGCCCCCGCCGCGCTCCTCATGGACATCATGGAACTCCGCGAGGCCCTCGACGACGCCAAGGGCGACGCCGCCCGCGTGGCCCCGCTGCGCGCGAAGGTGCAGTCGCGCGTCGACGTCGCGTACGCGCTGCTCTCTGAGGTCTTCGCGGTCGACGCGCCCGCGCTCGACGCCCTCGCAAAGGCCCGCGACGCGGTGGTGTCGCTGAAGTACCTCACGCGCTTCCTCGAAGAGGCCGACGCCTCGGAAGACACCGACGGCACCCCATGACCCTCTTTCAGATCTTCGACCCCAAGGCCCGCCCGACGCCCATCGGCATCGACCTCGGCACCACCAACTCCCTCGTCGCGTGGGTGGCCGACGGTCAGCCCGAGTGCGTGCTCGACTGCGACCTCTCCCCGCTCCTCCCCAGCGTCGTCCACTACATGGCCCACGGCGGGACGCTCGTTGGCAACGACGCCCGCGCCAAGGCCGCGCTCCACCCGCGCGAGACCCTCGTCTCGGTGAAGCGCTTCATGGGCCGCGGCGCCGACGACCCCGAGACGCGACGGTTGGGACCCTACGCCTTCGTCGAGCCCGCCGAGGGCGAGTCGAACACCGTGCGCTTCAAGGTCCACGGCCGCGCGGTGTCGCCGGTGGAGGTGTCAGCCGAGATCCTGCGCGTGTTGAAGACCCGCGCCGAGGAGAAGCTCCGCTCGGTGGGCGGCGCGGTGATCACCGTGCCCGCGTACTTCGACGACGCCCAGCGCCAGGCCACCCGCGACGCGGGACGTCTCGCCGGCCTCGAGGTGCTCCGCCTCCTCAACGAGCCCACCGCCGCCGCCCTCGCCTACGGCCTCGACAAGGGACGCACCCAGGGCACCTTCGCCGTGTACGACCTCGGCGGCGGCACCTTCGACGTCACCGTGCTCTCCCTCGACGACGGCGTCTTTCAGGTGCGCTCCACGGGCGGAGACTCGCAGCTCGGCGGCGACGACATGGACCGCGCCGTGGCCGAGGAATTCCTCCGCGAGGTGAACGCCGAGCGCACGCCCGAGCTCGTGCGCGCCGCCCTCGACGCCGCGAAGCGCGCCAAGCACGCGCTCACCGACGCGAGCGAGACCACCGTGGTCTTCGAGTTCGACGGCGGCGCCTTCGAGCAGACCCTCACCCGCGAGCGCTTCGAGGCGCTCATCCGTCCCGTGGTGGAGCGCACCGGCCCCGCCGTGCGGCGCGCGCTCAAAGACGCAGGCTACAAGCCCGGAGAGCTCGACGGGGTGATCCTCGTAGGCGGCTCGACGCGCGTGCCCCTGGTGCGTTCGTACGTGCGCGACCTCTTCGGCATGGAGCCCCTCACCGACATCGACCCCGAGCAGGTCGTGGCCTACGGAGCCGCGCTCCAGGCCGACCTCCTCGCGGGGGAGTCTCCGCGCGACGACGCGCTGATCCTCGACGTGATCCCGCTCTCGCTGGGGCTCGAGACCATGGGCGGCGTGGCCGAGAAGATCCTCCCGCGCAACACCACCATCCCCGCGGGCCGCGCGCAGGTGTTCACCACCTACGCCGACCACCAGACCGGCTTCGACCTCCACGTCGTGCAGGGTGAGCGCGAGCTCGCCGCCGACTGCCGATCCCTCGCGCGCTTCACGCTGAAGGGCATCCCCGATGCCCGCGGGCTCGGCGCGGCTGGAGGTGACCTTCAGGGTCGACGCCGACGGCCTCCTCACGGTGAGCGCGCGGGAGCTCAACACCGGCATCGCGCAGGAGGTCGAGGTCACGCCCTCGTACGGCCTGAGCGGCGACGACGTCGAGCGGATGCTCCTCGACTCGTACGAGCACGCCGAGAGCGACCTCGCGGCGCGGCAGTGGCGCGAGCGCGTGGTCGAGGCCGAGCAGGTGATCGCCGCGACCGAGAAGGCCCTCGGCGTCGACGGAGACCTGCTCGACGAGGACGAGCGCGCCGAGGTCGACGGGGCGCTGAACGCGCTGCGCGGCGCCATCGCGTCGGGGCAGCGGGAGGCCGTGCGGCTGCGCACCGAGGCGCTCGACCGGGCGGCCACGCCGCTCGCGGAGCGGAGGATGAACCGCGCGGTGAAGCAGGCGATGTCGGGTCACGCGGTGGCCGAGTTCGAAGAGGAGCTCAAGGACCGCCCCGCGCACCCGCACCTCACCGGCGAGCGAGAGGGAGGCTGACGATGCCGAGGGTCCGTTTTCACAGCGCCGACGGCACCGTCGAGGCCGAGGTCCCGATCGGGAAATCACTGCTGGAGGCGTCGCAGATCGCGGGCGCGCCCGAGGGGTCGGCGTGCGGCGGCGTGTGCGCCTGCTCGACCTGCCACGTCCACGTGAAGCAGGGCGCGAACCTCTTGAGCGAGGCCGAAGACGAGGAGGAAGACATCCTCGACAAGGCCTTCGACGTGGTGTCGAGCTCGCGCCTCGGGTGCCAGGCGCGCATCGAGCGCGACGGCTTCATCGAGGTCGACGTCACCCGCGAGAGCTACGACACCTGGTACAACGAGCACCCGCGCGAGCGGCACGCCCGCGACGAGCGCGCGAAGGCTGCCGCGAACGAGACGAAGCCCGGCGCCGTGCGATAGCGTCGCGAGCGTGAGCGACGACGCCGCGCAGAGCCCCCCTCCCCCGAAGGTCACCATCTACACCGACGGCGGCGCCAAGCCGAACCCCGGAGGCGCCGGCGGCTGGGCCGCGGTGCTCCTCTCGGGCAACGGCAAGGAGCTCCCGATGAGCGGCGGAGAGCCCTCGACCACGAACAACCGCATGGAGCTGCTCGCGGCCATCTCGGCCCTCGAAGCCCTCAAGCGGCCGTGCGAGGTCACGCTCTACACCGACAGCGAGTACCTGAAGAACGGCATCACCGAGTGGCTCCCCAACTGGGTCGCCCGCGGCTGGCGCACGGCCTCGAAGAAGCCCGTGAAGAACCAGGACCTCTGGGAGCGCCTCCACGCCGCGACGAAGCCCCACGCCATCACCTGGCGCTGGGTGAAGGCCCACAACGGCAACCACTACAACGAGAAGGTCGACCAGATGGCCACCGACGCGCGGCTGAAGATCGAGGCCGAGTCGCGCCGCGCGCGCTTGAGCTGACCCGCTGGCCCGGACTTTGTTCTCTCCTCTCGTGACCGCCGCGAGGCGCACGGTTTGTGTCAGCGTGAGACACATCCCGTGAAGCCCCGCGACAGGAGGTGCGCGATGAGAGCTTCGACGTGGACGATGCTGGCCCTGGGCGTGGCGCTCGGCGGCTGTGGTTCGGTGGCGATCCAGGGGGGCCCGCTGCCCGGGAACGATGCGGGCGCGACGAGCGATTCGCCCGCGAGCGACGCGCCCTCGGTGGACCGGCCGCCGAGCAGCGACGTCCCGATACACATGGGCCGCCCGTGCACGAACAGCTCACAGTGTGGCCCCGGGCTGGAGTGCCTCGGCAGCGAAGGCTGCGCGGTCCCCTGGACCTGTCAGCCGCAGCTCGGTCGCCCCTGCACCGACGACCTCGCGCCCTACTGCGGCTGCGACGGCGTGACCATCGCGGGCAGCTCCACCTGCCCGCCCGGACCGTTCCTGCACCGCGGCCCCTGCGACATGCCTCCGCCGCCCGTCGACGGGGGCCCCGGCGGCTGCCTCCTCCCCAACGACGCGGTCTGCCCCTTCAACCAGGAGTGCCGCGTCGGCGAGTGCACCGTGTGCTTCTGCGCGAGCAACGGCGAGCTGCGCTGCACCGGCGCGTGCGTCGACGCCGGGCCTCCGCCGCGCACCTGCCGCGCGTCGAGCGACTGCCCCGCGGGCTACCTCTGCGCCGGGGCCGAGGGCTGCGACGTGCCGTGGACCTGCCGCAGCTACGCCGACGTGGGCGGGTGCACCGCCGACGTGTCTCCGTTCTGCGGCTGCGACGGGCGGACCTTCATGGGCAGCTCGACCTGCCCCGGGCAGCCCTTCGCGCACCGCGGCGCGTGCGGGATCGTGCCCCCCGACGCGGGCGTGCGCTACTGCATGATCGGGAGCGTGCGCTGCCAGGAGGGCGTGCCCTGCCGCGTCGACGCGTGCACGACCTGCACGTGCTCGGGCGACACCGTGGGCTGCGCGGTGGAGCCCGGCTGCGGCGCCGACGGCGGCGTCGACGCGGGCGGGCCGCGGGTGTGCCCGCCCCAGGACGCGCGCGGCGTGGGCGCGTGCACGGCGTTCTTCGGCTACGCGTGGAACGGCGCGGACTGCGTTGGCATCGGCGGGTGCTCCTGCGAGGGGACGGACTGCCGCTCGCTCTACCGCGACCCGATGGACTGCTACCGCGCGCACTTCGAGTGCCCCATCCCGATCTGACGCGTTCCTCTCGTGGAGTATGGGTGAGACGGCCCGCCTCGGGCCGTTGACGACCTCGCGACGGGCGTGAGAAGTGTTCGCGTTCCTTGCGGGGTGCGACCTGTGCCCCCTACTCGCTCCCAGTTCAGAGAGGACACCAATGACCATGTGGAATCGTGGGTTGCTCGCGGGTCTCGTCGCGAGCGGGCTCGTCGTCGCCTGCGGCGCGTCGGGCGGCGGCGGCAACACCCCCGCCGACGCGGGGAACACCACCGACCGCGGCGGCACCGGCCCCGACGGCAGCACGATGGACGGCGGCACCAACCCCGACGGCGGCTCCATGGACGCCTCGGGCGACCGCGGCCCGACCCGCGACCGCGGCCCGACCACCGACCGGGGCAACACCAACCCCGACGACCCCTGCGCGGCGCCCATCGACCTGTCGTCCATGACCCCCGACTCCACGGGCACCATCACCTACGAAGGTGACAACAAGAGCGGCGCGCTCGTCACGCTCGGCAACCTGCCCGCGTCGTGCCTCCCCTCCATGGGCACCAAGGCCTCCGTGGTGGCCTTCCGCTACACCATGCGCGCCGCGGGCATCCTGCGCGTGAGCACCGACAACGAGGGCACCGACTTCGACACCGTCGTCGCCGTGCTCGGCACCTGCTCCGAGACCGCCGCGCCCCTCGCCTGCAACGACGACGTGGCGCAGGGCAACCTCCAGTCGACGGCCACCACCGGCATGCTCATGGCGGGTCAGACCGTCTACATCGCCGTCGGCGGCTGGGGCCGCGATGAGGAGTCCGCCGCGACGGGCGGCTTCGAGCTGACCGTGCAGGAGACCGTCCCCGGCGCGATGGGCTCGCCCTGTCGCGTGGGCGACGCGGGGCCCGCGTGTGACTCCGGCCTGCGCTGCACCGTCGCCGCGCCCACGACCGCCATGCCCGGCGTCTGCCTCACCCCCGTCGCCGTCGGCATGCCCTGCACCGCGACCACCATCTGCGTCGAGGGCGCGAGCTGCGTCGCCAACCCCGGCTCCACCACCATGGGCACCTGCCGCACCGACGGCACCAGCGGCGGCCTCTGCCGCCCGAGCTCCGCGATGACCGTCTGCGACACGGGCCTCGCGTGCTTCCGCCCGCCGGGGGCCACGATGAACGGCCTCTGCCGCCCCGCGGTGATGGTCGGCGCCGCCTGCGACGCCACCGGCCAGATGAACGCCTGCGCCGACTCGTACTGCCGCCCGACGCCGACCATGGCCGACCCGTCGAGCGCCACCTGCCTCGCCCTCGGCGTGCAGGGCGGCTACTGCCGCACCGACTCGCCCCGCTGCGACACCGGCTTCGAGTGCTCGGGCACCTCGCCCACCAGCACCTGCCGCGCGGTCGCGATGGCCGGCGCCGCGTGCGACCCGGCGAACCTCCGCACGGTGTGCGCCTCGGGCACCTCCTGCGCGGTCAGCACCCCCGGCGCCGTCGAGGGCACCTGCGCCGCCGCGGGCACCGCCGCGGGCACCCCCTGCCGCGTCGGCGACGCGGGCATGCCCTGCGACGCGGGCCTCACCTGCTCCGCCGCGATGCCCACCATGGCCGCGCCCGGCACCTGCCGCGCGATGGTCGCCGCGGGCGGCGCGTGCGACACCGCGGGCCGCGCCACGGCCTGCGCCACCGGCTCGGTCTGCCTCGGCGCCTCGGCCGCGGGCACCTGCACCGCTCCCATCATGGAGATGGAGCCCAACACCCAGGCGATGCCGCAGGCCCTCTCGGGCAACTCGGTGATCTCGGCCTCCCTCATGCCGGGCACCGACGTCGACTGCTTCAGCATCGCGGTCCCCATGGGCGGATCGATCCGCGCCGAGACCAGCGACGGCATGGGCGGCTGCCCCGGCGAGACCGCCGAGGGTGACCCCGACACCATCATCAACATCTACGCGGCGGGCGGCACCATGCCCATCGCCTCCAACGACGACCGCGGCGACCTCTGCTCGCTCGTCAACCCCGACACCACCGCGGCGGCGCGCAACCTCGCGGCGGGCACCTACACCGTCTGCGTGTCGTCGTACTCGTCGATGATGACCCCCGCGGTCGCCATCCCCGCGTACACCCTCACGGTCGCCGTCCGCGCGCCCTGAGCCTCCCCCGCGGGCCCGCTGGAGCTCCGACGCTCCGCGGGCCGCTCCCTCCTCCGTCTCCCCACAAACTACGGCCCTTCGGGCGGCCCTGACTACGGTGGCGCCATGCGCCGCCGGAGCCTCGTCGCCCTCGCGCTCGCGTCCGTCGCGGCCCTCGCCGCGATGCCCCTCGCGCTCGCCCAGGCCGTCCCCTCGGCGCGCCCCGCCCGCGTCGGCGCCGTGCGCGCCGTCACCCCACGCGCCGTCACCCCACGCGCCGCCGCTCGCCCCGCGGCCCGCGCGCGCCGCCCGCAGCCCCGCGACCTCTCGGGGGGACAGCTCATCGAGGGCCACTGCCCTCCCGGCGTCGCGCGCTGCCTCGCCTTCACCTTCGACGACGGACCCGAGCACGCCACCACCCCGCGCCTCCTCGACCTCCTCGACGCGCACCGGGTGAAGGCGACCTTCTTCGTCGTGGGCCACCGCCTCGACGGGGAGCACCACGCCCTGCACCGCGCCGCGCTGCGCGAGACCGCCCGCCGCGGTCACCTCATCGGCACGCACAGCTACCACCACGTCCTGCTCGACGGGCTGCGCCCCGAGGCCCTCGCGTACGAGCTCGACCGCACCGCGGAGCTCGTTCGCCAGGTGACCCGCCAGCGCCCGGTGCTCTTCCGCGCGCCCTTCGGCGCCCTCGCGGGTCGCCGCTCCGTCGAGGCCGTCGCCGCGCGCCGCTGGACCCCCGCGTACTGGATGATCGACACCCACGACTGGGAGGTCACCTCGGCGCAGGCCGTCGTCGACCGCTTTCGCCAGGAGCTCGCCGAGCACCCGCGCGGCGGCGTGGTGCTGATGCACGACACGCGTCCGTGGAGCGTCAGCGCCTTCCCGCTGATCATGGGCGTGGTCGAGCGGCGCAACCGCGAGCTCACCGCCCGCGGCGAGGCGCCGTACCGCATCGTCAACCTCGACGCCTTCGTGCGCCCCCGCGGGAGCGCGCCCCTGCGCGGAGAGCCCAACGCGGAGCGACGTCTGCGCCGCGCGCGCGAGGCCGCCGCCGCGCGTTGACGCGGCGCGGGCTCCATCGTCGATACTCACGGCGATGTTCTCGGCCCGACGCCTCGCGCTCTGCGCGGTGATCCTCGCGCTCGGCTGCGCCCAGGGGCGCGACGCCGCCGACGACGCCTCGAAGCCCCTCGACGCGACCGCCGAGGACCTCCCCGCCGACGACCTCGCGACACCCGACACCGATGTCGCGATCGATGCGTCGTCCATCGACGCGCCCGACGTCCCCGCGCCCGACGTCCCCACTCCCGACGTCCCCGCGCCCGACGTCCCTCCCGCGGATGTCTCCGTCGACGACGTCCCCGCGCCGGACATCCCCGCGCCCGACGTCCCCGCGCCGGACACGGGGCCGGTCGGTCCCGTGCGGTGCAACTCCACCAACGCGGCGATGGTGTGCGGGTCTCGCCCCTGCGTCGACGGGTACTGCTGCGACAGCCCCTGCGCGGGCGCGTGCCGGAGCTGCTCCGTCGCGGGGAGCGAGGGCCGCTGCACCAACGCCCCCTCGGGCAGCGACCCCGACGACGAGTGCGACCCGCAGCCGGCCTCCACCTGCGGCGCGACGGGAGCGTGCGACGGCGCGGGCGCCTGCGCGCGGCACCCCTCGGGCACGCCCTGCGACGACGGCGCGGCCTGCACCACGGGAGACGTCTGCGACGGCGCGGGCACCTGCCGCGGCGCCGCGCCCGCGATGTGCGCGCCCGGCGCGGGCAACGAGTGCTGCCTCGGGAGCTGCGACCCGATGATGGGCTGCCGCACCGCCGCGGGCCTCTGCGCCGACCAGTGCAGCGCGAACCGGCTCCGCACGTCGCGCGTGTGCCAGGGCTGCGGCGCGGCGGGCGCCGTCGGCGCCTGCGGCGGAGGCGGCGAGTTCACCTGCGACGCGAGCGCCCACTCCCTGTGTCAGTCCATCGCGTGCGGCGGGCAGACCTTCTACTGCACCAACGACGGCGGTACGTGGCAGTGGCGCACCGCCGCCCGCTGCGACGACGGAGACCCCTGCACGCACACCGACGCGTGCGCGATGGGGTCCTGCCGCGGCGCCGCCGTGAGCTGCGTGAGCGACGCGTGCATGACCCGCGCGTGCCAGGGCACCGCGAGCTGCGCGCAGACGCCGCGGCCGGGCGAGGCCTGCGACGACGGCAACGCGATGACCAACCTCGACCGGTGCTCCTCCGCGGGGGTGTGCGTGGGCACCGTGGTGTGCGGCCTCCCGAGCGACGCCTGCACCGACGGCACGCAGAGCCGTGACAACTGCGGCAACGCGCGGGTGATCTCGCGGCGCACGGCGGCGAGCACCTCGGGCTACACGGTCACCGCCGACACGTGCAGCGCGCGCAACCGCTTCGACGACTGCTCGTGGGACGCGGGCGGCGACCACGCCTACCGGATCTGGGCGCGCTCGGGCGAGACCGTCACCGCGACGATCACCCGCGGCGGCGGGTGCGTGAGCTCGTCGTGGGACGTCACGATGAAGATCTACCAGGGCGCCGACTGCGGGACGGTCCCTTGCCGCAACGGCGACCGCTGGTGCCACGACCACGTCGCGAGCAACAGCTCGCACACCTACACCGCGACGCGCGACGGGTGGCTGATGCTGGTGGTCGACGGCTCGACGGCCTTCGACGACGAGGGCGCCTACGGCCTGCGCGTGCGGCTGAGCGGGTGCCGCGACGCGAGCTGCGAGTGCCCGTAGCTCAGGGGATGCGGTCGATGCGCGCGAGCTCGCGGGTCATGTTCTTCTGGTGCGCCTCGAGGGTGCCGCCGCCGATCTCGAGGAGCTTCGCGTCGCGCCAGAGGCGCTCGACCCGGTACTCGCCCACGTAGCCGTAGCCGCCCATCACCTGGATGGCCCGGTCGGCGACGTTCTTCGCCATGGTCGCGCAGTAGAGCTTCACGCCGTCGGAGTCGAGGCGCTGCCCCGTCGCGTCGAGGGAGAGCTTCGAGGCCGCGTGGTAGGTGTAGCAACGCCCCGCGAGGTACTCGGCGTAGGACTCGGCGATGTGCCGCTGGACCTGCCCGAAGTCGCGCAAGGGCTGCCCGAAGGACTTTCGCTGCGAGGCGTAGCGGTTCATCTCCTCGACGCAGCGGCGCGCGATGCCGAGCGACATGGCGGCGAGGCCCATGCGCTCGATCTCGAGGTTGCGCATCATGTGGATGGTCGCGTCGCCTTCTTCTCCGACGCGGTTCTCGACGGGCACCTCGCAGTCGTCGAAGACGAGCTCCGCGGTGGTCGAGGCGCGCATGCCGAGCTTGTCCTTGATCTTCTGCCCGAGGGCGAAGCCCTTGAAGCCCTTCTCGACGATGAACATCGAGAGCTTGTTGCGCGGCGCGCCCTCGACGCGCGCGTACACGAGGAAGACGTCTCCGAGCTCGGTGTCGCTCACCGCGCCGTTGGTGATCCACATCTTCGCGCCGTTGAGCACGTAGCGGTCTCCGCGGCGCACGGCGCGGGTGCCCATGCCCAGCACGTCGGTGCCGGCGCCGGGCTCGCTCATGCACATCCCGCCGATCTTCGCGCCGGAGCACGCGTCGGGGAGGTACTTCGCCTTCTGTTCCTCGCTGCCGTTCACCGCGAGGTTGTTCACGAACAAGAGCGCGTGGGCGAGGTACGAGAGCGTGAAGCCCGGGTCGACGGCGGAGAGCTCTTCGTGCGCGAGGGCGACGGCCGAGGCGTCCATGCCGGTGCCGCCGTGCTCGACGGGGGCGGTGAGGCCGAGGAGGCCGAGCTCTCCGAGCTTCTTGAAGAGCGGGAGGTTGAAGCGCTCGTCGCGGTCGTGTTCGAGGGCCTGGGCCTCGACCTCGGTCTCGGCGAAGCGGCGCAGCGACTGGCGGAGGGCGAGGTGTTCGGGCGTCGGGTTGAAGAGGTCTTCCATCGCGGGGCGGGACTGTACCCACAACGATCGCGGTCGGGGTGCCCGTCGACGCAGTCGGGGCGCCCGTCGATGCAGTCGGGCACTTTGTCGGGGCGCCCGCGGGGCTATAGCGGGACGCTCGCGAGCCTCGTCGGGACGCCCGCGGGGCTATAGCGGGACGGCCCTGGGGCCATAGCGGAACGCTCGCGAGCCTCGTCGGCGCAACGACGACCCTCGTCGGGACGGGCGCAGCCCTCATCGGGGCGTGCGCGACCCTCGTCGGCACGGGCTCAGCCCTCGTCGGGTCGAGCGCGGCCCCCGTCGGGGTGCGTCGGTCAGCGCAGGGTGCGGGCGAAGAACTCCGTCGTGCGGCGCCAGGCGTCGGCCGCGGCCTCGGGCTCGTAGCTCTGTCCGCTGGGGTTCGCGAAGGCGTGACGCGCGCCGGGGTACACCTGGATCGTCACGTCCTTGTGGAGGTCACGCAGCGCGGTCTCCATCTCGCGCACCGTCGCGACGGGGATCCCGGTGTCGGCCTCGCCGAACAGCCCGAGCAGCGGCGCGTCGAGGCGGTCGAGCTGCGCGCGGTCGGTGACCGGGTGGCCGTAGTACATCACCGCAGCGTCGACGGCCTCGGGGAGGTTCAGCGCCGCCTGCAACGACCACCCTCCGCCGAAGCACCAGCCCACCACGCCCATGCGCCCCGCGCGTCGCTGCGTGCGCAGGTACGCCGCCCCCGCGCGCAGGTTCGCCACGCCCGCGTCGCGGTGCGCCATCACCTCTCCCATGAGCGCGCGGGCCTCTTCCGGCGTGCTCGCGCTGCGGCCTCCGTACATGTCAACGGCGAGGGCCTGGTAGCCCTCTCCGGCGAGGCGGCGGGTCATCATCCGCACGTTGTCGTTGAGCCCCCACCACTCGTGGATCACCAGCACCGCGGGCGCGCTCTCGGCGCTCTCGGCGGGGCGCGCGAAGTAGCCGCGCAAGGGGCGGCCGTCGAGCTCGCCGTAGGTGACCTCTTCGGTGGTGACTGCGACGCGGGGCTCCATCGCCGAGGCGTTGGCGGTGGGCGTGTCGCGGGCGTGCTCGCGCGACATCGCGTCGAGGTGCGCGCGGTCCGACGTGGCCGTGGTCGAGGCGCAGGAGAGCGTGAGGAGCGATGCGAGGAGCGTGGCGCGCATGGTGGGCGCGCACGGTACGGCGCGAGGCGCGAGCGCGGAAGGGTCACTCCCCCGCGGGCCACGAGGGCGGCGAGGCCCAGGCCACCACGAGGTAGCAGACGGCGGCGGCGACGAAGGTCCACGGGATCCCGAACCACACCGACACGGTCAGCGCGATGACCGACCCGAGCACGCTCGTCGCGCCGTTCAGCGCGAGGGCGAGCGGCGCGGCGTCTTCGCGCGGCAGCCAGCGCACGCCCGAGGGGAAGAACATCCCGAGCGCGAGGCCCACCAGCGCGGCCGTCCCGCCCGTCCACGCCGCGCGCACCGCGAAGGACGCGTCGACGGTGGCCCGCGCGAGCGGCCCGATCACCGCCCACGGCAGCGCGGCCAGTATCGCCGCCGTCACCAGCGCCGCGACCCGCACCGCGCCGCGCGTGCGGAGCACCTTCGGAGAGAGAGCGCTCCCCACGCCCGTCGAGACCAGCAGCCCCGCGAGCACCACCACCAGCGCGTAGCTCGGGTGGCCGAGCACGACGTGCATCCGCTGCACGAGGCCGAGCTCCACCGCCATGAAGCCCGCCCCGAGCGCCGCGAAGTACGCGCCCGCCCGCAGGCTCGGCAGCGCCTTCGAGCGACCGCGCGCCGCGTCGGCGAGGGTGCCTCCCAGGAGCGCCGCGCCCACCGCCGCCACCGCGAGGAAGGTGAGGAGGAGCTCGAACATCGCCGTGGCGTTGCCCGCGAGCACGCCCGCGGAGTAGCGCGCCGTGCGCAGCGCCTCGACGGGGTGCAGCCACGCGCTCGGCCGCAGGAGCTGGAAGAAGAACGGACGGTCGTCGGTGGGCGCCGAGGTGTCGAGGCCCTGGTCCATGCCCGCCCGCGCGAGGTCGGACTGCGAGCGCGCGCGGAGGATGCGCGCGAGCAAGGGGTCTTCGGGCGCGCGCCCCGGCTCGATGAGCCAGCGGTAGCGCATGCGCGCGACGTGGGCGCGGAGGTTCTCGCGGTCCTGGTCGTAGAGCGGCTCGGGGCTCACGAGGATCGTCGCGACGGTGCCCGCGGCGATGAGCGCGATGTGCTGCGCGGGGTTCGCCACGCCGCGATCGAGCAGCGACGCGACGGCGAGCGACACCAGCCGCGCCGTCTCGCTCACGCGCTGCGGGTCGTACCAGCGCGAGAAGGTCAGCACCCCCGCGGGCTCCACCCTCCGCAGGAACACGCCCCACGCCTCGCGGGTGTAGAGCGTCGACTCGGTGTGCGCGAAGGCGCCCGCCCCCGTCGCCGCCCAGGTGTCGACCAGCGAGGCTTGCAGCACCGAGCACTGCACGTTGGCGCGGGCGTACACGGCGCGGCCGTCTCCGACCACCACCACGGCGCGGCGGTCGTTGAGGATGGGCGTGCGCCGCGAGAGCGCGCGGAGCATCGCGACCATCGAGGGGTTGATCTCGACGCCGATGACCCGCTCGTGGCCCGAGGCGAGGGCGATGATGAGGTCGCGGCCCCCGCCGACGCCGATGACGCAGGCCGTGCCGTGCGGGCGCAGCGCGTGGGCCGTCGCCGTCGCGTCGAAGCGCAGCACGTTGAGGTGCTCGGGACGTCGGTACGCGTAGACGGGCGTCGCGGCCTCTCCGTCGATGACGGCGTTGGCGGCGGTGAGCGTCCCGGGCGGGGTCACCGGAGAGGGCGACCACATGAAGGTGTTGCCCACCGTGCGGTAGTCCGGGACGCGCACGTACGAGAGCGCGTTCCACCGCTCGAAGAGGGTCACCTCGCGCTCGTCGCGGGGCATGCCCTTCGGGTACCGGATCACCAGCCCGTGCGAGGTGAGCTCGGTGAGCGCGACCAGCGCGACCGACACCAGCGCGAGCGCGCCCGCGCGGCGCTTCACCGTCGCCTCGGCGTCGAGCGCGAAGGAGGCCAGCGCGAGCACCGCCGCGAGCGCCACCAGCGCGCCCGGTCCCGAGAAGGGGCCGAGCATCGCGAGCGGCAGGAGCGCGCCGCCCGCCGCCGCCGCGAGGTCGACGCCGTACAGGAGCGGCAGCGGAACGGTCGACTCGGCCATCAACCGCGCGATGACGGCGCCGCCCTCGACCATGGGCCACGCGATGGCGGCCGAGACCACCACCATCGAGACGAGCGCCGTCGCGTTGAGCGCGAAGCCGAGGGGCACGCTCACCAGCACCGCCGTCGCGCAGACGAGGCCGAGGGAGAGCGAGACGAGGCGCGCGGCGATCCACGGGCCGAGGGGGGCGCCCTCGCGGTGGGCGCGCGCGGCGACGAGCCCGCCGCGGGTGAGGCCGAGCATCGCGAGCGAGAGCGCGACGAAGGCGAGGCCGTACCAGGTGAGCACCGAGAGCACGCGCGTGACGAGCACCTCGAGGGCCACCATCGACGCGGCGACCAGCGCCAGGAGCCCGAGCGCGCGGCCGCGGGAGGGGGTCTGCATGGGCGGCGCGAACCCTACCCGAAGCGTCGCCCTCCGCGGAACGGGGGCGCGTGGGCCGCACCTACATCCGCCTACCGAAGTTGGGAGGGGTCGTTGGCAGAACGCCCCACCCGCCGGTAGCTTCGGCGATCCACTTTGGCGCGCCCCTCACGAGTGAGCCCGCGCGCCCTCCGCTTCGCTTCAGAACCCCTCTCTCGATCGGAGTCTACAGATGGCGAAGAGCACGGCGCGCGCGGCGGGGATGTCAGCGGTAGTGGCGCTGGCGGCTGTGGTGGGGTGCAGCGAGCAGGGGGTTCCAGAGCGGGTGCAGCGGGCGGTGGCGTCGGGGGCGCAGGGCGCGCTCGCGGCGATGCCCGGGGCGGTGGCGCGGCAGGCGGCGCCCGACGCGGCGCGGGTGCCCGCGGCGGTGGGCACGGGCGAGGCGATGCGCTTCCCCGACGACGCCGCGCACCGTGACGTCGCGGCGGTGCGGGGCACCGCGGGCTGGAGCCTCGCGTGGACCGACGCCTCGCGGCAGGCGGTGTACTTCGGTCGCGCCGACGCTGAGGGGCGGGCGCTGGGCGACGGCCGCGGGGTCGAGCTCCGCCGCGTCGCCGACGAGGAGGAGTCGGTCGCGTCTCCCGCGGTGCTCTCCGCGCGCGACGGCGCGGTGGTCGCGTGGGTCGACGGCGAGAACGGCCGCGTGCTCGCGCGGCGAGTGGGCGCCCAGGGCGAGGCGGCGGGCCCGACGCGGATCGTGCACGAGGGCCTGGAGTCTCCGCGCAGCGTGCGGCTCAGCGCCGACGGGTCGGGCTTCGGCCTCGCGGTGGGCCTCTGGCAGGGGGTGTACTTCGCGCGCCTCGACGCGACGGCCGAGCGCGTGGGCGACGGCGTGATGGTGGCCGAGGGCGAGCCCGTCGACTCGGTCGAGTCGCTCCGCTCGGAGCACGGCCGGTGGACGCTCTCGTGGCGCGCGGCCCCCGGCGCGCCGGTGCAGGAGCGCACCATCAGCGCGCGCGAGCTCCGCGGATCGCACACGCGTGCGGCGCTCGGGGTCTCGTCCGCGCGTCGGGTCGGCTCCAGATCCTGAGGGCGCCCGCTCCGACGGGTTGCGCTTCGCGCGCCGTTCGTGCTCTGGTGCGCGCCGTTTGACGGCGGCGCCGCGCGATCGGCGGGTGAACCGTAACCCCCGCGGCGGTCGGCGCGATCATCGGAGCGATGGAGATGTCCGAGGCAGCAGCAATCCAGGCGCCCACCGTGAAGGGCGCGCTCTTTCCGAGGCTCGGTTCCGTGCTCGCCCTCGCCCCCCTCGGGGTGTGGACGGTCTGGCACATGTGGGAGAACCTCTACGCCTGGGCGGGCGAAGACGCCTGGGCGCGGCGGGTCACCAACGTCACCGTCGAGGGCAACACCCCCCGCTACATCGGCAACCCAGTCTCGTCGGCGCTGGTGAGCTTCGTCGTCTTCGCGCCGCTCATCATCCACGTCCTGTGGGGCCTGCGGCGCCTGAAGTTCACGGGCGTCAACGCGCAGCAGTACTCGTACTTCGGCAACTTCAAGTACCTGCTCCAGCGCCTGTCGGCCCTCGGGCTCCTGGGCTTCATCGGCGCGCACGTGTTCCTCGCGCGTATCAGCCCGGCGCTGAACAACGCTGAGACCGGCCACGAGAGCTTCACCGACCTCGCGGCGCACATGCGGCACCACCCGCCCACGCTGATCGTCTACATCCTCGGCGTGCTGGGCACGGCGTACCACCTCGCCAACGGCGTCTACACCTCGGCCTTCATCAACGGCCTCGCGGCGTCGCCCAAGGCGCAGCGGCGGATGTCCGCCGCGTCGATCGTGTTCTTCCTGCTGCTCCTCGGCATCGGCTGGGGCGCCGTCGCCGGCCTCTGGACCGCCGGCGTCAACTACCCGCCGCCCCTCGACTGACCCCCCGCGCGGCGCTCCCCTCGCCGCGCGCCTCTTCGCGCCCCCACCACACCCACGCGGCCCCGGCGCCCATCGCGGCGACCGGGGCCGATGCGTTCAGCGCTTGCCGCGGTTCTTCAGCAGGTCGCCCAGCGTGCCGAGCTTGCCCGAGACGGCCTGGCTGCCCTGGTAGCCCTCGTAGGCCGCGCGCTCTTCGTCTTCGCGCACGCCCTTGATCGACATCCGAAGGCGCCCCTCGCCCGTCTCGATCACCTTCGCCGTGACCACCGTGCCCTCTGGGAAATGCTTCCGCACGTCGGCCCCGCGGGGGATGCCCAGCTCCGCGTTCGGGATCAGCCCTCGCCCCGCGCGGCCGCGCGTGCCCTCGACCTGCGCGAAGACCCCGTAGGGCTCGATGCGCTCGACGGTGGCCTTCACCACCGCGCCCGCGACCACGCGCGCGTTCGACACCGTGCCGCCCGCCGCGGCGCCGTCGGGCGCGAGGGTGAGCGAGACCTTGCGCGCCTGCGCGTCGGCCGACTTCACCACCACCATCACGGGCTGCCCCGTGGAGAACACCTTCGACGGGTGCTCGGGCCGCCCCGAGAGCTCCGACACGTGGAGCAGGCCCTCGACGCCCGCCGCGATGCGCACGAAGGCGCCGAAGTCGACCACGCGGGTGACGGTGCCCGCCACGACCCTGCCCACGGGAGCGACCACCGAGAGGGCCTCCCAGGGGTCGGCCGAGAGCGCCTTCAGCGAGAGGGTGATCTTCGGGGTCGCGCCGTTCTCACCGGGGCGGACCTCCTTCACCTGCACCTCGACCACGTCGCCGGGCTTCACCACGTCGGCCGCGCGCACGGCGCTGTCGTGCGAGAGCTCGCTCAGCGGCACCAGGCCCTCGACGCCGCCGAGGTCGACGAAGGCGCCGAACTCGCGCACGCCCGTCACGGGGCCCTTCACCGTCGCGCCCACGGTGAGCGTCGCGAGCACGCGCTCGGCGGCCTCGCGGCCCTCGGCCTCGAGCTGCAGGCGGCGCGAGAGCACCACCTTGCGGCCGCCCTCGCGCACCTCGGTCACGCGGAAGCGCAGGGACTTTCCGACGAAGGCGCTGGGGTCGGGCACGAAGCGGTTGTCGAGCTGAGACACGGGGCAGAAGGCCTTGGTGCTGCCCACCTCGACCTCGGCGCCGCCCTTGTTGATCGCGACGACCTTGCCCTCGACCGCGAGGCCCTGCTCCCGCGCGAGCTCGAGCGAGGCCACGTCGCCCGCCTTGCCGAGCGAGCGCCCCAGACGGACGTTGCCCGTGCGCGCGTCGACCTCGACCACGCTGGCCGCGAGGCGGTCGCCGACCTTTACCGTGAGCGCGCCGTCGGCGCCGAGGAGCTCGGTCCGGTCGAGGTATCCCTGGCGCTTCTCGTCGAGGTCGATGAACACCGCGTCGCGGGTGATCTGCACCACCGGGCCCTCGACCCGCGCGCCCACCGCGAGGCGGGGGCGGGGCTTCTGGCCTCCGCGGGGGGACTGCTGCTCGAAGAGGGAGGCGAAGCTGTCGTCGGTCTTGGGGTCACTCATGGCGATGGGGCCGCGCTCATATCGCGGATCGCGCCGCCGCGGTAGGGCGTCAGGGCGACGCGGGCATCCGGAGGGAGAAGGTCTGCACCGAGAGGTCGCGCAGCGTGCCCCGCGCCGCCGCGGGCTTGAGCCCGTGGAAGGTGACCGTCGCGTCGGAGAGACGCCCCAGGGTGACGCAGCCGATGCTCAGCCGGTTGTCGCCCACGGCGAGGTCGTCTGCGCCCACCGCGAGGTTCTCGACCTCGACCTGCACCTCGGTGGGGTCAGGGGCCTTCTCGGTGTCGTGCGCGAGGGAGCCGTGGACGCGGAGCATCCCCACGGCGTCGGTGCCGTCGACGCCGAGGCGCAGGCCGCCTCCGGTGGGGAGCGCGACCTGGGTGGGGCCGCCGAGGTGGAGCTCGACGTCGAGCGGGTCGACGTCGACGCGGTTGAGCCCCACGGCGCTCTCGCCCTTGTCTTCGGGCTTCTCCTCGGGCTTGTCGTTGGAGTCTCCGCCGACCTCGAGCGTGGGCTGCGCGAGGGTGCGCAGGCGCACGCGGTTGTTGTTCGCGCGCGCCATGCCCTCGTCGTCGAGGGGCCACGAGACCAGGGCCTTCTGCTTGATGAGCGCGTCGAGCTCCAGCACGAGGGCGTTCTCTTCGACCTCGAAGTCGAGGAGGGCGTCTTCGAGGAAGGACAGGCCCCCTTCGAGCTGCTTGAAGTCGAGCGTGCCGTCGGTGAGCGCGAGGCGGATCTGGTGCGTCGCCACGCGGCGCTTGATGACCGGGACGCGCGCGTCGACCTTCACGTCGGCCGAGACGTGCCCCTCGACGTGGTCGAGGAGCGGCAGGTCGACGCCGAGCTTGCGGGAGGTGCCGTTGCCCTCGCTCGCGCCGTTCGACCCGCTCTGGGTGTCGGACTTCTCGTCGCTCCCGGCGTCGAGGCCGTCGACGGCGACGCCGAGCTCGTCGATGTCGAGCCGGTCGAAGGACACGCCCTGCGGGGTGTAGCGGAGCTTCGTCACGCGGGCGACGGAGCCCAGGCGCCCGTCGCGGTGGGCGTCGTGCACCTCGATGCCGCGGAGGATGATCTCGTCGACGTCGACTGCGACCTCTCCGCGCGCGCTGCGCACGACGGCGACGCCCTTGGCGAGGCCGTCAGAGACCTTGATGGTGGTGCCGCTCACGGCGGCGGAGAGGGTCTTGGCGCTCACCTCGGCGACGCGGATCGAGAAGCTCCCGTCGTCGCCCACGTCGGCCACGACGCCGCGGAGGTGGAGCGCCTCGGCCGCGGGGGAGGTCTTCGGGTGCGTCGCCTGCAGCGTCTGCCCGTCGAGGTCCGAGGCGGTGATGTGCCACGCGCCCACCCCCGGGTCGTGCTGCGCGAGGAGCCGCGTCACGCTCACCATGCCCTGCACCGCGAGCGCGTCCTTCACGTAGCGCATCGCGGGGACGGTGATCACCTCGGCGCTCGCGCGGCCCACCGCAGGGGGCTTTCGGTCGCCGCGCGCGATGTCGATGTCGATGTCGGTGGGGCCGAAGCTCATCGGCCCCGCGAGGTGCACGGAGCCGCCGTCAAGCTGCCACAGGAGCTCGCCGATGAGCTGGTCGACCTGCACCGGGTCCATCGCGATCACGACGTCGTCCTGCGCGTACACGCCGCGGAGCCGGTGCGCGTGGTCGATCTTGATCAGGTGCTCGCGGCTGTCTCCGTCGCGCGGGAGCGTGAGCGTGAACTGCTTTCCGTCGAGCGAGTCGAGCGTGATCCTCATGCGGCCTCCCGGTGAGACGTTCCTCGGACCTCAGATGCCCTGGAACCGGGTAGAGGCGCGGGTTAGTCCGCGCCGAAGAACGCCGCCACCCGCGAGGCTACCGCCTCTGGCCGCTCGGCGGTGAGGTCGTGGCCCGCGCCCTCGATCACCTCGAAGCGCGCGTCGGCGATCCCCTCGGCCAGCGCGCGCGGCCCCGCGGTGCCCATCACCGGGTCCTCCCCCGCGGCGAGCACCAGCGTGGGCGCGCGCACCGACGTCAGCGCCCCGCTCGCGTCGTGCAGCGCCGCCGCGGCCGCGTGCTTCAGCACCTCGACCCGCCGCACCGGCTCCCCACCCCGCGCGCAGGCTCATCCGGGTCTCCATCAGCGCAGCGCCGCCGCGAGCCTCGCGATGGCCTCGTCGTCGGGCGCGACCAGCGCGCGCGACCTCGGCCCCTTCGCGGGCGCCTCGGCCGAGAGGGTCAAACCCGTCGGCCCCGCGCACGCGAGGCACAACCGCTCGACCCGGTCGGGCGCGTCGGCGGCGACCCACGTCGCGACCATCGCGCCGAGCGACACGCCGAAGACGCGCGCGCGCTCGACCCCGAGCGCGTCGAGCACCGCCACCGCGTCGCGCGCCATCGACCGCGTCGAGACGTCGACCGGCGCGTCGGACGACTCCCCACCCGCGGTGGTCGAAGGTCACCACGCGAAAGCGCGCCGAGAGGCGATCGGCGAAATCTCCCCACAGCGCCATCGAGCCCGCGAGCGGCCGCACCAGGAGCACCCGCGGCGCGTCGCGCGGCCCCTTCACCGCGAAGGCGATCCGCCCACCGTCTTCGAGCGCGATCGCCCCGCGCTCGACGCCGCCCTCGTCGCTCGCCTCGGCGACCCTCGCGCCGCTCACCGCGCGCCGCCCTTCGCGCGCGCGGCGAGGTCGTCCATGGCCGACTGCATCGCCGACTGCACCGCGACGGCGACCGCGGCGGGGTCGTCTCCCGCCGCCGCGCGCATCGGCGGCAGAAAGCGCAGCGTCACCTTGAAGGGCAGCGGCAGGTACGGCGCCCACGGCCCCAGCGCGACGCCCCACGGCAGCGCCAGCGCCACGGGGAAGCGCTCGAGCCGCGCCCACGATTTCATCCGCACCGCGCGCGCGAGGGCCTCTCCCTCGCTGAGCACCCACGCGCTGCGGTGCGCGCCGTGCGCCACCACCGGGACGATGGTCGCCCCCGTCGACTGCGCGAGCTTCACGAAGCCCGCGCGCGGCCCGAACACCACGCGGTCGCGCTTGCGCCAGTGGCGGTACGAGTCGAGGTCTCCGCCGGGGTAGACCAGCACGCCCGCGCCCGCGTCGAGCGCGCGCCGGCCGTTGTCGTGCGTCGCGCGGATCGCCCCGAAGCGCTGGATGAGCGCCCCGAAGGAGGGCACCTGCACCATCGCGAAGTCGTGCGCGAGGCCGTAGAGCGGAGACTCCGGGCCCTGCGCGCCCCACAGGGTCGCCAGCGTCGCGAGCACCTCGGGCCCGAGGAAGCCGTTGTTGTGGTTGCCCACGTAGAGCGTCGGGCCGCCCGCGGCGGGCACCTCGCCCTCCACCGAGAGCCGCGCGTAGTAGCGCAGCGCGGCGCGCGCCGCGGGGAGCGCGGAGGCGATCAGCGAGGGGTCGCGCGCGTCGAGGCGGTCGGGGTCGTAGGGGCGGGGCGGCACGGGGCGGAGTCTATCCGAGCCACTGGAGGTTCTTCGCCGTCGCGTCGTGCTCGCTCGTCGTCTTGAAGCTCTCGAAGCGGCCGTCGCGCGCGTGGGGCTCGGTCTTCGCGAGGAGCGCGCTCCGCTCGTCGTCGCTCATGGGCGTGAAGCCCTCGGCGACGCGGGCGGCCTGCTCGACGTACTTCAGCTCGTCGATGCCGGTGATGACCACCGAGGTCGGCAGGTGCATCGCGTAACGCAGGCACTCCTCGGCGGTGACCGCGCCGCTCTCGAGGATCTTGCCCGCGCCCAGGGGCTTCATCCCGAGCACGCCGATGGACTTCGTCGTGAGCACCGGCAGCACGCGCCGCTCGAAGGAGCGGAAGTGCGCGTCCATCACGTTGAGGGGCATCTGCACGGCGTCGAAGGCGAAGCCGTGAGCCTCGGCGCGCTCCAGCATGTAGAGGTGGATGGCGGGGTCTTTGTGCCCGGTGAAGCCCACGAAGCGCACCTTGCCGGCCTTCTTCGCGTCGAGCATCGCCTCGAGGGCGCCGTCGTCGTTGAAGATCCGGTCGACGTCCTCGAAGCGGATCACCTCGTGGAACTGCATCAGGTCGACGCGGTCGGTGCGCAGCCGCGAGAGCGACTGCTCGATCTGCTTCGCGCACGACGCCTTCGTGCGACCGTCGACCTTGGTCATCACGAAGGCCCGCTCGCGGTACCCGTCGGCGAGCGCGGCGCCCATGCGCTCCTCGCTCGCGCCGTCGTGGTAGTCCCACGAGTTGTCCATGAAGGTGATCCCGCGGTCGATCGCCGCGCGGATGATCTTCACCGTCTCGGCCTGGGTCTTCGCCTTGCCCGCGTGGTAGCCGCCGAGGCCCACCATCGACACCTCGACCCCGGTGCTCCCGAGCGGCCGCGTGGGCACGCCGTGCTTCTTCGCCATGTCCGTCACCTCGGGCGTTGGATTCCCGGGACAGACTCCGAGGTGCGCTACCCGCGCGACGCGAGCCACGCGGCCATCGGCTCGAAGACCTCGCGCTCGGCCTGCCGCGACAGGAACAGGTCAGCGTGCGCCATCGGCGCGTCGGCGTCGCCCACCTCGAGGAGGGACTTGTCGCTCGACCCGCTGAGGTGGAACGCGCTGCGCGCCGTGTCGGCGGGCACGATCCCGTCTTGCAGCGCGACCACCGCAAGCATGGGGTTCTCCACGCGCGCGAGGCCCTCGCTCACGTTCCTGCCGCGCACGGTGAGGTCGCGGTCGCGGATCCACTCGGCGATCTCGCGGTTGATGCGCGGGATGGGGTCCTCCACGGTCTGGATCATCTCGCGCCAGCGCGCGGTCTCCGTCGACCGGGTGTTCATGTAGATCGACAGCGCCCACGGCGCGCGCACCAGGAGCGGGAAGGCCACGCCCGCGAGCGCGCGCGTCCCGCGGAAGGGCACCGCGCCCGCGAGCGCCGGGCTGCGAAAGGCCACGCGCACGAGCGGGTGCACGCGCTCCCATCGCACCGGCCCGCCGAAGGACACCAGCGAGCCCGCGCGGTCGGCGCCCGCGCCCACGACGTACATCGCCACGATCGCCGCGCCGAGCGACGCGCCCACGAGGTCGACCTTCGACGCCCCCGTCTGCGTGAGCGCGCGCACGCGCTCCACCGCGACGGCCGTGTCGGTGAGCGCGAGCGCCTCGAGGCCGTAGCGCTCTCGCGGTCTCGTCCGCGGCCGCGACGAGCGGCCCTGGTCGCGCAGGTCGACGGACCACACCTCGAAGCCCCTCCACGCGAGGTGCCCTTCGAGCGACCGGCCCCGCGGGTGAAAGCCGAAGATGAACGAGTTCATCCCGTAGCCCGGCACGATGAGCACGGGCCTGCGCGGCGCTCCCCCGTCGCCGTGCTCGGGCGACGCGTGCACCGTGCGGCGCAGCGAGAGCGTCGAGCCCTCGCCGTTCTCCACCGCGTGGTGCGTGATCTCCAGACCGCGGGTGTCGGTGCTGCCGAGGTCCATCAGCCGTGCCCGTGCGGCGAGGCCGCCGAGATGGCGCCGCCGAGCTCCTTCGCGCGGCGCGTCGCGGTCTCGACCGCGGTGATGAGCGTGGTGCGGAGCCCTCCCGCCTCGAGCGTGTGCAGGCCCGCGATGGCCGTACCTCCAGGGGAGGTCACTTGATCCTTCAAGCGCCCGGGGTGCTCGCCCGTCTCGATGAGCAACTGGGCCGAGCCCTTCACGGTCTGCGCGGCGAGCTCCATCGCCACGTCGCGCGAGAGCCCGACCTTCACGCCCGCGTCGGCGAGCGCGTCGATGATGAGGAAGATGTACGCGGGCCCGCTCCCAGACAGGCCCGTCACCGCGTCGAGCTGGACCTCCTCGACCACCACCGCGCGGCCCACGGAGCCGAAGACCTCGCGCGCGAGGTCGATGTCGTCCTCGGTCGCGGCGTGGCCCGGTGCGATCCCCGTCGCGCTCTGGCGCACCACCGCGGCGGTGTTCGGCATCGCGCGCACCACCCGCTGCCCCGGCGCGAGGTGCGCTTCGATGGCCGAGGTGGGCACGCCCGCCGCGACGGAGATCACCAGCGCGTCGCGCGGGATGTCCTTGCCCACGGCCGCGAGCACGGCGTGCATCACCTGCGGCTTCACGCAGAGCATCACCACGTCGGCGCCGCGCACGCACGCGGCGTTGTCGCCCGCGGCCCTCACCCCCAGCCGCTCGGCCGTGCGCTCCGCGCGCTCCTTGCGGCGGCCCGAGATCACCACGTCTGCGGGGTCGACCTCGCCCGAGGCGACGAGCCCCCGAACCAACGCCTCGGCCATGTTCCCTGCGCCGACGAAGGCGAACCTCCTGCTCTTGAGCATAGGCCGGGGACGCTACACCGCCGACGCGGGCGGGCGGCAGGGGGTACCGCGGGGCGGGGTGTCTCGTGATGTTCGTTGCCGTGGGAGGCCGGAAACTTGGCGCTTTCGCGCGGCGACGTTCGTATAGTCGCGACGCCAAGCGAACAGCGGCGGCGCGGCGGGACCCACGCGACGCGCCCTCGCGGGAGGACCTTGAGATGAGGTGGATGCCATTGGCCGTCGCGGTGATCGCCGCGGCGGGCGTGGGCTGCGTGCCCGCGGACAGCAACATCGTCGGCGCCCGAGACGCCGCGACGGGGACGTGCTCGCCAGCGTGCGGCGCGGGTCAGACCTGCGTGAACAACGTCTGCATCGGCGACGGGCTCTTCCGCACGACGCTGACCTGGGATCGCCCCGGCGACCTCGACCTGTACGTCACGACCCCCGGCGGGCAGACGATCAGCTTCCGCAGCCGCACGGGCGGCGGCGGCACCCTCGACCGGGACGACCGCACTGGCACCGGGCCCGAGAACGTCTTCTGGACCACGGCGCCGCCCCTCGGCGAGTACATCGTCTGCGTCGTCCCCTTCGCCATCACGGGCGCGACGAACTTCACCCTGACGACGCGCCTCCCCAACGGCGGCACCGACACGCGCTCGGGCGCGCGGAGCACGTCCGACGCGTCGGCCAGCACCTGCACCCGCACGTCGCCGCACTTCGTCGTGTCGTACACCATCACCGGCGGATCGACGGGCGACGCGGGCGCGAGCGACGCAGCCACCGACGCGGGCGACGACGCGGGCGCGACCGACGCGGGCGCGACCGACGCGGGCGCCGACGCAGGCGCGACGGAAGACGCCGCGACCGACGCGGGCGCGACCGAAGACGCCTCGGTCCTCCCCGACGTCGACCTCGGCGTCGACGTCCCCTCCCTCGAAGACGTGGCGGCGGACTGACCCATGGCACAGCGAAGGAGACACGAGATGACCCCCACGAAGCACCGCGGGATCGGCGTCGCCGCCGCGGCCTGCGCGCTCGCGGCCCTCTCCGCGGCGCCCGAGGCGAAGGCCCAGTTCATCCACCGCCTCTACCTCCACGGAGAGCTCGGCGTCGGCACGATGCTCTCAGACCACGCGCGCAGCACCCTCGGCTACGACGGCCTCGGCGGCGAGGGCACCCTCCGCCTCGGGATCCGCATCGCGGGTCCGTTGAACTTCCAGCTCGGCGTCGCGAACTGGCTCTGGCTCCGCGACCAGGGCTCCAACGGCCGACTGCTCTCCGTCGACCTCGGCCTCCGAGGGGTCTTCAACACGGGGTCCGTCGGCAGCTTCTGGATCGACCTCAACGCGGGCCCGGGCTTCTCGGGCGACCTCACGCGCATCACCGCGAACGTGGGCCTCGGCTACGACTTCGCCATCACCCGCTCGTTCTCGCTCGGCCCCTTCGCGCGCGTCGGTCAGCTCTTCCAGACCGGCGACGCGGTGGTGAACGGCCGCACCGTGCCCGCGGGCGAGCTCGAAGACGCGACCTACTGGGCCGCGGGGCTGCACCTCACCTTCCACGTGCCCGAAGACCGCCCGCCGCCTCCGGCCGTGGGCGACCGCGACGGCGACGGGGTGATGGACCCCGACGACCAGTGCGTCGACACCCCGCAGGGCCCCAACCCCGACCCCGACCGCCTGGGCTGCCCCCTCGGTGACCGCGACGGCGACGGCGTGCTCGACCCCGAGGACCTCTGCCCGACCTTCCCCATGGGAGACGAGCCCAACCCCGAGCGCCGCGGCTGCCCCGACGACGACAACGACGGCGACGGCGTGGTCGACCACCGCGACCAGTGCCCGCTCGAGCCCATGGACCCTCGACCCGACCCCGACCGCCTCGGCTGCCGCAGGCCCGAGACCGTCATCAACCTCGGCGAGATCCTCTTCGAGACCAACAGCGCGAACATCATCGACAACGAGCAGAACCAGCGCACGCTCAACCAGGCCCAGGCGATCTTCTCGGCCCACCCCGAGATCGAGCAGTTCGCCATCGAGGGCCACACCGACGAGCGCGACTCCGACCGGCACAACCTCGCGCTCTCCCGTCAGCGCGCGAGCGCCGTGCGCGAGTGGCTCTCGCAGCACGGCATCGAGGCCGGTCGCATGGTCGCCGCGGGCTACGGCGAGTACTGCCCCGTCGACCCCGGCCACACCGAGGAGGCCTGGGCGCGCAACCGCCGCGTGGTCTTCGTGATCGCGCGGCGCAGCGGCGCGGCCGAGAGCGGCGCCACCTTCGGGTGCGAAGAGGGCCAGCAGTACATCCCGCGCGAGCTCGGCGGCGCGGGCGACGACGAGAACGCGCGGCACCGCAGGCACCGGCGACACCACGGCTCCTCGCACGGCTCGCGGCACCACCGCAGCCGGCACCACCGCGGGGGAGGCGACTCGTGAACGCGACGACGAGAGGCAGGGCGATGAAGCACCGACGGATGAGCTACGGGTTGGGCCTCGCGGCGACGCTGCTGGCCTCGGGCTACGGCGCGACCGCGGCGGCCCAGGTGGGGCTCGAGGTGGGCGCGCAGCAGGCGAACTTCGGCGTGCACGAGGTGGCGCCGGGCTTTCTCCCCGACCCGATGGACATCAACGTCACCTCGGGCGGAGACCTCGACGCGCGCACGCTCAACATCGGCCGCGGCTGCAAGGGCTGGGTCACCCGCCGACCCGACGTGGTGGTGCGCCTCACGGGCACCAGCCAGCGGCTGCGCTTCTACGTGACCCCGCAGGCGGGCCGCGGCGACTCGACGCTCATCATCAACCACGCCAACGGGAGCTGGCGCTGCAACGACGACTCGTGGAACTCCCTCAACCCCACGGTCGACATCAACAACGCCCCCGCGGGTCAATACGACGTCTGGATCGGCAGCTACCACCAGGGCGAGCACATCCAGGGCACGCTCCACATCACCGAGCTCGCCGCGAACCACCCGTAGCGCGCGGTCAGGCCCCGAAGGCGCCGAGGAGCGCGTCCGCCGCCGCGGCGGGCGTGACCTCCCCGGCGCGCACCGCCCGCTCCATCCCCTCGACGCGCTCGGCCACCGCCGGGTGCGCGCGAAAGCGCTCCTCCAACCGCTCACGGATCAACGACCACATCCACGACCGCTGCTGGTCGGCTCGCAGCGCCGCGAGCTCGCCCGAGGCCTCCATCGCCGCGCGGTGCGTTTCGATCACCGACCACAGCTCCGCGAGCCCGACCCCGGTCTGCCCCGACACCGCGAGCACCCGCGTCTCCCACGCCGCGCGCTTTCGCGGCAGGTACCGCAGCGCCGCGCGCAGGTCGCCCATCGCGACGCGCGCGCGGGCCTCTCCCTCGCCGTCGCACTTGTTCACCGCGATGGCGTCGGCGAGCTCGAAGGTGCCCTTCTTGATCCCCTGCAGCTCGTCGCCCGAGCCGGGCAGCGCGAGCACGAGGAAGAAATCCACCATGTCGGCCACGGCCGTCTCGCCCTGCCCCACGCCCACGGTCTCGACCAGCACCACGTCGAAGCCCGCGGCCTCGCAGAGCAGCATCGCCTCGCGCGTGCGACGCGCCACGCCGCCCGCGGTGAGCCCGCTCGGCGACGGGCGGATGTACGCGCCCTCCATGGTCGAGAGGCGCTCCATGCGGGTCTTGTCGCCGAGGATCGATCCGCCCGAGAGCGCGCTCGACGGGTCGACCGCGAGCACCGCGACGCGGCGGCCCCGCTCCACCAGCATCGCGCCGAGCGCGTCGATGAAGGTGCTCTTGCCCACCCCCGGCACGCCCGTCACGCCCACCCGCAGCGCGCGCCCCGTCGCCGGCAGCACCCGCGCGAGGAGCGACTGCGCGAGCGCCGCGTCGGCCTCGCTGCGGCTCTCGACGAGGGTGATCGCACGCGAGAGCACGGCGCGGTCGCCCGCCCTCACGCCGGCCTCGTACGCGGCGAGGGGGAGCCGCGCGCGTCGAGAGGTCACGGCGCGCCTTCGAGCGCGTCGAGGAGCGAGCCCGCGGCCTCGGCGATCACCGTGCCCGGGCCGAAGATCGCCGTCGCGCCCGCCGCGGTGAGCGCGGGGTAGTCGTCGGGCGGGATCACCCCGCCCACCACGATGAGGATGTCGGGCCGACCCAGGGCCGCGAGCGCGTCGCGCAGCGCGGGCACCAGCGTGAGGTGACCCGCGGCGAGGGAGCTCGCCCCCACGACGTGCACGTCGTTCTCCACCGCGGCGCGCGCGGTCTCTTCGGGCGTCTGGAAGAGCGGCCCGATGTCGACGTCGAAGCCCAGGTCGGCGAAGGCCGAGGCGATCACCTTCTGACCGCGGTCGTGCCCGTCCTGCCCCATCTTCGCCACGAGGATGCGCGGTCGACGGCCCTCCCGCTCGGCGAAGGCCGCGGCGCGGGCGCGCACCTTCGTCACCGCGTCGGAGTCCTCTCCCACCTCGCCAGCGTACACCCCGGCGATGGAGCGCACCTCGGCCCGGTGCCGCCCCCACACCTTCTCCAGCGCGAGCGACATCTCTCCCACCGTGGCCTTCGCGCGCGCCGCGTCCACCGCGAGCGCGAGGAGGTTGCCTCCCCTCCCCTCGGCGCAGGCCGTGAGCGCGTCGAGCGCGCGCTGCGTCGCCGCCCCGTCACGCTCTCGCTTGAGCGCCGCGAGGCGCTCCAACTGCGCCTTGCGCACGGCGGCGTTGTCGACCTTCAGCACCGGCACCGGCGGGTCGTGCGCGGGCCTGAAGCGGTTCACGCCCACGATCACCTGCCGGCCGCTGTCGATGCGCGCCTGCGTGCGCGCGGCGGCCTCCTCGATGCGGAGCTTCGGCACGCCCGCCTCGATGGCCTTCACCATCCCGCCGAGGGCCTCGACCTCGTCGACGTGGGCCATGGCGCGCGCGGCGAGGTCGTGCGTGAGCCGCTCGACGTAGAAGCTCCCGCCCCAGGGGTCGACGGGGCGCGTGGTGCCCGACTCCTGCTGGAGCTGGAGCTGGGTGTTCCTCGCGATGCGCGCCGAGGCGTCGGTGGGGAGCGCGAGCGCCTCGTCGAGGGAGTTGGTGTGCAGGCTCTGGGTGTGGCCTTGCGTGGCGGCCATGGCCTCGACCGCGGTGCGCGCGACGTTGTTGTAGACGTCCTGCGCGGTGAGCGACCAGCCCGAGGTCTGGCAGTGGGTGCGCAGCGCGAGGCTCTTGGGGTTCTTCGGGTCGAAGCGCGACATCAGCCGCGCCCACAGGAGCCGCGCCGCGCGGAGCTTGGCGACCTCCATGAAGAAGTTCATCCCGACGGCGAAGAAGAACGACAGGCGCGGCGCGAAGGCGTCGACGTCGAGGCCCGCGGCGACGCCCGCGCGCACGTACTCCACGGCGTCGGCGAGGGTGTATCCGAGCTCGAGGTCGGCCGTCGCCCCGGCCTCCTGCATGTGGTAGCCGCTGATCGAGATGGAGTTGAACCGCGGCATCTTCTCCGACGTGTAGCGGAAGATGTCCGAGACGATCTTCATCGAGGGCGCGGGCGGGTAGATGTACGTGTTCCGCACCATGAACTCTTTGAGGATGTCGTTCTGGATCGTCCCCGAGAGCTTGTCGGGTGAGACCCCTTGCTCCTCGGCGGCGACGACGTAGAGCGCGAGCACGGGCAAGACCGCGCCGTTCATGGTCATCGACACGCTCATCCGATCGAGCGGGATGCCGTCGAAGAGCACCCGCATGTCGAGGATCGAGTCGATGGCCACGCCCGCCATCCCGACGTCGCCCACTACGCGCGGGTGGTCGCTGTCGTACCCGCGGTGCGTCGCGAGGTCGAAGGCGATCGAGAGCCCCATCTGCCCCGCGGCGAGGTTGCGCCGATAGAACGCGTTGGAGTCCTCCGCCGTGGAGAAGCCCGCGTACTGACGGATCGTCCACGGGCGGCGCACGTACATCGTCGGGTACGGGCCGCGCACGAAGGGCGCGAAGCCGGGCATCGTCCCGAGGTGGTCGAGGCCCGCGAGGTCATCGGCGGTGTAGAGCGAGCGGTGCGCGATCGACTCGGGCGTGTCCCAGTGATCGAGCGAGAGCGAGGGTGCGGCGGCGGCGCGCGACCCCACGGCGTCGAAATCCAGCGAGGCGAAATCCACGCGCTTCATCGCGCGACCTCCAAGAGCGCCGCGAGGGTCTTCACCACGTCGCAGCCCAGGTAGATGAACCCGTCGACCCCAGCCTCTCGCAGCGCGGCCTCGCGCTCGCCGCCCCGGCCCGCGAGGAGCACGGTCTTCACCCCGCGCGATTTCAGCGACCGCGCGACCTCTTCCGCTTCGGCCGCGTAGCGCTCGTCGCTGCCGCAGAGGCACGCGACGCTCCCCGCGGCGTCGGCGGTCGACTCCTTCGCGCGCAGACCTCCGGCGGAGAAGAAGCCTCGGGCGAAGCCCACGCGCGCGCGGTGCTCCTTGGGCGGGCCGAGCGTCACGAGCGACACCGTCGGGAGCGCGCCCTCGGCGGAGAGCGCGTCGGCGCGGTCGCGCAGGTCTTCGAAGACCTCGGCGTCGCGGTGGCGCGGCAGCCCGCGCGTCTCGGTCGCGGTCGCGGCCGCCACGCGCTCGTCGAGGTTGGCGAACTCCGACACGCCGGTGATGGGCTCCTTGCGCTTCGCGATCGCGTCGAGGCGCGCGAGGTGCGCGCGCTCCAACCGCGCCGCGAGCGAGCCGTCGCGCAGGGCCTTCACCACGCCGCCGTCGCGCTCGATCTGCTGAAAGCGCGTCCACGCCTCGCGCGCGAGGACGTCGGTGCGGGCCTCGAAGAAATACGCGCCGCCCGCGGGGTCGACCACACGCCCCAGGTGGCTCTCGTCGCGCAGCACCAGCGCGGTGTTGCGCGCGGCGCGCCGCCCGAGGGGGGAGTCTCCGTCGACGGCGTCGTAGGTCGCGGGCGTGATGAGCCGCGCGCCGCCGAGGGCCGCCGCGAAGACCTGGGTGGTGACGCGCAGGAGGTTCACCCACGGGTCGCGGCGCGTGAGCGTCCTCCACGACGACACGGCGTGGACGCGCGGCGGAGCGACCTCGCCCGCGCCGTGCGCCGCGAGGAGCTTGTGCCAGCACACCCGCAGCGCGCGCAGCTTGCACAGCTCTCCGAAGGTGTCGCGCCCCACCGCCACGCGGAGGGTGATCTGCGCGGCGGCGTCGGCGACCGTGAGCCCCGCGTCGAGGAGCGCGTCGAGGTAGAGCGCGCCCGTCGAGAGCGAGAGCGCGAGCTCGTCGGCCGCGTCGGCCCCCGCGTCGTGGAAGGGCAGGGTCGACACGACCACCGCGCGCCCGTTCGCGAAGCGCTCGCGCAGCGCGACCGCGCCGCGGGCCATCGCCGCGAGGGCGACGTCGACGTCGTCCGTCGCGCCGCGGACGAGCGAGGCCACGGGGTCTATGCCGAGGGTGAAGCGCGCCGCCGGGTCGGTGAGCGTCGCGGTGAAATCCTCGACGGAGACGTCGTCGACGACGCGCTCCACCCCGGCGCCGAGAGAGGGGTCCGCGCGCCACGCCTCGGCGGAGAGCCACAGCGCGTCGGCGCCGCCCGAGAGGTCGTCGTCGATCGCGGCGCGGTCGTAGCGCTCGTGACGCGTGCACACCGCGAAGACCGCGGAGCGCTCGCTCTCGCCGCGGGTGAAGGGCGCCGCGCCGGGCAGGCCCGGGTCTGTCGTGAGGGCCGTGTAGAGGGGCTCCACCGAGAGGCCCTCGGCGGTCTTGTAGACCAGGGACTTCTCGAAGGGCGCGCCCTGGAGCTCGGCCTCGACCTGCGCGCGCCACTCGGCCGCGCTCACTGTGGGGAACGTCATCGGTGAACCTGTCGGTGGGCGCGTCACATGTTGCGGCGGTACTGGCCGCCGACCTGGTAGAGCGCGCGGGAGAGCTGGCCCAGCGAGCAGACCTTGCAGGCCTCCATGAGCGCGGCGAAGACGTTGCCGCCGTCGAGGGCGGCGCGGCGCACGGCGTCGAGCGCGGCGGGGGCGCGGTCGGCGTTGCGCGCCCAGAAGGCGTCGCGCGAGGCGATGGCGTAGTCCTTCTCGTCGGTGGTCGCGCGGATCACCTCGGGCGGCGTGATCGTCGGCGAGCCCTTCGGGTCGAGGAAGGTGTTCACCCCGACGATGGGCAGCGTGCCGTCGTGCTTGAGCGTCTCGTAGTGGAGCGACTCCTCCTGGATCTTCGAGCGCTGGTACATCCGCTCCATCGCGCCGAGCACCCCGCCGCGCTCCGAGATCGCGCGGAACTCTTTCAGCACCGCGGCCTCGACGAGGTCGGTGAGCTCCTCGACCACGAACGACCCTTGGATCGGGTTCTCGTTCTTCGAGAGGCCGAACTCGCGGTTGATGATGAGCTGGATCGCGAGGGCGCGGCGCACGCTCTCTTCCGTGGGCGTGGTGATGGCCTCGTCGTAGGCGTTGGTGTGGAGCGAGTTGCAGTTGTCGTTCAGCGCGAGCAGCGCCTGGAGCGTCGTGCGGATGTCGTTGAACGCGATCTCTTGCGCGTGGAGGCTCCGGCCCGAGGTCTGGATGTGGTACTTCAGCTTCTGCGAGCGCTCGTCGGCGCCGTAGCGGTCGCGCATCGCGCGCGCCCAGACGCGCCGCGCGACCCTGCCGAGCACCGTGTACTCGGGGTCCATCCCGTTCGAGAAGAAGAACGAGAGGTTGGGGGCGAAGTCGTCGATCTTCATCCCGCGCGCGAGGTAGTACTCGACGAAGGTGAAGCCGTTCGAGAGCGTGAACGCGAGCTGCGAGATGGGGTTCGCGCCGGCCTCGGCGATGTGGTAGCCGCTGATCGACACCGAGTAGAAGTTCCGCACGCGGTGGTCGATGAAGTAGCGCTGGATGTCTCCCATCATCCGCAGCGCGAACTCCGTCGAGAAGATGCAGGTGTTCTGCGCCTGGTCTTCTTTCAGGATGTCGGCCTGCACCGTCCCTCGCACCGCCGAGAGGGTCTCGGCGCGCACCTTCGCGTAGACCTCGGGCGGCAGCACCTCGTCGCCTGAGACACCCAGGAGCAGCAGCCCGAGCCCGTCGTTCCCCTCGGGGAGCTCGCCCTGGTAGCGCGGGCGTGAGAGCCCCTTCGCGGCGTAGAGCGCGTCGATCTTCGCGGTGACCTCGGCGGTGATCCCCTGCGCGCGGATGTACTTCTCGCAGCCCTGGTCGACAGCCGCGTTGAGGAAGAAGCCCAGCACCATGGGCGCGGGGCCGTTGATGGTCATCGAGACCGAGGTGCTCGGCGCCGCGAGGTCGAAGCCGGAGTACAGCTTCTTCGCGTCGTCGACGTTGGCGACCGAGACGCCCGAGTTGCCGACCTTGCCGTAGATGTCCGGCCGCACGTCGGGGTCTTCGCCGTAGAGGGTCACCGAGTCGAAGGCCGTCGAGAGACGTCGCGCGGGCAGCCCCTGCGACACGAAATGGAAGCGCTTGTTGGTGCGCTCGGGCCCGCCCTCGCCCGCGAACATCCGCGCCGGGTCTTCGCCCTCGCGCTTCAGCGGGAACACCCCGGCCGTGTAGGGGTAGTGCCCGGGCGGCGCCTCGCGCATCAGCCAGGTGAGCACGTCGCCCCAGTCCTCGTAGCGGGGCAGGCACACCTTCGGCACCCGCGTGCCCGAGAGCGACTCGGTGTACAGGTCGAGCTCGATCACCTTGTCGCGCACGCGGTACTGGTAGCGGTCCGCCGCGTAGCGCTTCTTCATCGCGGGCCACTCGTCGAGGAGCGCGCGCGCCTCGGGGTCGAGCCTCGCCGCGAGGTCGTCGTAGAGGGCCTCGACCTCGGCGAGGTACGCGGGCTCGCCCTCGACGCGCGACGTCACCTTCACGACACCCATGTCGTCGGTCGGCTCCGCCACCTCGATGCGGCGCTTGCCCACGTTCGCGCGCACCGCGTCGAGGGTGCCGCGGAGCTGGTACATCCGTCGCGCGATGGCCGCCTGCGCGCGCACCTTCGCGTCGGCGGCGTCGCACACGTCGGCGATCTCGGCGAGGTAGCGCGCCCGCTCGGGAGGGATCACCCAGCGCTTCTCGCTCATCCCCGCGGTGATCTCGTAGGTCGACCGGAGCGGCGCGCCGGTGCGCTCGGCCACGAGGTCGATCACCGCGCGGTAGAGCCGGTTCATCCCGGGGTCGTTGAACTGCGCGGCGATGGTGCCGTGCACGGGCACCTCGGCGTCGGGCGTCGAGAAGGCGTTGTGGTTGCGGCGCCACTGCTTCTTCACGTCGCGCATCGCGTCGAGGGAGCCGGGCTTGTCGAACTTGTTGATCGCGACGAGGTCGGCGAGGTCGAGCATGTCGATCTTCTCGAGCTGCGTCGCGGCGCCGTACTCCGCGGTCATCAGGTAGAGCGACACGTCGGCGTGCTCGGTGATCTCGCTGTCGGACTGACCGATGCCCGAGGTCTCGACGATCACCAGGTCGAAGCCCGCCGCGCGGCAGACCTGCACGGCCTCGGTGACGTGCTTCGAGAGCGCGAGGTTCGACTGTCGCGTGGCGAGGGAGCGCATGTAGACCCGCGACGCGTCGAGGGCGTTCATGCGGATGCGGTCTCCGAGGAGGGCGCCGCCGCTCTTCCGCTTCGAGGGGTCGACGCTCAAGACGGCGACGGTCTTGTCGGCGAAGTCGGCGAGGAAGCGCCGAACGAGCTCGTCGACGAGGCTCGATTTGCCCGCGCCGCCGGTGCCCGTCACGCCGAGCACGGGGGCCTTCTTCTCGCCGAGCCGCGGCGCGAGCGCGGCGTGGAGCCTCGAGCGACTCGGGGTGGTTCTCGGCGACGGTGATGAGCCCCGCGACGGAGGAGGTCGCGCGTCGAGAGCCTCGCGGCGAGGGCGTCGACCTCGGGGCCGCGGCGCTCGAAGTCACACTGCGAGAGCAGGTCGTTGATCATCCCTGGAGGCCCATCGCGCGGCCGTCGTCGGGGAGTAGAGGCGCGTGACGCCGTAGGCGTGCAGCTCGTCGATCTCGCTCGGGAGGATGGTGCCGCCGCCGCCGCCGAAGACCTTGATGTCGGCCCCGCGCTCGCCGAGGAGGTCGACCATGTATTTGAAGAACTCGACGTGGCCGCCCTGGTACGAGGTGATGGCGACGCCCTGGGCGTCTTCTTCGATGGCGCAGTCGACGATCTCTCGCACCGAGCGGTTGTGACCGAGGTGGATGACCTCGGCGCCCGAGGCCTGCATCAGCCGTCGCATGACGTTGATGGCGGCGTCGTGGCCGTCGAAGAGCGAGGCCGCGGTGACGATGCGCACCGGGTGGCGGAGCTTGATCGGAGCGGTGGGCGCCGGGGGTTCACGCGCGGCAGAGTAGGAGCCACCCCACGCGCGAGACAAGCGGCGCCGCTACGGGAGGATCCACGGCTTGGGCCCGAGCGAATCGCCGACGCGGCCGAGGTCCACCGAGGGGTCGACGATGCGCCGCGAGGGGCGGCCGTTGATCGAGACGAAGGCGTCGGCGTAGACGGCGACGGAGGGGTGACCGCGGCGTGCGAAGTCGTCGCGCACCATCGTCGCGGCCTGGGCGATCATGTCGGGCACCGTCGACATCGTCCGGGCCTGCATGGGCGTGAGAACTCCTCGGTGCACGGTCCACCGTCGCCCCGTCGAGGACTCGACCACGCGAAAGCTCACGTCGCCCGACTTCTCGACGAGCATGACGTGCCACGCGAGGCGAAAGCCCTGCTCGGTCCAGGTCGCGTCGCCGGGGTAGAGGAGCCTCCGCTGAGGGAGGAGGAGCTGCACCGCGAGGTGCGCCGCCGCGAGGGCTTCGCCCACGAGGGCAGCGTCGCGTGGGTCGCCCACGCGGGCGCGGGCCCGACCAGCGCCGCGGCCACGAGGGCTCGAAGAAGACCGTGGCGCAGACGATCATCACCCAGGGGAAGACCCCGATGTTGAACAGGCTCCAGGTGAGGAGGTGAAAGGCCACCACCGCGGCGTAGGCGTAGGGTCGCGCGCGTCGGTGGCAGAGCGCGAAGGCCGCCGTGAGGTCGAAGAGGGCGCCCGCGGAACTGAACGCGAAGGCCGTCGCGCGGTACCGCAGGAGCGGCCCGATCAGCGGCAGGTCGGCGCGCGCGAGGAGCCAGGTGTGCAAGGGCTCAGCGCGCAGGAGCCAGTCGGGGCGGAGCTTCGCGACGCCCGCGAAGAGATAGACCATCCCGAGCTGCGCGCGGAGGAGCCACACCGTCCACCGGGGGGTGGTGGCGCGCGCGAGGGAGGGGTCGCGGCGCGCGTCGAGGGAGAGCGCTCCGCCCGCGGGGAGCACCACCAGCCACGCGGCGAGGATCGAGACCAGGTAGTAGTGGTTGAGGTAGAGGGCCTTGTCGATCAGCTCGACGTAGGTGAAGAGCGCGAAGAAGACCGCCGCGCTCCAGCGGGTGCGCCAGCCGAGCGCGAGGCCGAGGGCCGCGGCGCCCATCAGCGCGAAGACCGCGTACATCCCCGCGCCGCGGAGCGCGCGCACGCACGCGAAGCCCAGGTAGGGGAAATGGTGCGCGGGCGCGACGTAGAGCTCGGCGATCCATCCCCGCGCGGCGAAGCGCGCCACCGACGCGAGCATCATGGCGCCGAAGAGGGCCCTGAAGGCCGCGAGGGAGGCGATGTCGACGGGTTCGTCGAGGCGCGCGCGCAGGCCCACGACCGCGCGCTCAGTCGCCGTCGTTGTCGGTGAAGCCCACGGTCACGCCGAGGGTGTTCGCCACGTCGACGCGGATCGTGCGCTTGAGCGAGGTGAGCGCGGCGATGGCGGCGGTGACGCGCGGGCGCTCTTCGAGCACGGCGCGGTCGACGGGGAGGGTGATCGCCGCGAGGGCGCGCGCGGCGGCGTCGAACTGCGCGCGGACCGTCGCGTCGAGGGAGGCGCTGCGGCTCGCGACGATGTCGGTGACGCCCATGCCCCGGTGGTCGTCGAGGTCGCCCGTGTAGAGCGCGCGGGCGCCCTCGAAGGCGGCGACGATCTCTGCGGAGGAGTTTCCGCTCGGGATGGAGGTCGCGCGCGAGGGCTCGGGGGTACCGCCGTTGCGCGACCCGTTGGGGGCCGCGAGGCGCGACACCTGGAGCGTGTCGAGCGCGGCGATGAGCTGGTTCACCGCGGCGTCGACGGCCTCGCGCGTCGTGGCGATGGCTGGACCGCTCCCCTGCCCCGCCGTCGCGAAGGCGCGGGCGTAGCCGCCGCCCGAGGGCTCCCACGCCGTCGCGAGCGCCGTGGCCGCGGTCGACACCGACCCCGTCGCCGCGACGAGGTACTGACACCGCCGCGACGGCCCCGACGCGTCGCGCAGCGCGCCCACGTCGACGTTTGCGAAGAGCACCACCTCGACGCCGGGCAAGCCTCGGCGGTTCGCGCCGACGCTCTCGATGCTGCCCGCGGTGATGGGGTCGGAGCCCGCGAGGAGGGCCTCGACCGCCGCCGCGTCGACGGGGTACCAGTCCACCGCCGAGGGCGTGCGGAGGGTCTCCATGGGCCCGGCGCGGAAGACCTGCGCGCGCTCCCACGATCGCCGCGCGGAGCGCCACGCGTCGCGCGCCGCGGTGAGCCGCTCGGTCGAGGGCGCTTCGCAGAGGGCGGCGGTGGCCGTCGAGAGGGCCCGCGCGTCGGCGTCGAAGTCCCTGACCTCGGGCAGGAGCACGTGCTCGCTGAGGTCGCGCAAGACGGCGTTGCGGTCGAGCTCGGCGGCGGTGTCGTCGGAGCACGCGGCGAGGGCGAAGGCCGCCGCGAGGCAGATCGTTCGGTTCACAACGACTCCAGGAAGCGTATCAATGAGGCGCGGTCGTCTGCGGTCATCGCGGTGAAGTTGGTGCGCGAACGATCTGCCTCGCCGCCGTGCCAGAGCACGGCCTCTTCGAGCGAGCGGGCGCGGCCGTCGTGCAGGAAGAAGCTGTGGCGGTTGACCGTGCGCACGAGGCCGATGCCCCACAGCGGAGGCGTGCGCCACTCCGTTCCGCTCGCTTCGTAGTCGGGCCGATGATCGGCGAGGCCCTCGCCCATGTCGTGCAGGAGCAGGTCGGTAGGAAGGGGTGGATCGTCTGCCCCGCGAGCGACGCGATGGCCGCGGTGGGCCCCGTGTGGAGCGTCGGTGTGCGGCACGACGCACACCCGGCCTGCGCGAAAAGAGGTGGGCCGCGCCGTGGAGCACCACCGGGTCGGTGACGTTCGTGGCGCGCGGGCACGGCGAGGGCTCCGGGTGTAGACCGTCACCGCGGCGAGCTTGGAGTCGTCGATCCGGGGCTCCCTCCCGATGGGGCGGCGAGGCACGCGGTCTGCGGTCCGGTGCAGTTCTGCGCGGGGAAGAGCGACGAGGTCACGATGTCGCCGACGAAGGCGCCCGCGTTCTGCTGCTCCAGCGAGGGCTGGCTTCCACCCGAAGCGGCTGATGACCGCTCGGCCGAGGCGCAGCGACCAGACGTCGGTTGGGTCGGCCTGAGATCCCGTCTCCGTCGCGGTCGTCGGGGTCGGCGCGCGAGAGGATCTCGTCGTCGGACACCGCCTCGAGGAGCCCGAGGCCGAAGTTCGCGGGCGCGACCCGCGGAGACACCATGACGTCGGCGCGCATCGGCCCGAAGGCGAGCTCGGTGAAGACGTACTCCGGCGCGCGGAGGCTGTACGCCGCGCCGTCGGGGTAGGTGCCAGCTCGCTCGGTGTAGGCGCACGACCGCGGTGCCCTCGGCCGTCACGCCGGGGATCGCGCGGTGGTTGAACCGGCCGCCGTAGGTGGCTCGTGACGGGGCCTCTCCGTGCGCGTCGACGCCCGCGACGCTGAGGCGCAGGAGCAGCCCCTCGAAGGCTTCGTCTTCGGTCATCGGTCCGCGGCCGCGGCCGTCTTGAAATGGCAGGCCGAGCACGAGGGCGCGTTGAAGGTCGGCCTGAGCCCATCGCGCCCCCTCGGTCGACGACGGCGCCGTCACCCACGGTATGTTGAAGAACGAGTTGCCGACGAAGAACTGGTTGGCGTGCGCGTCGTCGAGCCCTGGCGCCTCGCGCGAGTAGGCGTCGCGCGTGGTGTCGACCACGGTGAGCGCGCCGCCCGAGCGGGGGTCGCGCGACCACGCGAGCGGGTCCGCGTCGGGTGACGGGTCGCCGCAGTGGGCGACCGCCACTCCGACGACGAGGGCGAGCGAGCTACGGGCGCGGCGAGCGAGCGGCACCGCGTCTACTCGATGTTGAGCGGCACGCCGAGCTTGGCGGCGACCTCGACGATGGTGTTGCGCTGCGCGCGCAGCGCGGCGATGGCGCGGGCGATGGCGACGCGACCTGGGCGGCGTCGTCGAGGATCGCCTGGTCGAAGGGCGCGGATCGCCTGCAGCGCGTCGACGCTCGCCTGGAGCTGCTGGGTCATGCGGGCGTTGAGCGCGGGGTCGCGCGCCTGCACGAGGTCGTCGATGCCGGGCCCGTCGCGCCGTAGCGGCCGAGGTAGACGTTCTGGACGCCCAGCGCGTTGTTGATGAGGTCGTTGTGGGTGTTGTCGCTGAAGCAGGAGTGTCCTCCTGGTCGCGCTCTTCGTAGGCGACGGTCATGAGCGCTCGCCCGCGAGCTCGGCGCCCGAGAGCGAGCCCATGCCCGTGAGCATCCGGCGGAGGGCCACGGTGGTGTCGGTGCCGAAGCCCGCCGCGTAGTTGGTGGTGCTGCCGGGCGCCCACGCGTCGCGCACCGTGGTGAGGTCGTCGACGAGCTGCGCGGTCACGAGCCGGAGGTACTCGCGCCGACGCTCCTGATTCGCCGCCGTGCCGCCCGAGGTGAGGTAGTCGGTGTAGGGCCGCGCGCCGGGGCCGTTGGCGTTCATGTCCTGCCCCCACAAGAGGAACTCGATCGCGTGCCACCCCGTCGCGATGTTCTCCTCGCCGCCCCGCTCGTTGGCCATCACCAGCGCGTCGCGCGTGATCGTCGGCGTGCCCGCGAGGTCGTTGATGATCCCGCTGCCCGGCATGCCCATCACGTAGTCGACGAAGTTCTCGTCCATGGGCCACGCGTTGATGCGCCCCTCGAGGTTGCCCGCCGCCTCGTCGTCGATGGGGCCGCCGTAGAAGCGAAAGGCCTCTGTCTGCCCGTAGGGCTCGCGCGCCGCGATCCACGCCTGCCGCGCCGCGGTGAGCGTCTGCTCCGACGGCGCGTCGAGGAACGCACCGACGGCGGTCTGCATCGCCGTCGCCGCCTGCGCCGTCTGCTCGTACGAGCCCCGCACCCCCGCCACGTACCGCGCCACCACCGGCGCGGCTTCGGCGCTCGGCACCGCGCTCGGCGTCGACGCCCCGTCGTCGCTCGCTCCGCAACCGACCGTCCACACGCAGGCCGCCGCCGCGACCCAGAGCTTCCATCCCGTCATCGCTGCTCCTCGAATCTCTCGGGCGGAGTCACGGCCGCTCCACGCGACCTCATCCGCCAGTTCTGAAAATCACTCTCACAATCCACTGACAGCGATCAAGCACTTTCAGAGATTGACAATGAAAATCAACCTCACTAATTCTCCCTTCGCCCGCTGGGCCTCGCGTGGAGCGAGGTCGCCGGGCGCGGAGCGAGCGATGACCCCTCCCCAGGCATCACACAGGTTCGTAGACCGAACGATCCCTCCGCGTCGCCGCGGCGCGATCTCACACGGCGTTGAGGAGAACCATGCGACGCGCGGATGACGACATCGTTCGGTGCGCGAACGGTCACCGGCCCGCGGCCCTGTTCCGGCACCTCCCGAGGGCGCGCGAGTCGTGCCAGCGGCACCTGCTCTACGGCAACGCGCTCGGCCGGATGGAGCTGTGCACCGGCGGCACCCTCTCGCTCGTGGTGGGCGGGCTCACGCTGCGGCTGCCCGTCGACGCGCTCCTCACGCTGCACGACCTCGTGCACGGCGCGCTCACCGCGCTCGACGAGGCCGAGCGGCGCGCCTCGCAGCGGCCTCTGATCGAGGAGAACTGAGGGCCGTGCCGGAGCGGGCGGCGAAGCGGGGCGCGCGGAGACGTCTCTTCGACCTGCACGCCGCGCTCGGGCTGAGCGTGGGCGCGGCGCTCGCGTTCGTCGCGCTCACGGGCGCGCTCGCGGTGTTCCGTCGAGAGGTCGACTGGCTCACCACGCCCGCGCTGCGCGTCGCGCCCTCGCCGAGGGTCGTGAACCTCGACGCGGCGCACCGCGCGGCGCTCGCCGGTCACCCGCCCGAGCCGGGGGAGTTCCTCTGGGAGCTGCGGCGCCCCGAGGGCCCGCGCTACGCCTACGTCGCGCTCTTCCGCAGGGGGAACGCGCTCACCGAGGTCTTCGTCGACCCGGCGACGGCGCGCGTCACGGGCGAGCGAGAGTTGGACCTCCACCTCTACTCCGTCGCGTACGCGCTGCGGCAGCTGCACGTGCGGCTGTGGATGGGCGTGTGGGGCCGCGCGCTCGTCGGCCTCTGCGGCGTCTTCATGGTTGCGCTCACGCTCACCGGCTGGTGGCTCTCGCGCGGCCGCGGCGGCGGCGCCCGACGCGCGCGGGGCACCTCCCGGTGGCACCTCGTCCTCGGTCGCTGGACGCTCGCGTTCCACCTCGTCACGGGCGTGAGCGGCGCCGTGCTGGGCCTCGAGGTGTTGCCTCACCTCCTCCGCGCCCGACCCGCTCCCGCCGCGGAGCCTCGCGACGCGCGGCCTCCCTCGGCCCCTCGCGGGCCCTCACTCCTACGGGCTCGAAGAGGCCGCGCAGCGGGCCGCCGCGCTCGCGCCGGGCGCCGTCGCGCGCGTGCTGCGCTTCTCTCCGAAGCCTCACGTCGTGACGGTGCACCTCGACCACGGCTCGCCGTGGATCGCGCGGGGCGCGTCGGCGGTGGGCGTCGACCTCCTCCGCGGCCGCCTCGCGGTCTTCGAAGACGCGCGCGCCGCCTCGCTCGGAGACCGCGCATACAACGCCCTCGACCCGCTGCACTTCGGCTACTTCGGCGAGGCCTGGGGCACCGCCGCGGGCTACGCCGTGCGCGTGGCGTGGAGCCTCCTCGGCCTGTCGCCCGCCGCGTTGATGGTCACGGGCACGCTCCTGTGGCGACGCCGCGCGCTGAGGCGCGAGGCCCGCGCGCGCTCATCGTTCGCGCTCGCGCCCGCGGAGTGATCGTTCGAGCGCCGAACGATCTACGGCCAGGGGAAGACCTCGGCCTCGCCGTAGCGCTCCACCATCCGGCGGAGGTTCGCGAGGAGGGCCTGACGTCGCCGCTCGTAGCCCTCGTAGGCGCCCGACTGCACCAGGTGGACGCTCGACGCCATCGGGTCGTTCGCCACCGAAGCTCTCAGCGCCTCGGGGGTCGCGCGCTGGATCGTCTCGAAGAGGTAGCGCGGCACGCGCCGCACCACGCCGGGGTCGCCCAGCCGCTGGATCACCCCGGGGAACCACCCCGCGTCGTTGTCGCGGAAGACGAGGTCGTTGTTCTCGTCGACGGTGATGTTGCAGCAGTTCCAGCGGTCGTAGTTCGCGGCGAGGTAGTCGAAGACCAGCACCTCTGAGACCTGCCGCGCGCGCTCGCGGTGCTCCTCGGGGAGCGGGTGCGCGGGGTTCACCCAGCGCGACCACTCGCGGCGCGCGGGCGGCAGGTGCATCCGCGCGCTGTTGAGCACGGGCATCCACACGCTCGCGGAGCCGAGCACCATGCCGTGCCGGTCGACCACGAGGTTCACCCCGCGCGAGAAGCGGCCGAAGGCGCTCAAGGGCACGCGCTTGCCCACGGTGGGCGGCACGCGGTGCTCGATCCCGAGGAGCCGCGCGAGGTGGTACGAGGTCACCTCGCGGCGCCAGAAGGTCTCCTGCCCCGGGCGCTCGGGCTGAAAGCTGATCTCGACGCCGTCGCCGAGGTCCATGTGAAAGACGAAGAGCGTGCTGTGAAAGCGCTCGAGCGTTCGCAGCACGGGCCGCTCGCTCATCTCGCGCAGCCACTCGTCCTCGCTGCGCCCGCGGAAGATCCGCACGTGCTCGCCCCTCGGCTCGGCGGGGGCGCTCGCGTCGGGCGCGGGGGAGACATCGGCAGGCGCTCCGGCGTCGGGCGCCGAGGGTGTCGGCGGCGGCCCGGCGTCGACGGTGGTGACGGGCGGCGGGTCGACGCGAGGCGCGGGCGCGGGGTGCGGCGGAGGAGGCGAGGCGCAGGCCGTGACTACGACGATGGCCCCCGCCAGCGAGACGCTGCGGCGGAGCATGGGGTGCCCGTAGCGTGAGTCACACCGCCGCGCGCGCGCAAGAACGGCGCGCGCTCAGAAGGCCGCGCCGAGGGTGAGGTTCGCGACCATCCCGCTCGTGGTGCCCGGCGTGAGGCGGTACTTCACCGCGGAGTAGCCGACGCCCGCGCCCACGGCGAAGCGACCCGCGGTGAGCGTGGCGACGGGGCCGGCGAAGACGTCCCAGTCGGGCTCGTTGGTGGGTTCGTCGTCGTCGCGCTCGAGGTCGAGCCGCGCGCGCGCGTCGACGCCGACCGTGAGCAGACGGTGTACGCGCACGAGGCCCGCGACGCGCGCCTCGCCGTAGTGCTCGCCCTGCTCCAGCCCGTAGCCGTACCCAAGGTTCGCGAGGAGGTTCAGCCTCCCGAAGCTGCGGCTCACCGCGGCGGGGACCGTCGCCGCGGGGACGAGGTTGAAGCCCTGCCCCGTGTACCCGCCGTAGATCGCGAGGTTCACGCCGTGCGACTCCTGCCTGAGCGCGTCGACGCTCAACGCCACGCTCGGTCGCACGTCTCCCGAGGGGCCCGTCCACCCGACGCCGGCGCGGAGAGAGACCCTCCCCGCGAGGTTGGCCTGCACGGCGCTGTCGATGGTCGCGCCCCCGCGCGCGGAGTCGTAGCCGCCCTGCACCCACGCGTACGCCCGCTGCGCGTCGGAGCGCGCGGGCACGGTGTACGGCAGGTACGCGCCGGTGTCGGCGGTGCGCTCGGCGCTCACCGCGGGCGCGGGCGCCGCGGGCTCGCCGCCGTCTTCGATCGCGGGAGGGTCCGCGAGGGCCGCGCGCGACGCGGTGAGGGTCAACGCTGCGGCGAGGAGGGCGGTGCGTGCGTTCACGAAGGCTCCACGAGAGTGCGAAGAAGGACGCCGCGACGTTGCCTCAGCGGAGGTCACCCGCGCAACCGACGACGCCGCGACGCGAGGGCCAGGGCCGCGAGGCCGATCACGGACCAGCCCCCCGAGGCGCGGGTGGGCGTGGCGCTGCAGCCGCCCGACTCGGTGGCGGTGGTCTCTGTGCTGGGGGTGGTGCCCGCGTCGCTCTCGGGCGCGGGGGTGGTGCCCGCGTCGCTCTCGGGCGTCGGGGCGCCGGCGTCGACCTCGGGGGCCGGGGGCGCGATGGGCACGCTCGGGTCGCGCACGCAGCGGTCGGTGACCTCGTCGCTGGTGCAGATCCAGCCCGAGGGGCAGGCGTCGCAGCGGTCGGCGGTGCACTCGCGACCGTGGCCGGTGGGCTTGCAGACGAGCGCGGGGCCGCACTGGCTCTGCGCGTCGCAGCCGTCGCCCTGACCGCCGGAGCGCGTGGCGGGCGGGGCGACCCACGACGGCGCGGTGTAGCCGCCGAGCGTGGCGGCGCGGGCGGCCTGCGCGCGGATCCACTCGGAGAAGGCGTCGACGCGGGTGTAGACCGGGCGCACGCAGGAGTTCGCCTCGCCGCGCGAGAGCACGCCGATGACCTCGCCGAGCTCGTCGAGGGCGGGGCCGCCGGAGTCTCCCTGGCAGGTGCCCTCGTCGCCGATCCACTCGGAGTCTTCGAGCACGGTCACGCCGCCGAGGGCCTGCGCGAAGCCGACGTACTCGACGAGGAGGCGGTCGCGCATCCGGCGACGTCCCGCGCCGTTGCCGTCGCCGTCGGTGGCGCCGTAGCCCGTGGCCGAGAAGCCCTCGCGGGCCTCGGGAGCGATGTCGAGGCGGGGCTTGATAGGCGCGACGGTGGTGATGGGCGACGCGAGGCGCAGGAGCGCGATGTCGTGGCCGCAGAGGTTCCCGCCGGTGGTGCCGTCGGGGATGATGACCTCGGCGACGCGGGTGAAGGGCGAGAAGCCCGTGATCTGCGGGTCGGTGGTGACGCCGAAGGAGGTCGGGTCGTAGGGCGCCTGCGCGACGGTGGGCTGGTAGGTGACGCCGCCCGCGGTGACGCGCGAGCACACGAGCGCGCTGCCCGAGACGGGCGAGACGCAGTGGCGCGCGGTGAGGACGAGGTTCGGCGCGATGAGCGAGCCGGTGCAGATGCCTCCGCCGCGGCGCGAGGTCTGGATCGCGATGCCGACGACGTTGCGGTGCACCGTGTCGTCGACGCCGTCTGCGATGGGCTGCGCGGCGCGCGAGACGGCGGCGGGGTCGCCCGACGAACACCCCACCGAGAGCGCGAGGAGCGGGGCCAGGGCGAGCAGGCGCGGCGATCGATGCACGGGGAGGGACCTCCGGGGCGACGAGAGGCGGCGAAGCTATCACCGGGTCCGTGTGCGTAGAGTGACGGCGCGTGGATTTCCGCGGGGCGGCGGCGAGGCCGCGGGGGAGCGCGAGAGTCCGCGGCGCCCTACGGAGGAGCCGCGCGCGGTCGGGTCGAGCTCTGTGAGATCCTCGCGCCATGCGCATCGTGGGAGGGGGTCTCTTGGTGGGCGTCGGGCTGCTGGGATGCAGCGAGTCCGGGTCGGTCGACCCGCGCAGCGATCGTCCAATGGACGCCGTCATCGAGGAGACCGCCGTCGTCGACGTGCCGGACGTCGTCGACGTGCCTGACGTGCCCGACGTGCCCGACGTGCCCGATGTGCCCGACGCGCCCGATGTGCCTGATGTCGTCGACGCGCCCGATGTGCCCGACGCGCCCAACGTGCCGGATGTCATCGACGCTCCGGATGTCATCGACGCTCCGGATGTCATCGACGCTCCCGATGTCATCGACGTGCTCGACGCGACCGCCGCGGGTCCGCCGCGCGACGGCCCGGTCTGTCTCACCGACGGCTGGTGCTGGGTGCGGCCCTTCCCTCAAGGCTCGGCGATTCGTGGGGTGTGGGGCGCCTCGACGGACGACGTGTGGCTCGTCGGGCACCGCGCCACGATCCTCCGCGCGCGCGGCGGTCGGCTCACGCACTACCCCATCGACTCCACCCTCGACCTCGAGGCGGTGTGGGGCAGCGGGCCGAACGACGTCTGGGCCGTCGGCGAGGGGACCTCGACCTTTCACTGGGACGGCCGCGCGTGGACGCCGGCGCCGGTGGCGCTCTCGCACTTCTACGGCGTCTGGGGCAGCGGGCCGAGCGACGTCTGGGCGGCGGGCTCCAACAACACCCTCGCTCACTGGGACGGCGCCGCGTGGTCGATCACGCGCCCCGACTCCACGACGAGCGGCACCTACGACGCGGTGTGGGGCAGCGGGCCGAACGACGTCTGGGCCGTCGGGACGCGCATCGCTCACTGGGACGGGAGCGCGTGGACGAACCAGGTCTACACGCTCGGGTCGACGTACAGCTTTCACGGCGCGTGGGGCTTCGGCGCCGACGACGTCTGGATCGGCGGGTCGGGCACGCCCTACGCCCTCGCCCGCCGCGGCCCGATGGGCTTTCGCGGGGTGTCGACGTCGGGCTCCAGCGTGAGCCTCATCCGGTCGGTCTGGGGCGCGAGCGAGACGGACCTCTGGGTCGTGGGCTACGGCGGCGCGCGCTGGGACGGGGCGACCTGGTCGCGCCTCGACCCGCGCAACGTCGTCTACAACGCCGTCTGGGGCACGCGCGCGGACGACGTCTGGGTCGCGGGCGAGTCGGGCGCCGTGGGCCATTTCGACGGCGCGCGCTGGACCGAGGTCGCCGGGAGCTGGTCGGAGCGGCCGAGCGTCTTCAGCGCCGGCTGCGCGAACTCGGACACGGACGTGTGGGCGTTCAGCGCGTCGAACGAGGCGACGCACTTCGACGGCGCGGCGTGGACGCGCGCGACGCTCCCCAACGACGGGGCCGCGGTGAACGTCACCGACGCGCTGTGCTTCGGCCCGAGCGACGTGTGGGCCGCGGGCTCCACCAGCGCCTACGGCTACGTCTATCACTGGGACGGGCGCGCGTGGTCGGTGGTCGACCGCCCCGCCGGGGGCCGCGGGCGCCTGTGGGGCACCGCGACCGACGACCTCTGGACGTTGGGCTCCGGCGCCACCGCGCGGCGATGGGACGGCGCGGCGTGGAGCGCGGTCACGCTCCCGCGGCCGTCGATGACCCACGGCGTCGCGCTGCGCCGCGACAGCGTGTGGCTCGTGGGCGATCAGGGCTACGTGCTCCACTGGGACGGGACCGCGTGGACGCAGACCCGCGTCGGAACGCAGTCGCTCTGGAGCGTGCGCGCGTTCGCCGACACCGACGTCTGGGTCAGCGGCCTCGGAGGGGTCTGGCACTTCGACGGCGCCTCGTGGACCGCGACCCCCCTCGCCGGGAGCGTCGGCGGCGCCGCGAGCCTCTGGGGTCGGCGGTCGGACGACGTCTGGGTCTTCTGGTTCGACAGCGTGCGCGGTCGTCTCAGCCGCTGGGACGGCTCCGCCTGGGTGAACTCGGTCACGCTCGACGGCGCCGAGCGCATGGTCTCGATGACCGCGTCTCCCGCTGGGGCGCTCTGGGGATTCGGCCTCGCGGGCACCGTGATGCGCCGCGACCCCTGACGGCCGACGGAGCTCGATGCACACACGGCGCGCGGGCGGTGGTATGTGCCCGCGCCGACAGCCATGAGCGAAGCGACGAGCCTCGACCGCGCGGCCCTCCTCGGGCCCTGCCGAACGGTGGTGGTGAAGATCGGGAGCGGCGTGCTCACCGACCCTCGCGGCGGCATCGACCCCGCCGTGCTCGACGGGATCGCCGCCGAGGTGGCCGACCTCGCCGCGCAGCGACGTCGCGTGGTGGTGGTCTCGTCGGGCGCCATCGCGCTCGGCCGCGAGGCCCTCGGCTTCACGTCTCGACCCCGGCGCATGGACCAGCTCCAGGCCTGCGCCGCCGCGGGTCAGGGGCGGCTCATCCGGCTGTGGTCCGAGGCCCTCGGCGCGCGGGGCAAGGTCGTCGCGCAGGTGCTCCTCACGCACTCGGACTTCGCCGACCGCTCACGCTACCTCAACGCGCGCGGCGCGATGGAGGCCCTCCTCGCGCGCGGCGCGGTGCCGGTCATCAACGAGAACGACACGGTCTCGGTCGACGAGATCGCCTTCGGCGACAACGACTCGCTCTCGGCGCAGGTGGCGAACCTCTTGAAGGCCGACGCGCTGGTGATGCTCTCCGTCGCGCCGGGGCTGCTCGACGGAGACGCGCGCGTGCCCGTGGTGGCCGCGGGCGACCGCGCCGTCGACGCGATGGTGCGCGCGGGCACCTCGAGCGTGGGCACCGGGGGGATGGTCACCAAGCTCCGCGCCGCGCGGGCCGCGAGCGACGCGGGCGCCACCGCGGTGATCGCGCCGGGACGTCAGCCCGGCGTGCTGTCGGCGCTCTTCCGCGGGGAGGACGTCGGGACGGTGTTCCTGCCGTCGGTGGAGCCGGTGGGGGCGCGGGCGCACTGGATCGCGCACACGCTCCGCCCGCGCGGCGCGCTGGTGGTGGACGAGGGCGCGCGTCGCGCGGTGCGGGACCACAAGCGCTCGCTCCTCCCCTCGGGCGTGGTCGAGGTGCGCGGCGCCTTCGAGCGCGGCGACCCGGTGGACCTCGTCGGCCCCGACGGAGACGTCTTCGCGCGCGGGCTCAGCGCCTTCTCGTCGGCCGACATGCAGCGCGCGCGCGGGCTGAAGTCGAGCGCGCTGGCGGAGGTCCTCGGCGCGGCGCACGGCGAGGAGGCCGTGCACAAAGACGACCTCGCGCTCCTCGGGTGACGCGACGATCGAGCGCGGCGATGCGTCTCACCGCGGGTAGAGTGCCCGCATGAACCTCGAGGACTTCGGCCGCTGGCTCGACCATGAGCTCTTCAAGCTCTCGAACACGTCGATCACGCCCCTGACGCTCCTGCTCCTCGGGCTGACCGTCGCGGGCTCGCTGGTCATCGGTCGCCTCTCGGGCAAGGCGGTGAGCTCGGCCATCGCGCGGCGGGGGCCTCACTCCGCGGGCCTCGCCTACGCGATGGGGCGCATCACGCAGTACGCCGTGGTGACGCTCTGCGTGTTCATCGGACTGAGCAACGCGGGGATCAACCTCTCGGCGCTCGCGGCCGTCGGCGCCGTGCTCACCGTGGGCATCGGCTTCGGGCTGCAGAACATCGCGCAGAACTTCGTGAGCGGGATGATCCTCTTGATCGAGCGCCCGGTGCAGAAGGGCGACTTCATCGTGGTGGGCAACACCGTCGGCACGGTGAAGGACATCTCCATGCGCGCGACGAAGGTCACCTCGCGCGACGGCGTGACGATCATCGTGCCGAACTCGGAGTTCATCACCGCGTCGGTGGTGAACCAGAGCGCCAACGACCGGGGCTTTCGCTCTCGCGTGAAGGTGGGTGTGTCGTACGCGAGCGACGTCGACAAGGTGAGGGACATCCTCATGCGTGTCGCCTCGGAGCACGAGATGGTGCTCAAGGAGCCCAAGCCCCAGGTGTTCTTCCGCGACTTCGGGGACAGCTCGCTCGACTTCGAGCTCTGCGCGTGGCTCGCGCAGCCCGAGCCCGAGCCGCGGGTGACCAGCGAGCTGCGCTTCGCGATCTTCAAGGCCTTCAACGAGGCCGAGGTCGAGATCCCCTTCCCGCAGCGCGACCTGAACCTGCGCGGCGGCTTCGACGAGCTCGCCGCGGCGATCAAGGCGCGCGGCGACGTCGAGGCGTAGCGCTCAGTCGAAGCTCACGTCGACGCGGCAGCCCGAGCTGCCCCCGTGCCCGTCGCGGACGAAGACCCACATCGCGTGCGGGCCGGGGATCGTCGGCGTCACCCACACGTTGTCTCGGATGGGCGAGCGCGTGAGGCCGCGGCCGAAGTTCCCCGCGGTGAAGAACCACGAGTAGAAGATCCGCTCGTCGCGCGCCTCGAACTGCCCCGTCGCGTCGAGCACGGTGTAGCGCTCGGCCCAGCTCTCGTCGGGGTCGGGCACGAGCGGCACCTCCACCCCGCGCCGCAACCGCACGGGCCCGCCGCCTTCGGCCTCGCAGCGGTCTTCGCCCGCGACGGCCACCACCTGCGTGCCTCCCACGCGCAGCCGCGGCGGGGGCGGGTTCTGGTTGGGCCGCGGGTTGAGCGAGACGACCACGCGCTTGTACCCGCGCAAGGTCACGCCGTCGACCTCGATGATGACCCCCACGCCCACGACGATGCCCACCTCGGTCGCGAAGCGCTCGAGGAGCGCGCGCGGGGCGACGTCGCCGAAGCGCGCCGCGAGGGCGTCGACGTCGATGGTGTTGCGCGGCACGCTCAAGGTCGCGGTGGGGCCGTCGCCGAGCGGGCGGGTGACGACGCCCTCGCCGAAGCACTCGTCGTTGGTGCCTCCGCCGCCGAAGTCCGACACGGCGCTCGCGCCCCGCGTCTGGTCGGGCGGGACGCAGGTGATCCATCGGTAGGAGGCGCTGCCCGTGGTGCGCCCGAGCACGGCGCGGAGGGTGGTGGAGCCGCCGGGGTTGATCTCGGGCGGCTCGGCGATCATGTCGAGCAGGCGCGGGCCGCGCACGATGGCCTCGGGGTCGAGGTCCTCGATGCACCCGCCCGCGGCGAGCGCGAGGAGCGCGACGAGGCACCGCTTCACAGCTCCCCCGTGAGGCCGATGGCCGGGAGGATGGGCAGGCCCGGGAAGCCCGTGCGCCGCGCGAAGTCGTACTGGTAGAGCCAGTTCTCGGTGTTCTGCGCGTAGTAGGCGTTGATGACGTCGAGGTAGGCCGACATCCGCAGCGGGCCCGCGCGGAAGCGGTAGTCGACCCTCACGTCGAGCTGGTGGTAGACGGGCAATCGTTCGAGGTCCGAACCATCGTCGGTGCGGCCGTTGTACGTGGGGCGGTAGTTGTCGCGGTCGGCGTCGTAGTAGCTGCCGGTGATGATCCGCCGGGGGTTGCCCGTCGCGAGCTGAAAGCGCGCGCCCACGCGCCAGTGGGTGTTGATGTTCCACGAGAGCGCGACGTTGAGCACGTGCGTCTGGTCGAAGGGGAAGGGCACCACGGCGCCTCCCTCGACGAAGCGCTCGGAGCGCGAGAGCGTGTACGAGACCCAGCCGTAGACCCCGCGCTCCAGCCGGCGACGGATCAGCACCTCCATGCCGTAGGAGCGGCCCTGGCCGTCGTCGGCGACGTTCAAGCGCTCGGGGCCGTCGGGCGTGTTGATCGTCTCGTTGGTGGTGCGCTGGAGGTTGTACATCCGGGTGTAGAAGCCCGTGAGCCGCGCCTCGATGTGCGCGGGGAGGGTGAGCTCCACGCCCGCCGACGACTGCCACGACCGCTGCGGCCGGAGCCTCGGGTTGCGCACCTCGGGCACGAGCTGGAAGAAGGGCGGCGCCTGGGGGAAGAAGCCCGAGGCCACCTGCGCGGTCACGCGCGGGCCGAAGCGGTAGCGCATCACCATGCGCGGGTCGGCGACGGTGGTGTCGACGGCGGCGTAGATGAGGCGGTCCATACGGAGGCCGGCGGTGAGCTCGACGGGGCCGACGCGCAGGGCCTCTTCGATGTAGGTCGCGATGGAGAGCTGCGAGATGCGGGGCCTGAAGGCCACCACGGTGGGGTCGAAGGCGGGCGGGGGCACGCCGCCGATGGAGTCGGGCAGCGGCACGCGCAGGTCGGCGTCGAAGGAGATGGTGAGCACGTCGAGGCCGAGCGTGGTGGTGAGGTACCGCCCCGTGGGGACCTTCAGCGACGCGCGCTCGCCCAGGATGAAGCCCGTGCTCGCGAAGGACTGGTCGGCCATGCCCGGCACCTGGCTGGTCGAGCCCACGTCGTCGACGCCCGCCATGCCCGAGATGCTGAGCTGCATCCGGTGCGGGAGCGTGTAGTCCCAGCGGCCGATCATGCGGTGGAAGGTGTAGGTGAGCGAGGTGTTCTGCTCGCTCGCGGTCTGACCGACGCCCGCGGCGGCGGAGCGGTCGAAGGTGTCCTGGCTGCCGAAGACGAAGAGCGAGACGCGCGAGCGGGCGCTGAAGCGGTAGTCGGCGCGGACCTGGTAGTCGCTGTACGAGAGGTTCACGCCGTCGACGAAGAGCGGCGCGAGGAGCTCGTAGTAGCTGCGGCGCGCGGCGACGGCGATGCTCCCGCGGCCGTGGTCGAAGGGCACCACGCCCATCACCGCCGCGCGCAGCACGTCGACCTGGAACTCCAGGAAGGGCCGGTCGCTCGGCGGCGGCCGCGTCTGGAGCGAGATCACGCCCGCGGAGAAGCGGCCGTACTCCAGGGGGTATCCGCCGGGGTAGAAGTCGAGCTGCCCGACGAGCCGCGAGGAGATCACCGCGGGCCCGAAGCCGAAGTGGTAGAGCACCGGCACGGGGAAGCCGTCGATGAAGAACCCCGTGTTCTCGAACGACGCCCCGCGCACCACGAAGAGCCCGAGCCCGAAGGGCGAGCGAGACACGCCGGGCATGGTGGCCACGACGCGCGTGGGCTCGCCCAGGGTGCCAGGGACGGTGGTGAGCTCCTCTCCGCGGAGGGTCATCACGGTGGCGGCGCCGGGCTCGCGTCGCACGCGGATCGTGGCCTCGCCCTCGACGTCTCCGTCACCCGACGTCGACGTCGTGGGTGGCGTGGGCTGCGCGGGGGGGCTGTACTCCGGCGCGCCCTCGACGTAGGGGTTCGGCGGGATGGGCGACGGCGGCGCGGGCGGGGGCGTGTCGGGCGTGGAGGCTCGCGGCGGCGCCTGCAGGCGGAAGCGGAAGCGCACGCGCGCGGGGACGCTCTGGCCTCCGCGCGAGGCGGGCTCGAAGCGCATGGCGCGCGCGGCGGCGAGCACCTGGGCGTCGATGTCGTCGCGCAGGGGCTCGATGACGGTGGCCTCGGTCACCGCGCCCGTCGCGTCGATGGTGAGTTCGAGGCGCACCGAGGCGCCGTCGGGGAGGCTGCCGTCGGCGGGGAGGCTGACGGCGGGCGCTTCGAGGAGGCGCGGCGCGTGGTCTTGCGCGAGCGCCTCGGCCGAGAGCGTCAGGAGCGCGCCGAGGGCCGCTGCGGTCGCGCGAGTGTGACGCATCGAAGGAGTGGGTCTACGGGTCGCTCGATCGCTCTGCGACGCGGAGGGGGGAGAGCTTTGCAATCCTCGATCGATCGATCAAGCGCCCCGTCACGGCGAGGTCGAGGCCGCGCTCGGTCCACTCGGGCACGGTGAGCGTGGGCTGCGCGTCGGGGGTGAACGAGAGGAGCACGACGAGGTCGGGCTCGAAGAGGGCGCACTCCCGCTCGCAGCAGTGGAAGGGCTCGCGCACCCGGTAGAGGCCCTCGAAGGGCAAGGGGTCGAGGGTGCTCGCCCACCACGGAGCGTCGATGAGCACGCCCTCGCCCTCGAAGCGCGCGCGGCCCGCGGCCCAGCGGGTGGGGAGGAACAAGCCGGGCCCGGGGTCTCCGTGGTTGTGAAAGGACACCAGCCGCCCCGCGGGGATGGGCCCCAGCCGCACCGTGGTGCGGTAGAGCCCGCAGGGCGGGAGCCCCTCGCTCACGCCTCGACGGGCTCGTCGGAGAGCAGCATCTCGACGTCGCTGCGGGTGAGGCCCTTGGGCGCGCCGGTCTCCTCGGCGCCGAGCACGTTGGTGACGAGCTCACGCTTCTTCGCGCTGAGGTGCATGATCTTCTCCTCGATGGTGCCGCGGGCGATGAGCCGGTACGCGGTGACCACGCGGGTCTGACCGATGCGGTGGGCGCGGTCGGTGGCCTGGTCCTCGACCGCGGGGTTCCACCACGGGTCGACGTGCACGACCGTGTCGGCGCCCGTGAGGTTGAGGCCCGCGCCGCCCGCCTTGAGCGAGATGAGGAACACCGGGATCGACTCGTCGTTGTTGAAGCGGTCGACCCGCTCCATGCGGTCCTTGGTGGAGCCGTCGAGGTACTCGTAGCGGATGCCGTCGCGCTCCAGCGTGCGCCGGATGAGCGTGAGCATCTCGACGAACTGCGAGAACACCAGCGTGCGGTGCCCGCCCAGCACGGCCTCGCTCAGGATCTCGCGCAGCGCGTCGATCTTGCCCGAGTCGTCGTCCGAGAACTCGCCCGGGAGCTTCAGGAGCCGCGGGTCGCAGGCCGCCTGACGCAGCCGCGTGAGCGCCGCGAGGATCTGGATCTGCACCTTCGCCACGCCCTGCCGCTCGATCTCGCCCATGAGGCTCGCGCGCACCTGCGAGAGCACCTGCCCGTAGAGCGCGGCCTGCGCCGTGGGCATCTCGCACTCGCGCTCGACCACGATGCGCTCGGGGAGGTCCTTGGCGACCTCGCCCTTGGTGCGGCGGAGGACCAGGGGCTTGATCGCCGCGCGGAGCCTCCGCGTGGCCTCGATGTCGCCGCGGTCGATGGGGCGCGCGTAGCGCTCCTCGAAGGTGGTGAGGTCGCCGAGCATCCCCGGCGAGAGGAAATCGAAGATCGACCAGATCTCCGAGAGCCGGTTCTCGATGGGCGTGCCCGTGAGCGCGAGCCTGCGCTGCGAGCGGAGCTTCTTCGCCGCGCGCGCCGTGGCCGACATCGGGTTCTTGATGTTCTGCGCCTCGTCGAGGATCACGTAGTCGAACTCGTACTTCTGCAAGAAGTCCTCGTCGCGACGCAGCAGCGCGTAGCTGGTGATCACCAGGTCGGCGTGGTCGAGCTCGTGGGAGGCGCTTCGCGGTCGGGCCCTGTCCACGCCACGGCCTTGAGCGTGGGGCGCGAACTTCTCGACCTCGCGCAGCCAGTTGTTCACCACCGAGGTGGGGGCCACCACCAGCGTGAGGGCCCTTGCGCCCCTCCTCGGCCTCGTCGGCCCCGGGTCACGTCGGCCTTCTTCTGCGCGCGGGCTTCTTTCGCCGCGGCCTCGCCTCGCCGCCCTCGGCGTCGTCGGTCTTCTCTTCTTGACGACCTTCTTGACCTTCTTGACCGGCTCCTCGACCGCCGCCGCGGGGGCTGGCTCCTCGGCGCCGCCCGACGCGCGCTTCTCCTTCACCCAGCAGAGCATCGCGAGGGTCTGGAGGGTCTTGCCGAGGCCCATGTCGTCGGCCAGCACGCCGCCCGTGTCGGCGTTGTGCAGGAACACCAGCCACGAGAAGCCCTCGGCCTGGTAGGGCCGCATCGTGGCCTTGAGGGTCTTGGGCTTCGGCACCGTCGCGATGCGGCCATGGTCGCCGAGCTTGCCGAGGATCTCCTTGGCCTCGGGCTCGACGCGCGCGCCGGGGACGAGCGTGAGGAGCTCCTGGAATGCGCCCCGCTTGCGAGAGCGGGATCTGCCGCCGGCCCTGCGCGAAGATCTCGGCCATGCGCAGGAGCACGCCCTCGACCTGATCGCGCGACACGGGCGCGAAAGTGCCGTCTTCGAGGCGCACGAGCCGTCGGCCCTCGAGGATCGCGCGGCGCAGGTCGTCTTCGTCGACGCGGCTGCCCTCGCTCTCGAAGACCACGTCGAGGGAGAGCCAGTCGACGCCCGAGGTCACCCTCGCCCGCGGGGTCACCGCGGTGTCGCGCACCATCACCCCCACGAGGTCGTCGGGGATGTAGCGGTCCCACTCGTCGGGGAGCGAGCCGACGCCCTCGGTCCAGAAGCTCACGGCCTTCTCGCCGGTGGCCTCGAACCACCGGTCGTGGTTCTCGGGCAGGCCTTGTACCGGAGTTGAACAGCGTGTCGGCCGCCATGCGCTCGGCGCCGATGTCTCTGCGGATCACCCGCGGTCGGCCGCCCGACGCCGCGTTCTTGCCCGTCATGATCGCGAGCGGCGGAGGCAGGTCGGCCGGGGGCACGTCGAGTTCCACGTCTCCGTACGAAGCGCGCAGAGACGCGCGCACCCGCGAGAGGTCTCCCCTCGGCGCGCAGCACGAAGGTCGGCGTCTCATCCACCAGGTCGCAGATCGACGAGAGGTCCGGCAAGCTCCGTCCCGAGGGCGAGCGCCATCTTCGGGATGATCTCCGAGAGGAGCTTTCCGAGGTCGTCGATGGGGTGAGATCGCGGGCGCGCGGGAGAGCCGCTCGAGCCACACCGGCGTCACGGTGTCGGCTACCGTGCGCGCGCGACGCCTGCACCGTGTCGACGTGCCACGCGGGCGTGCCCTCGAGCCATGAGGCCCTGCGCGCCGCCGTAGCGCCGCCCGTCGCTCTTCCCTCCTCCGAAGACCACCTCTTCACCCGCGCGTTGGCGCCCGCGAGCTCGAGCTCGATCTTCGGCACCAGCGGGTCGTCGACGAAGCGCAGCTCCATCAGCGTCGGCCTGATCAGCACGCGCCGCAATTTGAGGCTGCGTGAAAGAGGCCTGCCGCCGCGTCCTCTCCGCGGAGCTCCACCGCGGGCTGCCGGCCCCCGCGGCTGTTGCGCGAGAGCACCCGGAGGATGGGCCGGTGCACCGACACCGACGGCCCGAGGGCCTCGAGGGCCGCGTCGGGGCGAGCCAGGCGCGCGTCTCGGCGTTGTGCGCCGTCACCGCGATGGCCTGCGAGCGGAACTGCACCCGGTACTCGATCTCGGGCGCCTGCGCGGGGTCCGTCGCGGGGAGCCACGCCTGCCAGCCCGCGCGGTTCTCGCCCGTGACCGCCGCGCCCGCCTGCACCGTCGTCGACCCGACGCCGCCGTGCGGCGCGTCACCACGCGCGGGCCGCCGCGGTCCAACATCACCACCACCTCAGGCAGGTCGGCCTCGCGGTGCCCCCTTCGCCCGCGCCGCGTCGGCGCAGGGTGGCGGCGGCCTTGCGCTCGGTCTCTTCGCGGGCCTGCTGCGTCGAGCGGCGACCGGCCTCGCGCAGGTGCGCTTCAACCGTCGCGCAGCGGCACCAGGAGCGCCGCGACGTGCTTGCAGTGCCGCCTGGGCCTGCGCCACGCGGGCAGGTGCACGACGAGGTGAAGGCCCGACTCGGCGACGTCGACGCGGACCTCGTAGGCTCCGCGGCGCGGCTGCGCACGCGGGGCCTCGAGGCCACCCAGCCGTCGATGCCCGCGTCGGTGATTGCTGTTCTGCGCGTACCCGCGGCCCTTCTGGTAGGCGTTCATCCTGACGGTGCGCGAGAGTTGCGCTCGCTCAGCCGCGCGATGGCGAGCGTCGCGGGCGGTCTGCGGCAGCGGGGAGTTCCTGCGGCGGCGCGGGCGGGTCGAGCGCGCTCGGGATCTCAGGGAGCGCGTCGTCGTCGCCCGTGGCGCCCGCGGCCTCGGTCACCTCGTCGGCGTCGTCGCCCGGGAGGTCGTTGTCGTCGTCGTCGAAGGGTCGCGTGCTGCCGTTGCGGGGCGGGTGCGTCGTCACAATCAAAGCTCCAACACGGAAGTGGGCGCTGGCGCGTGCGCCGTGGGCGCGCGCTGTGGTGGGCGCGTCGCTCCGGCGAGGTCGAACCTCTGCTGCGCGTCGACGATGACGGTCCTCCGGGCTCAGAGCCCCACCGACGATGCGATGGGCCTTCGGCTCCCCGGCGTGCCTTCAGCGTCAGTCGGTGGGCATAGCACGATTCCCCGGCGAGGGGGAACGCGCTGCGAGCACCGCCGCGAGAGACGTCACGGCGACGCCCCGACCCCCTCTCGGCCGCGGCGCCGCGCCGAGCACCAGCACCCCCGCGGGCGAGGCGGCCACCACCGACGCGCTCCCGCGGTACGCGAAGTCTGCGCGTACTGCACCTGCATTCCGGTTCACCGTCACCGCCACGCCCTCTGCGTGTGGATCGTGCGGTGCCCGACGCGGTGGCCGTCGTTGGCCGAGTACACCTCCACCGACGGCGACGGCTGCGTCGCGCGCACCAGCACCACGTCGGGGAAGCCCCCGCGGTCGAGGTCCGGCGACGCGACGGCCCCGTAGCCGAAGAGCGCGTCGTTGCTGCGCCCCTCGGGCGAGATCACCCGGAGCTCTCGCCCGTCGCGCCCCGGAGAGCACCCGCGCGTGCCCGTCGGCCGCGGAGCCCACCACCACGTCGGCCGCGCCGTCGTCGTCGACGTCGGCAATAAGCGCGGAAAGGCCCGCGTCGGGCGCCGTCGTAGCACCGCGGCGCCGCCCACCGCGCGAGGCCCGTCGCGCCCGACAGGAGCAGCGCGCACCGACGCCCGTCGCGGAGCGTGCCCGCCACCACGTCGGCGACGCCGTCTTCGTCCGCGTCGGGGCCCACCGAGAGGCCGTAGTCCTTGGGCTCGGCGGGGCGCACCGCGAGGTCGCTGCGCCACACCGCGCGGCCCGTGCGCAGCGCGAGCCCCACGAGCCCGGGCGTACCGTTCTCGGGCGAGACGAAGACCACCACCCCTGGCTCCGACTGCGCGCCCTGCCCGAAGCGCAGCCCCGCGGCGACGCCCCACGCCCCGAGGAGCGCGAGACGACGCAGCACGCGACCGCGCGCTGCGAGCCGATCACCAGGAGCCCCGCGCGGCGCGCGTCGACGCCCACCACGTCGGCGAGGCCGTCGCCGTCGAGGTCGGGCACCAGCGCGAGGTCCTGGCTCTCGCAGCGCACCGGCGCGACGATGGACCGTAGCTGCCCGTCGACGCCGCCGGGGTGCAGGAACACCCTCCCCTCGACGCAGGTGGCGAAGCCTCGGATCGTGCCCGCGTCGTTGAGCGCGGGCCACCAGTGGTGGCTGGGCATCATTGGCGCTGGCGCCCCCGCCCGTCACGCCCTCGGGCATCGGGATGCGCACCTGCTCGCCGAGGTCGACGGGGGTCTGCATCTCGGGCCGCGGGCCCGCGACGGGGGCCTCGGCGTCGACGGCGGGCCGCGCGTCGGGCGTGGTCGCGGGCGTCGGGGCGGACGGGCCCTCGAGGAGCTCCCGCGGGATGCGCGGCGGGGGGCGGTCGCCCACGATGGTCCAGCCCAGGTAGCCCAGGCCCGCGGTGACGGCGACGACGCCGAGGAGCGCCGCGGCGGCGTTGAGGGGCCGCGAGCGCTTCATGCGCGGGGCGTGCGTGCGGTCGACGACCTTCACCTCGAGGGCGGTGTGGGTGACCGACTCGCGGGTGACCTCTGGCGCGAGCGAGGGCAGAGGCCGCTGCGAGGGCGCGACGGGCGGAGGGAACTTCGACGACGGGGGGATGCTGTCGAGGTCGAAGCTCTCTGCGGGGCCGACCGACGCGGGCGCGCGCGACGACGGCGTCGGCGGCGGGGGGACGGACCCGGGCGGCGCGGGGAGCGAGCCGTTGATGGCCGTGCGGCGGGGGTCGTCGACGGCGGCCGAGGGGGGCGCCTCGCTGGGCACCGAGGTCGCGCTCGCGCGCACGTCGGAGATGAGCGCGTCGAGGTCGAAGTCGTCGGGCACCTGCACCGCCGAGGGCGGCCGCTCGGTGGCCCGCTGCGGCGCGCGCGACGAGAGCCGCGGGCCGAGCGCGTCGCTGTCGACCACCGCGCGCTCGAGCGCCACGCGCATCGCGTCGGCGTCGGGGAAGCGCCCCCCGGGCCGCTTCGCGAGGGCCTGCGAGACCACCGCGGCCACGTCGCGCGGGAGGCGCGGCGACACCTCGGGCTGGCCCTCGACCATGGCCTCGCAGACCTCGGCGTCGGTCTCGCCCGCGAAGGGGTGCTGCCCCGTGAGCACGAGGTGCAGGAGCAGCCCCACGGCCCAGACGTCAGACTCGGCCGTCGCGGCCTCGCCGCGGAGCTGCTCGGGGCTCATCCAGCGCGGCGCGGAGAAGGGGTCGGCGGTGCGCTTCGACACGCGCGGGGGCCCGTCTTCGGCGAGGGCGCGAAGCGCCGACATCGCGAGGAGGCGCGCGCGCAGGCGGCCGTCTTCGCCCACGGTCATCAGCACGTCGCGGGGGTTCACCGAGCGGTGCGAGAGGCCCCTCGCGTGGAGGGCGTTCAGCGCCGTGAGCACGTCGACCACGAGGGGCGCGCCGGCGTGCTGGTTCATCGCCCCGCCGCGCGCGAGGCGGGCGGAGAGCACGTCGTCGCCGAACCACCCCGAGACGGCGTAGACGCCCACGGCGTCGGCGCCGAGGTCGAGGATGCCCACCATGCGGGCGTGGCGGGCCTCCTGGATGAAGGGGCCCTCGCTCATCACGCGCTGCAGGGCCGCGGCGCCGTAGCGCTCCACGGGGAGCACGGCGCAGAGCACGTCCTGGTCGGTGCCCGAGCGCGTCGCGCGCCACACGTCCGGCAGCACGCTCAGGTCGACGCGGGCTTCGAGGCGGTAGCGCCCCCCGAGCTCCAGGCCGGGCCGGAGCGGTCCGTCGGTCATGGCTCGATTCGTACACCGTCGCGCGCCGCGCGGGAACGACACACGACAGCCACACATCCACCTTCAGCGCCCGCGAACGTGGGCGCGTCGGGGCGCGACACCGACCGCGGCCCGCTCACCCGAAGAGCGACATCTGCCCGATGCCCACGAGCTTCTGGAACTCCCGCTCGTCGAGCACCTCGACCCCGCCGCCCGACTGCTTGCGCTTCATCGCCGCCGCGAGCTTGTCCCCGCCGCGGCCCTTCGAGCCCACCACCAGGTGCGTGGTCTGGTCGTCGACGTCGTCGACCACCGCGCCGCCGAGCGCCGCCACGCGCTTCGCCGCGTCGGCCTCGCTCATCAGCATCAGCGTCCCGGTGAACGCGAAGCGCCGCCCCGTGAGGTCGGGGCCCGCGGGCTTCGCCTTCGCCTGCGGAGGCGTCGGGGCCACGGGCGGCGCGGGCGCGGGGGCGACCTCGGCCTCGGGCTCAGCCTCGGGCTCGCTCGCCTGCGGGGGCGTGGGCACCACCGGCGGCGCGGGCGGCGCGGCCTTCTTCGCCGCCTCGACCATCGCGAGGAAATCCGTCTCCGAGATGATCTTGAGCGGCGCGCCCGCGGCGACGTGCTTGTCGGCGGCCTTCTCCTTCGAGCTCTTCTCGCCGGGCTTCTTGAGGTCGCCCACCACGAGGTAGGTGAGGGCCTTGTTCACCGCGTCGAGGGAGGCGCCGCCCATCGAGGCCACGAGGGCCTCGGCGGGCTTCCTCTCGAGCGTGGCCATCTTGCCCGTGAACACGAAGGTCATGCCGGTGAAGGGCCCCGGCCCGGCCGCCGCGGTCGCCGCCGCGGTCGAGGCCGCGGGCGCGGGCGCCGCCAGCGTCACGAAGGGGCGCAGCTCGGCGATGAGCGACGCTTCGTCCTTCAGTCCCTGGAGCACGTTGTGGGCGATGACCGAACCGATGCCGTGCACCTGGGAGAACTCCTCCTCGGTGACGGCGAGCACGGCGTCGAGGTCGCCGTATTTCTCTGCGAGGATCTTCGAGACGTTCTTCCCGAGGTCGGGCACGCCCAGCGCGCGGAGGAAGGTCGCGAGCTCGAGCTTGCGGGCCTTGTCGACCTCCTTCACGAGCTTGGTCGCGGTCTTCATCCCGACGCGGTCGAGCGTGGCGAGGTCCTCGGCCTTGAGCCTGTAGAAGTCCGCGGGGGAGCGCAGGAGCTTCGCGTCGTAGGCGAGCTCGAGGATCACGTCGCCGAAGCCGAGCATGTCGGTGGCCGCGGCGTAGTGCGAGAGCAGCCCCACCACCACGGCGCGGCAGGTGCGCGGCGTCGTGCAGTAGAGAAAGTCTCCTTCGAGCTTCGTGGGTGAGCCGCAGCAGGGGCACGCGCTCGGGATGTCGACGGGCGCGGTGCCGGGCTTCGACACGAACTCGACGTTGGGGATCACCCCTCCGCGGCGCATCATCACCAGCTCGGCGCCGAGGGAGAGCCCGAGCTTGGTGATGAAGCCCGGGTGGTGCAGCGACGCGCGGGTGACGGTCACGCCCGAGAGCGAGACCGGGTCGACGATGGCGACGGGGGTGATGGCGCCGGTGCGCGCGACGCTCCACTCGACGGCGCGCAGCACGCTGTTGCCCGAGTCGCCCTGGAACTTGTACGCGATGGCGTAGCGCGGGTGGTGCGCGGTGCATCCGAGGCGGTCTTGCTCCGAGACCTCGTTGCACTTGAAGACCACGCCGTCGATCTCGTAGTCGAGCTTCGGGCGGAGCTGCGCCATGCGCTGGTAGCCCTCGCGCATCTTGTCGCGGGGCATCACCTCGTGGTCGATGGCGCCGAAGCCCGCTGAGACCAGCCAGTCGAGCTCGTCGTTGTGGGTCTTGTGGTCGGTGCCCACGAGGTCGTAGGCCGCGAAGGAGAGCCCGTAGGCGGCGCTCTTCTTCGAGTCCTTCTGCTTGATGGCGCCCGCGGCGAGGTTGCGCGGGTTGGCCATGCCCTCGGCCTTGTACTTCGCGAAGACCGAGAGCTTCATGTAGATCTCGCCGCGCACCTCGACGGGGCGGTCGGTGGGCACGCTCCCAGGGATGTCTTTGATCTCGCGGGCGTTGGTGGTGATGTCGTCGCCCGAGACGCCGTCGCCGCGGGTGGCCGCGCGCACGAGGCGGCCCTTGGCGTCGTACTTCAGGGTGCAGGCGATGCCGTCGAACTTGGGCATCATCACGGCGTCGCCGGTGAAGCTCATGCCCCACTTGTCGAGGTCGTCGTCGGAGTAGCACTTGTCGAGCGAGAGCATCGGGACGTCGTGCTTCACCCCGCCGCCCGTGGACGCGGGCTCTGAGGGCCCGAGCGCGTCGAGGGTGGGGTGCTTCGGGTCGAGCTCGCGCAGCCGCTCGACGAGCTTGTCGAAGTCGTAGTCGCTGATCTCGGGGTCGTTGAGGTCCCAGTAGCGGTGGTTGTGGTGCGCGACCAGCCGCGCGGCCTCGGCCACGTCGAGGGTGCTGAGATCAGGCAGGGACTTCATCGCGGGGGCTCCGTCGGTGCTGTTCGGGCGGCGATCTGCGCGCGCCGAGGGGGGCGGTGTCAACGCGATCGTCGGGTCGCGAGACGGGGAATGTCCCTCCAGGGCAGCGCGGGGGGCGATCATCACACCCGTCGCGACGGCCGGTCCAATCCGTTGAACTCCTGGGCACCGCGCGCGCAACGGAGCGCGGTAGGGTGGAAACCATGCGCTGTCGATCGGTGCTCGCGGGGTTGGTGGTGTGTCTGGGCGCGGGGCGCGCGCTCGCGGACGACTGGGTGATGGCGCGCCACGACGCCGCGCGCACGGGGGCGTCGTCGGGGCGGACGAACCTGCCGCAGCCCGCGGTGCGCTGGCGGCACTACCTGGGCGGCGGGCTCAGCCCGAACCAGTTGATGATCACCGACGTCGACGGCGACGGGGTGACCGACGCGGTCTACATCGCCGGCACGCGGGTGATCGCCAAGCACGCCGACGGCGTGCTGGTGTGGGAGAGCGAGCTCATCGAGGCGACCTCGCTCGCCAACGTCGCCGACCTCGACGGAGACGGCCGCGTCGAGGTGGTGGTGGCGGGGGCGCGCGGGGCGATCTACGTGCTCGCGGGAGACTCGGGCCGCGTGCGCTGGGAGCTCCCGCGGGCCGAGCGCGCGCAGGGCGGCGACGCGCGGGTGGTCGACGTCGACGGAGACGGCGCGCTCGACCTGTACGTCGGGCAGTGCACCGAAGCGCCAGCGGCGGCGTACGCGTACAACTTCCGCGGGGGCTTCGACGCGCCGCGGAGGCTCTGGACGCTCAACCGGGCGATCCAGTGCGGCACGGGCTTCGACAACGTGGGCGACCTCGACGGCGACGGCGTGCCCGAGGTGATCCCGCAGTTCGGCCGCACCGAGATGGAGATCTACTCGGGCCGCACGGGGCAGCGCGTGGCGACGGTGCCCGCCCCCGCGTCGGGGGGCTTCGCGGGCAGCATCTTCGGCCGCTTCGCGAACGTCGACGACGACCCGGGGCAGGAGTTCTTCGTCCTCACGAACTTCTGGCGCTCGACCGCGCCCACCGACGGCGGCCGACGCGTCGCGATGTACGACTGGGAGGGCGGCGCCACGCCGGGCCTGCGCCTCCGCTGGGAGAGCTCCTGGCCCATGCCCGACAACGGCGACGTGGCCTTCTTCCACGACAGCGTCGCGGACCTCGACGGCGACGGCCACCCCGAGGTGGCGGTGTCCTTCCTCGACGCCGCCACGCGCCGCTGGACCTTCCGCCTCCACGACGCGCGCACGGGGACGGTGCTCGCCACGCGCGAAGACTCTCAGTACGTCGGCACCGCGTCGCTGGGCGGCGCGGGGCTCACCGCGCTCCTCATCGACGACGACCGCCGCACCGTCGCGGTGCGCTGGTTCGGGGGCCGCCTCGAAGAGGCCTGGCGCGTCGAGCGGCACCGCCCCGCGACCCTGCGCGACGTGAGCGTGTCGTCCTCCGACGGGCTCAACACCCGGGTGATGGCGATGCAGTTCGACGACGACCCCGCGCTCGAGCTGGTGATGATCCCCTTCGACCCCGACCTCGCCCCCGAGGCGCGGGTGGTGACCTCGCTGGTGGCCCTCGACGTCGACGGCGCCGCGCCGCGCCCGCTCGGCACCTTCAACGCGCCGCCGCAGACCACGGTGCTGGTCACGCAGCAGGGCTCGGGGCTCTCGCGGCAATACCCGCAGACGGTGGCGGTGACCTCTGACGGGTACCTGCTCTCGCTCGACCGGGAGATGGTGTCGACGAACCGCCTGGTGAACGGCGAGTTCATTATCCCGGGGATGCGCGTGGGCGGGTACTTCTCCGGCGCGGGGACCTGGGGCCACACGCCGTCGATCGCGTCGCTGCCGTCGTCGAACGGCGGCGCCCGGCGCGCGGTGGTGGTGCGCGACAGCCGACCGGCGCTCCTGCGCCTCGACGCGACGAGCGCCTCGCTCGAGGCCCCTCCGCGGGTGGAGTGGGAGCGCCCCAACGCGGCGTGGCCGGTGCTCGTCGACGCGAACGGAGACGGGCAGACCGGACGTTCGTGCGGTGAGGCCGCGACCTCACGCTGCTCGACCCTGACGGGTCGCGCGCCCAGTGGATCAGGCGCGCGGCCTTCGGCGTCGAGGGTCGCGGATGCGCAGCGACCATCCCGTTGCGGCGCGCGGGAGCGACGGGCTTCGACCCGGTCGCGTGGGAGCAGCGACGCCTCGAACCTGCACCGCGCGTTCGTCTTCGCGGGCGACGGCACGCCGCGGTGGAGCGCGTTCAACCGCGTGCCGCACTCGCCTTCGCAGCTTTCGCTGCGGCCGACCTCGGCCGACGGCACCGACGACCTCGTCACGGTCATCAACACGGCGCTGGTCATCGACGGCGCCGACGGCTCGGTGGCGCGCGAGGGTCAGGCGCTGCCCTACGCCTCGCCGGTGGTGGCGGCGTTCTCGGGCGCTGAGCCCGAGGTCTACCACGGACGAACACCCCCGACCCGCTCGTCGCCGCGGACTCCGGACGCCCCTCCGCGGCGTGGGCCGACAGCGCGCGCACCTTCGTGATGGGCGCGCCCGCGCGCTGTGACGGCGGGTGCTCTACGCGACCTCGATGGCGAACAGCGCTGAGCTCCAGCTCGCGTCGCCGCCCGCGATGGCGACGGCGGCGGGGATCGTCCACCGCGCCGTGCTGGTCGGAGGGCGCTCCTACGCCTCCGCGACCGCCGTGCCCGCCTTCGGCGCGGCCGGGCACCTCGGCAACGTGACGGCGGTGGCCGACCTTCGAGGGCGTGGGTCGACCGGGCTTTCCGGGCAGCACCGACGGGCACCCTACGCCCTCGACGCCTGCACGCTGGCTTCCGCCGGGCCTACGACTTTCACTACCCCGTGGGCGAGGCCGTGGTGGGCGACGTGAACGGCGACGCGCTCGACGACGTTTGCCACCACCGGCGACGGGCTACCTCTACGCCCTCGACCGCCGCGCCTTGGCCGCGGCCTGCCCTCGAGGTCCGCGACGCGCCCCGCGCCGAGGGCACCGCGCCCATCGCCGACAACGACGTCGACGAGATCGGAGACCTTCGACACCCCTGGCCCGTGGGCTCCCGGTCGAGGGCGCGGACGCGCTACCAGGTGCGCGTCACCACCTCCAGCGGCACGGCGCTCCGTGCCCCGGAGTACGTCGGCGTGACCGAGAACCGCGGCGCATCTCGGAGCTTCCTGCGCCTCGGCGGCGCGCGTACCGCGTCGGCGTGGTGGCTGAGCGCCGACGGGTCGAGCGCCGAGGCGATCTCCGACGGCGTGAGACCGTGGTCGACCGCTCGCCGCCGACCTTCGCTCGGCGACCCGCGCGCCAGCCGCGCCGCGCCTCGACGAGACCACCGAGCTCACCGCGGTCATCAACGACCTCACGGGCCTCGCGGCACCGGGTCGTCGAGATCCAGGACGCGGCGGGCAACACCGTGGTCGCGATCGACCGCAACGACCCGCGCACCGTGCTCCCTGCGCGCACCGTGCGCTTCACCTGGGCGGGCGGCAACCAGGACATGAGCGCCTTCGTCGAGGCGGGCACCTACTACCTCGTCGCGACCGCGACGGACGTGGGCGGGCACACCGCCACCGAGCGCCTCGCGCTCACCGTCGACGGCCGCGTGCGCGTGCCCGTCACCTCGGGCGACGACGGCGGCGGGTGCGGTGCCGCGCGGGTCTCCTCGGGCGGCGCGCGGGTCAGCGGTCGCGCATCGTCGCCCTCGCCGCCCTCGCCCGACGCTGCCGACGCCGACGCGGGCCCCATCGGAGGGAGCCCCTCGGCGGCGCGGAACGCGCGCTCTCGTGGCCGAGCGCCGATGAGCGCGTTCCATGCGGTCGGCGAGCGCGCGGTGGCGTCGCGGGCTCGTCGGGCATCGCGTAGTAGTCGTCGAGGTCGAGGGGCTCGCCGAAGACGACGGCGACCGGCGCCCTCGAGCCGTCGAAGCCTTCGACGAGATCTGCCGCAGGTCGTTGATGAGCCCGAGGGTGAACATCGGCAGGACGACGGGCCGCGCGGCGTAGGCGATGGCCCCCGCGCCGACGTTCGACGGAGGAGCGCGTAGGGGTCCGGGCCCTTCCGCGCGAGCCCTCGGGGTGGTAGCCGACGAGGGAAAGTGCCGCGGCGCTGCAGCTCTTCTTTCAAGAAGCCCACGGTGTACTGGTTGAACGCGCGGCGGTCGGGGTCGCGCAGCACCGGCGGGTACATCGCCCACGCCGACATCACCATGTTCACCAGGTTGCCCGCGACGCCCTCGTAGAAGAAGGTCGAGCGCACGGGGAAGTACATCCGCTCGACCCACGAGGTGTTCCTCAGGATCAGCGACGAGGCGACGTAGAAGTCGAAGAAGCTGCGGTGGTTCGAGATGAGGAACACGCCGCGGTCGGGGTCGAGCGCGCGCAGCCGGTCGATGCCCTCGACGTGCAGGAGCTTGTCGGTGAAGAGCCGCACCCACTCGCGCCCCACCGTGCGGAGGAAGGTGTGCGCCGCGCGCTTCACCGCGGGTCGTCGGTTCACGGTGTCGGCGACGGCGAAGCAGGCGCGCTCGGTGGGCGTGAGGAGGTGGAGTTGCTCCGCCGTGGGTCGCAGCATGGCGCGCGTCCCTTAGAACGACGCGCCGCGGCGAACAAGCCTCACGGCGCAGGCGACGTCGCGTCGACGAACGCGGCGACGAGGCTACGCAGCGCCGCCACCCGCGCTACGCGGTCGCGCGACGCCGAAGGCCGCAGCGCCAGCGCGCCCACGCCTCCGCCGTCGGGAGACCGCCACGCCTCCGACGCATCCCCGGGGTAGATCGCCCACGCGCCCCACGCGCCGCGCAGAGCGTCTCGGTACGCGTGCATCGCCACGATCTCGTCGCGCGGCGCGCGCCCCGTCTCGGGGTCGCGGCGGAACTTCGCGTCGAGCACCAGCGCGCGGTCGCGGTGCTCCACCGTGAGGTCCGGGCGAAACCCGAGCCCCCAGCTCTCGCCCGCGGGCTGGTAGCGCAGCGCGACCGCGCGGCCCTCGACGCGCGCCGTCACCGCGGCGCCCTCGAGCAGCGACGCGGCCCGCTCGCCCACGTCGAGCGCGTCGCACAGGGCCACCGCGCACCAGCGCTCGTAGAGCGACGCCGCGTCATAGACGGGCGCGGTCCCCTCGCCCGCGACGTCGACGCGCACGCCGCCGAGGCACGCGTCGCGGATCGCGAGCAGCTCGCGGTAGCCCTCGCGCCGACGGAGGGCGACGCCGTCGCGGCTCGTCCGTGACGCGCGCACCGTCGCGAGCGGCGGGCAGCGCGAGAGCAGCGCGAGGAGCGCGTCGCGCCGCGCGGTCGCGCCCTCCCCCGAGGGGGCGAGGTCGAAGAGCTCGTCGAAGGCCCGGCGCGCGACGCGGTTCTCGCGCACGTCGAGGCCCTCGGTCACGCCGTGGGCGCCGCGCACGATCCCCGTGATCGGCCGCTCGGCCACGCGCTCCAGGGCCGCCGCGAGGGCGCCGTCTCGCAGCGCCGCGTCCACCGCCCACCCGCGCGGCGCGCGGTCCACGGGACGGAGCGCGTCGGCCCGCACCCACAGCCGCGTCGACGACCGCTCCGTGAGCGCGGTCGAGGGCGCCACCGCGGCGAGGTCGTCGACCATCGCCGCGAGGTCTTCGGGCTCGTCGAGGTGCGAGGCGCGCACGTAGAGCTCGAGGTCGAAGCGCGCGCCCGCGTCATCGACGAAGCGCAGCGCGGCGAGGCCGGCCCTCCCCTCGAAGCGCAGCGCGTGCACCCGACCGCCGGCGCCCGCGATGGGGGAGAGCGCGCCGCCGACGTCACCCTCGGGCCGCAGCCCCTGGCACGCGACCACGTACTCGCCGCGCGCGTCGACCGAGAGCGGCGGCACCGCGCCGATCCTCGGGAGCGGCGCCCAGCGCAGCGCGCGGAGACGTCGTGAGGGGTCTTCATCGACCAGGCGCGAGCCGCGCAGCGAGGGGTCGAGGTCGACCACCGGCCCCGCGGTCGACGGAGCGAGCGAGAGGGTGACGGCGCGATCGGGCGCGGGCGACCACCGCGCGCTCGCGAGGGGGGTCATGACGGGCGGTAGAACACGACCGCGACGGCGGTGAAGAGCTGCAGGCGCGAGCGGCCGCCCCACGGCGCGATCTCGAAGGCCGACTGCATCCCGGCGACGGGCACCTCGCCGAAGCGCGCGCGGAACATCCCGGCGTCGACGTCGCGGCGGCGGTAGAGGCCGATGCCGCGGCCTCCGCAGGTGAACATCACGCCCGCGGCGGGGGCCGCGCCGCGCAGGCCCCGCGCGAGCTCCGCGAGCCGTCGCTGAAAGTCGGCCCTCGCGGCCTCGGCGTCGCGCACCGCGAAGGCGACGGTGGCGCCCGGCGCGATGGCCTCGCTCACGCCCACGGCCCCGCGGCCCGCGTCGACGCCCACCACGGTGCGCAGGAGCGGCGGCGCGCCCTCTTCGTCGCCGCGCACGGCCACGAGCACGGGGTCCTTCGAGGCGCCGCCGGGGGCGCTCTCGCTCAAGAGGTCGAGCGCGGGCCCGCGCTCGGTGCGCAGGAGGAACTGCCCGTCGCTCTGCTCCACCCGCACCCACGGAGAGATCAGCCGGCACGCGGGGGAGCTCACCAGCGCGACCCCGAGGGGAGAGGCGATCGGCACCACCGCGGCGGAGGCGGGCTCCGCGGGCTCACCCGGCGCGCCCGCGAAGAGAGACTGGCAGCCGCCGCCCACGACGGGCGGGAGCCCCGGCGCCGAGAGGCTCTCGATCGCGTCGAGCCGGTGCCCCTCGGGCGCGAGGAAGGCGAGGACCAGGCGCGGGGCGCGGCCTCCGTCGGGGCGGGCCGAGACGGCCTCGGCGACGCGGCGGCCCCACTGCGACTCGTCGGCGGTGGCCTTGAAGGCCCCGAGCACGGGCGTCGCGACGGAGCGGTCGAGGGCGAGGGCCGAGACGGCGAGCTGGCCCTCGCGCTCGACGCCCACGCCCACGGGGGCCGAGGTCTCGACGATGAGCCGCGCGGCCTGGGGCGCGAGGGGGGTGACCGCCGCGGCGATGTCGCGCATGGCGCCGTGGGGCAGGCGGCCGACGCCTCCGACGAAGCACACGAGCAACGACGGCGACGGGGCCGAGGCCATCGCCTGCCGCGCTGCGCGGGCGGCGGCGCGAGGGAGGTCGGCCGGGTTCGCCGCGTCGACGAGGCACTGACCCGCGACACGCACCGCCATGAGGGAGGTGGATGCTAACACCCCGGCGCGGGATCTCACGTCCGCCGTTGTCTGCGCGGCGGCGGATGGGCGAACGTGCGGCGCGATGCGTGGCGTCACCAGGGGTCTCGTCGGAGCGGCGCTGGCGTGGTGCGCGCGGGTCGAGGCCCAACCGCGGCCCGCGGAGGAGCCTCCCGAGGCCGAGGCCACGGTGACCGCGCCGTCGCGCACCGCCGAGCGCGCGTGGGAGGCCGACCGCGCCCTCTCGGCCGACGACCGCGCCGCGGCCGAGCGCGCCCTGGCCCGAGACGTGGGAGAGCGCGTCGAGGAGCTCCCCGGGGTGTTCGTGCAGCGCACGACCAGCGCGTCGGCGGCGCCGATCGTCCGCGGCCTCGGCGGGCAGCGCACGCTCCTGCTCTTCGACGGGCTGCGCCTCAACGACAGCCTCACGCGGGTCGGGGGCAACGCGCTCTTGAACCTCATCGACCCGTCGTCGGTGGGTCGCGTCGAGGTGGTGCGCGGGCCCGCGAGCGTGCTGTACGGCTCCGACGCGATCGGCGGGGTGGTGGTGACCCCGCTCGACGCGGCGCCGCGGCCCGGGGAGCGGCCGAGGGTGTGGGGCGAGACCTCGTTGCGCGCGGCGGGGGCCGAGCAGTCGCTCTCGGCGCGGGCGGTGGTCGAGGGCGAGGCGGGGCCCTTCGGCGCGCTCGGGTCGGGGGCGCTCGGGAGCGCGGGGCGGGTGATCTCTGGCGCGGGCGTCGCGCAGCCCTTCACGGGGCACGACGACTGGGCGGCGAGCGCGCGGACGGTGTGGGCGCCGACGGCGGGGCAGCGGGTGGGGGCGGCGTTCCAGACGGCGGGGATCGCCGACGCGCCGCGGCCCGACGTGTCGACGCAGGACGACCAGCGGGTCTACCGGCTCCAGCAGCGGGACGTGGGCTACGCGCACTGGCGCGGGCGCTGGGACGCGGTGACGGTGTCGGCGCGGGGCGGCGCGATGCGCAGGGAGGAGGTGCGCGACCGGATCCGCGGCCCGCGGTTGGACGTCGAGCGCGACGTGGTGTGGACGGCGCACGCCTCGGCGCAGGTCGACGTGGCGTGGAGGGGCGCGCGGGTGAGCGCGGGCTTCGACCTCGCGCGCGACGCGGTGTCGAGCGTGACCGACGCGGTGCGCGACGGGGTGACCACCACGGGGCGCGGGCGCTACGTCGACGGGAGCGCGTACCTGACCGGAGGGCTCTTCGCGCTGTACGGCGCCAGCGGCTCGGCCCGCGGTGGAGCCTCCGCTCGGGGGCCGCCTCAAGATGGTGTCGGCCACGGCGCCCGCGGACGGCGAGACCCCCGCCCTCGACGCGCTCTACCTCGCGCCCGTGGCGAGCGCGGGGCTACGCTGGGACCCGGCCCGGGGCGCGGCGGTGACGCTCAACGTGCTCGGGGGGTTCCGCGCGCCGAACCTCGACGACTACCAGGCCCTCGGGTCGGGGGCGCGGAGCTTCGACACGCCCAACGGCGACCTCGGCCCCGAGCGCTCGTACACGGTGGAGCTCGGGCTGCGCTGGGCGCGCGGGCCGCTCACGGCGAGCGTGTGGGCGCACGGGTCGCGGCTCGACGGGCTCGTGGCGCGGGTGCCGTCGACGTACATGGGCATGAGCGTGTTCGACGGTCGGCGGGTCTACACCCGCGAGAACGCGTCGGAGGCGTGGATGGCGGGCGCCGAGGCCGAGGTCTCGCTGCGCTCTCGCTGGGGGCTCTACGCGTCGGTGGGGGCGTCGTACACGTGGGCCGAGGCGGCGGTGCCCGACGACGACGGGGCGCCGGTGGTGGAGCCCATGGCGAAGGTGCCGCCCGCGTTCGGGAGGGTGGCCGTGGGGGTGCGTCGGCCGTGGTGGTGGGTCGACGCGATCCTGACGGGGGCGCTGCCGCAAGACCGCCTCGCGCGCTCGGACCGCGACGACGTGCGGCTGTGCCCTGACGGGCCTGACGCGTGCGCGTCGGTGCCCGGGTGGGCGAGCGTGGCGCTGCGGTTGGGGGCGCGCGCGAACGACCACGTCACGGTGGCGCTCGCGGTGGAGAACGTGTTCGGCGCGAGCTACACGCCCTACGGCGCGGGCTTCGCGGCGCCGGGGGTCAACGTGATCTCGCAGGTGCGCGTCCGTACGCGGTAGGGTCTCGGCCCTCGCGATGAAGCTCCAGGGAAGTTCGTTCACGGTGTTCTGCGGGTCGAGCGACGGCGCGTCGCCCGTGTACCGCGAGGCGGCCGACGCGCTCGGTCGGGGCTTCGCGAAGCGCGGCGCGCGTGTGGTCTACGGCGGGGCCTCGGTGGGCACGATGGGCGCCCTCGCCGACGGGGCGCTGGCCGAGGGCGGCGAGGTGGTGGGGGTGATCCCGCACACGCTGCGGTCGCGGGAGATCGCGCACCACGGTCTGACCGAGCTGAAGGTCGTGGAGTCGATGCACGTGCGCAAGGCGCTGATGAGCGAGCTGGCCGACGGCTACGTGACGCTACCCGGCGGCTTCGGGACCTGGGAGGAGTGCTTCGAGGTCATCACGTGGCGGATGATCGGGATGCACACGCGGCCCGTGGTGATCCTGAACCTGGGCGGGTTCTACGACCCGATCCTCGCGATGATCGAGCGGGGGATGAGCGAGGGGTTCCTGCGTCCGTTCTACCGGGACTACTACCGGGTGGCGGCGACGGTGGACGAGGTCTTCACGGCGCTGGAGTCGTGGGAGTCTCCCGCCGCGCCGCTCAACCGCTGGAGCGTGTGAGCGCCGCGCGAGGGAGCCAGGGTCGTCGCGTGTGGAGGCCGATCGTGGCCTTGGGACGTGACAGCGTCGGCCTCTGCAGGTGTCAGAGCTGACCTCTGGAGACGACAGAGCCGACCTCTCCAGGTGTCAGAGCTGACCTCCTAGCGTGGCAGCGATGATCCCGGGGGAGCGCAGCTCTGTCGTCGGTCGAGGTCACGCCTGCTCTCGCCGGTTCACATCGCCCGTTGCGAGGGTGGACGGCGCAGGGTCCTCGGCGGTCGCGCCGCGTCGGTGACCTGCTGGTACCCTCCCCGCGCTCCCATGACGACGACGCTCCCGCCGGGCACGCTCATCGACGGTCGCCGAGAGGTCGAGTCGCTCATCGGCGAGGGCGGGATCGGCGAGGTTCACCGCGCGCGCAAGCGCTCCACGGGGACGTGCCCTTCGCGCTCAAGGTGATGCGCGCGGAGCTGGGGTTCTCGGAGCTGGTGCTCAAGGCCTTCCTCGAAGAGGCTCGCACCGCGGCGAGGATCGACAGCGAGCACGTCGTCCGCTGCGACGACTGCGGCGTCGTGGTCTCGTCCCTCGGTCTGCCCTGCAGCTCACCGTCGAGCTCCTCCACGGCCGCATCCTGAAGGGCGAGCTCTCCCGCCGCGGCGCGCTCCCGAGCGACGAGGCCCTCGGGTGGCTGCGCGAGGCCGCTTCGGGCGTCGCCGCGGTGCGTAAGCGCTAGCGAGAAGCCCTCCCCTCGCGATGGCTTGAGCGGAAGGCCTGCCCTGGCATCAACCCTGGGACGCCGGAGGTCCATCGCATCCGCGAGGAGGAGCTTCACACCTCCATTCGCGTCGAGGTCATCGTCGTATCGCACCCGCCGCGTCGCCGTCGCGACGCGTCCTCGCCCTCGAACCGCCGTCATCGACGTACCGCGAGCCCGCGGCGCCGACGCGCCGCGCTTCACTCGCGCGGACCTGTCGGCGCGTGGTGAGATCGTCCCCCATCGTTCTGCACCTGCGCGGACCCGTCGGCATGGTGAGACGCGAACAACGCTGGGTGGCGCTCATGCGACGCGGACCGTCGGCGCGTGGTGAGACGCGAGCGTGGTGGCGTCCTGAGGAGCGACGCGTACTTCAGGTACGCGAGCGACGATGGACGGCCGCCACGCGACGCGGATCGCCGCGCGCCGTGAGTGCGCGAGCGACGATGGGTGGCGCTCACGCGACGCAGATCGCCGCGCGCCTAGAACGTTCCGCCCAGCACCACACTCCGGCCGGTCGAAGGTGGGCGCCACGCGCAGCGTCGCGCGCGTCGCCGAGGTCGACCGCGACCGGAAGAGGAACGGCGACGCGATCGTGAACGCCGCGCCCGCCGCCGCCACGCCGGTCATCACCCACGCCACGGTGCGGTTCTGCTCCACCGCGTCGGAGTAGCTCAGCGCGAGCTCGTAGTAGTACTGCCGCCGCGCCGGGTCGTTCTCGCCCTCGTACACCCTGCGGATCGTGGCGAAGTCGCTCGCGAGGCTCTCGGCGTACACGAAGAACCCGATGGCCGTGCCGAGCGCCGCGGTGGTCACCGCGAGGCCACCCCAGAACGCTCCAGGCAGGCCCGCCGAGCGCGTGACCGGGCGGTCTCCGCCGGGCGGAGGGAGCACCGGCGAGGCCGTGGGCGGCGCCACCGCGAGCGGGGGCGGGTTCACCGGCGCCGCGGGGGCGACGGCCACGGGCGGAGGCGTCACCACCGGCACCGGCGTCGGGGCGACCACGGGCGGCGTGGGGGGCGTCACCACCACCGGCGCAGGCGGCGTCGGCGGGGTCACCGTGAAGGCCACCGGCGCGGGCGGGTTCATCTCCGGCGGGACCGAGCCGACGTACGTGCGCTGCGCGGTCACGTCGAGGGTGATGGTCATCGTGCCGCCGCCGTCGACGCGCACCTGACGCTGCACCGAGGCCCCGCCGCGCTCGCGCGCCTCGATGACGTGCGGCCCGGGGCCCGTGCGGATCGGCTGGCGCAAGGGAGAGGACCCGACGAGGTCTCCGTCGAGGTAGACCTGACTGCCGCATGGGGTTCGCGATGACCGTGATGGTGGCCATCCGGCTGCGGGTTTCGGTGAGCGCGCGCTCGATCTCGGCGCGCTGCTGCGGCGACGGGTTGGTCGTAGGGTCGGCCAGGAAGCGCTCGAAGGTCGAGGCCGCGTCGGCCCTACCGGTCGAGGTTCATGTAGCAGTTGGCGATGTTCACCAACACGCCTTCGGGCGGTGCCGCAGGCGGTACGCGCGCCGAAGGACTCCAGCGCGCTGAACTGCCGGCTGGGCGTACTGCTGCACGCCCCTCTTGAAAGGCCGCGCGCGCCTCGGCGGTCGGCGTCTGGGCAAAGGCAGTGGCCGGAGCCGCGGCGCCGAGCGCCAGGGCTACGGCGAGGGTCAGTGTCCTCGTCGTCACCATCGCAGGGCCCTGGATACTAGGTCAGTAGGGGCTGTCGGTAACGAAACCCGCACCGCCCACCCCGGAAGACGGGCGCGACGGGCGGGCGGGGCGATGGCGCGCTCCTCGCGAGCGGCCGCGGCGCGGGCAGCGCGCTCTTCACGCGCAGCGACGCGAGCGGCGTGGGCCTCACGGAGCCCCTCGCGCGACGGACGCGGCGCGGCGACGCGCGGGCGAGGCGGCCACGGCCGCGGGCGGCGGAGGGATCACCACGGGGGCGGCTCCGGCGCGGGCGGAGGCGGGCTCGGGCATCGCGACGGCCGCCGCGGGCGTGGGCTCAGGCGCGGCGACGGCGCGGCCTGGGGCCTGGCGGGAGCCGGGGGCTCAGGCGCGGCGACAGCGGGCGCGGGGCGGGCGTGGGCTCCGCCGCGGGCGCGCGGGGCAGGCGCAGGTCGGAGGGCGCGGCGGCGGTCGGGGGCGTCGACTCGGGGTGGTCGACGGCGTGGAGGAGGAGCCCGACATCGCGAAGGCCGCGATCACGCCGCCCAGGGCGAGCAATGCCCGCGGCCCAGAGGCCCTTGTTCGACTTCTTCGGAGGCTCGCGCTCCAGCGCGGGAGGCTCGTTGAAGGGCCGCGGCGCGGGCCGGGTCGAGGGCTTCGCGCGGGGCTCTTCGACCTCGACGGGGAGCGCGGGCTTCGCCTCGACGGGCTTCTTCTCTGCGGGCTTCGCGGCGACGACGGGCGCGGGCGCAGGGTCGGCGGCGACGTCGACGAGGGCGGCGCGGGCGGCGGCGGAGGGCTCCTTGAAGGCGCCGAGGTCGCGGTCGATGACCTCTGCGGCGGGCTCAGGCGCGGCCTTCGCGGCGTCGAGGCCGACCTCCCAGCTCGGACGGATCGCGAGCGCGGCGCGCTCGAACTCCTCGTCGGAGAGGTTGCCCTGTCGCCAGAGCGGTTCGCCGGCGGCCCTTGTCGATTCGTCGAGCAATTCCAGGCTCCTCGTCGCGGTTCGGCGGCCACGCTAGCGGACGCACCCCCACCGCGCAACGTACGCGCTGAAGGATCATCAGCGCGGAAAACTCGCCGCATCGCCGCGGCACGGTGGTCCTCTGTCGACCCGCGCGCGCGGGCCGACGACGCACACCGACCCCGCGTCCATCGCCTTCCTTGGGTGTCGCCCCGCTAGTCACGCGCCCCGCGGCGGGACTATGGTCCGCGCCCCGCGAAGCGATACCCCCAGCGCATCGATGTCTGACCACGCTCCCGACCCGGCGCTCTCCCGCGCGGCCATGCGCGCCGCCCTCGACGCCGCGCGCCTCGGCGCCCCCTCGCCCAACCCCCACGTGGGCGCGGCCGTGGTGCGCGACGGCGCCGTCGTCTCGGTCGGTCACCACCAGGCCGCCGGCCACGACCACGCCGAGGTCGCAGCCCTGCGCGCGCTCGGCGACGACGCCCGCGGCGCCACGGTCTTCGTCACCCTCGAGCCCTGCAACCACCACGGCCGCACGCCCCCGTGCACCGAGGCCCTCATCCGCGCGGGCGTCTCTCGGGTCGTCTTCGCCGTCGCCGACCCCAACCCCCACGTCACCGGCCACGGCCGTCGCGCGCTCGAGGCCGCGGGCGTGACGGTGGTCCACGGCTTCGACGGAGAGCTCCAACGCGAGGCCGAGCGCCTCCTCGCGCCGTGGTCGGTGTTCATCACCCGCGGCCGCGCGCACGTCACCCTCAAGGCCGCGATGAGCCTCGACGGCCGCATCGCCACCCGCACCGGCGAGAGCCGCTGGATCACCGGCCCCGCGGCGCGCGCCGACGTCCACGCCCTGCGCGCGCGCTGCGACGCCGTGGTGGTGGGGGCAGGCACCGCGCGCGCCGACGACCCGATGCTCACGGTGCGCCACGTCGAGACCGCGCGGCAGCCCACCCGCGTGGTGCTCGCGACGGGCCTCGACCTTCCGCACACGCTCACCATGGTGCGCACCGCGCGCGAGGTGCCGACCTGGGTGGTCTACGGAGAGGGCCTGGGCGACCCCGCGCAACGGCGGCGGCTCGAAGACGCGGGCGTGTTGCTCCTCCCCGTGGCCACCGAGGGGAGCGGAGACACGCGGCGGCTGTCGCTGCGCGCGACCTTCGCGGCGCTCGCGGCGCGCGGCGTGGTGAGCGCGCTCGTCGAGGGCGGGGGCGAGGTGCACGGGGGCATCGTCGACGCGGGCCTGGTCGACCGCGCGGTGCTCTACGTCGCGCCCATGATCCTCGGCGGAGGCGGCGCGGCGGCCGTGGGCGGCGTCGGGGTCGAGCGCCTGACCGACGCGCTGCGCCTGCGAGACCTGCGCGCCGAGCGCGTCGGAGACGACCTGCGGATCGAGGGAGAGTGCGATGTTCACGGGGATCATCCAGTCGGTCGGTAAGGTCCGCTCCATCGCGCGGCGGGGCAGCGGCGCGGCGGTGGAGCTCGCGTGCGACTTCGCCGCGCTGGAGCTCGGCGAGAGCGTCGCGGTCGACGGCGTGTGCCTCACGGTGGTGACCGTGACGCCGGGCGGGTTCACCGCCGACGCGTCGGTCGAGACCCTCGCGCGCACCACGCTCGGAGACCGGCGCGCGGGCGACGCGGTGAACCTCGAGCGCGCCCTCGCGGTGGGAGACCGCCTGGGCGGGCACATCGTCGCGGGCCACGTCGACGGCGTGGGGTCGGTGCTGCGCCGGGTGCGCGAGGGCGAGAGCGAGCGGGTGACCTTCACCGCGCCGTGGGAGGTGCTGCGCTTCGTGGCCGAGAAGGGCAGCGTGACCGTCGACGGCGTGAGCTTGACCGTCAACCGCGTGGGCCCCCAGGACTTCGACGTGATGGTGGTGCCCTTCACCCTGGGGGCCACGACGCTCGCGACGCGGGCGCCGGGGCAGCGGGTGAACCTCGAGGCCGACGTGCTCGCGCGCTACGTGGCGCGGGCGCTCGAGGCGAAGGGCGGCCCCGGGGCGGCCGACGACGCGATGCGGGCGCTCCTTCAGCGCCAGGGATGGACGGACCAGTGAGCGACGAGACGGAGACGGGGAGCCTCCTCGAAGGCACGCCCGACGAGCGGGTGCGGCGCGCGATCGAGGCGGTCCGCGAGGGCCGCATGGTGATCCTCACCGACGACGAAGACAGGGAGAACGAGGGCGACCTCGTGCTCGCCGCCGAGAAGGTCACCCCCGAGGCGATCAACTTCATGGCGAAGTACGCGCGCGGCCTCATCTGCCTCGCGGTGCCCGACGAGACCATCGAGCGGCTGGGCCTGCCGATGATGGTCGAGCGCAACAAGGCCTCGCTCGGCACGGCCTTCACCGTGAGCATCGAGGCCAGCGAGGGCGTGAGCACGGGCATCTCCGCGGCCGACCGCGCGCACACGATCCGCGTGGCGGTGTCGCCCGACGCGAAGCCCGACGACGTGGTGTCGCCCGGTCACGTCTTCCCGCTGCGCGCCAAGCCCGGCGGGGTGCTGCAACGCACGGGGCAGACCGAGGGGAGCGTCGACCTCGCGCAGCTCGCGGGGCTCCTGCCCGCGGGGGTCATCTGCGAGATCATGAACGACGACGGCTCGATGGCGCGGATGCCCGAGCTCATGGCCTTCGGGCGCGCGCACGACCTGCCCGTGGTGACCATCGAAGACCTGATCCAGTACCGGCTGCGCACCGACCGGCTCTTGAAGCGGGTGTCGTCGGCGACCTTTCACCCCACGGGCTTTCGCGGCCCGTGGGAGGCGCACGTCTTCGAGTCGACCGTGGGGAGCGGAAAGCAGTTCCTCGCGCTGGTGACGGGCGAGGTGCGGGCCGACGTGCCGACCCTCGTTCGGATGCACCCGGGGCAGGTCTTCGCCGACCTCTTCGCGCCGATGCAGGGCCACGGGGGCAAGCCCGTGGTCGGCGGCGGTCAGTACCTCTTCGAGGCGATGCACCGCATGGAGGCCGCGGGCGCCGGCGTGGTGGTGTACGTGCCCCCGAGCGCGGTCGACCTGGTCGACGACCTCCGCGTGCTCACGGGCGACGCGCCGCGAAAGCGCCACGACCTCGCGGGCAACGGCTCCCCGGCGCAGCGCGAGCACGGGATGGGCGCGCAGGTGCTGCGCGACCTGGGCGTGGGGAAGATCCGCTTGATGACCAACAACCCGCGGCGCCTCGTGGGCCTCGCGGGCTACGACCTCGAGGTCGTCGAGATGGTCGCGCTCGGGGCCGACGCGCCCGAGTCGGTGGCCTACTCCGCGGGCGCGCAGCTCCGGAGCTGAAGTCCCGCGGCGGAGGCGCTGGCGGTCGCGCGCGAGGTGCTGTAGGTAGCGCCCCACCGATGAGCACTGACTCCCTGCGCGTGACGGTCATCGAGGGCGACCTGGTCGCCACCGGGCTGCGCGTCGCGATCCTGGCGAGCCGCTTCAACCACTTCATCGTCGACCGACTCGTCGAGGGCGCGATGGACTGCCTCCGTCGCCACGGCGCCGACGCGGTCACCGTCGTGCGCGCGCCCGGCGCGTGGGAGCTGCCCCTCGCGTGCAAGCTCCTCTGCGAGCGCGGCGACTACGACGGCGTGGTGGCGCTCGGCGCGGTGATCCGCGGGAGCACACCCCATTTCGACTACGTCGCGGGAGAGGTCTCGAAGGGCCTCGCGACGGTGAGCCTCGCGAGCGGGGTGCCCGTCTCCTTCGGGGTGCTCACCACCGACTCCATCGAGCAGGCCATCGAGCGCGCGGGGACGAAGGCCGGCAACAAGGGCTGGGAGGCCGCGCTGAGCCTCATCGAGACGGCCAACCTCCGAAAGAGACTGAGCGATGGCCGAGACGCGCAAAGCCCGCAGCGCTGACCCCGGGCCGCGGAGGCAGGCCCGCGAGGCCGCGCTGCAGGTGCTCTACGCGCTCGACGCCGCGAAGGACCACGAGGCCGCCACGGTGCTCGCCGCGCTGCGCGACTACTGGCTCCACCTCGAGGGCCCCGCGCCGGGCCGACCCTACGGCGACGCCATCGTGAACGGCGTCGTCGCCCAGTGGGACGCGCTCGACGAGGTGATCCGCGCCTCGAGCGTGAACTGGCGCCTCGAGCGCATGGCCCGCGTCGACCGGAACGTCCTACGCGTGGCCGCGTGGGAGATCCTCCACGGCGGAGAGGTCCCCGTCGAGGTCGCCATCGACGAGGCGGTGGAGCTCGCGAAGCGCTTCGGCAGCGAGGAGTCTTCGGCCTTCGTGAACGGCATCCTTGACCGGCTCGCGACGCAGCAGGGTCGGCTCACGCGCGCCAAGGGCTGAGGTCTTCGCGTGGAGCTCAGGCTGGTGCCGCTCGAGCTCTCGCGCATCGACGCCCTGCGCTACGAGGTGCTGGTGCTGCCGCATTTCTCCGACGAGCGCCCCCTGCGCGGCGCCGCGGGGCTGTGCGACTGGCGCCTCTGCGGGCGGCTGTCGTCAGTGATCGTCCGCGGGCACGTCACGGGAGACGAGGGCGAGGTGACCCTGGTCCCCGGCCGACCGCGGCTGCCCTTCGAGAAGCTGCTGCTCTTCGGGGCGGGTCCCTCCGAGGGGTTCGATCAGGCCCGCGCCACCGCGCTCGTGGGGCGAGTGTTGCGCGTGCTCGACGGGCTGCGGCTGCGCACCATGGCCACGGCGCTCCCGGGTCGCGGTGGAGGGGGCGTGGGGCCCGTCGACGCGATGCGGTGGTTCCTCGCGGCGCTGCCCGACCCGGTGGAGCTCGACGAGGTGGCGGTGCTCGACGACCCCGAGGCGCAGCGCGCGATGATCCCGGTGGTCGAGGGCGAGCGACGACGGATGCGCGTGCTGCGCGACGCCCGCGAGGGCGTGTAGCCCCGCACCGCGTCGTTGACACCCGCGGGCCGGGCGACTTACCCCGTTCTGAATGGGACGCAAGGAAAACGCCCGCCGCATGGTCGATCAGTCGGCGCTCATCGGCGCGGGCCTGGGGCTCCTGCCCTTCCGCTTCGCCGCGCCGGCGGTGGCCGCCGTGGGCGTGAAGGTCATCAAAGACGTACGCACCGCGTACGAGGCCGACCTCGACCCGGTCGAGCAGGCCATCAGCGCGGCGGTGCTCGGCGCGAGCCAGTTCGCGCTAGGGCAGAGCACCCGCGTGGTGCGCATCGTCCCGTGGGTGGGCCCCGTGCTCTCGGCGGCGGTGACCGGCGCCGCGCTCAAGGCGCTGGGCGAAGGGGCGATCGCGTACTTCCAGTTCAAGAACCACACGACCGACGCCGAGGCCCGCCCCGCCGAGTCGACCGGCGACGAGCGCCGGGTGAACTTCTCCTGACCCTCAGCGCTCGGCGGTGACGGTCTCGCCGCGGAGCACCTGCTCCACCAGGCGCGCGCGCCGCCAGCGGCGGGAGCGCTCGGCGAGCACGATGGCCTCCATCTCGCGCGAGGCCGCGTCGAGGTCGTCGTTCACCACCACGTAGTCGAAGCCCGCGTAGTGCGAGAGCTCGCCCACGGCGTTCTTCATCCGCCGCTCGAGGCTCGCGTCGCTCTCGGAGCCGCGGCCCCGCAGGCGCGACTCCAGCACCGACAGCGACGGGGGGAGCACGAAGACCGCGACGGCGTCGGCGATGCGCGCCTTCAACTGCCGCGCGCCCTGCACGTCGATGACGAAGACCATGCCGCCGTGCTGCTTGCGGGCGGCGTCGATGCGCTCGATCGAGGTGCCGTAGCGGTTGCCGTGCACCTCTGCCCACTCGGCGAAGGCGTCGCGGCGGATCATGTCGCCGAAGCGCTCCTCGTCGATGAAGCAGTAGTCGCGGCCGTCGACCTCGCCCTCGCGCGGCGCGCGGGTGGTGCACGACACGCTCTGCACCATGTCAGGGTGCCGCGACAGCAGTCGCTTCAGGAGCGTCGTCTTCCCCGCCCCCGACGGGGACGACACGATCAGCGGGAGGAACGCGTCGGTCATTGGGGTCACTCCACGTTCTGGGCCTGCTCTCTCATCCGTTCGAGCTCGGCCTTCAGCGCCACGGCGGCGTAGGTGACCCCCGCCTCGGGGGCCTTCGCGCAGAGGGTGTTCGCCTCCCGCAGCATCTCCTGCAAGAGGAAATCGAGACGTCGCCCCACCTCGCCCACGTCGGTCAAGAGCGCGGCGACCTGCGCGACGTGCGACCCGAGCCGCGTCGTCTCTTCGTGAACGCTCGCGCGCTCCACCGCGAGCACTACCTCGTGCTCCAGCCGCGCCGGGTCGACCCCCGCGGCCCCGTCGAGGATCAGCGCCAGCCGCGCCCGCACCCGCTCGCGGTGCCGCGCGTCCATCGGGTCGGCCTCGGCCGCGAGGGCGATCACCTGCGCCCGCACCGCGTCGAGGCGCTGCGCGAGGTCCGCCGCGAGGTGCGCGCCCTCGGCCGCGCGCATCCGGTCGAGGTCCGCCGCCGCCGCCGTGATGGCCGCCGTGAGCGAATCGCGCACCGACTCCGCCGCGGGCGGAGCGTCGGCCACGTACAGCTCCGGCACCGTCGCGAGGAGCGACAGCGGCACTGGGTCCGCGTGCCCGAGCTCCCGCGCGAGCGCGGCGAAGTCCTCCATCGCGCGACGGGCCTTCGCCCGGTCGAGGGTCACGCCCCCGCCCACGGCGCCCGAGACGGTGACCGCGAGGTCGACCCTCCCGCGGGCGAGGCGCGCGCGAGCTGCTCTGCGAGCACGGCGTGGTCGGCGATCTCCTTGGGAGCCGCACCCTGAGGTCGAGGTGCTTGTGGTTCACCGCGCGCAGCTCGACGCGGAGCCGCCCCTCTCCGAGGGGGGCCTCGCCCGCGCCGAACCCCGTCATGCTGCGCACGGGGCCCTCGACCTCACGTCAGAAGGTCAGCACGAACCGTCGCGAGCGCCCCGAGACGACGGAGGCCGCGCGAGACATACGCGGGGTATTTCGAGCGCGGCCGACCGCTGGATCGGGGGGCGCAGCAGGTCTGTGTTGACCTTCTCACTTCGCGTGGTCGCGGTACCAGGCCACGGTCTTCGCGAGGCCCGCGTCGAGCTTGAAGAGCGGCTCGTACCCGATCACCCGCTTCGCCGCGCCGATGTCGGCCAGGGAGTGCTTCACGTCGCCGGGCCGCGGCTCGCCGTGGATGGGCTCGATGCTCGTGCCGAGGAGCGCGTTGAGCTGCTTGCAGAGCTGGTTGAGCGACACGCGCTCGCCGCAGGCGACGTTCACCACCTCGCCGCGGGTGGTGGCCTTGGCCGCGAGGAGGTTCGCGCTCACCACGTTCTCGATGAAGCAGAAGTCGCGGGTCTGCTCGCCGTCGCCGTTCACCCGCGGGCGCTCGCCCGCGAGGAGCATCGTGGTGAACTTCGGGATCACCGCGGCGTACTCGCTGTTCGGGTCTTGCCGGGGGCCGAAGACGTTGAAGTACCGGAGCGAGAGCGTCTGGATGCCGTAGAGCCGCGCGAACACGGTCATGTAGTGCTCGCCCGTGAGCTTCGAGACCGCGTAGGGCGAGAGCGGCATCGGGGTCATGGTCTCGACCTTGGGCAGCACCTCGGTGTCGCCGTAGGCGCTGGAGCTCGCGGCGTAGACGACCTTCTTCACCCCGGCCTTGCGCGCGGCGTCGAGCACCGAGACGGTGCCGCCCACGTTGGCGCGGTTCGACGCGACGGGGTCGCGCACCGAGCGCGACACCGAGGGGATCGCGGCCTCGTGGTAGACGAGCTCGACGCCGTCGACGGCGCGGGCGATGGCGTCGGGGTCGCAGATGTCTCCCTCGACGAGCTCGATTCGCTTGAGGTTGTGCTCGATGTTGGAGCGGTTGCCGGTGGAGAAGTTGTCGATGACGCGCACGGTGGCGCCCTGCGCGAGGAGCGCGTCGACCAGGTGCCCGCCGATGAAGCCCGCGCCGCCGGTGACCAGAACCTTCATCTCATCGCCTCACTTCTTGAAGAGCGCGTCGAGCCGCGCCTTGGCCTTCACCGCCGCCTCGTCGGTGCCGGGCTCGCCGTTGCGGAAGGTGAAGAACGTGCAGTGGTTCGTCGCCTCGCGGTCGGGGATGTACTCGGTGACCTTCTCGCGGCACTGGTTGTGCGCGCCCGGGTCCCAGTACTCGCAGTTCTTGCAGCAGTGCAGGTCGGCGCCGCAGTGCGGGCAGGCGTCGCGGCGCTGCATCTTCACCTCGAAGACCAGCTCGTTCCTGCACTTGTGGCAGAAGTGCTTCTTCTCCTCGACCTTGGGGATCCACATGGCGTGCGCTCGGTGACGGTGCGGGGTGTGAGAGGGAGCGGCGAGGGCTACGGCCTCACTCGTTGATGCCGCGGCGGCGCTTCACCTGCTCCATGACCCGGGTGTACTCGACCTCCCAGGTCTTGGTGCCCTCCTGGAGGTTCTTGATCTTGTCGCGGACCTCTTTGTCGAGCTCGTCGTCGGCGGCCATGTGCTTCTCGAGCACGGCCTTGCACTTGCGACGGATGATGTCGTCGTCGGCGAAGATCTCCTCGACGTGGGGCGAGCGCATCAGCATCGCCTGGATCTGGTTGAGGATGTACGAGATCGCCTCGGAGCCGAGCCCGATGTTCTTCTGCTCGGCGAGGAGCTTCTTGTACTTGCCGAGGTCCTGACGGGTGCCGCCGATGGCCTCGACGCGGTCCTTCGCCTGCTCGGTGAGGTTGCGCTCGAGGCGCAGGTACTCCTTCAGCACGGCCTCGATGTCGGCCTCGGCCTCTCGGGGGTTGCCCACCTCGATGTCTTCGTCCGCCGTCAGCTTGCGGACGATGTCCATCGCGATCACCGGGATCTTGCTGCTGTAGAGTCGCATCGGCGGCGCGAACCGTATGCCCCGGCGCCGGAGAGTGTCAACGCGCCGCGTCGACGCCGCGGGCGGTTCTTCGTCGGGGCTCAGTTCGGGTCGCAGACCCCGTCGCAGGGCTGCACGGTCCGCCCCGAGCGGATGAGTTCGCGGAGCTGGTTGAACGCGCTGTCGGTGCCCACCGCGTCGGAGTGGGTGCCGTTGTCCATCGCGGGCACGGTGTTGGTGTCGGGGGGCGTGTACCGCATCAGGTGGTCGGGCAGGAGGTACTGCGCCAGCACCGCGCCCGCGCCGTCGACGGGGCTCTCGACGGGGGTGAGGCCGTAGACGGCCTCGGCGAAGGGCGTGAACTGCCGCGCGCCGAAGGCCCGCGAGAGGATGCGCGAGGCGATGTTGGGCACCTGGCAGTCGCCGATGGCCTCTTGCAGGATGATCCGGCGGTCGGCGGGGGCGCCCTCCAGGGGCTCACGGAAGGCGAGGCGCGCGAGGTTCACCCCGTCGGTGTGGTCGAAGCGGAACTGCAAGAGCCCGATGAACTGCGCCTGGATGAGGGGGTCGGGGTAGCGCGCGTCGACGATGGGCTTGATCTGCCCGTACACGGTCGAGCGCGGCAGGAGGTTCGACCACGACGCGCCCGGCACGGCCACCACCGCGCGCGACACGCGGGGCGAGACCGACACGAAGGACGAGCCCTGGATGCCGCCGAGGGAGACGCCGTAGTAGTAGACCCGCGCCGGGTCGACGAGCTCGCCCGCGCCCACGCGCACGCGGCTGTCGCGCGAGAGCGCGCCGACGCCGATCTCGGTCATCGCGAGATTGTTCGCCACGGCCTGCAGGAGCCGGTCGGTGACGAGGGTGATGCGGTTGATGTCGGGCACGACCTGAGAGATCAGGAGCGCGAGGTCTCCGCCCGAGAGGCCGATCCAGTCGGTGGCGATGACGACGGTGCCGAGCTCCTGCGCGAGGGGCTGGATGCGCGTCAGGCCGATGTTGCCGGTGAGGTACTCCTCGCCGCGGCCGAAGACGCCGTGGCCGAAGACCGAGAGGGGCATCGGGCCGGTCGCGGTGCGGGCCCGCGCGGGGATGATCATGGTGAAGGGGTCGCTGCGCGTCTCGGGCTGGAGCACGGCGCGGCCCGAGGCGTCGAAGGTGAGGGAGTTGTTCGGGCGCAGGTAGTTCGGGGTCGAGAAGGTGCCGTAGACGATGCGCGCGACGTTGGGGTTGGGGTCGTCCTGGACGCGGGTGATGGTGAAGGGGATGCCGCCGTCGGTGGCCGCGCGGCGCATGACCTCTTCGCGCATCGAGAGGATGGGGTTGAGCACGTGCTGTCGGCTGGCGGTGGTCCAGTCCCAGGCGAGGTAGAGCTCGTCGCGGGCGTAGCCGTGGTCGGCGAGGAAGGTGAAGACCTCTTCGAAGCGCGCGCGGGCCGACTCGATGGCGGGCGACGGGGCGGCGGTGCGGTCGCGCAGTGCGACGAAGCCCGGTGAGGGCGGCGGCTCGGCGCCGTCGCGCGCGCGCACCGAGCGGCGGATCGCGACGACGTAGCGCGAGGCGTAGTCGAGGGGCTCGAGCGTGCGGACGAGCAGCGCGGCGCGGGCGGGGTCGGCGGCGTTGGCGTCCATCTCGGAGAGGAAGGGCACGCGGCGGCCGGTGCGCATGTCGAAGACGGCGATGGGGCCCGCGGGGTCGACGGAGCGCTCGGGGTGGCGGATGTCGACGAGGTCGCTGTCGCGCAGCGCGACGCCGAGGTGCGCGAGGATCGGGATGGACGTAGGCCACCCGTCGGCGCGGTTGAAGGGCGCGACGTCGATGGGCCGCGAGCCCTCGGGCACGACCAGCGCGTTGTCGGGCAGGGCGACGCGCCGTCCCGTGGGCGTGGTGGTGTCGGCCTGGGTGAGCAGGTCGCTCGGGAACGGCGGCAGGCACTCGGCGGTGATCGCGAGGGGGTTGCAGATCCGCGGCGCGGCGTCGGGGACGTCGGCGCCCGCGTCGGCGCTGACGTCGGCGGTGATGGCGTCGGCGCCCTCGGTGACGTCGACCGTCGAGACGTCGCTGACGACGTCGACCGCCGCGTCGGTGGGCGTGATCGCGGTGGAGGCGTCGGCGGGCGCGGAGGCGCTCTCAGACCCGCACGCGGCGGTGAGCGAGGCGACGCACGAAGCAAGGGCGAGCGAGCGGCGGAGGTCCATGCTGCGCGCGGTTGTATCGCGGATCGGGCGGGGACGGGGGGCGCCGCTACGCGCGCGGGCTGTTGCCCGAGTCCATCTGCTGGAGGCGGTTGCGCATCCGGCGGATCAGCTCCGCGAAGCCTCGCTCGCGCAGGATGCGCGTGTACGAGTCGTGGTAGGTCTGCACCAGCGACGCGCGGTTCGTCACGAGGTCGTAGACCACCCAGCGGTCACCCACCCGGCGCAGGCGGTACTCGATGCTCACGGGCGCGGCGCGGGCGTCATCGCGAGAGCGAGCGACGGTGCGCACCACCGCGGTGCCGTCGGCCTCGTTGATCTGCTCGGGCTCGTAGCGCACGGTCCAGTCGACGGTGCGGTCGAGGTTGTTGCGGTAGTTGCGCTCGATGAGCTGCCGCAAGAGGCCCACGAACTCCTGCTGCTCCGCGGGCGTGCGCTGCGACCACAGGGGCTCCAGCGCGCGGCGGGCGAGCTCGTCGACGTCGATCATCTCGTTCAAGAGGATAAGGAGTCCAACGCGGTGCGACGGTCAAGCATCGCGGAGCTCCCATCCTCGGCCCGCCGAGCCTGCGCCGAAGTAGACGAAACACCTAGTATGCGAAGCGAACTTGCACCCCCTTGACGAGCGTTCGGATCACTGGCCGACGCTACCACCGCCACACTGGCAACGACGCGATGAACGTGCTCCCGATGGGCGAGCGCGTGCGGGTGGTGTCTGCTCTCGTCGAGGGCAACAGCCTGCGCGCGACCGAACGGATGACCGGCGTGTTCCGCCAGGCCATCACCAACCTGCTCGTGCGCATGGGGAAGGGCTGCGCGCGGCTGCACGACGCGATGATGCGCGAGCTGCACTGCGACCTGCTTGAAGTCGACGAGGTGTGGGCCTTCGTCGGCAAGAAGGAGGGCCACCTTCGCGAAGGCGACCCTCCCGAGTTCGGCGACGCCTACACCTTCGTGGCGCTCGACCCGACGACCAAGCTCATCCCCTCGTACCTCGTCGGCAAGCGCACGACGGAGGCGACCTACAAGTTCGTGCGCGACCTCCGCGCGCGGGTGCTTGGAGCTCCGCAGATCACGACGGACGGCTTCAAGTCCTACATCGAGGCCATCGAGGCCGCGTTCGGGACGCGCGTGCAGTACGCGCAGATCCTCAAGACGTACCGCGCCGACGAGGCCGGGGGCGCCAGCCGCGACGACGTGCGCTACTCGCGGGGGCGCGTCGTGCGCAGCGTGAAGCGCACCATCGCCGGGACGCCCGACGAGGAGAACATCTCCACGTCGATGGTCGAGCGGCAGAACCTCACCGTCCGCATGAGCCAGCGGCGCTTCACGAGGCTCACCAACGCCTACTCCAAGTGCTTCGCGAACCTCGGCCACGCCGTCGCGCTCTACGTCGCGCACTACAACCTCTGCCGGGTCCACATGACCCTGCGCGTTACGCCCGCGATGCAGGCCGGGGTCACCGACCATGTGTGGACCCTCGCCGAGCTCATCGAGGCGGCGCTGGCCGCGCCCGAGGCGCCGCCCTTGGAGATGCCCCCGATGCCACCACCGCCCCCCGCGCGGGCGACCGCGACGCGCACGGCGACCGTGGCGGTGCTGCCGGGGCAACTGCAACTGCCGGGGGTCGCGTGATGCGCCGCCGACCCCTGCGACTCACCCTCGGCGACCTACCGTTCGACGTGCTCCCCGACGGGCGAATCCTCGTAACGTATCGACCGCGAGGGTGCTCGCGGCCCCGCACGAACGTCTACCCGAACCTCGCCGTGTTCCTCGCGCTAGTGGGGCGCCACCGGCGAGGGTGAGCTGCGACGCCATCGCGAGGTTCCCGCTGGAGCTCCAGCCCCAGCATTCGCCGGAGACTTCGCTGGCGGCACGGCGCTTGTATGGCATACGAGTGTCTGTTAGAATTTCGAGCGTGGTCGCGTTCGGAAGTATCTG
>JAWKRC010000023.1:0-126670 GCA_041389825.1 Polyangiales bacterium | reverse complement strand
TGGTCGGGGAAGGTCGCGACGTCGTTGGGGAGCGGGACTTCGGGCAGGGGCCTCGCGCCGAGGTCCCAGCGCACGGTGGGGCCGTGGGCGCGGCCGGCGAGGGCCTCGTCGGTGCTGGGGGCCTTGTCGACGGGGTCGCCGCCGTCGCAGGCCGCGAGACAGAGCGCGAGCGCCAGGAGGCGCGGGATCGAGCGCATGGCGGCCGGGGAGTCTACCAGCACGCGGCGCGGTCACTGCGGGCCGAAGGCCACACGCTCGCGTTGCTGTCGCCGTCGCGCGCGTTCATAGGGAATCGCTGGAGCCCGTGATAGCGTGCGCGGCCGACGGATGGACGCGGCGGTGTACCAGTTCTACGAGCGCCTTCGGCAGAACCCCGACGACGGCGAAGCGCTCCTTCACCTTTGGGAATATCACGGCGGGCGCGCGGAATTCCAACAGCTCGCCACGCTGGTGGAGCAGACCGCCGGTCGCAAGACCGACGCCTCGTCGGCGGCGGACCTGTATTTCCGCGCCGGGGAGCTCTGGGCGAAGAACGTCGGCCGGGCCGACCGCGCGGTGGCGAACTACCAGCGCGCCTTCGACAAGGACCCGTCGCAGCTCGCGGCGGTCGAAGCCGCCCGCGCGATCTACCTCCAGCTCGGCAACGCGCGCTCCGCGGCGCAGTTGTTGGACCGTCAGCTCGCCGCCACGCCCGACCCGCTCGTGCGGGGGATGCTCCTGCGCGAGGGCGCGAAGATCCGGGCGCAGCTCAACGACGCCGACGGACAGATCGCCTACCTCGAAGAGGTCTTGCAGGGCGCGCCCGACGACTGGGAGGTCTTGCGCGAGCTCGCGGCGGCGTACCTCGCCCGCTCGCAGACGGGCGCCGCGCAGGAGGGCGACGCGCTGCGCGCCGCGGGGTTGCTCTCGAACCTCGCGCAGCTCGTGGGCGGCGAGCACGGCCTCGCCTTCGCCGAGGCGGCCCTCGACGCGTGGCCGGGGGACGAGCCCGCCTACGCGATGATCCACGAGGCCTATCCCTCGGCCGGTCGCGACGACGAGCTCACCGTGCGGCAGATCGCGTTCGTGCAGGCGAACCCGACGAGCCCGTACACGCCGGTGATCTCGCGCTCCCTCGCCGAGCGCTACGCCGCGGTGGGCCAGTACGACGACGCGGTGGCGTGCCTCGCGCCGCTGGTGCTGCCCGACCCAACGTCTGACCTCGAGGCCGCCCGCTGGCTCGCGGCGCTCTACCGCGACGCGGGCCGGGCCGTGGAGCTCAAGGCGCTGCTCGACGTGATCGACGCGGGCGCCGCCCCCGCGGAGCGCGCGCGGGGCTTGAAGGACATCGCCGCGGTGTACGGGCAGACGGGCGACCGCGCGTCGATGCTCGCGACCATGCGCGACGTGCTCGCCGCCGACCCGGCGGACCCCGAGGCGCTCGCGGTGGTCGAGGACGACCTCAGGCAGCGGGGCGCGTGGGCCGAGCTGCGCGAGGTGATGGCCGAGGCGGTGCGCGCGGAGCACTGCCCGCCGGAGGTGCGCATCCCGCGGCTGCGCGACATCGCGCTGGTGTCGATCGAGCAGTTGAACGAGCCCGAGGCCGCGCTGCACGCGTGGCGCGAGGTGATCGACTCGACGGGCGACGACCCCGAGGCGCTCGCGGGGCTCGACCAGGTGCTCACCGCTCAGGAGCGCTGGGAGGAGCTCGGGCCCGTGCTGCACCAGCGCGCCGACGGGATGCCCGACGGCGCCGAGCGCGCCGACGTGCTGCGACGTCTCGCGGACCTGCACAGGGACCGCACGGGCGACCGCGCGGCGGAGTCGAACGCGCTCGCGCAGCTCTGGCGCTGGGCGCCCGACGACGAGGCCGTGAGCCAGCGGCTCGTGGCGCTGCGCCGTGAGGTCGGCAACCTCGCGGGGGTGGTCGAGGTGCTCCAGCGGCGCGCCGACGGCGCGTCGGGGAGCGACGCGGCGGCGCTGCAGGCGGAGCTCGCCGCGGCGAAGGAGGCCGCGGGGGATTTCAACGGCGCCGTGGACGCCTGGCGCGCGGTCTTGTCGTTCGACCCGAGCCACCCGAGGGCGTGGGACGAGGTCGACCGGGTGCTGGGCCTCGCGGGGCGCCACGACGAGCGCTACGCGACGCTGCTCCAGCGGGCCGAGGCGCTGCCGCCGGGGGCCGAGCGGGCGGCGCTGCACGCGCGGGCGTCGGACGCGGCGCGTGCGATGGGCGACGCGCGCGCGGCGCTCGACGAGGCCGAGCGGGCCGTACAGATGAACCCCGCCGACGCGTCGCTGGTCGAGTCGCTGATGGACTCGCTGGAGGCCATGGGCGAGCGCGACCGGCTGCTCGCGTTCGTGCGCGCGCGCTCCGAGGGCCTCGCCGACGGGGCCGAGAAGGTGGGCCTCCTGCGCCGGGCGGCGCGGGTGGTGGGCCAGACCGACCCCGCGGGCGGCGGCGCGGTGTGGCAGGAGCTCCGGGACTGCGCGGCGCGGGCCGGGCTGGGCGACGACCCCGAGGCGCTGGAGGCGCTGTTGGGCCTCGCGGAGCTGCAGGGCGACGACGAGCGGGTGGCGTCGCTCCTGGCCGAGGCGGCGGCGGCGGCGGAGACCGACGAGGAGAAGCGGGCGCTGCTGGTGCGCCGGGCGCGCACGCTGGCCGACGCGCTCGGGCGCCCCGAGGAGGGCCTCGAGGCGATGCACGCGGCCGTCAAGGAGCACGGGCCGGAGCACCTGCCGTCGTGGGCGCTGGTGGAGGAGACGGCGACGGCGCTCGGTCGGTGGCAGGTCGCGGCCGAGGCGCTGGAGCGCCAGGCGAGGCTCACGGAGGACGACGACGACCGGAGCGCGCTCGCGGGCCGACTGGTGGCGCTGCTCGAGGAGAAGAACGCGGGCAGCGACGCGGTGCTCAAGGCGCTGGAGCTGCACCACGAGGTCGACCCGGGGGACTTCGGGGTGATCCAGCGGCTCGCGGACCTGTACCAGTCCGAGGGCCGGTGGGCCGAGGCGCTGCGGTACCTCGGCGAGCTCGCGGAGATCGAGGGCGACGACGAGGAGCTCTCGAAGATCACCCAGCACATGGCGCACGTCGCCGACGAGAAGCTCGGCGACCCGAAGAGGGCCTGGGAGCTCCTGCTCCCGCTGGTTCAGGGCGGCGACATCGCTTGCCTCGACGCGCTCCAGGAGCTCGCGACGCGCCGGGGGATGGACGCCGAGCTCGTGCCCGTGTTGGGCGACCTCGCGGCGCGGGTGACCGACCCCGAGTCGAAGGCGATGCTCTTCAACGAGATCGCGCGACGTCAGGGCGACCGGATGAGCGACGTCTCGGGCGCCTTCGAGGCGGCCCTGCAGGCCGTGCTCGCGTACCCGTCGCGCCCCGAGGGCCTCGCGCGCCTCGACGCCCTCGCCGCGCGCGCGGGCCGGCCCGCCGACGTCGCCAACGCGTACCGCGCCGCGGTGGAGGCCGCGGGCGACCCGACCACCGCGCACGAGCTCGCCGTGCAGGGCCTCGCCACGCTGGAGTCGACGGGCGGCGCGGCCGACGCGCTGGAGCTCGGGCTGTGGTTCCTCGGGAGGATGCCCGCGGACGACGACGTGCTCGACGCGGCGCTGCGGGTCGCGCCGGGTCTCGGCCGCGACAACGACGTCTACGTCGCACTCGACCGCCGCCGGAAGGCCGCCCAGACCGACCCCGAGCGCTTCACCGTGACCTTGCGCGGAGCCTCGGTCGCGGGGCGGGCCTTCGGAGACGCCGAGACCGCGGCGCAGTACCTCCAGCAAGCGGTCGCGCTCGCGACGGGCAGGGGCCACGTCGACGAGGCCCTCCTCGAGCGCGTCGAAGACGTCGCCGCCGACATCGACGCCGCGCACCCCGAGTCGGGCTCGCTGTCGGGCGTGGTGGAGCGCTACGCCTCCCTCGCCGACGACGCCGCGATCGACGAGCCGCAGGTGGCCGCGATGCTCCTGCGACGCGCGGGGGAGGTCTGCGACCGGCAGCTCGCCCTCGCCGACCACGCCACGGGCCTCTTCGCGCGCTCCGTCGCCCTGTGGCCCGCCGACGCGCGCGCGGCCGACCGCTACGAGGCCGTCGCGGGGCGCGGCCGGCGCTGGGCCGAGGTGGTCGCGCTGTACCAGAAGGTGGCCGACGACGCCTACGACGCGGGCGTGACCAAGGCGTACACCGCGCGGCGCGCGACGATCCTCGCCGAGCGTCTCGGGCGCGTCGACGAGGCCATCGACGCGTGGCGCCGCCTCGCCGAGATCGCCCCGAAGGACGTCGAGGTGCTGCGCTCGCTCCAGGCGCTGTGCGAGGCGCACGGGCGGTGGCCCACGCTGCTCATGGCGATCGAGCGCGAGGTCGAGCTCGGCGGCGACCGCGCCGCGGCCCTCAAGCGCATGGCCTCTGTCTGGGAGACCAGGCTCAAGAACCCCTTCGAGGCCCGCGAGCACTGGCGCCGCGTGCTGCGCCACGCCCCCGACGACGCCGAGGCCCTCGCCGCCATCGCGCGGCTCGATCAGTCGCGGCGCGTGGTCGACGACGACGACCTTGAGGAGCTCCTGGGCGACGCGCCGTCGTCGGAGCCCGAGGCCCCGCCCGCGCCCGACGCGCACCTCGACGCGCTGGTGGAGCCCGAGCCCGTGGGCTACGCGCAGGAGCCCGAGCCCGCCGAGCCCGCGCTCATCGAGGCCGCCCCCGAGGTGTCGGCCGAGGTCGAGCCCGAAGAGATCGCCGTGGAGCCCGCGATGCTCGACGAGCTCGAGCCGCACGAAGACCCGCGCGCGGCGCTCTTCGGCGAGCCCGTCGACCTCGACCACGACCCGCGCGCCGCCGCGGCGCCGGTGCTCGAACCGACGAAGCCGCCCCCGCCGCCTCCGCCCACGATGACCCCCGCGGAGCGCCCCGCGCTCTTCGCGCCGTCGACCTCGGTGCGGCCCGACGGCCACGACCCGCGGGCGTCGTTCTTCGACGACGAGGAGCCCCTCGACGACGCCGCCGCGGGGATGTTCGAGCCGCAGCCCATGGCCGCCGCGTCGGCCGACGCGCTCGACGACCTCGGCGACCTCGAGCCCATCGACGACCTCGAGCCCATCGAGGAGGCCGAGATGCTCGACCCGATGGACGACGCCCACGCGCTCGACGCGGCCGAGGCCCTCGACGACCTCGAGGCGCACGACGTGGCGCACGAGCACCCCGGCGAGGAGCCCCTCGCGCTCGACGACCTCGAGGCCTTCGAGCCGGCGCCCTCCCTCGACGACCTCGCGTCGCTCACGCAGTCGCCGGGCGTCGGGGGCGGGTCGGCGCCGCCCGCGCCGCCTCCGTTGCCGCGCAAGGGTTGATCGTACCCGGCGATTGCGCCCGATCGCCGGGGATCGTGTATGACCGCGCCCGTGAGCACGCGCGCTGCGACGCTGCGGGCCGCGGTGGTGGCCGCGACCCTTGGGACCTCACTCTCGCTCGGCGCCCAGCCGCGACCGAGGCCGCCCGCGAGGCCCGCGCCCGCGGCGGCGCCGGCCCAACCCGCGACGGGGCTCTCCCACGCGGCGATCCCCGCGGGCTGGAACCTCAACGACCGCGACGCGCTGATGCAGCGGATCACCCAGGCCACGAGCGACCCTCGCAACGGCGCGCGCAACATCGCCGTGGTCTTGTTGCACGGGGTCGAGCCCTCGGTGGCCGCCGCGGGCCTCGACGCGCTCGCGGTGCTGGGACGACCCGAGGGGGCCGAGGCGGTGATGCGCTTCCTCGACCACCGGCGTCCGTCGCTGCGGCGGAGGGCGCTGGTGGCCGCGTCGCGCATCCCCGGGGGCCAGGCCCTGCGCGCCATCGAGCAGCGCCTCGGCGACCCCGACGCCTCGGTGCGCGTCGAGGCCGCGCGCACCCTCGCCGACGTCGCCGACGCGACCGCGGTGAGCGCCCTGTGGCTCGCCCTCGAGCACGACCTCGGCCGCTCGCTCGAACCCTCGGGCTCGCGCTTCTTCGACGCCTGCGCCCGCGCTATCGCCGCCCGCGGCGGGGCCGACGACATCACCCGCCTCACCGGGCTCCTTCGCAGGGCGCCCTTCGGCGCGGTGAGCGACGCCCTGCGCGCGGCCGTGGCCCGCAACGACCTGCCCAACCCCCTCAAGCTCTCGGTCGTGCGCGCCATCGCCGACCTCTCGACGCCCCAAGCGCGCGAGGTCTTGCAGCGCATCGTCTCGGAGCACCGCGGCCGACCCGCGCCGCACGTCGAGTTCGCCCGCACCGCCGCGGAGAGGATCCAGTGAAGCGCAGCGCCCTCGCCCTCGCCCTCAGCCTCGCGGCCTGCGCCAACGGCCGCGGTCCCCTCGCGGCCTTCTCGCTCTCGGCCACGCCGTCGAGCGTGGCGGAGGTCAGCGCGCTCACCGCGCGCGTGCGCAGCGCGCAGCGGCCCGTGGAGCCCGCGGTGGTGGTGCTCGCGCCCGCGCCGCCCGCGCAGGGCTTCACGGTGTACGACCTCGCCACGGGGGCGCGCCGCGCGCAGGTGGGGGCGCGGCTCGACTCGAGGGTGATGGTCACGGGCGAGACCGTGCTCGCGCGCAGCGGTGGGGCGCTGGTCGCGTGGGACCTCAACGGACAGGAGCGCTGGCGCGTGCCCGACGGGGGCATGGAGCTCAACGGCGCGTCGTCGGACGGCGAGACCCTCGCGGTGACGCTCGGCGGCGCGGGGGTGACGCGACGGCGCGGGCTCCTGCTCGTGCTCGACGCGCGCAGCGGCGCGGTGCGCGTGCGGCGCTCGGTGGACCACGCCCTCGGCGTGCCCGCGTGGCGGGCGCTGAGGTGCTGGTGCCCTGGGACGGGCAGAACCTCTGGTCTTCGACGTCGCGAGCGACGAGGAGACGCTGCGGGTGCGCACCCGCGACGACGTGGTGGGCTGGGCGCACCGCGAGGGGCCGACGGTGTACTTCGGCTCGCGCGCGCTCTACCGCCTCGACGAGCGCGCGGCCGCGGGCGCGGCGAGGCGATGACGCGGTGGGCGCCCCCGAGGGACGACTCCCTGGCGCGGCGGGCTCGCGCCCGACGGGTACACCGCGCGGCGGCCGGGCCTCGACGCGCGCGCGACCGCGTCCGCACGCTGTGGCGGGCCGACGGCGACGCGCCCGACGGGCAGGTGCGCTTCGACGGCGACGCGCTCTACGCGCTCTTCCACCGGGTGGTCTTCGCGCTCGCGCCCGACACCGGGGCGGTGCGCTGGGCGCGCGTGCTGCCCTCGGACGTGATCGGCGGCGAGGCCACCCGCCGGGGCCTGGTCACCGTCGACGAGCAGGGCCGCGTGTCGCTCCTCTCGGCGGTCGACGGCCGCTCCTCTGGCGCGGCGAGGCCATGAACGGAGGCGTTCGGTCGACCTCCAGGTGCCCGCCGACTTCGCCCCTGCCGCCAACGAGAGCGAGCCCGCGCAGCCCCTGGTCGACGCGCTCCTCGAGCCGCCTCGGGCTCCGACGCGCGGCTCCTGCCCGCGCAGATCTTCGCCGCGAGGGCCCTGGGCGCCGTCGAGGGCCCCGCGGCCACCCGCGCGCTGGTCACGTTGCTCTCGCGCCGCGCGCTCTCGCCTGAGCTCCGCGCCGCCGCGGGAGAGGCCCTCTCGCGCCGCACCACCGGGGCCGACGCGATGCTCGAGGCGCTGCAGCAGCACTACGACTACGTGCGCAACGCCGACGCGCCGCCGGTGGGCATCCTCGCGCGCCCTCGCCGCTGCGGGGAGCGCCGCGCGGTGCCGGCTCCTGGTGAGCCACCTCTTCGACCCCGCGACGCCGGTCACCGACCTCGCGCCCATCACCGCGGCGCTGCGGCAGCTCGCCGACCCCTCGGCGCTGCCCGCCCTCGTCGACTTCGTGCAGCTCTACCACGCCGACATCGGCGGCGTGCCCGCGAGCGAGGGCGGCGACGCCGTCGACGACCGCGACCTCGGCGACCAGCAGCACCTCGACGCCGCGATGGAGACGGCCATCGACGCCATCGCGCGCATGGGAGGCCCCGACGAGCAGCGCGTGCTCGACGCGATCGCCGAGCACCCGGCGACGCCGCCTGCGGTGGCCACGGCGGCGCGGCGCGCGCGGGTGGGGCAGCAGCCCGACGACGCGGGCGACGGCGGGAGCGCGGCCGACGCGTCGGAGATGACCTTCGCGATGCCTCCGGCGCGGCTCGACATGGCCGCCATCGAGGAGGCCGTGGCGCCGCACCGGGCGGAGCTCCTGGAGTGCCTTCGCGGGGCGCCGTCGCGGCCCGCGCAGCTGCGCATCCAGTTCAGGTACGACAACGAGGGGCGGGTGAGCCACGTGTCGGTGATGCCTCGGGGCTTCGAGGCCTGCGTGGCGCCGCGCTTCGAGGCGATCCAATTGCCGCCGTCGGGTTCCGCGCGCGAGATCGGGACCTACATCCTCGACACCCTGCACTGACGGCGCCCCAGCGGGGACCGTTGCGCGCGGGGGGCGCGGTGAACTAGCGTGCCGCGCCCCTCAGGAGGACTGTCACCGTGCTCAAGAAGATCGTCGTCGGCATCGATTTCTCGACCCACAGCGACCGGGCGATCCGCGCCGCCCTCGACCTCGCGGTGCCCGCGGGCGCCACCGTGGTGCTGGTCAACGTGGTCCCCGCGCTCGTCGAGCAGGGCCGCGCCGCGGTGCACTCCCGCGACGACTCCGCGCACGGCGACTCGACCACCCCCACGCTGGAGCAGACGCTCAAGGCCAAGGCCGAAGACCTTCGAGACCGCAACCCGGGCGCGCTGGTCGACTACGGCGTCGTGGTCGGCAACGACGCCGCCGACGAGATCGTGAAGTACGTCAAGACGTGGGGCGGCGACCTGATCGTCGTGGGCTCCGCCGGCCGTCGTGGACTCGACCGCATCCTCGCGGGGAGCGTCACCGCCGAGATCGTGCAGAGCTCGCCCGTGCCCGTGCTCATCGCCGGCCCCTCGGCGAAGAAGGGCTGAGCGCCCCCCTCGCTCAGCCCTCCTCGTCGCCCTCGACCTTCTCCGTGGGCGACGCGTACTCGTGCAGCTTGTACTGGATCTTCCGCGGAGAGATCCCGAGGATCTTCGCCGCCTTTCCGGTGCTCCCGCTCACCGCCTTGAGCGTCTCGAGGATCGCGTAGCGCTCCAGCTCCGCGATGCTGCTCCCCGGCACCGGCGGAAGGCCCTCTCCGCCCGCGGCCCGCTGCGTCGCGGGCGCCACCGCCGCGGGCAGCACCTCTTCGCCCACGCGCTCTCCGCGCGCGAGCACCACGCCGCGCTCCACCGCGTGCTCGAGCTCCCGCACGTTGCCCGGCCAGCCGTAGCTCATCATCCGCTGCGTGGCCTCGTCGGTGAAGCCCACCAGCGCCTTGCCGTTCTCCTGGCAGTACCGCTTCAAGAAGAAGCCCGCGAGGAGGGGGATGTCGCTCTTCCGCTCTCGCAACGGGGGCAGCTCCAGGCGGATCACGTTGAGGCGATAGAACAGGTCCTCGCGGAACTGACCGCGGCGCACGCGCTCCTCCAACTCGACGTTGGTCGCGGCGATGATGCGCACGTCGACGCGCAGGGTCTCGTTGCCGCCCACGCGCTCGAACTCCCGCTCTTGCAGGAAGCGCAGGAGCTTCACCTGCGTCGGCGGCGGGATCTCGCTCACCTCGTCGAGGAAGAGCGTTCCCCCGTCGGCCTGCTTGAACCTGCCCTCGCGACGCCCCACCGCGCCGGTGAAGGCGCCGCGCTCGTGGCCGAAGAGCTCGCTCTCCAACAGCGACTCGGCGAGGGCCGCGCAGTTCAACCGCACGAAGGGCTGCGCCGCGCGCGGAGAGGCCCGGTGCAGCGCCGCGGCGATGAGCTCCTTGCCCGTGCCGCTCTCGCCCACGATCAGCACGCTCGACCGCGAGGGCGCGACCTGGGCCACCATCTCGAGCAGGGCCTTGGTGCGCGGGTGCTCGCCGATGATGTGACCGAAGGCGTTGCGCTCGCGCAGCCGCTCGCGGAGCAGCGCCGTCTCGCTGAGGAGCCGCGCCTTCTCCATCGCGCGGTCGACCACGGCCAGGAGCGTGTCGGGCTCCAACGGCTTGGTGAGGTAGTTGTCGGCGCCGAGCTTGATCGCCTCGACCGCCGAGTCGATGGTGCCGAAGGCGGTCATCACCACCACCGCGGCGGTGGGCGCGGCGGAGCGGGCTTCACGCAAGAGCCCGATGCCGTCGAGGCCGGGCATCTTCAGGTCGGTGAGGATCACCTCGGGCGCGAAGCCCTCGAGCTTGCCCAGGGCCTTGAAGCCGTCGGCGGCGCACTCGGTCTCGAAGCCCTCCTCGCGGAGGATCTCGGCCAGCGCGCCGCGCGCGTTCGCTTCATCGTCGACGATCAACACCCGCCCGCGCGTCTCGGCCATCGTGCGCGGGAGTGTATCCCAGGTAGCGCGGTGCGACGTGGTAGCGTTCGCCTCCGCCATGGCCGACACGCCCGAGCCGGAGGTCCCGAAGAGCACCGGCACCGTCGACGAGTCGACGCTCGAGCCGGTGACCCGCGACGTGCGCTTCGTCGTGCGCCTCGTGATGTTCTGCGTGGTGGGCGTGATCGCCGCGGCCTTCGTGGGCCTTCGCATGCGCTCCGCCGCGGGCAACTGCGGCTCGTCGCTCGTGCGCCCCGGCGGCGCCATCATCGAGCCCGCGACGCGGGCTGACCTCTCGCCCGCCCGCGTCGGGTATCCTCGCCCGATGCACAGGCGGCTGCTCCCCTCGCTCGCCCTCTGCCTCGCGGCCGCGCCCTCCTTCGCGCAGTCCTCCGGCGGGCTGCACCTGCGCTGGGGCGAGCTCACCGACCCCTCGGCCGCGCTGGTCACGCTCGACCATGACGACGACGACGACGACGGCGTGCCCGACCTCGCCGCGCCGCCCGCGGGCGACGACGACGTCGCCGAGGTGATCGTCGAGGCGACGGGCGTGGGCGCGGTGAGCGCGCGCGTCGAGGGGGGATTGCGCCTCCTCGACGGGAGCGCCCTCTCCGAGCGGGTGAACGCGCCGGTGACGAACGGCCGCGCCACGCTGCGCCTCGTGGGCGTCGCGGCGAGCGCGCGCGAGGGCGACGCGGCGCTGGTCGTGAGCGCGAACGGCGTCGAGCGCAGGGTCGCGGTGACCGTGGGGGCGCTGGCCTTCCTCGGCGGAGACAACGCGCCGCGCTTCGGGCACCGCGACGCGCTCTCGGTCTCGCACCGGATCACCAACGACGACTCGCTCCCGCGCGCCGCGGCGTGGGGAGAGGTCTCGCCCGACCCCGACAACGCGCGCGTCGAGGTGTGGGCGCCGGGCGCGACGGAGGAGCCCCGCGTGCGCGTCGAGTCGCTGGGCACCGCGGCGTCGTTCGAGGTCGCCGACGGCGCGCTGCGGGGCCGACTCGGCGAGGTGATCGCGCGACGTCCCGACGCGAGCGCGCCGTGGCGCACGGGCTTCATCCGGCTGGTGAGCGACGACACCGACCTCAACGCGCCGGGCGTGCAGGGGCAGACGCTGCGCGTCGGGATGCGCGACCGCGTGCGCGCGACCTGGCGCCGCGAGGGCGTCGCGGGCGAGCTGCGCACCGACCTCAGGGTGATGCGCCCCGGCAACGAAGACGGCCCCCTCGCCGCGCGCATGGCCCGCTGGAACATCATGGTGCTGCGGCACCGACCCGAGGCGCAGGGCGGGCGGCCCGTGGTGGGCGACGACGACGAGGGCGCGGTGCGCGTGGGGCGCAGGCAGGTGTCGATCTCGAACGAGGTCTACCTGCAGTGCGCGATCACCTGGGGCGACCCCGAACGCGCGGCGGTGCGCGTGGTCGATCCGCCGCCGCCGGCGATGCTCTCGGTGGGCGACGACGACGGGATGCTGGCCCTCGGGGGAGAGGTGCGGTTTCGGGTGAACGGCCGCGCGGTGGGGCCCGTGGTGACCCGCGCGGGGTGGCGCCCTCTCGACACGGCCGCGGCGGTCGCGCGCGCGGTGGAGGCGGCGGGATTTCGTACCGAGACGACCATCAACCCGCGCACGGAGTACGGCTACGCGGGCAGCGTCGACGTGATCGTGCGCGACCGCGGGGGCCACCTCGCGACGCTCTCGCCCATGAGCCCTGGCGGGCGCGTGAGCACCGACGCGCGGCAGCGCGCGCAGATCGCGGCGGTCGACCTCAGCGACGGCATCGAGGAGTTCCGCAACCTGAACAGCGCGTCGGGCACGTTGGAGGAGCGCGCGGTGGTAAAGGCGCTCTCGGACCGCGACCCGTCGACCATCGAGCTCTTCGTGGTGAACCGCTTCCTCCGCGGGACGCGCATCGGCGAGGCCTTCGTCGAGGGCGAGGAGGGCTCGATCCTCAACGCGCTCTTCCTCGACCGCGTGGGCGTGGCGGCCGAAGGCGCATGAGGCGTGGACGCAGTCGCACGAGGCCGGGCACATCCTCGACCAGCCGTGGCACCCCGACCCAACCTCGGCCCCGACCGCCCTTGGTTGCTGATGGACGCCGACGCGAACTCGGCGCGGTGAACGACCCCAAGCGGCTCTCGCCCGAGGTGCTCGCGCATTCACCGGCAGAGCCGGGGTGCACGCGTCGCCCGCGCTCTCACGCTACGACCTCGCGCGGGTGTCTCCGCAGGCCGGGAGTTCCGCGGGTGGCCGACGCGCGCGCCGTGGCCGCGACGCGGCGGTGGTGCCTCCGACGGCGACCGCCGACGAGCCGACCGCCGCCCGCGCGCGTGATGGAACCGCGGCCCGGACTGCGGCATCGAGCTGCGCTTCGAGCGCTGAGCGCGCTACTCGCGCTCGGCCTTGGCCTGCCAGGCGCGGTGCCGGAGCGTGGTCCCAGAACACGGTGGAGACGCCGTAGCCGCGCTCGTGGTCGTCGAAGTGGTGCACGAGGGTGGCGGCGGCGAGGCCTTGAGTCCAGGTCGCGATGGGCCGCGCCCACACGCCGCGCGCGGCAGCTTGAAGAAGTGCACCGCGAAGTGGATGTAGTCGTAGGCGAGGTAGCCCAGGACAGAAGAAGCCTGCGAAGGTGGCCGCAGCGCCCGCGGGCGAAGGATGGCGAAGAGCCCGTAGAAGAGCGCCGCGAGGGGCAGGCTCACGGGCGACACCATGAGCAGGCGGTAGTAGTCGTCGGGCCACTGGTGGTGGATCCCGATGCGACTGATACAGGAACGCCTTGACCTTGTTGGTCGGCGCCATGTGGAAGACGTAGCGGTGGAGGACGTACTCCGCGAAGGTCCGAAAGAACTCATGCCCGCTCGCGACGGCGGCGACGAAGTTGAGCCCGAGAGACTCCTGCCCGGCCGGTGCGCAGGCCCCACGCCGCGAGGGGCACGTAGAGGGCCGCGGGCACCGCGGGGTGCACCTTCGAGAAGAACTCGACGAAGTCGCTACCGTTTATCCGCGCGATGGTCGCCAGTACACGGGTCTTCGACGTCAGGACCGTGGTAGTGCGGGGCGTAGGGGCCGTCGCGGTCGATGGCTTTTGTAGTTCATGGCTCCGCCGAGGGCGCCCCTTCTACGACAAGCGCGCGGGATGGTCCATCGACGGTGGGCGTTGCGTCGCGGGGGTGAGCGTGGCAGAGAGGGCGGCGACGGTGGAGCAGGCGTTCTGGCGTGGCCCTGGTGTCACGGGAGGAAGATCCGGGCTCCACAGGACGGGATGCTGGCTAACGGCCAGTGGGAGCGATCCCGAGGACAGTGCAACAGAGAAGAGACCGCCCGACGCGGAGCGATCCGCGGTCGGGTAAGGGTGAAACGGCGAGGTAAGAGCTCACCGCGCCCCTGGTGACAGGGGCGGCACGGCAAACCCCATCCGGAGCAAGACCGAACATGGGAGCGATGCGGGCGACCGCGAGAGGCCTACGCACCGGCCGAAGCTCCCGGGTGTGTCGCTACGAGGCGCCGAGCGATCGTCGCCCTAGAGGAATGAGCGCCGCCGCGCGGAGGGACGACCGACGCGCGGCACAGAACCCGGCTTACAGCCCACTCCGTCCGCAGCCGCCCCGCGCGAGGTGATGAGCCTCCGCGGGGCGGTGGTGTTTTGGGGCGAGGCTTGGTAGCTCCGGGGGAAACGCATGGATCTGCTCGCGCAGTTCGAGGCCATCGTCGACGCGCTGACCCGGGCCCGCGTCGAGTTCGCGGTCTGCGGCGGGCTCGCGGTGAACGTCCACGGTCACGTTCGCGCGACGATGGACGTGGACCTCCTCCTTCCGAGCGCGCAGGTCGACGCCGCGCTGTCTGCGTTGAAGCCTCTCGGGTACGAGTTCGACGGTGGCGTGCTGCCCTTCGACACGGGCACCGAGCGGGAGCGCGAGATCCGGCGTGTGACCCGGATCGAGGGCGACGACGCCCTCACCGTGGACCTGCTCTATGCGCCGAGCGCCTTCGACGAGGTCTGGCGCACCCGCGTGTCGCTCCCGTGGCGCGGGCGCTCGCTGCCCGTCGTCTCTCTGGAAGGGCTCGCGGTGATGAAGCGCATCGCGGGGCGATTGCAGGACCTCGCGGACCTCGAGCGACTCGGGGTCGAGGTGGACCGTGAGCGTTGACTACGGCGCCGACGCGATCGAGTCTCGCCTCCGCAGGTCGAGCGAGATGCGGAGCCTCGGGATTTCGCTCAGGCGCGCCGTCGCTCCGCTCGATCGCGATGCGATCCTGTTCAGGTCGATCGTCCGGGCGCTCGCTTCTGGCTTCGGGCGCGTCGCCCGTGACGGCGACACGCGGGCGTGGACGTCCGCCGTGGTCCAGTCTCTTCTCTCTCTCCGTGGCGCGATGGCGGAGCTCACGGCGCTCGCTCCATCGACCCTGGGGGCGTTCCATCGGTCCATCTCGAGCGCGCCGCGCAGCTTCGAGCTGGGCGTCGACTTCGCGTGGGGCACCTGGACCCCTCACGCGATCCAGGACCCGACCCTTGGCCCGACTCAGCCGCCGTGGGAGATCCTCCTCGCTGCCGAGTCCGAGTGGGGATCCCGCGCGTCGGCGCCGGAGAACCAGCGGCGCGTGCTCTTCGACCTCCGCAAGCTCCTCGATGTCCGCGCGAGGTACCGGGTGATGGTCTACGCGGGACATCTCCAGAAGAGGCCGGACTTCGACGACCTCGAAGCCGCGATGCTCCGCCTGATCGACGCCTCGGCGCACCGCGACGCCGACGCGCCGCTCCTGCTCGTCGGCGTTCCTTGGGACGCGGGCGCGGACCTACTCCGCGCGTGGTGTACCCGGCTCCGCGCAGGTCGCACGGAGCGGGTCGACCTCCGTCGTCCCTGACGCTCTGGGCTACCGCGTCCAGATCGACGTGCGCGACGAGTACGCGGTCCAGTAGAGCGACGAGAGGAAGCGGTAGCGGAACTCGTTGTAGTCGAAGCCCGGCACCCTGAACCCGTTGAGGTTCATGTACAGCGGCTGCCCCGCGGGCAGGTCGGACAGCCCCATGATCCCCGAGAGGTCTGGGAAGGCCGCCGACCGCGCGCTCCCCGGCGCGTAGGTGTACCAGTACAGCACGTCGCCCGAGAGCGAGATCCACCACATCTGGGGGTCGCCGCCGCGCACCTCCCACCGCACGTTGCGGTCGCGCGAGAGGCGCCCGTTCTCGACCGGCGAGGTGATGTTCGGGATGCCCACCCAGTCGCGCATCTGCACCACGTCGTCGGGCGAGGTGATCCCCGCGACGACCATGGTGCTCGACGGCGCGCCGAGCCAGTCGTTGGTGCCGTAGATCGCCCGCACGATCAGCCGCGCGTCGGCGAGCGGACCGCTGAAGGCCGGCAGCGCGTTGAGGTAGTACGGGTCCGAAGCGTCGCGCCCCCACACGTTGATGTCGGGCCGCGCGATCACCCCCTCGCCGCCGAGGTCGACGAAGCCCTCGACCCTCACCCGGTCGGGCTGGCCTCCGGTGGTGGGCGGCAGGTTCGAGATCTGCACCTCGGTCTGGTGGTCGAGGGTGATGTTCATGGGCACCACCACGTCGGTGATCACCGCGCGCGGAGAGCCCAGCACGCCCCGCGCGACGCCCATGATGTACGGCGTGAAGCGCTGCGTCTGGATCACCTCGATGCCCGCGATGGCGTAGATGGCCAGGGCCGACGGGCGCGTCGCGATGCTGAAGGGGTAGCCCCGGCCGCCGTAGCCCGGCGTGACCACCTCGAGCACGGTGTTGCCGTCGCCAGGGGCGACGGTGCTCGACTGGATGTTGTCTTGCGTGGCGTAGACGAACGCGACGCGGCGCTCGCCCGCGCGGGGCTCGGGGATGTTGCGCCAGGGGTTGGGGGCGAACTCGTTGGGGCCGTCCCACACGAGCTCGCCGCGCACGGTGGCGCCGAAGGTGCCGCGGCCCGGGGTGGAGTTGCCGGGCTCTCCCATCGCGCACGCGGGGATCTGCTGCGCGTAGAGGTAGAGCGTCACGTTGCGCGCGTCGAAGAGCTGGACGGTGTGCGCGTTGAAGCACCGCGCGGTGATGGTCAGCGTCTGCGGCCCGCGCAGCTCGGGGAACGACAGCGTCGCCCTCCCCCGCTCGTTGGTGCGCGCCGACCGCGGCGGCGCCACCTGCGGGTCGTCTCCCAGGAAGGCCAGCGCGTTGGGGATGGGGTCGCCGGTGTTACCCGCGAGCACCGTGACCGAGAGGTTGCCCTCGATCGCTCCGCCCCCGAGGCCGCCGCGGGAGCCCTCGTCGCCGTCGGTGAAGTTGAACGCGTCGTCGACGGTGATGCTCTCGTCGCCGGTCTGCACCGTCACCGCGACGCGCGCCTCGGGGTGCGCGGGCGTGATGCAGGTGAGCTCCTCGGCGCCGACGGCGTTCACCTCGGTGCAGGGCAGGCCGTCGAAGGTGACGCGGGTGGTGCCGTCGAAATGCGTGCCCATCCCGCGGAGGGTGACGAGCGTGCCGCCCGCGGGCGACCCGTCGGCGGGGTCGACGTAGAAGGCGTCGTAGCGGTAGCCGCTGGGGAGCACCGCGCGGCGACCGTCGACCTCGACCTCGACGTCGACGAGCCCGGGCCGACCCGTGGGGGGCACCACGTTGATGCGCCGCCCGTCGACGAGCTCGGTGGCGTTGGGCTGCACGAGGTTGCCCCCGAAGCGCACCACCACGTCGTCGCCGTCGAAGTTGCTCCCTCGCACGGTGACGATGTCGCGGCCGTTGAAGGGCCCGTGGTCGGGCACGACGCCCACCACCACGGGGTTGAGGTTGCGCGGCACGTCGAGGGTGACGGGGCCGGTGTCGACGGCGGGCCGATCGACCCAGGTCACGCGCGGGACGTCGGGCGTGGTCGAGGCGTCTTCTTGACCGAGGGATGCCGGGTCTTCGCCGCAGCCGGCGAGGGCGGTCAGTGCGAAGGCGGCGACGAGCGCGGGGCGGAAGGAAGGGACTCGCATGACGCACGCTCCCAGCGGGCAGAGAGGGGGTGTGAGCAGCCGACGGAGGAGTATCGGCGCGCCGTGCGCGATGGGCAACCGCGGCCGTGGAGAGAAGCCCGACAGAGGGCTTCAGCGAACGGGGGTGAGGTTCGTGCCGCCCGCGTAGGCGTAGGAGACGTAGGCGTCGAAGCCCGAGACCAGCACCATCACGCCCTCGGGGGGCTGGCCCGCGGGGACCTCGCTGCGGATCACGTGCACGCCGTCGCGCTGCCGGCCCGCGGTGATGACGGGCGGGTTCACGCTGTTGTCGACCCGAGGGAAGGAGAGCTGGCAGCGGTAGGTGACGAACACGGGCTCGGGGCACGGGCTGGTCGGAGAGTCGACGCAGCCGTCGGCGCGGGAGCGCGTGCAGTCGGCGAAGTCGTCGACGGGGGTGTTGTCGAGGAAGATCCGCGCGCGGGGGCGAGAGACCAGGGTCACGAAGTCGAAGGCGTACTTGTTCGGCGTGAGGACGACGTAGTCGGTGCGCCACTGTTCGGTGGGGGGGACGATGAGAAGCGCGGGGTCTCCGCCGGGGAGGTTCGACGCGATGCCCGCCGTGCTCTGCGAGCCCATGAACTGGCCGACGATGATCGGCGCGTCGCCGCGCATGGTGAAGTCGGCGAGGGCGCGGATGTCGCGGTACTGCCCGTCGTCGAGGTCGAACTCCAGCCGCGGCCCGTCGGGGTCGGCGACGTCGACGGGGAGCGTGGTGGTCACGTGCACGATGGCCGTGCCGGGGTTCAGCACCCGGAACCACTCGGGCTCGTTCACCTGCGCGACGGTGGCGCCGGCCTGGAAGAGCGCGCGGGTGCGCGACGCGAGGCGCGCGGCGACGTAGTTCTGCCCCGCGGTGGCGGCGGGGAAGAGCTGCTCCTCGATGTGGTCGCAGGCCGACTGCCGGTCAGAGATCACGCGCCAGAAGGGCACGTCGGTGCACTCGGTGCCGGAGAACACCGCGACGGGCCGGTCGGGCTGGATGAAGCTCCCCGTGAAGTCGGCGAGGAAGGCGCCGGTCTCGAGGTTCAGCACGTCGAAGGGGTTGAGGATGATGTCGAAGGGCGTGCCCGCGGGGTGCCGCGTGGTGAAGGGCCCGCCGGGGATGATGTCGGCCGTGGGCGTGACCCTCACGCGGGTGTTGGGCTGCGTGCCCACGATGGTCATGTACGCGCGGATCTCGTCGCGGCCGTTGGTGTCGGGGTTGTCGGTCTCCGACCACTGCTGGGGATAGCCCAGCACGCGGTAGTTGCCCTGGAGGCTGTTGGTCGGCAGGAGCAGCGAGGCGTCGTTGGAGAAGACGCCGACGTTCTCGAGCGGGTTGAACTGGTACGCGATCACCGGGTAGGTCGAGGTGACGCGGTACGCGCGCGACGAGAGGCAGGTGCCGGTGCCGTCGTTGAAGCCCGCGACGGTGGAGCAGTCGACCTCGCGCGCGGGCAGCTCGAAGACCTCGAGGTCTTGCGGGGGGATCACGGCGCTGCGCACGCGCTCGAGCTGCGGGGGCTCGCCCGGCGCGGCGTTGTTGCGGTGGATCTCGACGCGCACCGTGAGCACCGGGTCGGGGTTGCTCACCACGATGGAGTACTGCTGCGACGCCGCGGAGCGGCCGCCGGTCTCGACGATGTTGTCGAGGTCGACGCCGTAGTACTCGCAGCCGAAATAGCTCTGCTGGATCGAGTCGTCGTTGCAGAGCACCACGCACTGCCCGCGCCGGCACGCCTCGCCGCGCGAGGTGTCGCAGTCGGTGACGTGCTCCCAGCCCGAGCCGTCGGCGAGGCAGCGCTCGACGCCGAGGGAGTCTCCCGTGCAGCGCAGCTCGCCCGGCCGGCACGTCACGCACCAGAGGGTGTCGGCGCAGACCTGGAGCTGCGCGGCGCAGTCTTCGTTCTCGACGCGGGTGAGCTCCCCCGAGAGCAGGCACCGCTGGTGGATGTTCTGGTAGCAGCGCTCCTGCCCGGGCTGGCAGTCGATCCAGTCGAGGGGGTCGACCACCACGGGCGTGCCGTTGTCGCGCGCCACGCCGCCGTCTTCGACGCTGCGCACGTTGCCGCTGCACGCGAGCGCCGACACCGCCACCGCCCACAGTCCCGCCCGCGTCGTCACCGAAGCCATGACCCGCGAGTATGTTTGATGCGCGGGGCGCGCGTCACCCCTCAGCGTCTTCGGCCGCGCGCACGGTGAGGTCCAAGCGCTCGCGGTTCGCGTCGACGAAGGCCCGGTAGGCCGCGTAGCCCGTGAAGGCCACCGTGGCCCTGCCCTGCGCGCGGGTCACCTCGACGCCCCGGTCGGGGAGCCGCCCGTGATCGTCGCAGAAGGGCACCCCCGCGTCGTCGATGCCTCCCAGGGTCGCCTCGGGGCCCGCGAGCAAGCCCGCCCGCAAGGGCGCGAGGGTGAGCCGTCGGGTCGCCGCGGCGTCGCACACCACGCAGCGCGCGCCCCAGTCGAGGTCGGCGAGGGCCACCTCGTCGAGGCCCGCGCGGTAGGTGGGCCGCTCGGCCACGCGGTTGAACGGAAGCTCTCTCAGGTCTCCGGACTTCGCGTCGAGGTACACCCCGCAGGCGTCGCAGCGCAGGTCGCGCGCCGAGGGCGCGAGCACGGGCTCGTCGGGCAGTGCCACCACCCTGCGGCGCAGCGACGACCCGCAGGCGGGGCACTCGCCCGCGTAGGGGGTGAGCGCCGCCCGCAGGGTGCTCGCCGCGGGGATCGCGAGGAGGGCCGTCGCGGCCCAGGCCCAGCCGCCCACGGCGAGGCCCAGGGCGGCGCCCACCGCGCCGATGGGGGCGGCGACGGCGAGGCGCGCGAGGGCGAGCGAGGGCTCGCGGCGGAGCCGGGTGACCTCGACGGTGCGTCGGCCGCGGCGGAGGGTCATCGCGGGTCTCGAACCGGGTATCACCGCCCCTGGGCGATTGGAAAGCGCCGGTGCGTGTAGTAGACGCGGTTTCCCCGACGGAGGACGAAGCGATGGCAGTGCAGAGCGTGACGACGGCGTCGTTCAAGCAAGAGGTGCTCGAGAGCGAGCTCCCGGTGCTCATCGACCTCTGGGCCGAGTGGTGCGGCCCCTGCCGGCAGCTCTCGCCCCGCGTCGAAGAGGTCGCGCGCGAGCTCCACGGCCGGCTCAAGGTGGTGAAGGTCAACGTCGACCAGAACCCCGAGCTCGCCCAGGCCTTCGGCGCGCGCTCGATCCCAATGCTGGTGGTGGTCGCGGGCGGCCGCCCCGTGAAGAGCGCCACGGGGGCCATCTCGAAGTCCGAGATCCTCGACCTCGTCGAGCCCTTCCTCCCCGGGGCCGAAGACGAGATCGCCGCGAAGGAGCTCCCGCCGCTCCTCAAGGCCGGCCGGGTCACCGTCATCGACGTGCGGGCGCCCGAGGTCTTCGCGCGGGCGCACATCCCCGGCGCGCGCAACGTGCCCGCCGAGACCGTGGCCGACTCGCTCATGGCCCTCGCCCGCGAGCGCAAGCCCGTGATCGTCTACGACCGCTCGGGCGGCGACGACGCCCGCAACGCCTTCGAGACCCTCAGCCAGCAGGGCCTTCCGGCGGCGCGCCTGCGCGGAGGCTTTCTCGCGTGGGAGGCCGAGGGCTTCGACGTCGAGCGCTGAAAGCCAGCGCCGCGCCCAGGAGCCAGAACGCGCCGTGCCCCGCGGGCCTCGGCGACGCGTCGCAGCCCGCGCGCACCACCCGCGGTGAGCCCAGGTCGATGTTGGGCTGCTGCCGCGGGATCCACGGGATCGCGGGCGCGGGCAACCGCGGCGCCTCGGGGGCCGTGTCGGGGGCCGTGTCGGGCTCGGGCGCGGGGTTCTCGTCGAAGACCACCGCGAGGTGGTTGGCGACGGGGCGCTCGTAGCGGTCGGCGGGGTAGCTCACCATGCCGCCCTCGGCGCGCACGTAGAGGGTGGAGGAGCCGCCGCCGTCGAGGTTGATGGCGTCGTAGCCGCCGAGGTCGCGCAGGGCCGCGCCGGCCTCGGCCGTGGTCATCCCCTGGTTGCGACCCTCGCGGCCGTTCACGACCATGAGGAAGAGCGTCTCGCGCTCGCGGTCGAAGCCCACCACCGTGCGCGGGTTGCGCGAGAGGGCGTGGCGCGGGTGCGTGACGCGCACGACCTCTCCGTGGTCGAGCACGCGGGGCGAGCCCGAGACGGCCTCGGTGATCCAGCGCTCGGGGGCGGGGCCGAAGACCTTGCCGCGGGAGTCGAAGATCTCTCCCCGGCCGCGGGAGCCGAAGCCCGCGCTCCACCAGCAGTCGAGACGTCGGTCGACGTAGCTGCTCTGCCACGCCTCGCCGCGGCTCATGGCGAGGCCGCAGGCGGTGAGCGCGCCGTGGTGGATGTCGTAGTAGTTCGCGTTCACCGCGACCTCGGCGCCCACCGACTGCGCGAAGGCCGTGGTGGTGCGCCAGCGGTAGATCCCGCCGGGCCGCGTGGGCGCGAGGAACTCCTCGGGCGTCGCGACGACCCGCACGCCCGGCGCGCGCAGGTCGACCATCACCACGTGGAAATCGAAGCCCCCTACGGTGCGGTGCAGGTGCCGGAGCCCGGGGCGCGGTCGACGCCACACGTCCTTCGCGTGCGCGGCGCTGGTGAGACCCAGCACCACCGCGAGCGCGGTCGAGGCCCGTGCGGGCCTCCTTCGAAGGATGGAAGCGACCACTGACTCTTGATAGGATACCCCCCACGGGGCCTGCAACTTTGAAGACTCATTCCACAACCACGCGGTCGCGCCCCGAGGTCTTCGCGCGGTAGAGCGCGCGGTCGGCCGCTTCGAGCAGCCGGTCGAGGTCCCGCTCGCGCTCGCCAAGCGGGGCGACGCCCACCGACACCGTGATCGCGACCGAGCGCCCGTCGTCGAGCACCAGCGGCGCCGCCGCCACCGCGGCGCGCATCCGGTCAGCCACCGCCTCGGCCACCGCGGGCGGGGCCTCATCCAACACCATGAGGAACTCCTCTCCGCCCCAGCGCGCCACGACCTCGTGCTTGCGCGTGTGCGCCCGCAGGAGCTCCGCGACGTGAGAGAGCGCCCTGTCGCCCGCCGCGTGGCCGTAGGTGTCGTTGATGAGCTTGAAATGGTCGACGTCGACGATCGCCACCGCGATGTCGGCGCGGTCGGGCCGCGCGAGGAGCGCCTCGACGGCCTCGGTGGCCTTGCGACGGTTCGCGAGGCCCGTGAGCCAGTCGGTGCTCGCGAGGCGACGCGTCTCCTCCAGCAGCCCCACGGCGTGCAGCGGCAGCGCGAGCTCCCGCGCCGTGAGCTGTAGCACCTGCCGCTCCTCCAACGCGTTGCCGACGCGCATCGTGCCCACCGCCAGGGTGCCGATGCGAACGCCCCGCAGCGCCACGGGGAGCGCGACGGTCTTGGCCTCTCCCGCGACCCGCGACGGGCGCTTGTCGGCCACGACCTTCACTTCGTCAGAGGGCGTGCACTCCACGGCGCCGAGCGCGTCGGGCAGGGCCGACTCTCCGTGCGCGACGCTCTGGTGCACGCGCACCCGGCGAGCGCCCTTGCCGTCGACGCAGAGGGCCACCCAGGCGTAGTCGACCAGGTCTCCGAGCAGACGCGTGAGGGCGATGAAGAGCGCGTCGAGGTCGCCCGCGTCGAGGGCGAGGGAGCGCAGCTCGCCCACCACCACGGCCTCGAAGAGCGTGCGGTCGAGCAGCATCGAGAGCCGACCGGGGATCGAGCTCCGACGCAGCGAGGGGTCGAACTCCGAGGTGATCGTGGGCCGCTCGTCGCCGTCGGCGGGGCACAGCCGCGAGAGCACCTCGGGCAGGCTCTCGGTGAGCTCGTCGCGGCGGAGGAGCGCGCTCGCGCCCGAGCGCCGCGCCCAGAAGCGAGAGCGACGGTCGCCCGCCTCGGTGACCAGCACCACGGGCACGTTCGTGGTCGCCGGGTCGCCGCGCAGGAGCTGGCAGAGCTGCAGGCCCGACAGGCCCCCCGTCCAGATCGAGGCCACCACGGCCTCGGGCGGAGAGGCGAAGGCCGAGAGCGCCGCCGACTCGGGGTCGGGCGAGGTCTGCACCGTCCACTCCGAACCGACGCGCTCCGCCACCTCAGCGGCGCGGTCGGCGTCGTCTTCGACGAGGAGCAGCCGGCGCATATCTGGAAAGCCTGCCTCAGCGCCGAAGGGCTTTGCAATGTACGCAGAGGCGCACACAGCGATTGAACACGGGGCTTCGCTGACGACAATGCCGCCGGTGCTCCGTCGTCGCGCCGTCGTCGCGGCCCTCGCCTCGGCCGCGTGGGCGTCGAGCGCGGGCGCGCAGCCGATGCCCGAGGCCACGGTGCGCGGCGACGCGGCGGCGCGCGAGATGCGCGCGAGCGAAGACCGCGCGGGCTTCACCACGGCCGTCGATTTGAGGGACCGAGGCCGAACGGCCGAGAGCGTCGGGGCGATGCTCGACGAGGCCCCGGGCCTGCACGTGCGACGGATGGGAGACGGCTTCGCGCCGCAGTCGCTCACCCTCCGCGGAGCGCCCGGCGCGCACGTCACGGTGGCCCTCGACGGGATGGTGCTCAACGACAGCGCCACGGACGGGGTCGACCTGTCGCTCCTGCCGCCTGCGTTGTTGGAGCGGGCGGCGGTGCACCGCGGGGCGGCGCCCATCGCGCTGGGGGTGTCGGGCCTCGGCGGGGCGGTGGAGCTCTTCACGCGGCGCACGCCTCCGCGGGCGACGGCGTGGGGGTCGGCGGGCGGAGGCTCCTTCGGCGCGCGGCGCGCGGGGGTCTTCGTCGGGGGCCGCGCCGGCCGGGTCGACACGGCGCTCGCGCTGGGTCTGCGAGGGAGCGAAGGGGATTTCGATTTCTACGACGACGGCGGCACGCCGCTGCGCCCCGGGCGCTTCAACACCCGACGGAACAACGCGAGCGACGCGATCGACCTGCTCTACCGGGCCTGCGTGCGCGTGGGAGACGAGGCGAGCGGGTCGCGGCCGTGCCTCACGCTCCTCGCGGGGTGGCGGCGGAGGGGCGTTCCCGGGATCGGGAGCATCCAGACCGAGGGGCCCTTCAGCGAGCAACGGAGGGTGATGGCGCGGGTGGGCGTTCCGTTGCGGGCGGGGCGCTGGGCGCTGATGCTCTCGGCCACGGGCGTCGCCCGCGAGGACCGCTTCAGCAACACGGGCGCGGTGATCCTCCCGGCGACGGAGCCCTTCGACCGACGCTCGGTCACCACGCTCACCGACGTGATGGCCGTGGCCCGCGGTCGCTTTCATCGATGGACGCTCGACGCCGTGCTCCGAGGCCGCGCCGAGGGCTTCTCTCCCGTGAACGACCCGGGCGGCGTCGACGCTTCGCGGTTGAGCGCGCTCGCGGGGCTCGAAGCGACGGTGAGCCTCGGCCCGCTGCGGCTCGTGCCCGGCGTCGCCGTCGACGTGATGACCGACGCGCGCGCGGGGGAGCACACCGCGAGGGCGCTCCCGAGCCCGAGGCTGGGCGCGCGGCTCGCGCTGGCGCCGTGGCTGGAGCTGCGCGCCAACGCGCACTGGCTCCAGCGCGCGCCGACCTTGCCGGAGCTCTACGGAGACCGCGGCGTGATCTCGGGCGACCCGTCGCTGCGGCCAGAGCGCTCCGTGGGAGGAGACCTCGGCGCGGTGCTCTCCCTGCGAGGGCGTCGCGGCGCGCTGCGCGTCGAGGTGGTGGGCCACGCGCGGCAGGCCGAGGACCTCATCGTGCTGGTGCCGATCTCTCGGCAGACCTTTCGCCCGCGGAACCTCGACGGCGCGCGGGTTCGGCCTGGAGCCAGGCGGCCCGCGCCACCCTCGGCCGCGCGCTTCGCGGAGTGCTCAGCTGGTGGACTTGGCCGAAGCGCGTATCCATGCGCCGGGGTCGGGCACTGACGGCAACCCTGGTGCCGGGCGTGCCCGCACGACCTTCACGTCGAGGTCGAGGGCGCGATTGCGTGGCTCGCTTGGGGCGTCGGTCGATGTCGCGTCGCGGTCCTTCTCGACGACGCGCTGCGCGTCGAGGTGCCGGGGCGGGCGATGGTGGGGGCGCGGTGGGCGTGCGGCCCCTTCGCGCGGTGGCTCTCGCTTGGGGTCGAGGTGACCAACCTCCTTCGACCAGCGCACCGCGACGGCCTCTACCCTACCCAGCGGTGGCGGGGGTCGACACGGTGACCGTCCCCGTGCAGGACTCTCTACGGCTTCGCTCCCAGGTCGGGCCTTCTTCGCCTCGGCCCAGTTCGACACCGACCCGCCATGACCCGCGCGCGCCTCGCCCTCTCTGCCTCTCTCGGCCTTCGCCGCGTGCGGTCAGACCCAGACCGTTGCGCCCCGGGCCGCCTCCTTCGCCTGGCGCCTCGCTCACCGCCCGTCGCGAGCCCGCGCGCCTCCTCGCAGTGGGGAGCAACTACAACCCGCGCGTCGTGGTCGGCCCTGCTCGACGCGAGCGCGCCTTGCCGCTGCCGCCGGGCGTGACGGAGACTCGGTGCTGTCCGGAGACGTCCTCGCGGTGCTCAACCGCTCCCCCGGGATGGGCGACAACGTCACCCTTCGACCTGCGCGGCGGACCGTCTCCCTCGCGCGTCGCTCTCTCCGCTGTCGACCTCGAGTGGGATTCGTCCGGCGCGGCGCGGGCGTCGGCCCTTCGTGAACGTCCACGACGTGCTCGCGCTCGACGCGCGAACGCTGCTGGCCGCTCGCTACAACGCCCTCGCTCGCGGTGATCGACCTCTCCTCGGGGAGGTGGTCCGCACGCTCGACCTCACGCTCCCGGGCGGGCACGGCGACGTCCTGCAGCCACCCGAGGCCCTCGCGCGCGTAGGCGACGCGATCTGGCTCACGCTCACGCGGCTCGATGACCCCTTCGCGCCGCGGCAGCCCGGCGTCGTGCTGCGCCTCGACGCCGCCGCGACGAGCGTCCTCGACGCGACCCCGTTGCCGCGACCGAACCCGTCGTGGGACCGATGCGCCCCTCGCCCGAGGCGAACACCTGGTACGTCGCGACGCTCGGCGCCTACGACGTGGTGGGCGACGGCGCGATCGAGACGCTGCGCGTGCGCGACGGCGCGGTGGAGGTCGGCGATCCCCTGGTCACGGAGACGGAGCTCGGAGGGACCATCGACGCCTTCGCCATGATCGACGCCGACCGGTTCGTGCTGAAGGTCGCCGTGACCTCGGCGCGCACCGGCCCGAGCGAGGACTCGCTCCGGGCTACGTCTTGCGGGACCGCCGCGACCGCAGCGCGCGGTGGAGCCTGCGGCGGAGCGCTGGAGCCCGGCGCCTCCCGTGGTCGCGGGCGGGCGCATCTGGATCGGCGCATCCCGCGACCTCGACGCGCGCGGCGCCGGCTGCGGGTGTTCGCGCTCGACGGGGACGGCGATCACGACGGAGGCGCTCTCGGTGGGGCCGGGGATGCGCCCCCTACGACCTCACGGTGCCCTGACGATCACCCCGGGCCACGCTGCGCCGCGATCATGTGCCACCCACCCACGGTGGAGTGCAACTACTCCCCTTGGGTGGAGTGCAACTACCCTGTGGTGGAGTCCAACTACCCTGGCGGTGGAGTTCAACTACACCCGCGGTGGGCCCAGCCTCGCGGTGGAGTTCAACTTCACCCAGGGCGTGGAGTGCGACCCACCCGCGGCGGAGCTGGAACCCCCACCGCGGGCGGAGTGGGTCAGCGCTGCGCTAGCGGATGGGGATGCGGACCGTGTGGGCCTCGCTCACGTCCGGTCGCGGGATCGACGGGGCCTGACCCTCGACGCACGCGCGAGCGTTGGCGAAGGTAGGGTCCATCGCGCCCACGGTCACGGGCGCGCGGCTGGGGCTCACCACGAGCTCGGATGAAGCCCGAGGCGTCGGGGCAGCGGCTCGTCTCGCGGCAGCGCGTGAAGCAGGTCGCGATGCGGCGCACGGCGCTCCCGGTCCACGCCCGGAGCCGCTGCTCTTCCTCGGTCTGCACCGGGTCGGGCGCGGCGGGCGTCGGGGCCGTCACCCGCGGGCGAGGCGCCGCCGCGGCGACCGTCGCACCCACGGGCGTCCACCGGAGCACGCGGCCCGTGCCGATCTCCAGGCGCGACAGACGCCCGCCCTCGCGGGCTTGGATCGTCGTCGGACCCATCACCTGCACCGCTTCGAGCGCCGCAAGAGCGCGCGCGCCCCCGTCGGTGAAGCTCACCGTCGCGTTCAGCGAGACGGGCGGCAGCACTGCCAGGTCGCCCAGCGCGTTCAGCGCCGACAGGCGATGGCCGCGGGGTCGTTGGCCTCCTCCCTGCACCGCGCGGGGCGCGCCTGTCGCGGGGAGGTCGAAGATCACGGGACCGGTCACGTGCATGGGCTCTGCGCCCTCGGCCTCGAAGGTCGCGCGGCTCATGAGCACCACCACCCGCAGCGTCGACACCTCGTCGCGCACCGGCCGGGCCGGGCGGTGGACGGTCCACCGGCCCGAGCGCACGCGCACCCCCGGGTCTTCGCCCACGCTCGACGCGGGCTCGACCCGCGCTTCGCCGCCCGAGAGGGCCACCACCGTCTCGTCTTCGCGCAGCCGCCGCAGGTTCGCCGTCGCCCCAGGGCGCACGTCGAGGGACCAGCCCGGTCGCAGCGAGACCACCGCGCGGCCGTGATCGCCCGCGGCGAGGGTCACGCCCTCGACGAGGGTCGACACCGCCGAGAGCCGCGCCGTGGAGCTGTCGGCGGTGCTCACCGTCGCGCCGCCCGCCGCGAGCAGCACGCGGGCCTCGACCCGCGCCGCCCGGGAGGCGCCGGGGTCGGCGCCGGAGCGGGGGTGTTGACCGCTGCGCCCACGGGCGGGCGCGCGGGGCGCCCTGCGGCCGCGGCCGACGTAGAGCACCGCGGCGGCGGCCATCGAGACCATCACGCCCGCGGCCACGGCCGAGCGGAGTCGAGACGGCGGACGGACGGCGCCCGCGCGGATCTCGGCGGCGACCTTCTCGGCCTCGGCCTCGAGGCGGGCCTCCATGCGCGACCAGTCGAGGGTGGGCTCGTGGGCGCGGGCGAGGTCGATGAGCCCGCGACCCGCGCGGAGTCGGTCGGCCACCGTGGAGCACTCGGCGCAGCCCTCGACGTGGGCGCGCGTCGCGGCGTCGCCGTCGGCGTCGAGGGAGGCGAGGATGTCTTCGTGGTCGGGGTGGGTGTTCATGGTCACCCCTCCTCGTGAGCGACGGCGGCGGGGGCGCTGTCGTCGGAGCCGAGCGCGTCGCGGGCGACGGAGGCCAGCGTGGGGTCTGCGGCCATGGCGGCGTAGACCTCCTTTCGCGCGTAGAAGAGACGGGTTCGTACGGTAAGCACCGGGGCTTCGACCATCTTCGAGATCTGCGCCGCGGGCACGCCCTCGAGGTCATGGAGGATGAACACCGTGCGCTTCTTCTCGGCCAGCGTGTCGAGGATCTTGTAGAGCGCGCGGAGCCGCTCGTTGCGGGCGGCGTTGTGCTGCGGCGAGTCGTCTTCGGGGGCCGGGGGCTCGTGGGTGAGCTCGTGACCGAGCTTCGGCCGGCTGCGCGCGGCGCGCAGGTGCATCAGGGTGACGTTCACCGAGACGCGGTGGAGCCAGGTCGTGAAGCGGGCCTCGGCGCGGAAGCTCGGGAGCGAGCGGTACACCTGGAGGAAGACCTCCTGCACCACGTCTTCGAGGTCGGCGCGGGGCCCGAGGAGCCGCGCGCAGAGGCGGGTCACGTCGCGGCGGTGGTTGCGGAAGAGGTCTTGAAAGGCCCGAGCGTCGCCGCGCTGGGCGCGGAGCACGTACTCGGGGACGGCGTCGTCATCGCGGCTCACGTACAGACCCGGAGCGGCAGCGGCGGCGGAGGAGAGCATGGCGGCGTAGAGGGGTTCCCAGCGGGGAGCGCGGGGTCGTGCCTCTCTCCAGGCTGTGGTGCGAAGCCCCACGGGGCATTCACGCCCCCACACCGCGGTCAGGGTCCGTTGTCGATCCAGCAGCCCCAGACCGATCACCCAGCGCGACGACGATGCCCATGCGTCGACCCTGCGTCCGCACGTAGGGAAGCTCAAATTGCTGCCGTTCTCATCACCGCCAGCACCACCCTCCCCTCGCGGGTCGAGGCCCATCGCGTCTACCACGTCGCGCACATCCCTTGCCAGGGCCCGAGCCACGCGCCAGGCCTGAGATCGATCACCACGGTACGCCTTCGGCCAGGGCCGCGTCGAACTCTCCTCTCAGGCCGCGCCCAGGCCAGCCCCACCCGGGCAGAGCAAGGTCCATCGCGGGTGTCGCCCTCCCGCCCCAGGATCCTCGCGAAGCGCCGGGTCATCGACACCGCCGGGCACGCCTGCCCCGTCACGATCACCGCGTCGGGCGGGACCGCACGCAACCGCGACGGGAGCTCCGTGATGGCCTCGCGCAGCGGCCGCTCTCGCGAACTTGCAGAAGGGCCCCGCGGCGACGACCGGCGCACCACCGCGAGCGCGAGGGCGACGGAAGGCGCCAGCGGTGACCGCGCGACCGGCGATCGCCATCGCCGCGGGCAGGATCAGCGCGCCGGGCGCCAGGCAGGAGGTAGCGCGGGCTGGCGCGAGATGTCTTGATAGAACGCGAGCGCGGCGAGCTGCAGCGCCCGCGCACGGTCACGGGTCGCAGCGCGGGCGCGAGCGCGTCTCGACGAGCCCACCCGAACACCGCGGCGACGAGCGCCACCGGGGCCGAGCGTGGGCAGCCACCGGGCGAAGGCGACGAGGTCACGGAGCGTGTAGGGGTGCCCGGCGCTCGCCGGCCATGGCCGACCACGCCGCACCTGCGCGGCAGCCCCGCTGCGTGAGCGCGAACCACAGCGGCGGCCCCGCGGCAGCGAGCGCGAGCGAGGCGCCCCCCGCGAGGAGCGCCCTGCGCGGTGGCTACGCGGAGGGCCATCCACGCGAGGGTGAGCGATTGAGACACGGCCTGCTCGCGCAGCCCGGCGAGCCCGAGGAGGAGCCGCAGACGCAGCCCGCGCGATGGGCGAGGACGCGGTGGAGGCCGAGGCCATGGTCGCGAAGGCCGCGAGGGTGAGCGAAGGCGAGCGTCGGTGAGAGGGCGCCTGCGGTGTGCGCGAAGGCGGGCGAGCGCGAGGAAGGCCGCGAGGAGAAACGAGGGCTCATCCGAGGAGCGCGCGAAGGCGGCTGGAACGAAGGCAGGCGAGGGCCGAGACGCAGGCTGCGCGATCGAGGACCGCGGAGGCTGACGGGGCGAAGGCGCCGAGCGGGCGAGGCGAGAGAGGGCGTGCGAGGCGAGGACGAAGGCGGGGCGGCCGAGCATGAGGCCGCCGGCGCGGCCGTCGACGGACTGGGCCACGTACGAGAAGGAGTCCCAGTAGACGAGGCCGCGCGGAGCGGTGCCAGAGGCCCGCGGCGAGGGCGGAGAGCCAGAGGGCCACGGCCTCGGCGAGGAGATTCGCCGTTCGGCAGGGTCCATCGGCGTGGGGTTGTGCATCCCTCGCGGCGCCGCAGTCCAGTGACTCGCGACAACTGACACCCCATCGCGGCGGACTATCCGCGTCCCTCGTGGTTTCGACCCCGGAGCGACGCCGTCGATGATCCTTCGAGGCCTCGCGCCGCTACGGCGCGCGCGCACCGTCGTCGACGACATCACCTTCTCCGTGCCTGTGGAGAGATCGTGGGCTTCCTCGGCCCCAACGGCGCGGGCAAGACCACCACCCTTCAGATGCTCACTGAGGCTACATCCCCCGACCCGCGGCACGGCCCACGCGTGGAGCGGCCACGACATCGTCGAAGACTCCGCCGAGCGCAAGATCATCGGGTACATGCCGAAGGCGTGCAGCTCCACCCCGAGATGCGCGTCGACAGTACCTGCACTTCGCCGAGATCAGAGGCGTGCGCGACATCAAGGCCGCCGTCGAGCGCGCGCTCAAGCTGCCGACATCACGCATGACGGCACGGCGACTCATCAAGGGCTCTCCAAGGGCAACCGGCAGCGCGTAGATCGCCGGCGCCTCGTCGCCGACCGCCGCTCTTGATCCTCGACGAGCCACCGAGGCCTCGACTAACCAGGTGCGCTTTCGCGACGTGCTGAAGGGCCTCGGGGCCGAGCACACGATCCTGCTCTCGACGCACATCCTCTCGGAGGTCGAGGCGGTGTGCACCCGCGTGGTGATCATCCACCAGGGCAAGGTGGCCGCCTCGGGCCCCCTCGCCTCGGTGCGCGCGGAGCTTCAGGGCGGCCGCCGCGAGGTCGAGGTGACCGCGGCGCTGCGGGGCAAGGACGAAGCGGTATTCACGACGCTGACGTCGGGGATCGAGGGCGCCGAGGTCGAGCTCCTCGGCGTGGCCGACGGGGTCGCGCGCGTGCTGCTCACGGTGCCCGCGGGCGACGAGGCGTCGGTGGAGACCTTCGCGGGCGCGTGCGTGAGCGCGGGCCTGGGCCTGCGGGCGATCACGCCCCGGCGCCGCTCGCTGGAGGGGGTCTTCCACGAGCTCACCACCCGAGACGACAAGGAGCGCGCCGCGTGAGGACCACCTGGGCGATCTACAAGCGGGAGCTGCTCGGCAACTTCTGCTCACCCCTCGCGTGGGTGGTGCTGGTGACCTTCCTGCTCTTCAACGGGGTGGTCTTCTACTTCTTCATGCAGATCACCGCGACGAACCCCGCGATCAGCGGCGCGCGCGGGCCGCTGCAGATGTTCTTCGGCAGCACCATCCTCTCGGTGCTCACGCTCCTGATCTTCTCGCCCGCGCTCACCATGCGCACCATCGCCGAGGAGCGGCGGTCGCGCACCCTCGAGCTCCTGCTCACCGCGCCCGTGACCTCCACCGAGGTGATCCTCGGGAAGTTCTTCGGCGCGGTGACCACCTGGCTCGCGCTGTGGCTGCCGACGCTGCTCTACGCGCTCGTGGTGAAGCGCTACGGCCCCGTCGACTGGGGCGCGCTCGCGTCGGGCTACGCCGGGGTGAGCCTCATCGGCGCGTCGTTCCTCGCGCTCGGGATCATGATGTCGGCCCTCGCGCGCTCGCAGGTCGTGGCCTTCATGCTCTCGTTCCTCGCGATCGGCGGGGTGATGTTCGCGCTGGGCCTCGGGTCGTACCTCTTCCGCGAGGGCTGGCAGCGGCAGTTCTTCTCCTACGTGAACCTCTGGGAGCACATGGAGCACTTCTCCCTGGGGATCATCGACAGCCGCGCGGTCGCCTACTACGCCTCGGTGATCGTCTTCGCCCTCGCCATGGCCGTGCGCGCCATGGCCGCCCGGAGGGACGCGTGAGCGACGCGGACGAGAAGGCCCCCGAGGCGGAGAAGGCCCCCGAGGCGGAGAAGCCCACGGAGGAGAGCGCCGCCGAGGAGAGTTCTCCCAGGGCCCCCGAGCGCGGGTTCATGGACGCGTTCCTGCGCGGCCCCGCGGTGGTGGTGCTGGGCGCGTTGCTGCTGGTGCAGGTGAACTACCTCGCGGCGCGGCACTACCGCCGGTGGGACTGGACCCAGGGCGCGATCTTCACGCTCTCTCCGCGGTCGGCGCAGATCGCCCGCGGGATGCGCGCGCCCACGCAGATGTACGTGCTCCTCGCGCGCGACGAGCCGCTCTACGGCGACGTCTCGGAGCTCGCCGAGCGCTACGCCGCCGCGAGCCCGCGCGTCGAGGTCGTCTACATCGACCCCGACCGCCAGCGGGAGCGCCTCGTGGCCCTCGCGCAGGAGATCGGCCTGCAGCTCGTGGGCAGCCGCGACGGCGAGCGCACGCTCTCGTCGGCGGGCATCGTCGTGCGCCGCGGGAGCCGGCACTGGGAGGTGCAGCGAGAGCAGCTCCGCGAGCTCGGCGCGCCGTCGGGCGGCGAAGACGACACCGCGAGCCGCGTGCTCAACGCGAAGATCACCGTGGAGCGCGCGATCTCCGAGGCGCTCCTCCAGGTCGACCGCGAGCGGGCGACCAAGGTGTGCTTCGCCACGGGCCACGAGGAGATGCCCATCTCGTCGGGCGACCGCGCGGGCGCGGGGCTCGTGGAGGACCTGCGCCACCACAACTTCGAGACGCGCGAGGTCGAGGTGCGCGGGCAGACCGGCGTGCCGTCGGACTGCGACGCGCTGGTGATCGCGGGCCCGCAGCGCGCGTACCCGCGCGAAGACGCCGCCGCGGTGGAGGCGTACCTGCGCGCGGGCGGCAACGTCGCGATGTTCGTCGACCCCGTGGTGCTGGAGGGGCGCGTGGTGCCGACGGGCCTGGAGTCCGTCGCCGCGCTCGGCGGGATCGCGCTTCCCGCGGCGGTGATCGTGGAGGGCGACGCCTCGCACCTCGTGGCCGACGCGCCGCCGGTGAACTTTCGCGCCGACACGTGGAACGAGCACGAGGTCACCCGCGACCTGCGCGGGTCGTCGGTGCTGATCTCGATGGCGCGCCCCGTGGTGCGGGCCGAGGGCGCGACGACGGTGCCCGCGACCCTGGTGCAGACGACGGCGTCGGCCTGGGGCGAGACGGGGATCGCGGAGCTGTTGCGCACCTTCGCGCCCTCGAAGGGCAACGACGACGTGCAGGGCCCCGTGCCCGTCGCGATGGCCACGGTGGTGCCGGGCGTGACGCCGCGGAGCGAGGGCGCCGCCGCGGGACGTCTCGTGGTGCTCGGGTCGAGCGAGATCGCGGGGAGCACGTACTTCCAGCTCCAGGTGCGGGCGCAGGTGGCGAACGCGAACCTCACCGAGGCCGTGGTGGGCTGGCTGACCTCACGGCGCGAGCTGGTGAACATCCCCGCGCGGCCCATCTCGCGCGCGTCGCTCCTGGTGAGCGAGCGCGACCTCACGTGGATCGGGCTGTACGTGATCCTGCTGATCCCCGCGGCGGCGGCGCTCGTGGGCGTGGCCGTGTGGCGCACCCGGAAGGCCTCGTGAAGCTCCCTCGCTACGCGCTCCCCGTCGGCATGGCCCTCGCGGCCGCGGGCTTCACCGGGCTGATCCTCATCGACAAGGACAAGGCCAGCACCGAGGAGCTCGAAGCGCGCCGCCGCAACGTGTTCCGCGCGTTCCACCGGCAGCGCGTCGACAAGGTCGAGGTGCGCCACGCGAGCGGGAGCTACGTGCTCCACAAGCGCCCGCAGGGGTGGTTCGTGGTCGCGGGCGGCACCGCGCGCCTCGCCGACGAGGTCGAGGTCGAGCGGCTGCTCTCGGAGCTCGAAGGCGCCGAGGCCACGCGCACGCTGGGCAACCTCGACCCGCGCATGACCGAGCGCTTCGGGTTGGACGCTCCGCGCGCCTCGGTGGTCGTGCACGAGGGCTCGCAGGTGACCGCGCGCTTCGACCTCGGCGGCGCCGTGCAGGACGAGAACGCCGTCTACGCCCGCGTCACCGACGACGGGCGCACGAAGACCGTGGTGCTGCCGAAGTCCTTCGGAGACGTCTTCGACCGGCCCGCGGTGGCGCTGCGCGACCGCCGCGTGGCCGACCTCGACCCCTCGCGCCTCGAGGCCATGGAGATCACCCGCGGCGACGACCGCATGGTGCTCACCCGCCGCGGCTCGATCTGGTCGATCACCGAGCCTCCCCTGGGTCGCGCGGGTCGCGGCGCGGTGGAGGTCATCACCTCGGAGCTGCGCTCCTTGCGCGCGCAGCGGGTGCTGGCCGACGGCGCCGACGACGCGACGCTGCGCCGCTACGGGCTCGACGCGCCCACGGTGCGCTTCGTGATGCGCCGCGGCCCGAGCGAGCCCGTGACCCTGCTCTTCGGCGGCGCGTGCCCGGGCGAAGACGGTGAGGTGGCCGCCACGCGCGAGGGCTCTCACACCGTGGTGTGCTTCGCGCGGAGCTTCGTCGACGCGCTGCGCGCGCCCGCGGCGGGCTTCAGGGACGACCACGTGCTCTCGGCGCGCACCGACGAGGTGCAGGAGGTCAAGGTCACGGGCGCGGCCGAGGGCGGCGGCGACCTCATCCTGCGTCGCGAGGGCAGCCGGTGGACGGCCACGGGCGTCGCGGGCGGCGTCGACGCCGAGGCGGTGGAGTCGTGGCTGACGCTGCTGCACGACATCTCGGCGGCGCGACGTCTCGACGGCGACCAGCGCGCAGCGCGCGGGCTCGCGCCGGCGTCGACGGTGATCGAGGTGACGGCCACGGGGAGCGACACGCCCGAGCGCGTCCGCGTGGGGACGAGCGACGACACGGGGCTGTCGGTGTCGCGCGACGACGAGCCCATCGTGCTGCAGTTCGCGCCGAGCGCCGCCGACGTGCTGCGCGTCGACGCCGCGCGCTTTCGCCCGCGCACGCTGGTGCACGACGTCGAGGAGGACCTGCGCGCTCTCACCATCGACGCGGGCCCGCTGCACGAGGAGATCACGCGGGGAGAGGGCGCGAGCTTCTCGCTCACGCGACCCGTGCGCGCGGCGGCCGACGGCGCGCTGGTGGCGGAGCTCGCCCGCACCCTCGCCTCGCTGGAGGCCGAGCGCTGGGTGAGCGCCATCGCGCGCCCGGAGCACGGGCTCGCGACGCCCACCGCGAGGCTGGTCGCGCGCTTCGAGGGGAGCGGGCCGCGTGAGCCCGCGGACGCGAGCGTGGCGCGGGAGCGGAGCTACACGATCACCGTGGGCGCGGCGGCGCCGGGCGGCGGGAGCTACGCGTCGATGGAGGGCAAGACGGGGGTCTTCGTGCTCCCGCGGGCCTTCGTCGAGGCGCTCACGCGGCCGCACCTCGACCGGTCGTCGGTGGCCCTCCCGCGGGAGGACATCACCCGCCTCACGATCACGGTCACGGGCGGCGGCGCGCGCCGCGTGGCGTTGGTGCGCGAGGGAGAGCAGTGGCGCACCGAGACGGGCACGCCCGCCGAGGCGAGCCGCGTCGAGGCGCTGCTGGAGCAGCTCTCGACGGCGTCGGGGCCGCGCGTCGAGGGATACGGCCCGGCGCGCCCTGACGAGGGCTTCGGGTCTCCCACGGTGACGGTCGAGGCCACGTACGCGGGTGACGCGGGCGCGGCCACGCACCGGCTCACCATCGGCGCGCGCTTCGGCTCGGGCGAAGACGTGGGCTACTACGCCCGACGGGACGGGGTCGACGCGACGCTGAGCGTGCGCGAGGCGCTGGTCGACGCGCTGCGGGGCTTCACGCCGTAGAGGGGGGTCATGTCACTGCGGAGCGAGCAGTCCCTCAAGGAACCGAGCGTGCGGGGCGACCGCGTCGGCGGTAGCAGGCCATTCGTCGGAGGGCAGGAGCGCGGCGCCAGCGACATCAGCGGGGCGAAACCGGAGTGCCCCGAGGTCGTGATCGATCCGCTCGCGCGCTCGGAGCAGGTCACCGTGGAGACGCTGATCGATCCAGGCGACCAAGCGCGCCCCGACGGTCTCCTGCCAGCGTAGGTCGTCTGGCGTGGGCGCCCTCCATCGCTCGGGGTCGACGAGCCTGACGCCGACCGACCGCAGCATCTGGAGCACGAAGGTCGCGCAGGTGAATGCCGCGTCGGGGTCTGAGAGCCGGGCGTCATCGGGGGCGAAGGTAGCTCGCGCTTCTCCGAACCCGTAGGCGGGACCGTTGAGGCCGTTCGCGTATCGCCGAGCGACGCGACGGGCCAGCGTGCGCAGCGCCTCGTCCACCAGCGGGTCGAGCGGGAGAGAGACCACCGCGTAGGGGCACGGGTAGTCCCGACGGAGCTCATCGAGGCTCTGGTCTCGAAGGATCCTGTGCCAGGCCAGGTGGAGCATCGACCAGTCCGATCCCGCGCGCCGCCCGAGTCCGAGGTGGAACTGGACTGCTTCGGGGCGCGACAGCACCACCGCGCATCCAGCGCGGGACCTGCTGCCGTCAGCAGGGAGGGAGTGCAACGGCGCCGAGAGTCCGCTCACGCCACGAGACCGCTCAAGAGGTCGTGGACCTGCGCCGGGGTGCGACCGTCGCGCCCGATCAGCCAACGCTCGAACCGTCGCGTAAACGCCTCGCGACGGGCGAAGTGATCCCGAGTCAGCCTCGTGGTCGCGAGCAAGACGACGCCGGTCGAGGCTGGGGCGCGGTCAAGGTCGATCACGTCGAAGACCTGATCGACGTACGCGGCGCGAGACGGAGTGAGCCAGCGCTCGACGTCGTCGAGGAGGAGGTCGAGGACGTCGCTCGCGTCGAGACCGCTGGCGTGCGCGTCGTAGACCTGCTCCAAGACGCTCGCGACGTTGGTCGCCGTCCCGGCGTTTCGTTGGTCGGCGATCGTGGAGAGCGCGTGCGCGACTCGGCTCGTTGATGCGTCTCGAATCAGCCTCTCGACCTCGTCCTCCAACGCTCTCCGCTCGACGGTCGCGGCGGCGAGGTCATCGACGACGCTCGGGACGGCCATCCATCCGAGACGCCGCGCGGCGCCAAGCGCGCGGACCTTCTGCGCCAGCTCACGCCGGTCTCGAGGCGTAGGCGCGGCGCCCGCTGGTCGGAGCAGCGACCCTCGCACCGGCACGACCACGACTCCTTCGGGGGTGAGCATTCGTCACCTACCAGAGGTCGAGCGCGCGCAGCAGGTCCGAGAGCAGGTCGAGGCGCGACTGTCTGTATGCGCTGGTGAGGAGAGCCGCCTCTCGATCATCGAGCTGGCGCAAGGAGATCTCTGTCCCCGCGCCGGAGTCCGCGCGGCGCGCCTCGCAGACGATGATGCCCTTGCGGAGCTGATCCTCCGAGTCGAAGCGCACGGCGTCGACGAGCAACGGGCTCTGCGCCGTCAGGAAGCACTGGCGGTCGCCGATCGCGTCCACGCACCAGTCGATCCAGTCCGCGTGGAGCCCGTTCACCAGCTCGTCCGCGACTGCGATGTCGGGGTTGCAGGCGAGGTACCACGCGAACGAGAAGAGCCTCTGCTGGCCGAAGGAGAGCTGGTCGTGGCGGCGCACTCCACGGCCGTCGTGAAAGAACTGAACGGTCGGAGCGGCGTACCGCCAGCCCACGCTCCAGTGCGCTCCGGGGCCGAAGTACGCGCGCGCGGAGTCGAAGCCGAGCTGTCGGATCGCGCTGGCGAGGAGAGGGTCTCGCCCAAGGTCGACCTCGACGGGCTCGCCGTTCTTGCTGTCGAAGTCGAGGCTCGGGGGGAGCCAGGGGCTACCGACCCTGGCGCTGTCTCCGCGCACGACGGTCAGCCCCCCGCCGACCAGAGACGACAAGGCGCCGAGCGCTTCGTCGTAGGGCGCCGCGGTGCCGGGTTGCTCGCTGACGCGACGCCATGCGTCCCACACCGCCGGGTGTACGCGCAGGCCTCCATCGTGAGGGATGGTCGCTCCGTGACTGATCGCGTGACTGGTCGTCAGCCGCAGCGGGTTCACCCCCCCCAGCAACCGGATCGGTTCACCCGGACGATGGTCCTCCCGCGGATCGAAGTCGTAGCGTACGAGCGCCTCCCCGGAGCGAGCGCGCAGCCATTGTTGGAGCACGCCGGGCACCTCGACCTTCACGAGCACGTCCGCTTCGTCGCGGGGGGGCAGGTCGACGTACTTCTCTCCCACCGACCGGAGCCGCACAGGCTCGAACTCACGTCGAGCGTCGACGTGAAGCGTGATCGGCCCAAGCTCCAACCGAGCCTCGATATGGAAGGGCGTAGCGGTGAAGAACGGCCCACCGAAGTCGATCGCGGCGACGGCGGCGATGAGCTCGACGAGGGTCGACTTGCCTGAACCGTTCTGGCCGAGCGCGAGGTGGACCCCGTCGCTGAACGTCAGCTCAGAGCCGCGTCGCACGTCTCTGAACTCGTGCACCTTCAGGCTTCGCACTCGGAGTCGATGCGGGCCGACCGCGGCGCCGCCTACCGAAGCGGTGTCTCCGGGATCGGCCGACAACGGCGTCTGCTCTTCGTGCATCATTGCCTCCGGCGAGCAGTACCGCACGGCGCTATCGCTGTCGACGCGCTGCGGGGCTTCACGCCGTAGGGCGTTCGGTCAGCCCTCGGTGCGGGTGAAGGCCCTGCGGTCGAGGTCGGGGAAGGTCAGCTCGCACAGCCCCGGGTCGATGTCTTCGATGAAGACCGCGCCGGCGTCGTTGGTGCTGCCCTCGCGCACGGTGTTGTCGGGGAGCTTGAGCCTGTAGCGCTCCCCGCGCAGCGGGACGCCGTCGGTGTTCTTGAGATGGATCTCGATCCAGGTCTTCTGGTCGGTGGGCGGAGGCGGCGGGTCGGTCTTGGGCCCCGGCGTGGGGTTGCCGCCTCCACCGCCGCCGGGCGTGTCGCGTCGGCGTCCGTCGGCGTACAGCTCGCGGTCGTAGAGGCCCCACGCGGCGCGGGCCTTCACGGCCTCGTCGGTGAGGGTCGAGAGGTCGGCCGCGAGGTCGACGCGGCCCACCACGGAGCGCAGGGCGTCGAGGCCCGCCGCGAGGTCGGCGACCTCGGTCACCAGGGCCTCGGCCTCGCGGAGGGTGTCGAAGTCCCGCGTGCGGTCGGCGTCGACGTCGCCGTCGCGCCGCGCCGTGAGCTCGTACCAGCCGTCGCCGCGAAAGACCCGCTCACCCATCGCGCACCCTCCAGGGAGAGCGCCGAGCATACGCCATCACGCGCGGACGAGGATCACCTCGCGCCCCGCAGGCGTGAACACGCGCTCGGACACCGTGCGCTCCTCGACCGGCGACCGCCCGGAGCGCTGGTCGAAGACCACGAGCCAGCCGGTGGAGAGGCCGAGGCCCGAGAGGTACGCGTCGAGCTGGGCGAGGCCCTCGGGCGTGGGGTTGCGCTGCCCGTCGCGCCAGACTTTGAGCTCGATGCCGAGGGCGTGCCCGCGGTAGCGGAGGCACAGGTCCATTCGCCCCGCGCCGATGGCGTACTCGCGCTCGAGCGTCCCGCCGCCGTTCGCGACGCGGTGGAGGAAGGCCATCATCACGAGCTGCGCGGCGACCTCAGCGTAGGGCGCGGCGCGGAGCAGCGGCTCGCCGTGTTGCCTCCAGAACGCGAGGAAGGCGTCGAGCAGCCGCGCGGGGTCGAGCGCGCCCTCGGGCGTCAGCCACGTGGCGCGGATCGCCGGGAGGCTATCTTGCGGGCCCCGCGCGAGGGTGCGTGGGAGCACCTCGCGGTAGATCGCGTTGGCGATCTCGAGCCCGCCCTCCTCGCCGCGGCGCACGAGCCCGAGGTCGACCACGAACTGCCGGTCGTCGTCGGGGACGTCTCCGAGCGTCTCACCCGCGAGCATGGGCGCGATGACCGCGCGAACGCGCGGGTCCCGCAACCGCTCCGCGAGGCTGTCGAGGTGCGTGTCGTTGCGCGCGATGAGCGTTCCTTCGCGCGGTCGACGTCGGCCTCGGTCACGACCCGAGAAGGGTCTGGCACGACGTCCTCGACGAGCTGTCGGCCCAGGGCGTTGACGAGCCACGGCTGACCGCGCGTGAGGGCGTACACCCGCGCGAGCGCGCCTGGCTCGAACCGTTGCCCCGTGTCGGCGGTGTGCTGCGCGTAGAGCTCGGCGACCTCGGGCTCGGTGAACTCGCGCATCGTGAGCGAGTCGCTCTTGATGTTGAACGGCGACGCGGTGCGCAGGTGCGACGACCCGCCCGAGGCGACCTTGTAGTCGCGCACGTCGCGCAGGCCCACGAGGGCGAGCGCCCACGGGAACCCACCGGGCCGGTGCTTGTGACCGTCTCGGAGCTGGCGCAGCACCGAGAGCAGCGCCGCGTCGCGCAGCGCGTCGATCTCGTCGACGAACACCACCAGCGGTCGAGGGCACGCCACGGCCCACGCCGTGAGCATCGCCCTCACGCGCGCGCCCGGCGGAGCGGCGGGTCGCGGCGGCGGGCGAAGCTCCGCGGGGAGCTCGAGCGCGGCGCTCTCCTCCCACGCAGTGAGCACGGCGTCCTCCGCGGCGCCGATGTCGTCGCCGAAGGGCGCGCCCGCCTCGGCCGAGACGAGCACCGCCGCGTAGCGACCTTCGCGCGTGAGGTCGCGCGCCAGGCTGAGGAGCGCGGTGGTCTTTCCGACCTGCCGCGGGGCGTGGAGCACGAAGTACGACTGCCGCTCGACGAGCCCGCGCACCGCGGGCACCCGGGGGTCGGGCGGGAGCATGTAGTGCAGCTCGGGCCTGCACGGCCCCGCGGTGTTGAAGAATCGTCGAGTGCGGGTCACGTCGGCGCCGCCCGCGACGATACACCCCTCCGCGCGCTTCTGGCCGCGCGGCGCCGCGCTCCGCTAGCCTCGCGGCCCCTATGGCCCTGTCGCGTCGCTCTCGCGAGGTCTTCGCCTCCCGCGGGTACACCATCCACGTCATCGGCGCGCCGCGCGCGCCCTTCAGCGACGCGTACCACTCGCTCCTGCGCGAGCCCTGGCCCGTCACCCTCGCCGCGGTGGCCGCCGTCTACCTCGCCGCCAACGCGCTCTTCGCGCTCGGCTACCTCGCCGTCGGAGGCGTCGAGGGCGCCCGCGCGGGGAGCTTCTTCGACGCCTTCTTCTTCAGCGTGCAGACCATGGGCACCATCGGCTACGGCGCGATGCACCCGCGGGGCTCCGCCGCCAACGCGCTCATGGTCGCCGAGTCGCTGGTGAGCCTGCTCGTCACCGCGGGCTCCACGGGGCTTGTGTTCGCCAAGCTCTCTCGCTCCACCGCGCGCATCAACTTCTCGCGCGAGGCCACGGTGTCGCCCATGAACGGCGCGCCCACCCTCGCGTTCCGCGTGGGCAACGAGCGCAGCAACCTCCTCGTCGACGTGAACGTGCGGGTCTCGCTCACGCGCACCGAGCGCACCGCCGAGGGCTCGACCTTCTACCGGATGTACGACCTCGCCCTCGCCCGCGACCGCGCGCCGAGCCTCGCGCGCTCGTTCACCATCTTTCACACCATCGACGCGGCCTCGCCGCTCTACGGCTCGACGCCCGCCTCGCTCGCCGCCGAGGAGGCCGAGCTCCAGGTCGCCGTGCTCGGCCTCGACGACGTCACCATGCAGCCCGTGCACGCCCTGCACCGCTACGACGCAGCGGAGATCCTCTACGGCGCGCGGCACGTCGACATCCTCGACGACCAGGGCGACACGCTCACCCTCGACATGACGCGCTTTCACCGAACCGAGCCCACCGATGCGACCGAGGGCTTCCCGTTCCCCGCGACGGGCGACGGTCAAAGTGTGGGAGCTGAGGGCGCCGATCAACTTGAGGCGAGCTTGCCTCGCGTCGCGGTAGCGCGCGCGCTCGTCCCGTCTTGTCGTCGGAGAGCACGACGGCGATCGCGGCGAGCCCCACCGCCGCGAGTAGCCCTCCGAGGATCGCTTCGCCGCCCGACGACGAGGCTTGCGGCGGGCTCACCGTGGTGACGTCGAACGACTCGATGTCGAACCGCTGCCCGCGACGCCCCATCACGCTGGCGGCGACGTCGTACTCCCGCCCTTGGGGCGCGCGCTGGAGCAGCTCGACGCGCCTCCCGCCGGCGAACACATCGAGTGGCTCGACCCGCACGCCTCGCCCGTCGTCATGCGCGACGTGAACGCGACCGTGTCCACCCTCGTCCGCTCCGACGATGATCCCGTAGCGCCAGGTGTCGAGCCGCCCTGTTGCCCGCACCTTGTCGCCGAGGCGGGGCGTCACGCCGAGCACGCCCGCGGCGCGCATACGCTCCCGCTGCTCGTCCGGGCCGAGGCTCCGGAACTCCTCGCTCGCGCGCCGGTGCGCTTCTGCGCGCGTCTGTCGCGACGGATCGTTCATGGTTGTCCCTCAGCATAAGACGCAGGCACGAAGTAGCCCAGGATGCACCGCTCGTCGCGGACGGCGATCTGGACGTGAGTGCGCTCACGGATCGCCGCGCCGGGATAGGCCTCAGCCCCCTCGACGAAGACGCCACGGACCGACTGGTAGTAGTAGCCGCCGTCTCCGGCGCTCCGGTCGAGGTTCACGAGGCCGAGGTTGAGCACCGCGCAGTCGAGCTCCCGCAGGATCAGGTCGTCGCCCATCCCCCTGGCGGGCCGGTTCTCACGCAGCGGCAGCGCGTCGGCCGCACAGGCGGCGAGGTAGTCGTCGTAGAAGCCGCGGAGCTGCTTCGTCGCGTCTGGGTCCGTCAGGTCGAAGCAGCGCCCGAGGTGGATGTACGCGCCGAGGACCGTGGGCTCGTCGATCTCGCCTCGACCCCGCTTCCACTCCGCGAACTGCAGAGCTCGCGCGTGGCTGTGCTCCCAGAAGTAGACGCCCTCCCCGAGCCAGTCCCAATCGTTGGAGCTCTTCTTCAGCGACTCGCCCCGGAGCACCACCCGCTCGACGAGCGAGCGGTCACACCCGTGGTACCCGACAACCAGCCGGTGATGGACGTGTCGCCACATCGTCGGCCGCTCCCTATCCCGCTCAGTTCAGGCGATCAAGGCAGCGGCGCGCCGCAGGGCCTCCCCATCCGAGAGCCCGCGCCGTAGCTCACGGTCGCGTCCCGCGCGCGCGGCGCGCCGGACGCCTCGAGCGTCGCCACGCGCGGCTCCAGGATCCAGCACGACACGCCGCGCTCGTGCTCCTCTCGCGTGCTCCACACGCGCAGGGTCACATCATCGACCCACCCCGGCGGCTCACGGCGGATCGCCGTCGCCGCTTCGGGGTGCGCCGCGATCAGCGCCGCCACCTCGGCCTCGGTCACCGCCTGCCGCGTCGCGCCCGCTTCCATCAAGGCGGCCTGAAGCGCCGCCTGCCGCTGCTCCCGCGACGCGTTCGGCGCGAGCGCGCCCACCGCGGCGATCTCGCTGACCGGACGCCCGCCCGACCACACCCCCGCGCCCGCGCGGTACTGCGCGCCGCCCACGTCGGTGCAGCACGGGTCCTCCTCCCACGCGGCCACGCGCACGGGGCGGCCGCCGAGGGTGACGCCGACAGTGAAGACCCCCGTCGGGCGCAGTCGGCAGGCCCGGCATCTCGCGGCGCAGCGCCGCCTCGCGGGGTTGCCGCACAGGCTCGGCCATGCTCCGCGCGACACCCGACGTCGACGTCGTGCGTGGCGGAGGCGGAGAGCGCGGGAGACGGGGCGTCGGCGACGCGGCGGGCGCGGCGGGTCGACGCGGGGTCTGCGCGGCGACAGGCGACCGCCGACACACGAGGGCCGCGACGAGCGACAGCGCGAGCGCGGACTCGCGGCGGTCACTCGTCGTCCTCGATACGAGGTCGTCGTCGCCCTCGTCGTCGTCGCCTCGTCCTCGCCGCCCTCGGCGAGGGCGGCGCGCGTCGGCGACGGGCGGGCCGAGAGGCTCCCAGGTCACGCCCAGCATCGGCGACCCCAGCACCGCGAAGGGCCGCGGCGACCCGAGGAAGGCTACCGCCAGCACGCTCGCGTCGCCCACGTCGAAGCCCTCGACCGCGCCGCCCGCGTCGATCACCCGCCACTCTCCGTCGTCGCAGCGCGCGAGCGCCGCGCACGCGCCGCGCGGACCCACCCCCGCCAGGGCCGTGAGCACCCTGCGGCGCGGGTCGTCGAGGCGCACCTCGGCCAGCGGAGCCGCCGTCGCCGTCACGCCCAACGACCACCGCGCGAGCGCGTAGCGGGGCATCCCCTGCGCCTCGTCGACGAGGAGCAGCGCGACGCCGTGCACCGTGTCGTCGGCGTCGAGCGCGACGTCGCCCGCGAGGTAGCGGCCCGGCAGCCGCGTCACGCGCAGCGGGTCGTTCGTGGGCGAGAGGGGCTCTCCCCGCACCCACGAGATCGCCACCCCGTCGTCGCGCTGCGCGGTCAGCACGAAGGCCATGGTGCCGTCGCTGAAGTTCAGCCCCCGCGCGTCGACCACGGGGCCGTCTTCGACGGTCACGTCGCGCAAGGGCGGCTGGAGCGCGCCTGCCGACAGCGCGCCGAAGGTCACGGTCGCCGAGGGGGCGTCGGGGCTCCAGAGCGCGAACACGCCGCGCGCGGGGGCGCTGCCGTCGTTGCCGCGCAGGTCGACGAGGATCGGCTCGGCGAGCTCGAGCCCGCTCCCGCCCACGCGCCGCTGGAGGGGCGCGCCCTCGACCACGGCGTCGCGCGTCCACAGCGCGTGCGCCTCGTCGAGGTTCACCCAGGCGAGCCACTGACCGGGGTAGGCGAGGCCGTTCATCGAGGTCGAGAGCGCGACGCGCGCCTCGGAGGGGCACCGCGCGACGCGCGTCGACGCGAGGCGCATCGGGTCGCCGTGGTGGTCGCGGCCCCACTGCTCGAGCAGGGCCACGCCGCCGTTGCCGCGGTGGGTCACCGCGACGTGGGCGATGGCGCTCGGGCCGTCGTGCGCGCCGACCACCGCCGCGCGCCGCGCGTCGAGCGGGACGATGGTCAGCGGTCGCGGGTCGCTGGTCGCGACGGCGGCGCCGTCGGGGTGCTCCACGCGCAGGGAGTACTGCCCCGGCGCGAGGGGCTCGATCCAGCGCATGAGGTCGTCGTCGAGCCACACCTGCTGGTGCGGCGCGAGGGTCACCCACTGCTCGGGCCGCGGCACGCGGAACTCGTCGGAGTCTTCGCGCTCGGTGCGGTGCGAGCGCGACGCGTGCCCCGAGGCGTCGACCACGACCACCTTGGGCCACGAGAGGCTGCGCTCGGGGTCGGGCACGGTGATCGGTGCGGCCCCGAGGTTGGTGAAGAGCACGCGCATCTGGGCGTGCTCGCCCGCGACGACGAGGGCCGGATCGACGAAGAGGGTGACGGTGAGGGCCGTGGCGCCTAGACCTCGCGCAAGGGGCGCCGCGCGCCCGTGGAGTCGCTCAGCGGGGGAGAGTCATGGCCCCGGCGGGTTGGGGGCGGTCTTGCTCGTGTCCCAGCCCGCGCGGTTGAGCACGCATCGGCCGCAGAAGTCTCCCGCGCACTTCATGTAGCCCATGATGCAGAGGTCTTTGTAGTCGTGGGCGTCGAAGTTGTTGCCCGTGCTCACGTTCGCCTGCGCCGTGTCGGTGTACTGGTGCGAGCCGAAGAGCACGTGCCCGACCTCGTGCAGGCAGTTGCGCGTCTCGTTGTAGGGGAAGTTCGGGTTCGTGTAGACGTTGCGCCCGAAGATCACCCAGCACGCGCGGTAGTACGTGCCCCAGCCCGAGTTGCCGAAGGGGGTGCTGGGCGCGCCCGCGTGCGCGTCGGAGGGGTGCGAGCTCACCGCGCCGGCCTGGAGCACCACCACGCCGCTCGTCGCGTTCTTGCTGAAGAAGTGCACGAACTCGTCCTTCACGGAGTGAAAGATCTCGCTCATGTCGTTCCAGTAGGTGGTGTTGTTCGCGGGGGGCGCGGGCCAGCCGCCGAGGGGCGCGGGCGCGCTCTTGGGCGCCGCCGCGTACTGCGCCCTCGTGAGGAAATTCAGCACCGCGGCGTTGTCGTTGTTCACCCCTCCGCTCGCCTCGGGCAGCAGCGTCGCGAGGTCGTACCGGCGGCTCGTCGACGGCTTCGCGCGCGACTTCGCCCAGCGGATCGCCGAGAGCCACTCGGCCTGCGTGATGTCGTGCCTCACCGCCGCGTCCCTCTCGAGCGTCACGTCGAACCACGCGCGCTTGAACTCCGTCGAGATCACCCCGGCGAAGTCGAAGTCGTCGAGCGCGCCCCCGCAGTTCGACTGCTGCGCCGCGGTCGAGCCCGCGGGGTAGGCCCAGCGCAGGTACTTGCTCACCCGCAGGATGCGCCACACCACGAAGGTCCCGGTCTCCTCCTTCACGGCGAAGTCTTCGCTCCCGTCTGAAGCCTGCGGGCCCACGGGGTCGACGAAGGCCATGAGCCGGTAGCGGTCGCCGCCCGTCCACGCGGGCATGAGGATCACCGCGGCCTCGCCCTTCGCGTTCGTCTCGACGCTCACCGCGTTCGCGTGCCGCGACCGCTTCGCGACCTTCAGCTCCAGCGCGTCGTGGAAGGTCTTGTGCCGCACGCCCCGCTCCAGCACGTTCGCGTCGCGGTCGCTGCCCGCCACCGCGTTGCCGCGCTTGCCCCCGCGGTTCTTGTGCGCGTTGTCGACCAGGGGGTCGCCCGCCACCGCGGGGTCGAGGGCCTTGATCGCGTCGACGTACTGCTTCGGGTGACCCGTCATCGTGAAGGTCACCGTCGGCGGCGGCGCGTGGTCGTTGGGCGTCACGCTCGTGAAGGTCGCCGCGCGCAGCGGCTCCGCCGCCTCGGCCGCGGGGAGCGCGTCGGGCTCCACGAGCTTGAAGTGCACCTTCTGCCCGCCGGCGGGCTTCCACCCCTTGCGGAGCGCCTCGAGCTTCGCGATCACGGGCACGCGGCCGAGGCCCGCGTTCTTGCCCCACACCCGCTTCTCCTCGCGGTAGCGGTGCCCGTTCGCCGCCGTGCCGAAGAAGCCGTACCCGATGCCCGGCGTGACGCACCACGTCCCCGGCACGCGGAGCTTCTTGAACGCGCCCTTCGCGGGGATCGCTCCGCCGTCGACGATGACGCTCTTCACCTTGGCCTTCAGGTCGGCCACCGCCGCCGCGTCGCTCGCGTGGTTGTGCTCGCTCTTGAAGTGCGCCCACGCGTCGGCCGCGAGGGTGTCGACGCCCTTCTCCTTCAGCGACGCGTAGAAGAACCCGATGGCCTGCAGCCGCTGGCGCACGCCCGCGTCGGAGATGTCTTCCTTCTTGATCTCCGCGAAGAGCTTGTCGATGTCGCCGAGCTCGAGCTTCACGCGGAGCTTCGGCATCTTCACCACGGGCTCGGGGGGAATAGCCTCCCAGCGGAACATCACCGGGTTGTAGACCTCGCACTTCTGCGCGAGGCACTGCTCGGGCGTCGGGTGGCACTCCGTGAGGGGCACGTCGCCGGGCTCGTAGAAGCACAGCTCCACCCGCGTCGCGCCGCCGCGGAAGGCGCCCTGCCGCACGCTCTCGAGCCCGTGGTTGCCCGCGCAGCCCACCGCGCGCTTGCCGTCCTCCACGAACTTCAGCGCCGACCGGAACGGCGCCACGGCGTCGGCCCCCTCGCCCCCGAGGAAGACCCCGAGCACCTCTTGATAGACATCGAAGAAGGCGCCCCACAGGTCGTCGTTCACCTCGGCGTCGTCGGGGAGGCTCTTGGAGAATTCCTTGTTGTATCCCTTCTTGAACGCGGTGATCGCGCGGCGCGTGCCGCGTCCCACGCTCCCGTCGACGCCGCCCGGGTCGCAGTCGAAGGCCCACACCTCGCTCACCCAGGTGAGCACCCGCTGCACGTCGCGGGCGTTGTGCTTCTCACGCACCGCGGCGATCCACCCGTCGCGGTCGCCGCGGAGCACCGACGTCACCGCCTGCGCGCGGGCGAGAGAGAGCGCCGCGTCGGCGTCGTGGCCCGTCACCCAGAGCTTGTGCGAGGCGTTGTTCTTCGCGTGCTTCAGCCCCGTCGCGAGCGCCGAGAGCGCGGTCACCGGCAGCACCGTCGGGTCGGGGTCGCGGCGGCCGTGGTCGGGGAGCATCACCGCGCTGCCCGCGTGGAAATCGAAGTCCGCGACCTCGAGGACCTTTCCCTTGAACTCGCGGAGCACGAAGTCGTGCACCGCGGTGGTCGCGAGGGAGAACTTCTTCGAGTGGTCACGCCGGGTGATGTCGACCATCGCCGCCTACGTCCCCCTTCTCCGCTCAGCCGTTGCGCATCGCGCGGGAGAAGGCCTTGGTGTGCTCGGGGTGCGCCGCGAGGGCCCGCGCGAAGCGCCCGAGGATGTCTCCGAGCGCCGCCCCGTCGAGGCCCTCGGACTCGAGGAATTCCTTCCGCGGCCCCTGCTTCGCGCGCCGCATCAGGCTCACGATCTCCGAGAGCTTCGCGTAGCGCTCCCCCGGCAGCAGCACCGGGTCGTCGTCTCCGCCCTGAAGGAATCGGTCGCTCAGCGTGGCGGGCGCCGTCGCCGCGACGCCGGGCACCCACTCGGGCGCCTCGACGTGGTGCAGCGCGAGGCAGCGCGAGGCCACCGCGCCCGAGCCGCTGGTGTAGAGCCGCGCCTCCCAACGACCCGGGCGCGCCCGCACCGCCATCACCACGGGGCCGCCCGCGGCCGCGTCCCACCGCGTCGGCACGACGGCGTGGTGACGCGCGCCGAGGAGCCGCTCGAGCGCGGCGCGCGGGTCGTCGTCGCCGAGCGCGTGGCGCACGCCCTCGCCCGGCACCGCCGCCCACAAGACCACCGCCACGCCGCTCGCGAAGTCGACGGGGATCGGGTCACCCTGGGGCTTCCACCGGCCCGTGAAGAGCGGCTCGACGGGGTCGTCGCCGGGCTCGGGCAGCGCGTAGAGCGCCAGCGCCTCGGGCCCCGCGGCCCCGCTCAAAGAGAGCGCCACCGAGCCGTCTTCTCCCACGGGGCGAAAGCACAGCCCGCGGCGGCCGTCGACGGTCACGCCCCTCGCCATCTCGGTGGTGGTCGCGAGGAGCAGCGCCTCGGTGATGCGGTCGACGGAGATCCACGCGACCTCGGCGTCGCCCTGCGCGAAGGTCTCGGCGTGGGCGCCCTCGGGGTCGAGGAGCGTCGTCTCGGCGCGCGCGTCGCGCAGCACCGCGCCGGGGAGCTTCTCCCGCAGGTGCGCGCGCGCCCTCTCGTAGGCGCGCAGGGCCTCGCCCGCGTCGGCGAAGACCGTCTCGGCGTCGGGCCAGGGCTCGACGGGCACGCGGGCGCGTCGGCGCAGCACCCAGCGGTCGCCGGGCCGCCCGCCCGACCAGCCCGCGAGCGCGTCGGCGTCGAGGAGCACCATCGGCACGCCCGCCTGGTGGAACCACCCCACGGTGTCTCCCTCGCCCGCGGGCACGTGCACCACCACCTTGCCCGCGCGCTCGAGCGGCGCGGCCGCGGTCGTCGCCGCCGCCCCCACGCGCGGCGCACCGTGAGGGTGACGTCTTCGAGCGCGATGCCCCAGCGCTCGGCGAGGCCGCGGCCTTGTCTCTCGTCGCCGCGGTCACCTCGGGCGACGACGCGACGCGGGCGACCTCGTCGGCGGCGAGGGCTGGAGGTTCGGGCCGAGGTCGGGGGCGGCCTCGAGCGCGAGGGCCTTCGAGAAGGCCGAGAGGAGGTCTTCGCTCGACGCCTCGGCGCCGACCTCCATCGCGGCGCCGACGAGGGCGATGGGCTCGAAGACCCGCGCGCGGGCCGTGGCGACACGGTGACGGCGCCCTCGCCGCGGGCCTCGACGACGGTCGACCACGACAGCTCGAAGGGCTTGTCGACGGTGACGGAATAGAGCGTGACCGCGACCGTGTGCGTCGAGGGGTCGAGGAAGGGCGCGAGGAAGGGCAGCGGCCCCGGGTCGGCGATGAAGCGGCCCGAGCTCACCACGTTGAGCACGCGCCACTCGCCGACGAAGACCACGTTCTCGTCGGGCTGGCAGAGGATCGCGGCCCCTTGCTCGACGCGGCCGGGCCAGCGCGTGACGAGGTCGCGGCGCTGCTCTTCGTTGCGGGCGATGATGGTGGGGGCGTTCATCGGTGACCTCGCGGGTGGTGTCGCGCCCTCAGGGCGAGAGGATGATGACCTTCACCTGGCTGGGCACGATGCGCGCGCCGGGGCAGTTGGTGCTGTTCTGGATGGTCATGCTGGTCATGCGCGTCGCGGGCATGCCCCCGACGAGGCAGGTGAAGGCGGGGAGCACGTGGCGCGACGGGCCCATGACCATGCCCGAGGCGACGCCCATCGCGACGCCGGGGTTGTCGCCGTTGGTCATGGGGATGGTGGTGCCGACGTTGTGCGCGGGCGTGCACATGAACAAGACGTTGTAGGCCGCGGGCACGCCCATCGGGCCCATCGCGATGTTCGGGTACGGGATCGGCACGGGCACCGGCGCGGGCGGCGCGGGCGTGAGGCACACGTCGGGGAAGCCCATGTCCATCCCCATCATCTGCGTGTTCGCGAACATCGCGGGTCTCCCCTTCTCTCAGCCCAGGTGGATCTGCGCGCCGTCGACCTTCACCAGCCCCTCGCTGGTGACCAGCGCGTCGCCCGCGTGCACCTGCAGGGTCTCCTTGGCCTCCCAGTCGAGGCGCCGCGCGCGGAGCTGCTCGAACTCCTCGACCCAGCGGTACGCGCGCTTCACCCGCTCGCTCACCCGCTCGGCCACCGCGTCGACCACGCCGTAGCGCGCGCGCAGCCTCCCCACCTCGCTCTCGACCCGCGCCGCCACCGCGGCGACCTCTCCGAGCGCGAGCGCGGTCACCCCCGCGTCGACGCGCAGCGACCCAGCGGCCACCGTCGCCTCGCGCGGCGTCACCAGCGTGACGCCCTCCCCCGCGGCCACCGTGACGGCGCCGTTGGGCGCGCGCAGCTCCAGGTCGCCCTGCACCTCGACCCGCGACGCGCCCGCGCCCTCGCGGCGCTCGAGCACCGCGAGCACCCAGCGCTCGCCCTCGACCACGGCCACCAGCACCCGGTCACCCGGCTCCGGCGCGAGGAGGCAGCTCGCGGCGCGCCGACAGCGGTGCTCCCCCGTGGCCGAGCGCACGGCGAGGGCGTCGCCGTCGGTGAGCAGCACCGTGGCCGAGTGCTGCGGTTCGTCGGTGTCGATGCGTCGTGCGAGGTTCGGCATGGGGAAGGGTCTCCGTCAGGTCGTGGCGCCGCGGCGCGGGTCGAAATCCTGGGCGCGGCCGAGCTCGGGGTCGTCTCCGAGCGCGGCGGAGCGGTCGCCCCACCACGCGTCGGCGTCGGTCACGCGGTGCAGCACGGCGCGGGTGAGCCGCGCGCCGTCGAAGTCCGAGCCCGACACGTCGGCGTTCGAGAGGTCGGCGTAGGTGAGGTCGGCGCCGCGAAAGCGCGACCGCCGCGCGCGAGCGCGGGCGAGGTTGCACTGCTCCATCTTCGCGCCCGAGAGGTCGGCCCCGTCGAGCGACGCGGCCATGAACACCGCCTGCGTGAGCGTCGCGCGCGGGGCCTTCAGCCCGTCGAGGGTGGCCTAGAAGTCTAGGATCATCGGCGCGCGCGCGCCCGTGAGGTCGGCGCCCGTGAGGTCGGCGCCCGTGAAATTGCAGCGGTCGAGGGTCGCCTCGGCGAGGCTTCGCGCCGAGGGCTTCGCGTCCGCTGACTGCGAGCCCGTGAGGTCGAGGCCCGACAGGTCGAGGCCCGACAGGTCGCTGCCGAGGAGCACCGCGAGCTCCATCTTCACGCCCGCGAGGCTCACCCGCCGCAGGTCGGCCTGCATCACCGACGACTGCTGCAAGGTGCGCGCCAGAGAGGTCCATCCCCTCGACGACGCACTCGATGAGCACGGCCTGGTCGAGGTGACAGCCCTTCATCGACGCGCGCGCCAGGCCGCATTTGTAGAAGCGCGGCGCCATGAAGCTCGCGCCCTCCATCACGGCGCCCGTGAGGTCGCTGTTCGAGAAGAGCGTGAAGGTGAGGGCGGCCCCGCGCAGCGACGCGCCGTCGAGCACCCCCGCGTCGAGGGTCGCGCGGCGCAGGTCGGCGCCGTCGAGGGTCGCGCCCGACAGGTCGCATCGGTAGAGCACCGCCTCGCGCAACGAAGCGCCCGTGAGCGTCGCGCGGCGCAGGTCGACGCCCTCGAAGATCGCGCCGTTGAGCGACGCGCCCGCGAGGTCGGCGCCCTCGAGCGACGCGCCGGTGAGCACCTCGCCGTCGCGCACCCTGCGCTCGAGCTCAGCCCTCTGCACCGCGCCTCCGGTCGATGCGCGCCTTGGCGGCGAAGATGTCGGCGAGCCCCGTCGAGCGGTCGCCCTTCGTGCGGAAGAGGTCGGCGCGGTAGAGGTTCGCGCCCTGCAGGTCGGCGCCGCGCAGGTCGGCCTTGGTGAGCAGCGCGTCCATCAGGTCGATGTGGATCATCCCGGCGCCGCGCAGGTCGGCCTTGATCCAGCGGGAGTTGCGCGCCGACGCCTGGTGGATCTTCGCCTCGCGCAGCGACGCGCCCGAGAGGTCGGCCTCGTCGAGCGTGGCCCTTCGCAGGTCGGCGCGGTTCAGCCGCGTCTCGCGCAGGTTCGCGCCGCGCAGCGACGCCGCGAGGAAGACCGCGTCGTCGAGGGAGCAGCCCATCACCGCGCGGAGCTTGTCGGCCCTCGCCTCGCGCAAGACCGCGCCGTCGGCCTTCACAGCGTAGAGCACCGCGCCCGTGAGGTCGGCGCCCGCGAGCGACGCGCCCGTGAGCACGCACTCGAGGAGCGTGGCCTTCGCGAGCGTCGCGCCGTCGAGCCGCGCGCCGCCGAGCCTCACCTCGAGGAGCGCCGCGCCCGACAGGTCGACGCCCGACAGGTCGACCGCGGCGAGCGACGCGCGGTAGAGGTCGCAGCCCGCGAGCTTCGCGCCCGCGGCGGTCGCGCCGTCGAGCACCGACTCGGCCAGCACCGCGCCCGTGAGGTCGGCGCCGTCGAGGCGCGCGCGGGGGAGCGTGGCGCGGCCGAGGTTCGCGCCCGTGAGGTCGGCGCGGGTGAGGTCGGCGCCCGTGAGGTCGGCCCGCGCGAGCACGGCGTCGGCCAGGGTGGTCATGCGCAGCGAGGCGCCGCTGAGCCGCGCGCCGTCGAGGAGGCACCCGCGGAGGTTCGCGCCGGAGAGGTCCATCGAGGAGAGGTCGGCGCCCGAGAGGTCGGCGCCCGAGACGCCCTCGCCCGCGCGCAGCCGCGCCTCGACCCAGGCCCGCAGCCGCGCCGCCTCGGTCGGGCTGCGCGCGGGCCCCTCGGGGAACATGTGCCCGTGCTTCAGCCGCGCCTCGCGCAGCGCGTCTTCGGCGGCCTGCATCCGCTCGCGCAGGGCGGGGTCGTCGAGCATCGCCTCGACCTCGGGCGAGGGCTGCCTCGCGGCGCGCGCGGCGGCGGCGTGCGAGCGCAGCGCCTCGATCTGCTCGTCGGCGGAGAACTCCGGCCGCTGCCCGCCCGCCGTCATCGCCTAGAAGTCGAGGCCGTGCGCGGCGCACAGGGCCTTGAGGTCTTCGCGCGCGGCGGCGTCTCGACCCGCGGCGCTCGCCTGCGCGGCCTCGACCTCGGCGTCGGCGCGCTCGACGTAGGCGCCGAGGTCCTCTCCGGGCTGCTGCGGCGCGGGCGCGGGCGGAGGCGGCGGCGGGCCGTACACGTCGGGGTCGAGGCCCTGAGAACGCAGCCGCTCGCGGGTCTCTTCTCGCTCCTTCGCGACGCGGCGCGCGGCGTTCTGCTCGAGGTGCCCCTCGTACGCGAGGGCCTCGGTGAAGGCGTCGGTGGAGGCCGCCACGGGCGTCGCGCCCTCCCTCGGCGGCGGCATGAGGTCGCGGTCGCGCAGCGCTTCGACGGCGCCGCGCTTCTTGTCGAGCCGGCGGGTGAGCACCGCGCGGTAGTGCTCCACGTCGCGGGGCGCGCCGAGGTCCTCCATCGCGAGCAGGAGGTGCCGCACGTCGGCGCCGTCGTCTTCGCGCACCTCGACGGTGCCGCGCCACACCAGCGCCACCCGCTCGTCGCTCGGAAAGAGGTGCACCGTGTCGAGCCGCAGCGGCACCTCGACGAGCGCCTCGGGCCCGGGCTCGCCCTCGGCCTCGGCGGGCTGCAGCGTCACGAAGGCCCGCGCGACGAAGCCTGGGAGCGTCGCCTCGAGCACCGCGCGCGTCGGGTGCAGGTTGGTGAGCGAGATCGCCTCGTCGCCGCGCCAGAAGCCCTCGACCCACTGGTCGGGCTGGGCGTCGTTGAACATCGTCCAGTCGATGTCGGCGGCGAAGCCGGGGTAGAGCGTGTCGAGCCACTCCTGGTCGTAGGTGCCGCGCTTCGAAGCGCGCTGGGGCCAGGTGAAGTCCACCGCGCCGAAGCCCGCGGGGGCGGGGCGGTCTGAGGGCTGCGCGACCCGCTCCGTGGGCGACTCGACGTTGGGCAGCGGGTGAACGCCCTCCACCGCGACGGCGCCCTTGCCCAGGGGGTTGAGCGTGAAGCCCTCTCCGCCGAAGGCGCGCGACCAGTCGAGGGGCATCACCTCGAAGGGCGCGGGCTCCGTGGCCTCTCCGTCTCGCCAGCGCCGGTCGCCGAACACGTAGAGGTCTTGTCGACGGGGCCCACCCTCGCGCGCGCCGCGCACTGCCGCGCGCGACCGCCCGGCGCGTAGCACGCGCCCGAGACCAGCACCTCGCCGCGAGACTTCGGCATCGCCGCGTCGAAGACCGCGCCCGGCGGGAGCGCCTTGGGGAGGAACTTCCAGAGGTCGACCTCGGTGAGCGGCGTCGCGTTGCCGAGCGGGAAGAAGCCCAGCGCGCCCACGACGAAATGGCAGCGGCCACCGTGTTCGATCACCCGGGTGAGCGCGCCCACCCTCTGCGGCTTGACGACCTTCACGCGCCTCGCGCTCCCTCAGGTGAAGAGGTTCACCGCGGCGGTGTAGATGTTCGCGCCGAGGGTCTTGATCTTCGCCCCGAGGGCCTTGATCTCGGCGCCCGCGTTGCCGTTCTTGATCCCGCAGTTCTCCATCTTCAGCGCGTGGATGTCGACCTTGAGACCCACGGTGTCGATCTTGATCGCGGCCTGCGTGAGCTTGAGGATCGTCGCCTCGCCGCTCATCGCCGTGACCTTGTACCACTTCGACGGCGCGACCACGTTGTACCCGCCGGGCGCGATGATGGTGTAGCCGGGGGGCGAGATGATGGTCCCGCCCGCGGCGAGGATCTGCACCTGCGAGCCCGCGCACAGGAGCGTCTGGTTGCCCGCGAGCAGCGTCGTCTGGTTGCCGCCGATGAGGTTGGTCTGGTTGCCCGCGAGCACGCGCGTCTCGTCTCCGCCGATGATCCCCGTGACGTTGCCCGCGACGAGCGCGGTCTGGTCGCCCACCACGATGTGCTGGTTGTCGCCGACGGTGACGTTCTTGTCGTCTCCGAGGATCGTCGTGACGTGGTCTCCGATGATCGTCTCTTTGTGGTCGCCGATCACCACGTCGATCTCGTCGCCGAGGATGGTCTTCTTGCGGTCGCCCATCACGGTGAGCTTCTCGTCGCCCATCACCAGGGTGGTCTGGTCGTTGTGGTAGGTCTCCTTCACGTCGCCCATCACCTCTTCGGTGAGGTCGCCGCCGACCCAGACGTCTTCGTTGCCGCCGGTGTGCACGAGCCCCGTGCCGTCGGTCTTCAGGATCCAGTTGTGGTCGTGCGCGCCGTGCGTCGCGCCCATGTGCAGGAAGGTGTTCTCGGGCGGCGTCGAGATGTCGACGTACTGCCCGCCGTCTTGATCCTCGATCTCGATGCGTGACCGGCCGCCGGTCATCACCACGTTCTGGGTGTGGTTGTCCTTGGTGACGGGTGACGGGTTCGTCGGGTCGGGGATCGAGCCCACGATCAAGGGCTGGTCGGGGTCCCCTCCGAGGAAGACCATCATCACCTGCGTCCCCTTGCGCAGCGGGAAGTGAAAGCCCTCGGGGTTGCCCGCGTGCGGCTGGATCATCCGCACCAGCATCGACGCCTTGCCGTCGGCGAGGCTCCCCTCGTCGAAGCGGTAGCGCACGAGGTAGCGCCCCTGCTCGTCGAGCTGCGCGTAGTCGCTGTCGGCGGGGCCGTCGACCACCGCCACCTCGACGCCGTGGATGCGCGGCCAGGGCGTCCTCCGCGGCGCGGCGTAGGGCGTGTCGCTCTCGATGGCCGTGACGTGGAGCTTGTAGGTGCGGTCGGTCTCTCCGCCCGCGAAGCGCTTGAGCGCGGGGTTGTTGGCGACCTGCACCCGGTGGTGCTCGAGCTGGTGTCGAGGTAGTCGCGGTTGTAGGCCGCGCGCGGGTGCTCCTCGAGGGTGAAGAGGTACCCGGGCCGCAGGTCGAAGAGCCGCCCGCGACCGCGGTACTCGGTGACGGCCGCGCCGTAGTGCGTGGCGCGCGCGTCGGCGGGGCCCGTCGCGCGGTCGCTGATCTTCGTGTTCTCGCCCCAGTACACCTGCTTGCCGTGGGCGCCGCCCTCCACCGGGCGCGAGGGCTCCTCGTAGGTGAGCCGCTCCTCGTCCCAGTCGCGGAAGACCACGTCGGTGGGGAGCGCCTGGCGCCGCCCGCGGAAGGCCTGCATCGCGTCGACCTGGGCCTCGTCGACGTCGGCCGTGGGGAAGAAGCGCACCGCCTCGCCCCGGGCTTCGTGGAAGCTCGGGTCGTCGACGATGACCATCTTCTCCTTCTCGTCGCCCTGCTCGAAGAAGTAGTAGAGCCCCTCGCGCTCCATCCACCGTGAGACGAACTCGAAGTCGGTCTCGCGGTACTGGCAGACCTGCAGGAGCGGCTTGTACTTCTTCTTCACCCGCAGCTCGAACTCGTCGGCCGCGAGGCCCGCGGACTTGAGCACGGCCTCGATGATCGAGGGCGCCGTGTCGGGCTCGGTGCCCTTCACCCACACCTTGCTGTGGCGGTGCAGCGTGGCCTTGAAGGCCGCGGGGGAGATCACCGCGCGGAACACCGTGTCGTCGTGGAAGTCGGCCACGAACTCCACGGTGGAGAGCACCCCGTGCCAGGTCGTGCGGGGCACGCCGTCGGCGTCGTTGATGTCGAGGTGCACCCGCTGGAGCGTCGCCGCGGCCTCGTCGAAGTCGACCGCGTCGGCGCTCGGCACGAAGAACAGGACCTCGAAGGCGTAGAGCCGCGAGAGGCCCTCGACGCCGTTGAAGGCGAGCACCTTCGCGCTCGCCGGGATCGGGCCACCGCGGAGGGTGAAGACGTCCGGAGACTCGGCCATCGGGTATTTCCCCTGTTCTGTGTCGGCGCCGCCCCGCCCCGCTCGCGGAGGGGACGCCGCCTCGTTCGAGCCGACCGCGAGGCTACCACCACCTCGCGCCGGGATAGAACGCCCCCCGTCGAGCACCCTCTCACGCAGCTTGTGACCGCGAGAAGCCGCGTGTTAGCGTCCGCGCCGTCGGAAGCGGACGGGAGAACAGATGCGGCACGGAACGACGGCGCTCTCGGTCATGGCGCTCGGGGCAGCGCTCAGCCTCTGCGCGGGGTGCGAGGGCGAGAGCAAGCTCAACGTGGTGGTCGAGAACGCGAGCAGCGGGCCCCAGGTCAACCTGCCCACGGTGCCGACGCTGCCGCCCCCTCCCCCGCTCCGCAGCTCCGACGGCGCCTTCACCGTCTACGGCCTGCGCCACCAGGCCGCCCGCGACGCCAGCCTGTGGGGTCACCCGCAGCGCGTCCACGGCTACATCGTCAGCGTCTACACCGCGCGCAACGACCGCGGCCAGCCCTGCGCCGAGCGCGACCGCTGCGTCGAAGAGCGCCCCCACGTCTACATCGCCGACGCGCGCGACGAGCGCGACCCGCAGCGCATGATGATGGTCACGGGCTACGCGACCTTCCAGCACGAGATCGAGCAGGCCCGGGCCGACGCGCGCGCGAACCGCCGCCCCACCGCGGCGCAGCAGGCCCTCATCGACCAGGGCGCGCAGGTCGCGATCCCCACCGACTTCGACGAGGGCGCCGAGGTCACCGTCGAGGGCAACTTCACCCGCCGCGCCGCGAACGGTCAGGCCGACTCCAACGGCCTCATCGAGTACCGCCGGCACACCACCACCACGCCCGCCCCGCCGCCCGCGCGCCCCGGCGCGCGCCGCTGACCCTCCCCGCGCTTCAGGTCCCCGGCACCACCCGCGTCGACGGGCGGTACGTCGTCGCGCTCGTCGGGCGCAGCGTCGCGACGCCGAACTCCGCGAGCGCCCGCGCGATGGGCAGCCGCAGCGCGAGGTCCGACTGACCGAGCGGGTCTTCGCGCGGGTCGATGAGCTGCATCCCGCCGCCGAGCGCGGCCGGCCGCGGCAGCGCGATGAGGTCGGCGAAGCGCAGGCCCATCTCTCCGCGCGTCGTCGCCACCACCGGCAGCACCCGGTCGTGGAAGGCCTGCGACCGCGCGAGGCTCACCCCGGTCATCGCCTCGGGCACCGGCACCCCGAGGCGCTCGAGCACCGTCGCGGCCACGTCGATCACGCCCACCGCGCCCGCGATCGTCGCGCCCGCCGCGAAGCCCGCGCCCCTCGCCATCACCGGCACCGACGACACCACGCGGAGAGACAAGGGCCCGTCGCCCACCGCGCGCGCCTCGCCGAGGGGCGTGCCGCGGTCTCCCGTCACGATCACCAGCGTGCGCGGCGACGCGCCGAGCTCCTCGACGCGGTCGAGGAGCGCGCCCAACGCGCGGTCGACCCCGAGGAGCACCGCGTCGTGGAGGAGACCGAGGCGGTCCTGCGCGGCGGCCTCGAGGCGCACGTCTCCGCGGCGGCCGCGCTGCGCGAGGACGGCGGTCTGCGCGGGCGTGACGGTGCCCTCGTAGGGCTGCGGGTCGAGCGCCAGGATGTCGTCGTTCGACGGGTCGAGCGGCAGCGCACCGCCGCGGAGCACCACGATCGAGGCCGTGGGCGACGTGGGCTCGAGCCCCGCCGTCGCGAGCGATTGCAGGATCGTGTCGGCGCGGCACGCGCCCGGGTGGTCTTCGCACCCGACGCGCTGGCCGCACCCGCGGTCGGCCCCGCTGCCGAACCAGGTCGGGTCGTCGCTGAAGCAGCGCACGCGCACCCCGGCCTCGACGAGGGTCGACGCGAGGGTGGGGGCCTCTTCGTCGAGGAGGTCGGTGAGCTCCACCACGCGGTGCGTCTCGGCGGGCAGGCCCGAGGTCGCCGAGATGAGCGACGACCATGACCGCAGCGAGGGCGCGGTGGCCTCGGCGCCGGTGCCCTCGCGGAGCATCCGCGCGAAGCCTCCGCCCGCGAGCCGGCTCGACAGGGAGGGGAAGAAGCGGTCGGCGCGCGCGCCGCGGAGCACCACCACCACGACGTGACGGAGCTCCCCCGCGGGCGGAGGCGGGGCGGCCCCCGCGGGGTGCTCGAGGCGCGGAGCGGCGACGGCGAGGCGGGCCTCGGTGTTCTCCGTCGCGGTGATCGAGAGGCGCGCGGGCCGGCCGCCGAGGGGCGTGAGGTCGAGGGCGACGTCGGTCCACGGGCGGTTGGGGCGCACGGTGACGCGGCGCTCGACGTCGGGCACGCCGTCGGCCTCGGCGCGGAGTCGAGCGATGACCGGGGCGGGCGGGCGAGAGCCTCCGCGGGGGGCCTCGGCGGCGAGCGACGCGCGCCACGTCGCGCCGCGCGGGAGCACCAGCGACGCGGCGAGGACGGTGGGCGGGAAGAAGGTCAGCGCGCGGCGCGGCGTCGGCTCGACGGCGACGTCGTTGGTGAGCGTGTTCACCAGCGCGGGGGGCGCGTCGCCGCTCGCGACGTGCACCCAGTCGACCTGCGCGGGGGGCGCGCCGCGGGCGCCGCCGATGCGGAGCTCCACGTCGGCGACGGAGCGGGAGAAGCGGTCGGAGGGGACGGTGAACGAGGCCACCGAGGGCCCGGCGTCGGAGGGCAGGCGCGCGCGGCGCACGAGGAGGCCGTCGACGATGATCGACACGCCGCGGCCGGCCGCGCGGCGCACGCGGAAGCTCACGCTCGTGGGCGGCGCGGGGGCGTCGTCGGGGGCGCGGCCGGTGCCGAGCGGGACGCGCAGGCGCAGGCGCGCGGGGGCGTTGATCCAGGTGTCGCCGTTGACCTCGTCGACGTCGGGGTTGGGGCCGACGACGAAGGCCGCGGACTGGCGCTCGCCGAGGTCGACGACGGGGCCCGCGGTGTCGATCACGCCCTGGCGGAAGAGGTCGTCGAGGGGCATCACGCCGGGCGTCGCGGGGGTCGAGGTCGCGCCGCGCGTCGGAGACGAAGGCGAGGCCACGGCGGGCGCGGGGCGCGACGGGCGCTCTCGGCGAGGGCACGCGGCGAGGACGAGCGAGAGCGCGAGGGCGGAGCGGGCGCGGGTCACCGGTCGGAGGGCGGGTCGAGCACCGTGGCCTGCCCCTCGCGGACCGAGGCCGACTGGAAGCTCGTGATGATCCCCGCGCGGAAGCGCACGCGGTGGAAGCCCACGGGCTGGCGCAGCACCAGGGGCGCGCGGCCGACGGGCTGCTGGTCGACCGTCACGTCGACCGCCGAGGCGCCGCGTCGGGGGGCGCGCACCACGATCAACCCCTGCCCCGGCTCCAGGGCGCCCCCGTCGAGGAAGGGCGCCGCGTCGCGGGTGTCTCCCGCGGTGGGCACGAGGTTCGCGGTGCCGTTGGAGGGCGCGGTGGGGTCGGGCGCGGGCGTCGGGTCAGGCGCGACCGCGGCGGGCTCGATGGGCACCGGCGGGAGGGCCGAGGCCGGGGTCGAGGCCGCGGGGCGCGGGGTCTCGCGCGTGTAGAAGTACACGGCGAGGTACGAGATCACGAAGGCCGAGCCCACCAGCACGAGGAGCAGGAGGGGCCGGAGCCACCACGACCCTTCATCCGCGGGCGCCGGGGCGGTGGAGCGCGTCGCGGCCTGCGCGTGCGCGGCGGCGCGGCCCGAGGGGCGCACCACGGGGGGCACCGAGGGCGCGGGCGGCGGGCGGCTGCTGGGGTTGAAGAGCGAGGTCTCGCCGGGGCGCGGGCCGCGGGGCTCCGAGGGCTCCCCCGCGCGGGTGAGGTCTTCGTCGTCGGGCTCGAGCGCGTCGCTCGCCGAGAGCTCGACCTCGGTCATCGAGAGGCGCTCGGGCTCGTCGTCGTCGGGCGCCGTCGGAGCGATGGAGCCCTCCTGCACGTCGGCGGCGCCCGATCTCTTCGATGGCCTCAGGCGTCACCGGCGGCGGGGCTCGGTGGTCGGGGGCTGGCTCGCGCGCGCGAGGCATCGGCTCGACATCGGCCTCGGGGTCGTCGTCGTTGAAGGTCGCCTGGAGGCGCGACTCAAGGAAGCTCTCGCGGGCGTCGTCGTCGACAGCCTCGCCCTCGGCCTCGAAGGCCGCCGCGAGGTCGACGACGGTGACCTTGGTGGTCTGCTCGGGGTCGGCCGCGGCGAGGGCTCGCCGTGCGCGACGTCGTCGAGGTCTTCGTCGCCGCCAGGGGTGAGCGTCGCCCGCCTCGCGCGGGGCCTCGGCGAGGACTTCGGGGGCGCAGGGGTCGGGCGCTCGGCCGCGGTGACCTCGTCGGGCGGCGACGACAGGAGCGGCATCACGTCGGGCAGCGACGAGCGCAGCGCGGCCGGGGTCGGCCGCCCACGCCGTGGGTGATGGGCGTCGGCCAGCTCTCCTCGGCGGCGGTGCGCGCGCGTGCGACGGCTCGACGAGGATCGTCTCGCGGTGCTTGCGCGAGGCTCGTCGACGGTCTCAGGCTCGCCACACGGCGTCGGCGGGAGTCGACCCAGAGCGTCTTCGTCGGGCGTGGTGATGCGCCGCGTGATCTTCGCGATGGGCGCCGCGTCGGCGTTGACGCGCCGAAGGGCTCACCCAGGCTCGGTGCTGGCCGCGCGCCGGAGACGTCGCCGCCGGCCTGACGGCGTGAGCGGCGGCGCGCGGCGGGCCTCGTCGTCGGCGGGCGGCGCGGGGACGTCGCGACCGTCGGCGCGATCACGCCGGATCGCGCCGCGGCGCCTGTGAGCTCGGCGAGGAGCGGCTCGAGGTCCTTCCGGGGAGAGCCCGTCGCCGGCCTACAGGCTCGCGCGGGGGTCACCCTGCGGGCGGCTCGACGGCGCCACGCATCGCGGTGTGGGCAGCGTGCGCGCGTGGCCCAGCGCCGCCTCGAGCTGGTCGACCCTGCGCACGTCGAGGCCGCGCCCTCCAGCGCCATCTCGAGGCCTCGACGCGCGCGCGGCACCGGCGCTCGGCCCACGGCGCCAGCGCGCCCGTGAGGTTCTCCCGCACGGGCTGGCTCGACCCGACTCGACGCTGAAGCGCCCCGACGGCGCCCCGAGCGCTTGCAGGAGCGCCGCCTCGCCGCGCGCCAGCGCCGTCTTGGAGCGTGCGCGTGGCCGACACCAGCGCGCCGCCGCGAGCTCCCCGAGCTGCGTGACGCTCGCCGCGTCGGTGAGGGTCACCTCGGCGTCACTGAGCGCGCGACGTCTCGATGAGCGGCACGACCCGACGCGCTCGAGGCGCCCGCGGAAGACCGACCCCCACCCGAGCGCCGCGACGCACTGGGCGAGCGCACCGTGCGGATCGCCGCGCGCACCCGCGAGAGGATCGCCTGCCGGGGCCTCTTTGCGGAGGTAGCCGCCGCGCGCGCCGAGGGCGCGCGTGCTGGTCGTCCTTCGGGAATAGAGATGACGGGGGTGTTGCGCAACTTCACGTCTCGCGGCGGATCGCGGCACAGGCCGAAACCGTCGAGCCCGGCATGAGGATGTCGCTCACCACCACGTCGGGGCGCAGCCGCCGGGCCTCGCGCAGCGCGGTCTCGCCGTCGCCGCAGGTGTAGACCTCCATCCCGGCCTCGCGCAGCAGCGCGGCGAACTGCTCGGTCACCGTGGGGTCGTCGTCGACCACCAGCGCGCGCCGCCCGGGGAGCGGGTCTTGCGCGAGGTCGCGCGGTCGACGGTGACGGCCGTGCGGCCGATGGTGAACACCTCGGTGCCGGGCAGGCCCCGCGGCGCCGAGGGCAGGTCGAAGCGCACGTTGCCGTCGGAGCGGCGCTCGACCACCTCGCGGATGCGCGTGATGGCGTCCCGTGCGGCGGCTCCAGGTGGTGCCGGGGACCTTCGCGGCTGCGCCTGCGGCGTGGCGGCGCCCGCGAGACGCGCTTGATCTCGTCTTGCAGCGCCCGCACGAGTTCGTCGAGGCTGAGCTCTCCGAGGTCTTGCGTGTTGGGCGGCGGCAGGAGGTCCCCGCGCACGGCGCGCTGGCCGCGCGGCGGATGCAGTTGGTTGCGTCGTCGCCCAGCACGTCGTGGGCGTCATGACGGCGCTCCCGCGCCGATGATGCGTCGGGGGCGCGACCGGCAGCACCGGGATGAAAATCCGTGAGGGGCTCGGCGCGCAGGGCCCGCACGACTCGACCCCGTCGGCGGGCGGGGCGCACTCGGCGACCACCGTCGGGGGCGGTCTCTGGCGCGCGGGAGCCTCGTCGAGGGTGGCCGCGCGCCCTGCGCCTCGACCTCGCCGCCGCAGGTGTCGGCCAGGGCCCTCACGCGCGCGAGCCAGAGCCCGTTGAGGATCTGCAGCGCGCTCGCGGGCAGCGCCCCGGCAGGAGGCCGGACAGCGCGGGGAAGCTCCTCCGCGGGCGCCGAGGCGCGGGCGACAGGGTCAGGCCCTCGCCCGGTGTGACCATCGGCCCGACGGGTTGGGGCATCAGGCGGGCAGCTCGCTGCGGGTGCCCGAGGCACCAGGCTGTCGGCGTCGCCCTCGCGGGCGTCGAGCTCGGCGCGGGGCGCGAGCGAGGCCACGAGGCCCGCGAGGCGGTCAGCTGCGCCTTCGGGAGCGCGCTCTCGCCGCGGTGCTGGTCGAGCAGGTCGACGATGGCCCGCAGCGCCTCGGCCGGCGTGGGGAACTGTACGACCGGGCGAGCGCGAGGAAGGCATCGATCTGCGCCGGGCTCGTCGCGCATGCGCCCGACGCGGGGTCGGCGATGACGGCGCCGAGCGTCGCCTTCACCTCGACCACCTTGCGCGGGAGGCTGCGCACAGGCAGGATCTTCGTTCACGTCTCGCACGAAGGTTCCGGTCGCTTCCGGGGGTCGAAGCTGTCCCAGCCCTACGGGCGTTCAACTTCGGGGCGTGTGACGAAGCGCCGCGTGAAGTTCATCGACGAGGCAGAGGTGAGCGTGAAGGCCGGCGACGGCGGCGGCGGGGCGGTCTCGTTCCGCCGCGAGGCCCACGTGCCCTTCGGCGGCCCCGACGGCGGCGACGGCGGCCGCGGCGGAGACGTGGTGCTGGTGGCCGACCCCCAGGTGGGCACGCTGTTGGAGTTCCGGTACCGCCCGCGCTGGGCGGCGCCCAACGGCGAGCCCGGCGGCAAGACCGACTGCAACGGCAAGGGCGGAGAGGACCTCGAGGTCAAGCTCCCCGTCGGGACGGTGGTCTACGACGCCGAGACGGGCGGGGTCATCGCCGACCTCTACGAGAAGGGCCAGCGGGTGGTGGCCGCCAAGGGGGGCCGCGGGGGCCTCGGCAACATGAACTTCGCCACGCCCTGGGATCAGGCCCCGCGCAAGGCGCAGCCCGGCGAGAAGGGAGAGACGCGGCGGCTGAGGTTCGAGCTCCGGCTCCTGGCCGACGTGGGGATCCTGGGCTTTCCGAACGCCGGCAAGAGCACGCTCATCGCGGCGGTGTCGCGGGCGAAGCCGAAGATCGCCGACTACCCCTTCACGACGCTGGTGCCGAACCTGGGCGTGGTGCGGGTCGACGACGACCGGAGCTTCTTGATGGCCGACATCCCGGGGCTGATCCCCGGCGCGGCCGACGGCGCGGGGCTGGGCGTGCGCTTCTTGAAGCACGTCGAGCGCACGCGGGTGCTCGTGCATTTGCTCACGGTGCAGGGCGACGACTTCGACCTCGTGGCCCGCTACGACGCCCTCATGCACGAGGTCGAGCGCTTCGACCCCGAGCTCGCGAAGCGGCCGCAGGTGGTGGCGGTGTCGCAGGTCGACCTGCCCGACGCGCGCGCCGCGTGGGAGCTCGCGAAGCCCGCCTTCACCGCGCGGGGGATCGAGCTCCGGGCCATCTCCGCCGTCTCGGGCGAGGGCGTGCGCGAGCTGGTCTTCGCGGTGGACTCCCTCCTGCGGGCGCTGCCGCCCATCGCGCCCCTCACCCCGACGGCCCCCTCGCCCGAAGGGTGAGCCCCGCGCCGGGTCGTGTTACTCGTGCCGGCGGCATGGACCGACCGCACGTCCTGATCCTCGATTTCGGCTCGCAGTACACGATGCTCATCGCCCGCCGCATCCGCGAGCAGGCGGTGTACTGCGAGGTGCAGCCCTGCACCGTCTCCCTCGACGAGGTGCGCCGGCGCGCGCCCAAGGCGCTCATCCTCTCGGGCGGGCCGTCGAGCGTGTTCGAGCCGGGCGCGCCCGACGTCGACCCCGCCCTCTTCGACCTGGGCCTGCCCGTCCTGGGCATCTGCTACGGCGAGCAGATCATGGCGCACCGCATGGGAGGCCGCGTCGAGCCCGCCGCCGAGCGCGAGTACGGCCCGGCGAAGCTGCGCGTCGACAAGCCCGTGGGCATCCTCTCGCGCTTCTCGCGCGGAGACGCCCTCGACGTGTGGATGTCGCACGGCGACCGCGTGGCGGCCCTGCCCGAGGGCTTCGCCGTGCTCGGCACGAGCCCGCACTCGCCCTTCGCCGCGGTGGGAGACGTCTCCCGCGACCTCTACGGCGTGCAGTTCCACCCCGAGGTGGCGCACACGCCGCGGGGCGACGAGGTGCTCGCGGCCTTCCTCTTCGACGTGGCGGGGATGCTCCCCGACTGGAGCCCGGGCGCCTTCGTCGACGAGGCCATCGAGGCGGTGAAGAAGCAGGTGCCCGAGGGTCGGGTGATCTGCGCGCTCTCGGGCGGGGTCGACAGCTCCGTCGCGGCGGTGCTCGCGCACCGGGCGCTCGGCGACCGGCTCACCTGCATCTTCGTCGACAACGGCGTGCTCCGCCGCGGCGAGCGCGAGCAGGTGGAGCGGGTGTTCCGCGACAGCTTTCACCTCGACCTCAGGGTGGTCGACGCGCGGGAGCGCTTCCTCACGTCGCTCGCGGGGGTGACCGACCCCGAACAGAAACGGAAGCGCATCGGGCATGACTTCATCGAGGTCTTCGACGAAGAGGCGAAGCGCATCGAGGGCGTGACGCACCTCGTGCAAGGCACGCTCTACCCCGACGTGATCGAGCGTGTCGTTCAAGGGCCCGAGCGCGGTGATCAAGAGCCACCACAACGTGGGGGGCCTGCCCGAGCGCATGAAGCTCTCGCTGGTGGAGCCCCTGCGCGAGCTCTTCAAGGACGAGGTGCGCGCGGTGGGAGAGGCCCTGGGCATCCCGCGCACCGTGCTGTGGCGACAGCCCTTCCCCGGCCCCGGGCTCGCGATCCGCGTGCTGGGCGCGGTGGACCACGAGTCGCTGGAGATCCTCCGCGCGGCCGACGCGATCGTCGACCACGAGGTGCGCGAGGCGGGCCTGTACGAGTCGGTGTGGCAGGCCTTCGCGGTGCTGCTCCCCGTGCGCACCGTGGGCGTGATGGGCGACGAGCGCACCTACGAGCGCGTGTGCGCGCTGCGCGCGGTGCAGTCGAGCGACGGCATGACCGCGGACTGGGCGCGCCTGCCGCACGAGCTCCTCGCGCGGATCTCGTCGCGGATCATCAACGAGGTGCGCGGCGTGAACCGGGTGGTCTACGACATCTCGTCGAAGCCGCCGTCGACCATCGAGTGGGAGTGAGCGCGCGGCTCGGGCTCGCGGCGCTCCTCGCGCTGGCGGGCTGCGCGTCGTCTCGGCCGCGCGTGGTGACCGCGGGCGCGCTGCGCTTCCGCTGCGACCCGCCCGACGCGAGGGTCATCCTCGACGAGGACGACCTCGGCCCCTGCGCGCTCTGGACGACGCGCGCCGTGGGGCTCACGCCGGGCGCGCACAGGCTCGTGGTGCGGCGCGAGGGGTACTTCCCCACGGAGCGCGAGGTGACGCCGACGGGGCGGAGGGTGACGGTGGAGGTGAGGCTGCGGCGGGTGCCCGAGTAGCGCGGCGCGGAGAGAGCGCCGCGCGCGGGCGGAGGGAGCGCGGTCAGACCGCGGCGGAGTCGGTGGCGCGGGCGCCCTTCGCGAAGGCCGGGATCGCCACGGGGACCATCCCGGGCTCGGAGTCGCGCTCGGGCAGGAGCACCGGCGCGGGGCGCGGCGCGAGGCGCGCGAAGCGCTCGCGGCACACCATCAGCGAGACGTAGCCGAAGCCCATCACGAAGAGCATCGCGAAGGGCGCGGCGATGTAGTGGCCGGTGGTGAGCGCGCAGATCACCGAGGCGCCGCTCTCGGCCGCGAGCACCATCTCGATCACCGGGAGCTGCGTGCGCGCGTGGTAGCGGCCGCCGCGCTTCGCGTCGCCCTTCTTCGGCGTGCGCACGAACTCGCCGGTCTCGGCCTGGAGGCCCTCCCACACGCCGCGGGTGAGCCACGGGGCCATGCCCGAGCCGAGCGCGAGGAGCCACGGGAGCCGGCGCAGCGCGCCCCAGGCCGAGCGGCCCTGCGAGGTCTCGGCGACCATGTAGAAGGTCAGGAGCGAGCCCGTCGAGCCGATCATCAGCGGGATGTCGATGAGGAGGAGCGACAGGGGGTCGCTCACCGGCATCACCAGCAGCATCGGAAGGAGCAGCACCGCGAGCAGCACCATCAGCGGGTACGCGAAGTGCGGGGTCATGTGGAAGAAGGCCTCGACGCGCACGGCGAGCGGCAGGTCGCGCCGCGACCACACGCGCTTCAAGAGCTTGCGCGCGGTCTGCACCGTGCCCTTCGCCCAGCGGAACTGCTGCGCGCGGAAGGCCTCCATCTCCTCGGGGAGCTCGGCGGGGGTGACGTGGTCTTCGCGGTAGACGAAGCGCCAGCCCGCGAGCTGCGCGCGGTACGACAGGTCGAGGTCTTCGGTGAGGGTGTCGTGCTGCCAGCCGCCCGCCGCGCCGATCGCCTCGCGGCGCCAGATGCCGCCCGTGCCCGAGAAGTTGAAGAAGGCCCCCGCGGCGTAGCGCGCGCGGTTCTCGACCATGTGGTGGCCGTCGAGCATGAGGGCCTGCACCCGCGTGAGCATCGACGCCTCGCGGTTGAGGTGACCCCAGCGCGCCTGCACGCATCCCACCGTCGGGTCTGCGAAGTGATGCACCACCGTGCGCAAGAAGCTCGGCTGCGGGATGAAGTCGGCGTCGAAGACCGCGACGAGCTCGCCCTTCGCGAGCTTGAGCCCGTGGTCGAGCGCGCCGGCCTTGAAGCCCGTGCGGTCGCTGCGGTGGATGTACACCGCGTCGACGCCGCGGTTGCGCAGCTCGATCACCTTCGCGCGCGCCAGCTCGCGGCTGTCGTCGGTGCTGTCGTCGAGCACCTGCACCTCGAAGCGGTCGCGGGGGTAGTCGATGCGCGCCACCGCGTCGAGCAGCCGCTCGAGCACGTCGGGCTCGTTGAAGAGCGGCAGCTGCACCGTCACCGCCGGGAGCTCGTCGTCGGGCAGGTTGCGCGGCGGCGCGGGCGGGAGGCTCGCCCGGTGCTTGAAGAGCTGCCACACGAGGTGGCTGCGGTGCAGGCCATAGAGCACCAGGAGGAGGAGCACCGTGAGGTACGGCGCGGCGATCAGGATCGTGGTCATCTCCGCTCCCGCCCGTCGCAAATCGCGGCCACGAAGGCCAATCTTCTGCGCAGGCTCTGTCGGGCCGAGTGATACCGTCGGCGCTCCGGAGAAAGTGTCAGCGAAGTGTATTTTCTCGTCGTCAGACCTCACCGCGCGCTGACGCTCTCGCTGCTGGTCGCGCTCGCCGCGCCAGGATGCCGCGACCCCTGGGCGAGGCACCGCGCCACCGCCGTCGACCGCGAGGAGGTCTACCGCTCGGGGCAGGCCGACCTCGACGCGCTCTTCCTCCGGGTGAACGGTCTTCAGCGCGAGCTCGCCCTCGCCGACCTGCGGCGCTTCGAGGCGATGCGGGTGTTCCGCGCGGCGCTCGAGCAGCCGCAGAGCGCCGACCGCGCGTCGCTGGTCGCGGCGCTGCAGGCGCGGCTCAACGAGGTGCAGGTCCGCCGCGTCGAGGTGACCCTCGAGGTGGGCCCCGGCACCGAGCCCGCGCTCCAGCGCTGGGAGGAGCGCTTCGTCGAGCCCACCGCGAGCTCGCGCCGCGAGGCCTTCGCCGCGGTGGAGCGCTCCATCGTGGTCGACCTTCGCCCGCAGGGGGGCGACCCCGCGCCGCTCGCGGCGCTCTTCGCGACGATCAGCACGCTCCTGCGCACCGAGAAGGCCCTGTCGATCACCATGGCCCGCGCGCAGTCGCTCGCCGCGGCCCTCGACGCGGCCTTCGCTGCGGTCGAGCGCACGGCCCCCGCCTCTGCGCGGCCCGAGGTCGCCGCCGCGCGGAACTTCGCCCAGGGTGCAGGGCCCCGCGCGCAGGCCCAGGTGGCCGAGAGCAACGCGACGCTCGCGTGGATGCAGGGCCTGCTCGCGCCCGAGGAGTGATCAACTCCACAGGGCCGAGGCCACCACGAGCGCGTTGCTCACGACGTGCATCGCGGCGCTGGTCTCGACGCGCCCCGAGCGCTGCATGAGCCACCCCGCGAGGAGCCCCGACGCGAAGGTCATCGGCCACGACGCGCTCATGTGCAGTGCCGCGAAGACCGCCGCGGCGAGCACCGGCGCGAAGGGCGCGAGCCTGCGAGGGAGGTCCCTCGCGAAGGCGGGCTGCAACCACCCGCGGAACAGGAGCTCCTCGGCGACGGGGCCGAGGAGCGCGGCGCACAGCACGAGGAGGGGCCGCCAGAGCCCGTGGGCGTGGGCGAGCCCCTGGGTGAGCGGGCCCGCGGCCTCGCCCCAGACGCGCGACGCGAGCCGCGCGTAGCCCATCGCGACGGCGAAGTTCGCCAGCCCCGCCGCGACGCCCACCCCGAGCGCGCGCGGGAGCGCCCAGCGCTCTTGTGTCGCGTGCCGACGCTGCCCCGCCCACCCGAGGGGGATCATCACCGCGGCGAAGGCCACGTACCCGAGGCCGAGCTGCGCGCTCTGCGAGAGCCCGAGCGGCGCCTCGGCGAGCTGCGTCACCAGGAGCTGCGCGAGCGTCGCGACGCCGAAGCCGCGCAGCGCGGGCCACGAGCGCGAGGGGGCGACGGGGTCTCCGTCGGGGTCGCGGATCGCGCGGAGCCGCTCGGCGGCCGAGCGCTCCATCGACCACGCGAAGAGCGCGAGGAGCCCGAGGAGGGGCAGCCACGTCCCGAGCGGCAGCGCGCTCAAGAGCATCAACAGCGCGGCGGTGGGGACCGCGGTGGTGAGCACGCCGAAGACCGCCGCCACCGAGAGGCCCGAGAGGCGATCGGGGGAAGGGTCGATGAGCAGGAACACCGCCGCCGCGAGCGCCCAGTGGCCCACCGCGATGGCCGCCGCGAGGCCCGGCACCATGCGCAGGAAGAACAGCGCCCCGGGCTGCGTCGCGTAGAGGAGCGTCGCGAGCACCCCGAGCGCGAGGGGCGCCGTGAGGAGCGTGTGGGCGACGGCGACGGCGCGCACCGTCGCGCGGTGGTCGCGGCCCGCGGCGGCGGGGATCCAGAGCACGCGCCTCCAGCGGCGCGCGGTGGCGCCCGAGAGCGCGGTGGCGAGCACCACGAAGGCCCAGCCCGTCAGGCCCATCAACCACAGGAAGGGCAGGTCGGCGCGGGTGGCCTTGGGCGCGAGTCGCGCGAGGGCGAAGAAGAAGGCCACGAAGGCGAGCGGCCCGAGCGGCAGCCACGGGGCCTGGCGCACGAGCATCCGGAGCTCGACGCGCCACGCTGAGAGCTCGGGCTCCCAGCGGCGCGGGCCGAAGGTGTCTGAGGGCGCGTCGAGGCTCACGTCGCCGGGGCGGCGCAGCCCACGCGCGAGCGCGGCGGCCGAGGCGAGGCCGACGACGAGGGCGGGCGCGATCGCGGCGACGACCACGGCGGGGCGCGCGCCGAAGCGCGTCCACTCGACGAAGCCCCAGAGCGGCAGGAGCGGCGTCCACGAGGGCGGGGCGCGGCCGCCGAGCCGGAGGTGGTGCGCGATGCCCGCGCCGATGGGGCCGCCCGCGGTGAAGAGGCCCACGAGCCCGATGCCCAGCACCGAGCTCGCCACGCGCAGGAGGTCGAGACGTCGCCCGTCGAGACGTCGCGAGAGGCCTCCGTCGACGGCCATCGCCGCGAGGGTGGTGACGGAGTTCACCGCGAGCGTCGCCGCCACCGTGAGCGCGAGCGCGGCCCACGGGCCGTGGTGCGCGCGCGCGAGGCCCCACACCGCGGGCGTCCACACCACGAGGACGAAGCCCGCGGCGCGCGCGTGCCCCGCGGCGAGCTCGCACACGGCGCGCGCGAGCGGCGACACCGGGAGCGAGCGGAGCATCGGCGTGTCGAAGTACCTCCGTGACCCGCGGCCTGGGATCGACCGCGAGAGCTTCAGCGCGGCGAGCGCGACGGCGAGGAGCGAGAGCCACAGCGCGACCCACCACGTGCCCTTCTCGGGCCGGTCGGCCGTGAGCGCGAGCACGCGGCGCACGCCCGCCGCGCCGCGCCCGCCGAAGCGCGCGAGCTCGAAGGCCAGCACCGCCACGAGCATCGGGAAGATCACCATCGCCCCGGCGCCCTGCCGCCGTCGGAGCGAGTTCAGCCCCGCCGCGACGAGCGCGCGCACGACCGCGCGCACCTGCCCCGCGGCCGAGGTCAACGCCCGCCCGAGAGGGTCATGAAGGCCTCTTCGAGCGAGTCGACCTCGCCCGCGGCGGCGCGCACCTCGTCGGGCGTGCCCACGGCGCGCAGGGCCCCGCCGACGATCACCCCGAGCCGGTCGCACGTGCGCTGGGCCACGTCGAGGAGGTGCGTCGACAGCACCACCGTCACCCCGCGCGCGGCCTCTTCGAGGAGCAGCGCGCGCACCTCGCGGGCCACCACGGGGTCGAGGCCGTTGGTGGGCTCGTCGAGGAGCAGCACCCGCGGCGCGTGGCCGAGCGCGAGCACCATCGCGAGCTTCTTGCGCATCCCCATCGAGTAGCCCGCGACGAGCTGGTCGAGCTCGCGCGAGAAGCCCAGGCGCTCGGCGTGGCCCTCGACGCGGCGCCAGTCGAGGGCGCTCCCGAGGCCGCGCATCGAGAGCACGAAGGAGACGGTCTCGCGGCCCGTGAGGTTCTCGAAGAGCGCGGGCTCCTCGGGCATGTGCCCCACCACGGCCATCACCTCGCGCGAGCGCGTCGCGCAGTCGAGGCCGAGCACCTCGGCGCGCCCCGACGTGGGCTGGAGGAACCCCATCAAGAGGTTGAGCGTGGTGCTCTTGCCCGCGCCGTTGGGGCCGAGCAGGCCGAAGACCTCTCCGGGCGGGAGCGCGAGGTCGAGGTCGCGCAGCGCGACGCGCTCGCCGAAGCGGCGGCCGAGGCCGCGGGTGAGCACCGCCACGTCGCGCTCCATGCGCGGGCGATCACACCAGCGCGGGCCGCGCGGGGTCAATGCCGGTTGCGCGCACCGCGGGGCGCGGGGTATCGCGAGCGGCGATGGAGCCGCGCTTCGTGAGCGTCGAGGTGGAGCCGGGCCCGGGCTGCGAAGACGGGCTCTCGATGCGCTTCAAGGTCGCGGGCGAGGCGCGCGCGGTGACGTCGGTGCCCTACGAGAGCGAAGAGGGGCTCGACGGCGCGTGGGCGGTGTTCGCGTGCGACGACGAAGCCGGCGAGGCGCGGCGCGCGGCCACGGCGACGCTGGTCGACGACTCGAGCGACGGCGTGTCGTGGCTGATCTCGGGCGGGTCCTACGGGCTGGTGCTGGTGCACCCGAGCGGGGTGCGCGCGCGAGAGCCGTACCTGCTCCTCGCGAGCGCTGCGCTGTAGCGAGGTCAGCCGTGGGCGGCGCGGCCGAAGGCGCGCATCCAGCGGTCTTCGTCGGGCGAGAGCGGGCCGCGTTCGAGGGCGGCGAGGTTCTCGTCGAGCTGGGCGCGGTTCGCGGGCCCCGTGAGCGTCACGTCGACGTGCGGGCTCGAGAGGCAGAAGCGGTAGCAGTCGCCCGCGGTCATCACCGGGCCGTCGTAGCCCGAGGGGCGCTTGAGGAGCTTGCGCCACGCCGTCGCGGTGTACGCGATCACCGCGGGGTGACGCGCGGCGAGGTGGGGGAAGATGTCTCTCTCGGCGCCGGGGTGAGCCGCGTTGTAGCGGATCATCAAGAGGTCGAGCGGAGCCTCGGCGAGGCGCCCCGCGCGCTCGCGGTCGTGGATCGAGGTCCCGATCGCGCGCACCTTGCCCTCCTCGCGGAGCTTCACCAGCGCCTCGACCACGCCGTCGGTGAAGGCGCTCGCGACGCCCAGCCACCCGAGCTGAAAGACGTCGATGTAGTCCGTGCCGAGGGTCTTCAGCCATCCCTCGCACGCGCTCCGCACGGTCACGCCCGTGACGCCGGGAGCGACCCGTCGCCACCACCAGCGACTCCTTCTGCTTCGCCATCGCCGCCTTCAGCGACGGCGCGATCGACCCGTGCAGGAAGCGCGTCCAGTAGACGTAGTTCACCCCGCGCTCGAGCGCGTGCTCGAAGTCGCCCGCGTCGATGCCGTAGTTGCACGCGAGCCCCAGCCGGTGCACCCGCTTCTTCAGCGCGCCCACCTCGCGGTGCGTGAAATCGTTCCCCATCGCCCGGCCATCGCCCTCGTCCTCCGTCGCTACTGACACGTCCCGCCGGTGCAGCAGCAGGTCGCCGCAGCACCGAGGTGCCCAGCGCCGCCCCCTGCCCCGGCAACACCGGCTCGTCCCCACCACGTCTCCGCAGGTGCGCCCGTCGGCGCAGCACATCGGCGCCGCCGCGCCCGGCATGCACGCCGCCGCCTCGGCCACGGCGCACCCCGCCGTCGGCGTCTGACACGTGCCCGCCACGCACGAGAAGCCCGCGCAGCAGTCTCCCCCGTCGCGCAGCTCTGCCCGGAAAGCTCCGCACGCGCACCGCCCCGACCGACACAGCATCTGCCCGCAGCACTCCGCGACCCGATGCACCCGCCGCCCGCCTCGCGGCAGCACACCGGCGTCACCGGCGCGCCCCGGCACGCCAGCCCGTCGCAGCACGCCGACGCCGCGCCGCACCCCTGCTGCGAGGGCAGGCACGTCGCCGTCGCCGTCTCGCAGCGGCCCGACAGGCACCGCAGCCCCGCCTGACACGGCGACCCGCTCGCGCAGCACGCCTCGCCGCCCGCGCCGCACTGCACCGACGCGCACGCGCCCGCCCCGCACGACGCCCCCGCGCGGCACGCGTTGCCGCAGCGCCCGCAGTTGCGCGCGTCGGCCGCGGTGTCGACGCAGGTGCCCGCGCAGCAGGTGAGCCGCGCGCCCTCGCAGGCCGCGCCCACGTCGCAGCACGCCTGACCCTCTCCGCCGCACGACGCGCCGCGCTCGCAGCGACCCGAGGCGCAGCGCAGGCCCGGCTCGCAGCCGCCGCCCGCGCAGCACGACTGCCCCGCGGCGCCGCAGGTCGTCTCGGGCAGGCACCGCGACTCCTCGCACGAGAGCCCCGGCTCGCAGGCCTCGCCCGCGCAGCAGGCCTCGCCCTCGGTGCCGCAGAGGCCGCCGAGGTCGACGGAGACGTCTCGGCCCGCGCCCGCGTCGGCGGGCGTCGCGACGCTGCCGCGGCCCTCGGCGCAGGCCGAGAGCGTGAGCGCCGCGCCGAGCGCCGTCACCCGCCACCACGAAGTCATCGCGGCGCTGTCTAGACCGCTCCGGCGCGGCAAGCAACGCCGACCTCCGACGCCGTCGGGGTCTGGTGTATCGTCCGCGCGCTCCGGCGGCCCGATGCCCCCCTCGGAGACAGTGAGGAACCCGTGACCGACCTCCGCACCGCCCGCCGCGCGCTCGTCGCTCTGCCCCTCGTCACCCTCGCCTGCGGCGGCTCTCCCCCGCCCACGCCGCGCGCGGTCTACACCGCCGAGCAGCTCAACGCCGTCGCGCAGCCCGCGCTGCCCGACGACTCCCTGGGCGCGCCGATGGCGAGCGCCGAGGCGATGCCCGAGGCCCCGCCCCCGCCCCCGCCGCACGCGACGGTGCGGGTGATCCACGCCATCCCCGCGGCGCCCGCGGTGGCCCTCTACGTCGACGACGCGACGGAGCCCGCCGTGGCCTCGCTCGCCTTCCGCGCGGCCTCGCCCGCGGTCGAGGTGCCCACGGGCGACCGGGCCTTCAAGGCCCGCCGCGAGGGCGCCGCCGCCGACGCCGCGCCGCTCCTCACGATGAACGTCCCCGCGACCGAGGCCGACGGCCGCTACACGGTGATCGCGTACAGCACGAGCGCCTCGGCGGGCGCGCCCGACGCGTCGCTGTCGCCCGAGACCGGGCACGCGCGGGTGCGCTTCTTCCACGCGCTCCAGGGCGTCGCCGCGGTTGATGTCTGCGTCGCCGCCGTGCCCGCCCGCCCAGCCGCCGCGGGCCGGCCCGCCACGCCCGCGACCCCCGCGGTGCCGGTGTTCACCAACGTGGCCTACGGGCACTTCTCGTCGGTGACCGTGAACGGCGAGGCCTCGCCCTACGCCTCGGTGCCCGCGGGCGCCGAGGTCACCTTGCAGGTGCGCCTCCACGCGGCGCGGCCGTGCGTGGGCGCCCTCCGCGGGACGGTGCGGCTCACGGTGCCCGACCAGGCCGTGGCCACCGCCGTCGCGACCGGGCGCATCGCCCCGCGGGTCGCGCCGGAGCTCCTCGTGTGCCCCGAGGGCGCGGGGGCGACGGAGTGCTCCACGGTGCCCGTGCGCTGAAATCTGGCCCGACGACCCGCGTCGGGTGTGTGATGCGAGGCGGTATGTTCACCATCCGCTCGCGGCGTGACCTCTCGATCCTTCTCGAGAGGCAGATGACGGCGGCCTCGACGCGGCTGACCTCGCCCTCCATCGAAGAAGACATCGAGGGTCGCACCGCGCTCAAGACCTACCTCCTCGAGGCCCACGGGGAGCTCCGCACCGACACCTTCGCCGCCCTCGAGGCCCTCTGCGGCCCGCTCGGGGTCACCGTCGAGAGGGGAGACGAGCCCGAGATGTTCGAGCTCTCCATCGGGGAGCTCCAGTTCTGGCTCGACACCTCGGGCGGCAGGGTCTTTCGGCTCTACACCGTGGGCGCCGCGAAGGACGCTGACCGCGTGCACGAGATGCTCGTGTCGGGCAGCGGTCAGTTGGAGTGCGTGTGGCTCCCGCCGCGGGCGCTGGAGAGCCTCGCGCGCGCGGCCGACTCGCGCATGGTGCTGTTCTCCCTGCGCCACGACCGTCGGCCTTTGCGGCGCACGCCCGACGCGCAGGGCATCGACTCGGTGACGCTGCGCTTCTGGGGCCCGCGCGCGAGGGAGACCCTCGACAAGCTCCGGCACTCCGACGTGCTGCCCGCGTCGACCTCGGTCTACAGCGTGCGCGTGCGCGTCGGGGACGAGGAGCGCTACTGCCTCGCCGAGGTCTTTCACAACGGGAAGATCACCGCGGTGGGCACCTCGTTCACCGAGCACCAGACCATCGTGCGGCAGCTCCTCGACGAGCACGACAGCCTCGTCGAGGGCCTCGAGCAGGCCCGACGCACGCCGCGGCGCGTGAACGTCCCCCTGCGGTGGAACCTCGATGACCTCGCCTTCGGCGTCGCGCGGGTCTTCTCCGGCGCCGAGCCCTTTCGCTTGTGGGGAATCCCCGAGACCCTCTCCGACGACCGCTACCGCGTACACGCCGTCGACCTCGACGTGGGGCGCACCGCGACCTTCGAGGTCGACCGCGACGGCGTGAGCTTCTCCCTCGGCCCGAGCACCCCCGCCAGCGTCGCGATCCGCTTCGCCTCGGCGCTCCAGTACCACGTCGACGCCGACCTCCGCGACGACGTGCTCGCGCCCGACCCCCTCCTCCAGCTCGCGCTGCCGCCCGCCTCCGAGCGCGGCCCCTTCGACGAGCGCGCCCAGGTCGCCGACGTCGCCCGCATCGTGCTCCCCGAGGTCTGCGCCCTCTGGGTGCGCGGCGCGCAGGGCGTCACCACCCAGGCGGTGCTCGACGCGACGCACGGGCCCGAGCGCGCCACCGACGCCCTCCACGACCTCGCGCGGCGCGTGCTCTCCGAGGCCGCGGCGCACGAGTGGCGCCAGTGGCTGAAGTTCTTCTCGGTCTCCGACGGGCCGCGCGCCGGCGCGTGGCGCTTCGCGAGCTCGCTCCCCTACGAGCGCAACGCGCGCCTCAGGGAACTCGTGCGCCTCAACCGCGCGTCTCAACAGCTCGTCGCGCGCCTCGCGGGCACGGGCCTCTCTCGCTGGCTGCAGCTCTCGCTCTTCGGCCCCGAGGCGATGGTCACGCCCATGGCCGAAGAGTGACCGCTCACCCGTGAGCGAAGCGCCCCCCGACGCGCCCCGCGCGAGCCTCCCGCGCGCCGTGGTCGCGCTCGGGGTGGTGAGCCTCCTCACCGACGTCGCCGCCGACATGGCGACGCCGTACCTCCCGCTGTTCCTCACCCGCACGCTCCACGCCCCGACGGCCTTCGTGGGCCTCGTCGAGGGCCTCGCCGACGCCACCAGCGCGTTGATGAAATACGTCGCGGGCGCCCTCTCGGACCGTTCAACGAAGAAGAAGCCCTGGTGCTCGCGGGCTACACCACCTCGCCAACGCCGCGCGGCCTTCCTCGCCCTCGCGACCCTGCCCTGGCACGCGCTGCTCGTCCGCGTGGTCGACCGCGTCGGCAAGGGCGTTCGCACCGCGCCGCGCGACGCCATCATCGCCCGCGCGGCCACGCCCGAGTCCCGCGCGTACGCCTTCGGCTTTCACCGCGGCATGGACAACCTCGGCGCGGTCTTCGGCCCCCTCCTCGCCGCGGCGATCCTCGCGTGGCGGGACGACCTCCGCACCGTCTTCGCCTTCACCGCGGTCCCCGGCCTCCTCTCGGTGCTCACCGTCGCCTTCGCGCTCCGAGAGCCCGCCGCGCCGCCCCCCGCGCCCTCGCCCGCCGCGACCTCCGCCGAAGAAGCGCCCGCTCCGCCGCGACTGCGCGCGCTCCTCGGCCTCGTCGCGCTCTTCACCCTGGGCAACGCGAGCGATGGCTTCCGTGCTGCGCGCGAGCGACCTCGGCGTGCCCACCCGCTGGCTGCCCCTCGCCTGGGGCGCGCTCTCGCTCCTGCGCGCCCTCGCCGCCGCGCCCGGAGGCCGCGTGGCCGACCGCTTCGGCCGCGGCCGCGCGCTCGCCCTCGGCTGGGCCCTCTACGCGGTGGCCTACCTCGGCTTCGGCCATCGCGACCTCTCCGTGGGTCGCCCTCGCCGCGCTGCTCGTCTACGGCGCCTATTACGGCCTCACCGAAGGGACCGAGCGCGCCCTCGTCGCCGAGCTCGCGCCCTCGTCCGACATGGGCCGCGCCTTCGGGGCCTTCAACCTCGCCTCGGCCTCGCGCTGCCAGCGTCGATGTTCGGCGCGCTCTACCGCCCCGACGCGCCGCGCGCGCCTTCGGCGTCGCCGCGGCCTTCGCGGCCTTCGCGGCGGTGGGCGCGCTGGCGTGGTCGCGGCGAGGCGTGACGCCACGGGGCTTGTTTCAGACATCAGCGAGCCCGAGGGCGCGTTTCAATGAACCCATCAGAGCGCCTCGGCCTCTCGAAGGAGCGCGGCGCTCGCGACCGTGGAACAGAGGTGAGCGTGACGGCGCGACGCTCGCGGGGACGAACAGGTGTTCTCGGGCTGGGGTCGCGGAGGCGCGGAGCCCGCGAGGGAATGGGCGGTTCGGCGGAGGGCTCAGCCTCGGCTCTCTTCGCCCTCGGCGGGCTTGGCCTTGGGCGCCTTGCCCTTGCCCTGCCCTTGCCGCCCGCGGTGCCGTAGCGGACGCGGTGCTCGCCGACCTGCGTGACCTTGTTGTCTGCCTTGAGCTTGCCGAGCGCGTAATGGAACTGCCCTGTCGACCTTCAGCGCCTTCATCAGCTCAGACGCTGACATGAGCTCGCCGGACTCTGGAGCGTGGCGAGGATCTCTCCGCCGAGCTTCGACCTCCTCGGGGGTGCTCTTCGCTCTTGCGGCCGCCGGGCTTGGGGCCGGCTTGGCCCGCGTCGGCGCCGGCCTGCCTTCGCGCCCTTGGGGCCTGGCGCCCTTCGCGCTCGGGGCGTGCGGCGCGCGACCACCGCGGGCGACGCGAGCTGCCGTCGTTGCCGTCGAGGCTCGCGAAGACCGCGCTTCACCACCTGCAGGATCTGCTCGCTGAACTCGTTGACGATGCGTTGGATCTCTTCTGGACCTCAGAAGCCATGTCTCACCTCTTTCTGGGGTCGAGGCAATCGCATTGAATAGTGTCTGTCATGACATTCATTAGCAGGGATCCGCAGTCGCCGCGTTCGACCCCTGAAATCCCGGGCTGGATACCGTCACGGTCGGGGTCGCGTAGCCCCGGAGCTCTGGCGGCGGTAGGGTCCGCGGCTGATGTCCTCCGCCGACTCCCCGGTGTTCGACTGGAGCAGCCTGACGAGCGACCGCGCCGCGATCCTCGAGGCGTACTTCGCGCTCTTCCGCGAGCGAGACCCGACGACCATCGGCTCGGGCGAGATCGTGCGCTGGTTCCGCGAGCGAGGTCACAACGCGCCTTCCGAGTCGCTCATCCGCACGGTGCTCGCCGCGGTGGGAGTGCCTCGCCGCGGCGAAGGGCGCCCCTCCAACGAGAGTCGCGCGGCCGCCACCCACTCCCCCCCTTTGTCCGCGGTGCGCGCGCAACAACCCCGCTCCCGCAAGTCGCCGCGCAGGTAGCCTCCGTGGTGCTGCCCGCGCTGGTGGAGCGCGAGCTGCACCAGATCGCCCGAGCACCACCGCGAGCACCCCGAGGGCGTCTCGGTATCGCGCATCGTTGACTGGATGGGGGCGCTCATCCCGCGCGTGATGTTTCCCGGCAGCCTCTCGGCCGCGGCGCGACAGGCGGGCGCCGAGCCTCTGTGGACGGGGCGCCCTCGCGCCTACGCCGAGAGCACGATGCGCATGGCCGCCGTGCGCCTCGACGCCGAGGGCGCGTGGGTCCACGTGGCCCGCGCGGTGTGGAGGCAGGTCACCGACGCGGTGGCCAGTCGACGACGAGGTGATCGCGTACACGGACATGTTCGATCAGCCCTACTACACGAAGAAGTACGCGCACGCGGCCCCCATCGGGCGGCTGGGCAACCGCCTGCTGGCGGGCACCTACTTCGGGCTGACCACGGTGGCGCTGCCCGGTGGACCGACGCTCGTGGCGCATCTCTCCTGGCACAAGCCCGCGGCTCCTCTTCGCGACGCGCTCGAAGACCTCTTGATGGACGACGACCGCATGGCGTGGTGGCACGCGCACGTGCGGCTCCACATCCTGGACCGAGGCGCCAACGGCGACGCGGTGCTGCGGTGGCTGTGGAGTTGGGAGGTGCCGTACCTGACTATCGGTCGAGGCGACGCGGAGCTGTGGCGTTTCCGGTCTCCGACCGCGCGCAACGCGCTGGGGTTGCCCCTGATCGTGCGCCCCGACACGCGCCTCGACGGCGACGCCGAGGACGGACCCTGGGAGGTGATCGTCCCGGCCGATCCCGACGACGCGTCGTCGACGCGGGGGATCCGGTTTCGCAGCGCGGTCCTGATCGAGGGTGACGCGCTCGCGACGCTCAACGCGCAGTACAAGGCGCGCTGGCCTTCGATGGAGAACGAGATCAAGGCGCTCGTGTCGCGCGGCTTCGGGCGCAACCGCACGCGTCGCCTGGAGCTCACCACGAGCCGCGGCACCGACGGCGAGCTCATGCGCCGGACCGAGCGAGACAGGTCATGCGGCGCTCGCCGTGCTGCGTGACCTTGTTGTCTGCCTTGAGCTTGCCGAGCGCGTAATGGAACTGCCCCGTCGGGACCTTCAGCGCCTTCATCAGCTCAGACGCTGACATGAGCTCGCCGGAGCTCTGGAGCGTGGCGAGGATCTCTCCGCCGAGCTTCTCGACCTCTTCGGGGGTGCTCTTTCGGCTCTTGCGGCCGCCGGGCTTGGGGCCGGGCTTGGCGCGCGCGGGCGCCGCGGCCTTGGCCTTCGCGCCCTTGGGGCCCTTGGCGCCCTTCGCGCTCGGCGCGCGCGTGCGGCGCGCGACCACCGCGGGCGACGCGAGCTTGCCGTCGTTGCCGTCGAGGCTCGCGAAGACCGCGCGCTTCACCACCTGCAGGATCTGCTCGCTGAACTCGTTGACGATGCGTTGGATCTCTTTCTGGACCTCAGAAGCCATGTCTCACCTCTTTCAGGGGTCGAGGCAATCGCATTGAATAGTGTCTGTCAAGACATTCATTAGAGGGAACCGTGGATTGCACAGTGAGCATCCCAACGGACTTCATCGCGTGAAGCGATCGGGGGCGCGCGCCGAGGTGGGAGCCGCCCCCACCCCGAGGTCGCGGCGGGCGGGCGGCGAGGCGGGGCGTCAAGGTGCTTCAACCGCGCGCGGGCGTGGGGTATATGGCGGTCTGTCGAGTCGCGCGGGCGGCGAGGCGGCGGCGCCCCGAGGGCGTCGGCAGCGGCGCCCCCGCCCACGAGGACGCACGAAAGGATCGGAGCCAATGGGCGAGTCGGGAGACAACGGGGCAGAGTGGCCGAAGGCGCTCGAAGAGGCCTTCTCGTCCGAGCCGGCCGGGTGGTCGTTCGCGGCCACGACGAGCGGCGCGCCGCCGCTGCAGTTCGACGCGCCGGGCCTCGTGGTGACGCTGCCCGGCGGCGAGACCTCGGTCGCCGCGTACTGGTACGAGAAGAAGCAGTTCGGCGACCTGTCGGTGGCCGTCACCGTGAGCCTGCTGACCGCGCAGGAGCCGCAGCAGAGCTACATGGGCGTGAGCTTTCGCGCCGCGAGCGACAAGGACAACTACCGGCTCTTCCTCGACGGCGACGGGTACTACCGCCTCACGCGGCGGGTGAACAACCAGTCGACGGCCCTGGTCGACTGGACGCGCCACGAGGCCATCAAGCCCGGCCTCGGGCAGGACAACCGCGTCGAGATCGTCGCCAAGGGCGCCGAGATCACCGTGAAGGTCAACGGCGAGAAGCTCACCACCGTGACCGACGACGCCTTCACCACGGGCCACGTCGCGCTTCAGGCCCAGGGCGGCAGCCCCGAGAGCGAGTCGGCCACCAAGTTCATCTTCAAGGACCTGGCCATCAACGCCCCCGAGTGAAGGGCGTCGAACGACGGGGCGCCCCCCGACGCGGGTTGCCCCGTCGCGCCCTTGGGGGTTATCCCCCGAAGCCCTCCCATGGCCCTCGAATGCGCCCACTGCGGCGCGCGCGCCGACGACGACGCGCGCCGCTGCCCGAAATGCCTCCGGTCGACCCTGGTCGCCGTCGACGCCCCCAAGCCCCGCGCGCCGCGCCGACGCGTCGTCGCCCTCATCGCCGCGGGGGTCGTCGTGGCGGGCGGCGTCGGCGCGGGGGTGGTCGCGCTGCGCTCTCGCCCACCGGCCCCGCCCGCGGTCACCGCCCCGGCCGCGGCCGAGCCCCTCGCCGCGAGCGAGGAGCTCCGCCCGCTGGTGGAGCGCCTGCGCCGCGAGGGCTCGCCCGCCGCGAGGGCGCGCGTCGCCGCCGACGAGGTGCAGCGACGTCGCCGCGCGCGCGTCGCGGGCGAAGACGACCCGCCGCCGCCTCCGCGCTCGCCCACGCTCGTGTGGAGGATGCTGCCTTCGCCCGAGGCCACGGTGGCGGAGCTCGACCTCGCGCGGCTCGTGGCGACGCTCCTGCGCGGCGCTGGCGACGACGCCGCGGTGGTGGAGCGCACGGGCCCGACGCGCGCGGGAGAGGCCACGGCGCCCGCGTCGTGGCTGGGCGCGTACATGGTCCGCTCGGGCGAGCAGCTCGTCGACGTGAGCGCGGGGAACGTCGTGCCCGCGTCGGAGTTCCGTCACCGCGCGATGAGCCCGACGGAGCTCGGCGGCGCCATCGCCGCGCAGTCGGCGGTCGAGGCCGCGAGCGCCTCGGGCATGGGCGACCGCGCCCTGGAGTGGGCCAACAACGCCGTCGAGGTGTGGACGACCTCCCCCACGCCCCTCGCGGCCCGCGCGCGGGCGTGGCTCGCCGTGGGCGCGTCGAGCGGCCTCGACCTCGCCGACCAGGACCTCCGCGCGGCCATCGCGCTGCGCGACGACGCCCCGCTGCACCTCGAGCGGGCGCGCGTGCTCCTCGCGAAGCGCGACCTCGCCGGCGCCGCGCGGGAGTCTCGCCGCGCCGCGACCCTCGCCCCGACCTGGGGCAGCGCCGCCCTCGCCACCCTCGCCCTCGCCCCGGTGATCGAGCGCCTCGACGCGGGCGCCGCCTCGGGCTGCGCCGGCCTGCAGAGCGCGCGCGCCCCGTGGACCGACGACGCCTACGCCCTCTGCGCCGACGGCGTCGACGCCGCGACGCGCGAGGCCGCCGCGCGACGTCTCCTCGCGCGCTCCCGTGACCCCTTGCGCCTCGCGTGGGCCGCGCGCGCGATCCGCCCCGCGCCCCTCGCCGAGCTCCGCGCGAAGCTCACGGGCCCCGACCGCCGCGAGGCCGCGCAGTGGCTCGTGCTCCTCGGCGACCCCGAGTCCGCCGCGGCGCTGCTCTCGACGCCCGACGGCGGCGCGTGAACCCTCTCGGCGCCCTCGCGCTCACAGCACTCGCTGTGACCGCGTGCGAGCGCGCGCAGATCGCCCCCACGACCCCGCGCGCGGCGATGGCCGAGCTCGCCCGCTGCGCCCTCGACGGCGTGGGAGACGCCCCCCGACCCGACGTGCTCGAGGCCGCCCTGCGCCGCGCCCTCCGCGACGGCCGCGCGCGCTTCGCCCTGCGCGCGGGGCGCTGCGAAGAGGCCCTCTCGGCCGCCCGAGACCCCTGCCTCGACCCCTTGCGCGCGCGCTGGTCGGCGCTCCTCACCGAGGCGCAGCGGCCCGAGGGCGACGTGATCCTCTCCGACGTCGCCGTGCGACGCGTGGGCGAGGCGTGGGCCTCGGCGCTCTCCCGTTGCCGGTGAGCGACGCCGCGGCGATGATCCGCGCGCCATGCCCCGCGCCCGAGCCGCCGCGCTCGCCCTCGCGCTGTGCCTCGGGTGCAGCGAGTTCAGGCCCGTCGAGACCGACTTCGTCGGGTCGGGCATCCACGGCTGCACCGACGACCGCTTCGTCGACCGCAGCGCCGACGACGCGATGCGCGTGGTGGCCTTCGGCGGCACCATGGGCAGCGGCTCCACCGCGTACGACCCGCCGTGCCTCACCGTCGCCGCGGGGCAGACCGTGACCTTCGCGGGGAACTTCACCTTCCACCCGCTGCGGCCGGGCGAGTCGCGCGGGCTCGCGCTCGGGAGCGCGAACAACCCGATCCCGCCCACGTCGTCGGGCGACGCGACCGTCGAGGTGAGCTTCCCGTCGGTCGGCACGTACCCGTACTTCTGCCAGGTGCACGCGGCCATCGGGATGCGCGGCGTCGTGCGCGTGGTGGCCCGTTGACACGAAACGCGGGCTGCAACGACCATCCCTCCCCGTGGGCCTGACCCCCGAGGTCGAAGCGCCGCTCACCGCGGCCTCACCCGACGTCGACGCCGAGGCGCTCGTCGAGCGCGTCGCCCAGGGCGACCGCGCGGCCCTCCTCGCGCTCTTCGACCGCGCGGGCTCGCTCCTCCTCGCCGTCGCCGCGCGCGTGACGGGCGACCGCGCCGAGGCCGAAGACGTCGTGCAGGAGACCCTCCTGCGCGTCTGGCACGAGGCCCCGCGCTTCGACCGCGCCCGCGGCAGCGCCTCGACCTGGCTGGTCACCCTCACGCGCAACCGCGCCATCGACCGCGTGCGCGCCCGCCGCCGCCGCGGCCACTACGAAGAGTCCGTCGAGCCCCCCGCCGCGCCCGCCGCGACGCCCGAGGGCGCGGTCTTCGAGGCCCACCGCGCCGCGGCCGTGCGCTGCGCCCTCGCGGCGCTCAAGCCCGAGGTGCGCGCCGTGCTCGAGCTGTCGTACTTCAGCGGCCTGTCGCACTCCGAGATCTCCGAGCGCACGGGCCAGCCGCTGGGCACCGTGAAGACGCGCATCGCCCAGGGGTGCGCGCCTCCGCGACGCCCTCGCGGCCTTCAGCGACCCGGGCGACCTCGAGACTGACCCTCACAGCACCCTGCCGAGGAGCAGCGCGAAGCGCGCGCGGGTGTCGGCGTCGAGGGCCTCGCGCCCGTGAGCATCGCGTGGTCGAGCGCCCGGTGCGCGGGGCTCGCGCTCGGGTCGGGCAGGCGCGCGGCGAGACGTCGGATCACCTCCTGCGCGCGGGAGACGTTCGCGTGGAGCACGGCGACGATGGCCGAGACGTCGACCTCCTCGTGGGGGCGCCAGCAGTCGTAGTCGGTCGAGAGCGCGAGCGTCGCGTAGGGCAGCTCGGCCTCGCGCGCGAGGAAGACCTCGGGCACGTTGGTCATCCCCACCACGTCGGCGCCCCACGCGCGCCACAGGTGGCTCTCGGCGCGGGTGCTGAACCGCGGGCCCTCGATGCAGAGGTAGGTGCCCCCAGCGTGAACCTCGGCGCCGGTCTCGCGCGCGCACACGGCCACGGCCGAGGCGAGCACGGGGCACACCGGGTCGGCCATCGAGACGTGCACGGCGACGTCGCGGTCGAAGAAGCTCCCCGCGCGGCGGTGCGTGCGGTCGATGAACTGCGCGGGCACCGCGAGGTGGCCCGGGGCGATCTCTTCGCGTAACGACCCCACCGCCGACACCGACAGGACGTGCGTGGCCCCGAGCGCCTTGAGCGCGTGGACGTTCGCGCGGTAGTTCACCTCCGACGGCGGGATCGCGTGGTCGCGCCCGTGCCTCGGCAGGAACAAGAGGGTCGTGTCGCCGAGCCGGCCCCTCACCACCTTGTCCGAGGGGTTGCCGAAGGGCGTGTGCGCGGAGACCTCCTCGACGTGTTCGAGCCCCGGGAGCTGGTACAGCCCGCTCCCACCTATCACCCCGAGTACGTATGCCATCTCGCTCTCCCTCTGATCGCGCGGGCGCCTCGGCCCTTCACCCCACCATGGATACACCCGACGTGGTCGTGATCGTGCCCGCGAAGGACGAGGCCGCCACCGTGGGTGACGTGGTGCGAGAGGTCCCCGGCTGGGTCTCTCGGGTGATCGTGGTCGACAACGGGAGCGTCGACGGCACCGCCGAGGTCGCGCGCGCCGCGGGCGCCACGGCGCTCACCAGTGACCGCGTGGGCTACGGCGCCGCGTGCCTCACGGCCCTCGACCACCTGCGCGCCCTGGGCGAAGACCCGGTCGTGGCCTTCATGGTGGCCGACGGCAGCGACGACCCGCGCGAGCTCCCCCGCGTGGTCGACCCGGTGCGCGAGGGCCGCGCCGACCTGGTCATCGGGTCACGCACGCGGGGCTACGTGACGCCCGGCGCGATGCCCGCGTGGCAGCGCGCGGGGAGCCTCTTCGCGGCGGGGGTGCTCACCCTGCGCTACGGCTCGCTGGTGACCGACCTCGGCCCGATGCGCGCGATCCGCCGCTCGACCCTCGACGCGCTCGCGATGCGCGACCTGAGCTACGGGTGGACGCTGGAGATGCAGATCAAGGCCGCCCGCGCGGGGCTGCGGGTCACGGAGGTTCCAGTGTCGTGGCGCCCTCGACGCGCGGGCGAGCCGAAGGTCGGCGGCACGTGGAAGGGCTCGCTGGGCGCGTCGAAGAGGATCCTCGCGTGGCTCGGCGGAGCGATCGGCGGCGCGTCGCGTGACCCTCGCTGAGCGTCGCGCCCTCGGCGCGGTGAGCGCGCTCTTCGCGCTCGCGTGCCTCGCGGTGCAGCTCGTGGCGCGCGCCCGCGGGGCAGCGCGCGTCGGCCTACGTAGCGCTGCACCTCGCGATGACGGCGCTGATGCTCGCGGCGTGGAGGCTCTCTCGCCGCGCCGACGACCGCGCCCTCGACGCGATGGTGGCGATGTCGCTGGTCGCGCGCGTGGCGCTGGTGCCCGTCGCGCCCTTCACCACCACCGACCCGCGGCGCTACCTCTGGGACGGCGCCGTCGCCCTCGCGGGCTTCGACCCCTACGCGCTGCCGCCGTGGGCGGCGGAGCTCGCGCACCTGCGCGGGGTGTTCCCGCCGCCGATCGACCACCACGACGTGCCGACCTGCTATCCCCCGCTCGCGCTCGGGGTCTTCGCGCTCACCGCGCTCGCGGGCGCGGGCTGGTCGATGACCGCGTGGAAGGTGATCGTCACCGCGGCGTCCTCCCTCACGGTGCTCATCGCGCGCCGCGCCACCCGAGGCACGCCCGAGGCCCACCACCTCGCGCTCGTGGCGCTCTCGCCGATCCTCGCGCTCGAGGCTGGCGTGGGCGCGCACCTCGACGCGCTCGTCGCGCCCGCGATGCTGGGCTCCCTCGCCCTCGCGCGCCGTGACCGTTGGGAGGCATCCGCCCTCTGCGCGGGCCTCGTCGCGGCGCTCAAATGGGTCCCCGCGGCGGTGCTGCTCCCGGTGTTCCTGACGGCGCCGAAGAAGACCCGGTGGCTGGTGATCGCGCTCGCGCCCCTCGCGCTCTCGCACGCCGCGGCCGAGCTCCTCGGGTACACGCCCCCCGGCTCGCTCCCCTGGATGGCCCAGCACTGGAACTTCGCCGCGCCCCTCTGGACCGCGCTCTACGCCCGCTTCTCCTGGCACGACGACGTCATCCGCCCCTGCCTCGCCGCGGGCGGGCTCGTCCTCCTCGTCGCGCTCTCGCTCCGTCGCGCGCCGCTCGGCGCGCGCGTGCGCGACGCGGTGGGGGCCTTCCTCCTCACGAGCCCCGTGCTCTATCCCTGGTACGGCGTGCCCCTCGCCGTCACCACCACGCTCGCGCCCTCGGCGTGGGCGATCTCTCTTCTGGCCGTGCTGCCCGTCTCCTACGAGGTCATCGACGCCTACGCGCGCTCCGGCGTGTGGGCGCCCGCGCCGTGGGTGGTCGACGCGATCGCCGCCGCCGCGCTGAGCGGCCTCACGCTCGACCTCGCGCTCACCCTCCGCCGACGGAGGCGCGCGTGACCGCGTCGGTGCTCCTCTTCGCGCGCGCGCCGGTGCTGGCCGCGTGAAGACCCGACTCGCCGCGGGCCTCGGAGACGTCACCGCGCTGGAGGTCTACCGCTGGCTCGGCGCGCGGGCCGCGCGCGCGCTGACGCCCCCCGACCGACGGTGGAGCCTGCGCGTGGTCTACACCCCCGACGACGCGCCCGACGCGATGCGCGCGTGGCTCGGCGAGGCCGACGCCTTCGTCGCGCAGGGCGACGGAGACCTCGGCGAGCGGCTCTCGCGCGCGACGCGTCGGCGCTTCGACGCGGGCGACGCGAAGGTGCTGCTGGTGGGCACCGACTGCCCCGCCCTCGACGCGGAGAGGGTCACCCTCGCGCTCGACGCGCTCGACCGGAGCGACGCGGTGCTCGGCCCGGCGCGCGACGGGGGCTATTGGACGCTGGGACTGCGGCGATGGCTCCCGGTCTTCGAGGGCATCACCTGGGGTACCGAGACGGTGGCTGACGAGACGCGCGCCGCGCTGCGGGCGGCGGGCGCGACGTGGGAGGAGCTCGCGGCGGAGGCCGACGTCGACACGGTCGACGACCTCGACGCGCTGCCCGAGGCCCTCACGCTGCGCCTTGCGCGAATTCGTGGCGGGCGGTAGCAACGGCGACACCCATGTCGCAAGACCTTCTGGACAAGCGCTTCCTCGCGGTGATCGGCAAGGGCGGCACGGGCAAGACCACCGTCGCCGCGTCGCTGGCGATGCTCGCCGCCTCGCGCGGCAAGCGGGTGCTCGTCGCGATGTCGCAGGCCCGCGAGCGCATGAGCGCGATGCTCGAGACGGAGTTCATCACCTCCGACGTGAAGCGCATCCTCCCGAACATCGACGCGGTGAACCTCGACCCCGAGGCCGCGCTCGAGGAGTACGGGATGATGGTCTTGAAGGTGCGCGCCCTCTACAAGGCCGTGATGGAGAGCAAGGCCGTGAAGGGCTTCCTCCGCGCGGTGCCGGGGATGGACGCGTGGGCGATGCTCGGCAAGGCGCTCTACCACGTGAAGCAGCGCGACGACGCGGGTCGCTCGGTCTACGACCTGGTCATCCTCGACGCGCCCGCGACGGGGCACGGCCTCCAGATGCTCCGCGTGCCGCAGGTGATCACCGACGTGGCGCCCGTGGGCCTGCTGCGCCGCGAGGCCGAAGAGGGCCTCTCGATCCTCCGCGACCCGGCGCGCAGCGCGATGGTGGTGGTGACCCTCGCCGAAGAGATGCCCACCAGCGAGACCGAGGAGCTGGTGCCCCAGCTCGCGTCGATGCGCCTGCCGCTGGGCCGCATCGTCATCAACAACGTGCTGCCCCCGCTGTTCAAGGGCGGCGCGGCGCAGGCCCAGTCGGCCGCGGCGGTGCTCTCGCGCTCGCCCGCGCTCGACCCGGTGGCGCGGGCGGGCCTCACGCGCGCGCGCCGCGAGGAGCTCCAGCGGGGCATGATCGAGCGGATCGCGAAGCTGCCGGGCAACAAGGTCATCCTCCCCTCGCTCGCGGTCGACCGGCTGCGCCGCGCTGAGATCGAGACCCTCGCCCGCGGCCTCGGCGCGGTGCCGTAGCGCGCTACCGGTCGCGCTGGCCCTGCGCCACGGGTACGCCCGTGGTGTGCATCACGCGGCCGATCCCCGAGTCGAGCGACTCGATCCACGCGGCCTGGGCGACGCCGAGCGAGTCGACCATGAGCCAGTGGGAGCTCACGCGGCCGAAGGGCGTGCCGATGATGGTCTGCGACGCGACGGGCACCGCGGGCGAGGTGTAGTGGCGCGCCGCGAGGCGCGACGAGACGGCGTCGTACTCGCTGCCGAGCGCGAGCGCGCCGCCCGTCGGAGCCTGCGCGGGGAAGGGCTGGAGGTTCGTGAAGAACCAGCCCGTGTTGGGGATCTCCCACAGGTCGCGCGCGGTGGAGAACTCGCTCGCCACGGCGCGCTGCTGCCCGCCCTCGCTGCGCGGCTGCAGCCACGTCGCGAGGAAGCGCCCGCCCTCCATCGGCGCCACCAGCACGCCCGAGTTCTTGCCCGAGCGCACGCGGAAGGGCGGGCGGAACGCCGCCGGGCCGTCGCCCGCGCTCCAGCTCGCCCACACCTGCGGGTCTTCGAGGCCCGGCGCGGGGCCCGTCCACACCACCATCACCGCGCTGCGGGCCTCGCCGCCGTCGACCGCCATGGGCGTCGCCGCGAGGCCCACGCTGTCGAAGCCGCAGGTGCTCGCCACGAAGCGAAAGGCCCCGAACCCTCGTCGCCAGTCGGCGTCGGTCTCGCGGTAGCGGAGCTGCACGCCGTCGGCGCACGACCCGCCCGGCACGCCGTACACGAGGTGCAGCCGCGACGGGCCCGCGGCGATCCGCGCGACGGTGGGGGCCTCGATCCCGGGCGAGGTCACCTGAAAGGGCGCCTGCCACGCGTTGTCGGAGAACACCCTGAGGTACAGCGCCGTGCCGAGGGGGCCCTCTCCGCGCGTGATCACCGCGGGGAAGGGCGCCGAGGCCGCCCACTCGATGGACTCCGTGGTGATGCCCGCGGGGCGCGGCCACAGGGTCGGCGCCGACCACGCGAGGCCCACGCGCTCGAGCACCATCAGCGAGGCCATCCCGTCGGTAGAGGTCACGGTCAGCACCGCGAAGGTGCGCGCGGCGTCGCCCTCCACCAGCACCACGCGCTGAAAGCTCTCGGCGGCGCGCTGGATCACCACCTGCGGCGCCGTGAAGCGCCACAGGTCGGGCGGCGCGGGCCCGGGCTCCTCGCAGCCCGCGAGCGCGACCCCCGACGCGACGGTCAGCGCGGCGAGCGCGCGGGCCAGCGTCACGGCTCGTTCCCCGTGTAGACCCCGACGAACTCCTGCGCGCGGCCGCGCCGCACGAGCAGCACCGCGCGCCCGTCCCTCGCGGCCTCGACCACCACGTCGGTGCTCCGCGCCTCGCGCCCGTCGGCCTGGAGCACCACGTCGCCCGGGCGCAGCCCCGACCGGTCGGCCGCGCCGCCGCGCTGCACCTGCGCGATGAGCACCCCCGTCCCCTGCGGCAGGCCCATCCGCTGCGCGTACGCCGCCGGCAGGTTCTCGATCGAGATCCCGAAGCCCGTCGGCCCGGGCTCCGCCGCGGGCGTCGCGGGCGGCGTCGCGGGCGCGGCGCTCTCCCCCGGCCGCATCGCCGTCGTCACCGCGAACTCCCTGCGCTGCCGGTCGCGCGTCACGGTCAGGGTCAACCGCTCGCCCACCGCCCGCGAGGCCACCTCGCGGACCATGTCGTGCCGGTCGTGCACGGGCCGCCCGTTGATCGCCACGATCACGTCGCCGAGCTGCACCCCCGCCCTCGCCGCGGGGCCCTCGGGGTCGAGCGCGTTCACCACCGCGCCCGAGCGCACCGGCCCGAAGGCCCGCTGGATGTCCACGGAGATGTCCTGCGCGGCGATCCCGATCCAGCCGCGCACCACGCGCCCCGTCGCCACGAGCTGGTCGCTCACGTGCGACACGAGCCGCGAGGGCACCGCGAAGCCGATCCCCTGCCCCCGCCCGACGACCATCGTGTTCACGCCCACGAGCTCGCCCCGCAGGTTCACCAGCGCGCCGCCCGAGTTGCCCGGGTTGATGCTCGCGTCGGTCTGCAGGTAGTCCTCGATCTGGTTCACGCCGAGGCCGCCGCGGCCGCTCGCCGAGACCACCCCGTGCGTGACCGTGGCCTCGAGCCCGAAGGGCGCGCCCACCGCGAGCACGATCTGCCCCGCGCGCACCGCGTCGCTGTCGCCGAGCCGCACCACGGGCAGCCCCGTGGCCTCGACGCGCAAGACCGCGAGGTCCGTCGCGCGGTCGATCCCGAGCGTGCGCGCGTTGAAGGTGCGCCCGTCGTGCAGCCGCACGCGGATGCGCGTCGCGCCGTCGACCACGTGGCTGTTCGTGATGATCACCCCGTCGGGCCGCAAGATCACCCCGCTGCCCGAGCCCGCGCGGCGCCGCGGCTCCTCCGGGGCCTGGCCCCAGAAGCCCTGCATCTCTTGCAGCACCGCGTCGGGCCGCTCGACGATCTCGACGAAGATCGCCACCACCGCGGGGGTCACCCGCTCGGCCACCGTGGCCATCGCGTCGGAGAGGTCGACCGCGTTGGCGACCTGCGCGGGCGGGGGCGTGGTGGGCCGCGCGGGCGCGGCGGGTCGGGCGGGCGCGGGCCTCCGCGGTTGGGCCGAGGCGGGCGCGGTGAGGGTGAGCGACGACCCCGCGAGCAGGGCCGCCGCCGCGAGGGTGAGCGCGCGCGGCATGACGGCGCCGAGCCTACACCACCCCGCAGAGCGCTACGGAGACGGGACGAACTGCACGCGGTAGTTCGTCGCGATCGAGCAGGAGCGCGACCCGTCGGGGCAGCCGCCCACGGAGTCGGTGCCCGCGGTGTTCTCCAGGCCCACCGTGGCCGTCTGCGCGCCGCTCATGGTGCCGTACATGAACTCGATCACCGAGGTGCCCTCGTTGAAGACGGCCTCGAAGGTGAGCGAGCCGCCGAGCGAGTAGTTCGCCGTGTTGAGCCACTCGACGGCCCAGCGGCGCGTCGGCGCGGCGCCCACGGTGGCGACGCAGACGCCCGAGGAGCCCGTCACCAGGTCGCGCCACTGCGGCGCGACGACGTCGTTGGGCGCGCTCGTCGACGGGATCGTGCCCGACAGGCTCGTGTAGCCCGTGCCGTTCATCGTGAGGAAGCCGTTGGAGCTGATCCCCACCAGCGCCCCCGACGCGCGCTCGCTGCCCCACCAGCGGAACGCGAAGGGCATCGCCGCCGTGGTGTAGTTGTCGTCGGTCGAGGTCAGCACGGTCTGCCGACCCGCGGCGCTGCACGCGCTCACGAAGGGCGGCATCGTCACGGGCGTCGAGCGCGCGTAGTTGGGCCCGCCGCCGCAGGTGCCGGCCATGCACCACTCGCCGCCCACGCAGGTGCGCCCGCACGACCCGCAGTTGGTCGCGCTCGCGAGCACGTCGACGCAGGCGCTCCCGCAGAGCATCTGCCCCGCCGGGCACGCGCACGACCCCGCGGCGCAGGTCTGCCCCGCGGCGCACGCGCGCCCGCACGTCCCGCAGTGCGCGGTGGAGGACTGCGTGTTCACGCACGCGCCGCCGCAGAGGGTCTGCCCCGAGGGGCAGCCGCAGACGCCCGCGGCGCAGGTCTGCCCCGTCGCGCAGGCGGTGCCGCACGCGCCGCAGTTGGCCGTGTCGGCCTGCAAGTTCACGCAGCGGTCGCCGCACGCGCTCTGCCCGCCGGGGCACGGGATCGTCGGGCCCGCGAAGGTCGCGTCGCAGTAGCCCGCGGTCTCGCCCGAGCTGTTGCCGCCGAACTGCGAGTTGTACTCGTGGTGGAAATACCACCGCCGCCGCAGCGGGTTCGCGACGATGGAGCACATGTCGCCGAGGTTGGTGAAGCTCGACACGCGGGTCACGCCGCGGTCGGGGATGCGCATGCGGGCGATGGCCGTGGTGCTCTCGACGTAGACCACCGAGAGGGCGCCCTCGAAGAACTCCGCGACGCCCCAGATCGCCCAGTTCTCGCACGAGCGGTAGAGCGAGGGCATCGCGACGTTGCCGAGGTCGAGCACCGCGCCGTTGGTGAGGTCGACGTGGAACGCGCGGCCCCCCGCCATGAGCACCGCGCGGTCCCAGCCCGAGAAGAAGCCCGCGGTGGGGGTGCGCGGCATCTCGACGGGGGACGAGAGCGTCACCCGGCGGCCCGCGAGCACCGCGCCGGTCATGCCGTCGAGCTCCTGAAGCGCGACGGCCGTGCCGCCCGACTGCGTGATGATCCCCGTGGCCGAGGCGAGCACGAACACCTGCCCCGTGTGGAGGTTGGTGACGAGCGAGTCGTACACCGCGCCGAGCGACGCGCCGGTGAGGGCGTCGGCGTCGAGGCGCGCGGTGGCCGTGTCGCCCGTGACGAAGGCCGTGGTGCTCGACGCCGCGATGCCGCCGCGGTCGTCGCCCGTGAGCGAGCCGTGCTCCGCGACCCTGCACCCCGTGGTGAGAAAGCCCGTCACGCGGAAGGGCTCTCCCCCCACGGCGCCGCCCACGCAGCGCCCCGCGGAGCACATCGCGCCCATCGCGCACGCGGTGCCGCACGCGCCGCAGTTCGCGCCGTCGGTCTGCAGGTTCACGCACGACCCCGCGCACGCCGTCTGCCCCGCCGGGCAGGTGAGCACGCACGAGCCCGCGACGCACGGTTGCCCCGAGGGGCAGGCGCGGCCGCACATCCCGCAGTTGGCCGCGTCGGTCTGAAGCTCCACGCAGGCCCCGCCGCAGCTCACCTGCGTGCCCGTGCAGGCCGACGCGCACGCGCCCGCCGCGCAGCGCTCGCCCGCCGCGCAGGCGTTGCCGCACGCGCCGCAGTTGTTCGGGTTGATCTGCGTGTTGATGCACACGCCGCCGCAGTTCGACTGTCCGTCGGCGCAGGTGAGCGCGTCTTCGCCGCCGCCGGTGTCTTCGGGCGGGGCCACGCCGGTGTCCTCGACGACGCCCGCGTCGGGCGTGGGGTCGCCCGCGTCGACCTCGACGGGCGAGCCCGCGTCGGGCTTGGGCGCGCCCTGGTCGGTGGGGGCCGAGCCCGTGTCGTCGGTGGCCGACGCGCCGGAGTCTTCGTCGAAGCCCCCGAGGTCGGTGCGCTGCGTGGCGCAGCCGAGGGCGAGCGTGAGCGAAGAAAGGATCGCGAGCCGGACCCAAGCGCGTGAGGCCATCATCGACGCGAAGCTATCCGGTGACGCCCTGTGTTGAAAGGTGCGTCACGGCGGTGACAGCGCGGCGTCAAGCCCCGTCATCAGACACGGGGACGAGGCGCCACAGCGAGCCGTCGTGCTGTGACCCGGCGTAGAGGTCGTCGCCGAGGGCTCCGAGGGGCGAGGCGCAGAAGGCGTCGTTGGTCTCGAAGTGCGAGATCGAGGCCCCGCGGGAGCGGTACGTGGGCGGCGCGGCGACCAGCGAGAGGGCGCCGTCGGGGCGCAGTCGGTAGAGGCCGCCCGCGGTGAGCACCACGAGGGCGTCGCGCCAGCGGAGGACATCGGTCGGCGGCCCGGCCTCGACGGGGAGGGTGATGACGCGCCAGCGGTCTCCGTCGTCGGTGGCGCGCAGGCGCACGCGGCGGTCGCGGTCGATGGTGATCCAGTAGAGGGTGCCGCCGTCGACGTACCAGCGGAGCGTGAGCGCGCCGCCCGTGGCGGTGACCCGTCGGGGCGAGAGGTTCGCTTGCGTGAGGGAGGCGCCCGCGGCGGGGGTCGACGACGACGTAGTCGTTGGGCTCGCGGCCGTCGTAGTCTTGAAGGCCCGCGTAGAGGCGCCCGCGGAAGCGGGTCATGAAGGTCATGCGCCACACGCCGTCGCGGTACGGGCGGGGGTAGTCGGCGGCGTAGGTCCAGCGGGCGAGGCGAGCGTCGGCGACGTGTAGCGCGCCGGGAGAGGGCCCTCGCCACGCGCGCGCCCGCGGGGGGACGGAGCCCGTCGAGGCCAGGGTCATCCCGCGCCAACGCACGACGTCGATGACGTGATAGGCGCGCGGCACCACGCCCGCGCCGGGCCGGCCGCTCGCGTCTGGAGGGCCCGGCGGCCGCAGTCGCTCCCCGCGCGGCGGCGCGAAGCGGCCCTCGGGGTCCGACACGAAGACGTAGCCCTCGGCGCCGGGGTCGACGAGGCCGAGGCCCGCGTAGGGAGGGTCGGCGTCGGGCACGAACAACCTCCCGCCGATGGCGTGCACGCGGAGGAATCCCTGCCCTCCCCCGCCGCCCGCGCGGGGCTGCCCGGGGCGGCTCCAGTCGAAGGCGACGGAGAAGGGCTGCCGCGCGCCCGGCGTGTAGCGGGTGATGGTGGCCCCGTCGCTGTCGAGGGGCGTGTACGCGTGGGCGGCGTAGAGCGAGCCGCCGAGCGCGGTGAGGTCGCACACGCGACGGAGCGCCGCGCGCGAGCGGCCCACGCGCTCCCAGCGCGCGCGGGCGGGGACGGCGCCCGTGGAGGCGGGCGTCGGGTCGTCGTCGCCGTCGGGCTCGGGCGGCGTCTGCGCGAGGGAGAGCGAGGGCGCCGCGAGGGCGGTGAGGGCGAGGAGGGCTGCGAGGCGCATCACGAGAGGCACAGACGCGCCAGGGCGGCGTCGGGTTCCGGGGTCGCGACGTTCAGGGGAGGGTGAGCGCGCGCGCGCGGGCGAGGCCCGAGCGGTCGTCGGAGAAGAGCGCCGTCACGGCCTGGGGCCGGTCGACGCCGCCAGCCATCAAGCGAGGGTCGCCCTGCTGCGCGTCGGCGGGGCCATCGTCGAGGGAGCGCGGGTCGCTCCACCCGTCGCCGCCGGTGACGAAGGCGACGGCGGGGTGCGCGCGCCCCGAGGCGAGATCGCTCCACGCGAGGGCCGCGCGGTCGGCGCGCCACGCGAAGGAGGGAGCCCAACGGGGCGACAGGTCGGGGTCGGCGCTCGCGACGCGCACCGAGAGCGCGACCGCGCCGACGCGCAGGGTCGTCGCGCGCACGTCGGCGAAGGCGACGCCCGCGCGGTGGTCGGTCCACGCGAGGCGCCACTCGCCGGTCGCGCCCGGCAGGCGGAGGACCGCGGGGTCAGACATCGCCGCGCCGTCTCCGCCGTCGTCGACGCGCGCGGGCTCAGACCACGCGCCGCCGCGCGCGTCGGCCTCGCTCGCGAGCAGCACCCAGCCCTCGGGGCGGCGCTCGACCCACGCGACGAGCGCGCGCCCTCCCCCCGCGGCGATGGCGGGCGTCGCGACCCGCGGGTCGGGCTCGCCCGGCCCCTGCGCGGCCTCGACGGTCTCCGCCGCGCCGAAGCTCGCGCCCGCGTCGGCGCTGCGGGCCACGCGCACCACCGACGCCGCGCCCGCGCGCTCGGCCCACGCGACCAGCACCGTGGCCGTGGCGTCGTCGACCGCGACGGAGGGCCACCACTGCGCGGTGACGCCGTCGCCGAAGCCGCGAGGGGCCTCGAAGGCGCGGCCCCCGTTCACGCTGCGCGCGAAGCGCACGGTCGAGACCTCGCCCGCGCGCTCCTGCCACGCCGCGAAGACCTGGCTGCGCGCGCCGGAGACGACGCGGGGCGCGCGGGGCTCGCGGCCGTGCGCGATCACCGGCGCGGCGTTGCGAAAGCCCACGGCGAAGGGCCCGTCGCTGCGCGCGCCGTAGAACAGGCCGCAGCCGTCGCGGGAGTCCTCCCACACCACGAAGGCCGACCCGTCGGGCAGCACCACGCCGTCAGGACGTCGCTGCGCGCCCCGCTCGGTCGGCGCGACCTCCACGCTCTCGGCGGCGATGGGCGCCTCGACGCCGCGCGCGCCGATGGCCGCGGGGGGCGTCGCGCCGAGGTCACCGTCGAGGGTCGCGACGCCCACGGTGTACGCGCCCGCGAGCGCGCCCCCCGGCGCGAGCGCGTCGGCCCGCGCGGTGAGCGCCGCGCGACGCGCGCGGAGGTCGCGGGTCGGGTCGTCGTCGAGCGACCACGGGGCCACCGCGGCGAAGCCGAGCGCGCCGCGCTGGCCGACGAAGCCGCCCACGCGCGAGCTGCGGTCGGGCGCGGTGAAGGTCGCGCTCTGGCAGTCATAGGCGCGCTCGAAGAGGTTGCCCGAGAAGCACGCGACGGCGCCCGCGCGGGCCGTGGGCAGACGTCGCGTGAGCGTCCACGCGCCGCGCTGGAGGAGGTCTGCGCCCCACACGCCCGACGCGTCGGGGCGCGCGAAGCCCTCGAAGGCCGTGGGCTCCAGCACCAGCGAGGCGTCGTCGAGGGCGAGCGCGCGCGCACGTCGGGCGCCCTCGCGTCGGCGCCCAGCGTCACCGCCACGCGCCCGAAGGGGAGCTGCACCGCGCCCACCGACCCCGGCGCGCCCGCGCTCAGGTCGATCCCGGGGATCGCGTCGGGGTGCTCGGCGCGCACCGCCGCGACCACCTCGCCCGTCGGCGCGATCACCACGGTCTGCCGGTACACCGCCTCGCCGCGCGCCACCCACGCGTAGGCGCGCCCCGCGTCGTCGGGGTCCACCAGCGCGGCGACGAGCGCGGGGTCCTCGACGCGCGCCGCGTCGGCGGCGACCAGCGGCACGACCACCCACGCGCGCAGCGAGCGCGCGAGCGGCGCGTAGGCGAGGTCCACCATCCTCCACGCGGGGTCGGTGAGCGCGAGCCCCAGCGCGCGCGGCGGGGTGAGCGTCGTGGTGGAGCGCTCGGCGTACCACCGCGCCGCGGGCGACCACGGCTCGACGAGCGCCGCGACCGCCGCCGAGGTCGTGCCCGCGGCCCGCGCGTTCGCGCCCCGCGCGCTCGCGACCAGGGCCGCCACCGCGACCCCGTCGGGCAGGAGCACCACGTTCGGACGGTCTCCCGAGAGCGCCGCGCGCGCCGTGGCCTCGACCCGCGCGCGCACCGCGTCGGCGAGCGCGTCGGTGGTGACCGCCTCGCTCACGTCGACGCCCAGGCCCACCGCCACCACGCGCACCGGCGCGCCGCGCGTGGGCCCCGCGCCGTCGCCCGCGGTGTTCGCGCAGGTCGCGCCGCTCACGCTCCGCGCGTCAGGGAGCGAGCAGCGGCCGGCGAGGCAGCGCTCCTGCGAGGGGCAGTCGCCGTCCGTCGCGCAGGGCGTGACGCGCTCGGTCTGGCACGCCGCGAGCGCGGCGAGGAGCGCCACCCAGCGCGGCCCCGCGCTCACGTCACCACCGCGGCGCCCCGATGTCGCGGCGCACGCTCGCGCCCGGCCACCGCACCTGATCGACCACGGCGTAGGCCCGCGCCGCGGCCTCGGCCACGGTCTCTCCCGTCGCCACCGCGTTGAGCACCCGGCCGCCCGCGCTCAGGAGCGCGCCGCCGTCGCCCACCCGCGTGCCCGCGTGCAGGAGCGCCGCGCCCTCGGGAGGGTCCACCGCGCTGAGGTCGATGGCGTCGCCCACCCGCGGCGCGTCGGGGTAGCCCGGCGCGGCCATCACCACCGACACCGACGCCTTCGCAGCCCACGAGAGCTCCACCTCGTCGAGCGCGCCGCGCGCGGCGGCGTGCAGGGCCGCGGCGAGGTCTCCGTCGAAGCGCGCGAGCACGGCCTGACACTCCGGGTCGCCGAAGCGCACGTTGTACTCCAGGAGCTTCGGCCCCTCGGGCGTGAGCATCACCCCCGCGTAGAGCACCCCCGTGAAGGGCGCGCCGCGCGCGCGCATCGCGTCGAGGGTGGGCGTGACGAAGCGCTCCAGGAGCTCGGCCTCCAGCGCCGCCGAGGTGAGCGGGTGCGGGCACACCGCGCCCATGCCGCCGGTGTTGGGCCCCACGTCTCCGTCGCCGAGGCGCTTGTGGTCCATCGCGGTCATGAAGGGCAGAGCGCGCGACCCGTCGCAGAGCGCGAAGAAGCTCAGCTCGGGCCCCGTGAGCCGCTCTTCGAGCAGCACCGTGCGGCCCGCGTCGCCGAAGCGCCCGTCGGCGAGCGCCGCGCACACGGCCGCCTCGGCCTCGGCCACGCTCGCGGCCACGGTCACGCCCTTGCCCGCCGCGAGGCCGTCGACCTTCACCACGAGGGGCGCGCCCGCCTCGCGCAGGTACGAGAGCGCCGGCGCGAGCGACGAGAAGCTCCGCGACGCCGCCGTGGGGATCGCCCGCTCCTCGCAGATCGCCTTCACGAAGGACTTCGACCCCTCGAGCCGCGCGGCCTCGGCCGTGGGGCCGAAGGCCAGCACCCCCGCGGCGCGCAGGCGGTCGACGAGGCCCGCCACCAGCGGCGCCTCGGGGCCCACCACCACGAGGTCGACAGACTCCCGCGTCGCGAGCGCCACCAGCCCCGCGAGGTCGCCCGCCGCCACGGGCTCGCAGCGCGCCACCGACGCGCAGCCCGGGTTGCCCGGCGCCGCCACGACCTCGGCGCCACCCCGCGCGAGCGCCGCGCAGAGCGCGTGCTCCCGACCGCCCGAGCCGACCACGAGCACCTTCATCACGCCTGCGTACCACCGCCCGGCGGGGGCGTAGAAGCCCTCTCGACGCGCTCCGTCGCGCGCACCCGCCCGCGCTCCAGGGTCACCCGCACGTCGGCGACGCGCGCGGCGAAGGCCGGGTCGTGCGTCACCACCACCACGATGCGACGGCGGGCGCGGGCGTCGGCGATGAAGCGCTCGAGGCGCGCCACCGAGGCGGCGTCGAGGCCCGTGGTGGGCTCGTCGAAGAGGAGGAGCGTCGGGTCGTGCAGGGTCGCCCGCGCGAGCGCGAGGCGCTGCAACTGCCCGCGGGAGAAGGTGCGCGCGGGGCGGTCGGCGATCTCGCTCAGGCCCACCGCGGCGAGGGCGCGCTCGACCACGTCCGACGCGCGCAGGCCGTAGAGGGCGGCCATGAGGCCGAGGCTCTCTCGCGGAGAGAGGTCGGGCGGCAGGAGCGACTCGTGCGCGACGAGGCCCAGCGACGCGCGGATGAGGTCGCGGTCGTCGGGCATCACGTACTCGCCCCAGCGGACCTCTCCCGCGGTGGGGCGCGCGAGGGACGAGAGCACCGAGAGCAGCGTGCTCTTGCCCGCGCCGTTGCCGCCCTCGACCACGGCCACCTCGCCCGCGCGAAAGGTCACGCTCACCCCCGCGAGCGCGCGCGTCGCGCCGTAGACGCGCGTGAGGCGCTCGACGACCACGGTTCGGTACGCGGGCGGAGCGCTGTGCATCGCGCGGTGTGCAGTACCACAGCCGTCGCGGCGCTTGCGCCCTCGCGCGAGGGGGAGCATAGAGCGCGGGCCATGAGCGCCACCGTCCAGTGCACCAAGTGCGGAGCCGAGAAGCCCGCCCTCGCCGCGCCCCCGTTCCGCCCCGGCACGAAGCTCGCGCCCCTGGGCGCAGAGATCCAGTCGAAGATCTGCGCGGCCTGCTACCGCGAGTGGATCGACATGTCCGTGAAGCTCGTGAACGAGCTCCGGCTCGACACCACCGACCCCCGCGGCCAGGAGCTCTGGCTCAAGCAGATGAAGCTCTTCCTCGGGCTCGAAGAGGGCGGCGACCCGTGGGGGCGCTTCCTCGACAAGAAGGTCGCGGTCGAGACCACGGGCGGCGCCACGGTCACGGCCACGCTGGTGGGCCTCGACGAGCGCGCGCTCTCGCTCGCCGACTTCGAGGGCGGGAGCGTCCCCGAGGGCTTCTCGCCCGGCGCGGCCAAGGGCAGCGCCACCATCGCGCGCGACCACGTGCGCACGCTCACCGCGGCGTCCTGACGTCGCCCGCGCCGTGTCCCGCGTCGCCTTCGGCACCCCCCGCAAGCTCCCGCGCGCCAACGCCCTCGTGGGGCGCGTGGCCGTGCTCGACATCGCCTTCGCCGCCGAGGGCACCGGCACCTCCTTCGAGAAGGTCACCGGGGCCTTCTTGAAGAACCTCGGCGGCCGCCTCGCGGTGTGGGTCGACCACCACGACCACCCGCTGCACGCGCAGTACAAGTCCGATCCCCGCTTCGTGCTCGCGACCAAGGCCGAGCACGGCGCCTGCCCCGAGATGATCGACCCCGCGCTGGTGCGCCGCGTGGGCCCCGTCGACACCATCGTCTGCCACACCGACTTCGACGGGCTCTGCTCCGCGGCCAAATGGCTGCGCGAAGGGAGGGAGCCCTACCCCGGCGCCGACGCCGACGCGCGGGCCATCGACACGCGCACGGGCACACCCTCGCCGCGGGCCGACGTGGTCGACCGCGCGCTGCGGGTCGAGGGCAGAGACGAGGGCTTCCTCGCCGAGGTGGTGCGCTGGCTCGCCGACGGCGCCGAGGAGGGCGACCTCTCCGCGCACATCGCCGACGTCGCCCGCGCGTGGGACACGGTGGAGAAGGGCACCCGCGACCTCGCCGGCGCGCGCTACCGCGTCGAGGGCGAGGTGGCCTGGTGCGACGTGGCCGACGCCCCGCCGCGGAGCTTCGACAAGACCGAGCTCCTCCTCCTGGGCCAACAGCGCGCGAGGGTGTCGATGGTGCTCGACGCGCACAACGTCACCCTCGCGGCGCCATTCGACTCGGGGATCGATTTCCTCGCGCTCCTCGGCGTGCAGGGGGGGATGCCCACGCGGGTGAGCGTGCCGCGGCCGCGAGAGCCCGAGGTGCGCGCTGCCCTGCGCGCGAAGGGGTTGCTCCCCTGACGCTCGCCCTCGGCGACGCGGCGCGAAGCTCTCTATACTCGGCGGCCTGATGGCCCAGCGCTTCGTCCGCTGTCAGCTCTGCGGCCTCCCGCACCCCGCGGAGTGGACGCTCTGCCCGACGCACCAGCGCCCCATCGTCCCCGCGGCGCGCGTCGACCCCGAGCGGTCGAGCTCGGTGCCGCCCGATCCGCCGAAGGCCCCGCGCGCGTCGAGCCCCTCGGCGCCGCACTCTCCGCTGGAGCACGCGTCGCGCTTTCAGGCGCCGCGCCCCACGCCGAAGCGCATACCAGTGCCGCCGCCCACGCCGCCCGCCGCGGCGCAGCCCGAGCCCTCCCTCGTGGGGCAGGTGCTCCAGGGGCGCTACCAGATCAAGGGCGTGATCGCGCGCGGCGGATGGGCGTGGTCTACGACGCGATGCAGCTCGGCCTGCACCGCCCCGTCGCGGTGAAGTGCCTCCACCACCGCTACGCGAAGGACGCCAACGCCCTCGCGCGCTTTCAGCAGGAGGCGCGCATCGTGGGCGCCATCGGCCACCCCAACGTGGTCGAGGTCTTCGACCTCGGCGCCTTGGAAGACGGCGCGCCCTTCCTGGTGATGGAGCGCCTCGTGGGCGAGTCGCTCGCGGCGGCGATGCGCCGTGAGCGGCCCATGAGCGTGCCCCTCGCGACGTCGGTGGCGGCGCAGGTGCTCGCGGCGCTGCAGGCCACGCACGCGCGGGCGGTGCTGCACCGCGACCTCAAGCCCGACAACGTGTTCCTCGTGGCCCGCTCGGGCGCCGCGCCCTTGGTGAAGGTGCTGGACTTCGGCGTGGCGCGCGACCTCGCGGCGACCGCCGACCCGCGGCTCACCCGCGCGGGCTTCGTGATGGGCACGCCCGCGTACATGGCGCCCGAGCAGGCCCGCGGTGAGCCCCTCGACGTGCGCGTCGACGTCTACGGCGTGGGCGCGCTGCTCTACGAGATGCTCACGGGGCGCGTGCCCTACACCGCGCGCACGCCCGCGGTGCTCCTGGGAGAGATGTTGAAGGGCCCGGTGCCGTCGCCGGTGCACCTGCGGCCGTCGCTGCCGCGCGCGCTCGACGAGGTGGTGATGCGCTGCCTCGCCTTCGACCGCGAGGGTCGCTACGCCGACGCCGCCGCGACGCTCCAGGCGCTCCTCTCCGCGGGCGAGGACGACGACGACGCGCCCACCACGCTGGTCGACGGCACCCCGCGCGTGGGGTGACCGCCGCGCTGGTCGGCGCAGTTCTCCGCTGGTAGAAGGCGCGCGCCGATGCGACGCAGCACCGTCGACGTGTACGAGCCCGCCCCCTCGCGCGCGCTCCCGTGGCCCGTGGAGGTGATCGAGGGCGCCCTCGCGCCGTTGATCCTCCCCGAGCGCCTCGCGCGCTTCGACGAGATCGCGCGGCGCCGCATCACCTCGGTGGCCGTGGTGCTCGAGGCGGTCATCGACCCGCACAACACCGCGGCCGTGCTGCGCACCACCGACGCCCTCGGGCTGGGCGAGGTGCACTTCATCGACCTCGGGGTGAAGCCGCTCATCGCGCCGCGCATCACGCGCAACAGCGAGCGCTGGCTCGACCTCTACGTGCACCACCAGACGCGGGCGTGCACCGACGCGCTCGGCGCGCGGGGCTTCGAGGTCTACGTCGCCGACGCGAGGGCGAGCGCCACCCTCGACGAGATCGCCCACCGGCCGAAGGTCGCGCTGGTGTTCGGCAACGAGCACGAGGGCGCGAGCGCCGAGGTGCGCGAGGCCGCCACGGGCACCTTCGCCATCCCTATGCGGGGCATGGTCGAGAGCTACAACGTGAGCGTCGCCGCGGGCATCGCCCTCTACACCGTCACCAAGGACCGCCCGGGGGACCTTGAGCCCGGCGAGGCCCGTGCGCTAAGAGCCCGGTTCCTGATGGAGAGCGTGCGCAACTACGAGATGGTCATCGAGCGGTACCTCCGCGACGAGGCCCGGGCGTGAGCGCGCCGAGGGTCGTCCGCGCGCGGAGCGACAACCCCTACTGGCCCATCGCCGCCGTGGGCGTCGTGGCGGGCCTCCTCGGCGGCTACCAGCTCGGAAAGTGGGTGTTCAAGCCCTCCGTCTCGGCCATCGAGGGCCCCGAGGGCCCGGCAGACACCTCCGACGCGGGCCCCTCCGCCGCCGCGCCCGCGATGGCCGTCGACGCCTCGCTCACCGCCGCGCCCGAGCCCTCGCTCGGCCCCGCGGTGGCGGCCGTGCAGGTCGAGGCCGGCTCCCTCACGGGCTGCGGCGACGGAGAGGAGACCGACATCCTCGCGGGCCGCTGCGACGACCCCGCGGGCCAGGCCGCCGCCCTCCGCGCGCGCCTCGCCGCCGTGCTCGCCACCTGCCCCGCGGCCCCCGCGGCCGCGCGGCGCTCGGGCTCGACCCTCTCCCTCGGGCTCCGCGTCGACCATCCCCGGCGGCGCGTGGCCGTACTCCTCGGCCGCCGCTCGTCGGTGCCCGAGAAGGTCAGCTACGTCGCCTGCGTGCGCGAGGGCCTCGGCTCCATGGAGCCCCTCTGGCGCCTCGCCCACGAGCACCCGCGCTACCTGTATTTCTTCGACGCGCGCTTCTCGCCCCTCACCAACGCCGCCGCGCCCGCGCCTGCGCCGTCTCCCGCGCCCGCGGCCCCGACACCTCCGCCTGCGCCGTCTCCCGCGCCCGCGGCGCCGACGCCCCCGCCCGCGCCGTCGCCCACGCCCGAGCCCGCGGCGCCGCCCTCGGCGAACCTCCCCACGCGGGAGGAGCTCATGCGGATGCGGGTGATCTCGACGGCGACGGTGACGTGGTCGGTGGCGATCGTGCGCGACGCGCCCCGCACGGGAGAGGTGATCGGCCGCATCGCGCAGGGCACCGAGGTCGAGGTCGTCGACCGCCGCGGCGGCTGGTACGCCGTCCGGTGGGGTCACGACCACGCGGGGTGGACCTTCCGTCAGGCCATCGGTCAGTGAGTGCCCGAGACGGGTCGCTGCCCGTCTCAGGGTGGGGGGTACCCCATCTCAGGGTGGGGGGTACCCCATCTCAGGGTGGGAAGACCCCCATGTCGACTCGGCCTCGACCCCGTCTCGACACGGGTCAGCACCCGTCTCAGGGTGGGGTGCCCCCCATCTCGCCCGCCTCCACGGCCCGTCATGACGCGCCCGGCTGTACTGGCGCGACGCGTCGGGAATGCGGTAGACGCTCTCCCCCGAGATCGTGAAGTTCGACGGCTACGACCCGGGAGAGACCTTCGACGAGATGTTCCAATCGCCGGGGAGACCCTGGCCCGGGACCTCCCTCCTCGCGCAACGGCTGGAGACCCTCGCCCCGGGCGAGCTCTCGCGGCGCCAGCAGGCCGCCGAGCGCGCCCTGCTCTCGATGGGGATCACCTTCAACGTCTACGGCCACACCGACGGGGCCGAGAAGATCTTCCCCTTCGACATCGTGCCCCGGGTGATCGACGCGGCCACCTGGTCGACGCTCTCCGCGGGCCTCGCCCAGCGGGTGCGAGCGCTCAACCTCTTCATCGCCGACGTCTACGACCGCCAGCGCATCCTCGACGACGACGTGGTGCCGCGCGCCCTCATCGAGAGCGCGTCGGGCTACCTCCTCCCCTGCCGCGGGCTGAAGCCCCCCAACGGCGTCTGGTGCCACATCACCGGCACCGACCTCGTGCGCGACCGCGACGGGAAGTTCTACGTCCTCGAAGACAACCTCCGCTGCCCGTCGGGCGTGTCGTACGTGCTCGAGAACCGCCGCGTGATGAAGCACACGCTCCCGCGCGCCTTCGAGGCCTCGCGCGTGCGCGCCGTCGACGTGTACCCGGGCCGCCTCCTCGACGCCCTCCAGCGGCTCTCGCCCCGCGGGCCCGACGCGACCGTCGTGGTGCTCAGCCCCGGGAGGTTCAACTCGGCCTACTTCGAGCACTCCTTCCTCGCGCGGCAGATGGGCGTGGAGCTCGTCGAGGGCGGCGACCTCGTGGCGCGCGACGGCGCCGTGTGGATGCGCACCACCCACGGCTTCGACCGGGTCGACGTCATCTACCGCCGCATCGACGACACCTTCATCGACCCGCGGGCCTTCCGCGCTGACTCCCTCCTGGGGGTGCCGGGCTTGATGGAGGTCTACGCCGCGGGCGGCGTGGCGCTCGCCAACGCGCCGGGCACGGGCGTCGCCGACGACAAGGTCGTCTACGCCTACGTGCCCGAGATGATCCGGTACTACCTGCACGAGGAGCCCTTGCTCCCGAACGTGCCGACCTACCTCTGCTCGAACCCTCGCGACCTGGAGTACGTGCTCGACCGCCTCGACGCGCTGGTGGTGAAGTGCGCGAACGAGTCGGGCGGCTACGGGATGCTCATCGGCCCGGCCTCCACCGTCGAGGAGCGCGCGCGCTTCGCGCAGCTCCTCCGCGCGAACCCGCGCAACTACATCGCCCAGCCCACCCTCGACCTCTCGCGGGTGCCCACGCTGGTGGGCGACCATTTCGAGCCGCGGCACGTCGACCTGCGGCCGTACATCCTCCACCGCGGCGGAGACGACGTCTGGGTGCTCCCCGGCGGCCTCACCCGCGTCGCGCTCCGCAAGGGCTCGCTGGTCGTGAACTCGTCGCAGGGCGGCGGCAGCAAGGACACCTGGGTGCTCGACGAGCCCGCCGCCGCGCAGCGGCAGTCGCAGTCGCAGTCGCAGGGCGGGCAGTCGCAGTCGCAGTCGCAGGGGGGAGAGCCGTGCTGAGCCGCGTGGCCGACGCGGTGATGTGGATGAACCGCTACGTCGAGCGCGCGGAGAACGTCGCGCGCTTCGTCGACGTGAACCTCTACCTCGAGCTCGACCTCCCGCAGGACGAGCGCACGGCGTGGGCGCCCATCGTGGCCACCACGGGCGACCACTCGCTCTTCCGCGAGCGCTACGGCGAGGCGACGCGCGACGCGGTGCTGCGCTTCCTCGTGCTCGACCGCGAGTACCCGAGCTCGGTGGTGTCGTGCCTGTCGGCCGCGAGGGAGAACGCGCGCTCGGTGCGCGAGGTGATCTCGTCGGAGATGTTCGAGGTGGTGAACCAGGCCTACCTCGCGGTGCGCGGGGCCGATCCCGCCGAGGCGCTCGCGGCGCCGCACGATTTCCTCACCACGGTGAAGCAGGCGTCGCAGCTCTTCGTGGGCACGACGCACCTGACGATGACGCACAACGAGGCGTGGCACTTCGGCCGGATGGGCCGGCTCCTCGAGCGCGCCGACAAGACCTCGCGCATCGTCGACGTGAAGTGCTTCCTCCTCACCCAGCGCCCCGCGGCGCCGGGCTCCCCCGAGGACGAGCTCCAGTGGCTCGCGCTCCTGCGCAGCGCGAGCGCCTTCGAGATGTACCGCAAGCGCCACCGCCGCGTGACCCTCCCCGACGTGGTGCGCTTCCTCGTGCTCGACGAGGCCTTCCCCCGGTCGGTGTACCACTGCGTGTACGAGGCCGAGCGCTCGCTGCGGGCCTTCACCGCCGCGCAGGGCCGCGACGACGGCGCGCTCGACGGGCCCCTCACCGCCCTCACCGCGCTGCGCGACGAGCTCGGGCGCACCACCGTCGACGCGGTGCTCGACCGCGGCCTGCACGAGTCCCTCGACGCGGTGCAGACGAAGCTCAACGCCGTGGGCACGGCGGTGTACGAGACCTTCCTCGCGCGCTGAGCGCGCCACCGACGGAGCCACACCCCCCTTGCGACTCCTCATCCAGCACCGCAGCCAGTACCGCTACGAGCGCCCCGCCGCGCTCGGGCCCCACGTCATCCGCCTCCGCCCCTGCGCGCACACCCGCGCCCGCGTCGAGGGCTACAGCCTCACGGTCTCGCCCGCGTGCGAGCTCCGCTGGCAGCAGGACCCGGCGGGCAACCACATCGCGCGCGTGAGCTTCCGCGCGGGCACCCTCGCCCCGGCGCTCGACCTCGTCGTCGAGCTCACCGTCGACATCAAGCCCGTCAACCCCTTCGACTTCTACCTCGACGACGACGCGCGCGAGTCGCCCTTCGCCTACGCGCCCGCCCTCGGCGAGATGCTCGCGCCCTTCCTCCTGCAAGAGCACGAGCGCGCGCGGCCCGGCACGCGCCTCGCTGACTTCATCGCCTCGCTGCCCTCGTCGGGCGGCACCGTGCCCCTGGTGGTGGAGCTCAACGCCATCGTCAACCGCCACACCCGCTACGTGCTCCGCGACGAGCCCGGCGTGTGGACGCCCGAAGAGACCCTCGCGCACGGCCGGGGGTCGTGCCGCGACTCGGCCACGCTCCTCGTGTCGGCGCTGCGCCACAAGGGCTTCGCCGCGCGCTTCGTGTCGGGCTACCTCATCCAGCTCACCGACGAGGGGATGATCCCCGACGCGCCCAAGGGCGTCGGCAGGGACGTCGTCGACCTGCACGCCTGGGCCGAGGTGTACCTCCCGGGCGCGGGCTGGATCGGCCTCGACGCGACCAGCGGCCTCCTGTGCGGAGAGGGCCACATCCCCCTCGCGTGCGCGGCCACGCACCACCTCGCCGCGCCCCTCGACGGGACGGCCAGCGAGCCCGCGTCGGGCGTGTCCTTCGAGGTCTCCATCGGTCGCCTGGGCCACGAGCCGCGCCCCACGCGGCCCTACGAAGAGGGGGTCTGGGAAGAGATCCTCGCGGCGGGAGAGCGCGCCGACGCCCTGCTCGAAGAGCAGGCGCTCACGCTCACCATGGGCGGCGAGCCGACCTTCAACGCGCGCGAGCACGCCGACGCGCCCGAGTGGAACGGCGACGCGCTCGGGCCGACGAAGTGGTCCCTCGGGCAGCGCTTCGCGGCGGAGCTGAAGACCAGACTCACCCCCGGCGGCCTCACCCTGCACCGACAGGGAAAGCACTACCCCGGCGAGTCGCTCCCGCGGTGGAACCTCGACCTCATCGGCCGCGACGACGGCGCGCCCGTGTGGTCGTCCGAGCGCTTTCCGACCGAAGCCACGCCCGACAGCGCCGAGCGCTTCGCCCGCGCCCTCGCGCGACGTCTCGGCCTCGAGGCCGCCCTCGCCCCCGCCTACGAAGACCCGTGGCGCTTCCTCCAGGAGGAGGCCGCCCTGCCCGTCGACGTCGACCCGCTGAAGGCCGACCTCACCGACAGCGAGGAGCGACGACGTCTCGCCCGCGTGCTCGACCGCGGCCTCGCGACGCCCGCGGGCTGGGTGCTCCCGGTCGCGCGCGTCGACGGCGCCTTCATCGGCGCCCCGTGGAAGCTCCGCCGCGGCAACCTCTTCCTCCTCGTCGGCGACAGCCCCATCGGCCTGCGCCTCCCCTTGCGCTCCCTCGGTGAGGGAGACCCCGCGCCCGCGCCCGTCGAAGAAGACTACCCCCCCGATCCGCGCGTCTCCGACGAGGCCGACGAGCCTTCGCAGGCGAAGCTCAGGCCCCCGACGCGACGCGCCGACCCGACGGGCCAGGGCGTGCGCACCGCCCTCTGCGTCGAGGCCCGCGACGGGGAGCTCTTCGTGTTCCTGCCGCCCGCGGCGAGCAACGACGACTGGTTCGCGCTGGTGCGCGAGGTCGACGCGACGCGCGCCGACGTCGGCCTCGACGTGACCCTCGAAGGCTACGGCCCCCCGACGGGCGCGGGCCGCACCCGCGCGGTGGTGTCTCCCGACCCTGGAGTGCTCGAGCTCAACCTCCCCGTCACCCGCGACACCCGCGGCTACGCGGCCCTCGTCGACACCGTCTTCGACGCCGCGCTGCACAGCGGACTGCACTCCGAGAAGTACCTCCTCGACGGGCGCATGGCGGGCAGCGGCGGAGGCAACCACCTCACGCTCGGCGGCCCCACGCCCTTGCAGTCTCCCTTCTTGAAGCGGCCCGACGTGCTCGCGTCGCTGCTCACCTTCTGGCAGCACCACCCCTCGCTGTCGTTCCTCTTCACGGGGCTGTTCGTCGGGCCCACCTCGCAGGCGCCGCGCCTCGACGAGGCCCGCCACGACGCCCTGCACGAGATGGAGCTCGCCCTCGCCCGCGCCTTCGCCACGCGCGACGAAGACGCCCCCGCCGTGGCTCGTCGACCGCTCTTCCGTCACCTCCTGGTCGACGTCTCGGGCAACACGCACCGCGCCGAGGTGTGCATCGACAAGCTCTTCGACCCGTACACCCCGCACGGCCGCCAGGGGCTCATCGAGCTGCGCGCCTTCGAGATGCCGCCGCACCCGCGGATGGTCGTCGCGCAGATGGTGCTCGCCCGCGCCCTCGTCGCGGCCTTCGCCGTGGAGCCCTACCGCGGCCCGCTCGCGCGCTGGGGCGCGACGCTGCACGACCGCTTCCTCCTGCCGCACTACCTCTGGAGCGACTTCGAAGACGTGCTCGCCTTCGCGGCCTCGCGCGGCGTGGCGCTGCCCGCCGACGGGTACCGGCCCTTCCTCGAGCTGCGCTGCCCGAAGGTGGGCGAGCTGCACCTCGACGACGTCTCGCTCTCGCTCCGCAACGCGCTGGAGCCCTGGTCGGTGCTCGGCGAGGAGCTCACCCGCGCGGGCACCGCGCGCTTCGTCGACTCCTCGATGGAGCGCGTGGAGCTCACCGTCGACGGGCTCGTCCCCGAGCGGCACGCGGTGGTCGTGAACGGGCGCGCGCTCCCGCTGCGGCCCACGCCCGTCGCGGGGCGCTACGTGGGCGGGGTGCGCTTCCGCGCGTGGGCGCCGCCGCACGCGCTGCAGCCGCACCTGGGCATCCACCACCCGCTTCGCTTCGAGGTGATCGACACCTGGGCGCGGCGCTCCCTCGGCGCCTGCGCCTACCACGTGTGGCACCCCGAAGGCCGGGCCTTCGACACCGCCCCGCTCACCCGCTTCGAGGCCGAGGCCCGCCGCGCGCAGCGCTTCACCGCCGAGGGCGCGACCCCGTGGCCCGCGCGCGTCGACCCCGCCGCGCCGCTCGCCGAGGCGCCCTACACCCTCGACCTGCGCCGCTTCGCGATGGACCGCCCCATGCCGCGGCCAGAGCCCGAGGAAGGAGCCTCCAACGCGCTCAAGGAGAACGCGTAGCCCCGCCATGCCCAACCTCCTCGCGATGAGCTTCGAGGGCGCCCTCGCCCCCTCCTTCGACCTGCGCTGCCTGCAGCCCGGTCGAAAGCCCCCGACGGCTGGGGCATCGGCTTCTACCCGGGCGGAGAGCCCTCGGCCATGGTGCTGAAGGAGCCCGCGCCCCGCACGGAGCATCCGCAGCGAGCTGGTGAAGAGCTGGGAGCACCTCGCGAGCTCGCTCTTCCTCCTGCACGTCCGGTCGGCGACGTGGGGGTCGAACTCCACGGCCAACACTCAGCCCTTCGAGCGCTCGTGGGGGGGCCGCGACTGGCTGATGGCGCACTCGGGCTCGCTGCGGCACCGCATCGAGCTCCCCGCGCAGAAGCCCTTCGAACCCGTGGGGAGCACCGACTCCGAGCGGGTCTTCTGCGAGGTGCTCAACCGCGCCGTCGAGGCCGGGGCGCGCTCGCTCAAGGACATCGGCCCCGAGCTCCTGCACCGCTGGCTCCTCGACCTGAACGAGCACGGCTCGCTCTCGATGGTCATCACCGACGGCCACGACCTGGTCGTCTACGCCGACCGCGCGGGCGTCGGAGACGTCTTCGTGTGCGAGCTGCGGCCCCCCCACGGCCCGCGGCGCTTCGGCGACGAAGACCTCCACGTCGACCTCACGAAGCGCGGGATCAAGAGCCGCAAGGGCGTGCTCGTCTCCTCCGACGCGCTCGCCTTCGAGGACGACACCAAGGCCCAGTGGAGAAGGCTCGAGCGCGGGCGCCTCCTCGTGGTGCGCCAGGGCGCGGTGCAGACCGAGCTGGAGCCCGAGGTGACGCTCGGGTCGCTGCCGCCGCGCCCCGTCGCCGCGCGCAGCGAGCACCTCGTGGCCGCGCCCCCGGCCGAGCCGCGCGCGCTGGAGGTGAAGCACCGCACCGTCTACCGCTACGAGACGGCGGTGGAGCGCTCGACGCACCTCCTGCGGCTCACGCCCGCGCACGACCGCACGCAGCGGCTGGTGTCGTTCGCGCTGCACGTCTCCGTCGACGGGCAGGTGAGGGAGTACGAAGACGTCTTCGGCAACCACGCCCACCGGATGCTGCTGGAGACGCCCTACACCGAGCTGGTGATCGAGTCGCGCAGCGTGGTCGAGACGCTCAACACCGAGCCCCTGCGCAGGCAGACCCTCGCGGCGCCGTCGAAGCTGCCCCACCCGTGGATGCCCTGGCAGCGCCAGCTCCTCGCGCCGTACCTCCTGCCGCCCGAGCTGCCCGAGAGCCAGCTCGACGAGCTGGTGGAGTACGGCGGGAGCTTCGCGGCGCGCAACGACTACGACCTGCTCGACACGCTCATCGACCTGAACCGCACGATCTTCAAGGAGTACGAGTACAAGCAGGGCGCGACGACGATCTACACCTCGGCCTTCGACGTCTACACGCACCGCCGCGGCGTCTGTCAGGACTTCACCAACCTCTTCATCTGCCTCGCGCGCCTGATGAACATCCCCGCGCGCTACGTGTGCGGGTACATCTACACGGGCCCGAAGACCCCCAACCCGGTGCAGAGCGAGGCCTCGCACGCCTGGGTCGAGGTGTACCTCGCCGAGCGGGGATGGGTGGGCTTCGACCCCACCAACGGCATCCTCGCGCAGACCGACCACGTGCGCGTCGCCGTGGGGCGCAACTACGTCGACGCGACGCCCACCTCGGGCACCCTCTTCGTCGGAGGCGGCGCCGAGAAGCTCGAGGTCTCGGTCACCGTCGAACCCGTGGGGGGCTGAGCGCACCCGACGCCACCGTCATGCACATCGTCTACGTCTCGCAGTATTTCCCGCCCGAGCCCGGGGCCCCCGCGGCGCGGGTGTCGGAGCTCGCCCGCGCCTGGGCCGCGCGCGGCCACCGGGTCACCGTGCTCACCGGGATGCCCCACCACCCCGCGGGGGTGATCCCGCCCGAGTACCGCGGCAAGGCCCTGGTGCGGGAGCGCTTTCACGACGTCGACGTCGTGCGCACGTGGATCTACGCCGCGGCGAACAAGGGCAAGGTCCGCCGCTCGCTCGCCTACCTCTCGTACGCGCTGTCGGCCTCGGCCTGGGGTCAGCTCCACGTGGGCTTACCCGACGTGATCGTCGCGACGAGCCCGCAGCTCCTCTCGGCCGCGGCGGGGTCGTTCCTGTCGGCGTCGCAGCGCGCGCCGTGGGTGTTCGAGGTGCGCGACCTCTGGCCCGAGTCGATCGTCGCGGTGGGCGCGCTCCCCGAGCGGCACCCCATCGTGCGCGGCCTCGAGCTGATCGAGGAGAACCTCTACCGCCACGCGAACCGGGTGGTGGTGGTGACCGACGCCTTCCGCGAGCGGCTGATCGCGCGGGGCGTACCCGCCGCGAAGCTCGCGGTGATGAAGAACGGCGCCGACCTCTCGCGCTTCGTGCCCCGCGACCGCGACACGCCCCTGCGCGCGGAGCTCGGGTGGCGGGAAGACGGTGGTCTCGTACGCGGGCACGCACGGGATGGCCCACGGCCTCGACGCGATCCTCGACGTGGCGAAGGGGCTGCGCGCGCGCGACGACCTGCGCTTCCTCTTCGTGGGAGACGGCGCGCAGCGCGAGGCGCTCACGCAGCGGGTGGCGCGCGAGGCGATCTCGAACGTGACGATCATGGGCCCGGTGCCGCGCGACCGCATGACCGAGGTCTACGCGACCAGCGACGTGTGCTTCGTGCCGCTGCGCGCGACCTCGCTCTTCAACACGGTGCTCCCGTCGAAGCTCTTCGAGATCATGGCGATGGAGCGCCCGGTGGTGTTGAGCGTCGACAGCGACGCGCGCGTCACCGAGGAGTAGGCGCGGGCCTCTTCGCGCCGCCCGGACGTCCCGCCATCACCAGGCGCTGGTGGCGCTCGCCGACGACCCGGCGCGCCGCGCGGCGATAGGCGCGTCGGGACGGCCTTCGTGACGGCGAACTACGACCGCGAGCAGATCGCCGCGCGCTACCTCACCCTGCTCGAAGAGGTCGCCCGCGAGCGGCCGCGGGTGTGAGCGTGATCGAGGGCGGCCGGCGCGCGCGGCGCCGACGGCGAGGGCCCTCACTCGCGGCCCTCTCCCGTGGAACCTTCGCGTTGGTCAGAAGCGTGGTCGGCGGTAGGCGTCGAGGTGTTGGTCTCCCTTCCTGGCCTCTCTTCGCCGACGCGGCGGGGCTGTTAGCCCTCACCCCGACCCTCTCCCGTTTCCTCTGCATGGGTCGGAAGCGTGGTTGCGTAGGCGTCGAGGCTGTTGGCCCTCACCCGACCCTCTCCCGTAGACGGAGAGGGAGCGAACTACACCGAAAACTGCAACGCCCCTTCCCGCTGTGAGCGCGGGTGGACCTGCGAGATCAGGAAGCGAACACCGGCGCGGGCCTCTTCGCGCCGCCCGAAGACGTCCCCGCCATCACCGAGGCGCTGGTGGCGCTCGCCGACGACCCGGCGCGCCGCGCGGCGATGGGCGCGTCGGGACGGGCCTTCGTGACGGCGAACTACGACCGCGAGCAGATCGCCGCGCGCTACCTCACCCTGCTCGAAGAGGTCGCCCGCGAGCGGCCGCGGGTGTGAGCGCCCCGATGACCCCGCGCACGCTCCCTCGGCTCGCGCGCACCCTCGCGCGGCTGCACCCCTTGCAGGTCCTCGCGCGCCCTCCGCAGCTCGCCCTCGCGCGCCTCGTGCGGCGCGTGCCCTCGACCGCGCCTCCGACCCTGCGCGACCGCTGGCCCGATCCCCCCATCGCGCTCACGGCCCTCGTCGACGCCGAGCGCGCCCGCGCCCGCGCGCGCATCGACCGCCTGCCGAACCCCTCGCTCCTGCGCGAGTTCGAGCGCGCCTACGCCCTCGACCTCGACCTCGACGACCCCCTCCCCAACTGGAACGCCCCCGTCGCCCTGCACCCCGCCCCCGCGTCGCAGCGCGCCCGCGCCCTCGCCGTGCTCGCCCGCCTCGGCCGCCGCGACCTCGCGCCCGAGATCGCCCGCGCCGCCCGCGCCGTCGCGCTCCGCCCCGAGCTGCACCTCCTCGGCAACCACCTCCTCGACAACGGGATCGGCCTCCTCGCCGCCGCCGCCGTCACCCGCGGGCCCGAGTCGTCGCTCTGGCGCCGCCTCGGCGCGGCCATCACCGACTGGCAGCTCCCGCGGCAGTTCCTCCCCGACGGGGGCCACGCCGAGGGCTCCGCCACCTACCACCTCTCGCTCACGGCGAACCTCCTCGAGCTCATCGAGCTCTCCCACGCCGCGGGAATCGCGACACCGACGTCGTACGTCACCGCGGCCCGCCGCGCCCTCGCGTGGGTCGCCGCCGTGCGCGCGCCCGACGGCACGGTGCCCATGTTCAACGACGCCGCCCTCGACGCCGCGCCCGCCGCCGACGCCGTGCTCGCGCTCGGCCGCGCCCTCGGCCTCTACGACCCCGCTACCCCTCCGCCGCGCGTGACGCGCCTGCACGACACGGGGTGGGTCATCGCCCGCGTCGGCCGCGCCTGCCTCGCGCTCAAGGCCGGCCCCGACGGAGACCCCGAGCAGCCCGGCCACGTCCACGCCGACGCGCTGAGCTTCGAGCTCTGGGTCGACGGCGCGCGCGCGGTGGTCGACCCCGGCGTCGCGAGCTACGTCGACGACGCCGACCGCCGCTGGTGCCGCGGCACCGCCGCGCACAACACCGTGCAGGTCGACGGCGAAGACACCTCCGAGGTGTGGGGCGCCTTCCGCGTGGGGCGCCGCTGCGCCGCGCGCGTGCTCTCGCTCCGCGACGACGGGGATACGGTCACCGTCACCGCCACGCACGACGGCTACGACCACCTCCCCGGCCGACCGCGGCACACGCGCGCGCTCACCCTGCGCGACGGCTCGCTCACCGTCACCGACCGCGTCGACGGAGACTTCGCGCGCGCCGTCGCGCGCCTGCGCCTCGACGCCGAGGCCGCGCGCTGGGTGCGCGTGGAGGGCGACGCGCTCACCGTGACCGAGGGGGAGCGCTGGTTCCCCGCCCACGGCGCCGCGCGGCCCGCGGTGGTGTACGCGCGCCCCGTGCCGCGCGCGGAGGATGTCACCGTGACGGTGCGTTGGGGCCCGTCGGCCGCGGTCTGAACGCGAGCGCTACGGCGGTCATCTCAGGGCCCGCGCTTGTGGTATCCCCGGGCGCCCCGCAGCTCATCCCCTCCGTGGAGTCACCGTGCGCCAGATCTCGCAGAGCTACCGAACCGGACGTCTCTCCCTCGTCGACGTGGCCCGCCCCTCGGCGCCGCGCGACGGCATCCTCGTCGAGACCGCGGCCTCACTGATCTCGGCGGGCACCGAGCGCACCATCGTCGACATGGCGCGCAAGAGCCTCGTCGAGAAGGCCCGCGAGCGCCCCGACCTCGTGAAGAAGGTGCTCGACAAGGCCCGCCGCGAGGGCGCCCTCGCCGCCTTCGACGCCGTGCGCAACAAGCTCGACAACCCCATCCCCCTCGGGTACTCGCTCGCGGGCCGCGTCTCGGCCGTGGGGGCCAACGCGCGCGGCTTCACCGTGGGCGACCGCGTCGCGTGCGCGGGCGCGGGCGTCGCCAACCACGCCGAGCTCAACGCCGTCCCGACGAACCTCGCGGTGCGCGTGCCCGACGGGGTCACCGACGAAGAGGCGAGCTTCGTCACCGTGGGCGCCATCGCGCTCCACGGCGTGCGCCTCGTCGAGCCCACCCTCGGCGCGGTGGTGGCGGTCATCGGGCTCGGGCTCCTCGGGCAGATCGCGGTGCAGCTCCTCGCGGCGCACGGCTGCGACGTGGTGGGCGTCGACCTCGACCCCGAGAAGGTCGCGCGCGCGCGCACCCCGCGGCGCGGTGGCTGCATGTGGTGGTCGGAAAGGACGACGCCGTCGAGGCGGTGCGCGCCCTCACCGCGGGCGCGGGCGCCGACGCCGTGGTCATCACCGCGAGCGCGCCCGACAACTCACCCCTGGAGCTCGCGGGAGAGATCGCGCGCGACCGCGCGGTGGTCTCGGTGGTGGGGCTCCTGCCCTTGGAGATCCCGCGCAAGACCTACTACGAGAAGGAGCTCTCGGTGGTGGTCTCGCGCAGCTACGGCCCCGGCCGCTACGACCCCGAGTACGAGGAGCGCGGCCGCGACTACCCCATCGGCTACGTGCGCTGGACCGAGCGCCGCAACCTCGACGCCGTGCTGCGCGCCATCGAGACGAAGCGCCTCGACGTGGCCTCGCTCATCACGCACCGCTTCGCCTTCGACGACGTGATGAGCGCCTACGCGGTCATCACGGGCGAGCGCCCCGAGCCCCACCTCGGCGTGGTGCTGCAGTACCCCGCGAGCGACAAGCCCGCCGAGCGGCCCGCGCCCGTCGCGCCCTCGCGCGCGGCGGGGTCGAGCGCGCCGCTGGGGCTCGCGGTGGTGGGCACCGGAGGCTTCGCCACCGGCGTGCTCCTGCCCGCCCTCGCGGAGATCGACGGCGCGAAGCTGGTCGCGACGGTGTCGGGCCGCGGCCTCTCGGCGAAGCACGCGGCCGACCGCTTCGGCGCCGCGCGCGTGGCCGAGAGCCTCGACGAGGCCCTGTCGCTGCCCGAGGTCGACGCGGCGGTGATCGCGACGCGCCACGCCTCGCACGCGGCGAGCGCGGCCAAGGCCCTGCGCGCGGGCAGGGACGTCTTCCTCGAGAAGCCCGCGGCCATCGACGAGGCGCAGCTCGCGGCGCTGGGCGAGGCCGTGGCCGCGTCGGGCGCGCGCCTGCAGGTGGGCTTCAATCGCCGCTTCGCGCCCTTCGCGCTCGAGGTGGCCGACGTCTTCAAGCACCGCCGCGCGGGCCTGGTGATGACCGCGCGGGTGAACGCGGGGCTCATCCCCGCGTCGAGCTGGATCGTCGACCCCGAGGAGGGCGGCGGGCGGATCATCGGCGAGGGCTGCCACTTCATCGACCTGATGGCCTCGTGGGCGGGCGCCGACCCGACGCGGGTGAGCGCGCACGCCATCGGCGCCGAGGGCGGCTACCAGCGCGCCGACAACGTGGTCGTCACCGTCGACTTCGCCGACGGCTCGGTGGGCACGCTGATCTACACCGCGATGGGAGACCCCGGCCTCGGCAAGGAGCGCTACGAGGTCTTCTGCGAGGGCACCGTCGCGGTGATCGACGACTGGCGCCGCCTCGACGTCTCTCACGGCGGAAAGACCCGCACCCGCCGCGCGCTCAAGGCCGACAAGGGCCACGCCGAGCAGCTCCGTCGCTTCGTGGCCGCGTGCAGGTCGGGGGCGCCCTCGCCCACGCCGTGGCGCACCGTCGAGGCCGTCACCCGCGCGACCTTCGCCGCCGAGCTCTCGCGCAAGGAGCGCGTCACCGTCGAGCTCACCCGCGCGACCGACGCCGCGACGCAGGCGGCGGGTGATCTCCGTCTGGCGGCGCTGAACGCCTGAGGCCCCGCCCGCATCCGACCCCGTACGCCTGCACGCCCGGTCGCGCTCGGCGCCGGGTTGTCACCGCGACGACGCACCCCGCGGCGTCGATGTGATATGGGACAGGCGCCGCCCGCGAGGCACCCGCCATGCTCAGCATCTTCAGCGCCTTCTTCGGCGCGGTCGTGGTCGCAGCGATCGCGACCCCGCTCGTGAGACGCGCCGCCCTGCAGCTCGGCGCCGTCGACGAGCCCGCGGCGCGCAGGGTCCACACCCGTCGCATCCCGCGGCTGGGCGGCGTCGCCATCGTGGCGGGCTTCTTCGTCCCGCTGCTGGGGCTCTACGCCTTCAACACCCCCGTGGCGCGCGAGCTCTTCGGCCACACGCGCCTCGTGGCCGGGCTCATCGCGGGCTCGCTGGTGATGGCCAGCCTGGGCGTCGCCGACGACATGGCCGGCGTGGGCGCCAAGCGAAAGCTGGGCGTGCAGGTCACGGCCTCGCTCATCGCGTGGGCCGCGGGGCTGCGCATCAAGACCGTCATCCTGCCCCTGGTGGGGATGGTGGATTTCGGCCCCCTCTCGGTGCTCCTCACGGTGCTCTGGTTCGTCGCGATCATGAACGCGCTGAACCTCATCGACGGCCTCGACGGCCTCGCGGCGGGGGTCGCGTTCTTCGCGTGCGTCACGAACTTCGTCACCGCGTGGCTGATGCACAGCCCGAGCAGCGAGATGACCTCTCTGTTGGTGACCACGCTCGGCGGGTCGATCGTCGGGTTCCTGATGTACAACTTCCACCCGGCGACGATCTTCATGGGTGACACCGGGAGCCTCTTCCTCGGGTTCATCCTCGCCGCGGTGCCGCTCTTCGGGCCGGGTACGCACAAGGGCGGCACGGCCCTCGCGATCCTCGTCCCCCTCCTCGCCCTGGGCCTGCCCATCATGGACATGCTCCTGGCGATCGTCCGCCGCTTCCTCGAGCGCCGCTCGATCTTCGCGCCCGACCGCGGGCACATCCACCACCGCCTCCTCGACCTCGGGCTCACGCACCGCCGCGCGGTGCTGATCCTCTACGGCGCGAGCCTGCTGTTCACCTTCGTCGCGGTGATCACCTACGTGGGCCGCCGCCTCGAGATCGGCCTCGCGATGGCGGCCCTGTCGTTCATCGTCTTCGTCGCCGTGCGCGCCGTCGGCCCGGTGAACTTCGCCCTCCGCCGCCGGGAGAACCAACGCGTGCGCGACCCGATGGTCGAGGCCCTGGTCACCTGCGTCCCCCGCTTCGTGGTGCGGGTGGAGTTCGCCCGCGGCCCCGAGGACCTGCCCGTCTTGATCGAGCGCCTGCGCCGCGACGCCGGCCTCGCCCAGGCCGCGCTCGAGCCCGGCGACGGGTCGCACCTGCCGAAGATCGACGCGCGCGACCCGACGCTCACCGAGGCGCAGTTCCGCGATTTCGTGGGCGTGCGCCTCGAGTACGCCGACGTCGACGGGGTCACCTTCGCGGTGCGCTTCCAGTGGGACTGCGCCGACGGCGAGGTGCACCCGCAGGCCGACGTGCTCCTGCGCGTGGCGGGCGACGCGATCCACCGCGTGGCGACCAACGTCCGCGCGCGCACCGCGTCGATGATCGGCTCGCTCCCGAGCTGACCCGCTCAGCCCGCGGGCGGCGTCGCCGGCGTCGCGGCCTTGAACAGCGGCCCCGGCACGGGGAACACCACCCGCCCCGCGGCGCCGTTCACAAGGATCGCGAAGGCCAGCCACAGCGCGATGGCCGCGAGCACCACCGTGGCGAGCGCGATGGGCATCCCGAAGGCCGTCGAGTGCGTGAGCTCCTTCAGCACGCGGCACGCGAAGAGCACCACGATGTCGAGCAGGAACGCGAACAGGAGCTTCGAGAAGAACCCGAACGCGTAGGTGAGCACCGCGAAGATCACCAGGAAGAGCACGTCGACCGACAGCACGATGTGCGCGTCGGGCACGCGGCCCTCAGAGAGCCCGTTGAGCACCGCCCAGTTCATCACCCAGTTGAAGGCGAAGGTGGTGAAGAGCGTGCCGCCCAGCATGTTCTTGTTCGCGAGGGCCATCAGCCCCGCGAGGAACTGACACCCGCCGCCGAAGAGCAGGCAGTACCAGGCCGCCGTGCGCAGGGCCGCGGGCGTGAGCGTCACGCCGAAGGCGATGGGGATCAGCGCCGCGCACCCGACGGCGAGCCCGAGGAGCCCGAGGGGCGTCGACTCGGCGAAGGGGTTGGCGGGCGCGGGGGCGTTCGACGGAGCGTCCATCTTCGGGTTCACCTCGCCCGCGGCTGAGGTCACGGGCGCGCGGAGGGTGCCCGATCCCCCGTGGCTCGGAAAGGCCCCGCCGCTACGGGCGAACGCAGGTCACCACCGCCACGTCGCCCGAGTTCTCCACCGGCCCGTAGCCCGTCGCGAAGCCCCGCGACGCGCACCACCGGTGGATCGCCGCGTTGCACTCGGGCCCCACCCGCTGCGACGAGCCCGTGCAGCCCTCCTGCGAGCGCACCAGGGCGCTGTAGGTCGTCTCGCGCACCGTCGCGCGCACGCACCCCACCGCGGCGGTGTCGCCCGAGTTCTCCAGCGGGCCGAAGCCCGTCGTCGCGCACCCGCGGCCCGCGCAGAACCTGCTGATCGCCGCGTTGCACTCCGGCCCGCTGCGCGTCGCCTGCGTGCACCCGTCGTGGCGCGTCGAGAGCTCGGTGTAGGTCGTGCCCACCGTCGACGCGCGCAGCCCGTCGTCGACCACCCCGTCGCAGTCGTCGTCCTCGCCGTTGCACACCTCGGCCGCGGGCTGGCCGGGCGTACACGCCGGGAGCCTCCCGCCCGCGCACGCCACCTCGCGGCGGCACCGGCCCACGCCGCAGGCCATCCCCGGCGCGCCCTCGTCGACGCTCCCGTCGCAGTCGTCGTCGAGGCCGTTGCACACCTCGGCCGTGGGCTCCATCGGCGCGCACGCCTGCAACCGACCCTCGCGGCAGTAGGGCACCGTGCGTCGGCACGCGCCCATCCCGCAGGTGCCCTCGCCGAAGCCGTCGTCGACCTCGCCGTCGCAGTCGTCGTCGACGCCGTTGCACGCCTCGGTGGCGCCGGGGTGGATCGCGAGGTTGCGGTCGTCGCAGTCGCGCTGCGCGCACGACGCGTGCGTGCCGTAGCCGTCGCCGTCGGTGTCGCTCGCCGCGCACGGGGTGAGGGCCGCGTCGGCGCCTCCGTCGGGCGCGCCCGCGTCGCGGGGGGCGAGGGCGAGCACCCACGCGCGCACGCAGGCCACCTCGTCGACGCTCAGGGGTTGGGCGCCGTCGGGCATCCGACGTCCGCACGCGGGCGACGGACCGAGCTTCTGCACCACGAAGCTCGCCGAGGGGTCTCCCGGCACCACGAGCACGCGGTCGGGGCAGGTGCTCGCGACGCGGCCCGAGAGCCTCGCGGCGACGCCCACGGTCTCGAGGTCGAGCGATGCGGTGTTGCTCCTCGCGGAGTGGCACCCGACGGTGGCGCAGCGCGGGCGCAGGAGCTCGGCCTCGACGTCGACGCCGGGCGGGCAGGCCGAGGCGTCGACGGTGTCAGGGTCGACGTCGTCGACGAGCTCGGTGGGCTCCGAGGCGGAGCACCCGAGGAGGAAGAGCAGCGCCGCCCACGAGCGCGAGGCGCGACCACGCACGACACGACCGATACCACAGCGGACGCGCGAAGCGGGTTCCGGCAGAGGGGTCTCGCCGCGCATACTGCGCGCCCCCCGCACCCCCGCGAAGGAGATCCGCACGATGAAGACCCGCGCCGCCGTCGCCTACGAAGCCGGAAAGCCCCTGGTCATCGAGGAGGTCGACCTCGAAGGCCCCCGCCACGGAGAGGTGCTCGTGGAGATCAAGGCCACGGGCGTCTGCCACACCGACGAGTTCACCCGCAGCGGCGCCGACCCCGAGGGGTTGTTCCCCGCGATCTTCGGCCACGAGGGCGCGGGCGTGGTGGTCGAGGTGGGCGCGGGCGTCACGACGCTCAAGCCCGGCGACCACGTGATCCCGCTCTACACGCCCGAGTGCCGCGGCTGCAAATCGTGCCTCTCGCGCAAGACCAACCTCTGCACGGCGATCCGCGCGACGCAGGGCAAGGGCCTCATGCCCGACGGCACCTCGCGCTTCTCGATCAAGGGAAGGCCCATCCACCACTACATGGGCTGCTCGACCTTCGCGAACCACACGGTGCTGCCCGAGATCGCGCTGGCGAAGGTCCGCCCCGACGCGCCCTTCGACAAGATCTGCTACATCGGCTGCGGGGTGACGACGGGCGTGGGCGCGGTGATCTACACCGCGAAGGTCGAGCCCGGCGCGAACGTGGTGGTCTTCGGCCTCGGCGGCATCGGGCTCAACGTGGTGCAGGGCGCGAAGATGGCCGGCGCCGACAAGATCGTCGGCGTCGACATCAACCCCGCGCGCGAGGCCCTCGCCCGACAGTTCGGCCTCACCCACTTCGTCAACCCGAAGGACGTGAAGGGCGACCTCGTCGGCCACCTCGTCGAGCTCACCGGCGGCGGCGCGGACTACAGCTTCGAGTGCGTGGGCAACGTGGACCTCATGCGCCAGGCGCTGGAGTGCTGCCACCGCGGCTGGGGCGTGAGCGTGATCATCGGCGTGGCGGGCGCGGGCAAGGAGATCTCCACGCGCCCCTTCCAGCTCGTGACCGGGCGCGTGTGGAAGGGCTCGGCCTTCGGCGGCGCGCGCGGCCGCACCGACGTGCCGCGCATCGTCGACTGGTACATGGAGGGCAAGGTCGCGATCGACCCGCTCATCACGCACAAGCTCCCGCTGGAGCGCATCAACGAGGCCTTCGACCTCATGCACTCCGGGGAGTCCATCCGCACCGTGGTGGAGTTCGCGTGAGCGTCACGACGCGCTCCGAGCAGCGGGCCTTCGGCGGCGCCCAGGGCTTCTACGAGCACGAGAGCGAGGCCTGCGCGGGGCCCATGCGCTTCGGGGTGTACCTCCCGCCGCTCGGGCCGGGAGAGAAGGCCCCGGCGGTGTATTTCCTCGCGGGCCTCACCTGCACCGAAGAGACCTTCGCGGTGAAGGCCGGCGCGCAGCGGGTCGCGGCGGAGCTCGGCCTCGCGATCGTCACCCCCGACACCAGCCCCCGCGCGGCGCGCTTCGAGGGCGACGACGCCTCGTGGGACTTCGGCCAGGGCGCGAGCTTCTACCTCGACGCGACGCGCGCGCCGTGGTCGGGCGCGTACCGCATGGAGTCGTGGGTCACGCGCGAGCTGGTGTCCGTGGTCGAGGCGCAGTTCCCGGTGTCGTCGGCGGCGCGGGGCGTGTGCGGCCACTCGATGGGCGGCCACGGCGCGCTCACGCTCGCGCTGCGTCACCCGGGCCTCTACGCGAGCTGCTCGGCCTTCGCGCCCATCGTGGCGCCGTCGCAGGTGCCGTGGGGGCAGAAGGCCTTCGCGGGCTACCTCGGCGACGACCCGAGCGCGTGGGCCGAGCACGACGCCTGCGAGCTCCTGAAGACCCACCGCTTCGCGGGCCCGCTGCTGGTCGACCAGGGCACCGCCGACAAGTTCCTCGCGCGGGAGCTGCAGCCCGAGCGCCTGCGCGCGGCCTGCGAGGCCTCGGGCCAGCCCCTCGAGCTGCGGACGCGCGACGGGTACGACCACTCGTACTACTTCATCGCGAGCTTCATCGAGGAGCACCTGCGCCACCACGCGGCGGCGCTGAAGCCCGTTCGGTAGCGCGAGACTACAGCGCGCGGTGGATCGGCTGCACGCGCGACTTCAAGAACGCGATGACCTCGTCGCGGCTGCGCTCCGGCGCGCCGGGCAGGCGCACGAAGCGGTCGGCGAGCGAGCCCCACGCGCCCACCATCAGCATCGCCCACACCTGGAAGAAGTCGACGCCGTCGAACACCACGGCGTCTTGCCGGCCGTACTCCTCGCGGTGGTCTTCGAACTCGCGCGGGTACTCGGTCCAGTGGCAGCGCGGCTTCACGTGGTGGTGGATGTGATAGCCGTCGTTGAAGCAGCGGCGGTTGTACCGGGTGTTGATGCAGGTGAGGGAGTTCTTGTAGGGGTTGCCCGGCTCCTCGGGGTCGAGGAAGGCGTGCTGCGCCCAGTTGCCCGCCATCATCAACAGCCGCACGACCACCAGCGGGATCACGAAGACCACCAGCGTCGCGCGCCAGTTGATCGCCGCGAGCCCGAGGCACAGCGCGTAGAACGAGAGCTCGCCCGCGACGGTGCGCCAGAAGAGCTTCTCGTTCTTCTTGCGGCGGTGGTAGAGCGCCAGCGACACGAGCCCGCCGAAGAGGAACGACAGGTAGTACCAGAGCCAGTGCGCGAAGCTGTCGCGGCGGTAGCGCATCGTCGACGAGAGGTCGTCTTCGAGGTTGTTCTCGGGGTGGTGCATCCCCATGTGGTGGGCGAAGTAGGTCTCGGGCGTCTCGCCGAAGAAGGGCCCTATCACCCACGGGATGAGCTGGTTGAACGACCGGTGCGACGCGTTGAAGAGCTGCCGGTGCGACGTGCAGTGCAGCATCAGGATGAAGCGGTCGAGGAAGCCCAGCGCCCACACCGCCCAGTAGACCGGCGCGACGTACCAGACGTACGGGCCCGTGAAGAACACGCCCACGCCGAGGAGCGCCACCGCCGCGCACCCGATCATCAGGTGCACGAAGGGCAGGTCGCGCTCGTCGTTGATCATCGAGACCAGCCGCGCGTCGAGCGGGGTCGTCGCGCGCGGCAGCGGAACCGAGAGGTCGGCGTTCATCGCGGGCGCGTCTCTATCACGCTTCCGCGCGGTGCGCGCCGTGCGTCAGGGGCTTCGCGGGCGCGAAATCACCGTGTCAGTGACCGCGCTCCTGCTTGCGACGTCCGACCCACGGGCCGCCGTCGGTGGTCGACCCGATGCTGCGCCCCCACGTGCCCGAGAAGCTGCGCGCGCCGGAGGTGAAGGTGATGACGAAGCCGCCCGTGGAGCCCGCGTCGGTCCACCGGCCCGTGAGCACGTTGCCGCGGAGCTGCCCCGCGAGCGAGCCCGGCATCGACGCGTTGCTGGTGTAGTACCCGACCACGTACCCGCGCAGGAACTCCAGCCGCAGGTTCACCTGCCCCCCCGCGAACTGCGAGTCGTACTCGCCCGTGATCGCGGGCCCGATCGCCGGCGTCTGCGCCACGACGTCGCGCGCCGCGCCCGTCGACACCACCACCGCGAGCGCCATCGCTCCTGCCCTCTGCCACGTCGAGATCATCCGCCGGTCCTCCTCTCGCGCGGGCGTCACTCCGGGGTGAAGCGCGCGCGGGTGTTAGAGAACACGATCGGCTGCGGAATGTCGAAGGGCACCGACGAGCGGGTCCCGTCCCAGTTCTCGAGGGCCACCGTCGCGGGCTCGGGAAGTGTCTGGCTCGCGTACACGAAATCGATCGCGTCGCTGCCCTCGTTCAGCACCACCTCGAAGTTGAGGTGACCCAGCGCGCTGGTGAAGTAGCGCGCGTCGCTCCACTGCACGACCCAGCGGCGCGAGCCCTCGGCGCCCGTCACGCCCACGCACACGCCGGGGCCGCGCGTGCGCAGGTCCCTCCACTGGATCGCGATCACCGCGTCGACGTTGTCGAGGCGGTTCGGGATGATCCCGTTGGGGGGCGTCGGCCCGTCGGCGTCGAAGGTGACGTAGCCGTCGGGCGTCACCACCACCGTCGCGCCCGCCGCCAACGGCACGCCCCAGTAGTGGAACGCGAAGGGCAACGTCGCGCGGTGCGAGCCGCCGTCGGCGTCGGTGAGCACCGTCGCGTGGCCGGGCAGCGCGCATGCGTCGACCCACGTCGCCTCGGGGTGGTTGCGCGTCACGCGGTAGCCCGAGGGGCCGAGGCAGCGGCCTCCCATGCAGGTCTCGCCCGCCCCGCACACGCGGTCGCACGCGCCGCAGTGGGCGTTGTCTGTATTCAGGTCGACGCAGAGCGAGCCGCAGACCGACTGCGACCCGGGGCACTGCTCGACGCAGCGGCCCATC
>JAWKRC010000022.1:0-126942 GCA_041389825.1 Polyangiales bacterium | reverse complement strand
ACCGCTCCGCCGCGAGCTCTCGGGCCACGAGCTGAATGCCCGCGCGCTCCGCAGGGAAGATCAACGCACGCGGCGCGAGGATGTGCCACGCGCTGTCGGTCAGCTGCTTGATGACGAGTTGGGCGTCAACGTCGACGTCGATCGCGGGGACCGTCCGCGGCGTCAGCAATTGTGAGGTCCGTTGAGCGACCCCTAACTCCACCTGGCGTCGCGAAACCGAGAGGACGAGCAGAGCCGCCCGCTCATCCTCTGACGCATAAAAGCCGGAGCTCAGGGACCTGTGGTTGGCGCTCGACTCAAACCCCAGCTCGGTCTCTGCGAAGTGCTCCTCGGGCAGCGCGAACACGATCGGCAGCCACCGCTTCAGCACCGCTGGAACAGCGTCGATCACCGCCTTCCACAGTGCCTCGCTCCGCGTCGCGTCGAGGCGCCTCTGCGGCGACGCGAGCAGCTCCTCGGCGAAGGGCTTCACCACCGGCGCGAGCTCCTCGGTCGGGAGCGTCGCGAGCGCGTAGACGCACCACGCGAGCCAGGTCTTCCCCGCGTTGTTCGGGCCGGTCAGCACGATGAGACGCTTCGACAGGTCGACCGTCGCCTCGCGCAGCGGACCGAGCTTCTTCACCGTGAGGCGCATGATTCGCGTCGGACCATACCCCGCCCCCCGCTTGCATTACCATCGCGGTCGCAGATGGCCCGACTCGACCCGCACTCCTACGCCGACGACTCCCACCCTCGCGTCACCGCGCTCGACTGGGAGGCGCGCGTCGACTTCGCCACGCGCACCCTCGACGCCGCCGCCACGCTCCACCTCGACGCGCCCGCGGGAGGCCCCCTCGACCTCGACACCCGCGCGCTCTCCATCGCGTCGGTCTCCACCGCGAAGGGAGAGGCCGTCGACTTCACCCTCCACCCCGAAGACCCGATCATCGGCGCGCGGCTCTCGCTCACGCTGCCGCCCGCGACGCGGTCGGTGATCGTTCGATACCGGACCTCCCCCGAGGCGAGCGCGCTCCAGTGGCTCGACCCCGCGCAGACCGCGGGCGGAGAGCAGCCCTTCCTCTTCTCGCAGTGCCAGGCCATCCACGCGCGCGCGGTGCTCCCGCTGCAAGACACGCCCACGCGGCGCGTGACCTTCACCGCGAAGCTCACCGTGCCAAAGGCCCTGCGGGGATTGATGGCCGCCGCCTTCGACGGCCGCGACGAAGACGGAGACATCGCCACCGAGCGCTGGCACATGCCGCAGCCCATCGCGCCGTACCTCTTCGCCTTCGCGGTGGGAGAGCTCGCGTCGCGGGAGCTCGGGCCGCGCACCGTGGTGTGGGCCGAGCCCTCGGTGGTCGAGCGCGCCGCGTGGGAGTTCGCCGAGGTCAACGCCATGCTCGCCGCGGGCGAGTCGCTCTTCGGCCCCTACGCGTGGGACCGCTTCGACGTGTTGGTGATGCCTCCGTCGTTCCCGTATGGCGGCATGGAGAACCCGCGGCTCACCTTCGTCACGCCGACGCTCCTCGCGGGCGACCGCTCGCAGGCGCGGGTCATCGCCCACGAGCTCGCCCACGCGTGGACGGGCAACCTCGTCACCAACGCCACCGCCGAGCACTTCTGGCTCAACGAGGGGTGGACCCGCTACGCCGAGCTCCGCATCGTCGAGGCCCTCGAGGGCGCCGACGCCGCCGCGCTCATGGCCGCGCTCTGCCGCATCGACCTCGACGAGGCCGTCGCGCGCTTCACCCGCGAGGGCCACCCCGAGCTCACGAAGCTCCGCACGCGCCTCGACGGCGTCGACCCCGACGAGGCCTTCAGCGTGGTGCCCTACGACAAGGGCTACCTCCTCCTGCGCGCGCTCGAGCTGCACGTCGGCCGCGAGCGCTTCGACCTCTTCGCGAAGCGCTACCTCGACGCCTTCTCCTTCGGCGCCGTCACCACCGAAGACTTCGTCGCCTTCACCGAGAGGGAGCTCCCCGGCGCGCTCGCCGCCGTCGACGCGAACGCCTACCTCGACGCCGCGGGATCCTCCTGGAGCGCCCGCGGCGAGCCCGCGCGCCTCGACGCGGTGGTGGCCATGGGCGCGGCGATCCTGCCGTCGTCGGTCACGCTCGACGCGACGGAGCTCAACCTCTTCCTCGATCGCCTGCCGCGCCCGCAGTCGGCGGCGTACTGCGAGGCCCTCGACGCGCGCTTCGGGCTCTCCTCCGCGGGCAACATGGAGGTGAAGGTCTCGTGGCTCCGCCTCGCCCTCGCGTCTCGCTACGACGCGGTGCTGCCCGAGGTCGAGCGCGTGCTCACCACCGTCGGCCGGATGAAGTACCTCGCGCCGCTCTACGGCGACCTCGCCGCGCGGCCCGAGACGCGAGAGTTCGCGCGTGAGGTCTTCGCCCGCGCCGCGGCGGGCTACCACCCCATCGCCCGCGCCGTGGTGCGCAACCGCCTCGAGCGCGGGTGAAGCGCCGACGCGTCGCCCTCCGCGCCGTCGGCGGCGCGCTCTTCGTGTACGTCACGGTGTCGCTGGTGATCGTCGCGCTGCAACGCAAGCTCTTGTTCCCCGCGCCGGCGCCCGCGCCCGTCGACGCAGGTGCGGGGTCGCTGGTCGAGGGCCGATCACCGCACGGACGTCGCGTGGTGGCGCTCTGGTCCGAGGCCGCGCCCGACGCTCCGGCGCTGGTGTATTTCCACGGCAACGGGATGCAGCTCGCCGACTGCGGCGCGCTCGCGCCCGTCCTCCGCCGCGAGGGCTGGAGCCTCTTCGCCGTGGAGTACCCGGGCTACGGCCCGCTCCACGCCGACGCGGTGAGCGAAGACGCCATCGTCGACGTGGCGGTGGGCGCGATGGCGCTCCTGCGCGACGCCCTCGGCGTGCCTCGGGAGCGCACGGTGCTCGTGGGCCAGTCGCTCGGCTCGGGCGTCGCGACGGCGCTCGCCGCGCGCGGAGAGGGCTCTCGCCTCGTGCTGCTCACGCCCTTCACGTCGGTGCCCGACATGGCCGCGGCGATCCTCCCGTGGCCGGGCGTGCGGTGGTTGGTGCGCGACCGCTTCGACAACGCCGCGAAGGCGCCGTCGATCACGACCCCGACGCTGGTGGTGCACGGCACGCGCGACGAGGTCGTCCCCTACGCGCAGGGGCAGGCGCTCGCGGGGCGCTTCGCGCACGGGCACCTCGTGACCATCCACGGCGCGCACCACAACGACCTGTGGGACGCGTACCGGCCCGAGCTGCTCGCCGCGCTCCGCGGCTTCGTCACCCCGCGCTGAGCCGCACCACGCCGTCGCTCACCGGGCGGTCCATCGCGCGGCGCATCGCGCGCTCGGCCTCGGCGTAGGCGGTCATCCCGCGGTGCAGCGCGAAGGGGTTCACCCGGGTGATCCCCTCGATCGACACCGCGGCCATGCCCGCTCTCCGCGGAACGCGCAGCGAGGGTGAGCCCGCGCGCCTCCACGGAGAGCGCGACGCGAGGTGGTGGTAGAGCACCCGCGGCGCGTCGGCGACGCCCATCACCCCAGGGCGGTCCGCGATCCCTCCGTCGCTGTAGAGCCGCTCGCCCACGCGCACCGGGTGGAACAACACCGGCAGCGCGCACGACGCGTGGATCGCCGCCGCGAGGCTCCCGCCTCGCAAGACCTCGGTGCGCCGTGAGCGCAGGTCGAACACGCTCGCCGCGAAGGGCACCCGCGACGACTCGATGGTCGCGCCCCGCAGCAGGTCGTCGAGCAACGCGCGGAACAAGCCCCCGCGGAGGAGGCCCGCGCCGGGAGACGGGTCCCAGAAATCCTCGCGGCGCAGCGTGGCGAGGCGCTCGCGCATCGCGTCGGGGGAGACGCCGCCGGAGTGCATCCCGGTCACGAGGGCGCCCGCGCTCGACCCCGCCGCGCGCGAGGGCGCGAAGCCCGCGTCGAGGAGTGCAGACAGCGCCCCCGCGTGCGCGAAGAAGCCGAAGAAGCCCGACGACATCGCGAGCGCGAAGGGGCCCTCGCGCAGCCACTCACGCAGCGTGGGGTCGCTCACGTCACCGCCGCTGGAACTCGAACATATCAATGGACATCCCGCGCTCGGCGCAGTCGTCGGCGATCACCCTGAGGCGAGCGCGGCCGCAGTCGGGCGCGAACTGCAGGGCGTAGCGGCCCACGTCCATGGGCGTGCACGACGACATGCCCATGCCGCCGCCGCGGGTCTCTCCCGAGAGGGTCACGGTCGATCCCGTCACGGTGTAGGTGCCCTGGATCGCGGGCGTGGTCGACAGCTCGCTCTCGCTGATCGCGCCGCGCCACACGCCGCCCGACGTGAACTCGAACCACAATGTCTCGCCCATGATCGGGATCGCGTAGCGGCCCACGATGGAGCACGTCGAGGGCGGAACGTCGTCGGGGATGGACACGTCGGGCGCCCCCGCGTCGCAGGGGAAGGGCGGCGACGAGACCGAGCAGCTCCAGCGACGGTCGGCCCCGCAGGCGCAGTTGAACGAGGTCGAGCACTCGCCGCCGCCCGCGCCGCCGCAGCCGGTGCCGGGGCTGTCGCACGCGCGGCCGTCGTTCTCTGGCCCGCAGGGGAAGGTCGGAGAGACGTCGGTGGGCGCGCCTACGTCGCGCGGCGGGACGGGCACGTCGACGGGCGTGGTGCTCGGCACGTCGACGGGCGTGGTGGTGGGCACGTCGACGGTGGGGGTCACGCGGTCGACGCTCGCCGCGGTGTCGGTGACGATCGACGCGTCGGTGCCCGCGGAGGCGTCGGGCGAGGGGCCCTGGATGGATGTGGCGCCGCAGCCCACCGTGGCTCCCGCGCACACCGAGAGGGCGAGGGAGAGGCCGCGAACGAAGGGAAGAGGTGTGAAATGGCGCATCGGCGCGCGCACGGTGCCAGCGTCGTGCCGCGCGCGCCAGTGGGGTCAGCGGGTGTCGGTGAAGCGGGTGGCGTTGCGGTCCGAGGCGATCCAGCCCCAGAGGTCGAAGGCGAGGAGGAAGGCGCCCTGCGCGAGGGTGGCGACGCCTCCGCCGCGCAATCCCTCGTCGTGGTCGCGCGCGCCGAGGATCCACGCGACGGTGACCGCGACGACGTAGAGCACGTCGAGGCCGACGTTCACGGCGAAGACCGTCGCCGTGCGGTGCGCGGCGCGCGAGCGGCGAAGGCGCGTCTCGAGCTCGGTCTCTCCCGCGACGGGGCGGTCGTCGCGCGGCAGGCGCAGGAGCCACGGGATCGCGAGGCCGAGGTTCACCGCGCCGAAGCCCGCGGTCATCACGCCGGCCCAGCGTACGCCGGGGTCGTCCGTCGCGAGGATCATCGGCACGCCCGCCGCGGTGGAGAGGGCGCCTTCGGCGAGCGACCACGCGCGGGCGCGCTCGTCGCGGGCCATGGCGCCGCGGGCGTCGTCGACGGGCGCGGTGAAGGTCTGCGCCGACGCGACGGCGGGCGAGCGAGCGAGACGCGCACAGGGCGAGCAGCGCACCGAGAGGAGATGCTCCGCGAGGGCACTTCGGCGGGTCACCGTCGGGTCCCCTGCCGACAGCGGGCGCTCTCGTCGGAGATCCGCGTTGCGCGGGCGAGCCGCAGGGCCGCGTGAGCTGCTCGTCGCCTCGTCGCGTTCCCCGCTCCGGCACAGCGCTGCCCCGAGGAGAATACCTGAAGTACGCGTGCGTGGGGTTGAGCCGCACGCCCTCTTGTCCGCGCACTGGCGTCGTCGGACGTCCCTGGTCGAGGTAGGCGGCGGAGAGCTCTCCCCACGCGAGGGGGTGGCTCGGGTGCAGCTCCACGGCGCGCTCCAGGGCCTCTTGCGCGAGCGCGGGGTGGCCCATCACGCCCTCGATGGAGCCGATGAACTGCCACGCGTTCGCGTACCGCGGCGCGATCTCGACCGCTCGCCGCAGGGCGCGCAGGGCGCCCGCGCGGTCTCCCACCGCGTCGCGGGCCTCTCCGAGCGCGCGCCACGACTCGGCGTCGGTGGGGTCGCGGTCGACGGAGCGCTCCAGCGCGCGCTGCGCCTCGACGAAGCGCCGCGCTGAGATGTGCGACCAGCCGCGCAGGAGGTCTTCGTGACCGCGCAGGTCGGGCTGGGTGTAGGGCCCGACGAAGTTCGCGGTGACGAAGAGCACGACGCCCAACACCGCCGCGGGGATCACCGGCAGCGCGCGGCGCAGGGCCGGGTCGATGAGGGCGCGCGCCCCCGCGACGGCGAGGGGGAGGAGGGCGAGCGCGATCGCGAGGCGGTAGCGCGCGGCGGGGAAGAAGAGCGCGACGCCGAGCGCGTTGGTGATCACGAAGGCGACGACGGTGCGGGCGGCGTGACGTCGCGAGGCGTCTTCGTCGCGCCAGAGGGCGACGGCGCCCACGGCCGCGAGCGGCAGCGTGAGGCCGAAGGGGAAGCGCAGGACGTGGTCCCACTCCAGCGCGTGCGAGAGCGGCGTGTGGGCGAGGGCGCCGTAGTCGTCGAGGTTGCGCGGGATCTCGCGTCCCGAGAGCGTGTCGTTGAGCTTCACCGCGAGCGCGCCCAGCGCGCGGAAGGGGTGCGACGCCCACCAGCGCACGGCCGCGTCGACGAAGTAGCGCGAGGCGGTGAAGGGGTCTTCGACGTGGTGCCGCGCGGGCGTCTGGAGGATCTCGTCCCAGCGCCAGCCGGGGGGCGTGGCGATGGTGGTCTTCCAGTCGGGGTTGTTGCCGACGTAGAGGTTCACGCCGCCGTTGGTGGTGAGGAGCGAGAGCGTCCCTCCGCGGAGGCGGTTGGAGATCGCGACGGGGGCGAGGCCCGCGAGCGCTCCGGCGGCGAGGGCCGCGACGCGAGGGAGGGCGCCGCGCACGAAGGGAGGGGCGTTGATGGCCCTCCACGCGAGGAGGAGGCCGAAGGGGGCGACGGTGCCGCGCGAGGCGACGGCGACGCCGAGGCCGAGGCCGAGCATGGCGTGGGCGAGGGGGCCGCTCGCGCCGGTGGTGACCACCGCGCCGAGGAGCAGCGCGAGCGCGGAGACGGCGTCGAGGGGCGCGCCGAGGAGCTGCGAGGCGTAGTGCAGGAGCGGGCCGTAGAGCGCGGCGGAGAGCCCTGCGATGAGGGCGGGCCACGGCGGGAGCGCGCGCCGCGCGAGGGCGTGGACGAGCACGGCCGCGGCGACGGCGAGGGCGGCGTTGAGCCAGAGCCCGTTGGCGGGCGCGACGCCGAGCACGCGGTAGTCGAGCGAGAGGAGCCACGGGAAGAGGGGCGACTGCCAGTGGGGCGCGGGCGGCGCGGGGAGCCCCTGCGCGATGCGCGCGGCCTCGGCGTGGAAGTCGCGCGCGTCGATGACGGGGCCGGTGACGGTGGGGTCGCTCGCGAGCATCACGCGCTGCGCGATCTGGGCGAGCATGGCGACGAAGGCGACGGAGAGGTGCCCGTCGAGGGGCGCCGAGAGGAAGGGCCGCGGGGTCGCGGGTGTGCTCTCGCGCGCGGGCGGAGGCCGCGTGGCCGGGGCTTCGTCGGGTGGGCGCGACGGTCGCGGCGGGGGTCGCGTGGGGACGGTGGGCACGGAGCGAGGCGCGCGACGACGTCCGCGGGGGGCCATCGGCGCGAGGAGAGCGCGGATGGCGCGCGCGGGTCAACGCGGTGTGTGGGGGACGGCCCGTTCCAGCGCGGCGCGACGGCGCCGCGAGGGTGTGGTTCGACCTCCCACGCTCGCGCGCGCGGGGGGTCAGCGCGCGAGCTGCCGGAGGAGGTGCCCGAACGCGGGCGCGGCGCACACGAGCGAGAGCGCGAGGGCGCGGGCGAGGCTCACGTCATAGCGGTCGGTGAGGAGGTACTCGACGTTCGTGAGGGACCCCGCGATGACGGCGGTGGGTCGCGCGGCGCCGTCGCGGTACGCGCCGCGCAGGGCGGTCTCGGGCAGCTCGACGACGACGGGGCCGACGTAGTGCGCGGGCACGAGCGAGGCGTCGAGGCGCGCGTCACCGACGCAGAGGCCGGTGTCGGGGGAGAAGGTCCCCTCGCGCCAGCGGGCGCGCGCGGCGGAGGGGCGGTGTCGCCATGCAGAGGCGAGGTAGAGCGCGCCGACGACGGCGCCGACGAGGGCCAGGGCGGTGCCGCCGCGAGAGGAGAGCGCCGCGGTGGAGGCCGAGAGCGCGACCGCGGTGAGCGCGGCGACGCGGAGGTTGCGGCTGAAGCGCGGGCTCCGCTGCCACGGCGCGAAGCGCGGAAAGACGATCGGGAGCCCGACCACGAGGAGGAGCATGCCCAGCGTGGTGGGGCCGTCTCCCGCGGCGCCCTTCGCGGCGATGAAGCCCGCGGCGCTGATCGCGAAGAGCGCGGCGAACTGCGCGCGGAGCACGACGACCCGCGCGAGCGCCCCTTCGTTGAGCACGCCCCGGAGGATGAGCGCCATGACGCCCGCGCAGACCGCGGCGCCGCTGAAGGAGAGTCGGAAGGACAATCCCATCCCGATCGAGGACCACGCGCTCAGGAGGAACGTGAGGAGGAAGAGCTCGCCCCACAGATCGACGCGGCTCTTCATGGCCACCGGGCGCGCGGCGCCCACGTCGACCCAGCCCTCGCGCGGCAACGGCCCCCGCTCCGTCGTGCTCATGCCGTTGAGCTTCGCACGACAGAGGGAGGGAACTCCACGCCGCCCGCGCTACTGCACCCAGATCGGGTTGGTGTAGACCCACGGCACGTCGCGCACGAGGCGCTCCAGCCCCGGCAGGTACGGCGTCGCGTGGCGCGGGGTCATCCGCACCTCGGCGCGGTAGATCCCCGCCGTCGTCGGGCGGAACGACAGCGTCGCGTCCGTCCCCATCGCGACCACGGTCCACATCCCGCTCGCCTCGGCCTTCAAGATCCGCGCGCTGAGCTCGGGGCGCGGGAGCGACGGGTCGAGGTCCATCACCGACGGCATCGTCACGCGCAGCTCGGGGTTATCGCTCAGCATCACGCGGTCACCGACGTCGCTCGTCGCGCTCGGGGTGACGGCGGTGTAGCTGAAGCCCACGGGCGTGCCGTAGGTCTCGAAGACCGTGAGCGCGCGCGCGTCGCGCAGCGCCTGCATCGCGCTCTCGCGGGTGATCTCTCCGCGGATCAGCAGCTCGTTGTTGAACCAGCGGAAGACGCGGCGGTAGCTGTCTCCGCGCTCTCCGTCGGCGAGGGGCTGCGGGAGCACGTTCTCGTGCGCGTCGCTCGCCGCGATGGCCGCGAGACGTCGCCCGTCGGTGAGGAGCTGCGCCCACTTGCCGAGGTCGTTCTGGCTCTCTTGAAAGAACGTGAGGAAGGCCCACTCGGGGTCGAGCCCCGACGACACGCTGCGGAAGCGCAAGAGGTCGGCGAGGGCCTGGCCCACGTTGAAGCCCAGGTACGGCCCCGCGATGCGCGGGTCGAGGTTCGCGTGGATGTTGTACAGCTCCACCACGTCGGGCGAGATCTCTCGCAGGTGCGCGATCTCGCGCTGCTCGACGTGCGCCACTGCTACCAGCGCGCCCGCCGCGCGGAAGCGGGCGGCGCCCTCGGCGTCGTCGGCGTGGTAGGCGCGGCCGAGGTCTCCGTTCACCGGGTCGGGGTGGCGCGTGAGCGCGAGGGGCATCAGCTCGTTCTCGGCGCCGGGCAGGAGCAGCACGCGGTGCCCGCTCGCGCACGCGATGCGGTAGCCCACCAGCGCGCCGCCCTCGCGCACGGGCTCGTCGCCGTCGCGGATCTGGAGCACGCGCTCGAAGCTCCCCTCGGCCATCAGCCCCGCGTGCTCGGTGAGGAAGATCACGTCGATGCGCGTGTCGCACAGCGCCCGGCGGAAGCTCTGGAGGCAGGGCTCGTTCGGCCCGCCGTCGACGTAGGGGTTGCCGTCGCAGGCGTCGTGCGAGTGGACGGAGTGCGCGTGCACGATCGCCCTCGCGGCGCGCAACCCACGCGCGTCGAAGATGGTGCGCGCGTCGGGGAGCTGCCGCGGCCAGCGGGGCGGAGGCGGGCCCGCGTCCTCGTCGGGGATCACCGGGACGTCTTCGGTGACGTTTCAGGGTGGTCGCGAGGTCGTTGGGGACGTCGGTGGTCGCGCCGCATAAGGGGGTGGGGGTCGAGGTCGACGATCATGCAGGCTGCGAGCAGCGCGGCGATCGCGAAGGTAAGAGCAGGGCGGTTCATTCAGCGGACTCCCAGGTGAGGACGAGCTCGGTGGTGGCGTTGGCTTCCATTCGGGCGTATGCCGCACGTCGCGCATGGGGAGCACGGCCTCGACGACGGGCGAGAGCATCCCCCGCTCGAAGAGCGGGAGCACGGAGCGACGGAACGATTGCGCGAGCGCGGCCTTTCTCCTCAGCGCGCGGCTGCGGAGCACCGTGCCGATCACCGTCGCGCGCTGATGGAGCAGCGCCCCGAGGGGGAGCGAGGCCGTGGGGCCTCCCATGGTGCCGATGATCACCACCCGGCCGCGCGGCGCGAGGCAGCGGAGGTCTTCTTCGAGGTAGTCGCCGCCCACGGGGTCGAGGATCACGTCGGCGCCGCGGCCCTCGGTGAGCGCGCGCACCGCGTCGGCGAAGCGCCCGTCGCGCACGCACACGCCGCCGTCGAGTCCGTAGGGGACGACCGCGTCGAGCTTGGGCTGGCTGCGCGCCGTGCCCATGGGCCGCGCGCCCGAGACCTTGCAGAGCTGCACCGCGGCGCTGCCCACGCCGCTCGCGGCCGCGTGGACGAGCACGCTCTCGCCCATCGCCACCTTCGCCTGGAGGAAGAGCGCGTCCCACGCCGTGAGGAACACCTCGGGGATCGCCGCCGCGTCGGTGAGGCTGAGGTTCGACGGCACGGGCATGACCTCGCGCGCGCTCACCACGAGGTGCGTCGCGAAGGACCCGCCCGAGACGATCCCCATCACACGGTCGCCCTCGCGAAAGCCGCGCACCCCTGGGCCCGTCGCGGCCACAACGCCCGCGTACTCCAAACCCGGCACGTCTTCGGGCACGCCCGGCGGCGCGGGGTACAAGCCCCTTCTCTGGAGCAGGTCGGCGCGGTTGAGCCCCGCCGCGGCCACCGCCACGAGGATCTCTCCGGGGCCGGGCGCCCGCACGTCGAGGGTGGAGAGCTCGAGCACCTCGGGGCCGCCCGGCTCACGGATGCGCACCGCGCGCGCTCGCGTCGTCGCCGTCATGGCGGCGGACTTCATCACTGCCCGAAGTACACGCGCAACTGCTCGCGGTACCCGTCGGGCACGGACGTCTCCTCCACACCCCCCAGCGCCGAGGGCGCGGCCTCGCGCAAACGAACCTCTGACGGCGTGAGCGCGCGCGCCCCCGTCGTGTCGACGTGCTCCACCGCGAGGGGCACTCCCGGGTGCGCCGGGTCGGGCGTGCCGCTCACCGGCGCCACCATCCCGTCTCCGCGCAGGTCGCGCGTGCGCGAGCGGTCGTCGACGTGACCGCCGCCGTGGCCCGGCCCGCCCGTGCCCGCGCCGTTGCCGTTGCCCGCGCCGTTGCCGTTGCCGTTGCCCGCCCCGGGCTGGAGCTGGAGTCGGAGTCGGGTCATCCCCGCGCCGACGCCCGCGCCCGCGCGTCGTCCGCGCCCGCGCGTAGCCGTCGCGCCGTATGCGACGGAGCCTTCTCCACGAGGTCGCGCATCGCGCGTCGGAGTTCTTCGGCGTGGCGCCCGCGCGCGCGGTCGAGGTCGGCGCGCGGCCTTCCGCTCGCGCCTTTCGCTCATGCGCGAGGGCCTATGCGAGACGTCGTCGCTCGTCGGGCGGAGCTCGCGGTCGAGCTCGGAGGACCCTCGTCGAGCGCGAGAGGTCGCGGTCGCCGTTGCGCTGGTAGGTGCTCCGCGGCGGCGCGCTGCGCGCCTTGCGTGCCTCGCAGCGCCGCGGCGATCTCTCGCGTGAGGCGCTTCGCCTGACCGCGTCGGTGGAGGAGGTCGGCCTCGTCGTCGAGCGCGCGCGCGAGGGCGTTCGACCCGTTGCGGCGGGCTTCTTCCGCGGCCTGTCGGAGCGAGGCCTCGGCGGCGCGTCGGTCGCGGGCCTCGCGCTGGTCGGCGAGACGTCGCGCGGCCTTCGTCGACGCGGGAGAGGTTCCGCGGGCGAGGCGTCGCGAGGTCTTCTCGCGGCGGGGTCGTCGAGCGCGTGAGCGCGGCGTCGACGGCGCGTTGTTCCTCGGGTCGCGGGCCCAGTCGAGGGACTCGTTCGCGGCGCGCTCCACCTCGTCGGCGCCCGCGAGGGCCTGGTCCTGCGTGACGCCGACGGAGAGTTCCCGCGCGAGCGCGTCGGCGCGATCGGCCGCGGCGCGCAGGGCGTCGGCGTGGTCGACGTCGTGGAGGGCGGCTTCACTGCAGGGCCTCGGCCACTGCGCGCGCGGTTTCGCCGCCTGCGGTCGCGGTGCGCGGCTGTGGCAGGGTCCTCCTCGCGCTCACCGCGGCGCGGATCGGGACGAGCCGCGCGACGGGCACGAGCGCGAGCGCGGCGAGGGCGGCACCCACCGTCGTCGCGGGAGCGGGCGCGAAGACGGCACGGGCGCGGGCGGTGGCGAGCGCGTCGGGCGTCGTCGGTGACGCGCGCGGCGAGGTCGGGGTCGCGGCTGGAGGGCGAGAGGTGCAGCTCGGCGGCGGTGAGCACCGCGGCGTCGGCGGAGAGGTGGCGGTCGACCTCGACGGCGAGCGCGAGGGGATCGTCGCAGTTCGCGGCGCGCGAGGCGAGCACGGCGAGGGAGAGCGAGAGGGGATGAGGGCGAGCGCGCGCGGCGTGCGCGGCGCCCAGCGGGCGAGGCAGAGGGCGGAGACCGGAGAGGAGCGCGGCGCCCGGTGGTGACCCAGAGGAGCCCGGCGCGCGAGCCTTCCGCGGCGCAGGGCCACCACAGCGGAGCAGCGGACGGAGCCGGGGCAGCGGGAGAAGCGCGGGTCGCTCATGGCCAGTGACGGGGAGTGTACGCGCGGGGGTCTCACTCATCGGCGACGTCCAACGGCTGCGTTGCCGATCACTTCGGCGCGCGCAGGCCCTGACGGGCGAGCTCCAAAGCGACGAAGGGGCCCAGCGGCGCAGTGTGTCGAAGTCCATCCGGCGCTGGAGATAGCGGTCGTAGTGCTGTCTCTGTGCCGCTACGCACTCGGCGTCGTTGAGCTTCAGGCGGCGGATGGTCTGCACGCTCCCGGTGACGTCGTCGGACAACCTCTTCGCCGGGGAGCACTGAGCGAGCTCAGCTCCAGTCGGAACCACCCTGGCTCGACCCTCGAAGGGGTCAAGCACGTTCCTCGAAGGCCTGCTTGCGACTGTTCATCAGCGCGCACACGAGGCGGTAGTTCGACCACTCGTAGGCGAGGGCGGGGTGCTTCGACTTGGGCGCCGCGTGGTCGGTGCTGCGCGCGCCGGTGCCGGGCGCGATCCGCACGGCGAGGTAGGCGCAGACGCCGTGGTAGGCGCGCCAGAGGTCGTCGAGGCAGGTCGTCCAGTAGGGAGGCAGCGGGTCGGTGCGAGCCTCGGCCAGCGCGATGAGCCCCGGCTGGCGAACCTTCGCGTCGAAGTCGGGCGGCTCCGGCGCGGGTCGCACTGGGATCACGGATCGATCCCCGCCGCCTTCGCGCGCGCCTCCCAGCGCGCCCAGAAGGGGTCAGTATCGCCGAGCACGGCGTGGAGCTCGCGGTGGATCTCCCGCACCTCCTCCGCGGAGAGGCCCGGCTGACGAAGGGCTGCCTTGGCTCGCTCGAGCGCCTGCTCCCGTCGCAGCGACCCCGGCTGCTTCAGGTCGAAGACCTCGGAGGTGAGCCACTGGTTCGCGTCGCCGCGTGCCCGCCAGTCGAGCTTGCGGACCTCGACGTCAGCGCGCGGCCCGTCGCCCTCGCGCGGCACGAGGTCGAAGTCGAAGAGGGCGTCTTGCGCGGCGTCGAACTCGCCCTCCATCGAAGCCAGCACCAGCGGGCTGTGCGTCGAGACGATGAGCTGCACCCGCATCGAAGACGCGAGCGCCTTCACGACGCGAAGGAGCGCGGGGAGGATCACCCGCTGCCATCGAGGGTGCAGGTGCGCCTCGATCTCGTCGACCATCAGCAGGAGCTCAGAGGTCGGAGCGCCCTGCATCAGCGTCGCGGCGCGTTGGTGCTCGAAGACGGACCAGACGAGGGCGTAGGCGATGGAGAGCACCCGCTGCATCCCGGCCGAGGTGTGCGTGACGGGGACGATGCCCGTGGAGAGCTGGATCGCAGGGTAATCGAGGGCGTCGGTGGGTGACAGCCGTACAGGCGTCGAGGGCCTGATCGGTTCGTCGGTCGGAGAGAGCCCCTCGAGCGCCGCGACGAGCGCGCGGAACTCGTCGGACCCTCGCTGCTGCCACGAGACCCAATCCCGCAGAAGCCCGTTGCACAGGGAGCGGCCATCGAGGGTGAGCCCGTCCCACACTTCGTCTCTCGTGAAGCTGTAGACAGGGATCGCCTGTGTTGCGACCTCACCGAGCGCAAACAGCGTGTTCCGCGCCTCGTCCCAGACGCTCGCGCTGCCGTCGGCCCGAGTGATGATCGCGACGCCCGCGGCGACAGCGGGCCCCGGTTCGTATCCAGGGTCAGCTTGATCCCGGTCGAAGGGGCCGAGCGTCCATCTCCACGTCTTCGGTGAGAACCGCGCGGTGGTTTGTCTCCGGGATCCGTTCAAGGTCGCGTCGAGGACGACCCGGGCGAGCTTCGATTCCGCGCCGTGGACCCCAGGGAGCGGCGAGCGACCCCTGTGGACGAGCATCCACCACGCGGTCTCCAGCGCGAAGCTCTTGCCCAGGCCGTTGTCGCCCGTGAGCAGGTTCACCCGCGGCGCGAAATCCAGCGCCAGCTTCGACGCGGGGCCAACGCCGACCATTTCGAGCCGCTGCAACATGGCGTCGTCCCCTACTTCATCACGACCGTCGCCGGGGAGTGGAGGCGATTTGCGCCGTCGCTGCCGCGGGGAGCGGGTAAGCGGACGCCGCGATGCCCCGCGAGCACTCGGGGCGCGGGTCGACGGTCGCCGCGATGCCCCGCGAGCACTCGGGGCGCGGGTCGACGGTCGCCGCTCATGCGCCGCGGGCATCACAGGACGGTGGTCGACCACCGCCGCTCATGCCCGGCGAGCATCCGAGGACGGTCGACCACTGCCGCTCATGCTCGCGCTGTGTAAAACAGAGTGATCGACCACTTCCGGTCATGCTCGTCCGTCGAAAAGTCGGAGCGAGTCGACAAATCGTGCCCGTCCGCGCCGCGCGGTGTAGCGTCGCGGTCGATGAGCGGGATGCGTTCGCTCTCCGCGGGGATGGTGTTCGCGGGGGATTTCGTGGTGCAGCGCGCGCTGGCCGAGGGCGGGATGGGCGCGGTCTACGTCGCGCTGCAGCGGAGCACGGGCAAGGAGCGCGCGCTCAAGGTGATGCACCCGAACCTCGCGGCGTCTCCCGCGAGCCGCGAGCGCTTCGTGCAGGAGGCCCGCGTCGGGTCGCAGATCGACAGCGACCACGTCGTCGAGGTGGTGGGCGCGGGCGTCGACGCCGAGACAGGGATGCCCTGGCTCGCGATGGAGCTGCTCCAGGGGGAGGAACTCTCCAAGCGCCTGGAGCGCGGTCCGTTGCCGGTCGACGAGGCGCGCGAGGTCTTCGACCAGCTCTGCGACGCGCTGGGCAAGGCGCACGCGCGAGGCGTGGTGCACCGCGACCTCAAGCCCGAGAACGTGTTCATCGCGACGGCGCGGCGGAGGGGCGTGCCCTTCACGCTGAAGATCCTCGACTTCGGGATCGCGAAGATCCTCAAGGAGAACCAGACCGCGGCGACGGTGACGACGGCCATCGGGTCTCCGCTGTGGATGTCTCCAGAGCAGGGCGACAGCAACGCCAAGCTCCGCCCCGCGACGGACGTGTGGGCGCTGGGGCTCATCGCCTTCGCGGTGCTCACTGGGAAGGTCTACTGGAGGCAAGGGAACAGCGAGACGCCGAGCCTGCAAGCGATCCTCACCGAGGTGATGGTGATGCCCCTCGTCCCGCCGTCGCAGCGGGCCGCGGAGATGGGTGTGGGTGCGCTGATTCCGCCGGGCTTCGACGAGTGGTTCATGGGCTGCGTGCAGCGCGACCCGACGCAGCGATTCACCGACGCCAACGTCGCGTGGACCGCGCTGTCGAGCGTGCTGGGCACCGGGGCGCGTCCGATGGTCAGCGCCACGACGCAGCCGGTGGTGCACCCGACGCAGCCGCTCGCGCAGACGCCGCAGGTGCCCGCGTACCCGACGCAGGTGGCCTCGCAGCCGGTAGTACCGACGCCGACGATGAACTGGAACACCAGTCAAGGAGCGTCGACGACGGTGGGCCCGCCCCCGAAGACGCGAGGGGCGACGGGGATGGTGATCGGCGCGGTGGTGTTGCTGCTTGGGAGTACGGGGGCGGTCTACGCGATGACCTCCGCATACACACGAGATCGACCTCGCGACGTTCCGGCGCCCGTGCACGACGCTGCCGGAGCCCTTGGCACCGACGCCGGTGTCGACGTGTCGTACGGCGAGCCCGCTTAGCGCACCGACACCGAACGCTCCAGCGGGTCGGAGCCGCGCAGCCCGCGCCTGCGGAGAGTCCGCGCCGCGGCGTCGACCGAACCCGCCGACGCACACCGACGCGGACTTGTGCCTGCGCTGCCCTGCACGCGTGCCGCTGCGCCGCGCCGACTCCGCGTTCGATGCCGACGGCTCGCTCGGGCGAGCCCGCTCGTCGGGCGATCCGGTGGCACTGTGCCCGCGCGCAGGTGACACGACGCGAGCGAACCAGTGTTACGTCGATTCGCTCGGCGGCGCGCGCCCACAGTGAGCGAAGATGCGAATGCTCGTGATCGCTGGCGCGCTCGGGCAGGACGGTCGGCGACGTGAGGCGATGCGGCATATGTGAACACTTTCCCAACGGCCAGCGCGGCGGGTATCAGAATCAACTCGGGAACTGACGGCCGCGCGAGACCGTGTGGGGCTCGACGCGCCGCCGCCACAGGTTGATGTAGCGTCGCGGTCGATGAGCGGATGCGTTCGCTCCCGCGGGATGTTCGCGGGGATTTGTGGTGCAGCGCCGCTCGCCGAGGGTGGATGGGCGCTGTACGTCGCGCTCCAACGGAGCACGGGCAAGCGGGCGCTCAGGTGATGCACCCGACCTCGCTGCGTTCCGGGCTGAGCGCTGTGCAGGAGGCGCGGTCGGATCACAGATCGACAGCGACCACGTCGTCGGTGGTGGCGCGGGCGTCGACGGCGAGTCGGGGATGCTGGCCGCCATGGAACTCCTCAAGGCGAGGCTCCCAAGCGCGTGGAGCGGGCTCCGCTGCGACGATGGACGAGGCGCGCATGGTCTTCGCGCAGCTCTGCGACGCGCTGGCAAGGCGCACGCGCGGCGTGGTGCACGGGATCTGAAGCCCGAGAACGTTCTGCGACGGCGCGTCGTCAGGATGTCCCTTCACGGTCAAGATCCTCGACTTCGGGATCGCGAAGATCCTCAGGAGAACAGACCGCCGCGACGTGACAACGCCATCGGTCTCCGCTGTGGATGGCACAGAGCAAGGGAGCAGCGCCGCGGCTGCGCCCGCGACGGACTGTGGGCGCTGGGGCTGATGGCCTTCAAGCGCTGACGGGCAGGCCTACTGGCGAGAAGGGCAGCGAGACGCCGAGCCTGCAAGGCGATCCTCACGGGGGATGGTGATGCCATCGTCCCGCAGCGCCGTGGGCTCGGTGAGCGCGCGCTGCCCGCGGGCTTCGACAGTGGTTCCTGGCTGCGTGCAGCGCGACCGACGCAGAGGTACACCGACGCCAACGTCGCGTGGACCGCTGTCGAGCGTGCTGGGTGCGAGGGCGTCGATGACGTCGATGCCCGCGACGCAGCAGCTGGTGCAGCGGACGCAGGTGGTGTCGCAGCCCGTGGTGTCACCGACGGTGAGCTGGCACACCGCGCAAGAGCGAGCGCGCCAGCGGTCGTCGGTGAAGCGTGCCTGCGGGGTTGATCGGCGGTGCGCTGGTGGCGCTGGTGGAATCGTCGGCGCGGCGGTGCAATGACGCGCGCAGCGGCGCGGAGGGTGGAGCAAGCAACGGGCCGTGACGGAGGCGTGGACGGACGGGGCGATAGTAGGTCAGCAGGTCATCCGGCTGAGGACGTCGTCCCGCCAGCGACCCCTGCGGATTGACGTTCCCGAGACGGCGAGACCTTCGAGGTGTTCCAGCAGAGGTGCGTAAACGGTGCGGGCGTACGCCGACCAGTGCGACGAACGGGGCGTCGCCGGAGCCTCGCGATGGCCCAGTCGCGCGGGGTGATCGAACGAACACGCAGGAGCAGGTGGTTCGCGGAAACGTGAGCCTCGGCGGCGGCGATCCATCGGCGGCGAAGGCAACCTCGATCCGAACGCAGTGGCGCGGCTGATCCGCGGTCAGCTCGGCGGCATCCGGAGCTGCTACGAGCGCGCGCTCCGCAACAACCCGACGCTCTCGGGCCGCGTCAGGTGCGCTTCACCATCGGCACCTCGAGACGCATCACCAGCGCGAACTCGTCGGGATGTCAGGCGCCAGGTCGGGTCGTGTGTCGTCTCGCATCCGCGGCCTGGTCTTCCCGGCGCCCGAGGGTGGGAGCGTGGACTTCGGCTTCCCGTTCACCTTCAACCCTGGATACTGACCGTAACCATGCTGTCGGGGCGCGGTACCCACGGAGGTCGTGGCTCGCGAAGTCGTTGCGCGTGTGGTCCTTATGCTGTGCGCGGGCTGCGCGGCCTCCGTCGAGCTCACCCCCCGGCGCCACCCGAACGAAGCGCCGCGAGGCCGCGACCGCGATCGACGAACGTCGTCGCGAGCGCAGACGTGACCGCGACCGCGTGGACGCGGTGACACGCGTGAGCGCCACCCGGAGCGCGCGCTCGACCCCGCGCTGCGGGGCTCGGTGACGACCGCGGCGTTGACGCGTTGCCTGGAGCAGCTCACCGAGGGCCTCGACTCCCGCGGTCAGCGTGGGTGAGGCGGCACGCGCAGCGGACCCGTGGAGTTCTGCGCGCGTGTCGGGGTTGAGCGGACGCGCGAGCGTCCAGAGTGCTACCGTGGGCTGGCCCACGGTCACGCGCGCACGGAGCGCGGGCGCGAATGCTGATCCTCGCGCTCGGCGGCCGAACGCTGGACGCGTCGCGACGGGCGCTGCGCCGCGAGTGCATGGAACTGTACCTGCGGCAGCCGCACTCCCGCCCGAGGCGCTCGGCACGCGCCCACCGTCGCGTCCCGCGAGTGGTGACCGTGACGTTCGCGTCGCACCACACCCCGCGGCGCCTACGCGCCGCGCTGGCAAGCCCTCGGCGCGCGGCTCGTGCCGTGGGTCGATCGTCGCGAGCAGCCACTCCAGCGCCTCCGCGGGCTCCAGCCACGGCAGCGGGACGCGCGCCTGTACGCTCTCGTCGGGGTGCACGCCGACGTGGCAGTGAAGCAACGGGTGCCCGCACGGTGCTTCTCCCTCGGGCTCGGTGCCCATGTCGACGCGGGCGTACCGGCGAGCGCGGTCGTGCCGCACCCCGGTGACACCCGACGGAGTAGCTCGTCAGAGCGCCGCAGCCATCGAGCGTGATCGACAACGACAGCGCCGCGCCGTCGATCAAGCGCGGCAGCGCGACGAGCCGGAGCGCGGGGTGCCCCATGGTGTCCCTCGCGTCGGCGCTTGCGCTGAAGGTGATCGTCCTCCCGGTGGCGATCCATCCGACGACCGTTTGCGAGCATTGCTTCCGCGCGGCGAGACGCAGCAGCACCCTGACGACCTCGTTGCGGAGCCGCGTCGGCTCACGCGTCGGCGTCGCAGCGCCGCGCGCGTCGCGTCGTCGAGGCGCTCCCACCGCGAGCGCGGCACGGTCACGGCTCCTGTCGCTCGGGGTCGTACTCCGCCCGCGGACCCAGCTCGCGAGCCCCGGGTGATCGCGGAGCCTCCTCGGCCTCGCCCCCTGCCAGCAGAAACAACACCGCGGGCATGGAGCGCTCCGCCATGCGCTCGCGCCATCGGTCGAGCGTCTCGACCGCCGCGGGCTCATCGTCGACGAGGAGCGCGACGACCTCGTCGGGGTGCTCGAAGGCCGCGCTGGCGTCGTGGGCGACGCGCACGCTCACGCCGTCGGGCGCGAGCAACGTCAGCTCATCGAGCAGCGCGTCGCGCACGTCGACGCGGGAGTAGTAGATCACCGCGAGCGGCGTCCCTTCGCGGAGGATGCGCCAGAGGTGGCCCGTCGACGCGCTCACGCGGCCTTCGGCGCGAGGATTGGTCGGAGCATCGGCGCCGGGTGCACCACGAGGTCTCCGTGGGTCTGGTACTCCAGCAGGAGACCGTGCGCGATCAGCCGCGCGCGGCGCGGGAGCTCGATCTCCGAGCCGTCGGTGCCATCTGCGTCGAGGAGCGCGCGCTTGTCGTCCTTGTCGAGGAGCCGTCGGAGGCTCTGCCGGTGGTCCTGCACCGCGAGCGTGAGGTCTTCGGGCAGCGGGAGCTCGCGGCCCGCGAGCGTCGCGTAGGAGCCGGCGTCCTGCACGAGTTGCAGGAGCGTGCGAGGGATCCCGCCGGACTGCGTGATGGCCTCGTCGACGATGGCTTCGAGCGCCGCGGGGGTCTCACCGATGCGCCGACGGACGACCTCGCGGAGGAAGTCACGGCCCGCTCCCGTGGGCTCCACCGCGGGGATGAAGTGCATGCGGAAGCGCTCGTGGATCCATGCCGAGGCGTCGCCGTACATGGCCTGCGCGGGAAGCACCGCGACGAGCCGGAAGTCGTCATGGAAGCGCAGCAACTCGTCGAGCGCAGCCTGGATCTCGGCGGTGTTGGCGCGCTCCAGCCCGTCGAGGAGGAGCACCAGCCGGTCGGCGTGGAGCTTCTCCTTCGTGGCGCGCGCGACGAGGCGGAGCTGTTCGGTGGGAGGGCGTTTTTCATCAATGTTGAGCTCATCGAGTGCGTCCGACTCACTGATGAGACCTGGTGCCACCCAGTAGGAGATGAGAGCCAACATGCACCAGCCGAGCAACCTGGTCGGATCTGCGGACAGGAGTGCCTCGGTTTCCGACGGCATGTGATGGCGGAGGTGATCGCGCAGCACGGGGACGCAGCGCGTGTTGGGGCGCCGTTCTGAGAGCTCGCGAGCGAAACGGGCGAGCGAGGTGCTCTTGCCCGAGCCCACGGGGCCGACCACCGCGATAGGAGCGTCGGACTGGAGCGCGCGCTCCACGAGCGATGGGCGCTCGATGCGGGGGACGAAGCGAGCGTCGTTGGGGCTGAGCGGCGCGTGCGGTTGGAGCGCGCTCCAGTCGATGCTCATGAGCGCGAAGATACCCCACCGCGTCGCGCGGGCGGTGACCGTGACGTGATCGTCGCACCACACCCCCGCGGCGCAGGCGCGCCGCGCTGGCGATCGCGGTGACGTTCGCGTCGTGCCGTCGCCCCCGCCGCGCCTACGCCCCGCGTCGCTCCACGGCGCGCGCGTGCGCCTCGAGACCCTCGGCCCGCGCGAAGGCCGTGATCGACCCCGCGTGCTTCGACAGCGCCGCGCGGTCGTACGCGATCACCGACGTGCGCACCACGAAGTCGTACACCCCCAGCGGAGACGAGAACCGCACCGCGCCCCCCGTCGGCAACACGTGCGACGGACCCGCGAGGTAATCCCCCGCGGCCTCCGGCGTCCAGTCCCCGAGGAACGCCGCGCCCGCCGCGCCGATCGTCGCGAACACCGCCTCGGGCTCTCGCACCAGCAGCGCCAGGTGCTCCGACGCGATCACCGTCGCGACGCGCGCGGCCTCCTCCAGCGATCCCGCCACCAGCGCCTGACCGTGCGCGCGCACCGACGCCTCGGCGATGGCCCTCCGCGGGAGCGTCTCCAACTGGCGCGCGACCTCGGCCGACACCCGCTCGGCCATCGCGCGCGAGTCCGTGAGCAGCAGCGGGTACGCGTCCTCGTCGTGCTCCGCTTGCGAGAGGAGATCCGCCGCGGCCACCGCCGGATCGGCCCCGTCGTCGGCCACCACCAATATCTCGCTCGGCCCCGCGATCCCGTCGATCGCCACGCGACCGAACACCAGCTTCTTCGCGCAGGCCACGTAGAGGTTCCCCGGCCCCACGATCTTGTCGACCCGCGGGACGGTCTCGGTCCCGTAGGCCATCGCCGCGATCGCCTGCGCGCCGCCGACGTCGTACACCGCGTCGACCTCCGCGAGCGCCGCCGCCGCCAGCAGCTCCGTCGTCGGGCGCGGCGTCGCGAGCAGCACCTCGCGCACCCCCGCCACCCGCGCCGGAACCGCCGACATCAACACCGACGACGGGTACCGCGCCTTTCCGCCCGGCGCGTACACCCCCACGCGCTCCAACGGACGCACCCTCCACCCCAGGGTCACCCCGTCGTCGTCGGTGAAGCGACGGCCCTCCTCCACCTGCTTCGCGTGGTACGCGCGGATCCGCTCGGCGCTCTGGCGCAGCACCGCCGCGAGCGACGGGTCGAGCTCGCGCAGCGCGCGCGCGCAGTCTTCGCGGTCGTAGGCCATCCGCTCGGGGGCGCCTCCGTCGAAGCGCGCCGCGTACTCTCTCAGCGCCGCGTCGCCCCGCGTTCGCACCGCGTCGAGGATCTCTCGCACCGCCGGGGTCACCCGGTCGAGGTCGTCGTCTCCGCGGTCGGCCAGGGCGCGCAGCGCGCGGTCATACGCGGGGGAACCGTGTTCGACGAGGGTCAGCATCGCGGGGGCGCGACCATACCTCCCTTGCCGCGACGTCGGGGGATGCGATACGCACTCCCTTCCCCGCCATGCCCTTCACGCTGCACGACACCCTCACCGACGCGACGATCCCTCTGCCCGAGCGCACGCCCGGAGAGACCTCGCTCTACGTCTGTGGGCCCACGGTGTACGGGCACATCCACGTCGGCAACGCGCGCGGCCCCGTGGTCTTCGACGTGCTCGCGCGGCACCTCGAGGGGCAGGGCCGCAAGGTCGTCTACGCGCGCAACTACACCGACGTCGACGACAAGATCATCGCCGTCGCCGTCGAGAACGACGAGGCCCCCGCGGCCGTCGCCCAGCGCTTCATCGACGCGTACCGCGAGGAGATGGCCGCCCTGCGCTGCCGCGAGCCCACCGTCGAGCCGCGCGTGAGCGAGACCATCGGCGAGATCGTCGCGCTCATCGCCGCCCTCATCGAGAAGGGCAGCGCCTACGCCACGCCCGACGGCGACGTCTACTACGACGTCTCCACCTTCAAGGACTACGGCAAGCTCTCGAAGCGCCGCCTCGACGCGATGAGCGCCGAGCACGGCCGAGGAAAGTCCGGCGAGGGCAAGCGCGGCGAGTTCGACTTCGCCCTCTGGAAGGCCGCCAAGCCCAACGAGCCCGAGGGCGCGCGATGGCCGTCTCCGTGGGGCGAAGGCCGACCCGGGTGGCACATCGAGTGCTCCGCGATGACCCACGTTCACCTCGGCGATGGCTTCGACATCCACGGCGGCGGGCCCGACCTGAAGTTCCCCCACCACGAGAACGAGATCGCGCAGAGCGAGCCCGTGTACGGCGCGCCCATGGCCCGCGCGTGGATGCACCACGGCTTCATCGAGGTCGACATCGAGCGCAGCGCGGCCTTCTCCGACGAGGTGAACGCGCTCCTCCCCACCTTGCGCGAGCGGGACCCGGAGCTGCGCAAGGTGTCGAAGTCCGACGCGCGACGACTCGACGAGATGCGCGCCCGCGACCCCGCGACGCTCACGCCCGAAGACCGCGCGCTCATGGCCGTGGTCGAGCGGAAGGTGCACTTCGGCCACTGGTTCCAGCTCCGACGGCTGCGCTCGCGCGTCGACGGAGAGGCCGTGCGCCTGTGGATCCTCGGCACGCACTACCGCTCGCCCCTCGCCTTCGACCTCGAGGTCGAGGGAGACACCGTGCGCTTCCCCGCGCTCGAGCAGGCCGAGCGGCGGGTGGAGTACTTCTACGACTCGATCCAGAAGCTCGCCGCGCGCCGCGCCGCGCTCGGGCCCAACGCCAAGACCCCCATCGGGCCCGCGGGCGCCGTCGAGGTCTTCCGCAAGCTCCGCGAGGACTTCGACCGGGCCCTCGACGACGACCTCAACACCATGCGGCGCGCTCGACCCCTTCGCCCGGATCTTCTCGAAGGTGAACGAGCTCTGCGACCAGAAGAAGCCCGACCCGCGGGACCTCGACGCGGCGGCCGAGGCCCTGGAGCACGTCACGGGCTCGCTGGGCGTGGCCGACGGCGACGCCGAGGGCTTCTTCGCGAGGGTCACCGCCCGCAGGGTGGCCGACCGGGGGCTCTCGGCCGCCGAGGTCGACGCCGAGGTGAGGGCCCGCACGTCGGCCCGCGCCGAGAAGGACTTCGCGAGGGCCGACGCGATCCGTCAGTCGCTCTCGGCGAAGGGCATCGAGTTGAGAGATGGCCCTACGGGAACCACCTGGAGGGCGGTATAGTGCCACACCCCTCGCGCGCTCCCGGCGCGGGGGCGAAGAGAGCGCGATGAACCTTCCGGCCAAGCCGACCACCGAGGGCACCTTCGCGAAGACGCCCTTCGCCAACGTGTTGCTGTACGCCCGCGAGCGAAAGCTCACCGGGTCGCTCCGTGTGCTGATCGAGCCCGACGGCGCGTCGGGCGCGTCGTCGCCCGACCTCGCCGACGTGTCGGGCGAGTCGGTGATCGTGCTCGAGCAGGGCGCCGTCGTGGCGCTGCGCCTGCCGCGCGCGATCCAGCCCCTGTCGCAGGTGCTCCTCGCGATGGGCTTGATCTCGCCCGAGGTGGTGTCGCAGGTGCGCGACGCGCAGGCGAAGACCCCCGGCACCGAAGAGATCGCGGCGCTCCTGCGGCTGCGCGCGGTCGACCCGGTGACCCTCGACAAGGGCCTGCGCGAGCAGGCGCGGCGAAGGGTCGCCTCGCTCTTCGGCCACCGCGCGATCGGCAAGTACCAGTACTACGCCGGCGTCGACCTGCTCGAAGGGGCCGAGCGGCTGCGCGCGCCCGAAGACGCGCTGCCCATCGTGTGGATCGGCTTTCAGCGCTTCGCCCCCGACGCGGCGGCGGTGCAGTCGGTGCTCGAGAAGATCACCGGCAAGGCCGTGAAGCTGAAAGACGGTCACGAGTTCGACCGCTTCAACTTCGGCGAGGAGATGGGCCTCGCGGCCACGCAGCTCCGCACGGCGCCGTCGAGCCTCGACCAGCTCTACGGCCTCGCGCCCGACCCGGCGCTGGTGCGCTCGATGGTGTACCTCCTCGCGCTCGCCAAGCAGGTCGAGGCCGTGGCGCTGCCCACGCAGACCTCGTCGGCGCGCGCGACCTCCCCCGGCGCGGTGACGGCGCCCACGGGGATGACCATGGTCCCGATGCCCCCGCCGGTGCCCGCGGTGGCGAAGAAGACGCCCCTGCAGACGGCGCCGCTCGAGTCGTCGCAGCCCGCGGTCGCGACCACCTCGACGCCCCCCGAGGGCAGCGACGGAGACCTCACCAAGGACCCGCGCGTGCTCTCGGCCGCGAACCACCTTCAGCGCATGAAGCAGATGACCTTCTTCGAGATGTTCGGCCTCCAGCCGAGCGCCTCGACCGAAGAGATCCGCGCGCGCTTCCCGCAGGTGGCGGCGCAGTGGCACACCGACAAGGCGCCGATGCCCGAGCTGCGCGGGCTCTACACCGAGATCTTCACGCTCTACAACTCGGCCTTCTCGACCCTCGCCGACCCGACCGAGCGGCAGCACTACGAAGAGACCATGCACGGCGGCGGCGGCACCATCAACGCGCGCGAGCGCGTGGTGTCGGTGCTCAACAAGGTGCAGAACGTCGAGCGCGCCGAGATCGCCATCAAGCGCAAGGAGTACGTCGAGGCCGAGCGCCTCCTGCGCGACTACCTCGACGCGAACGGCGACGACATCAAGGCCAACCTCCTCCTCGTGGAGTGCCTCCTCGCGACGAACCCCACGCCGCACATCGAAGACATGGCCCGGCGCCTCGCGAAGGTCATCCAGAGCACCGAGAACGGCAACGACCGCGCCCTCATGCTCATGGGACAGGTGCTCAAGCTGAAGGGCGACAAGCGCTACATCGGCTTCTTCAAGCAGGCCCTCGACGCCAACCCCAACAACGCCGAGGCCGCGCGGGAGTGGCGCCTCTGGGAGATGCGCCGCAACCAGCGCAACGAAGAGGCCAACAACCCGCTCAACAAGCTCAAGGGCTGGCTGGGCCGCAAGTAGCGCGGGGGTCGGGTCAGCGCGACGCGGTGGGCTGCTCGGCGGCGGGGGTGACCCCCGGGCCGCGGCCCGCCCTGTACTCGTAGTAGTACCGCAGCACCTGCCGCACGTAGTGCTGCGTCTCCTCGTAGGGCGGCACCGCGCCGTAGCGGATCACCGCGCCGCTGCCGGCGTTGTAGGCCGCCACCGTGAGGATGAGGTCGCCGTTGAAGGTGTTGGCCAGCACGCGCAGGTAGCGCGCGCCGCCGAGCACGTTCTGCCGCGGGTCGAAGGGGTCGGTCACCGTCATGCTCTGCGCCGTCGACGGCAGGAGCTGCATGAGACCAAGCGCGCCGGAGCTCGACACGCTCCAGGGGTTGTAGTCGCTCTCCTGGCGGATCACCGCGCGGATCAGCGCCTCGGGGAGCTGGTAGAGCCGCGCCGCCTCGCGGATGTGCTCGTCGTAGCGGGTGTAGCGGGCCGCGTCGCGCGCCGCGGCGAGGTAGTTCGCGCGCGTCTCGGGCCCCACCGTCGGCGGCGGAGGGAGGGTGATCACCTGCGTCGGCACGGGCGAGGGCGCGGGCCGCGGCGTGTCGCGCGACGAGATGAACACCCGCGCGTTGGTGCGGCGGTGCGCGGGCACGTTGGTGAAATGCAGGCTGCCGTCGGCGGAGCGGGAGACCCAGATCTGCGCGCGCGCCTCGGCCCCGAAGGCGCAGGCCGCGAGCGCCGCGGCGATGAGCGAGGGGCGGAGCACGGGCACACCATAGCGAACGTCGCCGCGGGGCGGCCACTTCCCAGAGGCTATGGCACCCGAGACGCGGCCCGCTCTACAGTCGGCGGCTTCACCGATGCGAATCACCACCGACTACCTCGTGCTCGGCAGCGGCATCGCCGGCCTCACCTTCGCCCTGCGCGCCGCCGCCCACGGAGAGGTGCTCCTCGTCACCAAGCGCGGCCGCGCCGACGCCGCCACCACCTGGGCCCAGGGGGGCATCTCGGCCGTGCTCGACCCGAGCGACAGCTTCGAGGCCCACGCCGAAGACACGCTCCGCACCGGCGCGGGGCTGTGCAAGCGCGAGGTGGTCGACGTGTGCGTCTCTGAGGGCCCCGCGGCCATCGAGGAGCTCGTGCGCCTCGGCGCGCGCTTCTCCCGCGCGGTGTCGCCCGACGGGAGCTCGCATTTCGACCTCGCCCGCGAGGGCGGCCACAGCGCGCGCAGGGTCGTGCACGCGGGAGACATCACGGGCCGCGAGGTCGAGCGCGCGCTCCTGCAAGCGGTGGAGTCGAACCCGCGCATCAAGGTGCTCGAGCAGCACATGGGCGTCGACCTCATCACCGTCGCGCCCTCGGGCGGGCCCGAGCGCTGCGTGGGCGCCTACGTGCTCGACAAGGCCACGGGCGAGGTGAACACCGTGCTCGCGCGGGCGACCATCCTCGCGACGGGCGGCGCGGGAAAGGTCTACCTCTACACCTCGAACCCCGACGTGGCCTCGGGCGACGGCATCGCGATGGCGTACCGGGCCGGGGCCGAGGTGGCCAACATGGAGTTCTTCCAGTTCCACCCGACGGGGCTGTACCACCCGCAGGCGAAGAACTTCTTGATCTCCGAGGCGCTGCGCGGCGAGGGGGGCGTGCTCCGCCTCGAAGACGGCACGGCCTTCATGCCGAAGTTCCACGAGATGGCCGACCTCGCGCCGAGAGACGTGGTGGCCCGCGCCATCGACGCCGAGATGAAGCGCACCGGCGAAGACTGCGTGTGGCTCGACATGACCCACCACCCGGGGGAGTTCCTCCGGCAGCGCTTTCCGAACATCTACGCCGAGTGCCTGCGGTGGGGCGTCGACATGAGCGAGAAGCCCATCCCCGTGGTGCCCGCGGCGCACTACTGCTGCGGCGGGGTCACCACCGACACGCAAGGCCGCAGCTCGCTCCCGGGGCTGTGGGTCATCGGCGAGACGTCGTGCACGGGCCTGCACGGCGCCAACCGCCTCGCGAGCAACTCGCTCCTCGAGGGCGTGGTCTTCGGACGGCGCGCCGCCGACTGCGTGGCCGCCGAAGCGCGCAGCGAGCCGCACCCCGACGTGCCCGACTGGAACCCCGGCGAGGCCGTGCCCAGCGACGAGGCCGTGGTGGTCACCCAGAACTGGGACGAGCTCCGACGGCTCATGTGGAACTACGTCGGCATCGTGCGCACCACGCGACGTCTCCAGCGCGCGCAGCGGCGCATCGCGCTCCTCCAAGAAGAGATCCGCGAGTACTACTGGGACCACCTCGTCACCGCCGACACCCTCGAGCTGCGCAACATCGCCACGGTGGCCGAGCTCGTCGTCGCCTGCGCCCTCGTCCGCAAGGAGTCGCGCGGCCTGCACTACACCACCGACTTCCTCGCGACGGACCCCGCGCAGGCGCGCGACACCGTGGTCAAGCGCGGCGTGCCCGCCCGCCTCCGCTGACCCTCACTGAAAGCGCACGACGGGGCGCACCCGCAGCGCCGCGCCGCCGATCGTCACCGTCACCCGCGCCTTGCCCGCGCGCGTCGGCGCCACCAGCGCGCGCCGCGTCACGCCGTCGTCGCCGGTCACCGCGTCGCCCTCCCACGCCCCGTCGCCCTCGCGCGCGATGGTCACCGCGTCGCCGCCCCCCGCGACGCGCACCTCCACCCGTGAGGCCCCGTCGGCGGGCGCGACGCGGGTCGAGAGCGTGAGCGCCTCGGGCTCCGTCGCCGTGACGTAGCCGTTCGTCGCGACATCGCTCAGCCGCTGCACCAGCCCGCTCGGCCAGGTCACCGTGAGGTCGACGCGCTCGCGGTCGCCCGCGGCGAGCACGAGGCCCGGGTCGTGGTGGCCGTAGACGCTCACCTGCGCGTCGACCCGCTGCACCACGGGCGGAGAGGCGCCCTCCAGCGTGACCGTCGCGCCCGCGGCCGAGGCCGACACCGTCGGCGCGAAGCGCAGGCCCACCCACCGGCCCTCGGGCTCGACGCGGCTGCGCAGCACCATGGCCCCGCCGTCGGTCTGGGCGAGGCAGCCGACGCGGCCGTCGCCCGAGAGGTCTCCGCACGCGAGGCCGAGCGCGGTGGTGCGCGCGCCCACCACCTCGGGGCCCCAGTCGTCGAAGACGCCGTCGCGCTGGTTCACCCAGAGCGCGATGTCGCGAGGGTCCATCGCGGGGGGGTCGGGCGACTGCTGCGCCGCGATCACGTCGACCCACCCGTCGAGGTCGACGTCGAAGGCGTAGGAGCCCCACGAGAACGCGTCGCCCGCGCCGCGGACGCCCGCGCGCCCCGACACGTCGTGGAGCGCCCGCGGGCCGCCCCCGCGCAGGAGCATGTTGCGCCGTGACGTCCCCGACAGGAACCAGTCGGTGTGCCCGTCGCGGTTGAAGTCCAGCGCCGACACGCTCATCGGGCACGCGGCCACGAAGGCCGAGGTGAGCGTCGGGTCGGGCGTGAAGCGCATCGTCGCCGAGGGCGCACCCCACGCGAACCAAGACCCCTGGTTGTCGACCAGCCCCCACTGGTCGAGCGCGCCGTCGTCGTCGGCGTCGGCGAAGTACACCACGAAGGGCTCGTACCCCCGGCCCGTCATCACGGGCGACGGCGTCGAGGGCCTCGGCGGGCTCGAAGCTCCCGTCTCCGCGACCGAGCAGCAGGCGGTACACCGCGGGGTCGGTGAGCCTCCGGCGCGTCACCACGAGGTCGACGACCCCGTCCTGGTCGACGTCCGTCGCCATCACCTGCTCGGCCTCGCCGCCCACCGGGTCGGCGACGCTCCGCGGGTCTTCGAAGCGGCAGCCGCCCATCCCCCGGTGCACCTGCGCCCACGCGCCGGGGCCCACGGTCACCACGTCGAGCACCCCGTCGCGGTCGAGGTCGAGCACCGCCGCCGCGCTCGTGGGCCGCTCCGACGACAGCCACCCGGGCCGCTGCTCGAACACCCCGTCGGCGCGCTGCACCGCCACGTTCGGCCCCTCGCCCAGCACCGCGTCGAGACGTCCGTCTCCGTCGCAGTCGCCCAGCGAGATCGCCCTCGTCGACCCGGCCAAGGGCGACACGCTCACCTCGAAGACCCCCGCGGGACGGTGCGGCGCCGCGCTCCGTCGGGGCGTCGCGTTCGCTTCCGAGGGCTCGACGCCGCCGTCGCACCCCGCGGCGACCAGACCGACGAGCGCGACCACTCCGCGGACTAACAGCCGCACCCTTCGGTGATCGCCTCGAACGCGCGCGAGATCAAGCGCCCCGCGCGGGCGGCGTCATCACCGCGGGCCGTCGACCCGATAGATCCGCGCCGTGACGGCGGTGCCCTCGGGCAGGAGGGCCGTCATGTGCGTGGTGCCGTCGGGGTCGACGGTCATCCGCGCGGCGATGGTGTCGTCGTACCAGCGCCAGCGGAAGGGCTCGCGCGCGACCTCGGTGAGGCGCAGCCGTCGGTGCGCCTCGGCGCAGGGCTGGGCGAGGGCGCCGGGGCCTCCGTACCCGAGGCACGCGGCCCCTTCGTAGTAGTAGGTGCAGCGCGGCAGGGCGCGCAGGGTCTCGGCCGAGAGGGCGAAGCGCTCGTCGGTGGTCCCTTCGGCGAGGTCGGCGAGCTGGAGCACCGAGGCGGCGTCGCGCGACGCTCCGCGGGCGCCCGAGGTCATGCGCTGCACCCGCGACCCGCTGCGAGAGGCGCCGTCGCGCGGGTCGAGGTGGGGGTTGAACTCCAGCACGGCGCAGGGCGCGAGACGGTCGCGCTCCCGACGCAGGAGCCGCGCCTCGTGCATCTCGATGAAGTCCACGTCGCGCTCGAAGCGGAGGTGGATGAAGGGCGCGAGGAGCATCCACACGGCGGGCACCGCGGCGAGGGCGCGCGGGCGCGAGAGCCACCACGGCGTCGACGCGGCGGCGAGGAGCGCCAGGGGCGTGACGAGGTGGAGGTGATACCGCGCCTGCCTCGCGACGGCGTTGGGCACCACGTACGAGTGCACGACGAAGAAGGCCGACAGCCACGTCGTGAGGAACACCGCGCGCCCGCGCTCCCCCGCGCGCCAGAGGGTCACGGCGCCGACCACGGCCATGGCCGTGACGACGGGGGGCGTGACGGCGGGGTTGATGAGGGTGTTGAGCCGCGGGTCGACGGCGACGTGGAGCGCCGTGCGGAGCGTGTTCACCGAGAGCCCCGACGAGACGTTGCTCCCGAAGTGCGTGAGGAGGTTGGTCACCGTCGACCACGCTGCGGCGGCGGCGATGAGGCCGAAGGCGAGGGCGAGACGTCCCCGCGGCGCGCCCGCGCGGAGGTAGAGGGTGAGCGCGCCGAGGTCGAGCGCGGCGAAGATGATGTTCTCGGGCCGGGTGAGGTAGGTCGCGAGCGAGAGCGTCGGCAGGAGCGCGAAGCACAGCGCTCGCCACCGCGGGCTCTCGTCGCCGAGCGCGCCGTAGAGCACCAGGAAGGTGAACGACGAGGTCACCAGCGAGGTGATGAACTGCACGTCGCTGAGCGCGAAGCGCAGGTGCATCGGGAGGAGCGCCACGATCGCCGCCGCCGCGAGCGCCGAGCGCGCGTCGCGCAGGAGGTAGCGGGCGTGCGCGAAGAACACCAGCGGCGTGACCAGCGAGAGCGCGAGGTTGGTGCCCGCGATGACGTCGGTGAGGTACACCGCGCGGCCCGTGAGGGCCGAGAGCGCGCTCACCGCGGGGCCCTCGTAGAGCGCGCCCGCCAGCGGCAGCACGCGCGTGAAGGCGAAGGCGTTCATCGGCGCGAGGGGCGCGATGGCGACGCGCAGCGCGGCGCCGAGGGCCGTGACCCCCGCGAGGGCCCAGGGCATCCACCGGGGCTCGGCCTTGAGCTGGCGGCGGAGCACCGCGATCACGAAGGCGAGCGCGAGGAGGAGCGGCACGAGCGGCTCGGCCCAGGGGTGCGCGGTGCGCGCGGCGGGGCGGGCGAAGCCCTGGCGCTCGGAGAGGGCGCCCCCCGCGACGGGCGACGTCGACGTCGGGTGTACGGCCGCGCCCCCGTCGAGCGGCGCCGCGGGCGGCGCGTCGGGGACGAAGACCCACTGGAGCGCGTCTTCTCCCGCGCGCACGCGCTGCTTGAGGGCGTCGACGAGGGCGGGGGCCATGCTCTCGGCGGGCTCGAGGATGAAGCGCCGCGTGCGCACCCCGGCGTCGCTGTCTTGATCGGCCACGAGCCGCAGCGCGGTGACGCCCGCGCCGCAGCGATACGTCGCGTCGACCGCCCGCGGCGTGACGGTCACCGCGTCGAGCGCGCACCCGCCGGGCAGCGCCGCGCCCCGACCGAGGAGGTCACCCAGCGGCCGTTGCTGCCCGTCGGCGAGCTGCACCGCGCGGCCCCGCGGAGGCCCCTGCTCGAAGCCCCCGTCGCAGCCGCCCGCGAGCAGCGCCGCCGCCAGCGCGAGCGCGTGTCGTCGGCTCGCGCTCATCCGTGGGGCGTCTCTCTCGCGCGCACGCCGCGATCAAGCCTTCACGCCCCGCGCGCAGTCAATGCTCTGCCGCGCTGTGGACTCAGCGCCCCACCATGGCCTCGGGGCGCACGTGGCGGTCGAAGTCCTCTCCGCTCATCACCCCGAGGCGCTCGCAGGCCTCGCGCAGGGTGATGCCCAGCTCGTACGCGGCGCGGGCCACCTTCGCCGCGGCGTCGTAGCCGATCACCGGGTTGAGCGCGGTGACCAGCATGAGCGAGGCCTCGACGTTGCGCTTGATGCGCGCGCGGTCGGGCTCGATGCCCACCACGCAGTGCTCGGTGAAGCTCTCGCACGCGTCGGCGAGGAGCGTCACCGACTCGAGCGTCGCGTGGAGGATCACCGGCTTGAACACGTTGAGCTCCAGGTGGCCCATGCTCCCCGCGAACCCGACGGTCACGTCGTTGCCCATGACCCGCGCGGCCACCATGGTGAGCGCCTCGGCCTGCGTGGGGTTCACCTTGCCGGGCATGATGGAACTCCCCGGCTCGTTCGCGGGCAGCACCAGCTCCCCGAGGCCCGCGCGCGGCCCGCTGCCCAGCAGCCTCACGTCGTTCGCGACCTTCATGCAGGCCACGGCCACCGTGCGCAGGGCGGCGCTCAGGCCCACCACGGCGTCGTGCGCGGCGAGCGCGGCGAACTTGTTCGGCGCCGTACGAAAGGGCAGGCCCGTGAGCGCGCTCACCCTCGCGGCGGCGGCCTCGGCGAAGCCCGCGGGCGCGTTGAGCCCGGTGCCCACCGCCGTGCCGCCGAGGGCGAGGGCGTAGACCGGGTCGAGCGCGCGGGTCACCGCGTCGAGGGCGTCGCCCACCTGCGCGGCGTAGCCCGAGAACTCCTGGCCGAGGGTGAGGGGCGTCGCGTCCATCAAGTGCGTGCGGCCGATCTTCACGATCGCGTCGAAGGCGGCGGACTTCTCGGCGAGCGCGTCGCGCAAGCCCCTGAGCGAGGGCAGGAGCCGCGCGGTCACCTCGGTCGCGAGCGCGACGTGCATCACCGTGGGGAAGACGTCGTTCGACGACTGCGAGCGGTTCACGTCGTCGTTGGGGTGCACGGGCCTCTTCGTGCCCATCACGCCGCCGGCCATCTCGATCGCGCGGTTCGCGATGACCTCGTTGGCGTTCATGTTCGACTGCGTCCCGCTGCCCGTCTGCCACACCACCAGCGGGAAGTGCTCGTCGAGCGCGCCGGCGATCACCTCGTCGGCGGCGCGCACGATGAGGTCGGCCTTGTCGGCGTCCATCGCGCCGAGGTCGCGGTTGGCGAGCGCCGCGGATTTCTTCACCACGCCGAAGGCGCGGATCACCGGCGGGGTGAAGCGCTGACCCCCGATGCGGAAGTTCTCCAGCGAGCGCTGCGTCTGCGCCCCCCAGTAGCGGTCAGAGGGCACCTCGACGGCGCCCAGGGAGTCGGTCTCGCTGCGCGTAGGGCTCATCGTGAGGGGTTTGAGGCTCCCCGCGCGGCCACTGGTGACGCAAGGGGGTTTTGGGTATGGTCCGCGCCCCGTTGAGAAGAGGGAGACCCGTCGATGACCGACTCCGTTGAATCGTCCGCCGTCCGCAGACTCCTCGAGCAGGCCCGAGGCCAGCGCGCCCAGATCGTGCGCGGCGCCCCGCTGCCCATCGACACCGCTCACGTCGTGGGCGCGTGCCCCAAGTGCGGGCACCTCGGCGCGACGATCCTGGGCTTCCCCGACCCGCCCTACGCGGGTCCGCAGGGGCAGCCGAGGTACCGCAACGCGAAGGAGCTTCAGCGCTTCATCGACGAGATCATCCGCAACCCGCCTCCGCTGCCCGCCAACGACGACCCCTCGACCCCGTCGAACAACCCCCAGCAGCCCGGCAACCTCTGGAAGGGCCTCTGCGTCTGCGGCGCGAAGATCAACCCCCCGCAGCCCGACCCCCGCACCGGCGAGATGGTGTCTGACCCCGAGGCGACCCCGCGGCAGGTGTGCGGCGTGCGCTTCATCAAGGCCATGCCCGGCGCGGGCGCCGAGCTCGTGGTCGAGGCCCTCTCGGGCGGCGACGGCGGCATCCCCTTCACCGACGGCGTGTCGGTGAAGTACCGCGTGCTGCGCGCGCCCCTCGACGGCGACGAGACCGAGGTGTCGCAGGGCCTCGACGACGCGCCCATCGCGCAGTCCTTCGGCCGCCCGCTCACCCTCGCCGCGACGTGGAAGGACCTCCTCGAGCGCGCCGCCAAGGGCGAGGCCGACGTCGTGCAGGCCGAGAACGGCTACTGGCTCTGGGCCGCGCCCAAGGGCTCGGCCGACCTCGCCGACAAGATCAAGGCCGTCACCGACGGCGGCGAAGACCGCGTGAGCCACGCGCTCCTCGAGATCCCCAACGTCGCGCCGATGCCGCAGGGCCCGGCCTTCCCCGCGTGGGCCTTCGAGCACGCGAAGGAGATCCTCGACGGCACGCTCAACGCCGGCGTGGTGATCGACCTCGCGGTGGTGAAGCGACTCACCGCGGGGCAGATCGAGCGCTCGGGCCTCGGGTGGCGCGAGGAGAAGTCCCCCGACGGCAAGGTCTTCGCGCTCGTGGCGAACGCGGGCGACGTGGTGTGGCCCGCGGAGCTGCTCATCATCGGCCTCGGCGCGGCCCACCTCGGGTGGTACCTCGGCGAGACCGCGGCGGCGGCGGCGGGCGAGACGCTCCAGCGCGTGGCCGAGATCAAGCGCTACGTCGACGCGGTGCGCGCCGAGCGGCCCGACATGACCTTCCACGTGCGGGGCCTGCAGCTCTTCCCGACGCGCGCCGACGGGCAGAAGGGTCGGCCCGTCGACCTGCGCGACCTGCCGTTCCGCGCGCCGCCGGGCTCGCCGACTTCAAGCGCGAGCTGCGCTTCGTGTGCGACGACCTCCCCAAGGGCGCCGACCCGACGCGGCGTTGCCCCTGCGGCGAGCGGGCGTGGGTGAGCGCGCGGCTCTTCCCCGACAAGGTGGTCGAGGAGTTCAAGGCCGCGACGCAGGGCAAGTCGCCCAAGATCGTCGAGGCGTGGAAGAACGGCGCGCTCGTCGCGACCATCTCGTGCGACCGCCACGTGCGCATCCCGACGGCCGACGAGATCGAGGGCGCGGGGCTCAAGGGCGAGGCCTTCGACAAGCGCATGGCCGAAGACATGCCCAACAGCGTGTTCGCGGTCGACGTCGCGCTCTTCGAGGACAAGAACAAGAAGCGCGCGCTCCTCGCGTACGGGCCGCTCGTGGCGAGCGTGGTGATGAACGACCACCTCGTGAGCGGGCTGCACCAGGCGTGCAGGCAGCCCGACGGGTCGCTCCCGCTGCGCACGGCCGAGGCCGAGGCGGTGGTGACCTCGCCGAACATCCTGTGCCTGCACGAAGAGGGCTTCGACGACGACCGCCTCGACGAGGTGCTCGACCAGGGCGCCGCGATGGACGGCTACCCCCAGGACGTCGCCATGCCCTTCGACCTGCTCTTCAACGCGTCGCTCAAGGCCGCGCCGCTGGGCAAGTTCATGAACCTCCGCCCGCCCCCCGGCGGGCAGCAGCAAGGCGCGCCTCCGCAGGGCGCGCCGCCCCCGCCCGCCGCTGACCGTCACCGAGCGCTGAGGGCCTCACCACTTCGCGGAGAGGGCCTTCCAGCGCGAGAGGAACTCCCGCATCGAGATCCGCTGGCGCGGGTCGAAGCGCGTCGCGTCGCTGAGGAGCGCGATGAGCTCGGCCCGGTGCGCCACCGCGGGCACGCGGCTCCACGGCAGCGCCATCGACCCGTGGCGCACCAGCACCGTCTGCAGGTCGGGCCGCCCCTCGAGGAAGGGGTTGGTGCCCGTGAGCATCTCGAAGCACACCACCGCGAGGGAGTAGACGTCCACCGCGGGGCCGAAGGGCTCGACGCCGCGCGCGACCTCGGGGGCGATGTAGCCCGGCGTGCCCGTCACGCCCTCGTGCGCGCCCGCGCGGGCCACCTCGGTGGCGATGCCGAAATCGATCAGCACCGCGCGCACCAGCTCGGCGTGCGGAAAGGTCTCGGCCTTCAGCTCGACCCCCTCGGGCAGCTCGAGCTGCGCGAGGAGGTTCGCGGGCTTCACGTCGCGGTGCAGCACCCCCTTGCGGTGCAGCCACGCGAGCGCCGAGGCCACGTCGGAGATGATCGGCCCGAGCACCCGCGCCTCGACCTTCTCCAGCATGTTGAGCAGGGTCTCGAGCGACGCGCCCGGGATGTACTCCAGCGCGATGAACGCGCCCTCGTCGACGAAGCCCGCGTCGACGATGCCCACCACGTTGGGGTGCACCACCCGAGTGAGCCGCTCCATCTCGCCCTCGAAGAGCGCCCGCGCGGCCTCGGCCGACGCGCCCCGAAAGCGCGTCCACGGCAGGAGCTTGAGCACCACGCGCTTGCCCGGCGCGGGGCCCTCGGCGAGGTAGGTCGCCGCCATGCCGCCCTCGTGCGCGCTCGACAGGGTGCCCAGCACCTTCAAGCGCCCGATCCATTTCGCGTCGTCGCCCGCGTCGGCGATGGCCTCGGCGGCCATGGCCCGCACCTGCACCAGGGCCTTCGCCAGCACGCCCCGCACGCCCGGCGCGAGGAGCGGCCCGCAGGCCATCGCCACGCCCTCGCAGAGCGATCCCAGCTCGGAGACGTAGTGCTCCACCACCTCGGCGCGGCGCGAGGCGTCGACGAACTTCAGCGAGGTGGCCGTGAGCAGTCGGTTGAGCCGGCCCGCGCGGTCGGCGAGGGCCTCGGGCGGCGCGGAGTTGCGCGCCTCGGCCCGCTCGGCGTCGAGGGAGAGCGCCCACGCGGCGTCGTCGCGCACGCGCTCGAGGGTGTCGGCCACCGCGCACAGGTCGCTGAGGTCGAAGCGCGGCAGCCCCGACCAGTGCGGCTCGGGACGTCTCCGCGCCACGGCCGCGCACTGCTCGGCGAGGGCGGCGAGGGCCACGCCCATGCGCGAGCTCTCTCCGCCCGCGAGGCGGCTGAGCTCCTGCACGTCGCGGGTGATGTCGCGGTTCGCGCGAGGGAGCAGCTCCAACAGACGGAACAGCCGGTCGAAGCTCTCGCCCGCCGCGTCGTCGTCGAGCCAGCGGCGCATGCGGACGTGCGACGGGAGGAGCGCGCCGCGCAGCGCCAGCCACGCGAGCGTCGCCGTCGAGGCCGCGTCGCCGAGCCCGTCGCGCAGCGGGCGCGACAGGTCGACCAGCGCCGCCGCGAGGAAGCGCTGCGTCGGCCCCTGCCCGAAGGTCGGGTCTTCGGCCACGCGCTCGAGGGTGGTGAACACCTGCTCGCGCACCGCCTCGGCCGCGATGCGCTTGTTCGTCGGCGGCACCCGAGGGAGCGAGCCCGCCGCGCGGAGCAGCCACCGCCGCCACGCGAAGCCCGCGGGCGTGGGGCGTTGAAGCCCACGCCACAAGACCTTCAGCATCCGGCCGCGGAGCTGGTCGAGCGCGGCGAGCGCGGCGGCGCGTGGCCCGCCCTCGGCGATGCGGTGCGCCACCACCTCGGCGTCGCCGTCGACGAGGAGGTCGGCCACCTCTTCGAGCACCATGCCCCCGCGCGCGGCGGCCCGCGCGGAGTCTGAGCTCACGGCCTTGAGCGCCGCCGACACCATCGCGTCGAACTCCGCGGAGAAGGCGTCGACGTGGGCGCGCAGGCCCGGCGCCGCGGGGCTCTGACCGATGCGCCGCGCGAGCTCGGCCACCACCGCGGCGGGGGTGCGGTCGTCTTCGTGCGCGGTGAGGCGCGCGGCGAGGGCCACGACCCGCTCGGCCCGCTCGGCGTCGGCGCCCGCGCCCTTGAAGCCCTCGCCCTTCGCGCGCAGCTCGGCCCCGAGCGCCTCGACCGTCGGCAGCGTCTCGGGGAAGCGCTGCCGGATCTCGAGGAGCGAGCGCGCGACGGCCCTCCACGCCTCGGGGCCCCGCGCGCGATGAACGACCGCGCGGTGTCGGCCCACGCGCCGGTGCCGTCGACGGCGAGGTCGGGCAGCGCCACCGCGAGGGCGGCCACGAGCGCGGCCTCGGGCACGGCCCACACCGCCGTGTCGCTGCTGAGCTCCCCGTCGGCGATGCGCGACGCGACGACGCCCGTTCCTCCGATCGAGGGCTTGTCCGAGAGCACCGCCGCGCGCCGGGCGCGGAGCTCGGCGCTCGCGAAGGGCGAGAGGTCTCCGAGCGCCGCGCAGGCGCGGTTGCGCAAGACCGAGGGGTTCTCGGCCGACACGAGGGCCTGCAGCCGCGGGCCCGCGAGGGGCATCACGCCGGCGAGACGTCCCATGGTGCGGGCGGCGCGCGACCACACCGAGAAGCGCGGGTGCTCGAGCGCGCGCACGAGCGCGTCGACGGCGGCCTGCGCGGGCACGCCCGCGAGGTCGCGCGCGAGGTCGGTGTGCTGCGACAGCGCCGTCAGCAGCCGCAGGGCGCGCACGGCGTCGCGGGGCTCGGCGTCGACGCCGCGCACGAGGTCGACCCACAGCCCCGGCGCCATGCGGGCCATCGACGCGATGGCGCGCGGCTGGTGGCCGCGCAGGTCTCCGTCGAGGAGCACGAAGTCGAGCGCCGACGCGGCCCACGGGGGCAGCGCGGTGGGGTGCTCGGCGCGGAGCCACACCGAGAGGAGCTCGGCGCACTCGTCGACGGCGGCGCGCTCCACCGAGCGGCGCAGGGCCGACACGAGCATCGCGTGGCCCGCGGCGAGGGGGTCGGGCGCGCGCGCGCTGGCCTCGGCCACCTCGCGGGAGCTCACCCGACCGCGGCCCGGCGCGGCGGGGAGCACCTCGAAGGTCTCTCGCTCCCCGGGCGCCGACGGGGCCGCCATCGCGGGGGGGTCGATGGCGCGCGCGCGCATCACCTCGCGGGCGAGCACGATGGCCCTCGCGGCGCCCGCCACCACGCCCGTCTGCGCCTCGCGGGCGCGCATCCACCCGTGCAGGGCGCGGGTCACGGGGAGGAGGTCGCGGGGCTCGAGCGAGAAGATCCGCTCGGCGTTGCGCGCGGTGGCCTCGAGCTCTTCAGAGAGCCGGGTGACGGCGGCGACGAGGTCACGCACGCGCGTGCCGAGGGGCACGGTGACGCCGGCCCAGTCGATCCAGCGCAGGAGCGCGGCCTCGCGCGCGGCGGGGTCTTCGACGGCCGAGAGACCCGCCCAGAGCGTGACCGCGCGCTCGTCGTCGAGGTCCTCGGTCCACCGTAGGAGCACCGAGAGGCCGTCGGGGTGGGTGCCCTCTTTCAGGGGCGGTCGCGTCGACCAGCGCATCGCCTCGGGCGTGGTGGTGTCCCCGTCGCTGGTGCCCGCCGCGCGGGGCTTCACCTGCGTGGGTTCCTCGGTGTCGATCTCGTCAGCCCGGCGCGCCACGGCAGCCGCGGGATTCTAAACCGCGGCCGCGCCTCCGACGCGCTCATTCTTCCCTCCGCGCGTCGGGGAATCACTTCCCCGCGGCGGCGAGGCGCTCTTCGACCATCCGGTCGGCGACCACGGTGGTGGGTACGCCCTCGGCGTCGGCCCTGCGCGCGATCTCGGCCACGGTGTCGTACACCCGCAGGGTGCGCGCCCGCGCGGCCTCGGGGTCGTAGCCCGCGACCTCCTGCGCGACGTTGATGAGCCCGCCCGCGTTGATGGCGTAGTCGGGCGCGTAGAGCACCCCTCGGCGGCGGAGCGTGTCGGCGTGCCGGGGGTCGCTGAGTTGATTGTTCGCGGCGCCCGCGACGATGGGCGCAGCGACGCGCGAGACGGTGTGCTCGTTGATGGCCGAGCCGAGGGCGCAGGGCGCGAGCACGTCGGCCTCGACGGCGAAGATGTCGGCGATGGGCACCACCCGCGCGCCGAAGGCCGCGCGGGCGCGCTCGGCCTTGGGGGGGTCGACGTCGGCGACGGTGAGCCGCGCGCCCTCGCGGTGGAGCTCCTCGCAGAGCTTCCACCCCACGTGGCCGACGCCCTGCACCGCGACGTGGACACCATCCAGGGACTCCCTCCCGAGCTTGAAGGCCACGCAGGCCTCGATGCCCCTCCGCACCCCGAGGGCGGTGAAGGGCGAGGGGTCTCCCGAGCCGCCGTGCTCCGGCGCGACGCCCGTGACCCAGCGGGTCTCTCCCCGGAGGACCTCCATGTCGTCGGGCGTGGTGCCCGAGTCCTCGGCGGTGATGTACCGCCCGCCCAGCGCGTCGACGAAGCGCCCGAAGGCGCGGAACAGCGCCGCGCGGTCGAAGGGCTGCGAGGGGTGGAAGATCACCGACTTGCCCCCGCCGAACGCGAGCCCCGCGAGGGCGGCCTTGTAGGTCATCGCGCGGGCGAGGCGCAGCGCGTCGGTGAAGGCGCTCGACTCGTCGTCGTAGGGGATGAACCTGCACCCCCCGAGGGCGGGGCCCAGGCGGGTGTCGTGCACCGCCACGATGGCCCGCAAGCCCACCGACGGGTCGCGGTGGGCGTGCACCGAGCCGTAGCCATAGGCCGTCATACGGGCGAAGAGGTCCATGCGGGCGCGCAGGGTATCAGAGCGTCTCGCGCGAGGGGCCCCAGGTGTGCGAAGACCGTAGGGGAGAGCCATGAGCGGGAGCGAGCAACGGGTCGACGTACGGGTGCCGTGCGACATCGAGGTCACCTTGCGCTGGGGCCGGCGCGAGGCGCGCCTCCGCACGGAGGACGTGAGCTACCGCGGGATGTTCCTGCGCACCGACTCGCCGCCCGAGCTGCGGCAGCTGGTGAAGATCGAGTGCGACCCCCACGACGGCCGCGGCAAGCTCTCGATGCACGGGATGGCCGTCCACGCGGTGGAGCCCGACAACCCCCGCGGGCGCGTGCCCGGCGTGGGCATCCAGTTCTACGCGGTGGACCCTGACAGCCGCGCGCGGTGGTCGGCCTTCGTGCACTCGGCCGAGCGCCGCGGCGGCTGTGGCCTGCGCGAGACCGAGCCGGGCGAGCCCGTGCGACGGCGCTACCAGCGCTACGACGCCGAGGTCGAGCTCGAGCTCGCCACCCTCGACGAGCTCCTCACGCTCTACACCCGCGACGTGTCGCAGGGCGGGATGTTCATCGTGACGGACTTCCCCATGGAGCTCGACGCCGCGCTGCGAGTGACGGTGATCCACCCCACGACCCGCGCGCCCTTCGGCGTCGACGCCGTGGTGCGTCGCGTGTGCGAAGACCCCAGGGGCATCGGCGTGGAGTTCACCGGCCTCGACCAGAAGCGCCGCAACGCGCTCTGGGCCTTCGTGCGCGAGGGCGTCGCGCCCGAGCCCGCGGAGTACGTCCCCCGGGCGACCCCGAGCTCGCGTAGCGGCGCTACTCCGTCGCGACCGCGGCCTCCGTCGCCTCGGGCTGCGCCTCGCGCATGGCCTTGTCGAGCGCGCGCTTCGCGACGCGCATCACCACCGCCACGAGGCCCACGGTCACCAGCAGCAGCGCCACGGCGGGGCCCCAGGTGCGCACGTCGCTGATGGGGTGCGCGTTGCGCTGCGAGATGAGCTCCGCGGCGTCGTGCACGAGCGAGCCGAGGAGCACCTGCACCGCCGTCGCGGGGAGCATCCCGACGGCCGTGGCGAGCGCGAACTGCCACGCCCTCAGCGGCGTCGCGCCCAGCGCGTACGACAAGAAGTTCTGCGGCATCAACGGAGAGAGGCGCAGCAGCGTGGCGATGCGCAGGCCGTCGGCGCGCACCACGGCGTCGATCAGCCTGAAGCGGGGGTGCTCGCGCAGCGGCGCGGCCCAGCGGGTGCGCGCGAGCACGGCGCCCATGACGAAGGCCGAGGTCGCGCCCAGGGTGGCGGCGGGGAGCGCGGCGGCGAACCCGCGGCCCCACCCCCACGCGAAGCCCGCGAGGCCCGACAGCAAGCCCATGGGCAGCGTCAGGACCGCGCCCACGACGTAGACCGCGGCGTAGACCCCCAGCGCCTCGACCCCGCCATGACGCAGGAAGTCAGCGAGCGCGATCAGCGACGCGCGCACGATTGGCACTTGCAGAGCGACGGGCGGAGCGGCGAGCATCGCCACCACGGGCAACGCGCGGGCGACGGTGCGAAGACAAGAGCGAGGCTTTTGCGTCGGGGCGGTCTTCACGCGGGCGTTCGGTGAGCGACAGGCGGAGTCGAGAGAGGTCATGCCACCAATGCGAAGCAGAATCGAGGGCAGGGTCGCGGTCGTGTCAGCGCTGGCGGCGCTGCTGGTGCCCGTCGGGGCGAGCGCGTACGGGGTCGAGATCCCAGAGAACGGCACGGTGGCCTTCGGGCGCGGCGGTGCCTTCATGGTGCGCGCGAGCGACCCCTCGACGGTGATGCACAACGTCGCCGGCATCGTGGGGCTGCGGGGCTTTCAGTTCACCATCGGGTCGAACCTCGGCTCGTTCTCGCACTGCTTTCAGCGCGGGGGCATCAACGGCAACACCTACGAGGCCAACGCCGACGTGATCCCGAACACCATGGGCACGGTGTTCGGCACGGGCGCCGACGGCCTGCCGACCTACGGGGGGCAGCCCTTCCCCGAGGTGTGCAAGGAGCCCGCGCTCGCCCTCGCGCCGATGATCATGGGCACGTACCGCATCAACCGGTACGTCGGCATCGGCTTCGGCATCACGGCGCCGAGCACGCCCGGGTCGGGGCAGAACTTCGCCGACCGGGTGACCCTCTCCAACGGGGTGATGGCCCCGTCGCCCGCGCGGCACCTCTTGTTCCGCAAGAGCCTTCTGGTGATCTACCCCACGCTCGCGGTGAGCGTGCAGCCGCACAGGATCTTCCGCATCGGCCTCTCGGTGCAGCCCTCCTTCGGGAGCTTCGGCTTCGGCCTGATGGCCAACGCCGACCGGGCGAACCCCCAGTCGCCCGCGTCGGATACCCTCATCGACCTGAGCGCGCAGGCCTTCTTCCTCGCCGGCGCCCTCGGCGTGCAGGTGCTGCCGAACCGGTATTTCTCCTTCGCGGCGCAGGCGCACTACAACTTCCCCATCGACGCGTCGGGCACGGCGTCGACGACCTTCAACACCTACGGCTCGGGCACCTCGGGCCCCACGGCGCCGGTGCAGGGCAGCTTCGACATCAACTCCATGCGCATCACCCTGCCGTGGGACGTGCGGGTGGGTGCGCGCTTCTCGTTCCCCCGCGCGGGCGCGCAGCACACGCAGGACGACGGCACGGGCGAGTACGACCCGATGCGCGACGACCTCTTCGACGTCGAGGTGATGTACCGCTTCGAGCGCACCTCGATGCTGAGCGACACGGCGCTCAGCAACACGGGCAGCATCGCGGGCCCGAACATCCCCGCGCCGGCTGAGCTCTCGATCTCGTCGGCGCTCAGCGACGTGCACGAGGTCCGCCTCGGCGGCGACTGGAACATCCTCCCGAACCGCCTCGCGGCGCGCGTGGGCTTCTCGTACTCCACGGCGGGCGCCTCGCCCGAGCTCGCGCAGATCCACCTCCCGGCCTACGCGGGCGGCAGCATCCACCTCGGCGGCACCTGGCGCATCACCCGCCACTGGGACCTCAACCTCGGCTTCGGGCACTTCATCTTCGCGCAGAACGACGCCTCGAACGGCCGCCGCGCGATCGTCGTGCCGAGCGACGCGATGGGCAACCAGATCAACCCCAACGGCAGCGAGTGCAACCCCCCGGTGGGCCAGCAGGCCTGCGCGGTGAACCAGGGCGTCTACCGCGCGTCGTTCACCGCGGGCTCCATCAGCGTCACCGGCCGGTTCTGACCGCGTCGCGCCCGCGCGCGGCGCCTCCACCCTCCGCCGTGACCTCTCGAGGGAGCTGACGCGGTGCCCCAAGCCCTCAAGCGCAAGAGCCGCGCGTGGATCGTGTGGCTCCTCGTCCTCGTCGCCGCCGTCGCCGGCGCCGTGATCTGGAAGCGCACCCACCAGCCTCCCGGCCTCGCCGTGCGGCTCTGGCGCGTGCGCCGCGGGAGCGTGCGCGACCTGGTGTCCTCCGTCTCCACCGGGCGCGTGGCGGCGGTGCGCGAGGCCAACCTCCGCGCCGAGATCGCGGGCCGCGTCGTGCGCCTCCACCACCGCCGCGGAGAGCGCGTGCGCGCCGGAGAGCCGTTGGTGAGCTACGACCTCGCCGACCTGCGCGACCGCCTGCGCACCGCCGAGGCCGCCGTCACCGTGGCGTCTGCGCAGCGGGCGCAGTCGGCGGCCAACGCGAGGCTCGCCGAGCGCAACGCGCGACGCGCCGAGAGGCTGAGCCGTGAGGGCGCCGCGCCCGCCGCCGAGAGCGAGACCCTCGAAGGGCAGTCGGCCGTCGCGCAGAGCGCCGTCGCCGCCGCCGAGGCCGCCCGCGCGCAGGCGCTGGCGAACGTGGCCGCCGCGCGAGGGACCATCACCCGCGCCGTGGTGCGCGCGCCCTTCGACGGCGTCGTGCTCACCACCTCCGTCGAAGAGGGAGAGGTCACCGCGCCCGGCGCGCCGATGCTCACCCTCGCCGAGGACTCATCCCTCCACCTCGACGTCGACCTCGACGAGGCCGACCTCGGGCGCGTGCACGTCGGAGACCCCGCGGAGCTGTCCTTCGACGCCTTCCCCAACGAGCGGCTGCGCGGGCGGGTGACGGAGATCGCGCCGAGCGTGACCGCCGACCTGCGTGGCAACCGCTCCATCGCGATCCGGGTCGCGCTCCCCGAGGATCCCCGCCTGCGCGTCGGGATGAGCGCCGACGCCGACGTGGTGGTCGCGACGCGCGCCGACGTGGTGTACGTCCCGCCCACCGCGGTGGTAGGCCGCGGCACCGACCGCTCGGTCTACGTCGTCGCCGACAACGTCGCGCGCCGCCGCGTCGTGCACGTCGGCGTCTCGACCTGGGAGGCCGTCGAGGTCACCGACGGCGTGCGCGTGGGCGAAGACATCGTCCTCCGCACCAACGTCGACGGGCTCACCGACGGCAGCCGGGTGAGGGTGGTCGCGCACGACCGGGGCGCCGCGCGGTGAGCGACGAGGGCCCGCTCATGGAGGTCGCCGACCTCGAGCGCTCCTTCACCCTCGGCGACGAGGAGGTGCGCGCGCTCCGCGGGGTCACCTTCGACATCCAGCGCGGCGAGTACGTCGCCATCATCGGCCCCTCGGGCAGCGGAAAGAGCACGATGATGTACCAGCTCGGCTGCCTCGACACGCCCTCGCGCGGCACCTACCGCCTCGCGGGCTACGACGTGGGGGCCCTCGACGACGACGAGCTCGCGGCGCTGCGCAACCGCTTCATCGGCTTCGTGTTCCAGAGCTTCAACCTCCTCGCGCGCACCAACGCCGTCGACAACGTCGCGCTCCCCTTGCGCTACGCGGGCGTCGGCGTGCGCGAGCGCAGGGACCGCGCCCGCGAGGCCCTCGACCGCGTCGGCCTCGGCCACCGCTGGGACCACCCCCCCGACCGCCTCTCGGGCGGAGAGCGCCAGCGCGTCGCCATCGCGCGCGCCATCGTGACGAAGCCCGCGCTGCTCCTGTGTGATGAGCCCACGGGCAACCTCGACCAGCGCGTCGGGCAGGAGATCGTGCGGCTCTTCGAGGCGCTCAACGCCGACCTCGGGTCGACCCTGGTGGTGGTGACGCACGACCCGGTGATGGCCCGCCGCGCGCGGAGGAACATCAAGCTCGTCGACGGCGAGGTCGTGCACGACGGCCCGCCGCAGGAGGGCCACTGAGGTGTTCGAGCACCTGTTGAGCGCGGTGCTGGCGCTGAGCGCGAACAAGCTCCGCGCGGCGCTCACGATGCTCGGCGTGGTGATCGGCGTGCTGGCTGTGACCCTGCTGGTGAGCGTCGGAGACGGCGCGCGCGCGTACCTCAACAACACCCTCTCGGGCATCGGGACGAACCTCCTCTCGGTGGTGCCGGGGCGCACCGAGACGCGAGGCTTGGGCCCGCCCGCGCAGGGCCTCGCGCGCCCGCTCACCATGGACGACGCCCGCGCCCTGACCCGGCAAGGGACGCTCCTTCGCGGCGTGTCGGCGCTGGTGCAGGGCGGCGGCACGGTGCGCTTCCGCAACCGGCAGCGCGACACCATCGTGCTCGGGGTCGGGCCTGACTTCAGCGACCTGCGCAACATGCACGTCGACAGCGGAGACTTCGTCCGCGAGGAGGACGTCACGTCGCGACGACGCGTGGCGGTGCTGGGACGTCGGGTGGTGACCGAGCTCTTCGGCGACGAGAGCCCGCTCGGTCAGTCGGTGCGCATCGCGGGCGGGCGCTTTCGCGTCGTGGGGATGATGGAGCCCAAGGGGCGCTCGCTGGGCTTCGACCTCGACGACCTGGTGTTCATCCCGGTCACGTCGGCGATGGACCTCTTCGCGCTCGACAACATCACGCAGATCGTGACGGCCGCGCGCTCGAAGGAGGAGACCTCGGCGGCGATGGCCGAGATCGACGAGATCCTCGCGCGGCGGCGCAACGGCGAGCACACCTTCACGATCCAGAGCCAGGAGGACCTCCAGAAGACCTTCGGCGCCATCACCGGCGCGATGACCCTGGTGCTCCTCGCCATCGCCTCGATCTCGCTCATCGTGGGCGGGATCGGGATCATGAACATCATGCTGGTGAGCGTGAGGGAGCGCACCCGCGAGATCGGCGTGCGACGCGCGGTGGGGGCGACGCAGAGCGACATCCTGTGGCAGTTCCTCTTGGAGAGCCTGATGATCTCGACCATCGGCGGGGCCGTGGGTCTCGGCCTCGGCGCGGGGATCATCTACACGGTGCGCGCGTACGTGCCCGAGGTGCCCGTCGCGCTCTCTCCGTGGATCGCGATGGTGGCCTTCGGGAGCTCCTTCGTGACGGGGGTGGTCTCGGGCGTGGTGCCCGCGCGCCGCGCCGCGCGCCTCGACCCGGTGGAGGCCCTCCGCTACGAGTGACGCACGTCGTGAGCCCGCGTAGACGTCGCGCGCGAAGTGCGTTAGCCCGACGGGCGGGACATGAGATCACGCCACACCCTCCCGTGGGCGCTCGGCGCCGTCGCGTTGTCGCTCGGCTGCTCGGCGCTCGAGCCGCGCGAGGCCGAGGTGAGCGCGGGCGATCGATGCGCGCAGTTGACGCCCTACGCCCCGAGCGGCGACGCGCAGCGGTTCTACCGCTACCGGTCGCACGTCAACATGGGCGACCCCCTGCCCAGGTCGGTGAGCACCCGTCGCGGCGGCGCCGCGGTGCAGGACTACATCGGCCGACGGGTCCGCACGCGCCGCCACGACACCGGCTTCAACCCGCGGATCGTCTTCGTCGTGGCGCAGTTCGTCCTGCTGGCGGTGGCGGGCTTCGTCGGACTCGTCGCGCTCGCGATGCTCGCCGAGAAGGACAAGCAGTCGGCCCGTCGTCGCAACGCGCTGATCGCGCTCGGGGCCTTCGCCCTGTCGCTGGCGTCGAGCTACGTGGGCGGCTCGGCCGTCTCGGTCGACAACACCAGCGACGCCGACCTCGACGTGACCCTCAACGGAGACACGTATCACCTTCCCGCGCGGTCGTTCATGAACGTGCGCGTCGGGGGCTTCACCGTCGACGCCGAGGCGCGCGCCGGTGGGCAGGTGATCGAGTCGCTGACGCTGCACCCCGACGAGGGCCCGGTCGACGGCGCGCTGCGCCTCCTGTGGGGCCACGGGCGCTTCATCTACGACGTCTGCGGCCGCAACGGGTACACGCTCGGCCGCGCGCACTACGGGCGGTAGGCGCCTACTCGGCCTTCGGGTCCATCCACATGACCTGCCAGCCGTGGCCGTCGAGGTCGTAGAAGCTGCGGGAGTACATGAAGCCGAGGTCCTGCGCGTCGTCGTGGTCCTCGCCGCCCGCGGCCACCGCGGCGTCGGCGACGGCGTCGACCTCGTCGCGGCTCGCCACGCCGAAGCAGAAGAGCGCCTGCGCGCACGCGGTCGGGTCCGCCGTCGGGCGCTTGGAGAACTCCGCGAACTTCTCGCGGGTGAGCAGCATCACCGAGGTCTGCTCGCTGACGCGCACGCACGCGCCGTCGTCGCTCGAGAACTTCGGGTCGAAGCCGAAGCCGATCCGGGTGAAGAAGTCCTTGCTCGCCTTCGGGTCGCGGACCGGGAGGCTGATGAACAGCGGGCGGTTGGGGGACGCGGTGGTGGCCATGGTCGAACGCCTCCTCGAGGGTGCGGGCGCGTGTGTACGGCAGCGCCGACCGTCGTGGAGAATTCGCGGTCGGGTTTCTCGCCGCGCGCGCTGCTGTAGGCTGCGGCGCCATGCCGAGGCTCGAGGAGATCGACGACGGGCTCTGGCGCGCCGAGGGGCCGCCGGTGTCGTTCTACGGCTTCCCGTACCCGACGCGGATGGTCGTCGCGCGGCTCGACGACGGCGCCCTCTGGGTGTGGTCGCCCGTCGCGCTCGACGAGGGGCTGCGGCGGGAGATCGACGCGCTGGGCGCCCCTCGCTTCGCCGTGGAGCCCAACAAGCTGCACCACCTCGCGCTCTCACAGTGGGTCGAGGCGTGGCCCGAGCTCCAGCTCTTCGCCCCGCCGGGGCTCGCTGACAAGCGGCGCGACCTGCGCTTCGCGGGCGAGCTCGAAGACCGCGCCCCCGCGGCGTGGGAGGCGCAGATCGACCAGGTGCGCGTCGAGGGGAGCTTCGCGCTGACCGAGGTGCTGTTCTTCCACCGCGCGTCGCGCACGTGCCTGATCGGCGACCTCGTGCAGCGCCTCGACCCCGAGGGGATGGCGGCGTGGCGGCGCTGGGTGATGAAGGCCGACGGGCTCGTCGGCCCCGACGGGAGCACGCCCCGCGAGTGGCGGCTGACCTTCGTCCACCGCGACCGCGCGCGGGAGGCCGTCGCGCGCGCGATCGCGTGGGGGCCGAAGCGGCTCATCGTCGCCCACGGCGCGTGCGTCGACGACGACGGGGCCGCCGAGCTGCGGCGCGCGCTGTCGTGGCTCGACCCGCCGGCGGCGTGAGGGGCCGAGGCGCCGCGCCGAAGTTGACCGTCCCACCGTCGGCGGGCGTAGCGTGCGGCGCACCACTCTCACGGAGGGCATCGCATGAGCGTCGAGGGCGAGAAGGCAACGGGCGGCGCTGCGTTGAGCGCGGAGGACCGCGGCGTGGCGCGCACGCTCGCGAACACGCTCTCGGTGACGGGGCTGGTGCTGATGGCGCTGGCCATCGTGGCGATCCTCTACGCGGTGGTGTTCATCGTGAGCGACCGCCACGACCCGACCTTGCTGGTCGTGACGGCCCTCTGCGCGCCCATGGTGATCGCGGGCTTCTGGATCCGCTCCGCGGCCGAGCCGCTGGTGAAGGTCGCCGACGGGCCGGGCGACGACGTCGCGGGCCTGATCGCGGCGCTGCGGGAGTTCCAGCGGGTGTTCGCGCTGCAGCGCACGGGCTTCGCGCTCGCGCTGGTGGTGGCCGTCGCCTGCGTGGTCGCGCAGTCGCTGCGGTGAGCGATCAACGAAACCGCGGCCCCATCCGACGACCGAGCGGTCGCCAGCACAGGAAGTTGTCCTGCCAGGTGTGCGGGTCTGACGGCTCGTTCCACTGAACGCACTGCTGCCCCGGGATCGGGCCCGCGCTGTTCCACGTGAAGAGGAAGGGCAGCGACGGCGGCACGCACAGGAAGTTGTCCTGCCAGGTGTGCGGATCGGCGTCTTCGCGGATCTGCGTGCAGCGCATCCCGGGGATGGGCCCCGCCGACGACCACTGGATGCCCATGTCCTGCGCCGCGCAGAAGTAGTTGTCTTGCCAGGTGTTCGGGTCGGCGTCTTCGCGGATCTGCGTGCACGCCATCCCAGGCAGCGGGCCCGCGCAGTTCCACGCGAAGGGGCCGCTGCGCGACTCGCACGAGACGGGCGCGGGCTGCACCGCCGACGGCGGCACGAACACGGGCGCGGGCGCGGTCACCGGCGGCGGCGCGGTGAAGGTGGGCCGACCGAAGCGCCGCGCGCCCGACCAGCAGAGGTAGTTGTCCTGCCAGGTGTGCGGGTCGGCGGGCTCACTCCATTGAACACAATCCAGACCCGGGACGGGCCCCGCGCTGCTCCAGGTGAACACCACCGGGCTCGACGCCGGCACGCACAGGAAGTTGTCCTGCCAGGTGTGCGGATCGGCGTCTTCGCGGATCTGCGTGCAGCGCATCCCGGGGACGGGCCCCGCCGACGACCACTGGATGCCCAGGTCTCGCGCCGCGCAGAAGTAGGTGTCCTGCCAGGTGTTCGGGTCGGCGTCTTCGCGGATCTGCGTGCAGGCCATCCCCGGGATCGCGCGGAAGCAGCTCCACGCGAAGGGCCCGTTGGCCTGCTCGCAGCCCGCGGTGTCTCCCGGCACCGGGCGCGGCTGCGCCTCGGCCACCCCCACCGCGCTCAAGGCCATCGAGAGCGCCGCCGCCGTGAACGAGGTCTTCTGGTGATCGCGCATGAACCCACCTCTCGCCCCCGACGAGGGGCTCCGCCCAGACCGTTGCGGGGCGAGACCCTATCACCCCGCGTGCCGCGCCCGTTTCCCCCATTCTCCGGGGGAGTGACACGGCGCACCCCGACGCAGGCGCGCGCCGCGCGTGGCGTCGACGCCACGAACACCCCTCAGCCCAGGGCGAACAGAGACCAGACACCCCGTATTGCCACAAGACCACCCCCGTACCGCAGAGTGCTCCGCCATGAGCGTTCATTCCGTGGTGATCGTGGGTGGAGGCCCGACGGGCCTGATGCTGGCCGCCGAGCTCGCGTTGGCGCGCGTCGACGTCGCCGTCGTCGAGCGGCGCGTGACGCAAGAGATCGAGGGCTTTCGCGCGGGCGGGCTGCACCCGCGCTCCCTCGAAGCGCTCGATCAGCGCGGCGTGGTCGATCGCTTCGTGGCGCTCGGGCAGAAGGCGCCCGTCGCGTCGTTCTCGACGGTGACCCTCGACGTCAGCGACATGCCCACGCGGCACAACTACAGGCTCGCGCTCGCGCAGAGCCACATCGAGCGACTCCTCGCAGAGTGGGCCGACGCGCTGGGCGTGACCTTCCTCCGCGGCACGGAGCTCACGGATTTCTCTCAAGACAACGACGGCGTGACCGTGACCTTGTCCAATGGACAGACCCTGCGAACGCGGTACCTCGTCGGCTGCGACGGCGGCCGCAGCCTCGTACGAAAGAAGGCCGGGATCGGGTTCCCGGGCACGGACCCGTCGGTGAGCTACCTCATCGCCGAGGCCACGCTCGCAGACGACGCTCCGTGGGGGATGCACCACGGAGAGAAGGGCAACCACGGGCTCGGCAAGACCGAAGACGGCCGCGCGCGGTTGGTGATCCCTGAAGCGAGCGTGACCCGCGGCGTCGAGCCCACCGTCGACGCGCTCCGCGAGGCCCTCGTCGCGACCCACGGGAGCGACTTCGGCCTCCGCGACGTCACCTGGCTCTCTCGCTTCAGCGACATGGCCCGCCAGGCGGCTGCGTACCGCGCAGGGAGAGTGTTCCTCGCGGGAGACGCCGCCCACGTTCACTCTCCCGTGAACGGACAAGGGCTGAACACCGGTCTCCAAGACGCGGTGAACCTCGGGTGGAAGCTCGCGCAGGTCCTTCGCGGCACCTCTCCCGACAGCCTCCTCGACACGTACCACGCCGAGCGTCACCCCGTGGGCGCGCGGGTGCTCCACAACACGCTCGCGGCCACCGCGCTCGGCCGCGGAGACCCTCGCTCCACCGCGCTCCGCGAGAACGTGACCGCGCTCCTCGCGTTGGACGATGCCCGCAAGCGCTACGGCGCGATGATGACGGGCCTCGACATCCGATACGACCTCGGAGAGGGGCACCCCCTCCTCGGCCGCCGCGTGCCCGACCTCGACCTCACCACCGACGACGGACCGACCCGCGTGTTCGCGCTCCTCCACGACGCGAGGCCCGTGCTCCTCACGCTCGACGGCGGTTCTTCATTGGACATCACCCCCTGGGCCGACCGCGTGAAGCGCGTCGACGCTCGCGCGAGCGCTCCGTGGGACCTGCCGGGCCTGGGCGCGGTGTCGCCTCCCGCGGCGGTGTTGATCCGCCCCGACGGCCACGCCGCGTGGGTCGGCGATGGGTCCGACGACAGACTGCGCGACGCGCTCACGCGCTGGTTCGGCCCCGCCTCCGGGGAGTGACCTCTCCCTCTCAGGCCACCTCGCTCTCGCCCGCGTCGCGGTCGTCGATGCAGCCCACCAGCCACCAGCGCCGCGTCTGCTCCCACCGCCCGAAGGCGAGCTCCGCCTCGGCCAGCCGGTCGACCTCGCGGTCCGAGATCAGGTAGCGCTCGCCCGCGTCGTCCATCCCGTCGTTGCGATCCTTGCCCATGTGAAACCTCGCTCGCTCCAGGGCCGCGCCTCTCGCGGCCCGTCGTGAGCTCACTGTTCCACCCGTCGCCTGTTCACCTGAACAAAACGACAGTGCCTCCCGGACGGGGAATGTCCTCTACGCCTTGGTGCTCTCGGCGAGCACCGCGGGCGTGAAGCTCTCGGGCAGGAGCTCCTTCACGGTCACCACGCGCTGCACCGCCCCGTTCACCACCAGCCCGATCGGGAGCTCCGGGGCGAACTCCGCGAGGATCTGCCGGCAGGCCCCGCAGGGCGCGCCCGCGGTGGGGCCCGCGGTGGCGACGGCGAGGGCGACGAAGCCCCTCCACCCGTTGGCGACGGCGGTGGTGACGGCGTTGGCCTCGGCGCAGACGCACATCGGGTACGACGCGTTCTCGACGTTGCATCCGCGCGCGAGGCCCTCGGGGGTGAGCAGGGCCGCGCCGACCCTGTACCGCGAGTAGGGCGCGTAGGAGCGCCCGCGCATCGCCTCGGCCTCGCGCGCGAGGTCGGCCCACTGCTCGTCGGTGAGTGCCACTGCGTTCGCTTGTACCCCCGAGGCGCGGCGAGTGGGTACAACGCCCGGCGATGAGCGACGTCCTTCGCGCGCCCGCGCTGACCGCGGCGGGCTTTCGGCACGGGTTCACGACGCGCGCCGGCGGCGTGAGCGAGGGGCCCTTCGCGACGATGAACCTCGCCGTGCACGTCGGCGACGACCCCGCGCGGGTGTTCGAGAACCACCGGCGGCTCGCGGAGCGGGTGGGCTACGACCTCGCGCGGCTGCACTGGCGCTCGCAGGTGCACGGCGGGGTGGTGCACGAGGCCCAGGCGGGCGAAGACCCCGCGGAGCTGCGCGCGCTCGAGGCCGACGGGCTCGTCGCGCGCGACGCGGGAGAGGCCGTGTCGGTGCGCGTGGCCGACTGCGTGCCGGTGCTGCTCGCCGACCCCGAGACGGGCGCGGTGGCGGCGGTGCACGCGGGCTGGCGCGGCGTCGAGGCGAGGGTGGTCGAGGAGGGCCTGCGGGTGATGGCCCCGCGCGAGGCGGGCGCGGTGATCGCCGCGCTGGGGCCGAGCATCGGGCCTTGCTGCTTCGAGGTGGGCGACGACGTGGCCGCGCGCATCGCGGCGGTGAGCGCGCCCGAGGTGGTGGTGGCGGGCGGGCCGAAGCCGAGGGTCGACCTCTGGAGGGCGCTGGAGGTCCAGCTCGCGGCGCTCGGGGTGACGACCGTGGAGCGGGTGGGCGGCTGCACGATGTGCGACGCCGAGCGCTTCCATTCATTCCGGCGTGACGGGAAGACGAGCGGGAGGATGGTGGGCGTGATCGTCGCGGGCGCGAGACCGCCGACGCGATAGGATCGTCTACCCGTAGCGGCAGGCGCTTTGCGACGCGCTTGTCGGTGGTGTAGCCCGATGGTACCGAAGCCCAAGGACGAGGAACGCTCCGCGATGCGCACCTGCCCGATCTGCTCGGCGCGCTACGAGCCACCGGCGCAGTTCTGCCAGGTGGACGGGGCCTCGCTGCGCATCGACGACGCGCCCGCGAAGGACCCGTACCTCGGCACGCGGATCCTGGAGCAGTTCAGGCTCGAGCGCGTGCTGGGCTCGGGCGGCATGGGGATCGTCTACGAGGGCTGGGACGACGGCCTCGGTCGCCGCGTCGCGGTGAAGATCCTCCACCGCGACCTGGTGTCGAAGAAGGACATCGTCGCGAGGTTCCACCGCGAGGCGCAGATCGCGCACCAGCTCGACCACCCGAACATCGTGCGGGTGATCCTCTTCGGGCAGCTCCCCGACGGGAACCTCTACCTGGTGCTGGAGTACCTCGAAGGCCCCACGCTCCAGGAGGCCATCGACGCCGACCGGGTGTTCTCCCCCGCGCGCGCCGTGACCCTCATGGGCGCGATCTCAGACGCCATCGGCTACGCGCACGAGAAGGGGATCATCCACCGCGACCTCAAGCCCGAGAACATCATCATCACCCGCAAGGAGGGCGAGGAGCACCCCAAGGTCCTCGACTTCGGCATCGCGAAGATGCTCGTCGGGACCACCTCCTTCGTGACCCAGTCGGGGCTCATCTTCGGCACCGCGCGGTACATCTCCCCCGAGGGCGCCGCGGGCGAGGACGTCGACAAGCGCAGCGACGTGTACTCCCTCGGGGTCATCACCTACCAGCTCCTCGCGGGGCGCACGCCCTTCGACTCCGACGAGCCCGTGCAGCTCCTCGTGAAGCACATGCACGAGACGCCCACCCCCTTGCGCGCGCTCCCCGAGGGCAAGCGCGTCTCGCCCGCCGTCGCCGACGTCGTGATGCGCGCCCTCGCGAAGAACCCCGACGCCCGGTGGGAAGACGCCTACGCCTTCGCCCGCGCCCTGCGCGAGGCCGCGGGCGTGCACGGCGTCGAGGTCGAGAGCCTCGTGCCCACCAGCGCGATGCCCCTCGGCCTCGGCACCGACCACGGCGCCGAGCCCGCGCTCACGCCCCCGCAGACCCTCGCGCCCGTCGAGCCCGCAGACATCCCCGTCACGGTGAACGAGCAGTCGGGCGTCTCTCGCGTGCGCACCGTCTCGCGCATGGCCGCCGACTCGCGAGCGCCGCGCCGCAGCTCGGTCCCGTCTGTGCCCGCGGGGCCGCTGCACGCGCAGCCCAACGGCGCGGTGGTGCCGCCGCCCGAGAAGCCCCTGCCCGCGCGCCTCGAGTTCGCCGCCGTCACGCCGCCGCCGACGGTGACGCCCGAGGTCCGCGTCCCGCCGACGGTGATGACCCCGGTGGTCGCGCCCACCACCGCGAGCGCCGACCCGCGGCGCCGTCCGCTGCCGCCCATCGACATCGACGAGCTCGACGCCGAGAACGAGGCCCTCTCGGTGCCGGGCCTGTCGAAGCCCAACAGCCTCGGGCGCACCCTCGCGGTGATCTTCCTCTCGGTGGTGGTGGCCCTCGGCGCCGCGGTGGGCGTCGCGTACGCCACGCGGATGTTCCCCTCGCAGCGCCGCGAAGACGAGATCGCCTCGCTGGTCGCCCGCGCGCAGGAGGCCCTCGCCAACGGCCAGTACGTTCGCAGCCGCGACAACCGCGACGTCGAAGACCTCACCGACGCCATCCTCGCCCTCGAGGCCCGCAACCCCCGCGCGCTCGCGATCCGCCGCACCGCCGCCGCGCGCCTCAAAGACCTCGCCGACCGCCAGCGCGTCGACGGCCACCCCGACCGCGCGCTTCCGCTCCTGCAAGACGCCCTGCGCCTCGTCGACGACGTGACCCTCCGCGAAGAGCTCGCCGCCGCGCAGCGCGAGGCCGACCAGCTCCGCACGCGCCCCGCCGCCACGGCGACGCGCCCCGCGCCCGCGCGCCCTGCCCCCGCGCACGCCCCTCCCGCGCACCCCGCCCCCGCGCGCCCCGCACCCGCCGCCGCGGCGACCGCCCAGCGCCCGTCGACCCCGGCGCGCCGCCCGTCGCGGCCAGGCAGCGGCGCGCGCCCTCGGCGCCGCCCGCGCCCGACGACGGCGTCACCTTCACGCCGGGCGAAGACCCCTCGGCGCAGCGCCCCGCGCAGCGCCCCACGGTCACGCCGAACAACGTGCTGCAAGACCCGCTGCGGTCGATCCAGCAGATCCTCGGCCCGCAGCCGCAGCCGCAGCCCCGCTGCAGCCGCAGCCCGAGCCCCTGCCCGAGCCTGAGCCGCAGCCCGGCCCCTACCTCGGCGAGTTCTGACCCCGGGGGCTCGCTCGCGACGTTGACGTCACGACGTCAACGTCGCGACGTCGACGTCGGGTGTCAGCCCACCCCGAGGGACTTCTCGAGCACCACCGACACCAGGTCGAGGCTGTCGGGGTGCAGCGTCGAGGTCGCCCCGAGCGACTGCCACCGCCGCTGCTGGTCGTCGCTGCCGCCCACCACCACCAGCCGGGTGTAACGCGTGTCTTGGTGCTGCTGGAGCGCCGACACCCACGCCGCGTCGTCGACGCCCGCCGCGGGGAGCGCCACCACCACCGCGTCGACGAGGCTCGCCCCCGACGAGCGCAGCCCCGCCTCGACGAGGGCGCCCACCACGTCGTCGATGACCACGAGGTCGAAGCGCTCGGCGAGCGCGGCGCGCAGGCGCTCGACTGCGGGCGCGGGGAGGTTCGCGAGCATCACCACGGGCCGCTCGGGCGTGAGGTCGGAGGGGATCGCCATGTTGTACCGCCGCAGGAAATGCAGCAGCGAGCGCCGGCGGAAGCGGAGGTGACGGCCCGGCGTGCGGAAGGCCTCGATGTCGCCGCGCTCGACCCAGGTGTGCACGGTCTTGAGGTCGACGTCCCAGATGCTCGCGACCTGCGAGGCGACGTAGATGGGCTCGCGCGGCGCGATGGGCACGCGGCGACGTCGCGCGCGGCCCCCGCCGCGGGCGGAGGCGCGCGCCGCGGCGACGAGCGCGCACTGCGCGTCGAGCAGAGCGCCGAGCGCGGTGAGCTTCGAGCGCGGGACCACGCCCACCACGCCGGCGGCGCTGGCCGACGCGGGCGCGTCGTCGGAGGTGAGGAGCACGAAGCGCAGGCCGTCGTCGGCGTTGTCGTTGGCGACGCGGATGAAGGTCGACTCGTCGAGGCCCGGCAGCGCGAGGCCCAGCACCACGAGGTCGGGTGGAGAGCCCGCGCCGAGGCGCTCGCCCAGGGTGATCAGCGCGCAGTACGGGTCGTCGAGGACGTGGAGGTAGTACCGCGGCGTGGACCACAGCCCGAGCGTGGCCGAGGGGTCGTCGGAGAGCTCGGCCCGCGCGCCGCCGCCGTCGGCGGGCTCCTCGCCGGGGCGCACGAGGTCGAGCGTGGTGGCGAGCATCCGGCGGGTGTACGCGTCGGGCTCGACGAGGAGCACGTGCGGGCGGTCGACCAGCAGCGCGTCGGGGATGGGGTAGCCCCAGCGCGAGAGGAAGCGCAGCACCGCGGCGTGGCGGAAGCGCAGGTGACCGCCCGGCGTGCGGAACGACTCCAGCGCGGCGGGGCCGTCGGGGTCGTCGTTGCGGTCGCACCAGTTGTGGATGGTCTTCAGGTCGACGTCGCAGATCGAGGCGAGCTGAGAGGCGAGGTAGACAGGCTCGCGCGACGACTTGTCCGTCGCGGTCCGAGGCTTGCGCGAGACGTCATCCATGCGGCGTCGACCTTCGTTCTCGTGAGGCTCAAGAAACCGGCACGCGGCGCCGCACGCTTTGCGGACCGTAGCGCGGGTTTCGCGCGAGACGAAAGAGCTTTACCGCGCGCAGACGGCCGCGGTCACTCCCCAGGGCGCCACGCGCCGTCGTGGTACGTGAAGCGCGTCGGGAAGCTGGAAACTCCGCTCCCGTGAGGCGTGTACGCGGGGTGCGCAGCGTCGTCGGGGAGGAGCACGGTGAGCGCGTCGTCGAGGAGCGCCACCGCGGGCTCGATGGGCGAGAGGTCGCGCGGCCCGAGCGCGAGGGCTTCGGTGACGGTGCGCGCGTGGGAGAGTCGGCGAGGGTGCGCCACGTGGGCGGCGCGAGCACGATCTTCTGCGCGCGGCGCGCTCGATGGCGTCGGCGGGCGAGAGCCACGCGCTGTCGACGGTCTCGCTGCCGTCGTGGGTGAGCGCCGCGAGGTCGGGCGGAGCGGCGGCGACGAAGAAGCGCGAGTCGAAGCGTCGCGACTCCTGCTTGGGGTGACCCAGCGCGACCACGGGCGCAGGGCCGTCGCGCGGAGGGTGAGCCCGCGGGAGGAGAGGAGCGGGCCGAAGGGCGGAGACTCGCGCGGCGCGAGGAGCGCGCAGCGCGGCGACGTCGTCGACGGAGGGCGCGGGGTCGCACAGGAGCAGGCCCGACTCTTCGAGCGCCTCGCGCAGCGCGGCGACGTGGAGGGCGCGCGCGGTGAGCGGGTCGTGGCCGGGCCATCGCGCGGCGGCGGCCTCGGGGGTGAGGTCGCAGGGGACGCTCGGGTCGGCGTCGCCGGGGTCGAGACGTCCGCCCGGGAAGACGTAGGCGCCGCCCATGAAGCGCGCGGCGGCGTCGCGCTTCACGAAGAAGACCTCGACGCGCGAGGGGCCGTCGCGGAGCACGAGCACCGTGGCGGCGTCGCGCGGCGCGGCGGCCTCGCCCTCGAAGCGAAACTCGACGGTCACGGCGAGGGCAGCGCCGCGAGGAAGGACTCGATCTCGCCCGTGGCGTGCCCGTCGCGCGCGGCGCGGGCCGCGTCGAGGCCGCGCTCGCACCACGCGCGGGCGTCGTCGAGGCGGCCGAGCTCCTGGCACACTTGCGCGGCCATGAGGTACTGCGGCACGTACGCGGGGAAGCGCTCTCGCGTGCGCTCGAAGGCCGCGACGGCGTCGTCGAGGCGCCCTTGGGAGCGGTACTCGAGCGCGAGGCCGTAGTAGGGGAAGGGGTCGTTGGGGCCCTTGGAGACCATCATCTCAAGGGCTTCGAGGCGGGTGGGCATAGGGGCGAGAGACTACCCCTCGATGACGCCGATGTACGGGAGGTTGCGGTAGCGCTCGTCGTAGTCGAGCCCGTAGCCCACGACGAAGTGGTCGTCGATGGTGAAGCCCAGGTAGTCGATGGGGATCTTCACCCGCGAGCGCGCGGGCTTGTGCAGGAGCGAGCAGAGCTTCACCGAGCGCGGCTTGCGCGTGGCGAGGTTCTCCATGAGGTAGCGCATCGAGAGGCCGGTATCGACGATGTCTTCGACCACGAGCACGTCCTTGCCGGCGACGGGCTGGCCGAGGTCGTAGGTGATCTGCACGACGCCCGAGCTCTCGGTGCCCGCGCCGTACGAGCGCAGACCCAGGAAGTCTACCGACAGGTCGAGGTCGACGCGGCGGATGAGGTCCGACGCGAACAAGAAGCTCCCCTTGAGGATCGGCACCACCACCAGCGAGTCGCTGCCCGCGTAGTCGCGGGTGATCTCCGCGCCGAGCTCGCGCACGCGGCGCTGGATCACCTCCTCCGAGAGCATCTCCTTGGGCTTCTTCATGGTCACACCCACGCGTTGTTGAGCAGCTCGCCGAGGCCCCCGGCGCCGGGAACGATGTACTGATGGTCGTCGAGCCCGCTCTCCCTCTCCGGGTCGGTGCCCGGCACCGTCGAGAGCACCTCGCGCGGCGAGCGCCCGCGGTCGAGCCTGAACGCGTACACCCTCGCGTCGGGGTGGTCCTTCACGACCCTGCGTACGTACTCGGGCGTCACGATCAGGTTCATCGCGATGAGCATCGACGGCACTCCGTCGAGCTTCGTCTTGTAGTGCGTCATCGCCGCGCTCATCGACCCCCCCGTCGCCCCCATCGGGTCAGGGATCAGCACCACGCGCCCCTCGACCTCGCGCCCGATCTTCGCGTCGTGCCACGTCGCCCCCGTGACGTGCCCGTCGGCGTCGACGGTGCGCGACATGAAGAGGTGGTCCTGCCGCACGCCCTCGGGCTCGAGGAGCTCGTTGAGCACCTCGTAGCAGACCTGCGACGGCACCGTGCCCGCGCGCGCGATGCCCACGGTCACCACCTTCGAGCGCGCGTCGATGCCCACGCCGCGGTACACCGCCTCGGGCGACGAGCTCACCATCCGCGTCGGCGTCACCAGCCGCGTGCGCGGCAACTCCGCCGCGAGCACCGCGAGGCACAGGTGCTCGTACAGCCTGCGCACGAGCCTCCCGAGCTCGGGCTGCCGCGTCTCCTGCGCGCCCATGCGCGCCAGCCACGCCAGCGCCACGGGGTCGTCGAGCAGGTGAACGTGCTCGCCGTAGCGGTGATCGATCTCCGGCGCGCGGTAGCGCGAGCTCGCGTAGGTCTGGTCCATCGGGCGCGCTTCGTATCACGACCCCGCGGGCCTTGAGACGTCGCCGACGTCACCCCGGCCCGAGCGCCGCGACCACCGACGCCATCAGCTCCCGCGCCGCGCCCGTCGCCACGCCCAGCCCCAGCGCCGCCACCGCGAGCCGCGCGAGGCCCTCGACCCCGCCGTCGTCCAGACCCACGCCCGCGAGCCGCCGCGTGGCGGCGCGCAGGAGCTCCACGGTGAGGGCCGCGAGCATCCCCGCGCCCGCGAGGGCGACCCCCGCCGCGAGGGCGCGCGCCGTCCACCGCGCGGAGAGCTCCACGAGGCGAGACGTCTCCCACGCGTCGACCGCGCCCGCCGGGAGGAGCTCCCACGAGTCGGCGAGCGCGCGGAGGATCGCCCGGTGCGCGCCCGCGCCCAGGAGCGTCGCCGCGGCGGCGCCCTCGTAGAGCGTCGCTACGGGGCCGTCTCCGTCGCGAGGGTTCGCGTCGAGGAGCGCGCCCGCCTGCCGCAGCGCGAAGAAGGGCGCGGCGAGGCAGAGCGCGAGCGCGACGCCCACGGTGAGCTCCCGCGACGCGACCACCCACAGCGCGAGGCCCGTGGGAACGTTCACCGCGGGCGCGGCGGTGAGGGCGAGGGCGGCGGTGAGCGCGACCGCGAGGCGCAAGGGGAGCGAGAGGGCGCGGCCTCCGAAGAGGGGGACGAGGGTGAGCGTGGGCGCGAGGCGCAGCGCGGCGAGGGCGACCGCGAGGGCCCGCGCGGCGAGGGCCTCGGTCACGGCGCGAGCGAGGGGAGAGACGTGAACACACCGCGGGTGAAGGCGAGGAGCGCCGAGGCGCCGTAGCCGCCCAGGGCCGCGAGGGCGAGGGCCACGGCGAGGGCGCGGGGCACCTGCGTGAGCGAGGGCTCGGTCACGCGCGCGGCCGAGGCGGCGGCGCCGAAGAGGGCCGCGGCGAGCGCGCCCGCGATGAGCACCGGGGCTGAGAGCGTGAGCGAGAGGACGAGCGCGCGGAGGGCCAGATCGACGACGCGGCCCACGGCGCGAGGGAGGGCGCTACTGGAGCGGGAAGGGGTAGTTGACCGTGAACGACGGCCGCGAGAAGGGCGGGATGTGCGCGCCGCGCACCGCGCGGGCGATGCAGCTCCCGACGGGCGTGCCCGCGTAGGGGGCCTGCACGTTCGCGGTGTTCACGCCGCCGCTGCTGTTGAAGACCACGGTCACCGTGGCGGTGCCGCCGGTGCCGGTGCCGCAGGCGCGCACGGCGGGGCCCACGCCGCGGAGCGCAGAGGCCACGGCGGGGCGCGAGGGGGCCTCGGGCACGTCGCCGCCGCCGGAGTTGCCGCCGCCGGAGTTGCCGCCGCCGGAGTTGCCCGACGGGCGGCTGTTGCCGCCGGCGGTGACCTGACCCATGAGCTCCTCGATGCTGCCGCCCTGGGGGCGACGCGCGGGGGCTGCGGGGCGCGCGGGGGCCGCGGCGGCGGCCGGGCGCGGCGGCGGAGTGGGCTCGGGCGCGGCGGCGGGGCGCTCACGGTCGCGCTCGCGGCGCTCGGTGCGGCGCTCACGGTCGCGCTCGCGGTCGCGCTCGGGGGCGGCGGCGGGCTCGGGGGTGGCCCCGGCGGCGGGAGCGGCGAGGGTCGGCGCGGCCTCAGGCGCGGCGGCGGGCGCGGGCGTCGGGGCCGCGGTGGGCGTCGGGGCCGCCTCGGGACGGCGCCGGTCGCCGCGGGCTGCGGGGTGGCCGCGGCCACGGGGCCCTGGTGTTCGCGGGCTCGTTGCGCGACGTGACCATGTAGGCCGCGCCGACGATGCCGCCCATGACGATCACGGCCGCGCCGATGATCGCCGCGGTCATGTTCTTGTTGCCCGCGGCGGGGCGCGCGGGCTCGACGGGCGCGGCGGCGACGGGCGCGGTGGGCACCGCGACGGGGGCGAGCACGGGGGCGGCGAGGGGAGAGCCCAGGCCCGAGCTCGCGCCCACGGTGAGGATGTCGTCGACGCTCGACTTCTTCGAGCCGTTGGCGGGCGCGTTGCCGATGGCGCCGGCGAGCTTGTTGATGTCGATGAGGCCGCTCGCGTCGCCCGAGGCCTCGCCCGCGGACTTGGTCTCGCGGGTGGTCGAGAGCTGCTGGAGCGAGGCGAGGGAGAACAGCACGGAGTTCTCGTTGCGCTGCCCGGTCATCGACTCGCCGCCCGCGTCGTGGCCGGCGCTCGCGGCGGCGGGCTCTTCGGAGAAGAGCGGGCGCGACGACTCCTGCTGGATCGCCTCGGCGGCGAAGAGGTCACCGCCGCCGGTCTTGGCGCGGGCCTTGGCGGGCTCGGCGCGCGCGGGCTGGGCCGCGGGCTGCGCGGCGGCGGGCTGCGCTGCGGGGCGTGGCGCGTCCATCGCGGCGAAGAGGCCGTTGTCGACGGGGGCCGCGGCGGCGGCCGAGGGCTGAACGTGGGAGGGGCGCTCGGGCTCCTCGGGGGGAGGGACCATCGAGGCGAAGAGGTCTCCGCCCGCGGCGGGCATCTCGGCCGAGGGGGCGATGGAGGGCGCGGGGCCGAAGGCGCCCGCGAGCTCGTCGACGGAGTGCAGCGGGAGCCAGTTGTCGAAGCCCTCGCGCCACACGTAGGTCTCGCCGTCGACGGCGCCCTGGGCGATGAGCTCGCGCACCTGGTCGACGGTGAAGGGGCCCTGCTGGTCGCCGTTGACCACCGCGTGCCAGATGGGCTCGGCCCCCGCGGCGTCCATCATCCGCGTGGCCTCGTCGGGGGCCTCACCGGGCAGGTCGGTGCCGCGGACGAGGATGTCTTCGCCGCACTTCTTGCACTTGATCTTGAAGACCTTCTTGCCCTGGACCTTCTCGTCCGCGATCCGGTAGGTCGCGCTGCAGCTCTGACAGACGATCTTCATGTCGTGTGTTCCCGTGACGTGGCGCCGAGGCGCGGAGTGGACCTTCGTCAGCCGTTCTCAAAGCGCGAAGGACCAGGGCGGGCCCGAGGCATCGCGCGAGCATTCTAGAGATTCGCGGAATCCTGGGTCAAGCAAGTGATTCCGTCGTGTCTCGTGGGGTTTTGATCGGTCACCGCCGCGACCTTTGGGTGTCTTCGTCGCCGCGCACACCGGCTCACACCGGCTCCAGCCGCGCGCCGTCGTCGTGGCAGAAGAGGTCCGGCGCCGCGTAGCTTCGCCCGCACTTCGGGCAGCGGCCCCCGCCCGCGATCACCTGCGCGGCGGCGGGGCTCGCGGGCGTGAGGGGCGCGCTCGCGGGCGCGAGGGGCGCGCCGTCGTCGGGGCAGAAGCGCTCCATGGGTCCCCAGGTCTTGTGGCACCGCGGGCAGCGCAGGGGCTCGGCCGCGGGGGCGACGCGCTCGGGCACCGTCGCGGCGTCGACGAGGGCGACGCCGTGCTGCGGGCAGTACGAGAGCTCCGTCGAGCGCAGCCCGCACTCGGGGCACGCGAGGGTCTTCAACGGCGGCGGCGGGGGCGTCGGGTCGCGCGGGGGCATGTACGCCTCACGACGCGCTCGGCCCGAGGTGGGCGACTCGGCGCGGGGCGGCGGGAGAGGCGGCAGAGGGGTCTGCGGCGCCGCGGCGGCCGCGGGCGGAGGCGCGAGCGGCGGGAGCGGGGCGTTCTTCGTGGGCGGGGGCTCGGTGGGCGCGTTGGGCGAGGCGTTGGGCTTGAACGGGTCGTCGGCGTCGGGCTCGGGCGTGGGCGAGCGTCGGCCGCGCAGGAGCGCGTAGGCGACGAGCGCGAGGGCGGGCACGCCGAGGAGCGCGATCCACCACGGGAAGCCCCTGCGCGGCGGCGCCTCGGGCGTGGCCGAGACGCCGACGACGAAGGGCGCGGGCTCGGTGTCGGGCTCTCCCGCGTCGGGGCTCTCGACCTGCGCGGCCACGAGGTCGCGGAAGCGGTCTTCGCTCACCACGGCGGCGACGACGGTGTCGCGGAGCGCGCCCGCGGAGGCGGTGAGCACGAACTCGCCCTCGCCGCTGACGGAGGTGAAGCACCCGCGCTCGACGCGGCCCTCGCCGTCTCCGCTGCGGCGCGAGAGCGACCAGGTCACGTCGCGCGCCGAGAGCTCGCAGCGGTTCGCGTCGACGAGCCTCGCGCGGAAGCACACGCGCCCGCCCGCGGTGGTGCTGCGCTGCGAGGGCGTCACCGAGATGGCCGTCGCGGGCCCGGGGCGCGCGCAGCGCGAGGGCCGGGTCGCGGGCTGTGGTTGAGGTTGGGGCTGTGGTTGGGGCTGTGGCTGCGGTTGGGGCTGCGGCTGCGGTTGGGGCTGTGGCTGCGGTTGCGGAGGCGGCGCGCTGGTGCGCTCGTAGCGGCGCTCGAGCACCGACGACGCGCGGCAGGAGGAGCCCTGGAGGGTCCAGTTGTAGTCGGTCTCGTCGCGGAAGGAGAGGTGGTTGGCGTCGGTGGCGGTGAGGGTGTAGGTGCCGCGCTCGCCGAGGGAGGCGTTGGGGCTGGTCGCGCAGGAGACCGTCCAGCGGTTGCCGCTGTGGGCGACGGCGAGGGCGCGCACGTCGCGGTTGTCGCTCCAGCACTGGTTGGTGCGGTAGGTGCGGCCGCCCGAGATCACGAGGTTGTCTCCGTCGGTGCGGATCGAGACCTCGCGGTTGGTGGGGTTCGAGTGCGACGAGGGCCGCGGGCCGCAGTTCTCGCCCCACTCGGCGACGGTGACGGTCACCGCGTCGCGGGTGATGCGCCAGGTGCCGGAGAAGTCCTGCGCGAGGGCGGTGCAGGGCGCGAGGGCGAGGGCGGTGAGCCCGAGGGCGGTCCGTCGCGAGCGCGCGCGCATCACGCCGTGGACGCTACCCGATGGGAGCGCCCGCGCGAGAAGGAAAGCTGTGACGGGTGATGCGCAGACGGGGGCGGGAGGCGGAGAGCGATCAGCCCTCGGCGCGGAGCTTCTGGATGGCCTCGGTGAGCTCGGGCACGACCTTGAAGAGGTCTCCCACGAGCCCGTAGTCGGCCACCTGGAAGATGGGCGCCTCGGGGTCCTTGTTGATGGCCACGATGGTGCGGCTGTTCTTCATGCCCGCGAGGTGCTGGATCGCGCCCGAGATGCCCACGGCGATGTAGAGCCGCGGCGCGACCACCTTGCCGGTCTGGCCCACCTGCAGGTCGTTCGGCACGTAGCCCGCGTCGACCGCCGCGCGGCTCGCGCCCATGGCGGCGCCGAGCACGTCGACCAGGGGCTCGAGCACGGTCTTGAAGTTGTCGGAGCTCTTGAGCGACCGGCCGCCCGAGACCACCACCTTCGCGTCGGTGAGCTCCGGGCGCTCGCTCTTCACCTCGTCGAAGGAGACGAACTCCACGCGGCCCTTGAGCGGCGCGGCCGACACGGCGACCTTCTCGACGGGCGAGCTGCCGCCCGAGGGCGACGCGGCCTCGAACTCCGACTGGCGCACGCTCACCACCTGCACGGGGGTGGTGACCTGCATCGCGCCGATGGCGTTGCCGGCGTACATCGGGCGCTTGTAGGTGAGCGCGCCGCCGTCGTTCGACACGCGCGAGATGTCGCTCGCGAGGCCCGCGCCGAGGCGCGCGGCGACGCGGGGCGCGAGGTCCTTGCCGAAGGAGCTCGCGGTCACGGCGACGACGTCGTAGCCCTTGGCCGCGTCGGCCACGGTGGGGGCGTACAGCTCGCCGACGTAGTTCGCGAGGTCGGCGCCGTCGGCCACGAGCACCTTGCCCGCGCCGTAGCCCTGAAGCTCCGCGGCGGCGGCGTCGACGTTGTGACCGGGGACGAGGATGTCGAAGGGCCGCCCCGCCTGCGTCGCGAAGGCGATGGCGCTGAGGGTGGTCTTCTTGAGCTTTCCGCCGGAGGTCTCGGCGATCACGAGGGTCTTGCTCATCGCGGGGTCTCCTTCACAGCGCCTTGGCTTCAGAACGGAGCAGCGAGACGAGCTCCGCGACGTCCTTGACCTTCTTGCCCGCCGAGCGCTTCGGGGGGAGCTCGAAGCCGAGGTACTTCGACTTCAGGGTCTCGTCGACGCCGAGCGACGAGAGCGGCGCCTCGGCGATGGGCTTCGACTTGGCCTTGATGATCATCGGGAGCGGCGTGAAGCGCGGGCCGTCGTTGTAGGCGAACGACGCGGGCGTCACGTTGTTGCTCACGCTCTTGGGGGCCACGATGCGCAGGTCGACGGTGATGACCGCGGGGAGGGTGAGCTTGAGCTTCACCACGCCGCCGTCGACCTCGCGGCCGACGACCACCGACTTCTTGTCGGCGGCGAGCTCGATGCTCATCGCGAAGGTGGCGCTCGGCCACTGGAGGAGCTCCGCGAGGATCTGCCCCACCTGGTTCGAGTCTCCGTCGACGGCCTGCTTGCCGAGGATCACCAGGTCGGGCTTCTGCGCCTCGACGACCTTGGCGAGCGAGCGGGCGACGAGGTCGCCGTCGAGCGCGTCGTCGGAGGCGACGTAGAGCAGCCCGCCGTCGGCGCCCATCGAGAGGGCCTGGCGGATGTTCGTCGCGGCCTCCTTGGGGCCGAAGGAGACGATGGTGACGTTGGTGTTCGGGATGCGGGCCTTGCCGTTCTCGGTGAGGCGCAGCGCGGTCTCGACGGCGTACTCGTCGAAGGGGTTGAGCTTGGGCTCGAGCCCGTCGGTGACGATCTTCGACCCGTCGGGCGAGATCTTGATCTTGTTGGCGTTGTCGGGGTCCGCCGTGCGCTTGAGGGGAACGAGGATCTTCAAGGTGGCCGTCTCCGTGCAGCGGGGCTGTGAACGACGTCGAGGGCTGTGAAGGCCCTCCGCGGCGCGGGCGGGTGTAGGGCGCCGCGACGCCGCGTGTCAAGCGCGTCGGGCGCGTGGAATGAACGGCGATTCAGTGAGGGCTGACGGTCACGGCGCGGCCTTGACGCACGTCGGCCTCGGTGACCGAGACCTCTCCGACGGGGCGGCCGTTGACGGTGATCGCGAAGGCGGGGGCCGTGGTGATCCCTCCGCCCGCGTAGCCCGTGGGGACGGGCACGGTGAGGCGCCAGCGGCCTCCGGGGGAGATGGTCCACGCGACCCAGGAGCGGGCGTTGCCGCGGAAGGTGACGGGCACGGTCGCGACCACGGTGGCGGGGCCGTCGCTGTCGCCCTCGATCACGGCGCCGCGACGCGGTCGAAGACCCACCTCGCGGCAGCGGGAACGACAGGTACGGCGCCCGCGCGTCTTCGGCGAACACGGGCATGAGGTGCTCGAGGTGGCGCACCCGCGCCTCGACGATGCCCGAGCCTCCCAACAGCATCGCCCCGAGCGGGACGCGCTCCATCCACCGCCGGTCGAGCACGACCCCTCCGTTGCGCCCCACGCGCAGCGCGCGCACCCCTCCCGGCAGCGGGATGGTGAGGAGGTCGGCCGCGGTGATGGCGACGGCGCCCGCGTCGCGCCGGTCGAGCACCGAGAGGAGGTACGCTTCGTCGCGCCGCCACACGGCGTCGACCTCGGCGTAGAGGTCGGGCGAGACGTAGGGGCCGAAGCTGCTGACCAGCGCGGGGCGCTCTCCGACGAGCATCACCTCGTTGCCGCCCGCCCACGAGGTGAGCACGGCCGAGCGGAGGCCGAGCACGGGCGGCGGCATGTGGCCGCGGATGAACCGCGCCTGCGCGGTGAGCCCGAGGATGTCGGGCGGCGGGTCGGCGTGCGTGAAGGGGCGCAGCGCGGGGTCGAGCGCGACCCACGCGAGGGTGAGCGCGAGGGCGACGCCCATGAGCCGCGGCCACGCGCGCAAGGGGGGCACGCGGCGGAGGAGGTCGACGAGCGCGAGGGCGACCACCACGGCGAGCGCGGGGGTGATCGCGCGGGTGAAGCGGTTCTGTTGCAGCGAGAGGAGGGCGAGGCCCGCGAAGAGGGCGCCGAGCGGGAGCGCGCGAGGCCCGAGCGAGCGCCACGCGCGCAGCGCCGCGACGGGGACGGCGACGAGCGAGAGCGGCGCGAGGAGGCCGAGCTTCGAGCGGGCCTGCGCCCACGCGTCGACGGTGAAGGGCGCCGCAGTGAAGAGGGGCGTGCACTCGTCGATGTCGGCCATGTACGCGGAGCGACGTCCGAGCCACTGCACGAGGGCGAGGGTCACCTCGTGGCGCGCGGTCGGGAGCGCCAGCGCGAGGAGCGCGACGGGGACGACCCCCAGCGCGAGCGCGATCAGGGCGCGACGCGGGAGCGCGTCACTTCGGGCGCGCGCGTGACCGAAGGCCGCGAGCGCGACAGCGGCCACCGCGAGGAGGAGCGGTTGCAGGTACGAAAGCGCGAGGTGGTGCCAGGGGTGGCCGAAGGCGCGGATGAACCCGTGGTCGACGGCGACGATCGCGAGCGGCGCGAGGGCGTAGGCGAGCGCGCCCGAGGGGAGGAGCCCGCGCGACGAGACGGGCTCGCGGTCGACGAGGTGGTGCGCGCAGAGGCCCGCCGCGGCGAGGCCGGCGTAGAGCACGGTGCCGGTGAAGGTGTGCACGCCCGCCGCGAGCACGAACGCGCCCGCGAGCTCGGTGAGCACCGCGCGACGGGTGGAGGCGTGGCGTGCGGTGACGGCGGTGAGCCACAGGGCGAGGGCGGCGACGTAGAGGGTCTCGAAGACGTGGTGGTCGGTGCCTCCGACCTGCGAGACGGCGGCGGAGGCGGGCACCATCGCGCACACCACCGCGGCGGTGACGGTGACGGCGGGGCGGCGGTCGGGGTCGGTCTCGACGCGCGACGCGAGCCACGCGGTGAGGGCGACCGAGGCGAGGCCCAGGGCGAAGGGCACCCAGGCCATGATGGCGAGGGCGCGGTGGTGCGTGGCGCGAGCGATCCACGCGGGCAGGGCGAGGAGCTGGTCGTAGCCGGGGGCCCAGGTCGCGGCGCCGCCGCGGGGCCACGCGAGGAAGCGGTCCCAGGTGGGGACGTGGGGGAAATGTTCGAGCGTGAGGAGCGCGCGGCGGAGGTGGTAGGCCGAGTCGTTGTCGGTGGGGACGACGTCTCCGTGGCCGAAGACCCTCCCGAGGAGGATCACCCGCGCCCACGCGGCGAGCGCGAGGGCGAGGCCCACGCCTACGACGGTGAGCGCCTTCGCGACGGTGGGCGGGGCGGACTCGGGCCGTGCCTCGGTCACTGCGCGGCGCGCGATGACTTCACCGCGGCGGCGCGGGTCTCGGTCCAGGCGATGACCTTGTCTTCGAGGGGCACGCCCGCGAAGCGAGACATCTCCTGGATGCCCGTCGGCGAGGTCACGTTGACCTCGGTGAGGTGGCCGCCGATCACGTCGAGGCCGACGAACCACAGCCCGTCGCGCTTCAGGCGCGGGGCCACGGCCTCGACGATGCGCCGGTCGCGGGAGTCGATCTCGGCGGGCACCACCGAGCCGCCGACGTGGATGTTGCTCCGCGCGTCGTCCGAGCGCGGCACGCGCAGGATCGCGCCCAGGGGCTCGCCGTCGAGGAGCAGCACGCGCTTGTCGCCCTCGCGCACCGCGGGGAGGAACTGCTGCACCATGGCGAGGCGCCGCCCGTCGTCGGTGAGGGTCTCGATGATCGAGCGGAGGTTCTTGTCCTTCTCGTCGAGGATCATCACGCCGCGCCCCCCCGCGCCGTCGAGGGGCTTGATGATGGCCGTGCCGCCGAGGTCGCGCACGAAGGCGCGGATCTCCTCCTCGCGCGAGGCCACCATCGTGCGCGGGATCACCTCGGGGAAGTGGAGCTGGTAGAGCTTCTCGTTGGCGTCGCGCAGGCCCCGCGGGTCGTTCACGACCAGGGTCTTGTCGCGCACGAGCTCGAGCAGCAGCGTGACGTAGAGGTAGCGGGCGTCGAAGGGGGGGTCGGTGCGGATCCAGAGCGCGTCGAGCTCGGCGACGTCGACCACCGCGGGGATGCCCATGGTGTAGTGGTCGGGCCGGTCGGCGCGCTGGACCTTCGTGGGGGTGAGCTTCGCCATCGCGGTGCCGTTGGCGGCGTAGAGGTCCATGGGGCCGAGGGTGAAGACCTCGTGGCCGCGGGCCTGCGCGGCGAGCATCAGGGCGAAGGTGGTGTCCTTGTCGACGAGGACGTTGGCGATGGGGTCCATCAAGAACGCGATGCGCATAGAGGGGCGCGAGCATACCCCGTCGCGTGGGCGTTCACGCGCCGCGGTAGATCCTGTCGACGCGGGCGCGGGCGGCGATGAGGGCCTTGTCGAAGCGCCCGAGCGCCCTGCCCTTGAGCGAGGTGTCGTGGTCGGCGAGGCGAGAGAGCATCGAGGCGTCGCGGTGCACCTCGAGCGCGACGAGCCCGAGGGTGAGGGGCCGCAGCGCGAGGTCGAGCCCGTAGCGAGACCACACGGGCGAGCGGGCGTGGGTGAAGACGAAGAGCTCCGTCTCGGAGGCGCTCACGGGGTTGAAGAACACCGCGATGCGCAGGGCCTCTGGGGCGCGCTCGTCGGTGGTCGGGTCGACCCAGTACTGGTCGTAGACGGTGAAGACGGGTGAGAAGAACGTGGTCCAGTCGTCGACGAAGTGCGCGCCGTCGGGGATGCGGAAGAGCTTGCGCACGGGCCACGGGAGCGGTCGCTGCGGCCCTTGTTGTAGACCCGCACGCTGTCGTCGGTGACGGTGGTGACGCACTCGACCTCGGCCATGCGGTCGACGGGGTGCCCGAGCATGGCGTGGGTGGTGGGCGTGTGCTCGACCTCGATGAAGTTGTCGAGCACGAGCTCGAGCGGGGCCTTCACGCGGCGCACGAGCCGTCCGACGGGCGTCCAACCCTCGACGTCCCAGCGGGGGAACGCGGGGGAGGAGCCCGACGATTTCACCCACACGGCGCCGAGTCGTTCGACGACGTCGAAGCGCTCGGCGCAGGGCTTGGCTGTGGGCGTCCCTGGGGCGATGCCGCGCCCGTCGGTGGCCCATCGCCAGCCGTGGTAGGGGCACACGAGGCGCTCTCCCTCGACGGAGCCCGTCGAGAGCCGCATCCCGCGGTGGGGGCAGCGGTCGGTGAGCGCTCCGAGGGCGCCCGTGGAGGCTCGGAACAGCACCACCTCGCGCCCGGCGACGTTGACGCCGAGGGGCTTGCGGCCGAGGTCTTCGCTGCGCGCGACGGGGTGCCAGTGATCGACGGCGGCCATCAGTTCCCCGCGAGGTGGGCGGCCACGCGCTCGGCCTCGAGGGCGATGTCGTGGAGCTGCCCGGTAATGGGGTTGCGGTACCCGATGAAGTACAGGCCCGGCGCGGCCTCGGCGCCGAACACCTTCGGAAAACCTCGCTCGTCGACGACCGCGCTCGCGTCGCGGAGCACCTCGTCGAGCGCGGCGCGGTAGCCCGTCGCGAGGACCACCACGTCGAAGGGGGCGGAGCGTCCGTCGGTGAAGGTGACGCCGTCTTCGGTGAAGCGCGCGGGGCCGGGGTAGACCTTGACGTGTCCTTGCTTGATGAGGGCGACGGTGCCGATGTCCATGAGGGGCACGCGCCCGCGCTTGAGGAGCGAGATGGGTCCCAGCTCGGGGCGCGGGAGGCCGTAGCGGGAGAGGTCTCCGATGAAGCGGTCGGAGACGGCGAGGGCGAAGCGGTCGGCGACGCGCGTGGGCATCCGCGAGAGGAAGAGCACCGAGTTCACCTGCGCGGGAATCCCGAACACATCGCGCGGGAGCACGTGCTGCGGGCTGCGGGCCGACAGGGCGGTGGTGGCGCCCGACTCCCAGAGGTCGAGGGCGATCTCGGCGCCGGAGTTGCCGACGCCCACCACGAGCGCGCGCTTGCCGCGGTACGCGTTGCCGTTGCGGTACTCGCCGCTGTGGAGGACCTCTCCCGCGAAGCGGTCGCGTCCTTCGAAGGTGGGGGTGTGCGGCGCGCGGTTGTAGCCCGTGGCGACCACGAGGGCGCGGGCGCGGAGGGTGTCTCCCTCGCGGGTGGGGACGATCCAGCGGTCGCCGTCGCGGTGGGCGTCGTGGGCGGTGAGCCCGAAGCGGGGCGCGAGCTTGAAGCGCTGGGCGTAGGCTTCGAGGTAGTCGACGACCTGCGCGCGGGAGGGGTAGTTCGAGACCTCGCGGGGCCACGGCATCATCGGGAGGGCCGAGAGCTGCTTGGCGGTGTGCAGGTGGAGCCGCTCGTAGTGCGAGCGCCAGCGAGAGCCGACGGTGGGAGCGCGCTCGACGATGACGTGCGAGAGCCCGCGGGCCGAGAGGCAGGCGGCGGCGGCGAGCCCCGCGGGGCCGGCGCCGAGCACGATCACGTCGGGGTCAGCGGGCATGGGGGAGGTCACGGTGCCCCCGCCGCGCGCTCCGGCGCAAGCGTCACCCGCGTCACTTCTTCCCCTCTCCCTCGCCCTTCGGCGCGCGCTTGCGGCGCAGGCTCGCCGAGCGCGCGTGGAGGGCGTCGGTCACCCGCGCCAGCTCCGAGCTGAAGCCCGACCTCGCCAGCGTGCGCGCGAGCTCCAGCGCCGACTCCGCCGGGTGGGCCATCGCCGCCGCCGTGCGCATCGCGTCGTCGCGGAAGCGCTGCGCCAGCGCGTCGAGCGCCGCGGCGATCTCCTGCATGTGACGGATGCGCTCCAGGTCGTCTCCCAGCCGGTCGAGGTCGTAGCGCTGCGGCGCGTCGAGCGTCGGGTACGCGCCCAGGATCACGAAGGCCTCGCGCAGCTTGCGCCAGCGCTCCCGCCCCGCCGCGCTGGCCGCGTCGAGCGCCTTCGGGTCGGGCGAGAGCGCCTCGTGCAGCGCCCGCAGCACGGGCAGCATCGAGAACACCGCCCGCGCCCGCGGGTCGAGACGGAGCTCTTCGTTCAGCACGTGCAACATCGGCCACTGCTCCGGGATCTGCTTCAGCAGCGCCTCGGTGACCTCCCGTCGCTCTTCGAGCGTCTCCTCGGACAGCCTCAGCGGAGCGTCGGCCCACGGCTCTGCCCTCGTTCGCTTGCGTCGCGCCATCCGCTGGACTCCCTTCGTCCGAGGTCACGCGGGGCGGCGTCGGCGAGCCCTCGCTCCGGCATGGTAGAGCCGCGCGCGGTGCTTCAACAAGCTCGTCGTCGAGCTTGATTCCTCTGCGCAACGGGCTCAGTTGACCTCAAGCGCGGGCTTGTCAAAGCCCGTGCGCGGGCGTCTCCAAGCCCGTGTGCGATCCCGTCGACTCTCGCGCACGGCCTTCGGCGTCTCCGCGAACCCACGCCTCGACACCCGTCACGGATCGCGACACGTCGCGAACACGCGCTCCTCGCGTCACGGCCCTGTTTCTCGGCCCTTTCGCGTTCGGCACGGTGGCTGCTCTACCCCTCTGCGTCGCGGCCAACCCCGCGATTCAGCAAAGGAGACAGCGCCATGAACACTCCCCGCATCCTCTCGGTCGTCGCGACGGTCGCCTCCCTCGCCGTGCCGGGCCTCGCCTCTGCGCAGGACTGCGGTCACCGCCCCACCGCCGCGGTCTACCCCAACGCCCCGATCACCTACGCCCGTCCGCAGGCGATCCCGATGAACCTCCCGCCCGCGGGCTACGCGGTGCCCGGCTACAACACCACCGTCTACGCGGCCCCCGCGCCGGTACGCCCCGCCCCCGTCTACGTGCAGCCCGTGGTGCGCCCGGTGGTGCGTCCGGTGGTCGTGCAGCCCCGGGTGGTCGTCACCCGCCCCGCGGTGCGCCCGCAGGTCAACCGGGTGGTGGTGCGGCGCGGCAACGACCACGGCCGCCGCGTGAGCTGGGGCTACGGCCGCCGCTAACCCTGGAGCTCGTCGTCCTCGGGGTACTGGTCGACCCACTCCCCCGAGGCGACCTTCGCCAGCACGTCGAGGCCCTGCGTGAAGAACGACTGAAGGGCCTCGGGCGACTGCGCGCCCATCGCCCCCACCCTCCGCGCGATCAAGAGCGCGGGCACCGAGTTCACCCCCAGCATCCGCATCATCTCTCCCTCGCCGCGCACCACGTCGCCCCACTCGTCGTCGGCGAGCATGGCGTCGAGCTCGGCGCGGTCGATGCCCTGCGCGGCGCCGATGTCGGCGAGCACGGCGCGGTCGCCGATGTCCCTCGCGTCGCAGAAGTGCGCGGTGAAGAGCGCGTCGACCACCGCGTCGGTGAGCGAGGGGTCGCCCTTCTTCTGCGCGTGCACCACCAGCCGGTGCGCGTGGTGCGTGTTGGGCATCGTCGCGAGCGCCTCGAAGCGGAACTCCACGCCCTCCGCGCGGCCGAGCATCCGCAGGCGATCCCACGACGCGTCGACCCTGGCGGCACCGCCGAGTCGCTTGTCGAGGTAGGCGCGGTAGGGCTCGCCCTCGGGGCGAAGGTCGGGGGAGAGCTGGTAGGGCTGCCACTTGCGCGTGACCCTCGCGCGGTCGGCGAAGGCCGCGGCGGCCTTGTCGAAGCGGCGCTTTCCGAGGAAGCACCACGGGCACACCACGTCGCTCACGACCTCGACCTGAAGCTCCTGCACCGTCTCGCTCATGGCCCTCGCGAGTACCACACCGGACTGGCCGACGTCGCGGCGTGGTACCGTCGCGCGCATGGGAGCGACCGCGTCCGTCGAGGTGGTGCGAAGCGTCCCTCTCGTCAGCGAGCGCTGGCTGCTGGAGGAGGAGGGCGTGGCCGAGACACCCCTGCACGACCACTGCATCGACCTGTTGAAGCTGATCCTCCTCGCGTGGGTCGCGCGGCGCGCCCTCGACGCTTCGGTGCACCGCAACATCGCCGTTCGGTGGGACCGTGCGCGCCCCAACACCGGCGTCGACCCCGACCTGTGCGTGGTGACCCCCGCCCTCCCCGCGGACGCCACGAGCCTCTGCCTCTGGGAACCCGGGAGCGCCCCGCCGCGCCTCGCCGTCGAGGTCGTCAGCGAGGGCACCGCCGACAAGGACTACCTCGACAACCCCGACCGCTACGCGGCTTGCGGCGCGGGAGAGATCTGGGTCTTCGACCCCATGCGCTTCGGCCCCTCGACGACGGGAGGCCCCTTCACGCTCCAGGTGTGGCGCCGCGATCGACACGGTCGCTTCGTGCAGACCTACGCGGGCGACGGCCCGGCCTACAGCGACGCGCTCTCGGCCTGGCTGGTCGTCACCGATGGGGGCACGCGCCTGCGCGTCGCCGACGACGAAGAGGGCGCGTCGCTGTGGCCCACGCGCGAGGAAGAGGCCCTCGCGCGCGAGCGGGAGGCCCTCGACGAGGTGGCGCGGCTGCGCGCCGAGCTCGAGCGCTTGCGCGACGGTTGAGCGTGCGCTGCCCGCGGTGCCCGAGCGAGATGGGGGAGCTGCGCCTGGAGCAGGGCGTGACCGTGGACTTCTGCGCCCAGTGCCGCGCCGTGTGGTTCGACCCGGGTGAGCTCGCCGCGATGGTGGGCACGCGCGAGGACCTCCCCGCGCTCGACGCGGTGGCCGACGGCGCCGTCGGGTCGCGCGCGCAGTGCCCGCGCTGCAACGGGGCCTCGCTCACCGAGATGCGCTACGCGCCCGACGCGTCTCCGCGGGTGGCGACCTGCGCGCTGTGCCGCGGCGTGATGGCGTCGCTGCCCGACCTCCCCGCGCTCAAGGCCGCCGCGGCGGGCCTGCGACGGATGGACACCGCCCTCGCGGCGCCGTACCGCGACGCGGGGCTCGCGCGGACGGGCGAGCTCGACGCGGCGGCGCGGAGGTTCAACGGGCTCACCGGCCTCGCGGTGAAGCAGCGGCGGCGGTGGCTGGAGATGCTCACGGGGTGGGAGACGCCCAACGAGTACGCGATCCTCCGCAAGGGCACGGGCGGCGCGGCCTTTCACGTCGTGGAGCAGACCGCGGGCGTGCTGGAGATCGTGCGTCGCTTGATGCTCGGCCCGATGCGCCCCTTCACCTCGCACGTCGAAGACATCTCCCGAGGCACGCCGCGCTGCGGCTGGTGCGGCCGTGGCGGTGGTTCTTCCCGGAGCTGCAGGTGCTCGACGCGGAGGAGCGTCCGCTGGTGGCGATCCGCCGGCGGTGGAGCTGGGTGTCGGCGCGCTACGACGTCGACGACGCGTACGGGCGCACCATCGGCGAGCTGCGCGGCGCGTTCTGGCGGCCGTGGACCTTCGAGCTCCACGGCGAGGGCAGGCTCATGGCCGTGATCAAGAAGCGCTGGTCGGGCTTGTTCACCGAGGCCTTCTCCGACGCCGACAACTACTCCGTCGACTTCGAGCCCGACGCCCCCGACCGCTGGAAGCTCGTCGCGCTCGCCTCCGCCGTGCTCATCGACGTCGTGCACTTCGAGAGCAGCAAGCGCTGATGCCCGCGTCGTGTTGACGGGCGCTGGCGCGCCGCGCTCCTATGGAACGGATGGCGATGAAGGTGCAGCTCGCGAGGGAGGACCTGCGCCTGGAGCGTCGCCCTGAGGCGACGAGCTTCGCCGTCGATGACCTCCTCGCGGCGGTGGAAGACGGTCGCGTGCGCGTCCCGAACTTTCAGCGCGGGATGCGATGGGACGACGCGGACCGCATCGACCTCCTCGACAGCGTCTGGCGCGGGTTCCCGATCGGCACCCTGCTCTTGTGGAAGCGCGCCGCGCCCGCGGGCGAGGTCCGCTGGGGGCGCTACGTGATCGATGCCCCCGAGCGCCCTGACGCGCTGTGGGTGGTCGATGGTCAGCAGCGGCTAACCGCGCTGGTCGAAGCGCTGCTCGCTCCCGCGCGAGAGAAGGCGCGAGGGATCTGCTTCGACCTCCGAGACGACCGCTTCGTCTGGTCACGGTCGGCTTTTACAGATGTGAGCTCGTTCCTCGTCCCTGCGTCGGTGCTCCTCGACACCACGACGCTCATGGAGTGGGCGACGGAGCGCCGCGACCTGCGCGCGCAGGATCGTCAGCGCGTGTTCGAGGTCGGCAAGCGGCTGCGCGAGTACCGCATCCCCGCGTACATCGTCGAGGCCGACGACGAGTCCGTGCTGCGGGTCGTCTTCGCCCGCACCAACCGCTCGGGGAAGAGCCTGACCGAGGCCGAGGTCTTCCGCGCGCTCTACGAGCCGACGACGGCGGTCTCCACCTTCGAGCGCGTGCGCCGCGGCGTCGCCTCGCTCGGGTGGGGCGAGCTCGACGACGACGAGATCCTACGACCCCTCCTCGCCATCGAGGGGCTGCCCATGGACCGCGCGTTGCCGCAAGACCTCGATCCGCAGCGGATGGCGACCGCTCTCTCTCGAACCGAGCGCGCGCTGCGGAGCGCGGCGCTCTTCCTCCAGACGGCGGCGATCCCGCACGCGGGGCTCAACCCGTACTCCTTGCCCCTCGTCGTGCTCGCGCGCTTCTTCGACGCGTTCCCTGAGCCCGCTTTGCGGTCATTGACGCTCTTGAGGCGCTGGCTCTGGCGCGGGATGGAGGGTCTTCGCCTCGCGGGCGCGGTGATCGATCTGCGGCGCCACCTCCGCTGCGTGGTACACGGCGAGGAGCACGGCTCCGTGCAGCGCCTCCTCGCGCTCGCGCCGACCGAGGCCGACACTTCAATCTTCGATCTGTCGCCGGTGAACCTCCGCACGGCGCGCACGCTGATCCAGGTCTGCGCCCTCGCCGCGCTGCGGCCGCGTGACATGCGCACTGGGCTCTCGGTCGACGTGGGCGCCCTCGTCGACGAGAAGGCGCTCCTCGGGACGGTGGAGGGCGCGCCCTCGGAGGACCTCGCGTCACGGCTGTTGCACCCGCCGTCGGACCTGTGCGCCGCGATCGTTGGCGCAGACGAGGCTTCACTGCGATCCCACGCGATCAGCGACGAGGCCGTAGCGGCGTTGCGACGGGGCGACGTCGATGCCTTCGTGGCGGAGCGAGGCGCGACGTTGCGGCGTTGGTTCGACGCGTTCTACGCGCGGCAGGCGGAGTGGGGCGCGGACGACAGCCCGCCCCTCGCCGCACTCGTCGATGAGGAGGAGCCGTGAGGCTCCGGGTCTCGCTCGGAGACCTGCGCGTCGGCGACCTCTCTTCTGGGTACAGCGGGGCCTGGGAGTTTCGCTTCGACGACGCGTACGCGTCGATGCGCGAGCGGCCCGTGCTCGGTCGCTGGTTCGAGGATCAAGACCTCGGCGCGCTTCGGTATCGAGCGCCGCAAGGGTGGTTGCCGGCGTTCTTCGAGAACTACCTCCCGGAGCCCGGGAGCGCGCTGCGGGCGCTCCTGGCGCGCTCGGCGGGGGTCGAACCGACGAGGCAGGGGCCTCTGCTCGCGGCGCTCGGGAGGGATCTCCCCGGCGCGGTGGTGGTGCAGGAGGTGAACGAGGGAGACGGAGAGGACAGCGCCCCGCCGGTGGACGCGCCCGCGCGCCGTGACCGCCCGCTCCGTTTCTCGCTCGCTGGGATGCAGTTGAAGTTCTCCGTCGCGCGTGAGGCGGAGCGCTTCACGCTGCCCGTGACGGGCGTCGGGGGGCGTTGGATCGCCAAGCTTCCGGACCGCTCGTACCCGTCGGTTCCGCGTCATGAGTGCGCGATGCTCTCGCTGGCGCGGGGTGCGGGCGTCGACGTGCCCGAGGTGAGCCTCGTGCCCTGGAGGGAGATCGAGGGGCTCCCGCGGGAGCTCACCTTCGACGAGCCTGACGCGATGGTCATCCGCCGCTATGACCGTTCACCAGACGGAGCGCGCATCCACCAGGAGGATTTTGCGCAGGTCTTCGATCGGCGACCTGACGACAAGTACGACGAGCTCAAGACAAGCCGACTCCGCGCGGCCTACGACTCGATCGGCGCGGTCGTGCGCGCCGTGTGTGGTCAGGCCGACTTCGAGGAGTACCTCCGGCGGTTGGTGTTCATGGTGCTGACGGGCAACCACGACGCGCACCTGAAGAACTGGTCGCTGTACTACCCTGATCCGCGACGCGCGCGCCTCGCGCCGGCCTACGACCTGCTCTCGACGGTCGCGTACCTCCCTGAGGTCGAGACGATGGCGCTGCGGCTCTACAAGCGCACGCGCTTCGACGAAGTGCTGCGGAGCGACTTCGAGCGCCTCGCAGAGAAGGCGGGCGCCGACGCGAACGCGTCGATGAGTGTGGTCGACGAGACCATCGAGCGCTTCCGCGAGGCCTGGAGCGCGGAGGGCGCTTCGCTCCCAGAAGGGCACAAGGCGCGGATCGACGTGCACCTCGGCTCCCTCTCTCTGTTGAAGCGCTGACCCGCCTACCGCGGCGCGCGCGGCGGCTCACGCACGGCGAGGGTGAGGTCCTCGCCCAGCCACAGGTCGGAGAAGGTCGGGTCGATCATCCAGCGGCGTCCGTCGCGGTGGGTGACCAGCACCCAGTCGTGGTCGCTCCACCCGGGGAGCGGGACGCGCCGGCCCCACACCCGCGCGCGGCTCCGCACCACCCACGCCCTCACGGGCACCGCGTGCGTGGTGGCCCAGCGCTGCATCAGCGCGCCGAAGAGGTTGGCGTACTCGACGCAGTGGGCCTCGCGGGCCTCCACCGCGAAGCGTGTGGAGCTGCGGTGCCACATCCCGAAGCGCAGCGAGCGGCCCGTGAGCGACAGCGCCGCGTCGATGGCCTCGGGCACTTCCCGCGGGGGCGCGAGCACCACGTCGGCCTCGTTGGCGAGCTCCTCGCTGAGCGTCGCCGTGGGGGCGCGGAGCGAGTGGTGGGGTTCGAGGGTGACCCCGCGCCGCAGGAGGTACACCGCCGCGAGGGCGATCACCGCGAGCGTCGCGACGACGCGGGGCCAGCGGCGGCGGGGCTCGCGGCGGTTCATCGCGCGGGAGTGTGCGACGGAGGGGAGGGGTCAGGCCATCGCCTCGCCGTCGAAGCGGCGGCGGGGCTGGGCCTCGGGCTGGCGCTGCACGAAGAGGGTCTGGGTGGGGTAGGCGAACTCGATCCCGCGCTCGGCGAAGGCGCGCACGAGGGCGAGGTTGATGGCCTGCTGACGGTCCATGTAGAAGGCGTAGTCGGGGTCGGAGACGTAGTAGACGACCTCGAAGTCGAGCGACGACGCGCCGAAGGACTTGAAGTGCGCGCGGTCGAAGCGCAGCCCGTCGCGGGCCTCGACGATGGACATCACCAGCCCCGGGATCTTCTCCAGGTCGTCGGCCGTGGTCTGGTAGGTCACCCCGAAGCCGAACACGATGCGCCGCTCGGCCAGGTGCTTGTAGTTCTTGAGCCGCGACTTCAGCAGGTCGGCGTTGGCGAACACGAGCTGCTCGCCGTGCAGAGACTTCAGCCGCGTGGTCTTCAGCCCCACGCTCTCGACCGTGCCCAGGAAGTCTCCGACGACGATGAAGTCGCCCACGACGAAGGGCTTGTCGATGGCGATGGTCACCGACGCGAAGACGTCTCCGAGGATGTTCTGCAGCGCGAGCGCGACGGCCACGCCGCCGATGCCGAGGCCCGCGATGAGCGCCGAGATGTTCACCCCGAGGTTGTCGAGGAGGAGCAGCAAGAGGCCCGCCCAGAGCACCATCCGCGCGACGAAGCCCGCCGTGCCCGCGGCCGTGCGGCGCGCGCCCTCGGTGGCGATGGACTCCTCGTCTTCGGGGTCTCCGTCGACGTAGTGCTGCGACACCTCGGTGATGAGCGCGCCGCCCCAGAGCGCGGCCTGGACCACGAAGGCGAACACGATCACGACGTGCGCGCCGCGCTGCCACCGCGCGTCGAGCTGGAGCATCAGCGCCGCCACCTGGAGCGACACCGCCCAGAGGAACCACGAGCGCGTGTGGCCGAGCACCGTCACAGCGAGGTCGTCGAGGCGGGTGCGCGTCAGCGACGCGAGGCGGCCCGCGCGGCGCTCGAGGAAGGCCCGCATCAGGCCGAGGACGACGCGGGTCAACACCAGCGCGCCGAGGGCGAGGAGCCACGTGCGGAGGGTGTTCCCCGCCCACGATTGGTCGAGCAGCGTCAACGCGCTTCTCCCGTTCTGGCGTGAATGTCCGCCGCGGAGTGCGTCACGCCTCGCCCACGCCGCGCGCGCTCGCCTGGAGAAGAGGCGGCGCCCGTCTGGAATGCCGGAAGCTCCGCCGCGATGCAACCCTCGCGGTCGCCGCGGCGCGCGCGTAGTCTCCGCCGCCGATGCGCTCCCTCGGCGACGCGATGGCCCTCGGCTGCGCCGTGGTGTGGGCCCTCGCGGTGCTCCTCTTCCGACGTCTCTCGGGCGTCGGCGCCGTCTCGCTCAACCTCTTCAAGAACGCGCTCGCCACCGCGCTCCTGCTCCTCACCATGCTCGCCCTGGGCCTGCGCTTCGACCTGCACCGCGCGCCCCTCGACTGGCTCGCCCTCTGCGCGAGCGGCGTGCTCGGCCTCGCCGTCGCCGACACGCTCTTCCTCGCGGGGCTGCGGCGCATCGACGCCTCGGTCGCCGCCGTGGCCGACTGCGCCTACTCGCCCGCGGTGATGGTCTTCGCCGCCCTCTGGCTCGGGGAGTCTCCGCGCGTGGGCCTCGCCCTCGGCGCGCCGCTGGTGGTCGCGGGCCTCGCGCTCGTGGGCTACGAGCCCCGCGCCGCGGCCGTGAAGGTCGACCGCGTGGGCCTCGCGCTCGCCGTCTCGGGCGTGATGACCACCGCGCTCGGCGTGGTGATCGCGAAGCGCGCCCTCGACCGCAGCGGGCTCATCGAGGCGACCACGGTGCGGCTGGTGGCGGGCTCCGTCGCGCTCTTCGCCGCGCAGCTCGCGCGAGGGAAGGGGCGCGAGGCGCTCGCGCTCTTCACGCCGCAGCCCTCGTGGCGGGTCGCGGTGCCGGCGACGGTGCTGGCGACCTACGTGTCGATGATCTTGTGGCTGGGCGGGATGAAGTACGGCACGGCGTCGCGCGCGGCGGTGCTGAACCAGACCGGCGCGGTGTTCGTGCTGTTGTTCTCGCGCCTCGCGGGCGAGCCCGTCCCGCCGCGGAGGATGATCGGCGTGGGGATCGCCCTCGCGGGCGTGGTGGTCGTGCTGCGGGCCTGAGCGGTCAGAGGCTGCCGTCGGGCGGGAGCGGCGAGAGGCAGGGCATGGGCGTCGCGTCGTCGTCGCGCGGGCCCGCGTCGAGCGGGAGCGAGAGGCAGGGCATGGGCGTCGCGTCGTCGTCTCCCGCGTCGGGCGTCGCGGGGACGTCGAGCGGCGGCGTGAGGCACGGCTGCGGCCCCACGTCGGGCGCGTCGGGGCCCGTGTCGGGGACCTCAGGCACGTCGGGGACGTCGAGCGGCGGCGTGAGGCACGGCTGCGGGCCCGCGTCGGGCGCGTCGGTCACGATCGGGACGTCGTCGGGCGGGCGCGAGAGGCAGGGCTGCGGCGTGGAGTCGGCCGCGTCGCTCGCGTCGGTGACGTCTTCCTGCGCGTCTTCGGGGAGCGCGATGCGGAGGCAGGTCTGCGAGGTCGAGCAGTTGGCGCTGCTCACCATCGCGAGCCCCGCGAGCGCCGACGCGATGAAGCGCTTGCGCCGCGCGAGGATCGCCTCGCGGTCTTCGTCGTCTTCGTCGAAGGGAGGGCTCATGGCCGGGAGACTATCGCACCCAGACCCAGCCGCGCTCCAGCGAGGTGCCGACGATCCCGTCGCCCTGACCCGACGAGATCTGCGTGCCGTAGTAGCCCAGGCACCCGAAGCCGCGGCCTCCGTCGACGCTGCCCTCGCAGGTCGACTCGTTGTTGAGCAGGATGCCGTAGCGGCAGCGCGCGGGGCCTCCGCCCACGTCGTACACGTTGAAGCCGCGGCGGTTGCACCCGCGGTTGCCCGTGTAGCCCCACACCGCGTAGTCGGCGATGGGGTGGGCGCTCTGCCGCTCGGCGCCCGAGAAGAGCGCGAGCGCGCTCGTGGCCGACACCGACTCGGTGATGCAGGCCGTCTGGGTGTTGAGGCAGAGGCGCATCGCCGTCACGGGCAGGGTGTTGAAGGCCGCGCTCTTCGAGTCGGCCGTCGCGCTGAGCGAGGTGGGCGTGCCGAAGGTGTTGGCCGTGGTCCACGCGGTCGAGCTGTAGCCCAGGGCGTTGCCAGGGAGGGTGACGAGCACGAGGGTCCACCCGCCGCCGTCGCTGGTCATGTCGCAGTACGCGTCGAAGGCCGCGACGGGGCCGCTCCCGTCGGGGTCGATGCGGTACACCCCGCTCGGCGCCGAGGGCGAGACCGTGTGGATCGCCGCGCAGCTCGGGAGCGTCGCGCACGTTCCGCCCGCGCAGGCCGTGCCCGCCGCGCAGGCGTTGTTGCACGCGCCGCAGTGCAGGTTCGAGGTCTGCGTGTTCACCTCGCATCCGTTGCCCGCCGCGCCGTCGCAGTTCGCGTAGCCCGCGTCGCAGCTCCCCACGGCGCACGCGCCCGCGACGCACGCCGCCGTGGCGTTGGCGACCGCGCAGGCGTTGTTGCACGCGCCGCAGTGGGCGGCGCTGGTCTGGGTGCTGGTCTCGCAGCCGTTCGCGGCCACGCCGTCGCAGTTGCCGAAGCCCGCGCCGCACACGTTGATCTGGCACGCGCCCGCGACGCACGCGGGGGTGGCGTTGGCGAGGGCGCAGGTCATCCCGCACGCGCCGCAGTGGGCGGCGCTGGTCTGGGTGTCGGTCTCGCAGCCGTTGGCGGGGTCTCCGTCGCAGTCGGCGTAGCCCGCGTCGCAGGCCGCGATGGCGCAGCCGCCCATGGAGCACATCCCCGTGCCGTGGGCGGGCGCGCAGGCGCGGCGGCACGCGCCGCAGTGAGACGCGTCGCTGCGGATGTCGACCTCGCAGCCGTTGGAGGTGTTCCCGTCGCAGTCCTGAAAGCCCATCACGCACGAGGCGACGCAGGCCGACGCGAGGCAACCCGGGAAGCCGTTGGGCACCGCGGGGCAGGCGTTGTTGCACATCCCGCAGTGAGACACCGCCGTGCGCGTGTCGACCTCGCAGCCGTTGCTCGCGTTGCCGTCGCAGTCGCCGAAGCCCGCGTTGCAGGTGGTGACCGCGCACGCGCCCATCGCGCAGGCCGCGGCGGCGTTGGGCAGCGCGCAGGCGCGGTTGCACATCCCGCAGTGGGCGGCGTCGCTGCGGGTGTCGACCTCGCATCCGTTCGAGGGGTCGCCGTCGCAGTCGGCGAAGCCCGGGTCGCACGCGTACTCGCAGCGGCTGGCCGTGCAGGTGGCCGTGGCGTTGGCGCGCGCGGCGCAGGCCATGCCGCAGCCGCCGCAGTGGGCGACGGCGCGCGAGGTGTCGGTCTCGCAGCCGTTCGAAGCGGTCATGTCGCAGTCGGCGTAGGGCGCGGTGCACGACGCGACGGCGCAGGTGCCGTTCACGCACGCGGGCGTCGCGTTGGGGACGGAGCAGCGGTTGCCGCAGGTGCCGCACGAGGCGGCGTTGGATTGCAGGTCGACGCAGGCGCCGTCGCAGCAGGTGGAGCCCGCTTCACAGGGCCGCGTGGGCGAGCAGCCCATGACGCAGGTGTTGCCGACGCAGAGGTTCCCGGGCGGGCAGTGGTCGTTGACGACGCACTGCACGCACTGGTGGGTGGAGGTGTCGCAGCGGCCCGAGGCGCCTGCGTCGTCGCCCGCGGTCATGCACGCGGCGTCGTCACGGCAGCCGCTCGCGCAGGTGTTCCCCGAGGTGCAGTACTGCCCCGCGGGGCAGCGGTCGTCGGCGGGCGTGCACGGCACGCAGCGGCCGGTGGAGGTGTCGCACGCGGGGCCGTCGGCGTTGCCCGCGCAGTCGGCCGCGGAGGTGCAGGCCATCGGACCCGTGTCGGCGGGGCCGGTGTCCATCGGGCCGGTGTCCATCGGCCCGGTGTCGGCGGGGCCGGTGTCCATCGGCCCGGTGTCGACGGAGCCGGTGTCGACGGGGACGTCGTCGGTGGAGCCGGCGTCGCCGCCGACGACGCTTTCGCTGCTGCCGCACGCCGTGAGGAGCGCGGCCGAGACCAGGAGCGCGAGACCCGCCGTTCGCATGGTCGGCGATGGTATCAACGAGGCACGATGCGCGTCTCTCGGGGAGTCGACGGGAACGACCGTGCGGCGACGGGCCCCTTCACCACCGCCCTCGCCCTCTGCCTCGCGGCCCTCCTCGCGCCCGCGTGCCGCCGCGCGCAGCCCGCGCCCGCCCAACGACCCGTGTCACCCGCGCCCGCGCCCCAGGTCGCGGAGGATGTCCCGCGCGCGGCCTCGGTGGACGCGTCGGCGGCGCGGTCTGCAACGGTGATCGACGCGGGGGCCGCGGAGCCGATCCTGCTCAGCGCCACGCCCACGGTGAGCGCGGAGTCTGCGGTGAGCGGTCCGCTCGATGTCGTCGCCGCGCCCGACGGCGCGGTGGTCGTGTACGTCGTCCCGAGCGGCGGGAGGCGGGTTGACGTCGTCGCGCGTCGGGTGGGGGCAGACGGAGCGTGGAGCGGGCCTCCGCGACGTCTGCGGACCACCACGGGCCCCATCACCGCCCTCGACGCCGACCTCTTTCAAGGGCGCCTCTGGGTCGCGTGGATCGCCAACCCCGGCGGTGACCCCGCGATGGAGATGGTCAACGGCGAGCAGATCGTCGTCGCCCTCGCCGCCGACGCGGACCTCTCGCGCGCGTCGCGTCCCGTCACGCTGATGGACTACAGGGCGCAACCCGTCGGGCGCCCGTGGGAGACGCCGTCGGTGGAGGTCCGCGGCCTCGCGCTCGGCGGCGCGGTGGTGGTGAGCATCGGGCCGTCGCAGACGTGCGTTCACGAAGAGGGCACCGACCACGCGGAGCGCGTGCCTTGCCCCGGGTGGAGCGAGTACACGATCGGCGTCGACGGTACGCACGAGGGCGGCACCGAGGGGATGCTCGCGGCGACGAGGCCTCCGTGGAGCCTCACGCGGACCTCGACGGGCGTGGTGGGGCTCGTCTCGGACGACCACATCTCGACGAAGACCCACCTGCGCGTGATCGCCGGGCTACCGAGCCCGGGCGAGGGGACGTACTTCCACGCGACGGGCGCGCGGCTCGCGTTCGACGGCGCGCGCCTGGTGATGATCGCCGACGACGAGTCGACCGACGTTCAAGAGCGGCGCACGCGGATCATCGGGTGGGGCGAGGGCCTGAGCTTTCCGCAGGACGACGGGATGTGGGAGAGCCTCCCGCCCGTCACGGCGCATACGCTTCGGTGCGTCGAGGGCAGGCCCGTGGTGCGCTACGCGTGGCGCGGCGGATCGATCGACCTCGACCCCGCTCGCGCGGGCGCGTGCTTCGACCTCGCGGCGCACCTGCCCTCGGAGGCGCTGCCCGAGCGCTACCCCGCCCTCGCGTGGACGGGCCGCGTGGTGGTGGGCGTCGACCCCGAGCACGGCACGCTCCACCGCTGGCGCTGCGCGGGGAACGCGCTCAGGGAGGTGCCGTGAAGCGCGTCATCGTCCTCGCCCTCTGCGTCGCGGGCTGCGGCTCCACCGTGGGCGGCGCGTCGGTGAGCTCGGACGCAGGCGCTGACGGGAGCGCGCCCGTCGACGTTCCTCACGTCACCGGCCCCTGCGCGTGGACGCCCGGCGAGGCCGTGGTGGTGTCGCTCCCCGAAGACCAGTCGCGCTTCGCTCTCGTCGACGCGGTGGCGACGGGCGACGGCGCGCTCGTCGCGTGGAGGGAGCGCGCGCTCAACGGAGGCCCCGACGCGGTGCGCGTCGTGCGCGTCGACGGCGCGGGGAGACGTCACCCCTGGTCCGCCGACGGGAGCCTCACGCGCGGTGAGGTCGTCACGCTCCCGATGAACGCGCCCTTGCAGTTCTCGATGGCGTGGGAGCCCTCTCGCGCCCGCGCCGTGATGCTCGCGGGCGGACCGACCGACCGCGGCCCCTGCGTCTTCGCCGCGTTCACTGGGACGAACGAGCGCGAGTGGCAACAGGCCGATCCGCCCACCGACGGCGTCTCGCTCTCGGGCTGCGGCTCGCTCGGACGTCACCCCAACGGCTGGAGCTACCTCACGCAAGAGGTCCGCGCGCTCTGGGGCGATCAGCTCGTTCGCATGGACGACTCGGGCCGCGTCGCGGGCGCCACGCGCCTCGCGATGACCGCGCGACAGCCCGACACCGCGCCCACGCGCAACGCCCTCGGCGGCGGCTTCGTCGCGCGATGGACCGAGTCGATGCGCGAGGGCTTGCAGACCGTGCGCGAGCTGCACCTCCGCCGCTACGACGCGCTCGGCGAGCCCGTGGGCGAAGACGTGGTGGCGCAGCGCATCCACGGCGCGATCCACGACCCGCGCGTGGTGGAGGTGGGCGACGGCGCGCTCGCGGTGTGGCGCGAGGGCGTCGACACGCTGCCTCCGCTCGACGGCGTGGCGGTGCGCCCGCTCGCGGGCGACCTCTCTCCGAGGGGCGACGTGGTGGTCTACACGCGCCTGGGCTTCGTGGTGGGCGGGCTCGACGCGACCGCGCGCGACGGAGAGGTGCTCGCGGTGACGGCGCTCGGGTCGGGGGTGATCCGCGCGGTGCTGCTGTCGTTCGACGCTGCGGGCGCGCTGCGGGTGGGGCCCGTCGCGCTGCCCATCGTGAGCGACGCGGGGCCGCTCGAACACCTGCGCGTGGTGGCCACGCCCGAGGGCGCGCTGGTGATCGCCACGCGGCCCGAGGTGAGCGGGACGCGCGTCGTGGCCGTCCCCGTCGCGTGCCGGTGAGCGGTCAGGGCGGCGGGACGATCACGCGCATCGACGTGACGTGGAGTCGCCGACCCGCTTCGAGCACGGCGCGCGGGTAGAAGGTGTCGCGCCACGACACGCCCTGCCGTCGCCACGCGCGCAGCCCCGAGCGCAGGGTGCAGTACGCGGTGACCAGCGATCCCAGGGGCCACAGCGGCGCGCTCCAGGGCATGCACCGGAAGTGCAGGTTGAGCGTGAGGTGCGCCGCCGTCGCCACCGCGAGGCACGCGAGGCCGAGGGCCGCCGCCGCTCCGCCCGAGGCGAGGGCCGCGAGGGGGACGCCCACCTCGAAGACCACGGGGAGGATCGCGAGGGCGAGGGTGCGCGGGAGCGAGAAGCCGAGCATGCCGCCGCCCTTGTCGGCGCTGCGCGCGAGGGCCTCGAAGGTCTCGAGGAAGTGCAGGTGCACCTCGTCGCGGCCCGCGAAGACCCGCGTGCGCGCCCCGCGCTGCTTGAGCAGGGCGCCGAGGGCGACGTCGTCGGCGACCTCCATGCGGAGCACCGAGAGGGCGTCGGTCTCGTCGAGCCAGCGGCGGCGCACCAGGGTGAAGGCGCCGACGGCGAGGCCGACGTGCGAGGCGTCGTCGTTGGCCCGCCAGAGTCGGCCCGAGAGGCTCAGCGCGCGGAGCGAGTGGGTGAGCGCCGCGTCGATGACCGCCCCCGCGGGCGCGATGCGCGGGAACACCGCCGCGACGTCGACCCGCTCGCGCTCGCACCACGCGATCAGGCGCTGGAGCACGCCCGGCTCGACGTGCACGTCGGCGTCGCTGAAGAGCACCCACTCGCCGGTCGCGTGACGGAGGCCCGTGGCCATGGCGTTGAGCTTGCCGAGCCACCCTGCCGGGAGCGCGTCGACGCGGGCGGTCTTCACGCGCGGGTCGTCGGCCGCGACGCGGGCGAAGATCTCGCCCGTGCCGTCGGTGGAGCGGTCGTCGACGGCGACGAGCTCGAGCTCGGGGTAGCCGCACGCGAGCTTCGAGCGCAGGGCGGCCTCGACGCGGCGGGCCTCGTCGCGGGCGGGCACGACCATGGTCAGGCGCGGCCAGCGGTCGAGGGGCTCGGCGCGCGCCGACGACAGGGGCGGCACCGCGCGGGTGATCCGCCACGCGAGGAACCACTGTGCGCACCACGCGGCGAGCGCGAGCGAGGCGAGGGCCACCATCATCGCGGCTGTGATCGTAGACGGGGCGGCGGGTATTCCCGAAGGTCAGTCTTCGGAGGCGGGCGTGACGCCCATCTGGCGGGTGAGGGCGCGCAGGTTGGGGTCGGAGAGGATCAGCGCGCGCATCTTGGCCTCTACCGCGGGGCGGAGCGCGGGGGGGCAGCCGGTCTTGTCGACGGCCGCGGAGACGAGCCGGTCGACGGCCACCTCGGGGGTGATCTCGCCGGCCTTGAGCGAGGCGATGACCCGCTCGGTGGGGTCGGTCGACGCGGCCTCGACGCCGCTCGGCCCTCGGGCGCTTTCGACCTCTCGCGCGCCCTCGGCGCCCTCGGTGGGGGCGGCCGGGTCGACGGGGGCGACGGGCGGGGTGGCGGCGGGGCCGCCGGGGGGCTTGATGGTGCTCACGGTTCCTCGGGGGCGACGCGGCACGCTAGGCCCGAGGACCATCCCCGGGCAAGGCGACGCGTCGCGGGCGCCCTCTTCGGAGGTGATCGACGGAGGTTGCGCGTCACGGGTGATTTCGGGCATCGAAGGGGGCGAGCCGAACCGATGCCCGCCTCCATCGACGACGCCGCGAAGGCGATCGGGGATTTCCTCACGGCGCTGGGCTTGTCGCCCGCGGGCGACCCCGAGCTCGCGGGCACTCGAGCGCGTCGCGCGCGCCTGGGTCGACGAGCTGTCGACGGCTACGCCACCGACTTCCGGGCGAGGGCGCTCCTCGGCGGCGCCCTCGCCTCCGAGGAGCGGAGCATGGTCGCGGTGCTCGACCTCGACCATGCGAGCGTGTGCCCGCACCACCTCATGCCCGTGCAGGGCCGCGCGCACGTGGCTACCTCCGGCGGCCGCATCGTGGGCCTCGGCGTGATCGCCCAGCTCGTCGACGCGCTCTCGCACCGCCTCGTGCTGCAAGACCCTGGGTCAGCAAGGCGTGTGGCCGACGCGCTGGTCACGCACCTCGCGCGCGCGCCGCGGGGGTAGTGCTCGACGCGCGGCACGCGTGCCTCTCGATGCGCGGAGAGTCGCAGCGCGCGGCGCGGGCCGTGACGCAGTCCTTCGCGGGCGCGTGGGCCGACGACCCGGCGGCGCGCGCGGAGTTCATCGCCGCCACCTCGCGCGCGGAGGAGGTCGGTCGGTATGCGCCCCGACCCGGGCGAGGCGCGCGCGGCGCTGGAGTCGGTGCCGGTGTTCCCGCTGCCGGGCCTGGTGCTCCTGCCCGAGCAACGGCTCCCGCTGCACATCTTCGAGCCGCGCTACCGGGCCATGGTGCGAGACATCCTCGAGGGCTCGCCCTTCCTCGTGGTGGCGTGCGTAGTGGGAGAGCTCGACGCCGACCTGCCGCGCATCTCGTCGATCGCGACGGTGGGCCGCGTCACGGCGCATCAACGCCTGCCCGACGGGAGGTTCAACATCCTGGTCGAGGGTCAGGTGCGCGTCTCGCTGGAGGAGCTGCCCTTCACGCCTCCGTACCGCCGCGCGAGGGCCACGCCCCTGCCCGAGCCCGAGCCCGCCGAGGTGCGCCCCGCGGTGCGCGCGGCCTTGTTGAGCGTGGCGACGCAGGTGATCCGCGCGGCGAAGGCGAAGACCCCGCAGTGGGATTTCACCGCGCCGATGGAGATGCCCTCGTCGCGCCTCGCGCTGAAGCTCGTCGACCGCTTCGTCGACGACCCCGCGGGGAGGCTGTCGGTGCTGCGCGCCGAGGGGGCCGAGGCGCGGGTGGCGCGGGCGACCACGGCGCTCGCGTCGGTGCTGGCCGAGGGGGCCGACGCGCCCTCGGGGATGAACTGAGTGCACGGAGAAGGAACGTTCGCGATGCCGTCGTTTGATGTGGTCTCGAAGGTGAACCAGGCCGAGGTCGACAACGCGCTGCTCCAGACCCAGAAGGAGATCGGGACGCGCTTCGATTTCCGCGACACGGGCACGAGCGTCGAGCGCGGCGCCGAGGGCCTGGTGATGGTGTCGAACGCCGAGGGCCGGCTCGAGGCGGCCTACGACGTCTTGCAGGGCAAGCTGGTGCGGCGGGGCGTGTCGCTGAAGCACCTCGACCCGCAGACCGTGCAGCCCGCGGCCAAGGGCACCGTGCGTCAGGTGGTGAAGATCAAGGAGGGGATCGACCGCGACAACGCGCGCAAGGTCATCGACCTCATCAAGAACACGAAGCTCAAGGTGCAGGGCGCCATCCACGAAGACACGGTGCGCGTCAGCGGGAAGAACAAGGACGACCTGCAGGCCGTGATGAAGGCGTTGAAGGCCGAGGAGCTGCCCTTCGAGGTGCAGTTCGTGAACTTCAGGGATTGATCAGCGCCCGAGGCGCGCGACGAGGGTGATCTCGACGCCCGCGAGGGCCTTCGACACCGGGCACTCGGCCTTGGTCTCGGTCGCGACGCGCTGAAAGGCTTCGTCTTCGACGCCGTCGGCCTCGACCGTGGTGGTGAGCCCGATGTGGCGGATCGTGAAGCCCTCGCCGTCCTTCTCGAGCCGCACGTCGGCGGTGGTGCTCACGGACCTCGGCGTCGCGCCCGCCTTCGACAGCGCCGCGGTGAGCGCCATCGAGAAGCACCCCGAGAGGGCCGCGCCGATCATCTCCTCGGGGTTGCTCCCGCGCTCGCCCTCGAAGCGCGTCTTCAGCGAGAAGGGCACCTCGGGCCCGTGCTCGGGCTTCATCCTCCCTTCGCCGCTCTTGAGGTCGCCCCTCCATCCCCCCGACGCCTTGCTGATGCCCATGGCCTGACTCCGCTCCCTTCGTCGCGCACCGCGCGCGGTCTTGTGGGATTCACCGCGGCGGCTCCGCGTCGCGCTACGGTGCGCCCGATGCGTCGCCCGCTGGTGCGCCCCCGGTTCGTCGCGGTCGCCGTCGCCGTCGCCGTCGTGCTGGGCCTCGCGCTCCGCAGCCCCGCCGTGGTGTGGCGCGCGCAAGCCCTCGCGCAGCGCCTCGGCCCTCGGGCGACCGTCGCGCAGCGCGTCGCGACCTACGAGCCCGCCGTGCGCGCCCGCCTCGCCCCGGCCCTGCGCCGCGCGGGCCTCGCGTGGCCGCCGCGTCGGCTCTGGCTCGTGGCCTTCAAGGAAGAGCGGCGGCTCCGGGTCTACGCCGCGGGCCCCGACGGCGCGCCGCGGCACTTCGCGGACTACCTCATCTACGCCGCGAGCGGAGGCGCGGGCCCCAAGCTCCGCGAGGGCGACGGTCAGGTGCCCGAGGGTCTCTACCGGGTGTCTGCGCTCAACCCGAACAGCGCGTACCACCTCGCGCTGCGCGTCGACTACCCCAACGCCGAAGACCGCTCCCGCGCGCGGGAAGACCGCCGCGATCACCTCGGCGGAGACATCATGATCCACGGGGGCGCCGCGTCGGTGGGCTGCCTCGCGATGGGAGACCCCGCCGCCGAGGACCTCTTCGTGATGGCGGCCCGCGCCGGCGCCCGCAACGTCTCGGTCTGGATCGCGCCCGTCGACCTGCGCGCGCGCCCCGGGTGGAGGCCTCCTGCCGGCTTGCCCGCGTGGATGCCCGCCCGCTATGAGCGCCTGCGCGCCGCCCTCGCGACGCTGCCCTGAGCCTCTCACCCGAAGAGACGCGAATGCGCGAGCACCGACCGAGCTTCACCGCGGCCTTCGTCGCGACCTGCCGCGGGCTCGGCCCGCTCCTGCCCGAGCGCTTGCGCCTCGTCGACGACCCGCTGGGCGCGCGCTTCGCGGGAGGCCCTCTCGGCGACCTCGCCGCCGCGCTGCGCGACGCAGGCCCGGTCGCGCGCGGGGCGGCGGCCGCGGGGCTCGCGCCGCTGGTCCCGTGGGTGCTGTACATGCAGGTGCGCACGCGGGCCATCGACGACGCGCTGGTCGAGGCGGTGGAGGCCGGGTGTCGGCAGGTGGTGATCCTCGGCGCGGGCTTCGACACGCGCGCCTCGCGGATGCGAGCGGTCTTGCGCGACGCGGCGGTGTACGAGGTGGATCACCCCGCGACGCAGCGGCGCAAGCGCGCCGTGATCGACGCCGCGGGCGCGCCCTCGCTCGCGCGCTACCTCGCGTGGGACTTCGAGCGCGACCCGATGTCCGAGCTCCCCGCGCGGCTCGCGGCGATGGGGCACGAGCTCGCGGCGCCGACCTTCACCATCTGGGAGGGCGTGACGATGTACCTGAGCGCCGAGGCCCTCGACGCCACCGCGCGCGCCGTCGCGGGCTACAGCGCGCCGGGGTCGCGCCTCGCGTTCAACTATGTGCAGCGTGCGCTGGTCGACGCGCCGGGCCCGCTCACCGCGCTGGTGTCGCGCTTCGTGAAGGGCGTGGGCGAGCCCTTCCGCTCGGGCTTCGACCCGGAGACCTTGTCGGAGTGGCTGGAGCCTCGCGGCTTCGCGCTGGTGAGCGACGACGACTTCGCCGAGCTCGCCGAGCGGATGCTCCCGCCGCCGTGGTCGCGCCTCGCGCGGGTGGGCCGCCGCTTCGCCGTGGCCGAGCGGAGCGCGCTGGCCGAGCGGGCGGCGCCCGCGGCGTGACCGCGTCGGTCAGTGGTCGTCGTCGTCGGGGATCTCCTGCGTGTAGCGCCGGCCCTCGACCTCGAGCGTGAAGCGGTCGTGCCCCGCGGGGAGCGTGAACTCCAGCACCGCGGGCAACCTCTTCTCGTAGCGCCGCACGAGCCTTCCCTTCGCGTCGTACACCGCGCCGCCCGAGGCGACGGTCATCGTGTCGTCGACGAGGCCCGAGACGAGCTCGGCCATCTGGTGCATCTCCTCGGCGACGCGGTGACACCACAGGTGCTCGGCGCCGGGCGCCTCGACGTGCGCGATCTCTTCGAGCTGCGCCTCGTTCACCTGCGACCCGACCCCCACCAGCACGAGGTGAAACGGTGGGAGCTCGCCCTTCGCGATGCGCGCCGCGAGCTGGATCGAGAGCTGGTAGACCTCGCCCTGGTCTCCGATGACGCCGTCGGTGACGAAGACCCCGCAGCCCTTCTTCGCGCCGCGCTTCGCCTGCGCCTCGAGGTAGCGCACGAAATCCCTCACCGCGGGCGCGAGCCGCGTGCCCCCGCCGAAGTTCTTCGGGCCTGCGACCTTCAGCCCCGCGACGTCGCGCGCGGAGAGCTCACCGATCTCCTCGATCTGCTTTCCGCCGTCGCCGCAGGCCCAGTACGCGACGCGCAGCGTGCCGTTGCGGTCCTTCGTCGCGAGGTATTGGAGCATCCGACGCACCTGCGGCTCGACGCGGTTGGTGCGCCCCCGCGGCCCGACCGCGTGGTCGTCGTCGTGGTCGTCGTCGTGGTCGTCGTCCTCCTCCGCGTGGTCGTCCTCTCCGCGGAACCACCCGAACAGCCGCGCGAGGAGCCCGGGCTTCTTCGCGGGCGTGGGCTCGGGCTCGTCGGCGCCGGCCGTCTCGACCCTCGTCGCGGGCGGCGCGTGGTCGGGCTCGTCGAGGGGGAGGTCGTCGCGGTAGCGGTACTCCTCCATCATGCTGCCCGAGCCGTCGACGTAGATCGCCATGTCGACGTCCTCGACGGCGGGGTCGTGGAGGAGCGTGACCTTCACGACGCCGTCGTCGACGTGGATGTCGGCGAAGGGCGGGGCGAGCTTGTCGTGCGCGTGACCCATGCGCGCGAGGGTATCGCTCCGCGCGCGCGGAGTGGGAGTACAGTCCGCCCCCGGAGGTGTTCTCGTGCGGAACTCGTGGCTCTGCCTGGGCGCGCTCACGTGGGGATGCAGCAGCGCGGTGGTCCCCGCGGCGAACGACGCGGCCGTGACCGCCGACGGCGCGACCGCCCTCGATGTCACCGCTGGCGACACCCCGCCCTCCGTCGACGACGTCTCCGCGGGCCCTGACGCGCAGCCTCCCGTCGACGTTTCCGCCGCGCGAGATGTACCGGCCGGCCCCGACGCGGCGCCGCCCAACGACAGCGGGACCCCTGTTGATGCCCCCGCGGGGCCGGTGATCCTCGGTCGCTGGCGCGCGGTGGCGATCACCGTCTCCACCGGGACGGGCGAGCGCGTGCGCCTCACCGACGTCGATCAACCCGTGGTGACCGACCCCAGCACCGGGATGACCGCGCCCTTCCGCGCCAACGGCTTCCTCACCCTCGAAGAGACCCGGTTGAGCATGGCCTTCGGCCTGCTGGCCTCGGGGTATTTCTACGCGAGCACCGACGCCTCTGGGATGGACAGCTACAGCGCCTCGGGCGTGACCGTGCCGGGCCTCTACGACCCCGCGACGCAGTCGTTCAACATCTCGGGCGGCGCGAGCGCCGTGCGCTTCACCGTCGCCTCGGCCGACCGCATCTCGTACACCGACCCGGGCAGCGGGAGCGTCACGGAGTACGAGCGCGTCACGGCCCTCGGCCTCGCGCGGACGACGGTCAACAGCGTCGCGGGCGCGCAGCTCCGACACCCGACGTCGGCGTCGCCCTTCACGCGGCCTCGCGCGGCGGTCCTCTGGGCCGCACCGGCGGGGTCGGCGCGGGTCGAGACCCACGGCTACGCGATCACGTTCATGGGCAACTTCGCGTCGATGCCGCTGGTGCTCGGGTCGACGCCCGAGGCCTCGGTGATCCACACGGTCGACGGCGTGTCCGCGGCCGTGGGCTACCCGATCGTCTACGACGACCTCGACGGAGACGGCCGCTTCGACGGGGCGACCGACGTGCTGCGCGGGGTGTCTCCGGTGGTGATCGTGTGGACGGAGCCCGGCGCGTCGCTCTCGGGCACGCGCTTCAGGGAGGTGCAGGCGGGCTACGTCTTCGCGCACGCGCACACCGACTACACGCGCGGCGCGGACGGGTTCGCGCCCTTCGCGACGACGCGCGAGGTCGGGGTCAACGTGCCGGTGGAGGACGGGCGCGTGACCGCGGGGGTGCCGAACGCGATGCGCTGAGCTGAGCGGGGAGGGCGTCGGTCAGGGCCGGCGGTCGGCGACGGCGGGGGCGAGGGCGTCGAGCACGCGCTGGGCGTGGGCCTCGTTCACGGGGGCGTGGATGCTCTCGACCACGCGGCCGTCGGGGGCGACCACGAAGACCCAGGGGGTCTCGCTCTCGGGCAGGCCGAGCTGCTCGGCGAGGCTGCCGTCGCGCGAGAGGAAAACGCGGTTCCAGCGAGAGCGCGGGGCCGAGTCGCGGGCCTGCGAGACCACCGTGGAGGTGGGGATCATCCCGAAGAGGTCGAGGGCCGCGAAGGTGTACATCTGCGTGCCGGGCGGGGCCGAGCGCTCGACGCGCTGCCACCACGCGCGCAGGGCGGGCCCGGTGTCTTTGTCGGTCATCGCGAAGACGATCGACCAGTGACCGCGGAGGTCCTGGTCGGTGCGGCGCGCGCCGTTGAGGTCGTTCACCGCGAAGCGCGGCATGGCGCGGCCCACCTGCGGGGTCGCGTCGGCGCTCAGCGAGAGGAGCAAGCCCGTCGCGAGGGTCAAAAGGGTCTTTCGCATGGAACACCTCCACGGTCGTCGAACAGAGAGCCGCGCCGCTGCGCCGTGCTCGCTGGAACCGCGCAGACAGGGAGAACGCCCTGCCGTACCACGGACCGCGTAGGCGGTGAAGCGCCCGCTACGTCCGTTACGCACCTCTGATGCCGCACCGCGCGCGGCGGTCTCTGGGTGGGAGGCGCGAGGTCAGGGTCCGAGCGCGCCGAGGTCGCGGGTGCGCAGCCAGCCCGTGTGCCCGGTGAGCGTGCGCACGCGGGTGAATTCTCCGTCACGGCCGAGCCGCTCGACGCGCTCTCCCTCCCGCACCGCCGCGTCGGGGATCGCGTCGACCCTCGCCGACTGGCCCAGCCGCAGGCCCTCGCGCAGCACGATGGCCGCGGGCGGAGAGGTCCTGCGCGCGACCACCACCGTGAGCGCGAAGGCGCCCACCATCGCCGCGAGCGCCATGCCCGCGGCGGTGCCCACGCGCTGCATCTCGCTGCGCGCGCGGCGTCGCCAGAGCCACAGCCCGATCACCGCCAGCTCGGCCATCATCACCAGCGGCACCGACAGGTCGAGCGGCAAGAGCTCGCCGAGCTGCACCTTGAAGGGAGGCTCGTGCTCCACCACGGCCCGCCCGCTGCGCCCCGCGTCTCTGCGCGCGAGGCGCACCCGCGTCGCGCGGAGGTTCTCCCTCGCGCCGAGGTCGAAGGGCCAGCGGCGCACGACCCGCTCCAGGCACCACACCGCCTCGCCGTAGCGCTCCGCGCGCGCGTACACGGTGCCCAGGTCGTACAGAACGTCTCCGTCGTCGACGCCCGCGGCCACGAGCTCCTCGAAGGCCCGCGCCGAGCCCGCGAGGTCGCCCCGCGCCTCGGCGCTCACCGCGCGCGACAGAAGCTCCCGCGCGGGCACCGCGAAGGACGACGTCGACGTCGTGAGTGACGCCAGCACCACGGCCGCCGCGAGCCACCGCCGCGCGCTCACGCGCTCGCCTCCGCCGCCGTCACCGCGGACCGGGCCTCGTCGAGCACCGCCGCCGCGTCGCCCGCGCCGCCGAAGCGCGCGTCGTCGCAGCGCTGCCTCGCCGCGCGGAGCCGCGCCTTCGTGACGTCATCGAGCGCGCCCCCCGCGGCCCTCTCGGCCCGATCGAGCGCGCGGCCGGCGAGCGAGAGCGCCGTCGTCGTGTCTCCCTTGTCGAGCGCGGCCTTCGCCTGCCGCAGGAGCGCGTCGGGGTCGTTGCGCTCGCCCTCAGCGCGCGCGCGACGTCGCTCGGTCCACGCGAGCGCGACCCACCGGCCCACGCCGTAGAGCGCCAGCGCCACCGGCGGGAACAGCACCGCGCCCCACACCCTCGGCCCCGTGGTGAACCACGCGCGGTGGTGCGAGAGGGGCGGAGACGGACGCAAGGGGTTGAGCGTGGTGGTGGGGTCTTCGCGGTTGGCGTCGGCGTCGGGCCGCGCGGCCTCGCCCGTCGACGTGAGCGTGGGGAGAACCACCTCGGCGACCTGGTACCGCTGCGTGGAGGGGTCGAACCACGGCACGCGGAGCGTCCCGAGCGGGTGCGGGCCCGGCGCGTCGGCCACGACCCGGTACTCGTTGGTGAGGTGACCGACGACGTCCTCGCCCGAGGTGTCGTTCTGCGAGCGGGAGTTGCCCGGGAGCACCCGCACGCCCTCGACCGCAGGCAACGGCGGCAGGCCCACGCTCCCGAGGTAGCCGTTGCCCTGCGCGCGCACGGTGAGGGTCACGGTCTCTCCGACGGGGGCGTTGTCGCGGTCGAGCGAGGCTTGCAGCGTCACGGGGCCGATGGTGCCCGGCACCCAGGTCGGGGGACGTCCTTCGGTCGGGGGCTCGCGCGCGGTGAGGGTGAGCGAGGGGCTCGTGACCTCGTAGAGACGTCGTCGGCCGAAGAACGCGTCGCCCTCGACGTACTCGATGCGCATCGTGAGCGGCCCCACGGTGAGCGCGCCCGCGCGCGTCGGGAAGAGCGCCACGCGACGGGTCATCCCCGCGGTCATCGTGACGCTGCCCACGCGCTGCGGGATCCACCGCGGCGCGCAGGCCTGCTGCGGCTGGAAGAGCACCTCGCTCCAGAAGCCGTCGAAGGCCGGCTCGCGCACCGACTCGCAGCCCGCCTCGTACGAGGGGACGTAGATCCACGCGCGCCAGATCACCTGCTGGCCGACCCACGGCTCGGGGTTGTCGACCGCGACGCGCAAGAAGCCCGAGCGGTCGGCCACCGCGCCCGTGAGCCTCCCCTGCGGAGGCACGTCGACGCCCTGGTAGGTCTGCGGCTCCTCGGGCTCGGGATCGTCGTTCATCCCCGGCGGAAAGAACCCCGGCGGCCCCGCGGGGAAGGGCATCGGGTTGGGCATCCCCGGCTGCACCTGCGGCGCGCTCCCAGCGCGGGCGACGGTGAAGGTCACGGGCCCCGACTGCGCCACGGTGCGGCCCGTCTGCCGGTCGACCGCGCGCGCCCCGCGGATCGTGTAACGGCCCGGGCGCCGCGCGCGCACGGCGTACTCCGTCGAGGAGTTGAACATCATCATCCCCCCGCCGCCCCAGACCATCATCTGCGGCATCTGCGGGGGCCCGGGGTTCGAGAGCACGTCGAGGTCGCCGAGCTCCAGCGGTGTCGCGGCGATGTTCCCTCCGCCGTTCACCTGGAGCGTGTAGACCACGCGGAACACCTGCCCCACCTCGGGCGTCGGGGGGTCGACCTGCACCGTCACCCGCGTCTCGGCGCGCGCCGCGCTCGCGGCCGCGACGATCGAGAGGCACACGGTCGCGGTCGAGAGGCGCATCGGGCGTCAGCGCTCGTCGTCGGGGTTGCGCGGGGTCTGCATGGCGCGGCGACGCAGCAGCATCTGCTGGAGGTCCTGCGCGTTGCGCTCGAGCTGATCGAGGGGCGCGAGCGACTGCGGCGGCGGAGGCTGCGCGCCGCCGTCACCGCCCTCGGGTTGCCCCGCGTCGGGGGGCTCTCCGTTGCCGCCGTCGCCCTGGTTGTCCCCTGCGTCGCCCGGGCCGCCCGCGTCGCCGTTGGGGTCGCCGCCGTCGCCCTGCGCGCCGCCGTCGCCGTTGCCGCCGTCGGGAGAGCCCCCGTCGGGAGAGCCTCCGTCGGGGTTGCCCGCGTCGGGCGGTCCGCTGTCGGGCTGCCCTCCGTCGGTCGAAGCGTCTTGCCCCGCGTCGGGGCCCGCGTCGGGGTGGTCGTCGTCGTCGCGCCGTCGTCGCGCGAGCTCCATGTTCCACGCGGCGTCGACCCAGCCGGGGCGCAGCCGCAGCGCCTCTTTGTAGGCGTCGATGGCCTCGCGCCACTCGTGCCGCGCAAAGTGCGTGTTGCCCAGGTCGTACTGCGCCCGCGCGCGCACCATCGCGGGGATGTCCTCCACCGCGACGCCGTCGCCGCCGCGCGCGGCGTTGCGGAGCTCGTCCTGCATCCGAGACCAGCCCTCGGGCACGGCCGCGTCGCGCTCCAGCTCGGGCAGCACGCCTCCGTCTCCGGGAGGCAGCGCGATGCGGAAGCGCGCGATCCCGCGGTTGCGGTGCACGCCCACGTTGCGCGCGCCGTCTCCCGGCGCGGCCTCGTAGTCCTGCAGCGCCTCGGGGAAGGCCCTGCGCGCGTAGGCCGCGTTGCCGCGCGCGACCCTCGGGTCGACCTCGTCCCTCGGCGGCCACGCCCACGCGGTGAAGCCCGCGAGCCCCACGCCCACCACCACGGGCAGCGCCCACGCGGGGAGCTTCACGGCCCCCTTCTTCGCGCGCGACCGCTTCACTTCGCGGCCTCCTTCGCGGCACGGCGGCGCAGTCGTTCGGGCACGAACAAGCTCGACGCGAGGAGCAGCACGAAAGCTGGAAGCAGCGTCGGCCAGAGGAGCTCTTCGTAGACGGTGCGGCGCGACTCCTGGAGCTCGGCCCGGCGCAGGCGCGCCATCTCGCGGCGCACGCGGTCGATGCCGACCTCTCCGTTGCGCGGGCGGAAGTACGCCCCGTTGCCCTGGCTCGCCACCTGACGGAGCTGCCGCTCCATCTCGGGGGTGAACTGGGTCTGCTTCACGTTCCCGCTGGAGTCGCGCTCGTAGCCCGCGGGCCGGCCGTCGGGCGTGTACGCGGGGATGGGCTCGGGCAGCGCGCTCCCGATGGCGTCGATGAACACGCGGATGCCGTCGTTCGCGGCGGCGCGCGCGGCCTCGACGGGCTCGCCCTCGAGGTCCTCTCCGTCGGTCACGAGGAGGATCACCTTGGAGCGACGCGCCGCGAGCGGGTCGCGCGCGAAGAGCTCCCGCGCCGCGGTGAGCGCGCGGCCGATGGAGGTGCCCTGCACCGGGAACTCCCACGGGTGCGCGTCGCGGAAGAAGCGCAGCGCGGCCTCGTGGTCGGTGGTGAGCGGGTACTCCATGGTCTCTCCCGCGAAGAGCACGACGGCCACGCGGTCGCCGGGCTCCTCTTCGAGGAGGCGCTGGAGCTCGGCCTTCGCGCGCTCGATGCGCGAGGGCTGCACGTCGCGCGCGAGCATCGACTTCGACACGTCGAGGCAGATCACGACGTCGATGCCGCGGCGAGAGACCACCTCGGTGCGAGAGCCGTGCTGCGGGCGGGCCGCGGCGATACACAGGAGCGCCACCGCGGTGAGGAGCATCGCCGAGCGCGCCACGCGGAAGCCCGCGGGAGAGCCGTCGCGCAGCGCGGCCACGAGGGCCGGGTCGCCGAAGCGCGAGAGGGCCTTCTTGCGGGCCATGGCCGCGTAGAACATCAGCGCGCCCAACGCGGGCACGACCAGGAGCGACCAGAGCCAGGCGGGGTCGCCGAACCTCACGGGAACCTCCGCAGGCGCGTCGACGAGAGGAGCGCCTCGAGCGCGAGGCACAGGAGCGCGGCCACCACGGGGTACGTGTGCAGCTCGGCGTAGCGCGCGCCCGCGTCGGCGATGCGGCTGCGCTCCAACTGATCGAGGATCGTGTGGAAGCTCTGCGCGAGCGAAGCGCGGTCCGTCGCGCGGAAGAACTGGCCCCCCGTGCGACGCGCGATCTCTTGCAAGAGGTCAGGGTCTACGGGGAAGCGCGCCGTGGTGTAGACGGGCCGCCCCGCGAGGTCGACGCCCTGCTGCACGGGCGCCTCCTCCGAGGTGCCCATGAGGATCGTGTAGACCTTGCACCGCAGCGCCGTGGCGAGCTGCGCGGCCTCGCGCGGGTCGACGTGGCCCGCGTTGCTCGCGCCGTCGGTGAGCAGCACCACCACCCGGCTGCGCGCGTCGCTGCGCCGCAGGCGGTTGAGCGCGGTGCCGAGCCCGTCGCCGATGGCCGTCGCGCCGCCGTCGATGAGCTCCAGCGAGAGCGACTGCACCATGCGCTGGAGCACGGTGTAGTCGAGCGTCGGCGGCACCACGGTGTAGGCCTCGCGGCCGAACACCACCACGCCGATGCGGTCGCTGCGACGGCGCTGGATGAAGTCCGAGACGACCTCCTTGGCCGCCTCGAGGCGCGTGGGCTGCAGGTCCGCCGCGCGCATCGAGCCCGAGAGGTCCATCGAGATGACGATGTCGATGCCCGAGAGCTCGATGGCGTCGGGGGCGTCGACCCGCTGCGGCCGCGCGAGGCCCACCACCACGAAGACCACCGCGCACACCCGCAGCGCTCCCGGGAGGTGCGCGAGGCGCGTCCAGAGCGTGCGCGGGGCGGCGGCCATCACCGCGCCCTGCGAGACCTTCAGGCGCGCGAGCCCTTCACCCGGCGAAGCGCCGAGGGGCTTGCCCAGCCACCGCGCGAGGAGCCACGCGACGACGGCCGCGGGCAGGAGCGCGAAGGCCCAGGGGTTCTTCCAGCGCAGCTCCCAGCCGAGGCCGAGCACCGCGGCGATGGCGGCGCCCGAGGCCACGGCGAGCATCGCGAAGGCGAGGGTCGCGACCTTCACCGCGGGTGACGCGGGCTTCTTCTGCGGCGGCTTCGGCGCGCGTCGCGAGCGCTGCGAGGCCTGGAGCGGCGCGCGCGGGCTCACGGCGCGCCCCCCGCGAGGCCGACGGCGGGCCGGCCGCGCTCGACGATCGACTCGGCCATGGCGAGCACCCGCTCGGCCTCTTCGTGCGAGGGCACGTAGCGCGCGAACTTCACGAGGTCGCACTCGCCGAGGAGCTGCTCGACCTCGGCCATGGTCACGCCCGGGAGCGGGTGCCTGCGGAGCGCGTCGAGGAGCTCGTCGGTGGTCATCTCGATCGCGTCCGAGTCGCGCATCCCGCCGAGGTAGCGGCGGATCACGTCGCTGAGGGCGTCGTAGTAGTCCTTGGTGAGGCCGCGCGAGGAGGTCGCTCTGCGCGAGGCGTCGAGCCTCGCGCGACGAGGTAGGGGTGCCGCGGCGGGAGGGCGGCAGGGGCTTCGGGCGCGCGCGGTTCCACGCGCTGAGGGCGAGGGTGCCGGTGACGACCGAGAAGAGCGCGTCGAGGCCGAGGGCGACGTAGCGCCAGCGGAGCGCGTCGCGGAGAAGACGTCCTCGGGGCGGGCGATGTCACGGGCGGCGGGGTGCGGGTCATTGCCGAAGACCGAGCGCGCGAAAGCGCACCTCAAGGCGTGCACACCCGCGCGATCTCCTCTCCCGTAGACACCCGCGCGGGCTGCGGTCGGATCACCACACCTCGGCGGCGCGGAAGGGGCTGCACCGCGACGGTCACGTCGGTGGAGACCCGGCCTCCTCCGTCGGGCCGCGCGGCGCGGTCGCGCTCAGGCTGCTCGCGGGCGTACTCGAGCTCCACCGAGGCTGCTGAAAGGCCACCGGGTCCGGGGTCGAACTCCACGCGGTCGTCGCGGCGGTAGACGAAGTGGTACGTGACGCGGACGCGGTCGCCGACGTGGGGGTTCTCGGGCTCGAGCCGCACCGTCACCCGCGGCGCGCGGTCTTCGGGCAGCGGATCGGGCACGCAGCCCGAGGCCCCGCCCGTGGTGACCACGTCGGCGCGCGCGGCGTCGGCGACCGACGCGTCGGTGAGCGCGCTCGCGTCGGAGACCGAGGCGTCTTGCGCGAGGGCGACCCGCGGCGCGAAGAGGGTGAGGGCCGAGGCGAGTGCGAGGCGCTTCGCAAATGCATCCTCCTGGCGCGGCGGCGGAAGAACTCCACCAGCGGGCGCACGTACGCGCTCTTGTCGTACTGGGCGGTCGACACCGCGATGGAGTCGAGGCCCAGCCGACGGAACAGCCCCTCGCGCTCCAGCTTCTGCGCGAGCGCGCGCCGCTTGTAGGCCTCGCGCACGGCGGGCTCGACGTGTCGACCCGCACGGGCTCTCCAGTCTCGAGGTCTTCGGCGAGCATGAGCCCCACGTCGGCGAGCTCTGGATTCCCGCAGGTCGGTCACGGTGACGGGCACGACGTCGTGGCGCGCGGCCGACACGCGCAGCGCGTGCTCGTAGCCCTCGTCGAAGAAATCGCTCACCACGAAGGCCACCGCACGGCGACGCGCGACGTGGCCCAGGAGCTCGAGCGCGCGAGACACGTCGGAGCCGCGGCCCTTCGGTCTCGCTTCGAGGATCTCGGTGACGACCCGCATGACGTGTCGCGGGCCCTTGCGCGGCGGCACCACGCGCTCGACGTCGTCGGTGAAGAGCACGAGGCCCACGCGGTCGTTGTTCTTCACCGCGCTGAAGGCGAGCACGGCGGCGACCTCGGCGACGAGCTGGCGCTTGGGCGCGCCCACGGTGCCGAAGTCTTGCGAGCCCGAGAGGTCGACCAGGAGCATCACGGTCATCTCGCGCTCTTCGCCGGAGAAGACCTTGACGTGCGGGTGCTCGTGCAGGCCGTGACGTTCCAGTCGATGAAGCGGACGATCGTCGCCGGGCTGGTACATCCGCACCTCGTCGAAGGCGAGGCCGCGGCCCTTGAAGACAGACGCGTACGTCCCGACGAGCTGGTCGTTCGCCAGCCGCGACGTGTGGATCTCGATGCGCCTCAGGCGCTTCAACGCTCCTTCGAGACCATCCGTCAGCGCTCACCCGCTCCAGGGGACCTCCACCGCGCTGAACGCGGGCCACCACCGGTCGGCGGTGATCTCCTCGGCCTCGGCCTCGTAGCTCAGCGACACGCGGTGGCGCAGCACGTCCATCCCGATGGCCTTGATGTCTTCAGGGATCACGTACCCGCGGTGCTGCAAGAAGGCCCTCGCCCGCGCGGCCATGTTCAGCGCGATGGTCGCGCGCGGAGAGGCCCCGTAGCGGATCATCGGCGCGAGCTCCTTCAGCCCCGCCTTCTCGGGCTCGCGCGTCGCGAACACGATCGAGACGATGTAGTCCTTCAGCTTGTCGTCGACGTAGATCTCGGGGATCACCGACCGCGCCTTGAGGATCTGCTCGGGCGTCACCTTCGGGCTCACCGACGGCCGCGCCGCGCTCGTCTGCCGGTCCATGATCGCGCGCTCCTCTTCGCGGGTCGGGTGGCCGACCTTCACCATCAGCATGAAGCGGTCGACCTGCGCCTCGGGCAGCGGGTACGTGCCCTCCTGCTCGATGGGGTTCTGCGTCGCCATCACGATGAAGGGCTCGGGGAGCATGAAGGTCTGGTCGCCGATGGTGACCTGGCCCTCCTGCATCGCCTCGAGCAGGGCGCTCTGCACCTTGGCGGGCGCGCGGTTGATCTCGTCGGCGAGCACGAGGTTCGCGAAGATCGGGCCCATCTTCGGGGTGAAGGTCCCGTCCTGCGGGCGGTAGATCACCGTGCCGATCACGTCGGCGGGCAGGAGGTCGGGCGTGAACTGGATGCGCGAGAAGCGCGCCTGGAGCACGTCGCAGAGGGTGCGCACCGTGAGGGTCTTCGCGAGGCCCGGCACGCCTTCGAGCAGGACGTGGCCACGGGCCAGCAGGCCGATGAGCAGCCGCTCGACCATCACGGGCTGGCCCACGATGACCTTGCCCACCTCGGAGAGGATGTCGTCGACGAAGCGAGACTCTTCCTGCACCAGCTCGTTCAGCGCGCGATTGAAGGACATGACTCTCCCGTGTGATCCCTCGGCGGGGGGGAAGCGGCGCATACCCCATGCCTCGTCGGCGACGCAACCATCGGGTCACGGGAACCCCCTCGGGCGCGGCGTGTATTCCACGGCGGGGCGCGTTGAAACGCGCGAGGGCTTCGCCCACACTCGCCCGATGCGTGGCTTGGCTTGGGTGACGGCGACCTGCCTGGCCCTCACGGGGGCCTGCGCGAGCACCGTCGATGGCACCAACGCTTCGTCTCTCGACGGGGGGACGCCCGACGTACCGCCCGGGGTGAACCCCGACGGGCTCGACCCGTTCCGCCCCATCGACGCGGGGCCCATCGTCGTCGACGGAGGCAGCGACACGGGCACGTGGCAGGTGCCCGACGGCCCGGTGTTCGACCAGCGCTACGGGTACCTCTACGTGGGCTCGCTCTACGACAGCGCGCAGGAGCTGAGCTACGTGAGCGCCGAGTTCCGCCTCGTGCCGCGCGTCGACGACCCGCGCTGCTCCGTCCTCGCCGAGGGCCGGTGGGACATCCAGCGCTGCACCCTCGACGGAGGCTCCGTCCCCGACACGCACCCGCGCCCCTTCCCCAACGCGGGCGTGATCCAGTTCCTCGGGGGGCGGCAGACCGTGCGCCTCACGCCGGGCTCGCAGGGCACGTACAACCCCTTCTATGTGCAGCAGCAGACGATCTTCCCCGGCCCGCTGACCCTGCAGGTGCAGGCCGCGGGCGGGCAGGGCGTGCCCGCGTTCAACCTCGCGGTGCAGATCCCTCCGCCCGTGAACGACGTCGTCCCCGCGCCCATCGCGGGGGCTCCCCTGGTGATCGACCGCAGCGCCGACTTCGTGGTGCGTTGGTCCCCCATCGGCGCGCGCGCCGTGTGGCTCACGCTCACCGTGCCCCAAGACAGCAACGACCGCGGCGAGTGGTTCCGCGTGAACGTCGACTACGACGGCTCGTCGGGCGAGGGGAGCCTCCCCCGCCGCGCGCTCCAGAGCCTGCCCTCGACGCGCGCGGGCCGCACCGCGGTGCTCACGGTGCTCCCGTACAACATCAGCACCACCCGCGTCGGGCCGTGGCCGCTGCAGGTCACCGCCGTAGGCCAGGGCGCGCGCTTCGAGGTCGTGCTGCGTTGACCACGGCCCGCGCGCTCGCCGTCGCCGCCGCGCTCGCCGTCACCGCCGCGCGGAGCGTCGCCGGCGCGCAGCCCCTGCCCGACGACGTCCCTGAGGCGACACCCGCGGTCACGACCCCCGCGGTGACCGCGCGGCCCCGGCCTCGCCCGCGGATCCGCTGCGCGCTCACCCACCCGTCGCTGCCTCGCGGCGTCTTCGACGAGGTCGACGACGAGCACCCCCCGGCCATCGTCGCCACCGTCGGCGGCTACGCGGTCGCGTGGAGGGGCCCTCGCGGCGGCCTCCGCGTCGCGAGCCTCGACGCGTCGTGGTCGCTCCGCGGCGAGGTGCGCGAGCTCGCGCGGCCCGTCACGGCCTTCGCGCTGGTGGCGCAGCCGACGGGCGCCGCGCTCGCGTGGGCCGAGCCCGCGGGCGAGGTGGTGGTGGCGCGGCTCTCGGCGGAGAACGAGTCGCAGAACGTCCCCCGCGTGGTGGCCCGCGCGGGCGAGCGGGTGGAGTCGGTCGTGGTCGCGCCGTCGGGCGAGGGGGTCGTCGTGGCGTGGGAGTCGGCGTCGTCGGTGAGCGCGGTCTCGCTCGACCCCGCCGCGGTGCCGAGAGGACGTCCGACGGTGATCACCGAAGGCCGCGCGCCGCGGCTCACGCCCCTGCCCTCGCAGGGCGTGGCGCTGCGCGTCGACCCCGCCGCCGCCGGGACCTCTCCCTCGGCGCTCTCGCTCACGCCCTCGCTCGACGCGACGGCGCGGGTGCGCTGGCCCGCGGGCGCGCAGGGGCCGATCGCGCTGGGCGACGCGGTGTGGTTCGCGCAGGTGAACTCCATCGAGCAGCCGATGATGCTGCGCGTCCCTCCCGGCGGGCCCGTGGCCCTGGCCGACCCGGCGAGCCCGCCCGCGCAGCGCATCGACGCGCTGGTGAGCGAGGGGCCCGTGGCGCTCGCGCTGGTGAGCGAGCGAGGCTCGGCCCGGCAGCACCTCGACCGGCTGATGCCCGACGGGAGCTCGGCGCGCCTCGCGACGCTGCGCGGGTGGGCGCCGGGGCCGCAGACGCTCACGGTGACCGCGTCGGGCTCCGCCGCGCTGGTGCTGCGCGACGCGAGCCCGCGGGGCGCGCGCTACAGCGTCGCGGCGCTCGAGTGCCCCTGACCCGCGAGCGCGGGAGCAATCCGCGGCGAAGTCGTCTATCGTGCGCGCCATGAATCGCTCTCGGTGGTGGGCGCTCCTGTCGCTCCTGCTGCTGTCGCTCCTCGCCGCGCCGTGGCAGCTCATGGCGCAGCACACAGGGGGGAGCTTCGGCGGCTCGCGGTGGGGCTCTGGATCACGTTCGTCGAGCTCGTCTCGGTCGAGCTCGTCGTGGTCGCGCGGTTCGTCGTCGCGCGGTTCGTCGTGGGGGACCTCGTCCCGATCGTCGGGCGGCTACTACGGCGGCGGAGGCGGCGGCGGGAGCTACGGCTCGTACAACAGCAGCGGCGGCTCCCTCGGCGGGCTCTGCGTCTGCATCGTCGTGCTCATCATCATCGGCGTGGTGGTGGTGATCTCGCGCAAGCAGGGCAGCGGGAGCTACTCGCAGTTCGGCGCGCCACCGCCCGGGCCCATGGGCCCCATGGGCGGCTACGGGATGCCTCAGGTCGACACCTTCTCCCTGGGCGCCCTGGCCATCGCCTTCGACGCGACGGCGCGCGCGCAGATCCAGGCCGAGCTCGACCGCATCGCGCAGCAGATGGCGGCCGGGGGAGGGCTCGACGCCGCCGCGCGCGCCACGGGCGAGGTGCTCTCGCGCTACCTGGCCGCGGCGTACTTCGCCCACCACGCGGTGAGCGAGGGCCTGACGATGCAGGCCACGCAGGCGCAGTTCGAGCAGGCGGTGAACACCGAGCGCGGCCGCTACATGATCGAGACCGTGCGCGGCGAGCAGGGCGGCGTGCGGCGCATCGAGGGCCCGAAGGTGAACGCCCGCGTCGAAGAGGGTGGGGGCTTCGTCGCCGTGACGCTCCTCGTGGCCCGGCGCGGGAGCCTCGCGGGCTTCGTGAACGTGTACGACCGCGCGACGCTGAGCCAGGCGCTCTACGCGCTGCTCTCGGGCGGCGTCGACATGCAGGCCATGGAGGTCGTCTGGGTGCCGTCGAACCCCAACGACGTGATGTCGTCGGCCGAGATGGCCGTGGTCTTCCCCTCGTTCAAGCCGCTGGCGCCCGACGCCCAGGTGGGCCGCCGCGCGTGCGCGAGCTGCAAGAGCGTCTACGCCGGCGAGCTTGGCCGCTGCCCGAACTGCGGCGCCCCCGCGGCCTGATCCTCGCTCCGCTCCGTGGCCACCTCGGCGTGGCCACGGATCCCGCCACCGCCCGTCGCTCCGCGCGACCCGCTCCCCCTCTTCTCCATCGACGACGCCCGCCCAACCCCCCGCGCGGCGTCTGCGCCTGATCCCCCGCGTCGACGACAGCCGCCCCGCCGGGGTGTCGCCCGTTCGCCCGCGGCGCCCAAATGGCCGAAGGCCGACCCCTCCTCTCAGAGGGACCGGCCTTCGTACCGTCTCAGTCTGTCAGCCGTGAGCCTTGTGGCTCACTCCTCCTCGCCGCCCGAGGTCGGCGCGGGGGCCGGGGCGGGGGCCGCCTTCGGCTTCGAGGCGCGCGGCTTGCGCGGCGCGGCCGGCTTCTTCGCCGCCGCCTTCTTGGCGGGGGCCTTCTTCGCCGCGGGCTTCTTCGCCGCCGCCTTCTTGGCGGGGGCCTTCTTCGCCGCGGGCTTCTTGGCGGCGGCCTTCTTGGTCGTCGCCTTCTTCGCGGCCGGCTTCTTGGCGGCGGCCTTCTTGGTCGTCGCCTTCTTCGCGGCCGGCTTCTTGGCGGCGGCCTTCTTGGCCGTCGTCGTCTTGGCCGCGCGCTTCGGAGCGGCCTTCTTGGCCGTCGTCTTCTTCGCGGTCGTCTTCTTCGCCGCGGGCTTCTTGGCCGCGGGCTTCTTCGCCGTCGTCTTCTTCGCAGCTGCCATGGAACCTTGCCTCCGCATGAGGTTGTCTGCCACGTAATGTAGCGTCAGTTTGGGCAGTGTCAAGCACCTCATGGCAGTGTGGGGTAACCTGGGGTACGGAACCTTTGTAGTTGACGGGAGCTCCAGGGGCTGTCTAGCGTCCGCGCCCCCGTGGGCGAGTGGCTCGCGGGGGGCGTTCGAGACCCTCGAGGCGGAGGCGGAGCGGTGCAGATTCGATCGCGGATTCTGGGTGTGGCCCTCACGGGGCTCGCGCTGGCGGCCTGCGGGCACAGCGAGACCGAGTGGCAGGGCAAGCTCCGTGAGATCAGCCAGCTCCAGGGGCAGGTGCGCGACCTGACGGGCGAGCGCGACCGGCTGCGCGAGCAGCTCGAGGCGATCCAGGCCACGAACGCGGCGATGACCCGCCGGCTCGAGGAGCTCGGAGAGAACGTCTCGCGGCTCCAGGCCGAGGGCGCGCGCACGCAGAACGAGCTGACGGCGGCGCAGCAGCGCGAGGCCGAGCTCCGGCGTCGGCAGCAGCAGGCCGAGGCGCGGCTCGCCACCTACCGGAACATGCTCTCGCAGTTCCAGTCGATGATCTCGGCGGGGCAGCTCCGGGTGCGCATCGTGCGCGGCCGCATGGTGATCGAGCTCCCCGCGGGGATCCTCTTCGACTCGGGCCGCGCCGAGCTCCGCGGCCCTGGCCAGGAGGTCCTCCGCCAGGTGGCCCAGGTGCTCTCCAGCATCACGGGCCGCGAGTTCCTCGTGGCGGGCCACACCGACAACGTCCAGCTCGGGCGCGGGGCGCGCTACGCCGACAACTGGGAGCTCTCGGCGCAGCGGGCCATCAACGTCGTGCGCTTCCTCGTGCAGAACAACGTCCCGGGCGCGCGCCTCGGGGCGGCGGGCTACGCCGACAACCAGCCCGTGAACGAGAACGACACCGAGGAGCACCGCGCGCTCAACCGCCGCGTCGAGATCGTCCTGATGCCCAACATCGACGAGCTCCCCGACCTGTCGTCCCTCGACCAGCAGTCGGGCAGCGGCCAGCGGCCCACGACGCCCCCGGCGACGACGCCCGCGACCCCCGGTCGCTGACCGCTCAGCCTCGCCCTCCGCGCAAGCCCCGCCCCGGGTTCTTGTCACCCCGCGTCACGCCGAGGTGACAGAACCATGGCCCCGCGTCATTGACCTGGGACACGGATCTGACTACAGTCCGGCGTCACCCGGCGGTCTGACCTCACGAAGGGAGGGGCCGCCGTCACGCGTCACCGAGCGACCTCGTATCCCCCGCCTGCGCCAGATCCACCATGGCCCGCGCAGTCGGTCGGTCGCTCACGCTCCGCACACCATGACCCCACCCTGCATCGACGGGAACACCTCACGCGCGTCGGGCGTTCAACCCCCCGCGCCGAGCGCCACCCGTCGACCATGGGGTTGAGTCTCCGTGCCGCGGGGCGGGCGCCGCAGGTCAACCTTTGTACTGAATGAGAGGAGTCATGATGGAGCAGGCACGGAGCGTCTCCGAGTTCAAGGTGGGCGACAAGGCTGTCTATCCCGCGCAGGGGGTCGCCGAGGTCGTCAGCATCGAGGAGCGTGAGATCGCGGGCTCGCGGCACCGCTTCTACGTCCTTCGGATCCTCGACTCCGACCGCAAGATCATGGTCCCGGTGAAGAACGCCGAGACGGTGGGTCTCCGGTGCGTGATCAACGAGCAGGAGATCCGAGAGATCTTCGAGATCCTCCGCGAGCGCACCGTGGCCTTCGACAACCAGACCTGGAACCGCCGCTACCGCGGCTTCATGGACAAGATCAAGACCGGCAGCATCTACGACGTCGCCGAGGTGCTGCGCGACCTGTACCGCCTGAAGACCGAGAAATCGCTCTCCTTCGGCGAGCGCCGGATGCTCGAGAACGCCCGGATGCTGGTGGTCAAGGAGCTCGCGATCGCCCTCGGCCGCACCGAAGACTCGGTGCGCGAGGAGATCGAGGCGATCTTCACCTCGAACTGAACTCTTCCCTCCTGCGGCAGTCGGGGTACCCTGCGCCCCGCCCCGCGCCGTCGCCGCCCCTTCGGGTGCCCACCGCGCGACGGCCCTACAGGTCCCATGGCCGGTTACCAGATCGTCATCAACGTCGACATCGGCGAGACCCGAGTCGCGCTCATCGAGAACGGCATCGTCGCCGAGCTTCACATCGAACGCAGGGGAGAGAAGGACGTCGTCGGCGACGTGTACCTCGGCAAGGTCACCCGGGTCCTGCCGGGCATGAACGCCGCCTTCGTCGACATCGGCCTCGAGCGCGCGGCCTTCCTCCACGTCGACGACGCCCTCTCCGACGCCGAGTTCCGCAGCTACCTCCCCGACGACGACGAGGACGAGCCCGAGGAGCCCCCGCCGCCCCGCGCGACCCCCGCCCCGCCCGAGGCGCGGATCACCCCCGAGCCTCCTTCTCCTTCCGAGCCCCCGCCCGAGCCCGTCGCCGAGCCCGCTCCCGATCTCGTCGAGGCGCCGCCGAGCGTCGCCGCGGTCGAGGTCGAGACGGTGGTCACCACCGTCACCGAGACCCTCGTGGTCGAGCCCACCGTGGTCGAACCCGTGGTGGTCGAGCCCGTGGTGATCGAGCCCGCGACCGTCGACCTCGCGCCCGTGGCGGCCGAGGTGACCGAGGGCGAGGTGGTGGAGTTCCCCGTCGAGGTGCCTCCGTCGATCGAGGCGATGACCCCCGCGGGCGCGGTGGTGACCACGGCCTCGGCGGCGGTGCCCTCGACGCGGGCCGAGCGCTCCCGCGAGCACAACCGCGACCGGCGCGGTCGGCGCGACGGCCAGGGGCAGGCGCAGGGCAAGGAGCAGGGGCGCGAGCCGCACAACGGCCGCGACCGCAAGCCCCAGGGCAAGGAGCAGCACGGGCGCAAGGGCGACGGCCGCGGAGACAACCGCAACGAGCACCGGGGCGAGCACCGGGGGGACGCGAAGGGCTCGACCAAGGGCATCCGCGAGGTGCTGCGCGAGGGGCAGGAGATCGTGGTGCAGGTGTCGAAGGGGCCCATCAGCACGAAGGGCGCCCGGGTCACCTCGCACATCTCGCTGCCGGGGCGGTACGTCGTCTACATGCCGACGGTCGACCACGTCGGGGTGTCGAAGCGCATCGGCAACGAGAAGGAGCGGCGGCGGTTGCGCGAGGTGATCGACTCGATGAAGCCCGACAAGGGCGGGCTCATCGTGCGCACGCTCAGCGAGGGGCTGACCAAGAAGCAGCTCAAGACCGACGTGGGCTACCTCGTCCACCTGTGGGCGGACATCTGCAAGCGCAGGGAGAACGCGAAGTCGCCGGCGCCGCTCTACTCCGAGCTCGACATCACGCTCCGCACGGTGAGGGACGTCTTCGGCCCCGAGTGCGAGAAGATCGTCGTCGACGACAAGGAGACGCACGGGCGGCTCGTGCGCTTCGTCGAGCAGTTCATGCCCGACCGGCGCGACGACGTGGAGCTGTACTCCGCGCGGGAGCCCATCTTCGACGCCTACGGGATCGAAGACGAGATCGGCCGCGCGCTGGCGCGGAAGGTTCCGTTGAAGTCCGGCGGGTACCTGATCATCGACCAGGCCGAGGCGCTCACGGCCATCGACGTGAACACCGGCCGCTTCGTCGGCAAGAAGGACGTCGAGGAGACCGTCACGGCCACCAACATCGAGGCCGTGGCCGAGATCGCGTACCAGCTCCGCCTGCGCAACCTCGGCGGGCTCATCGTGATCGACTTCATCGACATGGACCGCCAGCAGAACCGCGAGCGGGTCTACAACGCCCTCGGCGAGGCGCTTCGGAACGACAAGGCCAAGACCACCACGGTGCGCATCTCGGAGCTCGGCCTCGTCGAGATGACCCGCAAGCGCACCCGCGAGTCGCTCGGCCGCACGCTCTTCGAGCCCTGCTTCTACTGCGACGGCACCGGCCACACCTCGTCGCGGCTCACCGTCGCGTACGAGATCCTCCGGCAGATCCGCCGCGAGAAGGACGACCTCAAGGGCTACTCCATCACGGTCAACGCCCACCCCGCGGTGGCCGACACGCTCAAGCACGAGGCCGCGGCGGAGCTCGCCGAGGCGCAGCGGCGCTACGCGCGGCACATCGTCGTGACGGGCCGGCCCGAGTACCACATCGAGCAGTTCGACCTCGTCGGCGGGTGAGCGCCCTCACCGCGCCGGCGCTCCACCTCAGCGCGACGGAGCACCGACGATGAGCGACCAGCGCCGCGGCGACGACCGGCTCACCATCAACCAGGAGTTCGAGTCCTTCGACGCCTTCATCGACGAGTACGTCACCAACGTCTCGCGCAGCGGCGCGTTCATCAAGACGCGCCAGCCCCTCGCGCTGGGGACCAAGGTGAACCTGTACTTCACGATCCTGCACGAGGGCGTCGAGACGATCACGGGCGTGGGCGAGGTGGTGCGCACCCAGAGCGACCCGCCGGGCGTGGGCGTGGTGTTCACCGAGCTGTCCGCCGAGAGCCGCGCGCTCATCGACCGGCTGCTCGCGCGCCGCGACGCGCGGTAGAGTCACCGCCGCGATGGGAATCCTCGACCGCATCACGGGCAGCCTCCTCGGCGCGAGCGCGTCGCCCGCCGACCCGAGGGCGCCCCTCGGGGATCGCATGAACCTCCGCGGGCTCACCGACGAGGCCCTGCGCGGAGAGCTCGAGCGGCGCCGCCGCGCGCGGGGCCGCTCCGCCCACGGCCGACCCGCCGCCGACGACGAGCTCACCGCGCTCAGCCAGGCGCGCCGCGACCGGATGCGCGACCGCTCCCTCGCCAAATGCTACGGCCTGCTGGAGCTCTCGCCGGGCGCGTCGCGCGCCGAGGTGCAGCGAGCCTACCGAGCGATGCTCCGGCAGTACCACCCCGACCGGTACCTCTCCGACCCGGAGCAGCACGCGTCGGCGGTGGCGCTCGCGACGAGCCTCACCGACGCGTACCTCGCGCTCCTCGCGCACTTCGACCGACGGTAGAGGTCGCTCCCCTCGCAGGGTGGGGGTGACCCCATCACAGGGTGGGCGAGGGCCCGTCTCAGGGTGGGGTGACCCCCGCGTCAGGGTGGGCGTGACCCCGTCTCAGGGTGGGTGGGCCCCCATCTCAGGGTGGGTGTGACCCCGTCTCAGGGTGGGGTACCCCCCCACCCTGAGCGCGTCGCAATGGAGGCGACGTCGATTTCGCGCCGGGTTTTCTCGGGTCTGTCGATGGAGCAGTTGGGAGGCGATGGTCGCCCCCTCGCAACATCAAGGAGCCCGTCATGAAGAAGCCCGCCGCGTCTGCCCCGTACGTCACCATCACCTTCGCGCCGTCGCCCACCGACCCCGTGGCGCTCGTGCGCCGCGCCCCGTGGGTGCCGCCCGAGGCCGTCCCGCCGGTGCCCGAGGGCTTCGTCGCCCCCGCGAGCAACGCGTCGCTGCCCAACGTCACGTACGTGGGCGAGGTGCACCACGCCGAGCTCGTGCTCGCCCTCGACGAGGTGGCCGAGGGCGGCGACGAAATCGCCGCGGACTTCGGCGACGACGTCGGCGACGTCTCCCACGCCCCGTCGCTGCGCGACCGGGTGAAGGGCCTGCGGGTCACCGTGGTCCGGTTGGAGCGCGCGCTCTCCGCGGCGAGGCTCCAGCTCGTCGTGGCGGCCTCCGACGGGCACGACATCGTGAAGGGCGTCGAGCGCGAGGTGCGCCACCGCGCCGCGCGGCACCCGCAGGTGCTCGACCGCTACCCGCAGGTCGTGCGCTACGGGCGACTCCAGTCGCAGCGCATCTCCGAGGGGATGGCCCGCGCCCGCAAGGCGAAGGCGAAGGCCGTCGAGGCGAAGACCGCGGACGGCGACCCGAGCAAGGCCTGACCCCAGCGTCGACGCGTCGCCCGGTCGCGGAGGAGAGGCGCACGCTCCTCCCGCGATCGGGCGCCCGTCCAGTTCGGGGTCGCGCGTCGGAGCGCCCGAAGGACCGGCCGCGCGCGAGTGGTAACGAGAGCCCCACATGACGAGCCCGCGCTCGCGCCGCAAGATCGCGCCCTCCATGCTTGCCGCCCGCCCGGACTTCGTTCGCCTGCGCCTCCTGGCGCTGCTCGCTGCCTCCGTCGCCTGCGTGGCGGCGCCCGCTGAAGACGACGACGACTGGGACGAGCGCGAGAACCTCACCGTCGCCCAGGGCATCGCCATCCCTGGTCGCTGGACCATGCCCGCGTCGGTGCGCGCGGTCGCCGCCCGGCAGCGCGTCGGCTACAACGGCGCGCCCCCGTGGGACGGCGGGCGCAACTGCGGCGGGAGCTTCCTCGCGGGGACGCGCGAGCTGGGGACTACCTCCGGCGCAGCTTTCGTCAGGTGCGCGCGTACGGCGGGTACTCGTGCCGGCCCAACACGGCCAACACCAGCCAGACATCGGTGCACGGCACCGGCCGCGCCATCGACGTGTTCATCCCCACCACCGGCGGTCAGGCCGACAACACCCTCGGCGACCCGGTGGCGCACTGGCTCGTCACGCACGCCCAGGAGATCGGCGTGCAGCTCGTCATCTGGGACCGCTCCATCTGGGGCCCGGCCACCAGCCCCGACGCGCGCCCGTACACCGGCCCGCACCCGCACCACGACCACCTGCACGTCGAGCTCACCATCGAGGGCGCGAACCGACGCACGCCGTGGTTCCGCGAGCGCGTGGTCGACACCGACCGCGACGGCGTGCCCGACGCGCGCGACAACTGCCGCGCCGTCGGCAACCGCGACCAACGAGACCGCGACCGTGACGGGGTCGGCGACGCCTGCGACAACTGCGACGGAGCGCGCAACCGCGACCAGCGAGACCGCGACCGCGACGGGGTCGGCGACGCCTGCGACAACTGCGTGAGCCGCCCCAACCGCGACCAGAACGACTCGGACCGCGACGGGGTCGGCAACGTCTGCGACAACTGCAACGCGACCGCGAACCGCGACCAGCGCGACCGCGACCACGACGGGCTCGGCGACGCCTGCGACAACTGCCCCGGCGAGCCCAACCGCGCGCAGCTCGACCAGGACGACGACGACCGCGGAGACGTCTGCGACGACGACCGCGACGGCGACGGGGTGAACAACGGTAGAGACAACTGCGAGCAGCGGCCGAACCCCGAGCAGCGCGACACCGACCGCGACGGCCGCGGAGACGTCTGCGACAACGACGACGACGGAGACACCGTCGCCGACGCGGCGGACAACTGCCCGCGCGTCGCGAACCGCTCCCAGGACGACCAGGACCGCGACGGCCGCGGAGACGCCTGCGACGACGGAGACGGAGACGGGCTCGTCGACGCCGACGACAACTGCGTGCGTGAGGCCAACGCCGACCAGGCCGACCTCGACGGAGACGGCGTGGGTGACGTCTGCGACGCCGACCGCGACGACGACGGCGTGCCCGACGCGAGGGACAACTGCCCCGCGGGCGCCAACCCCGAGCAGGGCGACCTCGACGGCGACGGCGTCGGAGACCCCTGCGACGAGGACCGCGACGGAGACGGCCTCCCCGACGCGATGGACAACTGCGACGAGGTCGCGACCGGCGACGTGCGCGACACCGACGGCGACGGGGAGGGCGACGCGTGCGACCTCGACGGCGACGGCGACGGGCTCAGCAACGCCGACGACAACTGCCCCTTCGACGTGAACCCCGACCAGGCCGACGCCGACGGCGACGGCTTCGGTGACGTCTGCGACCGCGCGGCGCCTCCCGCGACGGGCGACGGCGGCGTGGGCGACGGCTCCGAGCCGGGCGAGGGCGAGGTCCCGCCCGCGGAGGACGACGGGCCTGAGCAGGAGGAGGCCCCCGACGGCGGCGGGATCACCGAGCTCCCCGTGGGCGGGTGCAGCGCCGCGCCGGGGCGGTCGTCGTCGGGCGCGCTGCTGCTGGCGCTCGCGGGCGTCGCGATCGCGCGGCGTCGTCGGCGCTGACCTCCCGTAGGATCCACGCCCGCGTGACCTACGACTGCGCCGTCATCGGAGCGGGCTTCGGCGGGCTCGGCGCCGCCCTCACGCTCGCCGAGCGCGGCGCGCGGGTCGTCCTCTTCGAGTCGCTGAAGTACCCCGGCGGCTGCGCCTCGACCTTCCCCCGCGGCGGGTGGCGCTTCGAGAGCGGTGCGACCCTCTTCTCGGGCTTCGACCCCGGGCAGCTCTTCGCGCGCTGGATCGAGCGCCATCAGCTCCCGGTCACCACCCGCGTGCCCGACCCCATCGTCGAGCTCCGCGGGCCTGACCTCGCGCTCGCCGTCCCGCCCCGCCGCGAGGCCTTCGTCGAGCGCCTCGCGTCGCTCCCCGGCGCGCCTCGCGATCGCCTCGACGCGTTCTTCGCGCGGCAGTCGTCGCTCGCCGACGCGCTCTGGTCGCTCCTCGATGACCCGGCGCTGCTGCCTCCCTTCGGCCCGCGCGCGCTCGTCACGCACCTCGCGCGCACGCCGCGCTACCTGCCGCTCCTCCCGTGGATCGGTCGGCCCCTCGCGGCCTTCGTCGACGCGCACGGCCTCGGCGAGTTCGCGCCGCTCCGCGTCTACCTCGACGCCGTGTCGCAGATCACCGTGCAGGCCTCGGCGGCCGAGGCCGAGGCCCCCTTCGCGCTCGCCACCATGGACTACTACTTCCACGGCACGCGCCACGTCCACGGTGGCATCGGCGCGCTCGCGACGGCGCTGATCGACGCGGCCCGCGCGCTCGGCGTCGACGTGCGCCTCGCCGACAGCGTGAAGGGGCTCCGCCCCGCCGACGGAGGCTGGCGGCTGCGCTCACGCCGCGGCGAGACCGACGCGCGGCGGGTCATCGCGAACCTCACGCCTCACGCGCTGCGAGGGCTCCTCGGAGAGAGCACCGCGCGCCTCGACGCGCTGGCGACGAAGGTCGAGGGCGGGTGGGGCGCGGCCATGCTGTACCTCGGCCTCGCGCGCGACGCGGGCCTTCGCGCCGAGGCGCACCACGTCGAGCTGGTCGACGACGCGGCGCGTCCGTTCATCGAGGGCAACCACGTCTTCTGCTCGATCAGCGGCGCCGACGAGGCGCGCGGGCCCGACGGCGCGCGCACGGTCACGGCGTCGACGCACGTGCCGATGGAGACGCTCCTCGCGATGCCGGCGGAGGCGCAGGGCGAGTACGTCTCCGCGGTGCAGTCGGCGATGGCGCGCACCATCGCGCGGCGCGCGCCCGAGCTCACGGCCGCGACGGTGCATCGGATGACGGCGTCGCCGCGCACCTTCGCGCGCTTCGTGGGGAGGCCCGGCGGCTACGTCGGCGGCGTGCCTCGGAGGGCGGGGCTCGCCAACTACGCGGGGATGCTGCCGGAGCCGGTGTTGCCAGGGCTGTGGATGGTGGGGACTCGTGTTCCCGGGCAGAGCACGCTCGCGACGGCGCTCGGCGGGGTGAAGGTCGCCGAGCGCGCGTCGCGGTAGCGGGAGACGGTCAGCCGCAGGCGCCGCCGCAGTCGCCCTGGCAGAACTGGCAGTGCAGGGGGGCGGCGGGGTCACGGGCGACGAACTTCACCACCGGGGTGAGGGCCTTGGCGGTGCGGACCTTGAGGCGATCGACGTTCTTCATCGCGGGAGAGTCTCCGTCTGTCGGAGCGCGCGACCGCGACGCTGCGGGACGCCGTCCGACGACGCGATGGTGCGCACAGCGCCGAGGGGTGACAACTCGCCCGCGGCCGTCATGCGCGCGAGATCACCTGCGCGATCCGTGACGCTTCCTCCGGGGCAAACTCGATCGACGTCACGTCAGCCGTCCGCGCCTCCTTGGCGACCCGCGCGACGATGGTTCGCGCTTCGTCAGCCCGCCTCGCAATGTGGGCACGAATATGCTCTCCGATCGTCAGCGCCGCGCTGCGGGCGAGCCCAGAGGTCACGGCCGTAGGCGCGGTCGATCGACGCGGCGTCGGCTGGGCACTCCAGGTTGAGCCCAGGGTCGAGCGCCGCGAATCGGCCTCGCTGGCAACGCCCGCAGGCCCGGAGACCCCAACTCGCGGTGCACCCTCTACACCGGCACCAGACCGTCTGCCGCTCGACCGGAGCGTCTGGCTGAAATCGGTCGTCAAAGACGACGTCTGCGCCGCGGCAGACCGGGCACGTGGCCAACCAACCGATGCCCTGCGCCTCTGCTCGCAGCGCGCCCAGCGCTCGCGCCTTCGCCTGTTCGCGATCGTCCGAAACGACCCTGGTACCAGGCACGGTAGTCGCGCGCGAGGGAGCCTCCCGCTCATCTTCGCTGGGCGGTCGCACCGCGATCAGCGTCCCTGCGACCGACCTCGCCCAGTCGGGCAGGCCCCGAGGCGGCGCACCTCTCCAGTCGACACGCGGAGGGTAGCGATCGAGGCGTCCGGCCGCGTCCCATGCACCCAGTACGCGGGCGGTGCGCTCGACGGCGTCGAGCGACCAAGGGGACACCAGCAACACCCGGGGTCGCGACCACCCCGCGAGCACGGCCGCGGTGTCTCCCTTCACGCCCGCGGCGAGGCGACCGTACAGAAGCACCAGCGCGTCGTCGGCGACGACCTTGGTGGCCTCGACGACCGCCGCGTCGTCCCCCGCGGGGGAGACCGGGAGCGCGACGATCGGCAGCGCGCGATCGCCTTGCTTGAGCACGAGCGCGCCGTCAGGCAAGGGCAGCAGCTCGAGCTCGCCGCGTGGCCCGTGCAGACGCAAGCGTCCGTCCGCGAAGCGAGCCTCCGAGGAGGTGGGGCGGTAGCCGAAGCCGTGGAGGGCTTGCAGCACCAGGAGGCGCGAGAACGCGTCGAAGTGAGCGCTCACGAGCCGGCGGAGGCGCAGCGCGTCGGCGCGAGTCGGCGCGGCCCGCGCGAGGGTCAGCGCGACGCGGCGCCAGAGCTCGGCGACACGTCGGTAGTGGAAGTCGTTCGAGAGGATGTTCGTAGGCCGTAGCGCGTCTTCGACCTGCGCCCCTCGGAGGACGTGCGTGTAGAGCGTAGAGGTCAACAAGGTCCGAAGCGCGTCCGTCAGCGCGGTGAGCCTCTGCGATGTGGCCCGAACCTGCGAGCGGACAGCGTCGTCGGCGGCGACGCGCTCCCAGGTCTGACTGAGCCTCCTGGCGCGCCAGTGCGAACCACGCGTCTCATCGGTGAAGTCGTGGCCTTCGTCGAGGAGCGCCTTCATTTGAGCGAGCTGCTGGAGGCGAGGCACCAGCAGCGCGAGTAGGCGGTCGATCAGGCGCGCCGCGACGCGGTTCTCGTAGAGGTCCCAGTCGTCCTCGGAGACGACCGAGAGCACCCGCGCCGGGCGAACGCCCCGTAGGGTACGTCGCTCCCAGTCGCTCGGGCGGGAGACGAGGTCTGCGATGCTCCGCGATGAGACGCGCCGCGCCTGCGAGACCGGCGATCGATCGTCGTCGTACCGCAACAGCGTGCGAGGCGCGCGGCAGACGGCATGCAGAGCGTCGAGGTTCGCCTCGATCGCCAGCTCGAGCGGCGTCATGCCCGCGTCGCCGTCCAAGCTCTGGACGACGTGGCTCGAGCTGACCCACGCAGACCACGGGGTGCCGTCGTCCAGCGAGCCGGCCACCCTCGCGAGCGCCTCGACGTCAGCGCGGGAGGGCCACGCGCCGATGAAGCGGTTGCTGTCGACGCCGGGGACGCCCGGCACCACCGTCGTCATGGAGGGCTCAGATGCGTACAGCCCAGCGACGATCCGCTCGGGCGCGCTGACCCTGGCCGAGTGCGCCGCGCCGCGCACCCGGAGCATCATTCGACGCCCCCGCTGCGCCGCGCGCTGATCTCCTGGTCGAGCAGCTCGAGCGAGCGCTCGGGGGGGCACTTCGCGTCGACCCAACTCTTCTCCAGGACCGTGCGGACTTCCTCGAGCCCCTGCGGGCGCAGGTCGTAGCGACCGCGCAGCTTGCGCAGGAGCTTCGTCTGAAGCAGGTGGTCGACCGCCTCGCCGACGTCGCCGCCGGCCTCGCAGACGACGGGGACGTAGCGCTCGATGTCGCGCTCGAGGCGGTTGCCCCACGCCACGCGGAACTCCTTGCCGAGCACCGTTCCAAGCCCCGACCCCTCGTTGAGCCAGTGACGGACCCGCGTCACGTCTGAGGCTCGCGCCTCCATCGCGCGGCGGAACATGTCCAGCAGGGCCTGGCAGGACACCGGCGGGCGCGGCGCGAGCGCTCCCCTTCTGGCGCCGTCGGAGGTCGGGTGGCGCGGGAGTTCCATGACGTGCGCGCGGTCGTACGTCTTGTCAGCGAAGGCCGTCGTCGTCTCGTCGTGGTTGGCGGTGCCCACGAACCACACGTTGGTCGGCACGCGGAGGTGGCGCCCCTCGACGATCAGCGACGGAGGGTTCGGCACCGGGTCGGCCATCAGGGTGATCTGACGGTCGGCGGGCGGCTTCTCCATCACCGACAGGAAGTCAGCGAAGTACTGCTCGACGCGCGAGAGGTTCATCTCGTCGAGCACGATGAGCGTGACGCGGTCGCGGCGCTCCGGGGTGCCCGCGCGGTACAGCGCCTGGAGGAAGTTGCTGGCGTAGAAGTGTCGGTGGAAGGCGTTGTAGTAGCCGAGGAGGTCCTGTCGGTCGCGCCAGCCAGCCTGAACCTCGACGACGGTGTGGTCGCCGCCGACCGCGTTGGCGAAGGCGATGGGCAGGCTGGTCTTGCCGGTGCCGCTGATCCCCTGGAGCAGCAACAGCGGTGACATCGCCAGGCCGCCGAGGAAGCTGCGGACGTCGCGGGCTCCGTAGTGGAGCGCGCGACCCTCGATCGCGTGGGTCACCCGCAGGCGGAGGTCCTCGGCGAAGACCTTCAGCGACGTGGTGGGTGGCGAGGTGGAGTCCGCGGGCGGCGCCCCGCCGTGCAGTCGATCGAGGGCGAGCAGGGAAGCCATGGGGGCCTTCTCGTCGTCCTTCGCCGTGAGGGTCTTGACCTCGGCGTGCAGCTCGTCGTGCGCCGTCTTCATGAGCGCGTAGCTCGCCTCGAGCGCCTCCTTCTGACCTCGCAGCGTCTCCAGCTCGACCGCGGCGATCTCTCTCTGACCGAGGCGGCGCGCGAGGCGCGCGACCTCTGCGCGCAGGGCCGTCTCCACGTCGTCGCGATCGGCCAGCTGCCGCTCCAGCGCGCGCAGCCGCAGCCGCTCGTCGCTCGACGGGCGATCGGCCAGCTCACGGCGCAAAGCGTCGGCCTGCGTCCGCAGCGCCGCGAGCTCTCGCAACAGCCCCTCTGGCCCCGCGTCTCCGATCTGGCGCTCGAGGTCTTCGAAGTCGCGAACCCGCGCCACCAACCCGTCGCGCTCGCGCCGGGCCCGATCGCGCTCGGCCTCGAGCCCCTCCGCACGCTCGCGCGCCTCGCGAAGGGCGTCGCCGGCGCGCCGCTCGACCCTCTGATCGAGCGAAGCCCGGTCCTCCTCGAGCACCTCGCGCGCCGCCGCGATGGCGTTGCGCTCGAGGCGGAGCGCCCGCTCTCGCTCCGCGAGCTCGGCCTCGCGCGCGTCCAGGTCCTCGCGGACGGCCTCCGCGGAGGCCTGGGCCGCGGCGACGATCCCCGCCGCGCGAGCGCGCGCGTCGGCCAGCGCTTCCTCTCTCGTGGCCGAGAGGCGCGCGTCGAGCTCTCTCCGCTCTCGCTCGCCCTCGACGGCGAGCGCGGTCTGAGCTTCGCGCCACTCGCGCGCCCGCGCCTCGAGCGACTCCCGAACTCCTTCGTATCGGCTCACGCTGTCGCGCTGCTCGGCTTCGAGCCGCGCGACCTGCTCCATGAGGCTGGCCCGCTCCTCCTCCAGCGATTCCGAGCAGTTCGCGTCGCCGCGCCAGAAAGCCCGCGTCGGCGTCGCGTTCGCGCTCAGCGAGCCGGTCGCTCGTCTCCCGGAGCGAGCGCTCGCGGCGGTCGAGCTCATGCGCCTTCGTTCGCGCTTCGTTCTCCAGCTTCTGTGCCCTCCGCGGCACGCCGCTGCGTCCTTGCGCTCGGCCTCCGCCAGTCGCTGTCGCTCCTCCATCACCCGTCGGGCGGCGTCGAACTTCTTCGTGAATCGCTCGCGTCTCGCACGAGGTCGGCCAGCGGCCGTGAGGGCGGCTCGTTCTCGACCGGCAGCGACCCCACTTCGAGCTCCGCCGCCGCGAGAGCGCTCTCTGCGTCGTTCGAGAGCTCCGAGACTGCGGCCGCGGCGCTCGGCTCGGGAGGGACGACGGGGGCGACCGCCGCTGGCGGCGTCGAGGGTCGTTTTTCTCCACCACCGTGGTGCGGTCGCGCCTTGTGCTTCCTGCTCATGAATCGGTCGGCCTCCCTGACGACGCGCCCCGGTCGAGCACCAGTGTCTGGATCGCGTCGTACGCGAACGTGATGACGTTCAACGACGGCGCTTCCTGACGTGGGACCCTGCGGCCCCCGTGCGCCGCGCGGTCGCGTACCCCGGCGAGCTCGGCGAGCTCGGTGAGGAAGCGCGGCGACCGAGCGGCCATGCGCCGGAGCGGATGCCCTGGCGCCTCCGGCGTCCCCAGCAGCAGCGCCAGTACGAGGGGCAGCACGCTCCCGCGGCGGGACTCCGACGCCGCCTGCACCTTGCCTCGCCGCACGCCCTTGAGGCTCTTGGGGATCGGCCCGGCGAAGCCGCACCCCACCGCGAGCTGCTCGAAGAGCTGCGCGTTGAATCGATCGTCCGACGTGAGCGAGCGGTGGTCGTCGCGGCGGCCGTGCTCCCGCAGCAGCTCCCCCAGCACATGCTCGATGACCTGCTGCGCCTTCACCACGACGTCGTCCCGCTTGTCTTGCGGGCACGAGGTGCTCTCGGCCTCGAGCGCGGCTCTCTGCATGGCCACCGCGCGACCGAAGAGCTCGGGGTGCTCGTGGATCGCCACCGTGAGCCGGTCCGCGACCCTCGCCTCAGCGTTCTGCAGAATCTCCTTGAGCGTCGCGGATTCCACGTCGAGCGCGCGGGGGCGAAGGCGTTCCCGAAGCGCGCTCGCACCCCGTGTCGCGCCCAGGCCGTCGAGCGCGCGCTCAACCAGCCGGCGCGTGTGTAGACACTCGCCGAGCCCGAAGGGATCATCGACCGTCCAGCCCGTCGGGCCTACTCGCGCTCGCACCGCGAGCAGCAGCCTCTCCGGCGACCCGGGCAGGCGCTGCGCCACCTCCAGCCGCGCGCTTCGGCTCTCGACCCCGACCAGCTCTTCACCGTAGCGAACCCAGCGAGCGTGCGATCGCGCCGCGCGCAGGATGTCCGCCGGGAGCGGCTCTCGCCCGTTCGGCGCCTCGGGCATGTCCAGAACGAAGGCTCGATCTGGATGTGGCGAGCCGTGGTGCCCGTCTCCAGCGAGGGCCAGCCCTTCTCGGCCTTCGTCACGCTCGCGAGGGGGAGGTCACGCGCAAGCAGCCGAGGCCATAGCTCACCCGAGAAGGTTGCCCGAGAACACCCTGCCGACAACGAGCTCGTCGTCGTCGTCCTGATCGTCGTCGTAGACCGTCCGCCCTCGCTCGGTGGGTCGATGGAGCGTGTCGTGGCGCCCATCTGCTCGAGCTCGAGCATCACCAGTGCGACCAGCTCGCGGTGCAGGCACAGGCGCGCGGCGGCCTCTTCGGCGGAGCGAAGGCTTTACGCACAGGAACACAATCGACCGCTGAAACAGGTTGAGGGTTCGCTGCGGCCGCGGGCCGACCACGCGCCACGCCAGCGTCGGCCAGAGCAACCACTCCACCGACTCGCCGTCGCGCACGCGAGGCGAGGGCGCGAAGCGAACGACGGGGAGATCAATCCAGGATGAGGCCATCGGGGCCCTCGCAGAGCTGGGCGAAACCGCGGAGCGCGGGGGGGGCCTCCGCCGCGCGAGAGAAGGCGAGGTCTCCGACCGCGACGAGCAGGCGCCGCTGGCGGCTCATCGCGACGCACAGGCGGTTGTCGAGCAGGAGGTGGCCGTACCTGCGCCGACGCTCGTGGTCGGTCGCCGCGGGGAGCCTGTTGCTGCGCGTGATCGAGAGGATCACCACGTCGAACTCCTTCCCCTGGAACCCGTCGACCGTCCCGAGGCGGAAGCGCTCGGTCGGCTCTCCGTCCCGGCCCCGGCCCACGCGCCACTCGTCGCGGACCCGCCACGCGCCGCCCTGGCTCTCCATCACGCCGAGCTCGCCGAGAGACATCGCGATCTCGTCGACCTGTCCCCGGTAGAACGAGATCACCCCGACGCTCAACGACGCGTCGGCCTGGAGGATCGAGAGCGCGAGTCGTGCCGCGCGCTGGGCCTCGCAGCGTCGTGAGGGGCTCGGCTTCCCCCGCTCCGTCCCCATCTCGCGCGGGACGTCGACCCAGACCGCGACGCGCTCGCGCCCGTCGCCGCCGACGAACTGCCTCAGCTCGTGCGAGAACTCCTCGGCCGGGCGCGGCGACCGGATCGCGGGGTCGCCCTTGGCCTCGTAGAACCAGCGGCTCACGAAGGCCCCAAGCGCCGGGTGCATCCGAAACTGCTGGTCGAGCGTCACCGTGCGGACGACCCCGTCGACCTTCTCGCGCGCCTTCATCACGTCCCAGAGCCGCTGAAAGAGGCTCTCTTTCAACGCGCGCTCGGTCTCCCCTGAGAGGTCACCCGAGAGGATGGCGCGCTCGACCTCGGGCTCGAGCATGTGGGGGAGCTGACGGTGGTCGCCGACCAGCACGATCCGACGGCGACCCATGCTGATCGGGACGAACAGGTCGAGCGGGTGGGCGCGGGCCGCCTCATCGACCAGCACCGACTCGAACTCGAGGTTGCCCGTGTTGATGCCGCGAACCTCACGCATCGGCTTCGCCGCGGAGTGCTGCAGCGTCGACGCGAGGACCGCGGTGTACTCCTGCAGCGTCTCGCGGACGCCGTCGGGGTCGGTCTCGAGCTCATGGAGGAAGTTGGCGACGACTGACTCCTCGCGCGTGCGTCGAGTCCGCAGCCCCTCACGCATCGCCTCGACGAGCTCGACCAGCGTCGCGCGCGTCTCGCCGTCGAGGCGGCACTCTCGCGGGGTCATCGTCGGTTGAAGCCGGTCGAGCAGCGCGTCGCGCACCGGGCCCAGGTCGCCGATCCACGGCGGCGCGGCGTCGCCGACCCAGCGGGCGCACCCCTCGAGGAGCCTCCGCTCGTCGTCGGTCAGGATCGCTCCGAGGCGCTGGAGCGCCTTGGCCGACGCTCGGGGGCCTCCGTCTTCGAACTGCGCCGCCGTGCACGGGAGGCCCGACGCCGCTCGGCGCTGGAGCTTCCGGTCGTCGTCGGGGGGGCGCTGCGAGCGAAGGGCCCGCTCCCGCGCCGCGACCGCGTCGACCAGGGCGGGCGGCACCAGGCCGGCGATCGCCTCACGCACCGCTCTGAGCCTGTCGGCGTTCTGCGACGGCGTGCCAGGTAGCGCGAGCAGCGTCGCGACGTGCTCGCGGGCGACCCGCAGCCGCTCGGTCTCCGCCTCCGACTCCAGCGAGGCTCGGATCTGGTCCGCCTGGTCGGCTTGAAACAGCTCGGCGCCGTCGAGGCCCGCGCCGTCGCCGCCGCGGCGCGCGCCGACCTTCACCGCGGGGAGACCGAAGACCTTCGTCCGCGCGACCACGTTCTCCACGGCGTCGTGCTGCGCGCTCGTGACGAGGATCCGATGTCGAACGCTCGCGTCGTCGCCGTCGAGCTCCGCGATGCGGCGTTGGATCG